>DATJDL010000014.1:0-129513 GCA_035497455.1 Flavipsychrobacter sp.
TAACCGGCATGTCCTTGATCTTCGTGCGCGCCTCCAGCGGATCGGCGGCCGTGCCGACCACGTTGATCTCGGGATCGCGGCGCAGGACGGCGCTGATCAGGCTGCGCATGGTGGCGCTGTCGTCCACCACCAGGACCGTGACCGCGCTCATGCCCCCGCTCCCTTGACGTAGGTGGTCAGGCCGGCGGGCTGCAGCACATGGGCCGCCGGGCCCGTCACCCGCTCGGAATGGCCGATGTAGAGGACGCCGCCGGGGTTCAGGATCGGCGTGAACCGGCCCCAGACCCGCTCCTGGGTCGCGTCGTCGAAATACAACTGGCTCTTAGGCTGCGTACCTCCGCAACATGCGAGCATCAACTTTGCATCGAATGTGATCAACCTCTGCAAACTCGACCAGCACAGATACCTGACGAACATCACGAACGACAGCAACGCGAACGCAGCAAAGAACATTCTCGACCTCAACGGTAAGAGAATGACGGTATCCGGGCAACTCAGCTTTCCTACGGCAGCCACCACCGGCAAGATCAAAGCAAACGGCCTATTGGATACGATGGAATTCCGCGGCGTGAGTCCCTACTACACGACCGCACCAGCCCAAACCGTTCCCCCGAACCTCTTTACAAATAAAACCGTGTCGAACCTGCGTTTTGACAATACAAGCGGTGTGACCGAACAAGACAGCCTCTTTATCACCCACACCCTGCAACCGATAGCAGGCACCTGGCACACCAGCGGTCAACTGACCCTGAGAAGCACAGCCTCCCTGACGGCAAGAGTGACCCCGATCACGAACACATCCACTACAAGCATCAATGGCAACGTGATCATAGAGCGCTATATACCCAGCGATACGAACAGAGCATGGCGCATCCTGAGTGCCGCAGTGCAACCCGCTACAGCGCCCACGATCTTCCAAAGCTGGCAGGAGAACAGGCGCGCCACAACAGGCAGCAACTACCAATCCGGCTACGGCACCTTTGTAAGCCGCCCGGGAGCAGGCATCAGCAACGGCTATGACTCCTCCTCCAACACGACCTCGCTGCAATACTGGAACGGCACCACCCTGGTGACCCCTGCTACGACCCACAACCCTTCAACCGATAAACTGACCGATAACGGTGGCGCGTGGTTCCTGTTTGTAAGAGGCGACAAGACCATCCGCCCGGAAAACTACCTGAACCCTGCTCTGCCCTGGTCGGGCACTACGACCCTTCGGCAGACGGGCATCCTGAATCAGGGCAATGTGACGGCAGGGAAACCCGGAACCGCCTATTCGCTGATACCGAACCCCTACGCCTCCCCGGTGGACCTCGATGCGGTAGGCACCGCCAACAACCTGAACACTTTCTACGTATGGGACTCGAAGATGAACACGATAGGCGGCTACAGGACACTAACTAAGAATGGCGCGACTTACACGGTCACCCCAAGTACCGGCAACACCACAGACGATAACAACCTCCGCTACCTGCAAAGCGGTCAAGGCTTCCTGATCCCCGGCAACAAACAACTGAACTTCAGTGAAACGATGAAGACCGGCAACCAGTTCAGCAGCGTGTACAAGACCACCAGCCTGGAGCAGCAACTGGAACTGGAGCTGTACAACATAAACACTCCCGCCACCCCGCAACAAGTAGACGGCGTGAGACTATACCTGGACGCTAGCTACAGCAATGCAGCCATAACGGATGAAGATGTGATGAAACCGGAGAACATCAACGAAAACCTGGCAATAGGCGAAGGCACGAGCCACCTCGTGATCAGCAAACGCCAGGAACCGTCCAGCACCGATACGGTACAGCTGAAATTCTGGAAGACGGCCCTGAACAACTACCAGTTCACCCTGAATGCGCAGAACCTGGGTGCCAATGTAACCGCCATGCTGATCGACCAATACACGAACACCGTCACCCCGATCAGCAACAGCTCCACTACGAATTACGCTTTCACCGTCACGAATGCGACAGGGTCATGGAACATCAACCGCTTCCTCATTACGCTGACCCGAAACAATCCCCTTGCCTTAGCCGGCATCCGGCTGACAGCCACGAAACAAGCCAGCGGCACGAAACTACAATGGCACGTGAACAACCAGAAATACGTAGCGGAGTATGAAATAGAACAGTCGGAGAACGGCAAAGACTTTAAGAAAATACAAGTAGTAGCGAAGAAAGGCGGTGATGAAACGATCAGCTATACCTGGCTGGACGCACAGGAACAGAAAGGCACCGCCTACTACCGTATCAAAGGACTATCCGCCTCACAGGCCTATGTCTATTCCAACATCGCGCAACGGGGCGAAGACCGGGCAACGGGCAACGTACAGATCTACCCGAACCCGGTGACAGCACAAACATTCACGGTGGCGCTGAGTGACCTGGCGAACGGCAGCTATACCGTGGAGCTGTACAACGAACAGGGACAACAGGTACAGACCCGTACCCTGACCCATGCAGGCAGCACGGCAAACTATGAAGTACACCTGGGTCATGAACTGGCAGCAGGGAACTATATGCTACAACTGACGAAAGGCAACAAAGTGTTCATCACGCAAAAGCTAGTCATCATGAAACAATAGGACCAACAGGGATCACTCCAATAAAGAGTGTATACCTCTAAAATGCAATTGTTCGCAAAGAAAGGGGGTACAGTGCAAACTGTAGTAATACAAGACGGGTGATGTCTATTGTCCTTTATATCTGTACCCCTCTTTTATTGACAACCCTCTACTCCTATTACCACTATATATAGCCGGCAAGCCGGAAAATTAAAATGAGCAATATCAATGCGGAAAATGGGATTTATGTACCTGAAAGCTTCATCATATATCAAAGAAAGTGAAATACCTATAGCCCGTTTATTCGTTTCACGTTGGCAAAAAGACTGTCTCGCAAGAGGCAGTCTTCATTTTTAAGAGAAAATATTTTAAAATGAAAGGCTATGATCCAACGGAAAAGTCGTCAATCTCTTTAACATACTCACACTTTATACACATGGATAATATACATATTCTTTTTTGCCGGAAAGACACTTTTTTAAGCGCTGGTTTTTCTTTCAATTTCTTGACAATAAAATGACATTCTAAAATTGTCATTAATCAAATATGGGCTGAAACCCTTGTCAATAAAGGAAAATTTTTTTCAAAAATCGTTATAACTTTTGAGCATTGTGTTGTAGTTTTGCCGACGCTTTGTCTAAATGGAAAGTTAATTTCCAATAATTTATACTTGTTCAGAATTCAAAAAGCCGATGTATCTGAAACTCGCAAGGACTACCACTTTACTGATAATTACGCTGTTTCTCAGCTACGTAACATCTTTTGCCGCACCTGATGGTAAGGCCTTATTTCAATCCAATTGTGCCTCTTGCCACAATCCGTTAAAGGATGCAACAGGTCCTGCACTAAAAGGTGTGGATGCACGTGTGCCGAGCAAAGAGTGGCTCCATAATTGGGTGCATAACTCGGCGGCACTTATCGCTACCGGCGATAAATATGCCAACGATATCTATGCCAAATGGAATAAAACCGCCATGACGGCATTTCCAAATCTTTCCAACGAGGATATCGATGCCATTGTTACCTATGTAAATTCAGTAGAGCCTCCCACCCCTAAAGGTCCTACGGCGGATGCTGCCGGTGCGCCTAAAGAAGATGGTAACGGTTGGCTTTATACCTTTATTACACTGGCCCTCGTGGCGCTGATGATTATTTTGTGGCGGGCCAACTACGGTTTGCGTCGCGTTGCAAATGATGTGGAAGGGTTGCCTAACGAAAAAGAAGTTCCATTTTACCGTAATAAGGTATTCATTGCTATCAGCGTTATCCTGTTCTTTATTTTCTGCGGCTATTGGATCACCAACGGGGCTATTGAAACCGGTCGCCAGCAAAATTATGAACCGGTACAACCTATTTTTTACTCGCATAAGGTGCATGCCGGTGTCAACCAGATTAACTGTCTTTACTGCCATTCTGGCGCTGAAAAAAGTAAGCAAGCCATGGTGCCCTCTCCCAACGTGTGTATGAACTGCCATAAGCAGATCAATGAGTATACCGGCGAGGAAAAGTTGATCACGGCAGAAGGAAAAGAGGTGAACGGAACTGCTGAAATTCAGAAGCTTTATGAATATGCAGGTTGGGATCCGGTGAAGAAAGACTATAAGCGTGATGCCAATGGTAATATCATCACCAAGCCTATTGAGTGGGTGAAGATCCACAACCTTCCGGATCACGTTTCCTTTAACCACTCGCAACACGTAGCTGTAGGTAAAGTACAGTGTCAACGTTGCCATGGTGCTATTGAAACGATGGATGAAGTGTACCAATTCGCGCCACTTTCAATGGGATGGTGTGTGAACTGCCACAGACAAACACAAGTGCAATTTGCAGACAATAACTATTACAGCATTTTTGAAAAATACCACGAAGAGATCAAATCCGGAAAGCGCGCAGGTGTAACGGTAGAGGATATTGGTGGTTTGGAGTGTCAAAAATGTCACTATTAGGATAGAGCGTCTTTAGCCGACAGCACGTATTTGGAAATTAATTTTTGGAATTTGAACATTTTGTTTTTTGAATTTTAAATTATCTATGAGTCAAAAACAATATTGGATGGGAGTGGAGGATCTTCAGGAAAATGGAGCTCCCCAACAAGCGGATGAGTTTAAAGAATCTCTCCCGTTTGACCTTAGCGGTAATCTTCTGGATGCCACTACGCCCCGCCGTGACTTTTTGAAATATTTGGGTTTCAGTACAGCCGCTGCCATGTTGGCCGCCAGTTGTGAAATGCCCGTGCGTAAGGTGATCCCTTATGCAATCAAGCCGGAAGACATCCAGCCGGGAGTCCCTAATTTTTACGCTTCTACGTTTGTAGATGGTGGAGATTATTGTCCCATTGTTATAAAAACAAGGGATGGGCGCCCTATTAAAATTGAAGGCAACGAGAAATGCTCGATCACAAAAGGTTCAACCTCTGCACGGGTGCAGGCTTCCGTATTGAATCTTTATGATAAAGCACGTTTGCGTCAGCCTTATGCGGATGGTCACGAAGTGACTTTCGAAGCGGTGGATAAAATGATCAAAGATGCGTTGAGTGCCAATGCCGGCAAGCAGGGGTATCTGGTGACTTCTACCATTCTGAGTCCTACCACCAAAGACGTTATCAATCAATTTGTTGGAAAATATCCGAATTTTAAACACATCACTTACGATGCTGTTTCTTATTCGGGAATATTGTTGGCAAACGAAGCGAGCTACGGCCGTCGTTCCTTGCCTTCCTACCATTTCAACAATGCCAAAACCATCGTGGGTATCGGTGCTGATTTCCTGGGTACCTGGTTAGCTCCTATCGAGTTTTCAAGACAGTACGGAGAAGCCAGGAAGATAAGTGCCAAGCATCCTGAAATGGCTAAGCACTACCAGGTAGAAGCGAATCACACTATTTCTGGCGCATCTGCGGATGAGCGTGCTACCTGTAAGCCATCAGAATATGGTGCAGTAGT
Source organism: Flavipsychrobacter sp. (assembly GCA_035497455.1). Classification (GTDB taxonomy): domain Bacteria; phylum Bacteroidota; class Bacteroidia; order Chitinophagales; family Chitinophagaceae; genus JAFIGV01. Next base: position 5,503 of record DATJDL010000014.1, read on the forward strand.
GGTAGCATTGTATAACGCGTTAAATGGCACGAATCCTTCTTTTGGAAGCAAAAAGCTCAACGAAACCATTGTAAAAGCAGCGGCTGACCTGAAGAAAGGAAACGGTATCGTGGTATGCGGCTCTAATGATGTAAATGTTCAGACGGTTGTAAATGCTATCAACGCAGCAATCGGTGCAAACGGAACGACAATTAACTGGGGAGTTACCAGCTATTATAAACAAGGTATCGACAGCGACATCGTAAACCTGGTGGCAGCTATGAATGCCGGACAAGTGGGTACGTTGTTGCTACAGGATGTAAACCCCGTATATGATTATTACCAGGGTGGTAAATTCGCCGAAGCATTAAAGAAAGTAGCAGTTACGGTTTCATTTTCCGAAAGGATGGATGAAACGGCGCAACATTGTAAATACATTATTCCGGATCATCACTTTCTCGAAAGCTGGGGTGATGCTGAACCGAAGTCGGGACATTATAGCCTGATGCAGCCGGGTATTGCACCTCTTTTCAAGACGCGTGCGTTCCAGGACAGTTTGCTGGCCTGGGCTGGGTCTGCCGTTAATTATGGCCAATATTGGAATCAATACTGGATGGCTAAATTAGGCGGACAAACTAATCTGGATAAGGCATTGCAGGAAGGTATCATAGAAACGGGTGGAAGTCATGTTGCAAGCAGCACTTCATCGGATACCGCTTCTGCGGCACATTCAGTTTCAACTGCCGGAATGAGCAGTGCTTCCTTCACCGGAAATGTTGCCGGAGCTATAGCAAACATCCAGGGCAAAAAAGCTGCCGGTGGAATGGAAGTGATCGTTTATGAGAAAGTATCTATAGGCAAGGGTGGCGCTTGGAGTAATAATCCATGGCTGCAGGAGATGCCGGATCCTATTACCAAAGCTACCTGGGACAACTACGCCTGTATTTCTCCTAAAAAGGCAAAGGAACTGGATGAAGAGCTTACAAGTATCACCGAGGTGGTTACAAAGAAGCGTGTTATAAAGATCAATGCGAACGGTCAGGAACTGACATTGCCGATCGTGGTAACACCAGGTATTCACAATGACGTGGTCGCTGTGGCATTAGGATACGGTCGTGATGAAAAAGTTGGTCGCGCAGCCGCTAAAACCGGGAAGAATGCCTATCCGTTACAGGTATGGAATGGTACTACCTTCGACAGTTATGCCGGTGCTACTATAGCGAAAACAGCAGATACCTATGACGTGGCTATTACGCAGACCCACATGAGTCATGAAGGTCGTCCCGTAATCCATGAATATACTTTAGAAGAATTTAAAAAAGATCCGCATCACTTGCAGCATGAACGCAAAGCGGAAATCGGTAAATACAGCTTCCTTCCCTGGGACGAAGAACATAATCCCGGCGGTGAGCACGGAAAACCGGAACACGGCGCTGCTGCCCCACATGAAGGGGGTCACGGAGAAAGCCACGTAGAAGGCCCCGGTAACCTGCAGGATATGGAAGAAGGCTTCCGTCAGAACGGTACGCTGTATCCAAACTATATCTCTCCCGGTTTGCACTGGGGAATGTCTATCGACCTGAGCAGTTGTATCGGTTGTGGTGCTTGTCTGATGGCCTGCCAGGCAGAAAATAACGTTTCCGTAGTGGGGAAGACGCACGTCTTAAAATCCCAGGAAATGCACTGGTTACGCATCGACCGTTATTTCAGCGGTATGCCTGATGATCCGGATTCTATTCAAACGGTATTCCAGCCGATGCTTTGTCAACATTGTGACAATGCACCTTGCGAAAACGTTTGCCCGGTATCGGCTACGAACCACAGCAGTGAAGGGTTGAACCAAATGGCTTATAACCGTTGTATCGGTACTAAATATTGTGCGAACAACTGTCCTTATAAAGTACGTCACTTCAACTGGATGGACTTTAACGGTGCCGATTGTTTTGATGATAATCAATATGAGGACGGCCGCCGCGATGATATCAACGACGATTTGACACGGATGGTGTTGAACCCGGACGTGACGGTACGTAGCCGCGGTGTGATGGAAAAATGTTCTTTCTGCGTGCAACGCTTACAGGATGCTAAACTGCATGCGAAGAAAGAAGGTCGTCCATTGAGAGACGGAGAAGCACGCACCGCTTGCCAGCAGGCGTGTCCTACAGAAGGTATTGTATTCGGGAACGTAAATGATAAAGAAAGTGCGATCTACAAACTTCGTACACAGGATCAGCCGGAACGTATGTTCTATGTGTTGGAGCAAATACACACCTTACCGAACATCAACTATTTGAGTAAAGTGAGAAATGCAGATCACCTGATGAAGGAAGAAGTGATCGTGAACGGTGAGGAGACTTTCCCGAATGATGATTTCCATAATAAGCACATTTAAAGATTTAAAATCTTAAGTGCTGAATTTTTGAAAGGATTTGTGACGAAGAGAAGAGTTTGAGTAGAAGCTTTGAATGCCGCATACTTAGTACTTGATACTATTTTGATTTTTGATTTTTGAATTTTTTTAATAGCATTATGCATTTAAAATACGAATCGTTTGTAAGAGAGCCGCTGGTGGATGGTGATAAGGACTATCATCAGGTTACGGAAGACATCGTACGTCCGATAGAGGCGAAGCCAGGCAGGATGTGGTATATAGGCTTTTTCTTTTCGCTGGCTTTGCTGGGTTTCGGAGCATTCTCGGTGTTTTGGTTTGTGTATTGGGGTCTGGGTACTTGGGGTCTTAACCGTACCATCGGCTGGGGTTGGGACATTACCAACTTCGTATGGTGGGTGGGTATCGGTCACGCAGGTACGCTGATCTCCGCGATCTTGCTTCTTTTCCGTCAGGGATGGCGTACCGGGGTGAACAGGGCAGCAGAAGCCATGACCATCTTTGCCGTAATGTGCGCCGGTCAGTTCCCTATCTTCCACATGGGACGTGTTTGGGACGGTTTCTTCGTATTGCCTTATCCTAACTCCCGTGGTCCGTTGTGGCCTAACTTTAATTCGGCACTCCTTTGGGACGTATTTGCGATCTCAACTTATTTTACAGTATCCTTATTGTTCTGGTATTCAGGTCTTCTTCCCGATTTCGCTACGGTTCGTGATCGTGCCAAAACCAAATTCCGTAAGATGACCTACGGTATGGCTTCCTTTGGGTGGACGGGCAGTGCCAAGAACTGGCAGCGTCATGAAGCATTGTCTTTGGTATTGGCCGGGCTTTCTACACCACTCGTACTTTCCGTACACACTATCGTATCTTTTGACTTTGCAACCTCGGTGATCCCGGGCTGGCATACGACGATCTTTCCACCTTACTTCGTTGCCGGTGCGATCTTCTCAGGTTTTGCCATGGTACAAACGCTGTTGATTGTCTGCCGCAGCATTATGGGGCTTGAAGATTATATTACCTTAGGTCACATCGAAGCGATGAATAAGGTAATCGTTTTGACAGGTTCTATTGTAGGTGTGGCGTATTTGACAGAACTTTTCATGGCATGGTACAGCCAGGTAGTTTATGAACAAGATGCCTTCAAATGGCGTATTCTCGGACCATACTGGTGGAGCTACTGGGCGATGATGACGTGTAACGTAGTATCTCCGCAGTTGTTCTGGTTCAAAAAATTACGCAGAAATATCGTGTTTACGTTCATTATGTCCATCGTGGTGAATATCGGTATGTGGTTCGAACGTTTTGTAATTATCGTTACATCATTGTATCGTGACTACTTACCAAGTTCCTGGGCATATTATTCTCCGGAATGGCCGGAAGTTGGTTTTTACCTGGGCACATTCGGATTGTTCTTTACCTGCTTCTTCTTATTTGCAAAATACTTCCCTGTTATTGCTATAGCTGAGATCAAGTTTGTATTGAAAACATCGGGTGAGGCGCAGAAAAAGAAAATGGCGAAGATTGAAGAGCAGACAGCAGAACAGTTTGCAGACGAACATGCACACCATTAGGCGTGTCAGCGAGAGGGATAAAGTGATGTATGGGTAGAACCTTAATGATTCTACCGGGTACTTAATAAGTATTGACTTTTAAATTTTGACTTTATTATATGTCAGTTAAAAAATTTGCAGTAGCTACATATCTTGATGAGGAGGTTTTATTTCCTGCTGTAAAGAAAGTGCGTCACAGCGGCTACAAAATGCATGATGTATTTACACCCTTCCCGGTGCACGGTTTGGATCATGCTATGGGACTTAAGGAAACTGATCTTCATGTAGCGGGCTTTATCTACGGTATTACCGGTACATCTACCGCATTGGGCTTTATGTCGTGGATCTTCACGAGTGATTGGCCGGTGAATTTTGGCGGTAAACCGCATTTCGCATTACCGGCTTTTATTCCTATTACTTTCGAATTGACAGTATTATTCGCAGCGGTAGGAATGGTGTTGACATTTTGCTACCTGAACCAGATCATGCCCGGAGTAAAAAAACACGTTTTCCATCCCCGTCAGACGGATGATACGTTTGTATTGACGATTGAGTTGAATAGCCATGTAACAGAGCAGGAAGTCATTGATTTTCTGAAATCTACCGGTGCCAATGAGACATATGTGCAGGTGGCGGAAGAAGGCTGGTGGTACGGCAGATGGGATAAGGAAGAAGATTACGAAAAAGGAATAGTAACAGCACATTCATAATTTGAATTTTTTGAGCATTATTATGAACAAAACAAAAAGCATAGTGGTAGCAGCGCTGATAGTAGGCATAGGAATGGCAGCCTGCAACAGCGGTGGCAAACGCCGTAACCCGGGTAAGATTTACGCACCCGACATGACCTACTCACGTGCTTACGATGCCTATACAGCGAACCCCAACTTTGCTGACGGACAAACCAGCCGTTTGCCGGTACCGGGTACTGTGGCGCAGGGACATGAATTGCCGGATCATTTGGTGGAAGGTGATACAAACGCCTACAAGACATTTACGACTGATCTCCGTTTTGACGAAGCCCAGCTAAAAGAAGGTAAACGTCTGTATGATATTTATTGCGGCGTTTGTCACGGTCAGGCCTTGGATGGTAACGGACCTCTGTATAATGGCGGTAACGGGAAATTTGCAGCAGCGCCTGCTAATTTTAAGGACGCCAAATACCTTAATATGTCCGTAGGTCAAATGTACGCGGCTATTAAATACGGTAAAAACATGATGGGCTCTTATGCTTCGCAGTTGGATATCAAACAGCGCTGGCAGGTGATCGCTTACATCAAGAAGATGCAGGCTGAAAACGGTGGGGCACCCTTCACCATGGGAACAGGAGCCGTAGCTGTAAAGGATAGCACAACGGCAGCAGTAGCAGATACAGCAAAACATTAATAATAATAGTAAACAACTAAAGACTTAAAAGAATACCAATGACTGATCGTTTTGAGATACCGGCAAGGCTAAAGACCACAGCTCTGGTGCTGATTTTGATTGGTGTGATCACTTTGATAATAGGTGCTGTAACACTAATGAACAGCCATGCTGCTGATCATGAAATCATGCATGCGGAAAGAACACGTTTTTGGATCGTATTGTTACATAACAGTGTTTTCTTCCTCCTGATCTGTGTGGCAAGTGTATTTATCCAGGCTGCAGCTTCGCTGGCACAAGGCGGTTGGATTGTAGCCTACAAGAGAGTTCCTGAAGCCATCGGTGCCAACGTTTGGATATTTGGTTTGATTGCAGGAATCATATTGATGTGCGTAGCTTTTGTTTTTGATATTGATGGTCATAATCCCATTTATCACTGGGTTCATCCGAAAGGAGATAAGATTCTGGAAGGAAAGAGTGCTTTCCTTAACCCTGGAATGTTTGTCGGCTTTACTGTGGTAACTATAGCACTTTGGTCGTTTTTCGGAAGAAAATTCCGCGCCCTGTCCCTTGCACAGGAAAACGCACCTAAAAACAGCACGAAGATCTATTGGAATATGGTGAAATGGTCTGCCGGCTTCCTGTTAGTCTATGCTCTTACCCAAATGAGTACAACACCGTGGATGTGGATCATGAGCATTGATGCACACTGGTACTCTACGATGTTTAGCTGGTACACGTTCGCGAGTGCTTTCGTGAGCGGTATGTCTTTGATCTTACTTTGGGTAGTGTACCTGAAGAACCAGGGTAACATGGAAATTGTAACTAAAGAACATATCCACGATCTCGGTAAATTGATGTTTGCTTTCAGTATTTTCTGGACCTACGTATGGTTTGATCAGTATATGTTGATCTGGTATGCAAATATTCCGGAAGAAACCTGGTATTTCAAGATACGTCAGCATGGTCCGTACAGCCTGATTTGGTACTCCACCTTCGTGATCAATTTTATTATGCCTGTTCTGATCCTGATGAGCCGCCCGAGCAAGCGCAACTATTTTACGGTTACCTTTATGGCGATGGTGATTATTTTCGGTCACTGGTTGGATTTCTATATTATGACGATGCCGGGTCCATTGGCGCAACACTGGCACCTGAGCTGGTATGAGTTAGGAATATTTGCTGGTTTCATCGGAGTATTGATATTGTCTGTGGGTACTACACTTTCTAAAGCGTCGTTGATACCGAATAACCACCCGCTTTTGAAGGAAGCTTTATTACACCAGAGCTAACGGCAACACTGACAGAATAGAATATTAAAATAAATAGTAAAATACAAGAATAACTGACCATGTCGGGATTTATAACAATAGTAATCATATCGCTGGTATTTATCATTATATACCAAATAGCTAAAGCAAGTGAATATGCTACCATTCTTCGTGGCGAAGATAAAGTGCGCAAGCAGGTGAACCGCTTGATGGCCTGGTTGCTTGTGGCTTTCTTTATTATTGGAGTTTGGGGTATTTGGGAATGTCATCTATACATGGCGGACAAGATGCTTCCGGTATCTGCTTCAGAACACGGTGAGCAATATGATTTGATGTTTAGGGTTACGATCTACGTTACCGGGATCGTGTTTTTTATCACACAGGCATTGCTTTTTTGGTTCGCGTTTAAATACCAGTCTACAGAAAAGCGTACTCCCTACTACCTGGCTCATAATAATAAACTGGAGTTGATTTGGACTACTATCCCCGCCATCGCCATGGCTTCCCTGGTGGCAGTGGGCTTGCGTAACTGGTCGAAAATGACATCAGAAGCGCCTAAAAACGCTCAGGTTGTGGAAATAGTAGGCAAGCAGTTTAACTGGGTGATCCGTTATCCGGGTGCTGACGGAGTTTTAGGTAAAAGAGACTTCCGTAAAATCAACGATGCCAATAACGTTTTAGGTCTTGACTGGAATGATAAAGCAAATGCCGATGATGTAATTGCTGAAAATGGTGAAATGCATATTGTAAAAGGCAGACCGGTAAAACTGGTGATCGGCTCCCGCGATGTGATACATGATGTGGGCTTACCACACTTCCGTATGAAGATGGATGCTGTACCAGGTATTGTCACCACCATTTGGTTCACTCCCTTATACACCAGCGAGGAAATGAAGAAGATAACCGGAAACCCTAACTTTGTATACGAGATCAGCTGTGATCAGATGTGCGGTAAGGGACACTACTCTATGCGCGGAACGGTAATTGTTGAAACGGAAGCGGAACATAAGGCCTGGATGGAAAAACAACAATCTTACTACGCCATTCAAAATCCGGCAAAAGCACCGGCTGCTGATTCTACAGTGATACCAACAGCAGATACCACTACGAAAGCGATAACCATGAATACGCCTTCGAAATAAATAACAGATCATTTTCGGAGTAAGTAAATAAAGAACAAAACAATGAGTGAAAAAGTAACTTTAGAAGGAGCACATGTAGCACATGGAGGACATGCGGGTGATCACGGCGATCACCACGGTCATGATCATCATGAGCAGCATTTTATTACAAAGTATATATTCAGTCAGGATCATAAGATTATTGCAAAACAATTTTTGATCACAGGGATCATTTGGGCTGTGATCGGTGCCTTGTTTTCAGTTTTCTTCCGTTTACAATTAGGTTTTCCTGATCAGACCTTTCCTTTAATGGAGAAGTTCCTGGGTGAATGGGCGAAAGGCGGGAAGTTGTCTCCGGAATTCTATTATGCCTTAGTGACCATGCACGGAACGATCCTCGTGTTCTTTGTATTGACAGCGGGTTTGAGCGGTACATTTGCCAACTTACTCATTCCTCTTCAAATTGGTGCCCGTGATATGGCTTCTCCATTCATGAACATGCTTTCTTATTGGTTCTTCTTTGTTGCCAGCATTGTGATGTTCATTTCCTTGTTTGTTCAAACAGGACCGGCATCCGGCGGATGGACTACTTATCCCCCGTTAAGTGCACTGAAAGAAGCATCTATCGGTTCCGGTGTAGGGATGGACCTGTGGCTTATCAGTATGGCATTGTTCGTTGTGTCGTCTCTTCTGGGCGGGTTGAACTATATCTCTACCATTCTCAACATGCGTACTAAGGGCATGAGCATGACTCGTATGCCGTTGACCATTTGGGCTTTGTTATTCACTGCGGTATTGGGTGTATTATCTTTCCCGGTATTGTTCTCTGGTTTCGTATTGCTGATTTTTGATAGAAACTTCGGCACATCATTTTATCTCTCTGAAATATTTATCGGCGGCAAGGCGTTACCGCATATCGGCGGCTCTGCGATCCTTTACCAGCACTTGTTCTGGTTCCTGGGTCACCCCGAAGTTTACATCATCATGCTTCCCGGTATGGGTATGGCGTCAGAAGTATTGGCTTGCCATAGTCGCAAACCTATCTTCGGTTATTTCGCTATGATCATCTCACTGGTAGGTATTACGGTATTGGCATTCCTTGTATGGGCGCACCACATGTTCGTTACGGGTATGAGTCCGTTCCTGGGTTCGATCTTCGTATTGCTGACCTTGCTTATTGCAGTACCTTCTGCGGTAAAAGTATTTAATTGGCTGACTACCATTTGGAGAGGGAATATCAAGTTCACACCTCCGATGATGTTCGCTCTGGGTTTTGTGTCCCTGTTCATTTCCGGTGGTCTTACCGGTATCTTCCTGGGTAACTCGGCGTTGGATATTCATCTTCACGATACCTATTTCGTGGTGGCTCACTTCCATATTGTAATGGGCGTGTCTGCCTTCTTCGGAATGTTTGCGGGTATCTATCACTGGTTCCCTAAGATGTTTGGCAGGTATATGAATAATACCCTGGCTTATTTCCACTTCTTTATCACGTTTGCCGGAGCTTACCTGATCTTCTGGCCGATGCACTATGAAGGTGTTGCCGGTATGCCGCGTCGTTATTATGACTACTCTGTCTGGGAATCATTCAAGCATTTCAGCAGTCTGAATGCGTTCATCAGTATTGTAGTAATCATTGTATTCTTTGCACAGTTTATCTTTATCGTAAACTTCTTCGTAAGTATCTTCCGTGGACGTAGACTGACTACGCCGAATCCTTGGGGAGCTACTACGCTGGAGTGGACTACACCTATCAATCCCGGTCACGGTAACTGGCCCGGCGAGATCCCTGAAGTTCACCGTTGGGCTTATGATTATAAAGACGATGGAAACGGAGGAGATTTTATTCCACAGACTGTTCCGTTGAAAGCAGGAGAAGAGGCACATTGATAATTGTATTATTCTTAGATAGGGTCACAGCTTACCAGCTGTGACTTTTTTTTGCCGGAAGGCAGGCAAAACAGCGGTATGGATGCGAAACACCTGTACTGTCATTGGAAACCTTTATAAAAGGGAATTATCCAATCTAACAATTTATTGCAAGAGGACTTTTTATATTTGTGAGTTGATCTGCCATTATATGAAAAACTACTTCCATGAAACGCTGATAGAAGCCGGTTGTGATGAGGCGGGCAGAGGCTGCCTGGCCGGTCCCGTCTTTGCAGCGGCAGTCATATTGCCTAAAAAGACGATCCACCCCTTATTAAATGATAGTAAGCAACTCACGGAAGCAGAAAGAAATTTATTACGACCGGTCATCGAATATAATGCCTTAGCCTATGCTGTTGCAATGATCAACCATGAGGAAATAGATACCATTAATATATTAAAGGCCTCTATAAAAGCGATGCACCTGGCTGTCGATCAATTACGTATCCGTCCGGAATTGCTCCTGATAGACGGAAACCGGTTTATTCCTTATTTAGGCATACCTCATGAGACAGTTATTGGTGGCGATGGCATTTATGCATCTGTAGCGGCAGCAAGCATCTTGGCAAAGACCTACCGGGACGAGTATATGCTGGGACTTCACGAACAGCATCCTCAGTACGATTGGAGGCAAAATAAAGGATACGGCACCTTGCAGCATCGTAGATCCATAAAACTACATGGTTTTTCCCCTTACCACCGAAGGACGTTTAAGGTGAACCTTAAAGCATTGGAAAGCTGAATAAATCAGAGCAAAGGTATTTCTATCTCAAATATGGCTCCGGAGGGCTTATTGTCTTTGACACTGATGCGTCCCTTGTGTTGATGAACGATTTTTTCCGTAAGGTATAATCCAAGTCCGGTGCCTTTTGCCACCCGCGTGTTCTCATTTCCTATCCGATAAAATTTTCTGAAGATCTTCGGCTTTTCTGCATCGGGTATGCCGGTACCATTGTCGCATACCCTGAAATATAGCTGGCGCTTCCTGGTAAAACTATGGATGGTGATCTCCCCGGAAGAATACTTGACCGCGTTTTCAATGAGATTGTTCACCGCCATTTGCAGCATCAGCTTGTCAGCCTGGATAACCGCATTTTTCGCCTGCAGGTTACCTATAATGCGTTCGGGGTATCGTTGTGAATAAGCCAGGGTGATCGTTTCGATCATTTCGCTGAAATTCAACCTCTCAAAAACGGCTTTATGCTGTTTGCCTTCCATCTGCGAAGCCATCAATATATTATTGCAGAGATCGTTGAGCCGGTTGCTTTCTGTAATGCATTTTCCAATGAGTAAGTGGCGCTTTTCTTCATCCAGCTTATGCCTTTCCAGTGTTTGCAGGTTCAATTTCATGGCAGCGATGGGAGACTTGAGCTCATGCGTCACCGACAGCATGAAGTTCGATTGTTGCTGGGAAAGCCGGTTGCCCCGGCGATAGGAAGAATAGACGACACCGGCGCCGATAAGGATGATTAGCAGAAAAGTGCTTCCCTCTCCGCTGTATTGCTTGATGCGTCGAATTCTTTTATCTTCAAATTCGTGCTTGGCATTTACAAATTTCTGGGGATAGGCAACACTGTCCACCTGTGTGCGAAGATGTATCATTTCCTGCTCATAGATGCGCTCACTTTGTTTATAAAGACTAATACCCCAAAATACAAGCGCCGCTACAATGTAGGCAAGCAGCAACGAGTATAAGGTGCTGAAGATACTCATGATTTTTTGGCAGTAATGGGTGCTTTACGATGTCCCATATTGGCCACACGTAGTCCTACCTGTAATATTTCCGGTAAAGGATTAATGCGCATGTTCTGTTCGAAACGTATTTCGTAAATGCCGGGTTTGGAGAATACCATGGGCTGGTTATCCTGTGTGATAGGCATCCGCTGTTCCCAGATCTCGCCCATGCCGCGTCCCAGCCATTTTCCCGAAGGTTCAGCAAGAGGAATCTCAATCCGGGATTTCTGAAAGGTTTTTTCTCCCGGCTGCTTCGTATATATCCACAGCCAGATGTTGGAAAAAGGATAGGCTTCCGTATGCCGTATGATAAAATACAGGTTATACATCGCAGCCGTGTCGTCTATTTCAAATTTGAATGCCGGGGCATGGCTATATGCCCACTCATTCCCCGGAAGTGTATAGCTCTTTTGATAATAAGGGGAGGGCATACAACCGTTCAAAAAAAATACGGAGGATGCCAGGATAAACAAATAAAAAACTGTTTTTTTTAAATACATGACAGTTGCTAAAATTATAACACGTTCAAAATCTGTTCTTTTGCCTTCTCCAGTTCATCCTTCATCTCTATGACGATCTTCTGTATATCGGCGTGATTGGCTTTAGAACCTAATGTATTGATTTCCCGGCCTATTTCCTGCAGGATAAAGCCCAGTTTCTTTCCTTTTGCCGGTTCATCATTGTGGATTGCCTCCATAAAATAATCGCAATGCTGTTTCAGACGGATCTTTTCTTCTGAAAAATCAATGCGCTCCAGGTAATAGATCATCTCTTGCTCAAAACGATTCGCATCTACATTTTCACTGCCTACCATGGTATTGAGCATTTGCTGTAGTTTCGTTTTTATTTTTTCTGCACGTTGAGGTTCCAGAGGAAGAATCTTTTCCAACAGGGCACTGATATTCCCGATCCGTTCTTCCAGGTCTTTTTTCAGCATCTTCCCCTCGTCCAGCCTATGTTTCATTAACAGATCGGATGCTTGCAGTATCAGTTGCATCACCTCGTTCCATTCAGCCTCAGGAAGCACGTCCTGGTCTGCTGCAATGACTTCAGGCATGCGCATGATGGTGGATAAGATATTATCTTCCGCAACACCCAGCTCGTTGGAAATCTGTTTCATGCCTTGGTAATAATACCTGGCGAGATCTGTATTGATCAACATGGGTTTTGAGGCACCATCCTGTTTTACCGCAATGTTGAAATCAATGGTGCCGCGCAGTAGCCGGGATGCCAGTATATTTCTCAAGTCCAGCTCGTAAGATCGTAGAATAGGGGGTAATTGCTTGGTTCCCATTTCGAACTGCTTTCCATTCAGCGATTTGATCTCCACTATTACTTGCCGGTTGTTTATATTTCCTTCTGCTCGTCCAAAACCCGTCATCGAGTACACCATATTGTAGATTTAGTAAACAAAAATCTATAAAGCCCATCAACATTCAAAGTTTTTTAATTTTCAGACCCGTGCCTCATCCTAAAAAGGTTGACAGAAAAAATCACCATGAGTACACGGTCCGCGTTATTTTTTACCCGTTACCGTTTCCATCAGCTCTTCAAATCTGACGCCATTGGGAAACGCCTTAACGAACATTTTATGTTCATCATAAAGGGCGATATAAGGAAAGGAACGGACACCATAGTAGTCTAAAAAAAGATGGGCAGGTTCCTGGTAAAGATGCATTTGTTTTTGCTGCGACACATGGTATTTCGAATCAAATTCCCGCAAGGTAGAGAGAAGTGGCAAGGGAGTGATCATATATATCTCTACATCCGTCCACTTATCCTGGTGCTGTATCAATTCTGTTGTCAGTTGTTCACAGTGATCGCAATTGGGACTGAAATATACCATCATGATTTTTCTACCTTCTTTAATATGACTGGTATTGAACTCCGTGCTATCGAGACTTAATAGATTGAAGGAAGGAAGTTCCCTGTTTTTCATATAAGGAAGTGTGTCACCTGCTGACTGGGCAAATAACAGGCTGCTTAGGCTGCTGAAAAGAAGGAGGAGTAATCTTAGCTTCATGGCTGAATACACCTAAAGATAGGAGTTATTATGGCTACCATAAAAATGCCGCAACATAAAAATCGTTACGGCATTGGTAAATTTCAGACAACAGTCGGCAAAGCTGAAGCTGGATTATCTCAGGAACAACAACTCCCTGTATTTAGGCAGCGGCCATAGCTTATCATCGATGATGAGCTCCAGCTTATCAGTATGGTAACGGACTTTGTCAAACAGTACTTTAACCGTGTTGCAATACATATCCGCACGTCTGTGCATGTCGGCGATTTCATTGGCTTTTTTACGAGCTGAGATCATAGCCTCCACATTATCGTTGATTTCCTGCAGGTGATTACTTACTATTCTCAACAGATTTAATTGTGCACGGTAAGCATCTTCTCCCAGGTTGAGATCTTTCAAGCCACGTACATTCTCGATCAGCGTGTTTTGGTAATTGATAGCTGCCGGCAGGATATGATTGGTAGCCATATAGCCCAGAATGCGTGCCTCGATCTGTACTTTTTTCACGTAGTCTTCAAGCATGATCTCGTGACGTGCTTCGAGTTCACGAGGGCTGTAGATATTATTTTCAAAGAATACCTTCTTGGCACTTTCGGATATATAAGCATCAAGTGCTTCCGGCGTTGTTTTGAAATTGGATAATCCTCTTTTTTCAGCCTCTTTTGCCCATTCTTCGCTATAATTATCTCCTTCGAAGCGGATCTTCTTGGACTCTACTATATAGTCTCTCAACACATGCATAATAGCAATTTCTTTCTTGTCTCCTTTGTCGATCAGCGCATCTACATCTTTCTTGAATTTTTTAAGGCTATCCGCTACGATGGTATTAAGCACCGTCATAGGCGATCCGCAGTTGGCAGAGGAGCCCACGGCACGGAATTCAAATTTGTTTCCGGTAAAGGCAAATGGAGAGGTACGATTGCGGTCAGTATTGTCCATCAGCAATTCAGGAATTTGCTTGTGAATGTCCAGCTTCAAAATCACTTCGTCCTGTTCGCTGAATTTGTCTTTTACACGTTCTTCTATCTCATCCAGCACGCTGCTCAGGTAAGTACCCAGGTATGTAGAAATAATGGCAGGAGGAGCTTCATTGGCTCCAAGGCGATGATCGTTGCCTGCAGAGGCTATAGAGGCACGCAGCAAGTCTGCATGGTCGTGTACAGCTTTGATCGTGTTTACGAAGAAGGTAAGGAACATCAGATTGGTACGGGGAGTCTTACCCGGAGCCAGTAAGTTGACGCCCGTATTGGTCGCCATACTCCAGTTATTATGCTTACCGCTGCCGTTTACACCGGCAAATGGCTTTTCATGGAGTAACACTTTAAGTTTGTGGCGCTTCGCTACTTTGTTCATGATATCCATCAGCAACGAGTTGTGATCTACTGCGATATTCACTTCCTCAAAAATAGGGGCGCATTCAAATTGTCCCGGTGCTACCTCGTTATGTCTTGTTCTCAGCGGGATACCCAGTTTGTAGGATTCCTGTTCAAAATCCTGCATGAAAGCAAAAACCCGCTCGGGGATAGTTCCGAAATAATGGTCTTCCAGCTGCTGCCCCTTAGCCGGCGCGTGTCCTACGAGCGTTCTTCCGCACATCACCAGGTCAGGACGGGCATTCGCCAGGTTTTCATCTACCACGAAATATTCCTGCTCCCATCCCAGCGTAATGGAAACTTTACTTACATTTTTATCGAAGTAATTGCAAACGTCTACTGCTGCTTTTTCCAGTGCATGGACCGACTTCAGCAAAGGCGCTTTATAGTCAAGCGATTCACCGCTATAGGCTACGAAAATGGTTGGGATGCACAGTGTTTTACCATAACCGCTTTCCATGATGAAAGCAGGGGAAGAAGGATCCCACGCCGTATAACCACGGGCTTCGAAAGTAGCACGGATACCTCCGTTGGGGAAACTGGATGCATCGGGTTCTTGTTGGATCAACGCATCCCCATCAAATAGTTCTATGGCAGTTCCGTCTGATTTTATCGTAAAAAAAGAATCATGTTTCTCGGCAGTAGTACCGGTAAGCGGCTGAAACCAGTGAGAAAAGTGGGTGACACCCCGCTCCTCGCTCCAGGCTTTCATACCTGCTGCAATCTGATCCGCCATCCTGCGATCAATCTTTTCACCCGCTTTGATAGACGACTGAAGGCTCTTATAAGCTTCATCGCTTAAACATTCACGCATGGTGCGTCCGTTAAAGACGTTGCTGGCGAACATAGAGGTGATGCGCTTGCCATTGTAATGGCCAATTTTTTTCTCTTCATTGCCTAAATCTTGCAAGGCTGGAAAACGTAAGGATGACATCAGATTATTTTTTTTGCAAAACTAATGTTTTGAATGAAAAAAAGGAAAAAATTGATTCAAAACAGGAAAAATTATTACATTGCATTAATTAATATTTATTATCTGTTCCTGGTACTTGCAGTATAGCAGCAAGCAAAATCCTTTTCTATCATGCCTTTTACTGTAATTTTGACAAAGGGGCTGGAAAGTCGAAGCAATACATCCATCTGAAATAATCCATCTTCTTTTTGGAGATGCTGAATGGGTAAATGCTCAATAAAATCTACACCGCGCCGTCCCTGCCATTTATAAGCTGCCTCTTTCGCAGACCATGCAAGTGTTAGCAGTTGCGGATCGCCGGTAAACAATTTCTGTTCTTTTTCCGACAAAAATTTATGCTGTAAGAGCTCCATACGGGGATGCCAGACCTGAATATCTATACCACATTCCACAAAGGGACTTACCACCACAGCCACGTAGGGATAAGAGTGCGATATTGAAAAAAAATACTCGTTGTCTGGCAAGCGTGGCTTATCGTGCTCATCAATATGTATATTCAGCAGCGGAAAATCTTCTTCCAAATGTTTTAATAAAAAGCGCCCCGCCAGATGTTCCAGTCTTTTTTTCGGGTTCTTAATATCGGTATGGACGCGCGTACGTTCCAGGAAAAAACTTTCAGGCTCAGCGATCTCCCATATAGCCGCCAGGCTGTAAGGATCACTGCTCCATTCACGGTAGAGAGGCATACTGTAAAAGTAAAAAAGGGAAACTATTTCCTGCAAACACAAGCATGGGAGAAAATTTAGGCATAACAGAAATCTTTTTCAAAATTTTGTAACCTTTCCGCCTGCACGGCTATATACTTCTTGAATGGACGCCAAAAGCTACAATGTTTGTGTACAAGACTGGGCTGATGCACTTTTCCGATTCGCCTGTAAATGTACGGGCAATGAGGAAGACGCAAGGGATATTGTGCAAAGTAGTTTTGAAACCCTGTGGCAAAAAAAGGAGAATGTCCCGTCAGAAAAAGGAAAAGCGTTTTTATTTCAGGTAGCATATAATCAGTCGGTAGATATGTACAGAAAAAAGAGCAGGGTGCAATTGACCGATACGCTAAAAAGCAATGAAAATGTGAAGCCTTCTCATCCTGACCTGAAACGGATATTGGAAAGAGCATTGGCAAAACTGGACGAACAGGCAAGGGCGCTCATTTTGCTGAAAGATTACGAAGGGTATAAATATGAAGAGATTGCACAAATAACAGGTCTGAACGACACACAGGTAAAAGTGTACCTGCACAGGGCAAGAAAAACGATGAAAGACTATCTGATCAGTGTTGAAAAGATCATCTAAAAAAGAAAAAAATGATTACGATACAGAACTACGAGGAGTACCTGATGCTGTTTATCGACGATGAGCTGGATGCGGTTGCAGTAGCGGAGTTGATGGATTTTCTGGCAGATCATCCTGAACTTAAAAAGGAGCTGGAGATTTATCAAAAAACAAAATTACACGTGGAGGAAGCCGCGGGATTTGTGAATAAGGAGCAACTGCTGAAGAAACAGGGAATTGTGCTGGATTTCAGACGCTGGCTGCTGTATGGTGCCGCAGCGGGTATCGCATTGCTCATTGGCTTTAACGTGTTGAGGTGGAGAAACAACCCTACAGTGACCTCGACTACCGAGCCTTCTTCCGTTGCTCAGAAAAAAGCACCTGCTGTTATTCCTTCTATATCTGAAATACAGCAGAAAAAAGCACCGGTATTCCCTGCGCCTGCACCTACTTCACCACCTGCTTCAACTCCATCCACATTATCGCTTGCCAAAAACAAATCACTCCATCCAGTATCATCAAAACCAACACCTGTAAACCCTCTCTCCCAATCTACACAGGCCCCTCAAAACCCTGTCACACCTGAAAACAAAGAACTACCTATTGCACAAACTGCGGAACCACCTGTAACACCGGTCACACAGGATCCGCCCGTGCAACCGGAGCATCCTGTCACCACTGAAAAACAAACCAGTAAAAAGAAAGGATTATTTGCCAAACTGCATTTCAGTTCGGAGAAAAAAGATGGCTTTAATCACCTGAAAAACACCGTAGAAGAAAAAGTAGAAACCGTAAAAAACATCAACGAAAGCCTGAAGAATACTTCGTTTGGCTTTAAGATCGGAGATAAAGAATTATTAGTTATCAATTTATAAAAACGAAACACCATGAAATACTTGCTCATTTTAGCTGCCTTATCAGCCTCTTTAAGTGCCCGGGCACAAATCGTTAAAAGCACTACTGACAGTGCCGGAAAAAACCATCAATCTATAGAAATAGAACTCGGCAGTGAAGAAGAAAAGGATAGCAGCAATAAGAAGTGGGATATCTATGTAGGTATATTGGATATCGGCATCAATAGTCTGAAAGATAAAACCGACTATGCATCTGCAGAAGCACAGAGCCTGCTTCAGGTACCTTCTGACCTCAAAAATGAAAATCTTTTCAGCCTGAAGGTTGCCAAGTCTGTGAATGTCAACATCTATCCTATTTTGCTGAAATACCGGATGGTAAAAACCAAATCACAACGTCTTTATGCTTCGGTGGGTTTAGGGCTCCAGATCTATAACTTCCGTTTCAGCAAGCCGATCTCTTATCAAAATGAAACTACACCACAGATCGTAATGGACAGTGTGCTGTTTTCGAAAAATAAGATAGCTATTACTTATCTCAGCGTTCCCCTGATGCTTACTTCTAAAACCCGCATGTCTAAAGATCTTTGGTTAGTATATGGCGTGGGCGTCACCGGTGGTTTCCGTGTCAACTCACTGCAAAAACAAATTTCTGACGAGCGTGGCAAGCAAAAGAACCGTGACCAATTCAATTTCAACAATTTCAATGCCTGTGTAACGGGTGAGATCGGTATCGATGGCTATGTACGATTGTTCGGAAGCTATCAGCTTACGAATCTCTACGAAAGCGGATTGCAACAACATCCCTATACCATAGGCGTTCGTTTCTTAGGAATATAATAACAGTCAACAAAGAGAAAAAAGATGCACGGGGTAGATTCAGACCTGTCCGGTGCATCCTTTTTAAGTGAAATCAAGATTAAAGTAGCGATGTTCAGTGCGATATGCATCAAATACTTCCCGTTCTCCCGCCATCCACAGGTATGCTTACCCCGTTGACATAAGCAGCGGCAGGGCTTGCTAAAAAGGCTACCACAGCTCCGATCTCCTCCGGTTGGGCAAAACGCCCGGCAGGTATCTCATGTAACATTTCCTGTTCCGCCTCGTCACGCGTGACACCGGCCTTCACTGTTTTATTGCTGATAATGGCCTCCAACCTAGCAGTAGCTGTTGCACCCGGCAATACGTTATTTACCGTGATACCGAATGAAGCCAGTTCATTGCTCATGGTTTTCGCCCAGGACGCCACGGCACCGCGAACCGTGTTTGAAACGCCAAGATTCTTCAACGGGATTTTGACCGAGGTAGATATGATATTGACGATGCGGCCGTAGCCTGCTTCTTTCATCGAAGGAACCACTGCTGTAGTTATAAGGTGATTGCAGATCAGGTGCTGGTGAAAGGCTTGTAAAAAAGCTTCGGGCTTCGCCTCTGCAATAGGACCGGCCGGCGGTCCGCCGGTATTATTAACCAGAATATGAATCGGATTTCGCGCGACGTAATCACTCACAACCTGTTTCACCTGTTCTTCATTGCTAAAGTCGGCTACCAGGTATTGATGTTGCCGGCCGGCTTTCCCATCCAGGGTATTTACGGCATTTTTTAAGGCGTCTTCATTACGGGCTATCAATACACAATGAGCGCCTAGTGATGCGAGTGCCTGGGCAGATGCCAAACCTATTCCTTGCGTGCTACCTGCCACAAGGGCTGTTTTCCCGGTGAGATCTAATGAAATCATGATATTGATTAATTGGTAAGCGTATTGAAATACATTACAGCGTAGTGGATTGACAGAAAAATGCAAAATATGATACCGGAACCATAAACGTTAGAAAAATCGCAGTTGTCGTCTGTCCCGATCATCTATAACAAGAACACAGCTATTGTGCCTCCTGCTTAATCCTCTATTTTTATGATCAGTTCTTTTCCTTCATATTTCCGGTCGCGGAGGTTATAAACATCACCGGCTGACATGATATGCACGATAATATTCTCAACGGATATAGGCGAGTTGAATTCAACGTCGGCAATATTGTTGTAATCTATATTCTTGCCATCTATGACAATCACCGTTCCCAGTCCGATAGTGGTAAGATTGTGTCCCTCTGTAACGATAACGCCTGTATTTTCTCCCAACCCGATTCCTATAGCGCCGGGATAAGCAGCAACAGCCTGTGCAAGCCTGTTGAAACGACCCCGTTTGTCAAAATGCGTATCAATGATCACATTTTGAATCAACCCCATGCCCGTGGTGATACGCACCTCCCCTTTAAGATGAGCCAATGAAGCATTTCCTTCATAGATCATGGTATTGCTCATCGCCATCGCCCCGGCGCTGGTACCGCCGATCACAAAGTTCTCGTTATAATATTTTTCCTTCAGCACCTGCATAAATTCTGTACCTCCGAAGATAGAGGACAGGCGTAGCTGGTTCCCGCCGGAGAGCATCACGCAGTTAGAGTTCTTTAAGCGCTCCAGATAGTCCGGGTTGGAAGAATCTTCCCGGTTGCGGATACGCAAATGACCTATACTTTTCACCCCCAGCTTTTCAAAAGCACTTTGATAGTTTTCAAACACTTCGTCAGGTATGGAAGAGGCGGTAGTCACTACCTCTACCTTTGCTTCCTGATCTTTGTCGATAAGGTTGATAATCTTGCTGAGAATTCCGAGTTCAAAAAAGTTAAGACGATTACGGTCTATGATCCCTTTTTCTAAGTCAGTGCCTTTATCTTCCGCACCGCCCACGGCCACTAAGACGCCTTTGGGTTCCATAAATTGATTCACACAGTAACAATTTGGTAATGTGCAAATTTATATCTTTTGAATCCTTTTCATAATTAATCAGCCGTTAATCCACAGAATGTTATGCCATGTGGAAATTTAGAGCGCTTTAGGCTCTTAATTCATTAAATACCGCAGTTTAAAACTGAAGAATTACTTTCTAGCGTTTTTTAACACATAGCATCAGGCTGTTCCACAGTACGTCAGCGGTCTTTTCCCAGTTAAATTTCTTAACCTGCTCCTGAGAGGCTTCGATAAGACGTGCGCGGAGGGTTTCGTCTTTGTAAAGTTTTTCCATATTATTGGCAATATCCTGCACATCTTTCGGATCTACTAGAAGAGCGGCCTCTCCGCCTACTTCGGGCATGGAGGAGGTGTTGCTGACAATAGCGGGCACGTGGCATTGTTGTGCCTCAAGTATAGGAATACCGAATCCTTCGAAAAGGGAGGCATATACCAGGGCATAGGCACCGCCTATCACTTTTGCCAGTTTATCCACGTTCATATAGCCCACCCATTTCACATCATCTTTAAAAGGCATATGGTTTCGCAACTCTTCCACTTCCTCGTATTTCCATGCCAGTCTGCCTACGATCACCAGCTTCATATTGCTACGCTGTCGTTTCTTGAATACTATAAATGCTTTCAGCAGGTTCACTATATTTTTACGGGGATGCAGCGCTCCTGCAAAAACAAAGTACTCACAGCCATGGGTATATTCTTGCTTCACAGCCAGTTTTTCTTCCCATGTAAGCGGTTTATAGGCTGCATGAGCACCGTTGTAAGACACATCAATTTTCTCCGGCGGGATCTTGTATTTTTCGGAAATGTCCTGCTTTGAGAACTCTGACACGGTAACAATACGGGTCGCCTTTTTAGCGAAAAGCGGCGAAAACTTCTTCAGGTAGCTACGGATAGCCAGGCTAAGATGTCTTGGGTAATGCTCAAATGCCAGGTCGTGCATGACCAGGCAGGTAGGTACTTTAGTGGCTAACGACATCAGCCCGTCGGGTGAAAGAAATACATCAGCTTTGTATTTGCGCAGCATATAAGGAATGCGCATCTCGTACCAGATGTAAAATAAAACAGGATGTCTTGCAGGAGGTCCAAATACCACCGGTGTTACATTAGTTCCAAAAACAAAAGTCTCATCGTAAGGACGATCAAAAAAGAAAATAAACTCGTGCTCGGGGTGTTGCGCCACTATTCTTTTTAGTGTTTCGTTCGTGTACCAGCCGATGCCTTCCAATTTACCTTTTAATAAAAGCCGTGTATTTACTGCGATGCGCATAATGTTATTGGCGGCAAAAATATAATTTTACCTGCGTTTGCATTTACCGTTTTTCTAACCAACGTCCATGCGCGGATTTTTCGCCCGTAATATCTTGTTTGTCGTGCTGCTGAACCTGCTGGTGAAACCCCTGTGGATTTTCATGATAGACAATACGGTGCAAAACCGTGTAGGGCATGACTATGGCTCTTATCAGGCACTTTTCAACCTGGGCATCATCTTCCAGATCTTACTGGATTTCGGTATTGCCAATTACACCAGCAAAACAATAGCTGAAAATCCGGCAGGCATAAGAAAACTATTCCCTGCGTTGCTTTCCGCGCGATTGGTCTTAGGGCTTTTGTACACGGGCATTTTATTCCTGATCGCATTTTCACTGGGTTATCATGGCCGGGAATTGCATTTGCTGGCAGGCATTTCGGTAATACAGCTATTAAATTCCACGCTGCTCTTTATCAGAAGTAACATCGCCGGTCTGCATAAGTTCAGAGCAGATGGCATTTTATCTATAAGTGACCGATTGCTGATGGTACTCGTCTGTGGATTTTTACTTTTCAATTACAGGGAACAATTTACCATAGAATGGTTTGTTTTAGCACAGATTGTTTGCTATGCGCTGGCAGTTCTATTGGGAGTGGTGTTTTTAAAGAAGATCGCTCATGCTCCGTTCACGCTATCCCTCAATTGGAAGCACGTGTTGTACCACGTCCGCAAAAGCCTTCCGTATGCAGCGCTTATCTTTCTGATGTCGGTTTACACCCGTTCAGATATGCTCTTAGTGGAGCGGCTTTGCGGTGATATGGGCCGGCAGGAAGCTAGTATTTATGCTGCAGGATATCGTTTGCTGGACTTCATTAATATGATAGGCTTAATGATTGCCGGTATGCTGCTGCCCATTTTCGGAGGCATGATCGCGCGCAGGGAAAATATGCAGGAACTGATAAGATTATGTGTGAATATCTTGTTACCTGTATCGTTTCTAGTGGTCGTGTTGGCGTATTATTTTCACCAGGATATCATGCAGCAACTTTATCCTTCGCTGCCTGCTACAAAAGGTTGGGTTTTATTCTGGTTGATGTGTGCCTTCCCGGCGTTCAGCATCTCTAACGTCTATTCTACCTTGCTTACTGCTAACGGAAATCTGAAGCTGATGATCCGCATTGCGCTGATCGGTGTTGTCATCAATCTGACACTCAACTTTTTCCTGATACCCGGATACAATGCTGTAGGTGCTGCATTTGCAGCTTTCGTCACACAGACAGTGGTGGCACTTCATTTCCTTTTCTTTGCTAAAAAAGAACTTACCTTGAAAGAAGATGTGCGTTGGGTGTTTTCGTTTTGTTTTTATCTCGTTTTACTCATTTTTGTCGGGTTTATCATCACGCATCTCTCCTTTCCTTGGATACTGCAGTTACTCATTGTGTTACTTGCCGGTATCTGCATGATCTTCCTGATGCGTTTTATGGATATTGCCTCGCTCAGGAAGCTGGTGAAGCTTAAAAAATGAGTTTTGCAAACGCCCGGACAGGTATAGTTTCTCCGGCACTTTCACTGTTCAACTTTATTCCGTTTAGTTACGGAAGGTGTACAAATAATTCAATGAGAAATTCCAGGTCATTACTACGACGATGGCGATAAATTTAGCTATGTAAAAATTGAGTTGCTTGTAATTGACAAGCAGGTAAATGATAAGACTATTGATGAGTAACCCGACAATAGCGATCAGAACAAATTTTCCATATTGTGTATATACAGCTGGTTCACCAGAATGAAAGGTCCAGACCCGGTTCAGCATAAAATTGCTCGTGGCAGCACAGCTAAAGCCGATCGTATTGGCTACATATTTGTTCAGCCGCAACTTTTCTTTGCAGAGGAACGTCAACAAAAAATCTACGATCAGCCCGGAAAAGCCAACTATGCCAAACTTGAAAAGCTTAAAGACCAGTCCGCTCATGAAAGGCTTTTGGATAAGGAAACTTCTTTTTTCATTTGCATCAGATCATATAACAGTTTGAACCAAACAAATATGCAAGGCACTGCTTTCAATGCGTATTCTCCTACAAAAGTTCTTCCTGCACGGGGGAAAAGATCAGTGGGGGATAAGCAGGTAAATACAAATACAAGGGACAGTAAGATAAAATTTGCCGTAGTACGCTGTTGTGAAAAATACCAGATCGCCACCCCGGTAACTGCAATCACAAAGGTTGGTGACTCCGCCTTGTGATTGAAAATGACCATCCACAGCAAAACAGATGCTAAAATCAACAATCTGAAAATGGCGTTCTTATAAAGCGCAAAACGGAAAAGCGGAATGCAAAACAGCAAGACCCCACCGGCTACGATAACATTCTTCAGGTTTCCCAATCCGAACCAGGTGTCAAACCAGCCCATCACCGACAAGCCGTGAGAGACGGAATGGTCTTCGGAAAGCATGCGTCCCCAACTGGCATATTGCGCTTGCAGCTCTGCCCAGGGCAGTACCACTACAGGTAATATAAAAAGCAATATCACCCATAACACCGAAGCCACCACGAATTTAATTTTCTCCGGGTAAAAAAGGAACAGCGCAAAAGCAACAATTCCAAACAGTTTTATGAATACGGTAAGAACAATACACAACGAAGCCAGCCAGACATTCCGCCGCTCAAAAAATGAAAACGCGTACACGATCAATCCCGCAAGCAGGGCATTACTTTGAAAATTCTGTATGGACGTAAGCATTTCCAGAAAGACAAACAAGAGCATCTTCTGGCGGGGGCGCTGTGCTAATTGCGGTATATGATGGATGGAAAAAAACAGGACGAGTGCATTCAGCAGATTCCAGCCTGTAGCGCCCATCATGTCAGGCATCCAGGCAAATACG
This sequence comes from Flavipsychrobacter sp., assembly GCA_035497455.1. GTDB lineage: Bacteria > Bacteroidota > Bacteroidia > Chitinophagales > Chitinophagaceae > JAFIGV01. The sequence goes on from DATJDL010000014.1 coordinate 30,268, forward strand.
CCCATGAATAATGCAAATGCCGGGCTGTATTTGAAAAGATCCCATTGTTCATCCAAGTAGAGAATATACAGGTCTTTGTGATGAATGAGATGAAAAAAAGACTGTTTAAAAATAACGTAGTTATTATAGTGTTTATACCCGCCCTTATCACCCAAAAAGAAAGGATGTATCGATGCCGCTACCACAATAACAATGTATCCTAAAAGGATGAGCTTTGTACTCTTGGATGCCTCTATCAGCTTTTGCAAATACTTTCGCATGAAGATCGGAAATGCTATACGGTGAGTTTGATTCCACAAGATAAAACATCAGAAATCAGAATAAAACAAAAGCTAATATAGGGCTTAAAACAAATCTTAACAGAACTCTTCCTGTTCTACGTGTTCTCTTCCTTTTTTTTCTCTTCTTCTATTTCTTCTCCTTTAGGATTGGGAAGCTCCTTGGCTTCACGTTTTATGATAAAAACAGAGTTTTCATAAGGTTGTATTCCTTTCCCGTATTTCCAGGCATAGACCTTGGTAAATTCCGCTCCGAAGTATAAGATGATGGCGGTATAATACACCCAACTGAGAATGATGATGACTGCCGCCGCTGCTCCGTAAGTATTGGACATATTGGAGCTACCGAGATAATATCCGATCAAAAATTTGCCGACTATAAACATAAATGCTGTAAACCGGGCTCCCACCTTAGAATCTTTCCAGGATATCTTGGCATCTGGCAGCACTTTGTAGATCACCGAGAACATGAACGATACAATGAAAAATAAAATGATCACATTAACCGTTTTGAACACCAGTACAGATTCGTAGTTGAATAATTTGCTGAGACGAAGGGTTAAAAGATCGGCAATGGAGTTAACCAGTAGTGAGGTAACCAATAAAAAGCCGATTCCTACGATCAAGGAGAACGATAACAACCGGTTGGTAAGAAATTTCAACCAGCCTCTTTTGGGTTTCGCCCGTATTGACCAAATATAATTGATAGAATCCTGGATATCCGCAAAAACACCCGTGGCACCGAAAGCGAGTATAATAAACCCCAGGAAACTATACTTTGCCGCACTTTTTTGTTGTTGCAAGGTCTGGATCACCTCCATAATGTAGGTAGCCCCGCTTTCACCCATCAGGCTTCGCATTTGCATATACATCGTACTGCTGATGCTTTCCTGTTCGAAAAACAAGCCCGTAAGGGAGATGATCACTAATAACAGGGGACCAATAGAAAACACCGTATAATAGGCGAGGGAAGCGCTTAATTTTACAACATTATCATCTTGAAATTCCTTGAATGCATCTTTCAATAACAAAAAGTACTCCTTAGGCTTCATCCTCCGGAAAATGTTCTTGGGCTTGAAGTGGATTTTGGGTTGTAGGCTCATGCGGCGAATAGACTTTAAAAAGTGCAAAAAAGGTTGTGCCATCAGCAAATCAGGCATTCACCAGCGGCTTCGTACCCATAACTTCATCTATACGCTGCATCATGTCTTCCGTCAGTTGCGGATATACCTCCAGTGCTTTCAGGTTTTCTTTCAGCTGTTCCTCTTTTGTAGCACCCAAAATAGCTGTGGTAACATGCGGGTTCTTGATACACCATGCTATCGCTAATGTCGCAAGACTTGTGTCCAGTTCTTTTGCTATAGCATCCAGCCTGCGCACGCCTTCTATACGTTGCTCGCTTAATGTTTTATCCTTCAGCCATTCAAAACCTTCGAGTGCCAGGCGGGAATCCACGGGCACTCCGTCATTATATTTTCCGGTCAGAAGCCCGGATGCTAACGGACTCCAGATAGTAGTGCCCATACCTATATTTTGAAACAGCGGTTTATAATCCACCTCCATTTTATAGCGCTCAAACAAATTGTATTGCGGTTGCTCCATGGCCGGTCCTTCCAGGCCCAGGCGTTGCGCATGAAGATGAGCTTCCATGATCTCAGCACCACTCCATTCGCTGGTTCCCCAATACAATATCTTTCCCTGTTGTATCAATGTATTCATGGTGCGTACCACTTCTTCTATAGGCACGTTCGGATCGGGACGATGACAATAGAATAGGTCCAGGTAATCTACCCTGAAACGTTCCAATGCTTCATGGCAGGCTTCGGTCAAATGCTTTCGGCTGAGACCTGTTTGGTTGGGCTTGTTGGCATCGCCGCGCCAGCCAAAGAAAGCCTTACTGGAAAGAACATAAGAAGACCGCTCCCATGTCTTGGATTTCAGCACTCTTCCCATCATCTTTTCCGACTCTCCGCGGGAATACACTTCTGCATTGTCAAAAAAGTTAATTCCATTTTCATATGCCACGCTCATCAACCTATCCGAAATATGATCATCAATTTGCTTTGCAAATGTCACCCATGATCCATAGGACAATACGCTTAGCTGCAAACCGGATTTGCCCATTCTTCTATATTCCATAGTTGTTACTTGATTTATGCTTGAAGGTAATTATTTTTTCAGTGGGAAGTTCTCCGACATGACTATGCTAACTCCTTGAAGCTTTAAGGATATCAACATCCTTCATCACATAACTTATTACCTGAATTTTTCGGCAATGGAATCTTATGAAATCCAGGAAAGACATGTTCTACACCCAAACACTTCTTGCATTTCCCCCGTTTTCAAAACCCCAGTCTTTAAAGATACTGTTGTTGAAAACCTGGAGCATAGGTTCTTGTAACAGCTTATTCCTGGCAAACAGAAAACGTAAATAATAATCTCCGTACATGCGTTTCACGCGGTCAGCATTCAGCAGGTTCATCTTTCCCCAATGATAGGTAAAGGCAATGCCGGATTTTTCCATTGCATCGCAAAACAGGTCATAGAATTTCAGCGATTCCTTCGACAGCACGCCATCCAGCTCGATGATACAGGTATGGTCGAATCGGGTGAAAGCAAGCAATGCATCAGACTTCTTCACAAACCGGCAGGCAAATAAACCTACAAAATGATGTTCTTCATTCATCTTCAAAAGTAATTCCAATGCTTTAATACAGTCTTCCTTTGCCACACCCACCGCAGCACTCGCCACCTTTCCGCGTATGTTGAAATTGTTGAAGATCTCTGCCAGTGTTCCTATTTTCTTTTCATAAGGTTTGAGGCTGGCAGCCAGCAGGTTGTTGACGATAGCCGGGACCAGGCTTTTCGCCACTTGTGTTAGTTTCCCGATGAAGCAGGGTGCATCATCACCCGGACCCAACACATCGTCTTTGATCTCCGGAGGCGTATAATCCTTCCTATACGGCTGTTTGTACATTGTTGTCATCATCACCCCATTCTTCATATCATAGGGGTTTATCATCACTTGGAACTGAAAAGGTCGCTTATCTGCATACGGCAGTTGCGGATGTTTGAAATCGAGCCTGGTCATAAGATCAAATAATTGCTGATCGAACGGTACTTTACGCATGCTGCATTCTAATAAAAACAGGGGTTCGGTTTCGATCATTACCCCGTGGATAAAGCCCATACCGCCCATGCTTACCAAAGCGGCGTTAAATAGCTCATCGTCCTGTATCAGGCTCGTATTCAGTTTCGCTATAAATGTTTCACTTACTACCGGGTACGATTTGCGCTCAAGGTACACATCGCTATTCGGTCCGGTAATAATATGCAATCCTTTTACGTAGTCCTGAATCGCACCAAAGTCGATAGCTGAGCCATGTGTACCGGTGCTCATGGCCCCTACGATCGTTTGCCCGTTACTGGCACCACAGGTCTTCAGTGACCTTCCCCGGGGATTGAGGTAGTTGTTAAGTTCCCAGATAGAGTTCCCACATTGTACAAAACTGAGCTCTTCGGGCTTTCCTTTATAATTGGGGTTTAAGCTGGAAGCGCTGATAGTGAATACAGAATTCAATCCGCGGGTATTGAGGATGATACCGTCTGTTGCTGCAATGGGAGTAAACGACCAGGAGCCGCCGAGTGCCCGTAGCGACAAATGGTTCCTGATACAATCCGCCATGATATCCTGGATGCCGCGTGTGGTATCATGATAATTCTCCAGCGGCGTGCCGGTAGTTTCATTGACCAGATCATAGAGATCGGTGATGGGTTGCTTTACCGTACAATGAAGGTTTTCCCATAATTGCGGGCCGTTTTTTACAATTTTCATAACGCAGAATTTGAGGGGGGAGTCATCACATTATAAGTCACTGGTACCTACTTGCTGGCAAGGCTTGGAACAGCGCCATTCTATTACCATAGGACACCATATGCCCAGGGTGGCTACCGTGATCAGTGCATAACCAAAGTTAGTCCGTACATATACCTCAGATACACCATTTACGCCCATTTTATCGCAAGTAGGAGTAGCTATGAATTGTGGCTTTTGCACCAATCCCCAGAGATAAACATGAGCCGTTTTGCGATGCGGATCTGACGCCGGTTGCGCATGGGTGGCCAGCCGGTAGCTGTAGCAGCTTTGCATACACAGGCTGACCGACAGAAGTAAAAGAGACAAGTATCGTTTCATGATGATTAACTTATGGTATTGTGGTAACCAATGATGTCACAATTTTTGTACATATTCGGGTACTTTAAAGCAACTGCACATCAACTCAAATTTAATCATAATATATCTCAGATAAAACAGTTACGGTATTGTTCTTTAATTTTGACTGTTATGCCAAAAAAGAAAGAAGCCAACCAAGGCGGGCTGGTTTACTCTACGAATCCGGACGTGAACCTCCCTCGCGAAGACGAAGAGCAGGAGGAAACGTTGCCGAAAGGCCAACAGAAGCTTCGTGTCCACGTAGAGACCAAACATCGCGGAGGGAAGGTAGCGACTATCGTCACCGGTTTTATCGGTACGGAAGAAGACCTGGAGTTGCTGGGCAAAATGCTGAAAACAAAATGCGGCACCGGCGGAAGTGTGAAGGATGGCGAGGTGATCATACAAGGCAATTGCAAGGAGAAACTGTTGGAGTTTCTTAAAAAGGATGGATATTCGAACAGTAAATAACCTGAAGCTTTGGAAACTTATTTTGAATGCATCATACTGGCTGCTCGATGAACAAAGCGTCGGAACGAAATTTAAATAGTAGCATCCCGGCTAAGAAAAAAAATAAAACCATAGAATTTTAACTGATTTTAGAATCGTGATAGAGAATAAAAATATTATTGAGCGTGAAGAGCGGGCGGTACTCGTGGGATTGATCTACAAGGAACAAACCGAACCAATACTGATGGAATACCTGGCAGAGCTCGCCTTCCTTGCTGAAACAGCAGGCGCTACTGCCGAAAAGATATTCTTTCAAAAGCTGCAGCGTCCTGACAGCCGCACTTTTGTGGGTAAGGGAAAGCTGGAAGAGATACGTGATTATGTGCAGGCAAAAGGCATAGACCTTGTGATCTTCGATGATGAACTGACCGGCTCGCAGCTGGGCAATATAGCGGATGTACTGGGTGTCAAGGTGATAGACCGCAGTGACCTGATCCTGGACATCTTTGCCCGTCGCGCTAAAACAGCGCAGGCTAAAGTGCAGGTAGAATTGGCACAATACCAATACATTCTACCACGTCTCCGCGGTATGTGGAAACACCTGGAAAGACAGGGTGGCGGTATAGGCAGCCGCGGTCCGGGCGAAACGGAAATTGAAACCGATCGCCGTATTGTGAAAGATAAAATCTCCTTATTGAGGAAGCGGCTCGGAGAGATTGACAAACAGGCACAAACACAACGCAAAGAACGTGGCACCTATATACGCATCGCATTGGTGGGTTATACCAATGTGGGCAAAAGCACGATCATGAACCTGCTCAGCAAATCAGAAGTGTTTGCTGAGAATAAGCTCTTTGCCACCCTGGATACTACCACACGCAAAGTTGTCTATGAGCAAACTCCTTTTTTGCTCAGTGATACAGTGGGTTTCATACGCAAATTGCCCCACCACCTGGTAGAGAGCTTTAAAAGCACGCTTGACGAGGTACGCGAAGCCGATTGCCTGCTGCATGTAGTGGATGTGTCCCATCCGGCCTATGAAGATCAAATGGGCACGGTGAATAAAACCTTGCAGGAGATCGGTGCATTTGACAAACCCAGCATTACCATTTTCAATAAAATGGATCTCTACGAGAAACATGTATTCGACGAGTGGCTGCAGGAAGATGTAAAGGAGGAACTGATCAATCAGCTCAAGGCGCGCTGGGAACATCATACAAACGGCGACTGCATTTTCATCGCTGCCATCGAAAGGCGTAACCTGGATACACTCCGTACTACAATACTCAACAAGGTAAAAGCGCTGTATGAAGAGCGCTATCCGTACCTGACAAATTTTTACTAGTAGTACCTCCAATCTATCAGAGTCTAGGATCAATACGGCATGTCAGATTACTGCATATATTGTTGAATGATAGTATATTACATTCCAAACATCGCTAAAAACCTCTCATGCACTAAAAAAACTTTTTTTATAAAAAGCGTATTTCTACTTAATGTAGATATTTTTTTATTCAGAATTTCAAGTGCTGATTTTGATTGTATCTTTCTAAAATTCAATGGCGCTAAAAATTAATTTAGATCATGAAAAAGCAAAAATCCAGAGAGCTGCTGCTTATTACTAAGGCGGCTCAAAAATGGGATACGGATTTTGATGAAAATGTAGATAAACTGATGTCGTTGGTCAGCAAAGTGGATAATGAGTTGTATAATGAGCTCAGTTGTGAGTTACTGGATGTATATAGTAAGAAGCAAAAACCGGTTGGGCGTCGCATAAAAAGAATGGATAGCAGAGATAACCGTCCTTTTGAGTTTTTAGTATACAGAAATTAATTCGTTCGCTTCATACCCGCATACCCACCACATACATGGCTGTGCCCTGGATTAGCGCATCTATATGTTGAAATGCCTACCTCCTACTAAGATCAACAGCTATTTCCCATTTTCTTCTCTCTTATCGCCAACATAGCGAAAAGTATTACAAGTGACAATCATTCTGGGCTACTCCTGAAAACGAGTTTTTACTCTTTTAAGAAAAATTGCACCACGCTATTACTATTCATACTGCTGGACAGGTATAGGGTATAACGATGTTTCTTCGTAGAGACAGTCATAGCAGCAGTACAGGGGGCAATGGAACCCATGCTTTCTGCCGCCATTTTAAGGTTGTAAATACTCATACCCGCCGGGATAGAAACATAAAATATCAATGGTTGCGCTGCGAGCCGTTGCTTATATAATACGGCACTGTCATTAACATACACGGACACAACATCTCCATCAATTTCTGCATTGTCCATCAGTTCTATTTTTATAGAGTCTCTCTCGCCGGCATCCAGTTCGATGAGTTTCTGCACGGCTTCTTTTCTTTGCAGGTTTTGGTCTTTAGGCAATGCACGGTTTTTCTTTATAGGTTTAACAAGCCAAACACCGGTCGTGGGGCAACCTAAAAAAGAGGAAGAATTATCACTCCATTTTCCTTTGAAGCTGAATAGGCTATCTGTTACTTTCAACTTCATATTGTAGTCTCCAAGACAATTGGATGCAAACGCCCCTAAATTCACAGCTATGGTGCTATCCTCGCTAAAGTATATCGTGGAATCTTCAGGATTGTATAGGCCATTTACAGCGTAGTGTTCATAGTGATCATTATTGTAGTAAAGATGGGACGTGCCTGTTACCACCGTGTCATCTTTCACATCGATATTGACGACGATTTTACGAGGCTGTGTCATTAAAAAGGTTTTGCTGTAGTTTCCTTCCCAGGTACCATCCAAAAAATGTTGTGCTGAACCACTATTCAGATTTATAAAGAATAGCGTAAGGAAAAGAAAGATTTTCTGCATGGTTTTAAATCGGTTATCCCGGAAAAACGTTACTTCTGCTTCTTAAGAACAGTGCCCTCTTTGCTCGTCCTGGCATTTGCCGATAGGTAGATTGTGATCTGGGCTACTCCACCGACCGGTTCAGAAAATCAATAAACGGTTTCATGGCAGTAAAAATTGTGAGGGTCTTATCGGCAAAGTTCTTACCCAGTACCTCTGCATCAGTTATGGCAGTTCCTACCGTGAAACTTTTCATTTTCAGGTAGTCCATTGCCGGATTGGCTTCGTCGTAGCCTTGCGGGGCTTTTTTCAATTTATCGCCATCGATGCTTTTAAAGAGTTTACTGAAATTTTTCTCTTTAAGAATGCTTTCAAATTCCGGCAGGTTATAATCTATTTCCTGCCGGATCTTTTTCAATATGTCATTTTCCGGGTTCCAGATACCACCGCCGACAAAGCTCTTTCCGGGTTCCAAATGCACGTAATAACCTGCCCCTGGTGTCTTTTTTCCTCCTTTAGCAAATACGGCTCCGAAATTGGTCTTGTAAGGTGCTTTATTTTTTGAAAAACGCACATCCCTGAATATTCTGAAAACACAGTCTTTCACTTTTTGTCCGCTGAAACCTTCTTCGCGTGCCATCATGGACTGTAATACATCGTTCACATATGCTTCGTGGTCTTTCTTCGCAGCATCGTATAGTTTTTTATGGATTTCGAACCATTCTTTGCTATTGTTGTCCGCTAACTGTTTTAAAAAATCGATGGTGGATGATTGCAACATGGTATTTAGAGCATTAGAAAATCTTAACGAATATAAATAAGGGATATTTCGCCGAAGGCTTCCGTAATTTAATAACTTTGGCGATACGGCTCGTAAAATATTTTGGGAATGAAACGATTGGCAATATTAGGTTCTACAGGTTCCATAGGTACACAGGCACTGGATGTGGTGGCAGCGCACCCGGAGTTGTTTGAAGTGGAAGTTTTAAGCGCTCACGACAATGACGCTTTACTTGTCGAACAGGCGAAACGGTTTCGTCCCAACGCTGTAGTAGTAACTCATGAGAAGAAGTACGAGCAGGTAAAGCAAGCGCTTTCTTCTTTACCCATAAAAGTGTTCAGCGGGCATCAATCGCTGATGGAAGTGGTACGCTGGGATTCAGTGGACATGGTATTGGCAGCCATCGTAGGTTTTGCCGGACTTCATTCGGTGCTTTCCGCGGTAGATGCCGGTAAACATATCGCACTCGCCAATAAGGAAACCCTGGTGGTGGCCGGTGAGTTGGTGATGGGGCTGGCAGCACAAAGAAATGTAAGCATCATTCCGGTGGACAGCGAACATTCGGCAATCTATCAATGCCTGGTAGGTGAAAACTGGAAGTCGATTGAGAAAATCATCCTTACCGCTTCCGGTGGTCCTTTCTTCGGAAGAAAACCCAATTACCTCGTCAATGTAAAAGCTTCCCATGCGCTGCAACATCCGAACTGGACGATGGGGGCCAAGATAACTATTGACAGCGCTACACTTATGAACAAAGGACTGGAGATGATCGAAGCCAAGTGGCTTTTCGGACTGGAAAATGACCAGATAGAAGTAGTAGTACACCGGGAGTCGATTCTCCATTCATTTGTGCAGTTCGAAGATGGTTCGCTGAAAGCACAAATGGGTTTACCGGATATGAAACTGCCTATCCAATATGCGATCGGCTTCCCTCACCGGATCAAAAATGATTTCAAACGCTTCAGCTTCAAAGACTACGGTAAACTGCATTTTGACGCTCCCGATTATAAAACTTTCCGTAATCTTGCAATCGCTAAAGATGCGATGGAAAAAGGCGGTAACGTGCCTTGCGTCATGAACGCAGCAAATGAAATAGTGGTAGATGCTTTCCTGCATAACCGAGTCGGCTTTCTGGAAATGAGCGACATGATTGAGCAGGTGGTAGAAAAAGTTACGTTCATTGAGCATCCTACATTAGACGATTATGAAAAATCGGATAACGAAGCACGCATCTTCGCTGCCGAACTGGTCAAGAAAAGCCAGCTTTCGGTTTATTAATTCTCTTTATTTTTTGACAAAACCAGAATGCTACTAAACACAGTCTTATTACTCTCCGGAGGCTGGACGCAGGCGCTACAATTATTAGCGGCGCTTTCTTTGCTGATCCTGTTACACGAATTCGGTCATTTCTTCTTCGCAAGATTATTTAAAACCCGGGTAGAAAAGTTCTACCTGTTTTTCGATTTCCTGTTCCCTTTTCCGGGTTTGCTGAATTTCGCATTATTCAAGAAAAAGAAAGGTGATACGGAATACGGTTTGGGCTGGTTCCCTTTGGGAGGTTATGTAAAGATATCCGGTATGGTGGACGAGAGTATGGACAAAGAGCAGATGGCGCTGCCACCACAGCCCTGGGAATACCGTTCTAAAAAAGCATGGCAGCGTTTGCTTATTATGCTCGGTGGCATCATCATGAATGTATTGGTCGCTATTGCTATCTATATCGCCATTTTCGGCATTTGGGGCGAGCAATACCTTCCTGTTCAGAATATGAAATATGGTATCGCAGCGGATTCCCTGGCAGAAAGTGTAGGCTTTAAGGATGGTGACAAAATCATCAGTGTGGGCGGGAAAAAAGTAACACGCTTTAGCGAGGTGATGAAGGAATTTATCTTTCAGCAAGCCAATAGCTTTCAGGTAGAACGGGACGGACAGCCGGTTACGATCAATGTTCCGGAAGGCACGGTGGGTAAGATCATAAAAAGCCGGAAAAAAGGGGGCTTTATAGATACAAGATCTCCGTTTTTAGTAGGGGATGTATCAAAAGGAACGGCTGCAGATAAAATAGGCTTAAAAGAAGGAGATAGTATCATAGCACTCAACAACGAGCCCGTTACGTTTTTCGATCAGTTTGAAGAAGCCAAACAAAAAAATAAAGGGAAAATGGTGACGCTGACAGTTGTCAGGAAGAACAACATCGTTTCCATGAAAGGCCTGCTACCTGCCGATGGAGTCTTCGGATTCCGCCCTAATGCGGATGCAGAACGCTATTTTCAATTGGAAACAATTAAATACGGCTTTGGCGGTTCTATAGCAAAAGGTTTCACCACTACTGTAGAAACTTTCGGATCTTACCTGGAGCAGTTTAAATTCCTTTTTACATCAAAGGAAGTAAAGGCATCTGAAAGCCTCGGGGGTATCGTGAGTTTCGGACAAATGTTCCCTCCAGTATTCAGCTGGCAAACGTTCTTGCATCTTACAGCATTCGTGTCGATTATCCTGGCGTTTATGAACCTGCTTCCCATCCCGGGCTTAGATGGCGGGTATGTGATCTTCCTGATGTTTGAACTGGTAACGGGCAGGAAGGTGAGCGACAAGGTAATGGAGCGCGCTACTACTGTAGGTTTAGTGCTTCTATTGGTTTTGATGGTATATGCTAACGGATTGGATATTTTCCGGTTGTTCAAGAACTAAATTTTTTATCTTTTCTATATAGTAAAAGTCGCTCACAGTCGGGCGACTTTTACTATATATTTCAGTTAGATGGGGCATGCTTCCTTTGCATCATAACGGGTGGCAGGTTCAAAACAGGAGGAGTAAAAAGAACGCGGACCTTCTCTCGTAAAGAAGGTCCGCGTTTTAGAAGTAATAATATCGAGGAAAATTATCCTAATGCTACACGCTTGAATTCCGTAACAGTAATATCACCTGCAGATTTTAGATATTCGGCTACAGATTTACCCGCATCCTTTACAAAAGGCTGAGCCAATAAGGTTTGTTCTTTGAAGAATGTATTCAATTTTCCTTCAGCAATTTTAGCCAGCATTTCCTCAGGTTTTCCTTCCATTTTAGGATCTGCTTTCATAGTATCCATTACGATAGCACGCTCACGTTCTATTACCTCGGCAGCTACACTGTTTGCATCTACCGCTACAGGGTTCATGGCAGCAATCTGCATGGCAACATCACGACCTGCTTCAGGAGCTTCTTTGCTCATACCTACCAATACGCCGATGCGGTTAGCCCCATGGATATAAGCAGCCACATACGGAGCTTCTACTCTTTCAAAGCGAACGATACCGATTTTTTCACCGATAGCAGCCAGTTTATCATTGATAAGATCTGAAACTTTAGTGCCGTTGATGGATTGTTCGTTCAGCTCTTCGATAGATTTTACGTTGTTGGCAACAGCAACATCTGCTATGCTTTGTGTAAACGCCACGAAATCAGCATTTTTGGAGACAAAATCTGTTTCACAACTTACACACACTACGAAACCTGTTTTGTTATCAGCAGTTGTTTTAGCTATAATAACGCCTTCCTTAGCTTCGCGATCGCTACGTTTAGCAGCTACTTTCTGCCCTTGTTTACGCAACCAGTCTATCGCAGCTTCGAAGTCCCCGTTAGTTTCTGTAAGCGCTTTACGGCAGTCCATCATGCCTGCGCCCGTTTGCTGGCGTAGTTTGTTTATTTCTGATGCGGAAATAGTAACACTCATTTTATTATCCCTTTTTAGTTATTAATTGATTTAGCAATTTGAGGCTGCAAAATTCGGTATTTAAATCTAAAGCCCCAAATTTTGGCTTGGGGCTTTAGAAGATCATATGTCAAAAATGACTGGTTTGAACTAGCGCTTATTAGCTGCTGGTCTGCCGGCACCACTGCCCTGACGGGCTCCGCCACCTCTGGAACCTGCTGCACCACCGGTACGGCTGCGTCCGCTTCCTCCGGGACCACGACCACTGCGACCGCCTTCCTGCTTGTCTTTATCAGCGCTATCTTCGTCCATTTCCATGCCACGGCTATTTTCTACTACTTCTTCTGTTTCTTCTTCTTTCACTTCACTACGCTCCTGAAGACCTTCGAGGATAGCAGCAGTAAGATAGTTGGTAATGATTGCGATGGACTTGGTAGCATCATCGTTTGCAGGAACAGCGAAATCTACTTTATTAGGATCACTGTTAGTATCTACCATAGCAAATGTAGTGATACCCAGACGCTTTGCTTCTGCCAATGCGATGTGTTCATGACTGATATCCACGATGAACAAGGCTGCCGGGGTACGGCTCATGTTAGCAATACCACCCAGTACTTTATCCATTTTATCTCTGCTACGGCTCAAAGTCAGACGTTCTTTTTTAGTAACGCTGTCCATAGTGCCGTCTGCCAGCATTTTATCAATGCTCTGCATCTTCTTCACACTCTTACGGATCGTTTGGAAGTTGGTGAGCATACCGCCTAACCAACGCTCTGTAACGAAAGGCATATTAGCTTTTGCTGCCGCTTCTGCTACGATTTCTTTCGCTTGTTTTTTAGTAGCGACAAACATGATCTTCTTACCGCTTTTGGCGATAGATTTCAATGCAGCAGCTGCTTCATCCAACCCTTCGATGGTCTTATTCAGATCAATGATGTGGATACCATTCTTTTCGGCGAAGATGTATGGAAGCATTTTAGGATTCCATTTTTTCTTAAGGTGACCGAAATGTACACCGGCTTCGAGAAGCTGTTGGTGCAAGGTTTTATTATCTTCCATTTATGATAAATTCTTAGTGTTAAATAATGAATAAATAGCCAACAGGGATTAACGTTTAGAGAACTGGAAGCTACGACGCGCCTTACGTTTACCAAATTTCTTGCGTTCTACGGAACGTGGGTCACGTGTCATCAGCCCGTCTTTCTTCAAAGAAGGACGATACTCCGGATTGATCTCGCACAATGTACGTGCAATACCCAGTTTGATCGCTTCCGCCTGTCCTTTCGGACCACCACCCTGCACTGTAACGACTACATCATATGAACTGATCGCATCGATAGTTTTAAGAGGTAATTCCACCTGGTTCTGAAGATACATCAAAGGGAAATACTCTTTGTATTCTTTACCGTTTACAGTAATGGTACCCGTACCTTTACTCATATATACACGAGCTACGGCTTCTTTACGGCGACCAACGGCATTTTTTTGCTTTTCCATTATATATTAAAACAGATTAATAAAGATTAAAATTTCATTTCTTTAGGTTGCTGTGCTTTGTGCGGATGCTCGGCACCTTCATACACAAATAATTTTTTAGCCATAGCACGACCCAAACGGTTTTTAGGAAGCATCCCTTTTACTGCACGCTCGATCACTGCATTTGGACGGCGGTTCAGCAGGTTCTTAGCTGTTTCAGCTTTTTGTCCGCCAGGATAACCTGAGTAAGTTTGGTATTCCTTGTCTTCGAGTTTGTTACCGGTAAGTGCAACTTTACCTGAGTTGATAACAATTACATAGTCTCCTGCATCAAAGTGAGGAGTATAGTAGGCTTTATGTTTGCCGCGCAACACCGTAGCGATGCGGGTACACATGCGACCTAATGTCTGATTGGTAGCATCTGCTACAAACCATTCACGCTTTACGATTTTTTCGTTAGCTGATTGTGTTTTAAAACTTAAGTGTCTCATTTCTTATTTAAGTATTTGCCGTCGTTACAACGGTATTTTTCATTTTGGGATGGCAAAGGTAGAGCCATGGGGCAAACTATCCAAAAAAATAGTAGTAATTTTTTTATTGAATGTTACAACTGACTAAAGATCAATTATAAAAGCACTTATTTTTTACTTAAATACCTTAAATGCCGCGACAGATTCGGTGAAAAATAATCCCGTTATATGGTGCTAAAAAAATAAAACCGCCGTTTGGCGGTTTTATTCAGCAGGAAATTATTTGAGATTTCTATTATTTCACCACAGAAAATCTTCCATGCTGCACTTCTTGTTTTGCAGGGTGTGTCACTTCGTAAAAGTACATTCCCGGAGCTATGTCAGTAAGGTCAATAGTAGTGTTTCCAATAAATGCATTCGATCGGATCCATGCACCGTTAGCACCATAAATTTTAATATTCAATTTACCCGTTTCGGCGGACTTAATATGGAGAACATTACTTGCAGGATTTGGGAATACCTCTGCAAAATTGGCTGCCTGGAACAGGTTTTTAATACCGGAGGTCGTGCTGATATTTATATCATCCACATACATGATACTTCCCGCCTGCGGAGTCGTACCGTTTTGACCTGAAAGATCGCTGCTGGTAAAGGTTACGCGGATCAGATTAGGGGTCGTGCCGGCTATGGGGTACGAAATCGGAACGGTTATCTCACCATAATTCGCCATTGCCGGTACAAAATATTCGCCGTATCCAACCAGGGAATCTTTACCTCCCGCACCTGCGCCGGCGATAAAGGCCTCTACCGTAACGGCGCCAACATCATTGCCGGAAGGAGCGTATTTCACCCATGCGGTAAGTGTATAATAGCGTTGTGTTACAGCTGTACCACCACTAAAAGTCAGATAGTCGGTCAGCGCACCGCCGGGATTGGCTAAATAAGCGGCAATATTAAAAGATGGATTGGCATTCGCCAGCATACACGGAATAATGAAGCTGGTCATGTTCTTGGTCTCCATTTTTGCGGCATATGTACCTCCATGTACGCTGCTGTTATCTTTATATAACGTCTTCGCCGGAGTGATACCCGCCAATTGTCCGTATAAGTAGATAAGAGAATCTACACCATACCAGCTGTTGGGCGCTTCCAGATTGGTAGCAGTACCTGACGAGAGTGTGCGCCAATTTTCAAGTCCGTTATTGGCCATCTGGGCATTTACAATGCCGGCACATAAAAAAGAAGATAGGAGTAAAGCTATTTTTTTCATTTCTAGGGGAATTTTTTTGAATTTAGCAGTAAAGATAATTTTAAAAGTTTTAGATTTTCAAACAATCTGATCTGGCTATGCAAGCACCGGCATGCAATTCATTTAGTTTTTTCGAAAAACGCTGTATCCCCGCCACGAAAAGAATGCTGCCGGATCATACCTGCTAAATTTTAAACCGCAAGGCTGCAGGCACTTATGTACCCCGCTTTGCCTACCTTTGTACAGCAATTTTAGTTCCCCTCATGCACAAGCGTTTTTTACACTACCCACTCTTTATTGCCATTATTGCTTTGTTACAATCCTGTGCGCAATCGCGCATTCATGACCAGGAGGATCTGGGACAGCTGTTTAAAGCGAATGGAATCCAGGATGGATGCTTTATTCTCCGCGATCATACACATGAAGAGGTATTTTATTACAATAAAGAACGTTGTCTTAAACGCTTTGCCCCTGCTTCTACATTCAAGATCTTCAATTCCCTTGTAGGCCTCGAAACCGCCATTGCACCGGATGAACAACTGGTCATCAAATGGGACAGCGTGAACCGCTGGAATTCTGAATGGAATCGTGATATGACCATGCGTGAAGCTTTTAAGGTAAGCAACGTAGGGTATTACCAGGAGCTTGCAAGGAGAATTGGTAAGGATTATTTGCAACATTACCTGGATACGGTGCAGTATGGCAATAAAAATATGCGAGGGAAGATGGACGAGTTTTGGCTGAATGACACGTTACAGATCTCTGCCGACGAACAGCTGGGGTTCGTAAAAAAACTCTATTTTGATGAGCTCCCTTTTTCCGAGCGCAGCCAGCGTATTGTTCGCAGCATGATGTTACGCGAAGACACTGCCGATTATAAATTATATTATAAGACAGGAACCTATTTGGCCAATGATACCATGCTTTGCTGGGTAGTGGGTTTTGTTGAAAATATAGTTGCTATGAAGGAGCATGATAAATCGATGAATAAAGGCGGTGTACGTACCTACCCTTATTTTTTTGCTATGAACTTCACCGTACCGGATGATAAATCCAAAAACTGGTTTGACGTGCGTTTGAAACTGCTCCATGAAATATTGAACAAAATGGTGTTTACCAAAAAATAGGACAGCACCGAAAATTATCGCACCAATAGCATGGAATTGTAAAGAAACGGGCTACCATAATTTCGTATTCCTTCAAACATCTGATCATATGCTACACCCTGTTCTTTTGAAATTCCTGATCGCAGCAATAGTCATTTGTACGATCACGACAATGGCGGTTGCGCAGGAAAACGACCTGCCCATTCTTTCTTCTGTGGCAGAAACGCCGGAACGATTCATACCTAACGGATGGGCGAAAGATGCTACTACAAAAGAGATAAAAGAAGATTTTAACAAGGATGGGCTCCGGGATGTTTGTTTCCTCATTCGAAAAGAACAACAAGCCATATTGATGATTCTTTTTGCCAGAAAAGACGGTTACTACGTTAAGTCATTCGCCGGTGTTATCTATGCCGCTGATTATCTTACCCGGATCGGCAAACGTAACGGGACGTTGCAATTGGTTTTCGATTTTCCCGCTTATGATGCAGTCCATATGGTTACCGCCTATTCCCGGTTTCAAAACGGGGAATGGTATGTTATTGGCTATACCGAAGAAAGCGTGGACGGAAGTACCGGCAAAAACAAGAAACTAGTTACCGATGTCAACCTTTTGACGGGTGACGTAGAAGAAACTACTTCAGAAAAAAGCGGCACTGCGGTAAAAAAGAAATCAAAACAGCCGAAACAACCCCTGACACTGCTCCAAAACCTGGACAATCTTCCGGTAATGAATTACTAGCTTCTTTAGAGTAAGCGTTTCAATACATTATAAATCACATGCGGTTTACCCAATGTATAAAAATGCAGCATAGGAACATTGTTTTTCAGCAGGTCTTTACATTGCTCCAAGAGCCATTCTTCCCCTACTTTTTCACATGCTGCTTCATTCTTCGCTTTCATCATTTCCGTATAAAATTCCACAGGCACTTCGACATTGAAAATGGAAGGGATCATGGTCATCTGGCGCTTGCTGGTGAGCGGCTTCAGCCCTGGCAGGATGGGTACGGTTACACCATGCTCGCGACAACGATCAATATAATTATAGAAATGCTGGTTGCGGAAAAACATCTGTGTGGTAACATAATGCGCTCCGAAGTCTATTTTTCTTTTTACATAATAAATATCTGTATCGAGATTCGGGGCTTCAAAATGCTTTTCGGGATAACCGGCGACGCCAATGCAGAAATCCGTCTTACCTCCGTCCATAATGTCATCCTCCAGGTAGCGTCCGTTGTTGAGATCAATGATTTGCTGCACCAGGTCTTCCGAATACCGGTGGCCTGCAGGATGCGGGGCGAAGAATTTTTCATTTGCGGCTGCGTCACCACGCAGTGCCAGTACATTTCGTACACCTAAAAAATTAAGATCTATCAGTGCGTTCTCTGTTTCTTCTTTGCTGAAACCACCACAAATCATGTGAGGAATAGCTTCCACCTTATACTTATTCATCAACGCGGCGCAAATACCCACTGTACCCGGGCGTTTACGGATCTCCACGCGCTCAAAGCTATTGTCCGGGCGCTTTTTATAGACCTGCTCGGCACGGTGGTAAGTCACATTGACAAATGCAGGGTTGAACTCCATCAACGGATCGAGATGGTTATATATTGATTCTATGCTCTTGCCCTTGGTTGGCGGCAAAATTTCAAAAGAAATAATCGTGTCTTTGGCTTGAGCGAGGTGGTCGGTAAGTTTCATCCTGGAACAATAATAACGCGCAAAGGTAAATATTTGGATGATTGATTTACGGCATATTGCGATTTGAGCATCCCGAAGGGGCGAGTTTGAAACTTTGATACGGATAACGCTGCTTTTTTAGGTACGTTGGAGCTACATGGGAAGTCTTAAGGTTCGAATCAAACAGCGATTTCAATATTTTCATCAGCCTGGCATTTTTTACCTTTGCCTGGTTCCTGATTCTCATGAAATTATTTTTTTGCACCCTTTGTTTTGTTCTGCTTACTGTGGCAGGCTTTTCGCAAAAACAGCTTTTCCCGGATGGTATTTACCTGAATGCCGGTCAGTTACGAAGCAAAATGCCGGCTTTTGTTGCGCCGTTGAAGGTAATTCCCCGGGAAATATCGGCAAGAGTTTGGGCGGGAGGGTCGGAATACAAATTAGTGTCTGATATAGATTCACTCAGCAAAAAATACATTAAGAATAGGATATTCGCTTATGTAAAAGGGGATTCTATGTTTCTGAATGATATGAGCTCTTGGTTTTCTTTATCACTTACCCAGGGTAATTTTATCGTATTCAGAACCTGCGATGATCCTAATGTTACCACCATGGGTGTTATGTTCGGTCTGGTCGGAGCATTGGCATATTCAGCTGCAGCGCATTATAATCTTGCTATAGTGAGTCTCCGTACCGGCAACGTCAGAAGGTTCAGCAAGGCTTATCTGGAAGAACGATTAAAAGAGTTTCCCGATTTACAGAAAAAATTTAAAGAAGAAGGGAAAAAACCTCCTGTAGAGACGCTGTTGATGTACGTGGATCTGCTAAATGAAAGAGTCCCGCTTGATTAACCAGATACTACCCCGGTATCGGCTGCTCCGTGAACATTCGTTTCCTCGCAGCAGTATTCCAGAAACTTGTCCTCCAAAAGAAACCACACCGGTAGCTTTCATTAATTTAAACTTTACATGAGGCTGCTTTTATTAAATTTGCGTAAACATGTCAAGGCTAAGGATACATACGGAGAGTCTTATCAAAAAATACGGTCGCCGTACCGTGGTAAACAACGTTTCATTCGAAGTGAACCAAGGCGAGATCGTAGGTTTGCTGGGACCTAACGGTGCAGGGAAAACTACTTCATTTTACATGGTAGTCGGGATTGTAAAGCCAGACGAGGGCGAGGTGTATCTGGATGGTAAAAGTATTACCAAACTGCCTATGTACAAGCGTGCGCAAATGGGTATAGGGTATTTGCCGCAGGAGGCTTCCGTATTCCGCAAGCTGTCTGTGGAAGATAACATCAAAGCGGTGCTGGAGATGACAAAGCTGACCCGGCAACAGCAGGAAAAGAAACTGGAAGATCTTCTTGAAGAATTCCGCCTCACCCATGTTCGCAAAAGTCCCGGCGATGTGCTAAGCGGCGGTGAAAGAAGGCGTACGGAAATAGCCCGCGCCCTAGCTGTGGATCCGAAATTCATTCTGTTGGATGAACCGTTTGCAGGTATAGATCCTATAGCGGTAGAAGACATCCAGACTATAGTAGCCCGTTTGAAATATAAAAATATCGGCATCCTCATTACCGATCACAATGTAAATGAAACACTTTCCATTACAGATAGAGCTTATCTGCTGTTTGAAGGAAAGATATTACGCTCCGGCACGGCAGAAGAGCTGGCTAGTGACGAACAAGTCAGAAAAGTGTATCTTGGGCAACATTTTGTGCTGAAGCGGAAGACGTATAAAGTAGACGACTAATTTTTTGAATAACCAAAGTTTTTCTGGAATATTAAATGGGCATTATCAATCCCGCATTGCGAAGCATCATGAAGTTGCGCCAAAGCGCGATAGACAACTTTGTGCTGAACCCCATCGACACACAGCAGCAGGTTTTTAATGATTTGATCGGAAGCGCGCAGTTTACTGAATATGGTAAAAAATACGGATTTGATAAAATCAACAGTATTACCGATTTCAAAAACCAGGTGCCGGTAAATGACTATGAAAGCCTGAAACCCTATATCAGCCGGATTTTACAGGGTGAGCAAAATATTCTCTGGTGTTCCGATATCAACTGGTTTGCCAAAAGCAGCGGTACCACAAGCGACAAAAGCAAGTTCATACCTATCAGCAAAGAGACGCTGGACGATAATCATTATAAAGCCGGGAAAGACGTACTCGCCTTATACTTTAAGCAATTCCCCGATTCCAATCTTTTCAATGGTAAATGCCTGGTAATAGGCGGTAGTGCACAGGTCAATCAATTGAATGCTGAATCTTTTTATGGTGATCTCTCTGCTGTGATGATCCAGAACATGCCGTTTACAGGACAGATACTTCAGACTCCGGATCCGTCCATAACCCTGATGAATGAATGGGAAGCAAAAATTGATAAGATAGCTTCTACCACCGTTCATACGAATGTCACTTATATAGCCGGTGTCCCCACCTGGATCATCGTACTTATCAAGCGGCTTTTCGAACTCAATCACACGAATAACCTTCATGACATCTGGCCGGATTTTGAGCTGTATATTCACGGGGGTGTCAATTTCAAGCCTTACCGTAAGCAATTCGAGAGTTTCTTTCCGAACGGCGGCATCCATTTCCTCGAAACCTATAATGCTTCCGAAGGATTTTTTGCTGCCCAGGACATAGCCGGTGAAGAAGGCTTATTGTTATTCCTCAATCACGGCATTTACTACGAGTTCATGCCCGTTGAAGAATATGGCAAAGAGCACCCGCAGACGCTTTCCCTGAAGGATGTGGAGCTGGGCAAACAATATGCTTTGGTCATTAGTACCAACAGTGGTTTGTGGCGCTATGTAGTAGGCGATACCATACAGTTTACCTCGCGCGCACCTTACCGCATCCGTGTTTCCGGAAGGCTGAAGCATTTTATCAATGCCTTTGGTGAAGAGGTCATCGTGGACAACGCTGACTATGCCATTACTCAGGCCTGTGAGCTGACAGGCGCCGTGGTAAGCGATTATACCGCAGCACCGGTGTACATGACCGGTACTGAAAACGGAGCGCACGAATGGCTGATCGAATTCTCGAAACAGCCGGATTCATTCGATGCATTCGTTGATGCATTGGATACTGCGCTCAAGCAAGTAAATTCCGACTACGAAGCCAAGCGGACCAAAGATATTGCCCTGCGCAAACCCATCGTTCACAATATGGCTGTTGGAACCTTCCAAAGCTGGTTGCGTGCCAAAGGCAAGCTGGGCGGACAACATAAAGTACCCCGTCTTAGCAACGATCGTACCTACCTGGATGAGATACTGGCGATGCAACATACCCTTCACCAATAACCGAATAAGGTAAATGATATCCTGGTCGCTGAAGTATCATACAAACAGGCACCAGCTAAAAAGACATCTATTTTTCTATTGCTATATCCAGGCGATGGCGTACGGTTTCGTAATTCTTTCCTTTGAAACTACCGGGTGTATAGTCAATCCAGTCTACGCTTAGTATATACAGTCCGGGGTTGTCTAATTTGATGTTTATCTTACCGTTAACATCGGTGGTGAATTCTGTTTCCCCTTTATCAAACTCTGCCAGCACCAGTTTTTGAGCCGGTAATGCTGTTCCCTGTTTTAACAGGGTCACTTCATAATTGGTTTTGTCCATCCTCACCACCCTCATATCCAGGAACAGGGAGGCTTGCTGTTCACCCGCCTGTCCTACTGCATATGTTGTTTTCAGGTATTGCACCGGCCGGGTAATACCAAGATGGTGCTTTGTCCAATCCTGTACTTCCCTTTCATCATTGATGCCTATGATCTCGTATCTTCCTTTAGCCTGTGGTGTAAAACTGCCTTGCCAAAAATCATTCATTTGTGTCATCGTCACGGATTGTTTCTCGCCGGAGGGTGTCAGCACATATACTTTTATGTCTTTCATTTTATCCAATGTCTTACCCGATAATCTTTCGCCAACAGGATAATCTCCATAGTACATTTTGATGGTACAAGGCTTTTTAGCTTTCCCGGAACCTTGCAGCTCCAACCAATAACCATGTGCTGAAAGCTGTAAAGACGATAGGCAAAGCAACACTGCAACCAACAGGATTTTTATCCCTTTCATAAAATGGATTTTTTTTAGAAGAATGCAAATATATCGTTGCGTTACTTCTACCATCTTCCAAAAACGGAAAAACATTTCTATGACCAGCGTTTTTTTATATGAATCAGCCGGAGTCTTAAACCGTTTCCGAATCCCGTAATTTTGCCGAAACGATCCTTACTTGAGTGCTACTGTTTTTTTGCTGACGCCCCCTTTTACCCAATTAAATACCCCCTATCCGGCTACCGCCTATTTAAAAGGGTTCCTGAATACTAAGAGCATCCCCTCCTTTCAGGCTGATCTGGGTATTGAGGTAACACTGGCATTGTTCTCCGCGTCGGGGATGCAGGCTCTTTTTGGCAGGGTGCAGCCCAAAGAAGACTGGTCAGCGAATGCACAACGTATCTATATGTTGCGCGATGATTATATAGCGACTATAGATGAAGCGATCCGTTTTTTACAAGGTAAAGAACCCACGCTGGCACACCAGATCGTAAAAAGAAGCTGGTTGCCCGAAGCATCACGGTTTGCACAGTTGGATGATTTGAACTGGGCATTCGGCAACATGGGTATTCAGGATAAGGCAAAACACCTGGCTACCATGTATCTGGAAGACCTGAGCGATTTTATTGTGGAATGTATGGATCCTCATTTTGGATTCAGCCGCTATGCAGAAAGGCTGGGCCGTTCGGCGAATAGCTTTAATGAATTATACGATGC
Organism: Flavipsychrobacter sp.; assembly: GCA_035497455.1. Taxonomy (GTDB): domain Bacteria; phylum Bacteroidota; class Bacteroidia; order Chitinophagales; family Chitinophagaceae; genus JAFIGV01. Next base: position 53,281 of record DATJDL010000014.1, read on the forward strand.
ATTGCAACAGGATCCCGGTTTTATTGATGGGTTATTGTTAGACATTCTGGAAAGACATCTTCAATCGGTACAGCCCAAACTGGTGGCTGTTTCCGTCCCCTTCCCCGGTAATCTCTATGCATCCTTCCGTTGTGCCCAATATATACGCCGGCATTACCCGGATGTAAAACTGGTAATGGGTGGTGGTTTTGCCAACACGGAGTTGCGTTCGCTGACGGATGAACGTGTTTTTGAGTTCTTTCATTTCATCACACTGGATGACGGCGAAGCACCGATGGAACAGCTGATCCGGCATGTGGAAAACGAGCTGCCTCTTACTGAATTGAAACGCAGCTTTACCATGATACATGAGAACGTGGTGTATGTCAACAATGCGTCCTGCAGTGATTACAAGCAAGGACAGGTAGGTACACCCGACTATAGCGATCTGCTGCTCGATCAGTACATTTCCGCTATTGAAGTGACGAACCCTATGCACAGCCTTTGGAGCGACGGCAGATGGAATAAGCTCACCATGGCGCACGGCTGCTACTGGGGTAAATGTACATTTTGCGATATTTCCCTGGACTATATACAACGTTATGAACCGCTTACGGCACAAATCCTTTGCGACCGGATGGAAGAGATCATGGCGCAAACAGGGCAAAATGGCTTTCACTTTGTGGATGAGGCGGCACCACCGGCTCTGATGCGTGCTTTGGCATTGGAAATCATCAAACGTAAACTGGTAGTAAGCTGGTGGACCAATATCCGTTTCGAAAAAAGTTTTACACGCGATCTGTGTTTATTGTTGAAGGCTTCCGGCTGCATAGCAGTTTCAGGAGGACTGGAAGTAGCATCTGACCGTTTGTTGCAACTCATACAAAAAGGAATCACCGTAGCCCAGGTTGCTAAGGTGAACAAACATTTTACCGAAGCGGGAATCATGGTACATGCCTATCTTATGTATGGCTTTCCCACACAAACCGCCCAGGAAACCATCGACTCTTTGGAGATGGTACGGCAAATGTTCCAGGCCGGGATCCTGCAATCGGCATTCTGGCATCAGTTTGCCATGACGGCGCATAGCCCTGTAGGCCTAGAGCCACATAAATTTAACGTACGGAAGGAAACTGAAGATATCGGCAGCTTTGCCAACAACGATATTGTGCATATAGATCCGACCGGGGCTGACCACGAAACCTTCAGTTACGGATTGAAAAAATCGCTGCTCAACTATATGCACGGTGCCTGCCTGGATCATCCGCTGCACAAATGGTTTGAGCATAAAGTACCTAAGACCACTATAGCAGCTGATTATATTGTAAAAACGCTGGAAGAAGAAGACCCGGCTGCCAAACTCCATGCGAAACTGGTGTTTCTGGGTAAACCGCCGTTACTGGAAATCATCACCAAATCAAAGAAAGGCAATAGTTGGGAAATGGCTTCCCTCACGTTTCATACAAGAACTACGACCATCAACATCAAAACCGACGTGGAGAATGGCAAATGGCTGGCAGATATGCTCCGTGAAATTGCTGCCCGTAGTGATAATCCTCTTACCCTTCAGGAGATAAAAGAAAATTATGAATCGGCAGGACTGGAAGATTTCGAACTGTTTTGGGATAATAAGCCTGTGAATACGCTTTACAAAGTGGGTTTGCTACAATTGTAGTAATAATTGCGCGGACGGAGAGAATACCGTAGCGCTTTTTACAGCGTTGGCCCTTCATCGAAGTGGCTGCTGTTGAGCTTCGCCCCCGTGGCGCTCCATCGCTTTCCGGATTTCTCAATTTTACCATCTCATTTACCAGCCATCCCGTATTTTGCAACCTCTAAAATTCACTACATGATCACCGCATCAGCCGATATAAAAAAAGCACCCCGTCATTTTTTACCCGAGACGTTTCAGCTTACTACCTGGGAAAAGGTACAATCTTATTTCGAAGACCTGAAGAACCGCAGCATTCAGTCAAAAGCAGCATTGCTGCAGTGGTTAAAAGATATAAGTGAACTCGAAGCCGTGATCAGCGAAGATGCCTGCTGGAGACAGATCAATATGACGCGTGATACCGCCAACAAAGATTATGAAGAAGCTTTCACTTATTTCTGTCTGGAGATAGAGCCTAAAATGAAACCCTATTTCTTTGAATTAAATAAGAAACTGTTGGATTCCCCTTTTAAACAGGAACTTGATCCCGCTGAATTCTTCCCTTATTTGCGCAGCGTTGAAAACTCCGTGCAACTCTACCGGGAAGCGAATGTGCCGCTCCAGGCTGAGATGAGTGTGCTCGCACAGCAATACGGAGCCATTTCCGGAAAGATGACCGTTACCATTGACGACAAGGAATATACTCTCCAGCAAGCTGCACGCTTTCTTCAAAACCCCGATCGTGCCTTGCGTGAACAAGCCTTCAAAAAAATAGCGGAGCGCAGACTACAGGATAAAGATGAATTGAACGTCCTCTTCGATAAGCTTATAGCCTTACGTCAGCAAATAGCCACGAATGCAGGCTTTGATAATTACCGGGATTATAAGTTCAGGGAACTTGGAAGGTTTGATTATACGGCAGAAGATTGTTTCGCTTTTCATGAGGCAGTGAAAAAACATATCCTGCCTTTACAAAAAATGCTGGTAACACATCGCCAAAACCGCCTGGGGCTGGAGGTGATGAAACCCTGGGATACCGATGCAGAGCCGGTAGGAACCGAACCTTTGCAACCGTTTGAAAAAGGAACTGAATTATCGGATAAGACTATAGCTGTTTTTAATAAGCTGCGCCCGTTCTTCAGCGATTGTATCCGCACCATGTCTTTCATGCAGCGTCTCGACCTCGAAAGCCGTATCGGTAAGGCTCCCGGTGGTTATAATTGTCCGCTGGCAGAGACCGGCGTGCCCTTTATTTTTATGAATGCAGCGGGTACCATTGGCGATGTTATCACCATGATGCATGAAGGGGGACACGCGGTGCATTCCTTCCTGTCTCACCCGCTCCTGCTGAGTTCTTTTAAGGAATACCCGATGGAAATAGCCGAGCTGGCAAGCATGAGCATGGAGCTCTTCAGCATGGAACACTGGGATGTATTTTTCGACGACGATAAGGAATTGAAGCGCGCACAACTGGAAGAAATGGAGCGTGTGATCTCGGTGCTTCCGTGGATCGCTACGATCGATAAATTCCAGCATTGGATCTATACACATGTGGGTCACGCGGATGAACAACGCCGGGAAGCATGGATGAGCATACTCTCCGAATTTTCTACAGGGTTGACCGATTGGACCGGCTTTGAAGAATACCGCTCTTTCTTTTGGCAGAAGCAATTACATCTTTATGAAGTACCGTTTTATTATATCGAATATGGTATTGCCCAACTCGGGGCACTTGCCATGTGGCGGCAATACCGCGGCAACCCGGAGCTGGCTCTCGACAATTACATGAAAGCACTGAGCCTGGGTTACACCAAAACATTGAAGGAATTGTATGATACCGCAGGTATTCGTTTTGATCTTTCTCCGGAGTATATCAACGAAATAGGCAGTTTTGTAAAAGATCGGCTGGGAGAAATGGGAGTGAATTAATTACCCCGTGTGAAAGCTTCGCACCGTCTTCTGATGTTTGATGAGCGGTGTTCGTCCCTGAAGATTTCTTCATATTCCTGAAGCAGCACATATTCAAAATCTGCTACCCCTCGCTAAAAAACCACTATTTATAGCGCAAAAAAGGTCGGCAACGCATGTTGCCGACCTTTGCCTTATTATTAAAAGGTTCCTAGTGTTGTACAAAGAATTTTGATACTGTATTTAAGCCTTTCCCGGTAAGACGAACATGATACATACCGTTGATAAGGTTGCTGACATCTATATGTGACACAGCAGCACTTCCTCCTTTGTATTTTATCGTTTCGTTGCGCACTACCTGTCCACCCACATTCAGTATTTGCAGTTGATACTCCCCGGCATTAAGGTTTTGATGGGAAAGTGTGAGCGTGTTATTTGCCGGGTTAGGATAAGCTGCCAGCAAATTATTGCTATACACATCGTGGATACCTGTAGGATCATTGGTGCGGTATACAAACGGATGTTTTCTTGTTTTTTCACCACAAAGGTTACGGGCATTCAAAGGAATAACATTTACAATATACTCAGCATCCACGAGAGGGAAGTTAAGGTTGATAAATGTATCTGTAGTAAGCGAACGTTGCCTGATGATCGATGTAATGTTTTTCAGCGTTACTACTATCTGGTAGTATTGTGCTCCGTTTACCTTGTTCCATCTAACGGTCGTGTTGCTGCCGTACATTGTATCGCTTGGTGTAATCAGGTTAGGGGTATCCATAGCCGAGTAACTCGGGTAAGAGAAAGAAAGCAAATTAGGTCTTTGATTGTAGAGATTACTTTGCATAGTTCCCATTTGCTGATTGGAGAACCTGGACATACACGCGTCCGTGGTGTAAGACATATACAATGAGCTGTCCGGACGTAACGCTACGCCTACCGGATCGTAAAGTGTGACACCTGAATAAGGACATTGCCATCTGTAGCTCAGGTAATCCGCATCGGTATCGCAAAAGCCATCGCCTGCCACGTTGCAGTTAGCACCTGTAGTCCTTGTTACGCGCTCTTTGATGGAAGGGGTGTTCCCGTTTTCCCAACCGTAGAAGGTATGCGGCAGATCAAAAAAGTGACCTAGCTCGTGTGTCAGGGTCGTACTGTTGATAGCAGCACAGTTTTTGCCGATAGCCACGCCATCTACACTGGGAGAAAAATACCCGCAATTGCCTGCCGGATCTTCCACGAAATAGACGTTAACGGTATTAGCAATGTTATAGTTGGCCATCATTTGATAACCACCGCCGAATGTATGGATATAGTAATTGTCGTTATTGATATAGTGAATAGGCCATACTACATAAAAATGGAAACCGGTAGGAGCAAAGTCGTTATTCAGTTTACATAACAATGGGAATAATTTTTCCAACTCATAGTAGCCCGTACCCGCAGTAGTACCTACAATGTGGATACTTAACGGAATGCTATCCACACCGGCTGTAGTTTTAGCTCTTACGGCATCTTCATTCGCTACATAGCGATGTACCCTATCCATTTGTGCTTCGGTAGTCACGGTACCGCAGCCCTGCTCCGCCAAAGATTGTGCATAGGAAGATCCTATGAGTACAAACTGGCAAGCCAACAACGTCAATAATTTTTTCATGGGGCACAATTTAAGCTATTTTGGGCAGATATATGTTTATTAAGAATAGAAAGTCCTGATAGCTTTATATTATCAGGACCTGAAAAAAGGTATTCTTTAGTTAACGGATAATCAATTTGGATGCGCCTGATGCTGTTCCGTCAGCTATCTTTATGATATACATTCCTTTTGATAAATTGAATCCTGAAATAACCTGTCGTGGCGTGTCACCCACTATAGTCAGGGTTTGACTGTATACGTTTCTACCGGCAAGATCATAGATGCCGAGATCGTAACGACCTGCCTTAAAGGCGCACCCTAAGGTCAATTCATAAGGGGTTGCATCGCCCAGCACGGCAAATTGCAACACAGATTTATCGGCTTGTATCAGCGATGCGGTTCCAGAGATCATGACATCATCCAGTTTCCACTGCGCACCGTTTGCGGTGGAAGAAGTATACCTGAATGCCACATGCATAGGCGTCGCCTTGAAAGGGGTAATATTTCCTCCGAAGATGTTGAAATTCGTATCTACGCCTGTAAAACTGACGTTGAGATCAGTCCAGGAAAACGTTTGATCGGTGGGATTGTGTGAACCGTCGTAATCATTGGAAACCAATACATGAATATCGTCACCGGCAAATTTTTTGAAGGCACGGAAAGCAAAATAGGCATTCGTCATGCTGCTTAGGTCCAGTTGCGGTGTGATCAACCAATCCTGGTTGTCATTATTACCATTTTGATAGCCATTCATAGACATGGCAGGCGTATTGTTATAACCGAAACTATGGCAAGTCCATTGTTGACCAGGTCCTACTACGCTGTACTTTGTCCAACCTAAGGGCAGACCGGCAGGACAAGAAGCATCAAAGGTTTCGTTCAACGAGGTAAGCACTCCCTGAACAGTAGAAAAATTCCATCCTGACGTATCGTAAATCCCTGAGCATTTGTAACCGGCCGTATCAAATGCTGCAGAATCGAATGTTACATGGTAGGTTTTACCTTGTACAAATGTCAGGTTAGCAATGGTAGCTGTTTTCCCACTGGTCGTTACATTGGAAGAGGGCAGGGTAATGGTTTGGTGGGTTTGGTCTGTTTGGTTTTTTACGATGATACTTCCTGTTCCAACTGTAATATTTCTATCGAATGTGACCTGTAAGCTATTTACCGAAGTAGCCACATTGCTGCTATTGTCGGCCGGTGAAAGTCCTACGATAACCGGCTTGAAACCGGGTGGTGGCGGGGTACCAGTAGCAAACGTAATGTTCAGATCGTCGATTGCCAGTGCATCATCATTTCCGATAATGTTGGGATCTGTCCATTTGATATAGAGCGTTCCGCTTACGGGTATAGTAACAACAACGGATGTATTCACATTAGCACTGTTCATATTTCCATCCATAGCCCCTGCAGTACCGGATGTTACGACAGAGGTGAAAGATACTGCCGGAACTGTCATCCAGGTGGCGGCCGCATCATTAAGGCTCGTAGCGTTCGTGCTGTACATGAAAGTCAATGTATCTACGTTAGATGCTGCCTGCCCGAGTCTCCATTGTTCCCCTTTATAGCTAATATTGAAAGAAGTAATAACTGAACCAGTACTATTCGTGAAAATCGCACCGAAGCCCGGCAGCAGGCTTCCGGAGGCTAACCCGCCCAAAGCACGATCGCCGGAAGCGGTTGTTGCAAAAAAGGCATAGGTATCTCCGGAATTTGATGTACCCATGCCACCTCTGTAGCTGGTATTGGCATTGGTACCGGTTTCTGCCAGACCCCAACCCGCAGGGAGATTGGTATTGTAGGGAGTGACAGAGACCGTATCCAGCGTGTTAAAGTTCTGCGTATAATTCAGGCTGGTTCCTGTGACCGGAATGGGTGTTTGCGCCATAGCCACTCCGGCTATTGTCCCGCTGGCAAATAATAAGGCTATTTTTTTCATGAGAGATTGCTTTATGGATTTTCAGATACAAAAGTCCGAGTATTTTGTAAAGGCAAAAAATACACGGATTAAGTATTTATTAATCTTGACAGGCAATCAGCATTATGCATATTTCTGACATAAAAAAAGAAAGGTGAATATCACTATCCACCTTTCTTAAAAATATTTGACCAAAATAATTTCTTACAATATTTCCATCTTCACTTCTTCCAGGATATCCAGCGTTTCTTCCTTGCTGTTGCCTTCTGCATAGATCCTCAGCAACGGTTCTGTACCGGAAGCCCTTAACATCATCCACCCCCCATTGTCCAGGTGATATTTCACACCGTCAATAGTTTCGCGGCGGTTAAATGTATATTTTCCGAATTTTCCGTAGCCATCTTCCTGGGCTTTGTTGATGATGCTTTCCTTCTTCGAATTTTCCAGTGTCAGGTCATTTCTCTCGTACACAAAAGCGCCTACCACTTCATATACTTCCTGTATCAGTTCTTTCAGGGTCTTCCCGGTCTCCGTCATGAATTGGTACAACAACAGACCATCGTAGATGCCGTCGCGTTCAGGGATATGTCCTTTCACGGCAATGCCACCACTCTCTTCGCCACCTACCAATACATCCTCGTGCACCATGATCTCGCTAATGTATTTAAAACCGATCGGCGTTACCTCTACGGTCAGTCCGTACGCTTCGCACATTTTTTTCACACGATCTGTCACCGAGAACGCAATCGCCACTTTACCGTTCATGTTTTTATACTTATACAGGTAGTGTACCAGCAGCAGCAAAATATGATGAGCATCTACAAAATTTCCCTCTTCATCATACAAACCGATCCGGTCTGCATCTCCATCTGTAGCCAGTCCTATTTTCAGTTCCGGGGTATCACGCATGGTTTTTGCCAGTTCCTGCAAATTCTTATCCAGGGGTTCCGGTGCCTGTCCCATAAAACCGGGATTGTTCTCACAATGCAGCAATACGGCATCGGGCAGCAGCCTGCGCACTACATGCTGTCCTGCGCCATACATGGCATCATACGCCATCTTGAAAGGTGATTTATTCAGTGCTTCAAAATCAAATTTGGTTTGCAGGTACGATACATACATATCCTCCAGGTTCACGTATTCCAGCAATCCTTTTTCTTCCCAGTAAGCCAGGGATTGTTCGTTATATGAATATTCTTCAGGGATCAATGCTTCTACCGCTGCAATATCTTTAGGGCTGGAAGGCCCGCCATGGGCACCTTTCAGCTTGTACCCGTTATAAGACGGCGGGTTATGCGAAGCTGTGATGACCACGCCCTGGTGCGCCTTTAACGCCAGTACTCCATAAGAGATCATAGGCGTGCTGATAGCACCTTTTGCAAGCTTCACCTTTACGCCGTTCGCACAAAGTACTTTGGTTACGGTTTCCGTAAACATTTCGCCGCCGAAGCGAAAATCATGTCCTACTACTACGGTGGCACCTTCATCCAGCCATTTCGCCAGACCTGCGCTCACACGCGCTACGTTGTAAACTGTAAAATCTTTTGCGATGATGGCGCGCCATCCATCGGTACCGAATTTGATGGTATCAGGAGTCATTTTTAACAGCGATTTATATGGGCGGCAAAAGTAATAAACCTTTTCATGCGCTGCTGTTATTTAATTTTGACCAGTGAATTTTATGCCTTTTGCAAGGTCGTTGCTATTAAGCATCTGTTGTATCGCATTCCTGTACATTCTTTTTTCTGTTCAGCGGCTTCGCACAAAGAGAACAATAAATAACATGAACGAAAGATTCCACCTTAACCGCTTCATTATTGAATCATCAACCTGTTTTCAAACTTCAATTCTAATCACCAAAACCACATGAATAAGATAGCTTCCATTAATCCGGTCAACGGGAAACTGATAAAAGAATACATCATCATAGATGCCATCAAGGCGGCAAAAGCAGCAGAAAAGGCCCACCAATGTTTTGAAGAGTGGCGCAAAAAATCGTTTCCTGAAAGAGGGGCTGTTTTAAAGAATATAGCGGCCCAACTTCGCAAAAATCAAAAGGCGCTTGCTACACTTGCTACAACCGAAATGGGAAAGCCGATTTCACAAAGCATGGCGGAAGTAGAGAAATGTGCCATGACGCTGGAATTTTACGCAAAGAACGGATCCCGGTTTTTGAAAGATCAGGTAGTGGATACCGATGCAAAAAAAAGCTATGTAAGTTACCAGCCACTCGGTGTGGTACTCGCGATCATGCCCTGGAATTTCCCGTATTGGCAGGTATTCCGGGCTATGGGTCCGATACTCATGGCAGGCAATACGCTATTGCTGAAACATGCCTCCAATGTATCAGGCTGTGCTTTGGCTATCGAGAAGATATTGAAAGATGCAGGCACACCAAAAGGATTATTTCAAACGTTATTGCTTCCTTCCAAAGATATTAAAGAACTGATCGCCCACCCGGCTATATCAGCTATCACGCTCACGGGCAGCACAGCAGCCGGTAAAGATGTAGCAAGCGCAGCGGCATCTCACATTAAAAAGCAAGTATTGGAGCTCGGTGGAAGTGATGCTTATATCATCCTCAAAGACGCAGACATGAAACTCGCCGTAAGAACCTGCGTAGATGGTCGACTGGTGAATAGCGGACAAAGTTGTGTGGCTGCGAAGCGATTTGTAGTGGAAAAAGCAGTGCTTCAACAATTTGAAGACGGTATGCTGGCAGCGTTTACCGACGCGAGGTTCGGCGATCCTTTCAATGATGCTAATAAAATAGGTCCTATGGCGCGCGTGGATCTGCGGGATGAACTGCACCAACAGGTTGTAAAAAGTATAGAGAAAGGGGCGAAGCTTTTATGCGGCGGCTTTATTCCCGAAGGAGAAGGAGCTTTTTATCCCCCTACTATTCTTACCGGCGTAAAAAAGGGAATGCCTGCTTATGATGAAGAGCTTTTCGGACCCGTAGCAGCCATCATGGAGGCCAAAGATGAAGCTCATGCCATCCGCATAGCCAATGACAGTATCTATGGATTGGGAGCAGGCATCTTCTCCAAAAACAGGAAGCGTGCGGAGGAAATAGCCGCCAAGGAATTACAGGCAGGTAGTTGCTTCGTCAATGCATTTGTTCATTCTGATCCCAGGTTACCTTTTGGGGGTATTAAGGAAAGCGGCTACGGACGGGAGCTGAGCGAGTTTGGCATCCGCGAGTTCGTGAATGTAAAAACGGTGTTTATAAACTAGGAATAACATAATTCTGGCTTTGGCAGCGAGGGTAATATCGGAGATAAATGTTCACCGACAATATTCCACGCCGGACACAATTAAAATCCGGAATCTGCTGAAGTAATACGAACCGGCAAACAGTTAATGTAAAAGTGATTTTTCTCTATCAGACAGCTGTTTGCTTTTTCTATCCAGTATGATCAGCACGGCCAGCGACAAATAGAATAAGGCGCCGACTTTATGTGTCTCTATCAGCTCTGAAAAGAAGTTATTGACAAAACCTGCTGCAAACACCATGATGACACCCATTGTTACTTTTTTATAGAATGGGTCCCGAAAGCGGTAGTAAATGCGTTGCGCCTGCACGAATACCACCATCACCAGCACGCCGTATAGCAGCATTGCCGGCACACCTTGCCCCACCAGCATAAACAGGTAGTAGTTGTGCGTGGTAGACTTCTCTTCGTTACGGCTTACATAAGTGCGGAACATTGGCAGCGCATACGGCTTGTAGTAATAATAAAAAGAATTCGGTCCATAGCCGGTAATCGGTCTGTCCTGGCTCATCCTTATTGCAGCAATCCACCGGTGGATACGCTCCATGGAAGACATATCTGTACCTCTGAACGTAGCAACAATATGATCGGCAAAATCCCGGTGCATGTAGGTCTTCTCATAATTTGGCCGGAACGCGATGTATTTATTGTTGTTCACCATGAATACAAGCAACGCTATCAATGCCGCATAAAAAACAGGCATGATGAAGCCAGCCAGGCGCATTCTGATGGCGATGTTGACAGCAAAGGCAAAAATAACAGCCAGCATGGCCGCTCTTGCATACGTAAGATAGATAGCAGGCAAGAAAAATATTACGCAGAAAAGCAGCGTCAGCTTTAACAGCGGTCGGCGCTTATCCACCAGCAGCCAGGCAATATACACCAGCGGGAAAAACATGGAAATGACCGTAGAATATTCTACGTGATTGTAATACAACGGCTTTATCGCAAATTCCACGGATTCAAAATCCAAGCCTGCAATAGCATGACGGGCTACAATGATAAACATACTGATGATCATTGGCACCAGTAGTAACTTAAACGCCATCACCAGGTCTTTCTTATCCCGAAAAGCCACTATTGGCAACAGGAAAAATGAGGCAAGAAACCAGCTTTTCGCTACGATGAATTTGAAAGAGATCAGTTTCTCTTCGGAAAAAATGAAAGGGATAAAAAGCCAAACAAACTGTAGGACTACGATCAATACGATCGGATTTCGCCACCACCATTCAGGTAGTACTTTGGGGTTGCTGGCATACAGTACCAGGAAGACCATCAGGAACAATCCCATTAAGGGCTCATCCGGAAGTGTTGTAGAAACCGGACCCAGGTCCAGGAAAATGGACACCGGTAAGCTCGCTATCAGTATCCAGTAAATAAACTTCCAGTTAAGAATAGTAGCCAGCACCAGCAGGAAACCGAACGGAAGTACTAAAAAAAAAGCCGTTTCACTCAAAGCATAGGCAACGAAGCACAATGCCAGCATGAGCAATGCACCGGTCTGATACCATTTATCTTTTATGCCGAATGATGAAGGAAACATATTATCTGTTAGCGCTCAATGCCTTGTAGTAACTTGCGAGTAAGGACCAAATGACACTGAAAAAAAAGCCGATTAAGGCAAAAGCCACTACTGTGAGAAGACCACCCAGTCCTTTTTGCTTCGCTTCTTCGGCATTCGCAGGACTTATTACGCGCAATAAACCTTTTTTATTGATGGCCATACCTGTTTTAAATTCATTGAGCAGCGACATATTTTGCGCCCGGTCCTTTACCAACTGATCCTTCATGGCTTCGATATTCTGGATCTGTTCTATCGCTTTACCGAAGTCACCGGTTCCTCTTTTTTGAATAGATCCATTGATAATGGTTTGACGCGTAGGACTTAGAATGTCATAGATACCGAATTGGTTGCGAAGAATCGCCAATGAATCCGTCAAGGCTGAAATGCTGCTATCTGCCTGCCTGCTCTGGTTTTCAAGCTCTACCACTACGTTACTGTTCAACTCCGTATAAAACTCCTGGAACATGTTACCGGTTATCTGGATAGCGTCGTTTACGATGGCAGTAGCCAGGTTCCGGTCTTTGTAGGAATAAGAAAACTCCATCCCCTGGAATTCAGTGCGCCTCAGGTTCAAATTGTCTTTTACGATGTTCAGTAATTTTTTCTTGTTCTTGATCTTCGTTGTATCTATTTCGTAGATCTCGGCAAGATGGTGGTTGGCGATAAGTTTTTTAATGGATTGTTCAGAGGTAGCGATTGCCATCACTTTATCGATATCATCTTCATCACCGAAATAATCCAGATACGCTGCATTCGTGTTTCTGAATATATTTCCCCTGTCGGTATAGATGGGGTTGGCTACGAACACGCTCGATTTAGCCTCGTACTCTTTAGGTAAGAGGAGGTACAGCAAAGCACCGAAAATTGCTGCGCATACGGTTACTATCAGGATGAACCTCCTGCGTGCTGCGAGGGTTTGAACGATCTCTACCAGATCAAAACGGGGTGTTGTATCCATTGATTTTTAATAAAAATAGTTTCGAAAATTATAAGTTGATTTCATGATGGTCGCGCCGAAGGCGCGACCATCATGAAATCTTTTTCTAAATCACGGTCTCTCCTGCCTGCATCTTTTCTGCATTCTCTGCAAACTGTAACGCTTCGATCATGTCATTGATATTGCCGTTCATAAAATCGTCCAGATTATAGATGGTCATATTAATGCGATGATCTGTCACCCGTCCCTGGGGATAGTTATACGTTCTGATTTTAGCCGAACGATCTCCGGTACTTACCAAGCTTTTACGACGATGCGCTATCTCTTCTTCATGCTTACGTACCTGTTCTTCATAGAGTTTCGTACGCATCATTTGCGTTGCTTTTTCACGGTTTCCCAGCTGTGTACGCTCCGTCTGACAAGTGATCACGGTGCCGGTCGGCACGTGTGTTAAGATCACTTTGGTTTCCACCTTGTTCACATTCTGCCCACCCGCGCCACCGCTTCGGGCTGTTTCCATTTTCAAATCACTTTCCTTCAGCTCAAAATCTATTTCATCTGCCTCCGGCATGACGGCTACAGTAGCTGCAGAAGTATGCACCCGCCCACTCGCCTCTGTCGCCGGCACACGTTGAACACGGTGTACACCGCTTTCGAACTTTAATGTGCCATACGCATCCTCTCCCTGCACTTCCAGCTGTATCTCTTTATAGCCACCGACGGTGCCTTCTGTCTCCGAAAGCACTGCTATACGCCATCCTTTACGCTCACAATACCGCATATACATACGCAGCAAATCACCGGCAAATAAACTCGCTTCATCTCCACCTGTACCGGCACGAACTTCTATGATCGCATTTTTCTCATCTTCCGCTTCTTTGGGTATCAATAATTGGCGAATTTCATCTTCCAATTCCGTTCTTTGCACTTCCAGCTTTTCGAGATCCTCTTTCGCCATATCGCGCAGCTCTTCATCGCTCTCGGTTTGCAATACCTCCTTTCCAAATTCAATATTGTCCAGGCAGGTGCGATACTTCTTATAGCTGTTAACTATCGGCTCCAGTTTTTTGTATTCCTTGCTAACGGTAGAAAACCGCTTGTTATCACTTACCACTTCAGGATTGGTCAATGCAATTTCCAGATCGTTGTATCTTGCTTTTATGACTTCCAGTTTGTCAATCATATATTAAATTCAAAAATAAAAATTTAAAAATAGAAGATAAGGTATATTGAGTGTACAAGTCCATTAACTCAAAGAGGCATGCAGTAAATGAATAATAATCATCTAGCTGACGATGCAGTATATTTCCGGAGCTATCGTTGTTCCTGACACAAAAATAAACTGCATAATAGACTTGTTGTCATTCTCCGTTCCTATCTAAAAAATAAACCGTTAACCCTTTTCTCGAGGACTAACGGTTTAATATTATCGTCATTTTGCTACAAAGTACGCTTCACTGCCACTTCTTCATATGCTTCTATGATATCGCCTTCACGCACATCGTTGTAATTTTTCACGGACATACCACATTCATAGCCTGCAGCTACTTCTTTCATATCATCTTTAAAACGTTTCAGAGAAGCCAATTCACCATTGTACACTACAATACCGTCGCGAACGAGATTGATCTTCGAATTGCGTGCGATTTTTCCATCCAGTACGTAACAACCTGCAATTGTTCCTACGCCGCTGATCTTATATACTTCACGAACTTCAACATTGGCGACTGTCTTGCGTTCCACTTTCGGTTCCAACAATCCTTCCATCGCACTCTTGATTTCTTCGATGGCGTCGTAAATGATAGAGTAAGTACGGATCTCGATATTTTCATTTTCTGCGAGTTTCCCTGCCTGCGACGACGGTCGTACCTGGAAGCCAATAATGATGGCGTCTGATGCAGTTGCCAACAAGACATCTGATTCGGTAATCTGCCCCACGCCTTTGTGTACCACGTTCACAGCCACTTCTTCGGTAGATAATTTTTGCAGAGAGTCACTCAACGCTTCTACTGAACCGTCGAAGTCACCTTTGATGATCACAGAAAGCTCTTTAAAGTTGCCCAATGCAAGACGACGGCCGATCTCATCCAATGTAATGTGCTTGCGGGTACGGATACCTTGTTCCCGTAATATCTGCGAACGATGTGTTGCCACTTGTTTGGCTTCGTTTTCGTCTTCGAACACTTTTAGTTTTTCACCTGCCTGCGGCGCACCGTTCAGTCCTAATATTTGTACCGGTGCAGATGGCCCTGCTTTGGTCACGCGCTGGCTACGTTCATTGAACATCGCTTTTACCTTACCATAATATTGCCCGCACACTACCATATCTCCTTGTTGCAAGGTACCATTCTGTATCAAAATGGTAGCCTGGAAGCCACGTCCCTTATCCAAAGACGCTTCGATTACAGAACCGACAGCCCCACGATCGGGATTAGCTTTAAGGTCTAACAATTCTGCTTCCAGCAATATTTTTTCCAGCAGTTGATCTACATGAAGTCCTTTTTTAGCAGATATTTCCTGGCTTTGGAATTTTCCACCCCAGTCTTCCACCAATATATTTTGTTGAGCAAGCTGTTCTTTTATTTTTTCGGGGTTGGAGCCTTCTTTGTCTATTTTATTGATAGCAAAGATCATCGGTAATTGGGCTGCCTGAGCATGCGAGATCGCCTCTTTTGTTTGCGGCATGATGGCATCATCAGCCGCGATGACGATAACAGCTATATCAGCAGCTTTTGCACCACGGGCACGCATGGCGGTAAACGCTTCGTGACCGGGTGTATCTAAAAAGGTGATCTTCTTATTGTCAGCTGTAGTTACCTGGTAAGCACCAATGTGTTGGGTAATGCCTCCGGCTTCTCCCGCTACCACATTCGCACTGCGTATGTAATCCAGTAAGGAAGTTTTACCATGATCTACGTGACCCATGATGGTAACGATCGGTGCTCTTGGCTCCAGATCTTCCACATCATCTACATCGTCTTCGTCTTCACTATCGGCTTCTTGTTCCAGGTTGATAAACTCGACCTCGTACCCAAATTCTTCGGCCACCAGTTCTATCACTTCCGCATCTAAACGCTGATTGATAGACACCATGATGCCCAAGCCCATACACTTGCTGATCACATCGGCAAAACTTACATCCAGCAAACTGGCTAATTCGCTCACAGAAATAAATTCTGTAACCTGTATTTTCCGATCACCTAAACCGCTTTCCTCTGCTGCACGCTTTTCAGCCATCTCCTCGCGTTTGGTGCGGCGATATTTCGACTTCTGGTTTTTATTTCTTCCACCTCCGCCACCGGCAAGTTTTGCCTGTGTCTGGCGGATCTTATCTTGTATAGCTTTTTGGTCGATTTCCTGCTGCTGCGGAGTTTGTGGCACGCCTCTGCGGTCACCGCCGCCCGGTCTGTTGCGGTCGAAACCACCGCGTCTGTCACCGCTTCCGCCTTGCCCGCCGGGTCTGAAATCACGCTGCCCGCTACCAGGATGCGGTCCGCCCGGGCCTGTACGGCGGTCTCCCAGCCCCTGTCCGGGCTGTGTTTGACCAGGTTTGAAGCTTTCAGGCTTTTTCGCTACCGGGATGCGCTTACGGTTTCTTTTCTCTCTACTGTCATTACGTGAAGGAGATGATACCGGCAGTTCGATTTTACCTAATATTTTAGGGCCTTCCAATTTAGGAGCCTTCATCTCTATATGCTCTTTCTTCTCTTCTTCCGGTTTTGCCTCCGGTATTTCGGGAGCGGGGGCAGAAGGAGGGGAAGGCATTTCCGGTTTGGGATCAGATTTTGGAACTTCTTTTACCTCTTCCTCAATTTTCTCTTCTTTATTAGCAGTTACCTTTTCTTCTTCAGGAGTCTCGGCTATTTTTTCTTCTTTCTTCGTAGTAGTTTTCTTTGCAGCACCTTTTTTAGGACGTGTGCTCAGATTCATTTCATCCAAGTTGATCTTGTTGAGAATCTTAGGTCCTTCTAATTTAGGAGATTTTACCTCTATATGGCTGTTTTCATCTTCCGGCGCTCCTTCGTCGGTTTCTATAGGAGCTTCTACTTTCGGTTTTTCCTGAACCGGGGGTGCAGGTTCCGGTTGGGGCTCTTCTTTCACTTCCACTACAGGCGGCTCTTCTTTTACGGGAGGAGCCTCTACAACAGGTATCTCTTTCTTCGGTTCTTCCTTTTTCGGCTCCTCTTTTTTGGGCTCTTCTTTCTTGATCTCTTCCTTTTTCGGTTCTTCTTTCAGCCTCAGATCTTGCACGCTACCCCCCCGTGGCAAATCTATTGCCTCGCTTTTGCGTTTGGCCGCTTTGTCTTGTGCAAACTCGCCTGCCAGCGCATCATACATCTCTTCCGTGATCTTCGTATTCGGATTACTTGCATTTATATCAAAGCCTTTACCGGTAAGGAACTCCACAAGGGTATCCTTACCGATATTAAACTCTTTTGCCGCAGCAAGTAATCTTGGTGTTTTATTTACTATTGCCATTCTACTTTTTAATCAGTCAGGTTGTTCCTGTTTGAGAGGGTTGTATTGATAAAACATACAAACCTACACATTTTGCTTTAATAAAGCATTTTAAGTTATTTATCACTATTGCATCTTAACCCTTTTCACTTTGGAATTCGGCCTTAAGAATGCGCTGCACTTCTTTCGCTGTTTCTTCTTCCAGATCTGTACGACGAACCAATTCTTCTACAGAGAGATCTAATACGCTTAACGCAGTATCGCAGCCGATCTTTTTAAGTTCATCGATTACCCAGCTGTCAATTTCATCTGCAAATTCATCCAAATCAATATCGTAATCCATTTCTTCTTCCTGCACATCGCGATACACGTCAATACTAAAGCCTGTGAGTTCCTGAGCCAGCTTAATGTTCACCCCTTTCTTACCAATTGCCAATGAAACCTGATCAGGATCTAAATACACATCCGCTTTCTTGTCTTCGTGATCCAGTTCCATCCTGTTGATCTTAGACGGAGTCAATGAACGCTGTATTAACAATTGCTGATTATTGGTGAAGTTTATAATATCAATATTTTCATTTCTCAATTCACGCACAATTCCGTGGATACGGCTTCCTTTCATACCCACACATGCACCCACCGGATCGATGCGGTCATCATAGCTTTCTACGGCCACTTTCGCTCTTTCTCCCGGCTCACGCACTATTTTCTTAACAACTATCAGGCCATCCATTATCTCCGGCACTTCTATTTCCAGTAGTTTTTCCAGGAAGGAAGAATGTGTACGGCTTAAAATAATCACCGGCGTATTGTTTCTCATTTCCACTTTTTTCACCACAGCACGAACGCCTTCTCCTTTTTTGAAAAAATCTGTAGGGATCTGTTCTGATTTTGGCAGAATCAACTCATTACCTTCATCGTCCAGCAACAGTATTTCTTTTTTCCATATCTGATATACCTCTCCGCTGATAATTTCACCGATGCGGTCTGCATATTTATCCAATAAGTTCTTCTTCTTCAGATCGCCGATACGGGATGCAAGGGTTTGTTTGGCTGCCAATACAGCTCTGCGACCAAAATCAATTACATTCACCTCCTCATACACCTCTTCACCTACATTATAATCCGGTTCTATTTTAATGGCTTCAGAATATTCGATCTCCAGGTTATCGTCTTCAGAGAAGCCGTCTTCCACAATAATACGGCGACGGAAAATTTCAAGGTCACCCGTTTGGTCGTTCACAATTACGTCAAAGTTCTCATCCGTACCGTATTTCTTACGTAGCAGCGTTTTGAACACATCCTCTATCACTTTCATCAGGGTGGGGCGGTCTATATTTTCCGCGTCTTTAAACTCCTGAAATGAGTCAATTAAATTGATACTAGCCATGATTTTTACACATTTTTAAAAAACGATTTGTACTGTTATTGTTTTTATGGATGAAAAAGGTATCACTACCGTTTCCGTCTCTTTCTTTTTAGGAATTTTTGTTTCCAGTAAAAGGCTGTCTTCCATTACTTCTTTCATAACACCTGTCTTTTCCGGTGTTTCATCTGTAAACAGGATTGCCACTGTGCGACCTATATTCTTTTTATATTGTCTTACCGATGCTAATGGTTCATCTACTCCCGGGCTGGATACCTCCAGTGAAAAATCACCATCCGGGAATAGTTGCTTTTCTTCGATCGCGGTATAGAGCTTACGATTGATCTGAGCGCTTTTGCTGATGGATAAGCCCCCATCGGCATCCAAAAATAGTTTAATGTTATTGGTGGGCTTCACTTTAATGCTCACCACAAACATATCTGTACCTTCCAGCATTGGCTCCACCATTTGCTTCACTTGCGCTATTATGTCCGTCATAGGTAAAAAACAAGGGGCACTTTGCAGGGCCCCTTTCTTTATTTATTTCCAAATGCAAAAGTAAGAAGAATTTGTTTTATAAAACAAAAAAATTGTTTTTGTAGTTGCCAGAGTGCTCAAACAGCAGTAGGTGTAACTGACATATTCTTATGGCAGCACAGTTTGAAAAAATCTCAATAATGATCTGTTGGTGAAAGGTGCCAACCCGCTTCTGTATATTTGAAGTACTGCACAGAATTATATGAAAATCCTCAACGACGAACTCTTCCTCAAAAGATACCAACAGCTAAACGAGCAGCAGAAGGAAGCAGTAAATACGATTTATGGTCCGGTAATGGTGATAGCCGGACCGGGCACAGGTAAAACCGAAGTGCTGGCCATGCGCATCGCCAATTTATTACGAAGCGAAGCGCAGGTAAAACCGCAGGAAATTCTTTGCCTCACCTTTACCGATGAAGGGACGGTATCTATGCGGAAGCGCCTGCTTCAGATAATAGGCGAGGCTGCCCACAGGGTGCATATTTTCACTTTTCATGCATTTTGCAATAGTATCATCCAAAGCAATATGGAGTATTTCGGTGTACGGGACCTGATGCCGATTTCTGACCTGGAACGGATGGATCTGATCTACGAAATCATTGAAAAGTTGGAACCGGGTCATTTATTGAGACGGTTGAAGGGCGATATTTTTTTTGATGCCCAAAACCTGCTATCACTGTTTGACCTGATGAAGTCGGAAGACTGGAATTCGGAGCAGGTGGGTAACGCTATCGATTTTTACATAGAAAGTCTTCCCGAAAGGGAAAAATACATCTATAAACGCGCCAATGCAAAAACCGGAATAAAAGTAGGCGATCTGAAAGAAGCGGATATAAAGAAGGAAACGGAAAAAATGGAGCGGACCCGTGCTGCGGCCATGCTTTATCCCCTGTATCAGCAAAGGATGGAAGAAATGGGGCGATATGACTTCAGTGACATGATCCTGTGGGTTTTGAAAGCATTCAAAGAGCGGCCGGATTTTTTGCAATCGCAGCAGGAACGCTTTCAGTTCCTGCTAGTAGATGAGTTCCAGGATACGAGTGGCGCGCAAAGCGAATTGCTGAACATGCTCGCTGACTATTGGGAAGATCCGAATTTATTTATTGTAGGGGATGATGATCAGTCCATTTTCGAGTTTCAGGGCGCGCGGCTGAAGAATATTAAAGAGGTGTATGAACGTTACAGGAATACCATCAAGGTGATCGTACTGAAAGAGAACTATCGTTCCTCTCAACTGATCCTGGATAAATCAATGGCTTCCATCCGGCAAAACCGACAGCGCCTTATTAATCAGTTGCAAGAACTGGAACTGGATAAAAATATTATTGCTGCCAATCAACGTTTTAAAGCCGAAATATCACCGGCACCCTCAGTAAGTATTTATTATAATCAACTCCACGAAGATGCAGAGATCGTAAATGCCATTGAACGCCTGCATGCTGATGGTGTTGCTTTGAACAACGTAGCCGTACTCTATGCCCAGCACAAACAGGCAGCTTCTATCATTGATTCCCTTGAAAGAAGAAAGCTTCCCTATTGGGTAAAGCGACCTGTAAATATATTAGACCTGCCACTGGTGCAACAATTGCTGAACGTATTCCGCTATTTACAGGCCGAACAAACAAAACCTATGAGCGGCGAAGAGTGGATCTTCCTATTGCTCCACAGTCCGTTCTTTAATTTGACAGCTATAGATGTAGCCACACTTAGTCTATATATCCAAACTAAAACTGCCAAACATAAACGCTGGCGGTACCTGTTGCAGGACGATCTCCTGTTGGAAACCTTAGACCTGCAAAATGCAGGCTCGCTTCGTAAACTCGGTCATAACCTCGAGCGCTGGATCACGGAATTACAAACCCTGACCTTGCCCATGGTCTTACAAAAGATACTGTATGACGGCGGTGTAGTGGCTCATGTGATGAAGCAGGAAGGACAGATCTGGGATATGCAGGTATTACATACCTTTTTTGAATTTATCAAAGATGAATGCGATAAAAAACCACGGATGAGCGTACGGGAGCTTCTGACAATCATAGGACGAATGGATGATGAGGGTATCAGCCTTCCGATTCAGAAGACAGTGCAACAGGAAAATGGTGTCCGGTTCTACACAGCTTTCAGCGCAAAAGGTCATGAATTTGAGCATGTATTTATAGTGGGTGTAACCAAAAATTTCTGGGAAGGGAAACGAGGCGGTAACGGGGGATTTTCATTGCCTGAAACGCTCACCACACTCGCAAAGCAGGAAGAAGATATCAATAATACGGAAGAAGTGGCCCGACGGCTTTTTTATGTGGGAATGACCCGTGCAAAAAAACACTTACACATCTCGTATGCACAGAAAGATAATAAGGAAAAGGCACTGGAGCCGTCTATGTTTATAGATGAAATCAGTGAAGCAGAAGATAGAACAGACAAAGGAGCGAGTAATGAAGAAGTGATGACCCATATGGCCACACTGCTGATGCCGGAACCTCCCGTGCAGATCACACTGGTAAAGAAGGAACTGCTGGAACGCCGGTTAGAGAATTTTGTTCTTAGTGTTTCTGCTATGAACAAATACCTGAATTGTCCCCTGGCATTTTACTATGAATATATCCTTCGTGTGCCGGAAGCTAAATCTGATGCTTTGTCGTTCGGTATAGCCATCCACTTTGCCCTGGAACAACTGTTCAAGAAAATGAACATTGAAGAAAACAAGAATTTCCATAGCAAAGAAGACCTCATTAAAGACTTCCGCTATGCTATGAAACGGGAAGAAGGCTCGTTTACTTTATTGCAATTTGAGCGCCGGCTGGAAATGGGGAGCGAACTTCTCAGCGATTACTACGAAAAATACATCGCTACATTCAATAAGATTGTTTTAACAGAGTACAATGTCAATCAGGTGACTATAAACGGCGTACCTGCTAAGGGGAAACTGGATAAGATAGAATTTACAGGAAAAGAATGCGTGGTGATAGATTACAAAACGGGAAGCCCGGACAGAGCTTCACGCAAGGAGTTACTGGGCCCGAGTGAAGACCATCCGATGGGTGGCGACTATTGGCGGCAAATGGTTTTTTACAGGCTGTTACTGAACAATTTCCCTCCGGCTTTTGACTGGAAAATGACTGCCGGTATATTTGATTTTATTGAAAAGAACAAGGCGGGCGAATATGTACGGTTTACCATACCTATCCAGGAGCACGATCTCACTATTGTAAAACAACAGGTGAAGGACGTATACGGCAAGATCATGAATCATGAATTTAACACAGGCTGTAATAATGAGAACTGTCGCTGGTGCAATTTTGCAAAAACATATCAGCTTAATGCTCCAGGCATAGAAGATGAAGAATAGATAACACCGTCTATCATGGCTTTGAAGAACCATTATCAAACATTACGATTACCTTCCAATGCATCACAGGAAGAAATAAAAAAAGCATTTCGAAAACTTGCCCACCAGTTTCATCCGGACAAAAATGATCATACTTCCAGCCATGTGATTTTTCAGGAAATCCAGGCAGCTTACGCCGTTCTTTCGGACGAGAAAAAGAAAAAACAGTATGACGAGGAACGCTACTTTTCGGGGTTGAGTACCAGAAAACAGCCAGGTGTTATTTCTGCCGAATGGATATTGAAATTAGCAAGGGAACTTCAAAAACATATGATTCACGTTCACAGCCAGGATCTGAATCATCATGCGCTTTACCAATATGTCATGCTTATACTGTCGGATGCGCATTTGGCTTACCTGCAGCAAGAACATGATGAACAGAAAAATGAACGGATTGTTGACGCTGTTTTACAGGCAGTAAGAAAAATTGATTTTGAGCTTTACCTGAAGATATTTAAACAAATAACCTTCATAGATCCGCTTAGCGTTACTTACAGAGAAAAGCTACAAGGGGAGTTACAGGCTAAAAAGAAACAGTTTGAATCCGGGAAAAGGCTTCCATGGCTTGTTTTTACTATTGTAGTGATAATCTGCCTTATCATGTACCTATATGGCAAACGCTGATGCACTGCACTGAGCTATACATAACAGCCCAATGCGGCAGGTGGTTGAACGCATGCGAACAAACATCCTCTATTTTGTAATCGAATAAATAAGCGTTCCCAAAGTAGCAATAGCGGTGGTAATGGCTACCACTTCCGTAACCGATATTTTACTTCTGTTCTCCGGCTTCAGCGGAACAAATATTTCTGCCCCGGGTTTTACCTTTGGATAATTCCTGAAGAATAAAAAGCTTTTTGTTCCCTCTACCGAGCCATTTGCATATGTAATATAAGCTCGCTTTTTAAAGGCTCTTCCGGAAAAACCTCCACTCCCCAGTATATATTTTTTGAAACTGTAAGAAGACCGGTACACCACGGCAGACGGAGATAATACTTCCCCGCTTACCTTTACCGTTTGCAACTGCTTAGGTACACTGATAACATCACCGTTCTCCAGAAGCAGATCATAGCTTTTACGCGGATGACTCATGATTTTCGAAAGATCAATGCCCACAAAGTTATTTCTTGCAACATTGCTTCGGATATCAGTCGTTTTGCCTTCACTCGTATCTGCTGACTTCTTTTGCAGATCTTCAAATTTCTGAAGTTTTAATTCTTCCTGCTCCTGTTCCAGTTGTGTTTTATCAGCTCTCTGTCTTTTGAGGGAAGCACCGTCCTTATAAGCGCTGGAGGTCAACCCGCCTGCGCGTTTAATCACATCAGAAATACGTTCATTTTTGTTAGAAATCGTGTAAGTACCCGGAAACAATACCTCTCCTTCTACTATGACGGTTCTTTGTATCTCATACCCCGGTGCTGGATATACCGATATGATATCAAAAGGCTTCAATGTAAAATTGCTTACTTCTTTCAGGCTTCTGTCAATATTAACGGTAAACAGTTGTGCCATACCCGATGTATCCGACATGGGGTTTGCCGTTTTAATGCGCCGGGCAATTTCTATACGCTTGGAAGTGGCACTTTCCTTTAATCCGCCAGACATGATAATCGCATCTTCCAGTGACATGCCGTCTCCGAATTTCATGGTACCGGGGGTACGGACTTCACCGGCTACGGTTATAGTATACTCATCTTTCAGATCAAAGATAGAAGGGATCGTGATAATATCTTCTCTTTTCAATACAATATCGGGAGTGCGATCGGTTAGAATGTCTGCTGTGCTGAAAGAAAGGATTTCCCGGGTGAGATCATCTTTTAAACGGGTGATATACCCCCTGTTTCCAAATGCATCTTCTTTTAGTCCATCTGCTTTTAGTATTAGCTGCTTCAGCGTAAGTCCGTTGTTCAACTCAAACTCACCGGGACGGAAAACAGCACCATTGATGATCACCCGGTTTTTATACCGTTCCAATATCTTCTCCACGAAGTATTTATCACCGGTTGCAGGGATATATGTTTCGAATTGTTCTGCGGTGATATCCTGGATTTCATGTTCCGTATCTGTATTCTTGATGACTTTCATCCGTGCCTTGTAGGCACTTTCCGTGAAATCGCCGGCAAAACGTATCAGATCCCCCAGCGTTTCATTAAATTTCATTTCGAATATGGCCGGACGTTTCACTTCTCCGTTTACTTCCACCCGGGTTTTATAGGGAGGAACCCGAATCACGTCCTGATCCTGTAACCGGACATTATTTTTTAACGCGCCATATAACAGGAAATCATAGACATCCAGGATAGCAATGATCTCACCACCTCTTATAATCTGCACCTGGCGAAAAGAACCATTTTCATTAGGTCCGCCAGACGCGTATAATGCATTGAACATATTGGCTACGGAAGGTAAAGTGTAGGTACCGGGTTTTACAATCTCTCCCGTCAATACTACTTTTATACTCCGGATGTTGCCCAGCGTAATCCCCACTTTTGTATTGCCATTTCTGATACCGGGATACACGGTAGCAAGTCTTGCTTTGATTCGCGAAACGGCTTGCTCCATGGTAGCTCCGCTTACCGATACCAAACCTATCAGCGGTATGTTGATAGTGCCGTCGGGAGAAACCCTGAGCGTATAATTTGCTTCTGAATAACCATAGATGTCAACTAAAATTTCGTCATCCGGACCTATTTGATAGTCCACAGGGGTTGCTATTCGCAGGTTCGGCTCAAAAGTAGGATTGTTGTTGGCGAAGAGTTCCGCACCGAATATCCGGGAACGTTTGACGGCCAAAGAATCAGGTGCGTCACTTACCTCATCATTTCCTTCCCTTTGCCCGTTTACAGTTCTTGTACCGTCTTGTTTTTTAGAAGAAGTACCTTTTGAAGAGGAAAAGGCTTGTTTTTTGATCTGTTCCACCCTCGAACGCAACTTTATCACTTCTGTCGTGGGCATTCCTTTAGCAAGTGCCATTTGCTCCAGTTGTGCATCACCCAGGCCAGAAGCTTCCGCCTGCTTTACGATATCGCGGATCTGCGCATCTGAAAGTTCATCGACTTTCACTGATGAAAAATCTTCCTGGTCAGGCGTTTGAGCGTGTGCAGGAGCTATTGCCAGGCACAGCAAGATTATTGCAACTAATCCAAAAATTCTTTGAAACATCTATTATAAATGATATAAGATATTATATGAAAAAACTGTTAGCCCGCAAATTTAAACGTTTTAAGCAGCAATGCGCTGTTAGTGTCAGGAATAATGCCTTGAAAGATCTTTATGGATAACTTGACTGACTCCAACCAACTTAACAGATACAGGTGGTGGAGAGTATGTACCTGAAAATTTTACATGCCTGGTTATTCTTTGACTTGCTTCTTAAATTCATCATTCAGCTCCTCAATAAAACCTAATATCTCTTTTCTGCCGGTGAACTTTACGGCGCTGGTGATGAAACTTCTTGGTATGAATTCCCATTCTTTTCGCATGGCATCTATAAACAGCCGAGAATTTTTCGAGGCTTCGCGCTGGCTACTTTTGTCAGCTTTAGTAAAGATGATATTAAAGGGAACCTGCCATTCACCAAGGTTTCTGAGAAATTCCAGGTCCGCATTCTGTGGTTCGTGACGACTGTCTATAAGGACAAAAACAGTTACCAGGTTTTCGCGCTCCGTCAAATAGCTCTGTATCATCTTCTGCCATTTCGCCCGCTGTAGCTGAGATACCTTGGCGTAACCGTACCCGGGTAAGTCCACAAAGTAAAATTCTTTATAGGCTTCATCCGCTATAGTGAAATGATTGATCATCTGCGTCTTACCTGGACTGGCAGATGTTTTGGCAAGTCCGCTCTGGCTGGTAAGCATGTTGATGAGTGAAGATTTACCTACATTACTCCTGCCAATAAAAGCATACTCGGGCTTGTCGGGTTTGGGACAATTTGCGACGGTGGGGCTGGAGATTAAATATTTTGCAGATCGGATGTCCATCATGTGTTTAGACTATTTTTGCATCAATGGCAATGAACGATTCCACTAATCCTGCTACACAAGTATTACCGGATGCAGGCTCAAATTTAACTAAGAAAGCCCAAGTAGCCGATATGTTTGACAGTATAGCGGGCAAATATGATTTTCTCAATCATTTTTTATCGATGGGTATCGATAAGGGCTGGAGAAAAAAAGCTATTAAGGAGATTGCCGCGATCCAACCTCAAACGATCCTGGATGTTGCTACCGGCACCGGTGACCTCGCGGTAGCTGCAAGCAAATTAAATCCTGAAAAGATCATTGGCATTGATATATCGGAAGGGATGCTGGAAGTAGGGAAAAAGAAAATCGCAGCCCTGCATTTGGATCATATCATCCAGTTGCAAAAAGGGGATAGCGAAGCGTTGGCATTCGGCGATAACAGCTTCGATGCCATTACCTGTGCTTACGGTGTTCGCAATTTCGAGAACCTTACCGCAGGATTAACGGAAATGAAACGAGTGATGAAACCCGGGGGTAAGATGGCGATACTGGAGTTTTCACATCCTAAAAACTTCCCGGTAAAGCAGCTGTATCAATTTTATTTCAGGTTCATACTACCTACGCTTGGAAAAATGGTATCTAAACACCAAAGTGCTTACACGTATTTGCCGGAGTCTGTGATGGCCTTCCCTGAAGGAAAGAAGTTTTGCGAAATATTAAATGAATGTGGCTTTAAAAATGCGAAAGCCAGACCGCTGACACTGGGAATTACGACACTGTATACGGCCAGCAAGTAGGCGCCATAACTACCGCTGTTACTTTTTCTATGGGATGGCAAACGGGGGAAAACAAAGTTCTTAACAGCTTTATATACTTGGCAGTTCTATCGAACAAAAATGCTGAAATATGCCTCCCTCCGGGGTAACTGTATTGTCCTATGTTTTAAATCCAAGAACATCGAATTTCCAAGAAAAAATCATACTGTATAAAAAACTAAACCTCGTTACATGTCTACCCAATACGATCAATATAAAAATATTACCCAAAAAGCAGCGGACTTTAATAATGCAGCAGCCGTACTGGGTTGGGATCAGGAAGTGTATATGCCTGAAAAAGGATTTGCATTTCGTGGCAGGCAGCTTGCTACGCTGGCCTCCCAGGCACATGAGCTGATCACATCAGCGGCTTACGGAAATCTCTTGCAAGAACTTGTGGAAGATGGAAGCCTCACTAACGAACAGCAACGTAATGTGCATCTCAGTTTAGAAGATTTTGAAAAGAGCAGGAAACTGAGTACCGCTTTTGTAGAGCAATTGACCACCCAATCATCAGCGTCATTCAGTGCCTGGATCGATGCCCGCAATAAAAATGATTATGCGTTGTATGCACCGGAGCTGGAAAAGATGATAGCGTTGAAAAAACAACAGGCAGAACTCTACGGCTATGAAAAGCATCCTTATGATGCCTTATTGGACGATTATGAAAAAGGGGCAACAGTGTCCATGCTGGATCCGATCTTCAAGAACGTTCAGGAACAACTACAGCCTGTTCTTAACACCATTAAAAATGCAGCACAGGTAAACGACGGTTTTTTCTTTCAAAATTTTGAGAAGCAAAAACAATTTGATTTTTCGATGGCTGTGCTTCGCAAAATGGGTTATGATCTCTCAGCGGGCAGACAAGATCTTTCAGAACATCCGTTCACTACTTCTTTCGCGGCTACAGATGTACGGATCACGACAAGAGTTCATGAACACGATTACAGTTCATTGCTTTGGAGCACGATACATGAAGGCGGGCATGCCCTGTATGAGCAAGGCTTGCCGGAAGCAGCGTATGGATTACCATTAGGTTCAGCCGCATCGTTGTCAATCCATGAATCCCAATCCAGGCTTTGGGAGAACTGTGTGGGCAGAAGCTTTGAATTCTGGAATTATTTTTACCCAAAATTAGTAGCGCAATTTCCTGAGCAATTAAAGAGTATACAGCTTGAAGACTTTTATAAGGGGATGAATAAAGTACAGCCGTCCCTTATCCGTACCGAAGCGGATGAACTGACATATCATTTCCACGTAATGATTCGTTATGAGATAGAGAAAGGGCTTTTCAGCAATGAGATAAAGGCAAAAGATCTCACCGGTGTATGGAATGAATACTATCAAAAATACCTGGGCATATCGGCGGATAATGATAAGGAAGGGGTATTGCAGGACGTCCATTGGAGCCATGGCAGCTTCGGTTATTTTCCTACGTATTCGTTAGGGAGTTTTTATGCAGCACAGTTTTTTTCAGCAGCCAAAAAAGAACTCGGCAACATGAGTGAGCAAATTAGCTCCGGTAATTTTGAGAAGCTGCGTCAATGGCTCCGCGTAAATATTCATCAATATGGCCGATCCTTTCGCAGTGAAGAGCTGTGTACACGTATTACCGGAAATACGTTGGATTTTAGTGCATTTTTGGATTACGCGAAAGAAAAATATTCTAAAGTTTATGACGTTATGATATAAGCCTATGGATGTGCATCTCATCAAATATAAAACTGCCCTTAGTAAGGACGAACTCTCTTTCCTAAAACAAAAAGAAATGAAGGAACGGAAGCAGCTTTATAAAGTGGTGCGTGTTCTCATGATCATGTGTTTTATATGTCCCTTTGCCGGTGCGTGGATCAAGGCATTAAAGGGGGACGAACTTGCCTTTTCCTACCTGTACTATTTTCTGGGCGTCACATTTTTAATGTTCTTTTCCGGCATCGGAGTCTTTATGAGTTACCGTGCTCATCTTTACAAAGTGCGGCAGGATATCAGGCATGCTACTAAAACCGTGGAAACGGTCCAGATTACGCGCAAGCAATATATGCCCTCCAACAATACTTATTATTTTTACCTGTCTTCTCCTGTAAAGCTCAGCATAGAGGTAGAAGAAGAGTATTATCGTTCGCTGGAAAAAGGCGATCAGGTTAATATTGAGTACACACCCTATTCCAAGCAATACCTCGGCTATTTTTAAATTTAGATTTCCCTAAAGCACTTCTTTTAAATTTTCAGTTTATAAACTATCCATGTTTTAGCTCATAAATATGGAATAGTTGAATGGATGTTGCCGGTGCTACTAACTTCACTCGCAAAGAACCAGCTATACGTATTATTTATCCAAACAGGATACCCGCAATCGTGGCACTCAGATAACTTGCTAACGTGCCGCAAAGCAGGGCGCGCATTCCTAATCTGGCGAGATCTGCACGGCGCTCCGGAGCCAGCGCACCAATACCGCCGATTTGCATGCCCACACTGCTGAAGTTGGCAAATCCGCAGATGGCCACCGTAGTGATGAGTAATCCTTTTTCCGTGAGAATAGGTACTGTTTTGTTAGTGAGATTACTGAAGGCTACAAACTCGTTAATCGTGATCTTCTGACCCAGCAGCGTAGCGGCATTATTTACATCCTGCATCGGTATACCCATTGCCCAGGCAAAAGGGAAAAATAGTTTCCCGAAAATATAATTAAGACTCAGTTGGAGATCCGGGTTAAAAATATGACCGGTCTTTAGCAAACACCAGTCGATCATAGCTATCAGCGAGATGAAGCCGATGATCATGGCAATGACAGTCATAGCGATTTTAAAACCATCAGCCGCACCGTGGCTGATAGCATCTATGAGATTGCTGTAATTACTATGTACCTCCAGTTTTACTTTTCTCATCGTCTGCGACTCTTCTGTTTCAGGATATACGATCTTGGAAATAACCAAAGCGCCCGGCGCCGCCATCAGGCTGGCTGCAATGAGATTGGGTGTAATATCCAAGCCTGCGCGAAGCCCCATATTAGCATATACGATGAGAATACCCCCGGCTATACAAGCCAGGCTGCCGCTCATAGAAGCCAGCAACTCGCTCCGGGTCATTGTAGCCAGATAGGGGCGTATCATGATCTGTGCTTCCACCTGACCAACAAATGCACTGGCGACGTTACTTAAGGCCTCAGCCCCACTTACACGCATGATCCAATTCATAGCTCTTGCTATCATCGAAACGATACGCTGCATAATACCTAAGTGATAAAAGACTGCCACTAAAACACATACAAGGATAATAGTAGCTGTAATATTGAACGCAAAAACGAACGTGCCTGGGGCATTGAAGTTGACCAGGTTGCCGGTAAAATCCACAGCGCCGGTGCCACCGTATGCGAAGTCAGCGCCCTTTTTTGCAAATCCTTCTATTTTCTCCATTCCTTTTCCCAGTTTCTGAAAAAAAAGATTGACGAAAGGAACTTTGAATACCAGTAAGCCTATCAACACCTGAAGTAAAATACCGCTTCCCACCAAACGAAGATTAATGCGTTTCTTATTGTTGGAAAAAAGAAAGGCAATACCTAAGATCAATATGATGCCTATAAAACCGGTAAAACGTTGCATCCAATAAAAATAAAAAATTGCAATCTAAAATGTCCTTTAAATTAAACGTATCCGATTTCTGTACGTTTTTGAATTTTGGCTTTTACTTTTGGACTATGATTCGCATCGGTAAAATAGCGGCTACACACGGACTTCAAGGAGATATGATACTCACTCATATTTTGAATAAAAAACGCTGGCTTAAAAAAGAAGATGTCTTGTTTTTAGAACTGAATAAAGAAAGCTTTATACCCTTTTTTGTTTTGAATGTAAAAGGAGAGCAGGAAGAGGAATGCCTGATAAGACTGGAAGATGTAACTACGGTAGAGCAGGCGAAAAAGCTGATCGGCAAACAGGTATATGTCGAAGACATTGTATTGGAAGAGCAAAAAATAGATTCGCCTCTTTTATGGGTCGGATTTAACATTATCGACCGCGAAAAAGGCGAGATCGGCCGTATAGAAGACGTGATACAAACCGGGCACCAATGGCTGGCATCTTTGCATTACCAAGGGAATGAAGTGCTCATCCCGCTGATAAAGGAAATGATCCTAGACATTAATATGCGCAATAAGTTTATCCGGATGGAACTACCGGAAGGTTTGCTGGAACTTTGATCCAAACTATAATTTGATCAATAGTACGTTCAGGGTTGCTCTTATATTCTCAGAAAACTCATTACCTAGTACAGGCTACTAGCATAAAGTACAATATCCAATAGTTTATCGCGCTATCCAGCCGCTCGGGTCTTGCGGTGAAGATTTGTCATTGGCCCCTACTTTCCATAACTCAAAGTGCATCAGGTATTCTCCGTTATCATTCTGTCCTACGGTTCCGAGGCTTTGCTTCATACTTACTTTGCTGCCTTTGCTCACGCTCACACTGCCCAGCCGGGAATATAGCGTGAAGAAACGACCATGATTGATCATCACACACTGCCCCATTCCCCCAACATAAAAGACGTTAGTTACGGTACCGCCGAACACCGCTCTCACGCCGGCACCTGCACTGGTCTGTATCTCTATTCCATTATTTTCGGTCTCAATGTTGTAAACCGGGTGTTTCTGTTTTCCGAAACGTTCTGCTATAAATCCTTTTTCTACCGGCCAGGGAAGTTTTCCTCTGTTGGCTTCAAAATTATCGGACAGGGCGGCCACCTCAGGTGTAAGACTCAGATTGTAGCTTGTAGCTTTCGGTTGGCTGGGTCGCGGGGTAGTTGCCGTTGGAGCTGCGGCAGTTGGCGTATTTTCTTTGGAAGTAGAAGGATATTTATTTGCCCCGGCATTATAACGCGGGTTTCCCGGAATCGCAGATTTCGTACCGGAGCCGGTCACTACTTTTATTTCTTGCGCATTACGGGCATTTTCGGCTGATTTGGCTGCAGCTACTCGCGCCTCTTCTTCTTTACGCTGGCGTTCTTCTTCACGTCTTCTCTCCTCCTCAGCCTTCTTCCTGGCTATTTCTATTTCTTTGCGAATAGCCGCACTAATCGCCTTTTCGAGCGATTTTAATGATTTCTGGTTGTTTGATATCTCACGGGAAAGTTCATTCTCTTTTCCTTTTAGCTGCGAAACAATACGGTCTTTTTCATTGGTCTCTTTTTGTATCACCTGCTTTTGTTGTTCTTCGGCGCTTCGCAGCACGCTTTTTTGAGATTTAGCAAGATTGAGCACGTTTATTTTTTGCTCGATGTTGCTGTTCATCGCTTTAATCTGTTCTGCCTGGTATTTGCGATAGTCACGGTATTTTTTAAGGTAGCGCACGCGTCGCATCGCCGTATTAAAATCATCTGCTGAGAATAAGAACGCCAGCATGTTGTAGGAGCTTTTATTCATATAAGAGTAGCGAACGGATTGCGCATACCGCATTTTCAGTACCGTTAGCTTTGCACGCAGTTGTTCAATCTCGACGGCAGAAAATTTAATGTTGTTATCTATGGAACTGATCTCCTGGTTAATGTTGGCGATAAGATGCTGCCGTTCGGCAAGTTTAGCCTGAAGGGCACGCAATTCAGTCACCGAAGCTTTCCTGTCGCTTCGGGTTACATCCAACTGAGCCTGTGTTTCCCTGATGCTGTTGATGATGCTCTTGCGGCGATTTTCCAGCTCGTTGCGTGAGGCGCCTGGCTGCTGCCCAAAAGTGGCTGCACTGTAACAGAGTAAGATCAACAAACTACAAACACGTATGGAGCGGCAACATTGCATTCCGACAAAAATAACCAAATCTGTCAGCGAACAAAGTCTATACATAGTTTTTAAGATGGTTTTAAGGCAGATTTTCCATATGCAAGCATGTATCAGAGCAAATTGCTTCCGATATCATGTTCCTTTTAGGAAGACATATTGACTTAGCAATGTTTCACCGCAGTGAGGGCAACCCGGTATAATAAAAAAAGCCCTGCTCATGAGGGCTTCCTATCTCGAACAGAATGTGCTTTATTTGATCCTGAATGCGGTTTTTACTTTAGAAACATAATCCAGTTTTTCCCAGGTAAACAGTTCCACTTTCATGGTCTTCTTTTTACCATCAGGAGAAGAGAAAGTTTTGGTTATGATTTCATTTTTTCTACCCATGTGTCCGTAAGCTGCAGTTTCGCTGTACATAGGAGTACGCAACTTCAGGCGCTGCTCGATAAAATAGGGACGCATATCAAATACTTTCTCTACAATCCGGGCAATTTCACCATCATTCATGTCCACCTTGGCAGTGCCGTAAGTATTGATATAAATGCCCATAGGGGCGGCAACACCAATAGCGTAAGAAACCTGAACCAATACTTCGTCGCAAACACCGGCAGCCACCAGGTTTTTAGCGATATGACGTGTAGCATATGCTGCTGAGCGGTCTACCTTGCTAGGATCTTTACCGCTGAATGCACCACCACCGTGTGCTCCTTTACCACCATAAGTATCGACAATGATCTTACGGCCTGTCAAACCGGTATCACCATGAGGACCACCGATTACAAACTTACCGGTTGGGTTGATGTGGTATTTGATCTTGTTATTGAATAAATGGGCATAGGTAGGATAGTTTTTCTTCACCCGGGGGATGAGTATATCGATAATGTCTTTTTTGATCTTTGCCAGCATTTTAGGCTCCGTATCAAAATCGTCGTGTTGTGTAGAAACTACGATCGCATCTATACGTACCGGTTTGTTATGATCATCATATTCCAGCGTTACCTGGGATTTCGCATCAGGACGTAAATATTTGATTTGTTTATTTTCTCTCCGCAGCGCAGCCAGTTCCAGCAACACAGCATGTGCCAGATCCAGAGCAAGCGGCATGTAGTTAGCTGTCTCATTGGTAGCATAACCAAACATCATCCCCTGGTCACCGGCACCTTGTTCTTCTTTTTTGGTGCGATCTACACCCTGGTTGATGTCAGGGGACTGTTCGTGGATGGCTGAAAGTACACCGCAAGAATTGGCTTCAAACATGTACTCACTTTTAGTGTAGCCTATCTTTTTGATGACATCGCGGGCAATGGTTTGTACATCTAAATAGGCTTTAGATTTTACCTCACCTGCCAATACCACTTGTCCGGTGGTAACAAGTGTTTCACATGCTACTTTGGATTGCGGATCGAAAGCCAGAAAGTTGTCAATAAGAGCGTCAGAAATCTGATCCGCTACTTTATCAGGATGTCCTTCAGATACAGACTCAGAAGTGAATAAGTAAGGCATTTAAAAATTTAAGGTTATGTGTTTAATTAAATAAAAAACGCGTGCAAAAATAAACCACGCGTTTTAATTATGATAAATTATTTTCTATTCTACCGTAACAGACTTAGCCAGGTTACGCGGTTGATCTACATTGGTGCCCCTCATGATAGCAATATGGTATGACAACAGCTGCAGCGGAACGATAGTAACCAGCGGAGACAGCACTTCCTCCGTGATAGGGATTTCTATAACGTGGTCAGCAATGTGTTTCATCTCCGTGTCGCCTTCATTCACCACTACGATCACCTTGCCTTTCCGTGCTTTCACTTCCTGAATATTGGAAATGATTTTTTCGTAGGCACTGGGGTTAGTGGCAAGGAAAACAACCGGCATCTCTTCGTCTATCAGTGCAATCGGACCGTGCTTCATTTCAGCAGCAGGATATCCTTCTGCATGAATGTAGGAGATCTCTTTCAACTTTAACGCCCCTTCCAGCGCCACCGGGAAGTTTAACCCGCGACCCAGGTAAAGGAAGTTGGGAGCATCTTTGTAAATAGCAGCAATCTCCTGTATTTGCGCGTCCAGCTTCAATGCTTTTTCTATTTTCTGCGGGATGTTCTCCAGTTCATACAGGATCTCGCGCAATTTGCTGTTGGCTATTGTTCCTTTATGTTTGGCAATCTGCAGTGCAATAAGCGTCAGGATAGTGATCTGTGCAGTAAATGCTTTTGTTGATGCCACGCCTATTTCCGGACCCGCGTGTACATAAGAGCCTGCATGTGACGCGCGCGCAATAGAAGAACCGATAACATTGCAGATGCCGTATATCAGTGCCTTATGTTCCTTTGCCAGTTCGATGGCAGCCAGGGTATCCGCTGTTTCCCCGCTTTGTGAGATAGCAAATACTACATCGGTTTCGTTGATGATCGGGTTACGGTAACGGAACTCCGATGCATATTCCACTTCTACGTTCACTCTCGCCAATTCTTCTATAAGATATTCTCCGATAAGACCGGAATGCCAGGATGTGCCGCAGGCAATAATGATGAAACGGTCTGCATTATTGATCCGGGTGAGATATTCTTCTACGCCACCCATTTTTATCCATCCCTCTGTAGCATTCATTCTTCCTCTTAAGGCATCGGCTACTACTTTGGGCTGTTCAAAAATCTCTTTAAGCATAAAATGGTCAAATCCGCCTTTTTCAATGGCTTCAAGACTCATTTCAAGTTTTTGGATCGCAGGAGATTTTTCTACGTTGCCCAGTGTCTTAATATGAAATTCTCCGTTGCGGTTGACTACGGCGTATTCCTGGTCATCCAGGTAAACCACGTTCTTTGTATATTCAATAATAGGCGATGCATCGGAAGCTACAAAAAACTCTCCCTCTCCGATTCCTATTACCAGGGGGCTGCCCTTCCGGGCTGCTATAAGCTGGTCTGTATTATTTCTGTCTAAAACAACAATGGCATAAGCTCCAACCACTTCATTGAGCGCTATTCTTACCGCATCTTCCAGTGAAGAGCCTTCCTGTTTCCTGACTTCTTCGATCAGATTTACCAAAACCTCTGTATCTGTATCCGAATGAAATTCATAACCCCGTTTCTGCAATTCGGTTTTAATGGCAGAGTAGTTTTCGATGATACCATTGTGGATCAATGAAAGATCTCCGGAGTTAGAAAGATGAGGGTGTGCATTTACATCGTTAGGAACGCCGTGCGTAGCCCAGCGCGTATGGCCAATGCCTATGGTAGCCATTACATCTTTCCCGGAAGTAAAATTTTCAAGCTCGGTCACTTTCCCGGCTTTTTTATAAACATGCATATTGCCGTTAAGGATCGCAATGCCTGCACTGTCATAACCCCGGTATTCCAGTCTTTTCAAACCCTTTAACAAAATGGGAAAAGCTTGTTTGCTACCGATATAGCCAACTATACCACACATGGAGTATTCGTTTTAGATTTTTGAGAAGACAACGTTCAATTTTATTTTCAGGTTCGCGTCACTCCGATTCCCACCACCGCCAATGAGCCTGTAAGCTCCCGGATAACCTGACGCACCCACTATACGCAAATGTAATTTATCTTTTTGTTCTACAATAGCGGTTTGAACTTCGCGGGGAATATTTAATGTGTACTGTGTAAAGGTAATTCCGGCAATCGTTACAGATTTTTTGGTGCCATCCATAAATGCCAGCGGCTCGGTGTAGGTTAAGGGATACCTGTCTTGTACAGGGGTCAATGTACCATCCGTATTCACTCTCTGCGGGTAAAGACGCGCAGGTCCAAAATACTTATCTGCATTATCACCCACAAAAGAATATTGAGTGATAATGAGTTCTGCCTTGTTGATGGGTTTTTTAGGAAGGTTTTTTATGTAGGGTACGATCACATCCAAAGCAGCCCCGGGTTCATTTTGAAGGACAAAAACAGAATCCGATACATTAGCCGAAGCCATCAGTGTACCGGTGGGGGTAGAGGAGTAATCTCTTGAAATCCGGTTGTAATGAACGCAGTAGTCGGGATTATAGAAGAAAGATGCCGTCTTTACGGTGGTATCTTGTTTATAATAAAACAGGACACCCGCTCTTAAATAATCATAAGATCCATTTAGTCGAAAATAAAAAAGTGCATTTCCACCACTGTTGCTGGCAGAAGGCTGAATATAAAAGCCTCTGAAATAGCCCAGGAACTTCGCATAGGCGCTCATATTATCATCAGAAACATTGTTGATCTTATTGATAAAGGATGATGAGAGCTTAATGCGGAAATGAGGTGCCCGTTTGCTGCCGTTGTCCGATACAGAGTCCTTTAATCCGGCATAGCTATTTATAGACCCTGTTCCCAATACTTCCGGATTGAAGGCAACGACGCTTTCACTATAATATTTGACAGAGTCATTCTTTATCAAGGAATCCGAAATTTCGTGTACAGTAAATTCCTGCGGGAGCAGGCCTGTAGTATCTCCCCAGGTAAAACCGCTGTAAGGCAATATCAAAACTGCCGAATCGATCGTGGTATTTTCCGGGAATTTAAAGTTGAGCTGTGGTGGAACGACCTGAACATAAATGCCTGCTTTAGTCTTTCCGGAATAAGGATCCGTCACCAAATTTCCCAAAGCATGATGAATCGTTAAGCCACTTACGGTAAGGCTGGTCAAAGCTGAATCAGACATGACTGTTTTGCTGTAGATCGTAATCGTATCAGGGATGATAATGGAATTTACAGTATCTCCGGAAGGCACCAGATTGGCATTCAAAATGGTATCTTCGTTGCAACTATATAAACCGGTAACGAAAGCAAAAATCGCAGCCAGGAAGGGAATTCGAGCGATGATGTGTTTCAAAGTGTTTTTTAATTTTAGCGAAAGTGACAAATGAAAATCTAAGACTCTGTTAAGCTTTTATACAGGTCTAAAAGCGGTGTTACATCGTCCCTCCATGTAGGATCGTACTTTAATACTTTCTTGTAACGGCTGGGTTTTATTTCATCTGCGATTTCCTTTTGCAGGTTGTCTTCGCCTACCACTACCACATCGGCATTTTTTATACCTCCTATGGTGAGTGCCGTATTGGTCAATGCTTTGAAAGGTTCCAGGTCTTTTTCTTTTATTTCGTTGCTGATCAAGGCTTTTTTAATAAAATCAGCATGGAGCTTTTCGCTGAATTGGTCGTTTTCGGCGGTGAAGATGGTCTTGGAGTAGTTAAAGACCGGTTCTTTCTTATAAGCAGTTTTTAAGAACAAAGGAACCAGGGAAGTCATCCACCCATGACAATGTATAACGTGTGGCGGCCAGCCAAATTTCTTCACGGTTTCCAATGCACTTTTGCAGAAAAAGATCATACGCTCGGCATTGTCGTCGAAGAATTTATCATTCTCGTCACGGAAAAGCTGTTTTCTTTTGAAATAGTCTTCATTATCCATAAAGTAGACCTGCAGGCGGGCATTAGGCAATGAGGCTACTTTGATAATCAAAGGATAATCATCTTTATCGATAATAATGTTGATACCCGAAAGGCGTACCACCTCGTGCAAGCGATGACGGCGCTCGTTGATAATGCCGAAACGTGGCATGATCACACGCACCTCCAAACCCGAATCGAACGTAGCGATCGCCAGCTTATTGAGTATGTGTGCAAAGTCCGTTAGTTCTACATAGGGAGATAAATCGTTTGCAACTATCAGCACCCTTTTCTTTGTATCTGCAGACATGTGTTTGTTTTAAGGTTAACCTAGTATCTAAAAAAGATATTTATGAAAAATGGTTGCAAAATTACGAAAATATTGAATAGCAACCCTTACTTTGCGTCATTAATGCTTTTTTGCCATGATTATCTTCAAAAAGACAGACGACTTAAAGGCTTTTTTGAACGAAAAGAAAAGCACCAATGACCGTATTGGTTTTGTTCCTACTATGGGAGCTCTGCATAACGGTCATCTCGCTCTTATCACATTGGCAAAACAACAGACAGGCATTTGTGTTTGCAGCATTTTCGTAAATCCTACGCAATTCAACGATAAATCCGATTTCGAAAAGTACCCGGTTACGATCAGCAGCGATATAGAAATGCTGGAGGCGGCAGGCTGTGATGTTTTATTTTTTCCACCGGTAGAAGAGATCTATCCTAAGGGTACGGATGCCGCTCCGACTTATGATTTCGATTATCTGGAAACCATACTGGAAGGTGCGCATCGTCCCGGGCATTTTAAAGGCGTGGGGCAGGTGGTAGGACGGTTACTGGATATTGTGAACCCCGATTCTTTATTTCTCGGTCAAAAGGATTACCAGCAATGCATGGTGCTCAGCAGGCTCCTCGATCTTACGAACCGGAAAGATACTGTGGAATTAGTGATAGCACCTACGGTCAGGGAGGCTGACGGGTTGGCTATGAGTTCACGCAACAGGCGGCTGACAGAGCCGCAAAGAGCATTGGCAGGATTGATTTATCAATGCCTGGTATCTATCCAAACCAAACAGGTTTCGGGTAATTTCCCGGTGGTGCAGAAAGAATGTATGGAACTGTTAAAAGCAAAAGGTTTTGAACCGGAATATGTCGCTCTTGCAAATGCTGAGACACTGGAACTACTGGAAAACTATGATGAGCATGTACCGATGGTAGCACTGATTGCTGCAAAAATCAGCACCATACGTCTGATAGACAATATGGTGCTGCGTAATACTTAAAACTTAAACCCGTCGTGACACCGGTTTCTTTATTTTAATGTAGGCTGACCTCCGGAAACAGAGATGTTCACTACATTGGATATAAAGCTGGCTACTTGATTCCCCCCGTTTTTTGCGGGAGTAAATGTCAGGTCGCTTATTACTGCTTCCACTGCATCTTCAATACCTATCACATTTGATCCGCTGTTTTCTACCACCAACCCGTCTTTTTGAATGAAGCGGATACCTATAGGATCGTAGTAGGTTACTTTCCCGTTTTTATCTACTACCATTTTAAGATCGATACTGTACTGACCGTCCTGGAGACGTTTGAGGTCAGCTTTAAGCTGCTTAAACAGGAAGGTTCCGACATTCCCGTCATCTGTATTTAATCTTGGTTTTACGGCTACTTCGTTCTCCGGGTATATTTTCTGCCCGTTCATTAAGATAGGTGAAGGAGTACGGTTGTGTACCATCATGCTTTCTTTCCCCGTTGTAGGATCCATCACAACGATTGTATCGGTATTATTTTTTGAAAATTCGAATTGATTACCCCCAAATGTCAGCTTGTTATCCTTGATGTTACGATTTTTACCTATGGTCTGAGATTGTATTCTTTCCGTACAACATACTAAAAACACCAGCAGCATGGGGATCATCAATGCGTATTTTATCAGCCTTACGCGCGGCGAGTTTTGTTTGGTAAGCATAGCTATCCTTTTTTTTATGGGTGAAAAATTAAACGAATGAGAAACCAGGTTGTGAGAGCGTAACAGGGTTTGTGTCACCAGGAAACTGCCGTACACCGCAGCATTTGTTTTCCCGGAGTTATCTGCCTCATACTCGTGCACCATCATCAGTCTTCCGTAATAAATATGTATAAGCGGATGGAACCAGAAAATGATCCGGAGTAGAGTGAATAATATTTTGTCCAGAATATGATAAAGTGAAACATGCTGCATTTCATGTGCGATGATCATCTTCATTTCCGGTGCACTATAATATTTCCGGCTGGCTACAAAAATGTTTTTACCCCAGGAAAAAGGTCCGTGATCCTGGTGCGTTTCTATCAGCGTATAATTCCCATAGCGGGTTTTTACTCCAGTTTTGTACAATTTCAGAAGTCTGGCGATTTCCAATCCCATCATTACTGAAGTCACAAGAACACCGGCAACGTACATAAGCCCTAACAACGTGCTGACTGTGAATACGGGGTTGGGCGCTGCCGCTTCCATAGCTGTTTCAGCGATTGACCTTTTTAAGGTCTGCACGGTCTCGGCAGGAGCAGGCGGGATGGTATCCCTCATAAAGAAAGCGCTGAAGGAAACAAGTGGTAGTAACAATCCTAAAAGAAGGGTGCTCAGCAGAAAGAACCTGTTGGCTCTGTGAAACGTTTCCTTTTTCAGAAATACATCAAAGAATATAAGAGACAGCAACCAGATCAGGCTTGCATTAATGAGATAGAATAGCATACACTATATAGCTTTTAAGGTTAAGTAAATCACATCAATCTAACCCCACAGTTGTATAACGTAAAAATACGTCATAAAGCGCAAAATGCAAATTTTTATCAGAATTTTTTTTAAAAGGAGATGAGGGAAAGTCGTTCGTTCTGATCCGGCCCGCAACGGACACGCTTTTTTAATCCGCAGTAGTGTGAATTAAAAATGGAATTGCCCTAGAAGCCAACAAAAGATAACCGTTGCAAAAAAAGCAGGTCGGCCTTCTGGCGTATGATACGCCGGGATACTTTAACTCGCTACATTAAACGGGTTATTGCTCTGTGGCTTCATACTGGTAACAATAAGGTTGCTGCTGGCTTTACCAAGTAGAGTATCATTCATGTCCAGCACCTCACATTCGACGTGCACGATCTTTTTCCCGGCGCGTATCACTTTGGCACGCGACTTCAGGCGTTTTCCCTGTTGGATGGCGTAAAGAAAATCTACGTTCAGATTGAGGGAAGTATAGTTGTTTTCCATCCCCAGGCTCAGCACTGCCCAGCCGATGGTTTCGTCCATAACCAGTGCCATCATGCCGCCATGTATGTTGCTGTACGGGTTGGTCATATCGTGTTTTACTTCCAGGGATATCTCTGCCATCCCTTTTTCTATCTTTTCCAGGGTAAATTCCATCCAGTTCCCTGCCGGTGAACGGCTCCCTTCCACTTTTTTACCTAGATAGGTAGCCTGGATATATTCTAAAATATTGTCGGTGGGTAATCCTTTTAAAAACTCTTTCATGGATGCTAAATCAAAATTAAAGGGGAAGAAAGCAGGTTAGTTCTTATTTCTTTTTTTGCTTTTCCTGCTTCATCAGGGTAAGCATTTCTATCATCTTTTTTATTCTCCGGGCTCGTGTTTCCGGTTTTTTTGCAGTGGCTATAGCTTCCGCATGCTCTTTTTGGTGGGTGAAGGATAGGGAGTAGAAAAAGCTTTCCAGGTCCTTATGGTCTTTCATGGCTTCCGTTACATCTTCCGGGAGAGCCACCTCGCGATTTATATAATCTACGCCTTCGGCAGAACGTTCCTCCATCGGAACGATCCGCTTCATGGTTTTTATCAGGGATCGGTGCCGGAAACGGAGTGTCGACCAATCCTCGTTTAACGCTACACCGGTTACCGGTTGCCAGTCGGAAGAGAATACCGACTCCCAGCCTGCATCTCTTACCAGGTCAGAAGGAATGCTTCCCGACTTTTTAGGATAGGCAATCCAGAGTAATGTATCGGGTAAAATGTACATGATGAGCTTTCCGAATTCTTTATCCAGCGTTTTTTTGTCTTTAACAAAGAGAAAAACCTGCAATGGTGGCATCTTTATTACATCAGGCTTGGTTATAACCTGTGCTGCACTCAACCATTCAAGCTCCGCCTCACCGGCGCCGATCACCAACAACGGCTTTGTCAGATCGATTCGTAGTTTTTGCAGCAAGTTCATAGCATCAATCGATCAGCCATTAACTGTATAAACCACCGTTGATAGAGATTACCTGTCCCGTGATATAAGAGGCTTTCGGAGATGCTAAGAACTGCACCAGGTCGGCCACTTCTTCCGCTTCGCCAAAGCGATTCATGGGGATCATTTTAGCCAGTTCTTTTTCGTTCAGTTCTTCCGTCATGTCTGTTTTCACAAAACCCGGTGCCACGGCATTTACCGTTACATTGCGTTTGGCTATCTCCTGCGCGAGCGCCTTGGTAGCGCCAATCATTCCTGCCTTGGCGGCTGAATAGTTCACTTGTCCGGGCGTCCCTTTCAGTCCGCTGAGCGATACCATATTAATGATGCGGCCATACCGGTTCATCAACATTTTATTGAGCACAGATTTGGTGACGTTGTACATACCTT
Organism: Flavipsychrobacter sp.; assembly: GCA_035497455.1. Classification (GTDB taxonomy): domain Bacteria; phylum Bacteroidota; class Bacteroidia; order Chitinophagales; family Chitinophagaceae; genus JAFIGV01. The sequence continues at coordinate 96,423 of DATJDL010000014.1, forward strand.
GAAGGCTCGTGTTCAGCACATCCGACCATTGGGAATCTGTCATACTCATCATCAGCGTGTCCTGGCGCACACCGGCATTGTTTACCAATACTTCTACCAGGTCATCCGGATGGTTATCCTGCCATTCTGTGATAACTCTGTCCACTTCAGCCTTATCAGCCACATCAAATTGCAATAGTTCAGCGCTTACTCCACATGCTTTTACGGCATGCTCCGTATCTGCTGCTGCTGCCTGGTTGCCCTTATAATTAATCAGTATGTTATAGCCCAGTTCAGCCAGTTTCACGCATACCAGTTTTCCTATCCCCCTGGAGCCGCCCGTTACTAAAGCGTATTTCATAAGTTGTATTGTTATTGTCGTATGATGTTAAAAACGTACCGAGCCGGAGGCTGCTGCTGCCGGTGTTCACTTCCGTCAGCCTCTTTTAGTTGATCCTAAATTATTTCACTTCACTTCCCGCATCCACTTTATGGACCGGGGATACAAATACCAGTTTGCCTTCTGCATTCTCCGCCATCAGGATCATGCCGTTGCTTTCGATACCCCGCATTTTGCGCGGTGCCAGATTAGCTACCACTACCACTTGTTTGCCGACTATGTCTTCTGGTGCAAAGTGCATGGCAATGCCCGAAACGACTGTTCTTACCTCGTTTCCCATATCTACCTGCAGCTTCAGCAGCTTATCGGCTTTCTCTACTTTTTCAGCAGCGAGTATCGTTCCGACACGGAGATCCATTCTGGCAAAATCATCGAATTGTATGGTTTCCTTAGCCACCGGTTGTGCTGTGGTTGGTGTAGCCGGGTTTTCAGTTTTAGACTTTTCTTCCTGCATCTTTAAACTTTTACTTTTAAGTTTTTCTACCTGGGCGGTTACCTCGGTATCCTCTATTTTTCTGAATAGTATTTCCGGTGCGCGAAGCGGGTAGTTTACCTTTAGCAAATCTATCTTACCGGCATTTTCCCAGTCAAGCATCTTCTCCACTACTTTCATCTTATGACACATCTTTCTGGCTGTGGATGGTAAAAAAGGACTGATAAGGATCGCCAGGTTGGCGCATAACTGTAGTGACAAGTGAATGCAGTTGTCGATGCGTTTTTGGTTTTCTGGATTCGATTCCAGGGTTTTCACTACATTCCACGGTTCATTTACCTGTAAATATTTATTCCCTTTGGCGGACAAAGCCATGATCTCGCTGAGAGCATCACGGAATTTATAGTTTTCAATGGCTTTTTCTACGAGTTGTTTTGCTTCCTCAATATCCTTAATCAGCGCAGCATCTGTTTCATTCAAAACCTCTTTGTGAAGTGCAGGAACACGACCCCCGCACAATTTATGCATCATCACGAAAGCGCGATTCTCAAAGTTGCCGAGATTACCGGATAGCTCGCTATTGATGCGGGTTTGAAAATCTTTCCACGTAAAATCATTGTCTTTGGTTTCAGGAGCATTGGCGCAGAGTACATAGCGCAAAGCATCCTGCATGTCTGGGAAATCCTCAACATATTCATTCACCCAAACGGCCCAGTTGCGAGAGGTAGAGACCTTATCTCCTTCAATGTTCAGGAACTCGTTGGCGGGTACATTTTCGGGCAATACATAGCTGCCATGTGCCTTCAGCATTGCAGGGAAGATAATGCAATGAAATACAATATTGTCCTTACCGATGAAATGCACCAGCTTGGTATCTTCCTGCTGCCAGTAGTCGCTCCATTGGTTGGTGAGTTCTTTCGTAGCGCTTATATAACCGATAGGGGCGTCAAACCATACATAGAGCACCTTTCCTTCCGCATGAGGCAGTGGCACGGGTACTCCCCAATTGCTGTCACGGGTCATGGCACGTGGTTGTAACCCCGCATCCAGCCAGCTTTTACATTGACCATAAACGTTTGCTTTCCACTCGTCTTTTTTTCCTTCGACTATCCATTGCTTTAAAAAATCTTCGTATTGATTCAGCGGGAAATACCAGTGCTGGGTCTTGCGTTTTACAGGCTTCGATTTGCTCAAGGCACTGTGCGGGTTAATCAGTTGCTCCGGGGATAATGTAGAGCCGCATTTTTCACATTGATCACCATATGCGTTTTCATTCCCACATACGGGGCAAGTACCCACAATATAGCGGTCAGCCAAAAACACCTGTTTCTCTTCATCATAATATTGCTCTGTTTCTTTTACCTCAAAAGCACCGTCATCGTACAGTTTTTTGAAAAATGCCTGTGATGTGTCGTGGTGAATTTTATTACTTGTTCGCGAATAGATATCGAACGAAATACCCATTTGCTCAAAACTGCTTTTGATAAGCGCATGGTATTTATCTACCACTTGCTGCGGCGTGGTACATTCCTTCATTGCACGGATGGTAATGGGCACGCCGTGTTCGTCACTGCCACATACAAATTTTACATCCCGCTTTTGCGCACGTAAGTAACGAACATAAATATCTGCAGGCAGGTAACAACCTGCCAAATGACCTATATGTACCGGTCCGTTTGCATAAGGCAAGGCGGCCGTAATCAAATATCTCTTAAAATCCATTCAGCTAATTAAAATATTGGGCTGCAAGATACAGCATATAGAATTTTGAATCTGTTTTGAGCGCTATATCGAAATAATTAATGTACCGATATGGAGATATAAATTCATCACTGGTCTACTATCCTACCTTTGCTTCAATTATTTTTTATGCAAACATCAATACCCATTTCCGTATTGGACCTCGCGGTAATACGGGAAGGAGATAACGCCGCCGGCGCCATAGCCACAACGGTTCGTATGGCGCAGCATGCGGAACAGGAGGGTTTTAAACGGTTTTGGCTGGCCGAGCATCATAATATGCCATCTATTGCGAGTATAGCTACAGATTTACTTATCGCCCGCGTAGCAGACAAAACACAACACATTCGTGTTGGATCCGGTGGTATCATGCTGCCCAATCATTCACCTTTGTCAGTAGCGGAGTCGTTTGGCACACTGGATACATTATACCCATCCCGTATAGATTTAGGGCTGGGGCGGGCACCGGGAACCGATGGCGCTACGGCTATGGCTTTGCGCCGGAACTTTGCCTCCATGCACTATGATTTCAAAGCGAATATTGAAGAATTGCAGCATTATATGTCGACAACGAATACCTCACCGGTAAGAGCGTATATTGCCGAAGGGGCAGACGTGCCGTTGTGGATACTGGGAAGCAGCACCGATAGTGCCTACCTGGCTGCAGAGATGGGATTGCCTTATGCGTTTGCCTCTCATTTTGCACCGGCGCATCTTACGGCTGCCATTGCGATCTACAAACAGCATTTCCAGCCGTCAGAAGTTTTGCAACAACCTTATATGATCGCCTGCGTAAACGTTATCGGCGGTGAAACGGATGACGAGGCGCAAGCACTGGCAACGAGTCTTTACCAGCTTTTTAAAGGGATTTTTACCAACAGCCGGCGGCCTTTGCAGCCACCTGTAAAAACGATCAGCGAAGTATTGAACCCGGAAGAGCTGGCTGCATTGCAGCAAATGGTTTATTACACGTTCATGGGGAGTAAAGAAACGTTGAGTCGCAGCCTCTCAGGCTTCGTAGCACAATCAGGTATTGATGAACTGATGGTGACGAGCTATATCTATGATATCGATAAAAGATTGCGTTCCCTAAGTATCGTAAAGGAAGCGTTGGCTATTTAGGCTGTTTACCTGAAATTCAAATGGGCTTCCTGTTCCGGCGCCTGTGGATTTGACATGTGGACAGGCAGCCCGTTTTTTTGTATTCATATACGGCAGTGCCTCCTCCGCTCCGGCTGCACCACCACTTTTGAAACCAGGTTACTTGTTTTGGGCAAACGCATCCGGGAGATAGTTAACAAGGATCCATAAACACAATAACCGTTTCATGGCTGCAAATCTATAATGGAGAAATTGATTCGTGTAGATTTTGCTGTTGCTGAAAATCGGAACAAGTTTTACCCGGTTATTTTATAAGCCTTATCGATATTCTCCGGTCTGCTTTACGTTCTTCATCCGTGGCATTTTCATCGATGGTGGCAAACTTTTCGCCGTATCCTTCCGCTTCCGGTACCTGCGCTCCCACACCTGCTTCCTGCATTAGTTTTTGCAGCACCTTGGCGCGCGCATCAGACAACTTTTTATTAGTATTATTATTTCCTTTCTTATCAGCGTAGGCCCCGATCTTAATCTTTACGTCTTTAAATGCCCGGAGTATGGCAACAATATTGTCCAGTTGACGCCTGGACCCGGGAGTCAGTTGTTCTGTACCCGATTCAAAATTAAGATCATCAAAGTTGAACCATTTTTCTTTCAGCTGATCATTGGTAGCCGTTTTATATTCATCTGTTTGAATGAACCCGACGAGTTGTTCTTCTATGCCGCCGGGGAACGCTTGCAGTTTAGTACTATCAGGTAACATCACTTTGGAAAAAACAGGTGTTTCGGCAGATGAAGCATTCAGCAGTTTGGTGGAGTCCGGCTTTTCGGTGGTCTCGATGGTATCGGCCGCGGAAACAGGATTACGGGTAGCAGATGACATCATAAAATACACGATCAGCGCTCCTAAGGTGATAATGCCCAGCAGGGGAAGTAACCAGCGTCTTTCTTTTTTATTGCCTGTATTGTCAGGGCTAGCTTCTTTGCCTGAGGATATTGCAGGAGCAACCGTTAACGGTGTACCAGGCTTTAAATTACCCAGAGTGGAAAGCCCCAAAACAGTAGTCAGGTTAAAATCGGAAGGTACTGCACCGGTGATGTTATTTTTTTGCCCTGACAGCCACCCCCTGAGTGCGGAGATGGACAATCCTTCTTCGCTCACTTTTTGTCCGATGGTGCTAAGTATTACAGATGCTAACGTGTGCATCATGGCAACCGTAGTATTTTGTACTACTCCTGAATAAATGGTAACCAGGTTTTCAATGGCGTTCCATTGATTGCCTAAAAAATTACGCAGTGCTACAGCTAACGCGTTTGTTTCAATACCGGAGAGCAAAACTTCCGTGTTATTCAAAACGGGAACATTTTCTATGCCATTTGTTATCAGCTGATGTATGAATCCGGCACCTTCCGTCGTTTCCGCTTTCATAAGTAATCCGGAAAGAATAGCCGGGACGCCAGTGTTTATAACTTTTTTAATGCTGTCCTGTGATTCGCTGAAATGGTCTGCGGCATTCTTGATAAAGTCACGCGGGATCTGTTGTTTTACAAGGTCTATAATGTTGTCTGACATGGTGGATTTTTTAGTTGTATGTAATTTAGGGAAAATCAATACATCAAACGAGATGGTATTCAATAAAACGGGCGCCCCGAAATACCGGGTATATCAAAGCTATAAAGCGGGTTGCAAGTAACGGAAAGGGGCGTCAGAGGGCGATTTACACGTACCTATTGCATTTCTGGATGATTTATTCTTAACTTAAAGAAAAAATTTCAACCTGTATGAAAATACTGGATATCAAAGTGATGAATGGTCCAAATTATTGGTCCTCCAGAAGGCACAACCTTATCGTTATGCTCCTCGATCTCGAAGAGCTGGAAGAAAAACCGACCAATCTTATTCCCGGTTTTCTACAGCGACTGAAAACCCTGATGCCGTCTTTATATGATCATCGATGTTCAGAAAGCGTTCCGGGAGGTTTTTTTATGCGCGTGGAGGAAGGAACCTGGATGGGACATGTGATTGAGCATATTGCCTTGGAACTTCAGACGCTTGCCGGCATGGATACTGGTTTCGGGCGCACCCGCGAAAGCGATAAGAAAGGCGTCTATCATGTAGTTTTCTCTTATGTGGAGGCAAAAGCAGGAGAGTATACAGCCCGTGAATCGGTAAGAATTGCCGAGGCATTGATCAAAGGCGAAGAATTTGACCTGCAAGCATGTATACAGCAACTGCGCGAATTGCGTGAAGATAACCGTCTCGGTCCCAGTACAGGTTCTATTGTAGAAGAAGCGCATCGCCGCAAAATTCCATGGATACGCCTTAACAGCAGTTCGCTTGTACAACTGGGCTATGGTGTCAACCAGCGGAGAATCCAGGCGACTGTAGCCAGTACCACCAGCAGTATTGCAGTAGAGTTGGCTTGTGATAAAGAAGAGACCAAAAACCTGTTGGAGGCATCTGAAATACCAGTGCCGAAAGGAAGGATCGTATACAATGAAGAAGGATTGGAAGAAGCGATCAGAAAAATCGGCTACCCCATCGTGCTGAAACCCGTAAATGGAAATCATGGGAAGGGGGCAACCACTAACATTAAGACATGGGAAGAGGCTTTGGTCGCGTTAGATGCAGCAAGAAAATACTCCCGTGCAATTATATGTGAAAAGTTCATTACCGGAAGGGATTTTCGTGTACTGGTTATCAATTATAAATACGTGGCAGCTGCGTTGCGCACGCCTGCTGCTGTTGTGGGGGATGGTGTAAGCACGGTGCAACAGCTTATAGATAAAGTTAACAGCGACCCGCGGCGTGGCTTCGGTCATGAAAAGGTATTGACGGCCATTAAGGTGGATCACTTTACAATGGACATGCTGGCAAAAAAAGATTACAATCTGGATACGGTCATAGCAAAAGGCGAAGAACTCTGGTTGAAGCCTACCGCGAATCTCAGCACAGGAGGGACGGCTACTGATGTAACGGATTATGTGCATCCCAGCAATATCTTTATGGCAGAGCGCATAGCTAAAATTATCGGATTGAATATTTGCGGTATTGACATTATGGCGCCCGACCTCTCCCAGCCTATTGAAGAAAACGGAGGAGCGGTACTGGAGGTCAATGCAGCCCCCGGTTTCCGGATGCATCTGGATCCCACAGAAGGACTGCCGCGCAATGTGGCAGAGCCGGTAATTGATATGCTGTATCCTCCCGGAACAAGTGCCAGGATACCGATCATAGCAGTTTCAGGTACCAATGGAAAAACGACTACCACGCGTATGATCGCTCACATCGTCAAACAAATGGGCTTTAAAGTAGGTTATACTACTACTGATGGGGTCTATATTCAAAACCAAATGATGGTACGTGGCGATTGTACCGGACCTAAATCAGCCGAATTTGTACTGCGGGACCCGACAGTCGATTTTGCTGTATTGGAATGTGCCCGCGGTGGCATTTTACGTGCAGGATTGGGCTTTCATACCTGCGATGTAGCCGTAGTGACGAATGTGGCTGAAGATCATTTGGGTCTGCAGGGTATCGATACCATAGAAAAGCTGGCAAGAGTGAAAGCAGTGGCAGCAAACACGGTCCGGGAATCCGGGTACGTCATACTCAATGCGGATGATGACCTCGTTTACAAAATGAAAAATGAGGTTAAAGCCAAAGTAGCGTTATTCTCACTGGACGAAAACAACCCTCGCATCAAAGAACATTGTAAAGAGGGCGGTGTCGCAGCAATATACGAGCATGGTTATGTGACGATACTGAAAGGCACCTGGAAGATACGGGTGGATAAGGTAAGCGATATTCCCATTACGTTCTCTGGTAAAGCGCTCTTTAATATTGCCAATACCCTGGCAGCGATATTGGCTACTTATCTCTGCGAATTCAAAACGGAAGATATCCGTCAGGCCTTACAGACGTTTATCCCGTCACCTGCTATGACGCCGGGACGCATGAACATGTTCCATTTCAAGGACTTTACAGTGATGCTGGACTATGCCCATAATACACACGGTATACAGGCGATCGGCAAATTTGTGGAAGCACAGACCGCACCTTTCAAAGTGGGTATTATAGCGGGAGTAGGAGACAGGCGCGATGAGGACATCATTGCAGTAGGAGAGGAGTCTGCTAAAATATTTGACGAGATCATCATCCGCCAGGATAAAAACCTGAGGGGCAGAACAGAGGAGGAGATGATAGAACTGATCACAAAGGGCATTCGTAATATTAAACCCGATATGGAAGTGAAAGACTTCCGCAAAGAGAGCGATGCGATAAATTATGCACTGCAAAATGCAAAGAAAGATTCCTTTATAGTTGTTATCAGTGACGTGGTGCCGGATGCATTGGATCAGGTAAAGCGATTCAAGGATATTGAAGATGGCGTAGAAATAGAAGAAAAAATAGTTTAGCAATATTGTTAATCACAGGAATGCAACTTGAGCACCGTATCATACGGTGCTCTTGATTTTTTAAATCGTTATAATACTCTTGCTGAACGCACAGGTACGAAAGTTCCAGCTATGCCCTGTTTTTTGAATTCCGGTACCATACCAGTAACGTCACCAACAGCAAACTGCCCGCACCGATCCAATATACAAGTTTGGGAAACCCGGATGACAAGGTAACAGGAGATATATCTCCCATAATGACTAAGCCTGCCCAATACTGGGGTGCCAACATTCTGCCCGGTGCATTTTGAAGATATTTGATTTTGGAGAGCCGGAGCGCCTCATCTTTACTCATCCCTTCCTGCAGGTTGTCATAAAATGCTTCGGTTATTAAGGTGCTTGATTGTTCATCGATTTTCCAAAGTCCGGTCAACATACTTTCGCTCCCTGCATAATTAAATGCATGCGCCATGGAGATCATTCCTTCTCCATCCTGGTAACCCGGTTTTCCTGATTCGCAGGCGGTGAGTACGGCCAGGTCCGAAACGAGGTTACAGTTATAAATATCATAGAGATATACGGAGTTTTCGCCGCTCATCTTTTTATCATCTTTAGCAAAAATGAGCCTGGAATATTCCGGGTAGTCATTGTTGCTTTCTGCATGTGTGCCTATATGGATGATATGGTGGTTACCGGCTTGCCGGCGAAATGTCTCGGGTGTAGAAGCAGCCTGTGTGAAAATGCTGCCACCTAATTTTTCCTGGATTTTCTGTGCCAGCTTTATTGTAAAGGGAAGCGGCAGCAAGGAAAGATAGGTCTTGTCCAAATTCAATGAATCGGCTTTGGCAAACAAGCGGTATTGCTGTTTGTCTTTTTCTGAAAAGCCCGGCGCAAAAGCAATGAAATTTCCTTTCATTGTTGCCTGCTTCTTCTCTGCCTGTAGCGCCAGCAAGCTGTATTGATAAGAAATGGCGTATGTATTCAGCAGGCATTTTTTCGATAGGTCAGCAAAATTGCGTGTAGCAACAGGCGTAAGCATTTCAAAGCTTACATTGTACAGTACATCGTCAGGTATGATGATTACGCGCTTATGTGTGATCTCTTTCTCGATCGGCTGCCATAGTAGTTGGTAAAGTTCGAAAGATAATTTGCCTGACTGTGAAGCGTCGTTGAGCGCGTCATTCAGCATGACGATCTTATCTGAAACTCCTGCGGAAGATAACGGGACAAGTACCTGTTTTTGCTTTGTCGCGACCAGTGCAAACAATTCCTGATTGGAGAAAATGTAGCGGATGATCGTCATATCGTTGGGGATCAGGTTGCTCAGTTCTTTCAGGGACAGATCTGCAGCTGCATAACGCATTTTATAGTACCTGGGATATTGAGTTTTTAACTGTTGCTGAAAGGTCTGCCATTCTTTTACAGCTTGCAGATAGACCAATACCTTATCATCGGCAGCGTTCGTTGCGTGTAATGCAGTTTGCATCCGCCCTTTCAGAGTCGTCTCCAGTAACTGCACACTGTCGGGCAGGTTGGCGAAACGGATCGCTTTTTGCCGATCCATGCGCGAGCGGATACGGGTATAAAGCGTGCTTTCGTGTATGCCTATTATTTCATCAATATATTTTTTGTTGTCAGAGAGTTTAAAGAGTTCATAGTTCAGGTGCTTGATGAAGTCTGTGAGTTCTTTATTTTCAGAAAGCAGTAGATTAATGTCTGTTTGCTCGGCAAGGATGGTTTTGCGATGCTCGATGATCTTGGTGGCTTCCTCTAAATCCAGAAGAATGGCTTGGATGGCTGTCGTATCATTTTTGGCGAGGAGCTTGTATTGAGCCTTGGATTTCCATAGTATGAGCTTTGCTTTTTCAATCTCCAGGGAAACGCTGTCCATCACTTCTCGGGTGTTAGATAACAGCTTCTCTGAAGCTTTCAGTGCCCGCTCGCTGGTTTTCAGTACGGCATTGAAGTCTTTTGCTGCATATTGGGCACGGGCAAGCGACTGTAATTTTCTTACAGTAAGCGGTGCATTTTCACCTTGCATTTTCACTGCCTGATTTACAGCATTTCGGGCAATGAAGACCGCTTTATCGGCGCTGTTGTTTTCAGAATAGAATAAAACCAGACCATCCAGGAAACCAAAATAAAATTCATTGTACGCATCACCAACCGCTTTTTTGTTCAAACGATTCGCTTCTTCATAGAAAGAAGCAGAAAGTGCTGTCTGCTTTAAGTTCCGGTAAGCTATAGCTGCCTGTGTATTGGCTCCTGCGTCCCAGCTATTGGCAGTATCCCCGTTTTTTCTAAGCCCCTCTAATGCTTCAAGCGCATATTTCTTTGCTTGCTGGTATTTGTGCTGGTTATTACAAACTGTAGCCAGGTACACTTTAGCCTTATGTATTTCCAGGTTGTTTTTGTCAAATTTTTTAAGCTTGCTTTCATAGGAATAATAATAGATGTTGTACGCTTTAGTCAGATCGCCGAGGTCTAAGTAAATTTTCCCGATATTATCCGTAGAATACAATTGATAAATCTCGGCTTGGGATTTAAGCGGGTTAGGTTCTTTGGACGCAATGAATGCCTTATAATTTCTGACAGCCGATTCAAGCATTTTAATAGCCTCTTTCTGCTTGCCCAGATAACTGTATGCATTGGAAAGATTGTTCTCGATAGATGCTTTTCGATAATACACTGAAGGAATAGTAGTATCCATCTGTTGGGAGATGTCCAGTGCTTTTTTCCAATAGTAGGCAGCGCTATCCGCTTTTGAAGCAAAATGCATGATAATACCCATCGAATTATTTGCGATCACCAACTGTTCTTTATCGGGATGGGGAATCTGCTTCAGCAGCTCCATGGAATGCTTATAATGCTCCGTTGCCAATGCAGGATTTCCCATACGCACAGCAAAATCGCCCAGTGCAAAATATATCCTGGGCAGCTCAGTTTTCACTGCCTCTGTTCTACCTGAAAAATACTTGTCAAGGTTTTCAACGATCTCGTAAGCCGATTTATGATCTCCACCGGTGCTGATGTGATGTGCGGCTTTAATGGTGATGGCTATTAATGTCTTATGGTAAGGGAAAGTTGTCTGGACTTGTCTTAAAAAAACGGTGAGTTCTTCCTTCGCCTTTGCAGCACCTCTCAGGTTGTCAGTGGTTTTCCCCAGATACGTCACATAATAGCCCAGTGTATCAATGTTCCGGTTCCGGATAAAAAGGGAAATTCTTTGTTTCACTAACTTGTCTGCTTCATCATATTTTTCCTTTTCCAGTAAGACTTCCACTTCAGGAAGTATCTGCGGTCTGCTTTGAGGAAATAAGGAGACAAGCGGGAGACAGATGATGATGCAACTCAGGATCAAGTTTCTCATTACTCTTCCAGTTTACGGAGTAAAATTTCCTTGTCGGGATGATCCGCAGCTTTCAGCGCGATGATAGCATCTTCCTTTTTTCCCTCTTTAAGCAGCGCCAGCGCTTTATACCACAATGCTTCCTGCCGGAAAACAGAATTTTTCACCAGAAGGGTTTTGTCAAAAAATACAAGGGCATCTTTGCTGTTATCGTTCGCGAGATGTGCAGAACCGATAAAATAATTCAAGGTGTCGTTATCAGGGTGTGTTTTTAAAAGGGCTTTCCAGGCGTCCATAGCTTTTGAATAGTCTCCGGTTTTATAATCCACCATCGCCTTTTCAAACTCATAATTTTCGGAAACGCCCATCACCGTGGGTAGCCCCGGATCGGGTTGGTAGTAACTGGCATATAACTTTTCATCCCCCGATTTTCGGAAGAATAACATCCAGCTTAGTATTCCTACAAAGAAGAGTATAGAGGCAGCTACAGACAAACGTTTAAACGGGTTGATCTTTATTATTTTCGTCTTGTTTTCTACTGTGGTAAGATGACTATGGAATTGGTCAAGCTGTTCCAGCAAAACATTTTCCTGGATCCCCGTGGAAAGCAACCGGATTTCAGTTACCTTTTGTTGCCAGAGGGGATCGGTTCTAAGCCTTTCATCAAAAATTTTTTGTTCCGTTTCTGAAAGTTGCTGATGCAGGTACCTGTCGATAAACTCCAGTTCTTCTTCCGTTATGTTGATTGCGTTGTTCACTTCTGTTAGAATATTTATTTAACGACCAATGTGCGCAGCTTCTCCATGCACCTGTATTTGTTGTTCTTCGCAGTAGCTTCTGTCCATTTTAATGCTGTAGCTATATCTTTTAATGCTTGTTTTTTATAGTAGAATCGCACCAGGAGCTCACGGCAATTATCTCCCAGATTTTTGAATTGCTCTCTGATAGATTTGATTCGTTGTACATCATTATCGCTTACTTCTTCAAAAGTCATCGCGTCATCCAGGTTTTCGTCCAGTGTTGTGGTTTTTTTAACAGTTGTAGAGCGCAAATGATCCATCCATTTGTGCTTTGCAATCTGGAAAAGGTAGCCATTCAGTGAATTTTCTCCGGCAGGAACAAACTTATCCAGCTGGATATTCCGCCAGGCAGCTATAAATGCCTCCTGGAAAATATCCTTTGCTTCATCAACAGAACCACTGTTTTGGAGCACGTATCTTTCTACATTGCCGTAGTTGGCAGTGTACAATTGCTGCAGCACTTTTTCATTGTTGGCTTTTACGGCCTCCAGCTGCTGGCGTACGCTAAATGTTGGGGTGGACATCGGCTTACAAGAAAGCCAAAAGATACATAATTATTTTTTTCAAGGGCGCCTTTTCGGGAGCCAATAACACGCTATTATGGTGTCTTTTGTCGTTCTGTTCCTGAACCAGTTAAGCCTCTTTTGAGCGGGTGAGTTTCTCCCATATTTCGGGGATGCGTTTTATCCAATATAACTCTTTCATTTTGAGTTTAGCGTCTTCAACCGGGCTTCCAAAATAGACTTTGCCGCCCTCTATGCTGGCCGGCACACCACTTTGAGCATAGACCACAGCTCCTTTACCGATCCTCAGGTCTTTGTTCACACCTACTTGTCCCCAGAGTATGACTTCATCTTCCAAAATGGTCTTCCCGGCTATGCCCACCTGTGCGGCTATAAGGCAGTTTTTCCCTATTACCACACCGTGTCCGACATGGACCTGATTGTCGAGTTTGGTGCCTTGCCCGATAATCGTATCGCCGCTTACTCCTTTATCGATAGTACAGCCGGCACCGATCTCCACATGATCATGGATGATCACGCGGCCGCAGCTTTCGAGCTTATCATATTGCACTTCACGCTCTTTTCTTCTTTTAAAATAAAAAGCATCTGCACCGATGACCGTACCGGCATGAATGATCACTCCGTCTCCTATTTCTGTAAAATCATAAATACTGACGTTGGCATGAATAAGGCAGTTTTTGCCAATCTTCACATGATTTCCAATAAACGCTCCGGGCTGGATGTGAGTGTCTTTACCTATTACGGCATTTGTACTTACAGGCGTTCGTGCTATTTCGAAAGGACGGAAATGTGTCACGAGTTTCACATACGCAGCAAAAGGGTCCTTGCTGATCAGCAAGGTTTTTCCTTCCGGGCAATCTACGTCTTTATTGATAATAATGACTGTTGCAGCCGAATGCAGGCATTTGTCATAATATTTCTCAAAATCTACGAAAGAAACATCGCCGGCTTCCACCTTGTGGATCTCGTTCAACCCCGTCGCCATCTGGCTTTCACTTCCTTTAAGTGTGGCGCCAATAAATTCAGCCATCCATTGAACGGAAACCGGTTGCGATAATTTCATCGACAGAATATTTTTTCCAAAAATAAGCGGAACCAAGAAGACAAAAGAATTTTATACCTTGAATGATCCCATGCCATTTGTAAACCTGAACGGAACGTTTTATGCCCACGATGCCTTACCTGTTACGTCTGCCAATAGTGCGTTACGCTACGGTTGGGGGCTATTTGAAACTCTGCTGGTATCAGATGGGCAAATTCAGCTTGCCGCTTATCACTGGGAGCGGCTTTTTGAAGGAATGAAGAAAATGCGTTTGAAGGTATCCCGACACTTCGACCCGATGTACCTAACCCGGGAGATAGAGCGGACTTTTAAGAAGAACGATCTTGAGCGGCTTTGCAGGGTACGCTTCCAGGTATTTACAGATATGGACGGGGTATTTGCAGATGCACATCAACCTGTACACTATTTAATAGAGTGCTTTTCATTGGAAAAGGCGGCGATGCAATGGAATGAAAACGGATGGGTGTGTGGAATAGCACAAGGTGTAAAGAAAAGCAATGATGAGTTTGCCAATCTTAAAACCTGCAATGTGCTGCCTTATATCGTAGCTGCCAGGGAAGCTAAAGATCAGAAATGGAATGATGCATTTATTTTAAACACCGATGGAAATATCGTGGAAAGTGCTATTGCTAATATTTTTTGGGTAAAGGGAGACAAACTTTTCACACCACCACTTTCCGAAGGCTGTGTTGCCGGTGTCATGAGGAGGCATATTATTGAAGTTTGCACCCACCGGGCTATCCCTTTTGAGGAAAGCATATTGAATCTACAGGGGCTGATGGAGGCCGACGAAGTTTTTCTGAGTAACGCTATTAGAAAAGTTAAATGGATAAAGGGATTTGAATCAGTCATTTATGGCAATGAGCTGACATTTTTTTTATCTAAAAACCTATTTTAACCTTCATTTTCTGTTGATGGCATGTTAGTTGCTTATGAGCAATAAAAACTGTCTATTATGAAAAATGTTATCACAATTCTAGGCTTGGGTTTTTTAGCTATATCCCAGGCAAAAGCGCAGCGCGTTACTATCGGACCGGAAGCAGGTCTTAGCATTACTAACCAGGTTACCCGCCTGGATGGAGACCGTTTGGAATCCGATCCGAAATTGGGATTAAAACTGGGTGGCGTGGTAGATATCCGCTTGAACCGGATGGTTTCGTTGCAGCCAGGTATGTTCTTTGTTCAGAAAGGATCCAAGCAGGAGTATATCGACTACAAAACTATAGGTGGTGTTTCTTATCGCGAGATGGAACGTTTCGATACAAGGTTAAACTATATGGAAATTCCCCTGAACCTTCAACTGTATTTTGGGAACCGCCGCTCCGGTTATTTCTTCATGGGTGCCGGTCCGTATGTAGCCGTAGCGCTCAACGGTCGTGAAGATTATCGTTTTGAAAGAAGGCTTTCGGCTGACGGGAACCGGGGACTCATAGATAGCCGCAGCGATAGTTATGACCTGGAGATCGGGGATAGGGCAGCAGATGATGATATTAAAAGCGGTGATGCCGGGATGAATTTTAATATGGGTTTCATGACCCGACATGGATTCTTTATGCGCGGTAATTTGGGAGTGGGAATGAGCAATATCTTGCCTGGCGGCGATAGCGACTATAGGCAACATAATGTAGGCGGTAGTGTTACGATGGGATTCTTATTCGGAAATTAGTGGTCGTGCATATACAATTAAATTCAAAAGTCCGGACCTATATAAGATCCGGACTTTTGAATTTTAACTGATACGAATAGATCTGGCTGTTCTAAAAGCTTCTATTGATCCCTACAACATATCTGAAGCCGAAATATTGAGGAGCTCCATATGGCGGACGGTTAATAAACAAGGGCATATCGAAACGTATGGTGAGAGGTTGTGCTTTTTCAAAAACGCCCCATTTCCGGATGGTGGCAGCAAATCCTAAACCGGCATCCATTCGTAAGTCGCTTACCATCGTGGTAGGTGCAGCATTATAATATTCAGTTACATTATTAACACGGCTTAACTCTATCACACCGGCATCGGCGAAAGCATACGCGTCTATATGCAACCAGTTCCGTGTAAACTTGGGCTGCAGACGAATGTAATCGTCGAAATCCAGTTCGAGATTGAGGCTTGCACCGCTTCTTCCTTTGTACCCGATCAATGTCTCTCCATTGCGCTCGTCCGCAATAAAATACCCTGCATAACCCCGTAGATTCAGCCCGCCGCCCATTTGAAAATGATTCATGTCGTATGGAGAAATGCCGCGCCATTCCTGGGGTATGAGACCGATACTCCGGGTGTATTTATTCTCCATCAGATCTTCCGGATTAGCACCGGATAACCAAAGGGCACTTTCGTATGGAAGGTTTACACCCATTCCTGCACGACCAAACAAACGGCTACGGAGTTCCAGCTTGTGCAGGCGGAGCGAATTTTTTAATTCAAGTTGAATGTAACTGTAATTGAAGGCATTTGCGTTATTCCCCGCCAGCAAAGGTGCACGGAATGTGGCGGTAGCGGAACCCACACTTCTTTTAGTGTTATAACTTCTTGAAAGCACTACATTGAGGCTGTTATTAGGGCGCTTCTGGTTGCTGCTCCAGTCATGCGGATAAATAAGGTAATCCAGGTCGTAGGTAAGCGGACGCCACATCGTCTGGAAATAGAGCTGGGCAAGAACATTGTCCGTTGGTCGCCAGTTGTGCCCTATTCTTCCGTAGGCAAGCCCATCGATATAACGCACATTCAACTGCTCTTCGTGGTTAGGATGATTGTAAGAAACCGGGGAAATATAATTGAAAGTGAAATTCACCGGTGAATAGCGTTGATAGTAACGTTCACTCTCGTAGCTCAGGTAGTCTTCTCCCTGCAGAATATGCGTGTTCCACCATATACCGGCATCCAGGCGATGCATGAAGTTCATGTAATTTCCTTCGATATGCGCACCTGCTTTGATGCCGTCAACAGGGTTCCACCATAGGTCCGGCCGCACATAAAGACGGTATTTATAACGATCGGCCGGTCCATTCATTCCCCCGTCCCATTTCATGCGCATGGACGATAGGCGGAAGGGCAAACCATGCGCTTTAGTATTGTCCAAAAGATAGATATCCGCAAGACGGTTTGTTGTATCAATCACTACCTGTTTTACTCCGGAAGGAGCGCTCACCACCGCCGTATAAGTATCATGTAATTTATCCCAGCCATACCATTTCGGAAGCGCGATTTCATTTTCCGTTGCCCTTGCCCTACCACCGTGCAGTTTTAAGTCAGGCTCCCTCTCCACTTGCTTCCCATCTATAAAATATTTACTTCTTGCTGTGTTAGGCCTCCTTACAAACCAGGTATTGGGTATATGGTACGACTGCTGTGTTCCGTTCTTTTCTGTGACGGTAAAGTCAACCGGCATTTCCATTTGACCTTTACGTCTAAAATGAATAGCAAAGCTGTCGGTACCGCGTATTTTCTTTATGGAGTTTACGGAATAGTCAATCTTCTTGGTGGTCTCAAACCACTCGTCAAAAAACCAGTTCAGGTCTACTTTGGTAAATTGAATCACCGAATTCTTAAAATCTTCAAAGTAGGGGTGTGCCATTTTCCATTGATCAAAATAATGTTGCATGGCGGCAAGGAACAACGAGTCTCCTAACACATACTGAAGATTATACAGCATGGTCGCCGTTTTATAGTAGACCATTCCATAGCCACCTTCATGATGCAGAGCATTATTGAAATCATTGGAGTGTGTATTCAGCGAACGCGGCTCACCTTTCAGTGCGTTAGCAACATAAGCGTTGTACGCCCGGTTGTCCCTTGCATCGGCAGGTTCATAAAACTTGCGGCGGTATTTTGATCTGGGCGGGCCGTTTGCCTTCAGGTATTTTCCGTCTATCCTGTTGAGTCCCCAGGCGGTGAGGAATTGCGTAAAACCTTCGTCCATAGCTGCCCGGTAAGTTTCATTGCTACCCACCATTCCATAAAACCAGTTATGCGCGATTTCATGTACCAGTAAACCACGATACCCGGGTTCTCCACCTCCGTCTAACGTCAGCATGGGATATTCCATGCCATCTGCCGCATCTGCCGCCACCATTTTAGGATAGGCATACATCCCGATGTCTGTTGAAAAGGTTTCGATGATCTTTGCCACGAGTTCGGCACTGTTTTGCCACTGCGCTGCGTGAGGTTCCTGTGCCAGCCCGACGCATTCCACGCCCTGCCAATAAGCTGTAGCAATGCGGTAAGAGGGGTCAGCAGTAAAGGCAAAATCATGGACATTCTCTGCATGAAAGCGCCATGTTTTTCGTTCTCCTTTTTTATACGGAATGATAACGGAGGGTGGCTCATTCCATTTCTTGGAAGCAAAGTTCCTGACATCCAGTTTTTCACGAAGCTCCTTAGGCAAAACCTCCTCCCGGTTTTGAATAGCACCGGTTGCCTCCACTATATAATTTGAAGCAAAATCCAGTGAAACGTCAAACGTACCGAAGTCTCCGTAAAACTCTTTATTCATGTGCTGGTAAGTATCCCAGCCGAACTTCCGGTCATACACGCAGATTTTTGGGAACCATTGTACACCATTGTAATGCATAAATCCCCAGGCAGGATACATTTTCATGCGCCGGCGGGTGCTCCCGCCATTATCATAATAGGTTGTGAAATCCATGGTGAACTGTACGGAGCTGTTGGGCAATAAAGGCTTAGGAAGATATACCTTGAGAATGGTATTGTCCAGTTCTGTTCTTACCTCTTGGCCATCCACTTTCAATTTCTCGATTACGGTTCCCAACCCGTTTTTTTCGCGTTCTCCGAGACGTGGATAAGACTGTACGGCTTTTTCCAGGCTGCGCAGGTGGGAGCCTTTCACAAACGAATTTTGAAACAGGTGGAAATAGACAAAGGTGAGCGTATCCGGTGAGTTATTGACATACTCCAGCACTTGCGATGCTTCGATGATGTGGGTGGTTTCATCGATTCGCGCGTCAATTTTATAGGCTACATCCTGCTGCCAGTAAGCTGCATCGGGTTTTTGATGTCCCCAGTAATGAGCATTGGCTTTGCTGCGGTATGCGTTAATGCCCTGAGCCTGAGCCAAGCAAGCTAGTACAAGAGCGATCAATAATATAGAACAATACTTCATAATCAAAAATGCTCATGAAAGTAACCCATGAATGTATAATTCTCAAATTAAACGGCTGAATATGCCGCTTTTGACGGGAATAAAACCGGCATCTGAATTTTATTTTAGCGCTGAGTCCTTAGGTTACAGACAAAAAAGCCAGGCATAATGATCTATTTACTTATTTTAACGATGATTTTGCATGCAGACCTGGCAACTGTCGTACATTTACGTTCCAAGATTTGTGATCATGATATTTCGTTTCATCCTTTGGACTATTTTACTGACGATCCTGTTCCGGTTTGTAGTCCGTTTTTTATTGCCGTTGTTTAATATGACGAGAGCCGTGAGCAAGAAGATGAGTGATATGCAAAAGCAAATGGATAACCTGAACCAGCAGCAACAGCAGCCGCAGCGTACTGCAGCCCCCAAGCAGGGTGACTATATCGACTACGAAGACGTAAAGTAACCTAGTGCTGTTTGGGTTTGAAGATGTTGTCTTCGATTGTCATACCTTTCTCAAGATAGATGGTTTGAATGTCCAGTGACTTTGCAGTTTCTATATGCTGTGGACTGTCATCAATGAATAGCGTATGCTTTGCCTCAAACCCGTTCTCGAGTAAAATGCGTTCAAATACTTCTTTGTCGGGTTTACGCATACCGATCCGGTGCGAGAAATATACCTTGTCGAAAAAACCGGCGATAAGTACTCCATGTTCTTTCATGGTAAGGCTATTGAACGCTTCTTCGTGTATTTCGTTCGTGTTGCTTAGCAGGATGAGATCATAGTGCAGGCGAAGCTGCTGTAAAATATGGAGACGTCGCAAGGGCATGTCAAGTAACATCGCATTCCAGGCTTCTATGATCTTTTCTTCCGACAAAGAAGTCTTGGATAGCCGACTGAGTTTTTCTGTAAAATCATCACGCGAGATACGACCCGTCTCCAGCTCGTCGAAGAGTCTTTCCTGCTTTAGTTGAGAATACACCACATCAAAATCCCCGAATCCCTGCATACGAAACGCTTCCGCTGTAAGATTATAATCGATATTGAGCAACACACCTCCGAGATCGAAGATGATATGCCGGATTCCTTGTATCATAGGGCAAAAATAATCCGGGAAATTCGTTTTCAAATTTTGAAAGAAACCTTTACATTTGCAATCCATTTTTGACTCAAAAGGTCAATGGGCCTATAGCTCAGTTGGTTAGAGCACCTGACTCATAATCAGGTGGTCCTAGGTTCAAGTCCTAGTGGGCCCACCCAATAAAATCAATGGTTTCAGACAGTTTTGTTTGGAACCATTTTTTGTTTGCGCAGGATTTGTATACGGAGCATCAGTTTGGAAAATGTCACTGATTTAGCTAATTATTCAATTCCATCCCATCCGGAGTCATGAAACTCTGACACATTATTTAATTCTAGCTTAGTATAATACAGAAGTCAAAAAGTGAGAAATCTAAATGGGATAGAGATGAAATAATCTAAGCATTAGCTCTATATTTTGATAACGATTGTGGCTTTACACCTTCCGCAAATCCTAAAAAACTACTGCACTTCTATCAAAATACACGTCGAAGGAACCACCCCTAAACTCATCGACATTTTAACTGGCAGCTGCAAATTTTAACCGCTGCCTAACCCAAACTTCAAATTAATTATATTATTTTTATCAAATGACTTAATTTGTCAAACTTTAACTTTCAACTGTTACCCATAAAGTATATAGATTTTTTTTGCCCTTGATTGGACAAATTAAAAAAGGGAAAGCCGAAAACCTTACAGAGTAGGCATTAATCAAGTTAATTATCGCATATGTTGAAAGACTACAATTTCAGGAGTAGTAGCTTGCGGAAGAGATTTGCACCTTTTTTATGGAGCATTTGTATTCTGCTGCTAACTGTCTCCAACGCAAAGGCGCAGTATTGCGCAGCAGCCAATACAGATCCAGCTGCATCCGGGTCTTTAATGGCTAATGTTACGTTTGGTTCCATTAACAACACAACAGGGTCTACCTACCCAACCAACGGGTACAGCTACTGGCCGGCACTCTCAGCCTCGGTAATTATGGGTACGAGTGAAAATCTGATTATTACCACTGCTCCGGCAGGTACGTATACCGGAGCTATTATTTCAGTATGGATAGACTGGAATCAGGACAATACGTTTTCTGCGTCAGAGTGGCTGCAAGTAGGTACCAATATTACGGTTGCAACCAGTCCGTATACATTTCCCATACCCATACCTTTAACTGCTACTCCGGGAACTACACGGATGCGTATTCGTTCAAGAGGAAATGGAAATGTCAATGGCTCTGGTGATGCCTGTACTTCCTTTGGCTCTGGAGAAACTGAAGATTACAATATCACCGTAGTACCTCCTACTGCTTGTGCAGGTACGCCTGTTGCCGGAACCACCACCGCTACGAATACTAACATTTGTCTAGGTAGTAGCACCATTTTGTCTTTGACGGGATATACTGTTGCCTCCGGTATCAGCTTTCAATGGGAGACAGCAACCAGTTTATCTGGCCCGTGGAGTCCTGAAGGATCTTCCCAGATAGCACCTTCAATATCTGTAACACCAGCAACTGCCGGTACAACATACTATAGATGTAACGTCTCTTGCGGTGCTGCTACTGCTGTCTCTAACAACATGGCTATAACAGTCCCTGTTCCGTTTGCAGGTGGCACTTATACCGTGAATTCGGCTGTAGCCACAGGCGGCACTAACTTCCAAAGCTTTACTGCGGCAATGACTGCATTGAATTGCGGAATTACCGGGCCTATAACATTAAACGTTGTTCCGGGAAGCGGGCCTTATAACGAACAAGTTATTGTACCTAATTCTTTTAACGCTACCAATACACTTATCATCAACGGTAACGGGGCTATTGTACAATTCAATGCGACTACAACCTATCAGGGAGTTTTGATGATAGATGGAGCAGATTATGTAAAAATTGATAGTCTGACCTTCAAAGCATTAAATGCAACCTATGGCTTCGGTGCAATTTTGTCTAACAATTGCGATTTTGACAGTATTACCCGTTGCACGTTCGATCTTACTGCAGTTACAAGTACGAGTACTGCAAATGCTACAGGCATTCGTATTTCAGCTACCCCAAGCGGTACGTCGACAACGGCATCTGGTGCTACCAATACTTATATCGGGAATTCTAAAATATTGTGTAGTACAGGAAGTCAGGGTGCCTATTATGCGCTGTATTCTTATGGTCCCAGCAATAACAACGTTTATCATAATAACTACATCTCTAACTTCTACTATGCTGGTATTTACGATGTTTACAGTAACAATGTTACCGTATCGAAAAACCACATCACTTGCCAAACAAAAACCGGTGTAGCAAACTATGTAAATGGTATTTATACATCCAATGCTACAAATGGTACTAAGTATATCAACAACCGTATAGAATATCTGGGAGGTGCTACTGCAAACATGGGTACTTTTTACAGCTATCCCATTTATGCCACTACCGGGGCAGGTACCAGTGCTGCACCCATTTTGATTGCCAACAATATTGTTACCAATAGTACGCTTAGCCCGATTTATGGATTTTATATAACCGGTAACTATTTTGATGTGTATCATAACACGATCAATATGGAACATTTGTCGGGTTATACAGGTACTCAGCAGGGTATTTACAGTAGCTCTACAACATCAAATTTCAAAAATAATATTATAAGCTTCACAGGTGGTGGTACAGGGGCAAAATATGGATTGTACTACACAAGTGCTACCGTACCGGCTAGCAGTAATTATAACAATGTGTATGTAAACTCATCGCAACCCGGTGCTCAATATTTTGGTTACAGGGGTAGTAACCAAGCTACATTAGCTGCATTCCAGGCTGCTACAACACAGGAAGCTAACGGTAACAACATAGATCCAATATTTGTATCCGGTGGTGTACAGCCCTCTAATGCGGCAATAGACAATATTGGTACTCCAATTGCAAATGTTACTGAAGATTTCTTCGGAGCGTTGAGGGATCTCAATACACCCGATGTAGGTGCGATTGAATTTCTTGTACCTCCCTGCGGCTCTCCCGTAGCCGGTACCGTGAGTGCAAGTGCTACTAATGTATGCCTGGGTAGATCATTTAATGTGACGCTGACCGGCAATAACATCGGTGTAGGGCAAACTTACCAATGGGAAAGTGCTCCGTCTTTAACTGGACCATGGACTCCGGAGGGCTCAGCCAATATATCACCTTCAAATACCATTACTGCCACAGTCACCGGTGTTACCTACTATCGTTGTGCAGTAAATTGTGGTGCATCTACAGTGTTTTCTAATACAGTTTCTGTGAATGTACCTGCGTTGTATCCGGGTGGTACGTATACGGTTAACTCCGGTGTTGCAACAGGTGGCACGAATTTCCAGAATTTTACAGATGCCATTGCGGCAATTGGCTGTGGTATTGCAGGTCCGGTTGTCTTGAATGTAGTTGCTAATAGCGGACCTTATACCGAACAAATCATACTGCCTAAAACATTGGGAACTGACGCGGTGAAAACACTTACCATAAATGGTAATGGTGCTACAGTTCAATTCAATGGCACAGCTCCTTATCAGGGTATCTTGATGATGGACAGTGTAGCTTATGTGAAAATTGATAGCTTGACATTTAAAGCATTAAATGCCACCTACGGCTTTGGTGCCATGTTATACAATCTATGCGATCATGACAGCATCACCCGTTGCACATTCGACATGACTGCTGTAACAAGCACAAGTACTGCGAATGCTACCGGTATCCGTATAGCCTCTACTGCTTTTGGTACATCTACCACAGTTTCGGGTGCTACCAATACCTACATCGGAGGCTCTAAAATACTTTGTAGCACAGGTAATCAAGGTTGTTACTACGGAATATACGCGTATGGACCAAACAACAACAATGTTTACCATAAAAATTATATCTCCAATTTCTACTACGCAGGTATCGGTGATTTCTACAGTAACAATGTTACCGTATCCAACAACCATCTTACCTGTCAAACAAAAGTCGGGGTAATAAACTACGTAAACGGTATTAATACCGGTAATGCCACCAACGGCAGTAAGTACATTAACAACCTTATAGAGTATCTGGGTGGTGCTACTGCACAAACAGGCGTCTATTATAGTTATCCGATTTATGCAACAGGTGGTGCAGGCAGTAGTACTGTACCTGTTTTGATAGCCAACAATGTGGTTACAAACAGCACGCTTAGTCCTATTTATGGTTTCTACATTACAGGCAGCTACTACGATGTTTATCACAACACGATCAATATAGATCAAATCTCAGGATATACAGGTACGCAGTATGGTATTTACACTAGTTCTACCACTTCTAAATTCCAAAATAACCTGGTGAGCTTTACTAAAGGCGGATCAGGTGTTAAATACGGTTTGTACTATACTGCTGCTACCGTGCCTGCTTCCAGCAATTATAATAATGTGTACGTAAACTCTACACAGCCTGGCGCACAATATTATGGTTACAGGGCAGTAAATTATAGTACGCTGGCAGCCTTCCAGTCTGCAACTTCTCTTGAAGCAAACGGACTCGCTGTAGATCCTGTGTTGGTACCTGTAAACGGCATTCCGCGGCCATATAGTGCTACTATGGATAATATGGGTACGCCCTTGGCTTCCATTACAGAAGACTTCCTGGGAGTCCTAAGAAATCCGAGTACTCCTGATATCGGTGCGGTAGAATATACGCCGCCGGTATGTCCTCCATCTGGAAATTTGAGTGCGAGCAACGTTACAGCATATACTGTTGATTTAAACTGGCTGCCAGGTTCTACAGCTGCGTTATGGCAAATAGAATATGGACCTGCCCCATTAACGTTAGGCACCGGTACACGTACTTTTGCTACTGTAAATCCGCATCCTTTGGTAAGTTTGACACCGTCAACAAACTACCAGTTTTATGTTAGGGATGTATGTGGACCCGGTGACACCAGCATTTGGTCAAATGCCGGTTCGTTTACTACCGCTTGCGTTCCAATTACCTCATTCCCATGGACAGAGAATTTTGATGCACTTACGACCGTAGGTCTTACTTCTTTCCCTCTTTGCTGGGCAAAAGAAAACGGCGACTGGGCAACATCTGCTGCCACTACCTACAATACTTCTTATTCTCCTGCTAACCATTTGAGAAACTCTTGGTCGGCAGTAAATGAATATATGTGGACACCCGGATTTGACCTTGTTGCCAATACTTCGTATGACTTCTCCTTCTACGTAGCAGGTGATGGTTTCACCGGATGGCTGGTGGATGTCTACGCAAACTCTGCTCAAAGTTCCACTGCCGGCACACCTACTCAGGTAGGTACCCAATTTACAGCTCCGGGTGCAGGTCCAATAGCTATTCAACCTTACACCAAACAGACTTATACGTTCACGCCTACAACAACGGGTACTCATTATTTTGGGATTCGTGTAAATCAGGCTTCAGGCACGCCTTGGTACATTGCATTTGATAACTTCAGAATGGAGCCAACGCCAACATGTCTTGCTCCTTCTGCAGTGGCGGCTGGTTCTCCTACCGCATCAAGTCTTAGTGTAAGCTGGACAGCCAACTCTTCTGCAACACAGCATCAGATAGAGTATAAGCAGGGTACAAGTTTTGCTATCGGAACAGGTACTCGTGTGGGACCTACATCTGTTAGCAATCCTACTACCATCACAGGTTTGACTTCAGGTATGCCTTACACGTTTTATGTAAGAGACATTTGTGGACCTGGCGATACCAGTTTCTGGTCCTCTCCTGCTACAGCCTTCACTACATTCCCTGCTATTCCTGCTAATGATGATTGTTCAACACCGGTGAACATCAGCAATGGAGCTGTATACTACGGTTCTACATCTGGTGCTACACAAACACTTGCCGCTTGTGATGCCACTACATCTACTACAGATGTTTGGTACACGTTTACAACGGGTAGTGCGGGTGGAACTATCAACGACACTGTAAACAC
This sequence comes from Flavipsychrobacter sp., assembly GCA_035497455.1. Classification (GTDB taxonomy): domain Bacteria; phylum Bacteroidota; class Bacteroidia; order Chitinophagales; family Chitinophagaceae; genus JAFIGV01. The sequence continues at coordinate 122,305 of DATJDL010000014.1, forward strand.
CACCAGTTCTGGTGTCGACGTTGTTGTTCAGATGTTTAGTGGACCCTGTACTGCATTGATCCCTATGATACCTACTGCGGGAACCACCTTTAACACTACCAACGGTTGTGTGGATGGTCCTGCTGCCGGAATAGAATGGTCTACTTATACCGTTGCGGCAAACACTACCTATTATATCCGTGTTTACACGTATGCTGCTACGCCTACCGGTCCATTTAGCATACAGATTGCCGGTGCTCCATTGGCGATTAAGCTGGATAATATAACAGCTACAAATGTAGGCTCGACAAACAAAGTAGTATGGAATACACTGGCTGAAGAAAAATCAGATCGTTTCGAACTTCAAAGAAGCACAGACGGCAAATCGTTTGAAACTATTCATGCAATAGGAGCTAACGGAACACCGAGCCGCTATACTTACGATGACAGGAATGCATTCCAGGGTGCTAACTACTATCGCTTGTCGATGAAAGAAGCAAATGGTAAGCAGCAATACTCTAAAATTGTAGTTGCTACTGTCAATGGTAAGCGCTTCGCAGTGACTGCGTATCCTAATCCGGTTTCTGAAGACCTGACTGTTATAGTATCTGGTACTCAGGGTTCACAAGCTACTATCCTTGTTACGGATGTTACTGGTAAAACAGTATTATCTAAAAACATGGAAGGTGCAGTAGAAACACTGAATATGAGTGGCTTGGCAAATGGGATCTATCTCATTAAATATGTAGATAGCGATCGCACTGAAACCATTCGGGTTACAAAACAGTAATCAGTTTTAATACTTAGTTTTCGAAAGGGTGCCTCGTATAGAGGTGCCCTTTCTCTTTTTAGATTTGAAGTATGTGCCCGCCAAATCAATAGTACTGCAATAACTTCGATGGTAATGCCGGCTTATGCCCTTTGCCTGCAATTCTTCATATAGTCCAAATAAAAAATTACATTCATGTAATGAAAAATACTGTTACGGTAATCACGGGTGCCAGCTCTGGAATTGGTAAAGCTACCCTTGATCTCTTAAGAAAAGAGGGGAGTCTGGTATACAATCTCGATAGTCACCCATCTGCAGAACCTGATGCCTGTTTTATTAAGTGTGATGTGAGCAATCGGGATAATGTAGAGCAAGCTATCAACGCGATTTATGATAAAGAAAAAAGAATCGACTTTTTATTTGCAAATGCCGGGCGCCATCTTTTCGCGAGCATCGAAGACACCAGCTATGAGCAACTTGAAGCGCTGGTAGGCGTTAATGTGTTAGGTACATTTTATCTGTTAAAAGCGGTGATCCCTCTTATGAAGCAGCGACAAAAAGGGAGTATTGTTCTTATGGGCTCCGACCAAGCTTTCGTTGGTAAAGCCAGCAGTGCTGTATATGGCATGACCAAAGGTGCCGTAGCTCAACTCACCAAAAGCACCGCTATCGACTATGCTGTATTCAATATCAGAGTGAATTGCATTTGCCCCGGAACAATTCAAACGCCATTACTTGATAATGCCGTAAAACAGTTTGTAAGCAAGTCAGGGCAGGAAGCAGCAGCAGTATATGCTTCGCTGGATAAGGCTCAACCCCTGGGACGTATTGGCCGACCCGAAGAAATTGCCAAAACGGTTCGCTTTCTTTTCTCTGATGATAGCTCTTTCATCACAGGAGCCTTGATTGCCGCAGATGGTGGGTACACTTGCCAGTAAATAAAATAACCCTATCGTGTAGCCAGCAGGTCCATTGCTAAGAGTAGCTATTATAGTTGGGGGCATACCCAATACTTCACTTGCCGGTCCTGAAAGCGTAATGGTGGGAGTACGTATAGGCTGGGTGGTGACATTAACAATAGTGCTGCTTGCTGAAGGCGCTGTGTAACAATTTCCTGATGGCAGCGTGATCGTACATTCTCCCTGGCCATTATTTACCGGTGCATACACCAGGGTCGACGCGTTAGCACCTGCATGAGGCATATGATTCAAAAGGCAAACAATTTATTTCTGTAAGAGCGTATATTAGGGGGAATATATAGGTATGAATGCATGGCTTCAATTTAAAATTTCAGGAAGCAGTTATTATGATTGTTTACTTGAGGTTGTTGAATGGTTTACGCTCGGTTATTTTATTTTTTAAGCATCCCGAATCACTAGAAATGTTGTAGCCACCAATGGTGGATGATACTATAATCATGATTCCTTCGTTAAATACAGTGCATAATACATACGAACCCTATTCAGTTCAACATCATTATAAACGATAGGCCCAAAATAGTTATTGACTAAAATGAGAGTGTTGTTTCTTTTTTCGATTATCTTATTAAGTTATAATTCACTTGCACAAACACCGCCCCGGGAGTATAACGGATGGTCACAGGCGAAAGAGAAAAAATACATCTTACTAGGTGAACCTACACACGGTGACGGAGCTGTGTTCGACGAGAAATTAGCCATCATAAAATACCTGCATGAACAAGGTGGTTTTAATATGATTGCTTTTGAAAGCGGTTTATATGATAATTATAAGGCGTGGCAGTTATACACGCAAGGACGTGAAAAAATCAGCATTTTCAACAACAGCATATTTGCTATCTGGTCTGAGAAAAATTTCTTTCGGGAATTGATGCAGTATGTAGCTGACCGCGCAGCAGCAAGAGATACTATTCGGATGGTCGGTTTTGACAACCAGCAGACCGATTTGTACGAAGAGTATTTTTTTGAAGATCTCAGGGAAAGTTTTAAGAGCAATAAGATCAGTTTTTCCGATGAGGTTTATGAGGAATTGCAACTGACTTTTGATAGCAATGAAGACCTCTCAGACTACCTTGCCTCTGAAAAGAAAACAAAACAACTCTTGGATCGCTATAAAGCGGTATTAAACGCATTTGGGAAATTCAATACGCAGACGGAGATGGATCAGGTGCTTAGACAAACCTTGCTTTGCAAAATAGCGGAAGTGCAATCGCGTCTCAGGAAACTAAAAGGAGAAAAAGAATACGTACAGAATGACCGGGATAGTATGATGGCGGAAAATTTCCTGTTCCTGACCAGGCTCTATCCCGGTGAAAAGATGATTGCATGGGGCGCCAATTACCATTTTGCCAACGACCTGAAAGGAATAAAGATCAATGATACAGCGGTAGCTTACGCGAACAAGCTTTTGGCACAACAAAAGGCTTTATTGAAAGACACGGCCATTTCCATAGACAGCGCCGTGGCAGAGTTAAAAGAACTGCACTATGCACGTCCTATGGGAAACCTCTTAAAGCAGCGATTGGGCGATAGCCTGTATAGCGTGGGGTTCACTTGTCGTACCGGTACCTTTTCAGGATTTATGGATGAAGAATACCATATCAGTTCGCCGCCTGTTAATAGTATAGAAGAGAAAACATTTGGCACGAAGAAAAACAAACTGCTGATAGGCAACAATAATTTCAGGGAGGAGACCTATTGCTCCGCATTGGGCTACATACCGATGCTGGCAAACTGGAGCTGCGTTTTTGACGGGATATGTTTTATCGATACCTCTTATCCAGCACAAAATACCATTTACAAAGATTCCATTGCTACAGCAACTGCAACAGATTTTAATAGTGTTTCCTTTTCCGGCACCGTGATTGATGCAGCAACCCGGCAACCTGTAGCATTTGCAGATATTTTTTGTCGTGCAACGAACCGCAGTGTGGTTACAAACGCAGATGGGAAATTCAATATGGTTTTTCCGCTTGCTTCCGTAGACAGCTATATTATTGTAGCTGCCCTGGGGTACCAATCAGATTCTTTTAGGATGGATAAAAGCATCACCCAAAGCCAGGTTATACGGATGCGGGTAGATAAGAGTAGCACCCTTCTGAATGGCGTTACCATTACAGCAAAGCGTGCTGTAAAAAAGATGTCGGCAAAAGATATTATTAAGAAAGCAAGGGCGAACGTTGAAGAGAATTATTATGCAAAAGCGTACAACCAACAATTCTTTTACCGGTTTAAAAACATAAACGGAAAAGACAGCATGGTTTATAAAGATGAGGCGGTGATTAATACTTATAATAGCAAGGGGATGGCTCATACGCACAATGTGACCTCCACACTTTTTGCAGAAATGAAACAGTTCAGGAATACCACGAATAATGTATATCGAGATAAATGGATGGGCGTTGGCGGCTTTGGATTTACACTTAACCGCGATCTGATCATGAATAAGCGAAATGTACTGCACCGGACTTTTTTTTATCGTACGTCCTTAGATACACTACTGAATTATGATGGCAGGAGTGTCTATAAGATCAACTTCTTCAACAAACGCCCCGGAGCGTATACCACCGGGATAGGCTACCCTTCACCGGATTCGTCTTATGGTACGTTGTACATCGATGCAGAAAACTATGCCGTACTACGCTATGAGCATATAATAGTCAGAAAGCCCGGCAGTTATAAGCATACACCCGGTTACACGTTCTACACTACGATGAAAATTACGGAGACCTATAAGCAGGTGGATGGAAACTACTTTCTGAATTATTTTAACCTGACTACGAGAAACAAAAAAGTGAATGATGCCCAGACCGGTAATATAGCAGTGGCTTATTATGTAGAAGATATTATGTCGTCCGATATAGAGTTGAAAATGCCTGTAGTCATTGAAAAACCTGTCTTACAAATCAAAGAGAAAGGAGTGTTACAGGAAGACCCTGAATTCTGGAACAGAAACAGCCAATTCATGGACGAGAGCGATTTTCACTTCTAATGTACTTTTTATATTACCAATCACTAGTCGTTTCATCAATTGGCCCATATGAAAATATCCGAAAAACAGGCAATTGATTTCGTTGTGTTGGCGCTTCGATGGTATCTCGCTTACTATATGGCCGACTACGGTTGGAGCAAGTTAACGGCAGACCAGTTCGGGCACCGTTCTGATGCAGTATTAAACCTGCCGCTGAAAGATGTTGATAAATTCAATCTTGCATGGTACCTGTTCAGCCTCGATAAAACCTTCGACGTGGTTGTAGGCATCACACAAATAATAGCTGCAATTTTGATCGTTATCAATCGAACCGTACTTGTTGGTGCCCTCCTCTTACTTCCTGTATTAACTCAGATATTCCTGGTGGATCTTGCATTTACTGTAGAAATACACGGCATATCGCTGGTACTTCGCCTGGCATGTATGGTATTGGCAGATCTGCTCATTTTATTCTATTACAAAGAGAAAATGATTCTTGTTTGGAAAATACTTACACAGGGTACAATGACAAAATTCAGGTATAAGTGGTGGCTCTATCTTTTGATGCCCCTTATCGGACTTCTTACAGATTTTATTATAGCGCTGCTTACCTTTCCTATCCGGTTTTTATATGAGTTATTCGCAAAATGATTCTGTACTATCCTTTGTATAATCTTTAAACAAAAATGAATAAACTTCTCCCTGTATTAATCTTTGTGTTTTCGAGTACGATAGCCTTTTCACAGGTGAGTCATTCAAGCGAACTGTATAAAACGCTCAAAGAAAAGGACAGCCTGCTTTTTACAATCGGGTTTAATCATTGTGACATCAACCAGTTTGAACGGCTGTTGAGTAATAGCTTTGAATTTTATCATGATCAGTCGGGCATTACTCCTACCAAAGTAGATTTTGTTTCAGGGATAAAAAACGGGTTGTGTCAAATGGCGTATAAGGCGGAAAGGAAACTAGTAGATAGTTCTTTGAGTGTTTTCCCATTGTACAGGAATGGCGTATTGTATGGAGCTATTCAGACAGGGGAACATACCTTTTATGCCATTGAAAAAAATGGTAGCAGTCATCTTACCAGCATCGCGCGGTTTACACATGTCTGGCTTTTGGAGAAGGATGACTGGAAATTAAGCAGAGGGCTGAGTTACGATCATCAGGTTTTTGATAAACCGCAGGATAAAAACCAGGTAAATAAAAAATAGAACCATAATGAAAACCGACTAAGATGATAAAAATTCTAATTGCCGGCATAGGCGGCGTAGGTGGTTATTTTGGTGGATTGCTGGCTAAAGAGTTTCAAGACAGTGAAACCGTAGCCGTCAATTTTTTAGCACGAGGTGAACACCTGCGTGCTATAGAGCAAAATGGGTTAACCATCAGAAAAGGCGACAAAGAACTAGTGGCTCACCCTGCAAAGGTAACTGATCAGGTGAAGGACCTGGGAGAAATGGACTATGTGATAATATGTACTAAAAGTTATGATCTGGATGATGTCATCCGGCAATTGTCGCCCTGCATAAACAAGGATACAATAATCATCCCACTGCTAAATGGAGTGGATAACCGTCAACGCATTGAAACATTACTGCCGGAAAATGTCGTTTGTGATGGTTGTGTTTACATCGTTTCCCGATTATCTCAACCGGGAGTAATCCATCATTCAGGCAAGCTGGAAGATTTATACTTTGGGTTGAACGGCGCGGAAAGTAAGGGACTATTGTATTTAGCAAAACTTTTTGCACAGGCAGGTATTCATGCGACGCTTACAAAAGATATTTTGACCACTGTTTGGGAGAAATTTATTTTTCTGGCACCTATAGCGACTGCTACGTCCTACTATAATAAATCCATCGGGATTCTATGGGCAAAAGAAGAGAGCAGGAAAACAATTGAAGAGTTGGTAGATGAAGCGATTCAGCTTGCAAGCCTGAAGAATATTGAATTGGCAAATGATATTAAAGAACGTACCCTGCATAAAATAGCATCACTGCCCTTTGAAAACACTACATCAATGCATAATGATTTTAAAAGCGGCAAAGGGAAAACGGAAATAGAGTCCTTGACCGGTTATGTAATCAAGGAGGGTTTTCAGATGAAAGTAGTATTTCCCGTGTTTGATCGTTTGTATAATGTATTAATAAAAGACCGCAATGGAAATAAGTACAGGATTCTAAATCCTGGAGTATAGCACAAAACAATAGGGTTGACCGAATGGTCAACCCTATTGTTTTAATTTGCGCTTTGAGTGTTTACTGTTTAGTCACTCGGAGCGTCTGCTGATGGTTGCTGTCCACATATTTGATCATGTAAATCCCATTCGCGAGTCCGCTTACATTAATCACTTGATTTGCACTGGTCATTGTTACCATTTGGATCATTTTCCCGGCGAGGTCAGTCACTAATATTTTAGCATCCTTACCCTGCACCCCATTCACCCTTACATTCACAACATCTGTTGCCGGGTTCGGGAAGGCTTCTACTTCGAAGGCATTGCCACCATTCAC
>DATJDL010000015.1:0-79633 GCA_035497455.1 Flavipsychrobacter sp.
GGAGTGCAAAGGTAATCATCATCCCCATTCCACCAAATATTTTTTTCAAAAAACTAAAAAAATATCCTCAATCCCTTCTCCTCAAATACCCGACAATAACCCAAGAACTTTATCCCCTGCCTTTTGGGGGATGCAAAGATATACTTTAGTTTTCAAACTCGCGACGTTTTTCTTAAGTTTTTTAAACAGGCTACATACTACTGTTCGAAAAAAAAAAGCGAACTTCTGGAAGTTCGCTTTTAAATCAGCATAGGTTGGAAATTAACATATGCTCCTTATGTCTTTAGTTCCTTACAGGATCAGGCAACAGTAGATTCTTGTTTTGCGATGAATTGTTTTGCCCATTCTGTCGTAATGGATTTAGGTCTCTCAATAGGGAAACCCAACGCCCTATCCCAACAAAGGCTGGCTAGTACACCCAATGCGCGGCTTACACCAAAAAGGACCGTATAAAAGTCTTCCTCTACCAGTCCGTAATGTTTCAGGAGTGCACCGGAGTGAGCATCAACGTTGGGCCAAGGATTTTTGATCTTACCGGTACTTTCCAAAATAGCGGGTGCCACTTCATAAACATTCCATACAGTCTTTACGGTAGGGTCATCAGGGCAATTCCTTTTCCCGAATTCCATTTGAGCGGTAAAGCGGGGATCGGTTTTGCGAAGAACCGCATGTCCGTAGCCCGGAACTACTTTACCTTCTTCAAGTGTTTGCTTGATGTAATCTGCAATTTGATCTTTTGACGGTTCCAACGTGCCCAGTTTTTCCTGCAGTTCTTCTATCCAGCGAATTACTTCCTGGTTAGCCAAACCATGTAAAGGACCGGCCAAACCTGTCATGCCTGCTACAAAAGAAAGGTAAGGATCACTTAAGGCTGAACCTACCAGGTGCGTGGCATGTGCCGATACGTTACCGCCCTCATGGTCAGCGTGAATGGTAAGATACAGACGCATTAATGACCAGAACTTCGTGTCTTCAAAACCTAACATATGAGCAAAGTTTGCCGCCCAGTCCAACATACCATCCGGTTGGATATGATCTCCGTTTTTGTACTTACGGCGATAGATATATGCTGCAACGCGAGGCAAACGTGCAATGAGTGTCATACAATCTTCATACACATAATCCCAATATTCTTTTTTGCTTATGCCGTCATTATATGCTTTCGCAAATTTTGATTCGGTTTGCAAAGCAAGAATAGCGGCACAAAATTGTGTCATAGGATGCGTTGCAACAGGTAATGCGTCAATAGTAGCAAAAACATGATTGGGAACGTGGGAACGGCGCGCCCATGTTGCAGAGATATGATCCACATCATCTTTCGTGGGAATGTCGCCGGTAAGCATCAAATAAAACAGGCCTTCAGGTAAAGGTTCCACACCACCGTCTGCCTTAGGGAATTGCGCTCTTAATTCAGGAATAGAAAAACCACGAAAACGGATACCTTCATTAGCATCTAACAAAGAGGTTTCCGTAACTAACGCAGGAATGCCACGCGCGCCCTGATAGGCCTGAGCTAAAGTCACTTTATCTAATACCAGCTCTCCGTGCTGTGCCAGCATTTCTTTGATCTCTTTCGATTGTATATCTGCTTTTTCTTTGAACTTATCTTTTACGTAACCCATAAATAATTTTGATTTAAGAAATTTTACAAACCTGACAAAGTTAATGGAAACGGCTATTCACAGCGCTTTGGTTAACATTTTATTTGACTTGTTTTCGGTAGTAGTAATAAGCTACTGCTCCGAAGATCATATTAGGTATCCAAACTGCTACCAGCGGATTCAAACCTGCTTTAGTAGAGAAGGTTTTGCTGAATTGTAAAGCCATCATATACGCAGCACTCAATACCACACCGAACGCCAGATGAATGCCGCTTCCTCCTCTTATTTTCCGGCATGCAATACAAGCGCCGATGATGGTCAGAATTAACGCTGCAAATGGCTGTGCGGTTCGGATATGCTTTTCCACATAGTATTCATTGAGGTTTTCTCTCCCCCGCAACTTCTCGCGTGCAATCACCTGATCCAATACGGGAGTCGTCATTGCTGTCATTACCTGATTATCTACGACCAGGTCCTTCGGACTAAAAGACGGATAGCTTCGGGACAATTGCGGAACAGTCGTCAGTTTTTCTTTCATTCCATCATTCTCACGTATAGTCACGGAGTATAGATTCCATAACTTTTTAACGCTGTCGTAGCTTACCCGCTCTGCCATGATCTTCTCTTTCAATAAGTTTTTCTGAATGGTTTCAGAAGTAAACCGGTATCCTGTGTTGGAAATAAAATCGTAGTTCTGCATATAAACATACAGGTTCTCCGAAAGCCTCAGGTGCACGTTTCTACCGGAAGATGTGGATAGATTATCGATGTACTTATTTTTAAACACCAACAACTCCTTATTGGTCCTGGGAATGATGTAATTATTAGCCAAGTAGGAAAAACCACATAGCAGAAGGGCGCCTATCAAGTAGGGACGCAGAAAACGGGGAAATGAAACCCCGCTTGCTAATATGGCAATGATCTCTGATTGATTGGCTAGTTTGGACGTAAAGAATATGGTAGCAATGAAAATGAATAGCGGAAACAAAAACGCGATCATCTGCGGCAAAAAATTCTTATAGTAGTTGAGAATAAGCGTTAGAGGTGCCCTGCGTTTTACAAATTCATCTACTTTCTCCGAATAGTCAATGACGGCAATGATCACTGCCAGGATCAGGATAGCATAAAAGAAGGTGCCCAGAAATTTTTTAAGTATATACCAATCAAGTTTTTTCATGGAGAAACGTTGGCAAATATCTTTAAAAGATGTGGAATGAGTATGTTATAAGTTATCCTTTGGAAAAGAATTCCTTCTCACACATGAGAGCGGAATGATATACCACGCGTCTCACCGGAATTTTTTATTGACCTACCCAACGAACTTGTGTCATTCACAGTCATTATAAACCGGAAAAACAATGCATCAACTTACGAGAAATACTCAATATTATCAAGGCGGGTATTAGTACTCATAAGCAATTGTTGCTTTGATTCTATTTTAGCTGCCAGGTAAAAAAAAACAACCATTTTCTGCTATACGTCATTCATTTCAACTTAATACCCCCCATATGAAGAGTTATTTTCTGAGTTGGTCTGTTTTGTTAACCTTCTTCGTTATTTGCACGGGTAAGGCACAAACAACGATCAGCACCAATCTCGTTGCTACCACCACAACATCAGCAGGCGGAGTTACTTTTGTGATTCAAAATACAAATCCTGGTCCCATTCTCCTTACCAATGTAGGCTACTATGTAAGTGCTGCTGATAATGGACAGCTTTATACACTGTATTATTCCAGTACATCCATTAGCGGTCCGCAACCTACCGTCTGGCCTGACCCTAACTGGTCTCTTGTAGCTTCTGCCACAGTAAACGGGATTACAACAACGGGTATCCAGGACATCCTGAATGGGTTGACCTTCCTGATTCCTGCTAATACGACCTATCGTTTTTCGTTGACAAAGGGTAGTACTATACCCTTGTATGCCAGCAGCGGGGCAAATACATTTACGGCTGCAGGGGTCAATCTTTTTATAGGGAATTATCAGATAGCCGGTCAGAATGTGGGCTATGCCTACACCATCACACCGCGTTATTGGGCCGGGTCCATCACGTTTGGTCCGGCGATGCCGCCTGCACCCATTACCAGTGGTGCCGGTGCCTACTGCAGCGGAGACAATATCCTTCTCAAAGCACGACCTCCCAAAGGTTACGACACCACCGACTACAACTTCGTGTGGAGGTTTCCTGACGGCTCTATTCATACGGATTCTGTTTATGCCTTTCCTAACGCGCAAGCGGGAGCTGCGGGCCCGACCGGTCTGTATACCGTATATATGACTATTGATACGGGCATTGGTCCCTTAGATACTTCTCTGATAGATTCATTCTACGTATTCGTTCAACAAGTTCCTCCCCCACCGGCAGTACAACGCTTAATCACTTATTGCCAGAACAGTTCTTCTGACACTATACCTGTCTACGGACAAAACATCAGATGGTATAGTACTCCTACAGGTGGTACGGCGGTAACCATACAACCCACCATCAATACGGCAGTACCCGGAACGTTCACCTACTATGTTAGTCAAACTTTCAATAATTGTGAGAGTCCACGGGCACCGGTGACCGTACAAGTAGTGCCTCAATCTCCCCCACCCGTGGTCACGACGCCGGTGAATTATTGCCAGGATGAACCCGCTGTGCCGTTAGAAGCGGTAGGGCAGAATATACGTTGGTACAGCACGGATACCGGCGGTGTAGGAAGTATTGTAGTACCCACGCCTTCTACCATAGCGCAAGGGCAAATTACCTGGTATGTGACCCAGACGATTGACGGCTGTGAGAGTGTGAGAGTCCCTATACAAATCAACGTAAACTACCGTCCCAATGCCCTGATCACCACGTCGGCCGACTGGGTATGCGATGGACAAAACCTTATCATAGGCTACCAGGGAAATGCACAAGGCGATGTTAATGTGAACTTCAACTGGACGTTCCCTCCCGGTGTAACCGTAGTGAATGGGAGTGGAGAAGGTCCTTATGAACTTAAGTTTGATAGTGTAGGCATGCAACGCATCACGCTGGTAGTAGACAACAATGGCTGTAAAAGCATAGAAGTACGTTACGACATTGAAGTGCGCCCGATCCCTGAATTTGAACTGGACATCCAGGACGACGGTTGCGTAGGCGAAGTAGTAGAGTTGACCATAAACCAACTGAGCCCCGGCATCGACAGTTTTGCATGGGATATAGCCGGCGGTGAGAAAATCTACGCTTCAGAGACAGCCGGACCTTATGGTGTCAAATGGAGCAGCGGCGGCACCAAGACGATCAGCGTAGTGGGTACCGACCGGGAATGCTCGTCGAAGGCAATCACGGAAGACATCCACATCCACTGGTTACCCGATGCAACGATCAGCCGCGAAGACGGCACCCACCAGATCTGCGCGGGCGATACGATCGTACTGCATGCTACCTACGATGCAAACCACAGCTATCAATGGCTGCCGGAGAGTTTCTTCAAAGAAAACAATGGTTCCCATGAGCAAACAGCGAAGGTGCAGTACCCGACCAAGGTCACGCTTAATGTAACTGACCGTTTCAATTGCCGTGCAACAGGCGAATACTCGGTACAGCCGGAAAACTGCTGCGATGTGGTGTTTCCTACAGGCTTTACGCCTAATGGAGACGGGAAAAACGATTTTTTCAGACCTGTCAGTGCAGGGCACCAGAATATAGCTTTATTTGTAGTAAAGAATCGTTGGGGACAACAGGTTTATGAAGGCAGAAACACCATCACAGGATGGGATGGCACCTACAATGGTACCGCTCAGGATATTGGTGTGTATTTTTACTATATCAAGTACAAATGCACCGACGACAAGTACTATGAGAAGAGTGGCGAGGTGACGCTGGTTCGATAGAAAGAGTCCGGACAGAATAGAAGACAGGCTGCAACGATATGTTGCAGCCTGTCTTCTATTCACATACTCCCTATTCACCACTACGAAATTTCAACGATAGTTATCCCGTTACAGCCTTATCTTCAGCCGGGGTACCATCTCCCGCTTCCAGGTGTCAAAATCACCCTTCATAATATGCTCCCGGGCGTCGGTGACCAGCTGCAGATAAAATGAGAGGTTATGTATACTGGCAATCTGTAAGGCCAAAAATTCACCGGCGATAAATAAATGACGTAAATAGGCTTTGCTGTAATAGTTGCTGACGCCATTATCCAGATCTTCGTCGATCAATGAAAAATCGGTTGCCCATTTCTTATTTTTGATGTTGATAATGCCTTTAGAAGTGAAGAGCATACCGTTACGACCGTTACGTGTCGGCATTACGCAATCAAACATATCGATACCCAGGCTGATATTCTCCAGGATATTCCAGGGAGTGCCCACTCCCATTAGGTAACGTGGTTTATCTTCCGGCAGTTGCTCGCAACACAGCGCGCACATCTCGTACATCATTTCCTCCGGCTCTCCTACTGACAATCCCCCAATCGCATTCCCATCAGCACCTGCAGATGCCACCAATTCTGCTGAAGCCTTTCTCAGGTCTTTATACGTGCTGCCCTGTACGATCGGAAACAGGGACTGCGAATAACCGTATTTAGGCCCGGTGTTGTCAAAATGCTGTATGCAACGCGCCAGCCAGCGATGGGTAAGCTCCATAGATTTCTTAGCATAGTCATAATCCGAAGGATACGGCGGGCATTCGTCAAATGCCATGACGATGTCTGCGCCTATGCTACGCTGAATGTCCATAACACGCTCCGGGGAGAACATGTGTCGCGATCCGTCTATATGTGACTGAAACAAGGCCCCTTCCTCCTTTAGTTTCCGGTTGTTGCTAAGCGAAAAAACCTGATACCCCCCACTGTCGGTCAGGATCGGCTTATCCCAGCCCATAAACTGGTGCAAACCGCCTGCCTGTTCCATTATGTCCATTCCCGGGCGCAGGTAAAGATGATAGGTATTGCCTAAAATGATCTGTGCCTTTACTGCATCCGTGAGTTGCTGCTGGTTAAGCGCTTTTACACTGCCTACCGTGCCTACCGGCATAAATATAGGGGTCACTATCTCACCGTGATCGGTAGTAAGAATGCCTGCACGTGCTTTGGAGTGGGGATCTTTGGCTTGTAGCTGAAATTGCATGTGGTCGAAATAAGCCTGCAAAATACTACTGAAATAAAGACTTAGGGCCGCAGCGATTCTTATAAATCCTGTTTATCACTGTTATTTCCACTGAAAAGGGTTATCCTGCACCTGTTCGCTGAACTCTCCGGTTACAAAGACTGCTTATTTCTTTGTTACAGGAACCAACGGATGGAGTATACTTGGATAGCGGAGTACCAATGTAATCCAAAGGACGATCTGAACGGTCACTACCATAGCGATGGGTTGCTGATGCTGTAAATGTGTGGCAATAGCTCCTCCCATGTAAGCAATGAGAAACAGTGAGCCCAAAACCATCGTGCGCGGAATCAAAAATAACACAAGGGAGCAAAGCTCCACTACTCCTATGAGTAAATAGGTTCGGGCGTCCAAGCCTATCGATGCTGCCTGTGCTACGGCGGTCTCATTCTGTGCCAGTTTTAAGAAGGCACTCATTCCGAAGAGGACCGCGAGTGCTGCCGCCAGTACGTTTCCTGTAATTTTCATTGCTCTGTTGTTCATGTCATTTATTTTTTACGACACAAAATTCCATCAGAATGGTATACTTTTGTTACTCGTTACAAAAAGGATAGCGATTACAAAAAGGATAGCATATGCAGATACATACTGAGAGTTCATGTAAAAAAGCCCGTTTGGCCATCAGGGATACGCTGGATGTGGTAGGCGGAAAATGGAAACTGGTACTGCTTACGATATTGCGAAGTGGTAAAAAACGCTTCAGGGAATTATCGAAAGAAGCAGAGATCTCTCCACGTATTCTCTCCAAGGAATTAAAGGAAATGGAAATGGACGGCCTGGTAACCCGTACCGTATGCAACACCAAACCGATCACCGTGGAGTATGCGCTCACCGCTTACAGCACTACCTTGGACGACGTATTAAATGCCTTGCATCAATGGGGGGAACAGCACAGGACTCGGATGATGTCATCGGAACAGCAGCTTCCTTCGGAAACATTGACAGCAAAACAAGCTGAGTTTTTAAACGATCGGATGTTACTGGAAGCCTGACCGCAGTTACATTTTCATCGGGGCAGGAAACGCGGTTTGTGATGCCACTTATGAAGGTTGAAGGATATCATTTTCCTCCAGCCATTTTTCCCATTCTTTAAGTTTTTCTCCCTTCATCACCCTGGGAAATTTATTCATTGCCCCGTCCTTGCCAATGGCCTTCATATATTCATAGAATACGTTCTCCGGCAGCACTTCAACAAATATATCTTTTAATGCCGATGTGCGTTCGACGGCATAGTCATCGTTCACTTCACACAGGGTTTTATCGATAAGGGCTTTTACTCTTTCTGCATCCACATTTTTATCATCACAACCGATGAACCAACGATGTGCAAAGAGGTTTTGATAAGGGAAGCCGCCCACGGTAAATTCACGAATCGTGATTCCCATTTCTTTGGATACCACTTCTATAGCCTTGTTGATATTATCCACACTCATGTGTTCGCCACAAAGACTCAGAAATTGTTTGGTGCGTCCGACAATGGTGATCTCTCCTTCTTTTTTGTTGCTAAACCGTACCACATCCCCGATCACATAACGCCAAAGTCCTGCACAGGTGCTCAGCACAACCGCATATTCGGTCTCTTCGTCTACCTCATTGATAATAAACGCTTTTGCTTCGCCCCTGATATTACCGTCCTCATCAAAATTATCACGGGTGAAGGGCACAAATTCATAAAAAATACCGTTGTTCAATACCAGTTTGATACCCGGCACGTTCGGACGTGCCTGAAAACCGAAAGAACCTTCGGACGCCATGTAGGTTTCAATGAATGTTATAGGCTTGCCCAGCAATAATTTAAAGCTTTCGCGGTAGGGTTCGAATGCCACACCGCCGTGGATATAAACGCTCAGATTCGGCCATATTTCGTGGATATTATCTACTTTATGGTATTTAATGATTTTTTCAAACACGATCTGCACCCATGCCGGCACGCCGCATACGGTTCCCACATCCCAGTTTTTCGCATTGCGGACGATCAGCTTGATACGGTCTTCCCAATTCGGGCGTTTTGATATTTTTTGTCCGGGCTTATAAAAGAAATTAGACAGCCAGCGGGGCATAGTGGCCGCACTAATGCCGCTCATATCCCCTTCGTAATATTCCCCTTTTTCGTACAGCGATGTGGTTCCGCCCAGCATCAGGATCCCCTTCTGAAAAGCAACCGGCGGAATTTTGTAATTCGCCATGCTGTAAAGCTGTTTAAATCCAATGTTCTTTATGGATTTGATCATGTCTTTTGTTACGGGAATATGTTTGCTGGAACTCTCCGAGGTGCCGGAGCTCAGCGCGAAATATTTTACCTTCCCGGGCCACGATACATTTTCTTCTCCTTCCTGGGATTGACTGATCCAGTCGCGGAACATCTGGTTATAGGTGAAAATAGGAACACGTTGCTTATAGGCCTTGTAAAAATCCAGTTCATTGCCGAGAATATCTTCAAAACCATAATGCTTACCAAAGCGGGTATATTGGGCTTTTTCCAGCAATTGCCGCAACACACGAAGCTGGTATTTCTCCGGTGTGGCCACTTTCGTGGTCATTCGTTTTCTAAGATGCAAGGAACGTGCTACTAAACTCCCTAATAAAGCCATGGTTGGTACTAAAAAAATTAAGCGTGTAAAGTTAATTCATTAATAAGTTTAGAAGTCTATTTCATAAAATTTCATGTGGTACTTAACAATTGCATCGAATTCAGGCGCGAGACAGCCTGGTTGCTACCTTTACTTTTTTTGCAACATGGCGTGCCTTGCGTTATTTATATGCAAAAATCCGGCATCCCATTCATTGCTTGTGGATTTACCCTTTCTACTTTTTCCATTTAAGCTACCTTTACGCGTTTTATAAAACAAGAAATGCATTCGTTAGTCATCTTTGCTTCAGGTGCAGGCAGTAATGCCAAAGCCATTATCGAATATTTTAAGAAAGCCCAACTCGCCCGTGTATCCCTGATCGTATGCAATAAGCCTCAGGCCGGTGTATTACAAATTGCTGCGGATGAGCAGATACCTGTATTGATGATCGACAAGGAATTGATGAGAAAGGAGGAATTTCTGCAGGTGCTGATCATGGAGAACCCGTCCCTGATCATTCTTGCCGGTTTTCTGTGGAAAGTGCCGGATGCTGTTACCCAGCATTTTAATAATAAGATCATCAATATCCATCCTGCGCTGCTGCCTAAGTACGGTGGTAAAAACATGTACGGCAGCAATGTGCACAAAGCAGTGGTGGCCGCCGGTGAAAAGGAATCGGGTATCACCATACATTATGTGAATGAACAGTACGATGAGGGTAATATGATTTTGCAAGCTCACTGTGAAGTAAAAAGCGGAGAGGATGATCTTGCCCTGGCACGAAGGATCCATCAACTGGAGCATTTTTACTTCCCGAGGACGATAGCATTTCTGTTGAGTACGTTGTAATCCCCGATTTACTGAAATGAAAAGAGGCTGCCGTGGAAGTTACTTCACCAGTAATATGCAAGCAGCTCCTTCCAACAATATAAAACAGCCTTTTAACGTTTATTAGCCAGTCTTTAGTAATTTGTAGTATGAATAAAATGCGGTTATTCTCCCTGATAGTTTGTACATTTTTTTCTGCCTATGCTACGGCACAGGATCGTCCAATCGGCTATTGGAGAGCACACATGCCTTATACAGAGCTTCGCGGTGCAGCCACTGACGGCGTTCGTTTTTTTGTCGCAACCAAGGAGAGTTTTTTCACTTATAGCGTAGCAGAAGATGAAATAACCGCGTATAGCAAGGTGGAAGGAATGGCCGATGTGGAAATGAGCGCTGTAGCCTATGATGCAACAACAGATATCGTCATCCTGGGGTATAAAAATACCAATATCGACTTATTTATTGACGAGACGTTCTACAATATCCCGGACATCAAAATAGATGTGATGAACGAACTGAAGCAGATCAATCAGATATACACGGAAAACGGAATGGCCTTCATCAGTACCAGCTTTGGGGTGGTGGTGCTTGACCTGGCGAAGAAAGAAACCAAAGAAACCTATTCCTTTACCAGCAATAATCAGACTATTCCTGTAAAAAGTTTTACATCTGATGCGGCTTATTACTATGCGGCTACTACCTCCGGTCTCTACCGCGCCAGTAAAAGCAGCCCAAACCTGCAGGCCTTTTCTTCCTGGCAGAAAATAGACGGGCATACCGGCTTGATCAACCTGTTGCAGTATAATAATACCGTTTATGTGCATGATACGGATTCCGTCTATCAATGGAACGGTACTACTATGGATTTCCTTTTTGCAAGTCCGTACCAGATTACGAGCATCAGCAGCGCAGAAAACGGGCTGTATGTGGGCGAATATCTTCCGAATGCCTATGTAGGTAAGGTGAAAAAACTGGGCTTTGACGGCGTGGTAACAGACTCTTTTAATACACGCTCCAATCCGCTGGGCATATTAAGGCTTTCCAGCGGCAATGATCTTTATGAAGCGGATGGGTTTAATGGTCTGACCAGGATCTCGAACGGTGTATGGCAAAATGAAATAAAACCTTTGGGTCCATCGGGCTATGGGGCTTTTGACATCATAGCGAATAATAACGAGCTGTGGGTGACACACGGCGGTTACAACAGGCAGTGGACATATACCTTCAATCTCGACGGCTTTTCTAGATTCAGCAACGGAAAATGGCAGGCCTTTAATTTCAGAAATATCCCGCAACTAACCGATCGTAACAGCGATTTCGTCAGAGTAATTCAGGATCCGGTGGATAAGAATGTGTATTTAGGGTCGTACAGGGCAGGGATTTATCGTTATGCTCCGGATGGAAAATTTGAAGAACTCACTTACACCAGTCCTGTTTTTGAAGGAACAGTAGGCGACCCCAATGCATACAGGATAAGCGGGTTTGCGTTTGACAATGATAATAACCTCTGGATCAATCAATATGGTGCACCACATGAACTGGTGGTAAAAACCAAGGATGGCAAATACTATAATTTTGCCGGGGCGGGTGCCAGAACAGCGGGTGCTTCTGTCATCATTGACGACTATAACCAAAAATGGTATATCACGCCCGGCAATGGTGTAGCGGTTTACAATGACAATTATACTATTGATAATATTTCGGATGATACCTATGGGAGAATCAACTCTGCAAAGAAGTTGCCTTCTGACAATACGCTCTGCATTGCGAAAGATAAAGATGGCTCCGTATGGGTAGGGACAGATGACGGGATTGGCATTATTAATTGCCCGGGCGAGGCTATACAAGGCACTTGCAATGTTGAAAAACGGATTGTGCAGTATGATAATTTTCCCGGTTTCCTCTTTCAGGGGCAGAGTGTTATGTCGATTGCCGTGGACGGCGCTAACAGGAAGTGGGTAGGCACTGCGAACGGTGTATGGCTGATCAGTGCTTCGGCTGATAAGGTCATTTACCGCTTCACTGCAGAGAACAGTCCTTTACCCTCCAATTCCATTCAAAAAATAGCAATTGATCCGGTAACCGGGGACGTATATTTCGGTACCGATCTGGGTATTGTATCGTATCGCAGTACCGCCACAGAAGGAACCGAAGCGGCCACGAATGTCACGACATTTCCTAACCCCGTGCCCAGCGGTTATAATGGCACGATTGCTATCAAGGGATTGCCTGCGAACGCCGATGTACGCATTACGGATATCATGGGACAGCTGATTTATCGTACCAAAGCCCTGGGCGGGCAAGCCGTCTGGACGGGAAAAGACTATACAGGCAGAACACCTCAGTCGGGTGTGTACCTGATCTTCGCCACCAATACCGATGGCACGCAAACGTACCAGGGTAAGATGGTATTCATGGAATAATCGCCTTCGGTATTAAAAAGAATAGTGAGAAGACGTACCCTACCCCTGAAAGGAGTTCTTCAACCTAAAATTCTAATGTAGTTTTGTTCTATGAACACTAAAGAAGTAGCTACTCTTATACCGTCCGATTTTGCAGATGATTCCAAAGTATGGGTATTTCAGGGTAACAGACCCTTCATAGAAAAGGAACAAAAAGAAATAGATGAGCAATTATACCAGTTTTACATACAATGGCAGGCTCATGGCGCGCCGGTGAAGGGCTGGGCAAAACTGCTTTTCAATCAGTTTATAGTGGTGATGGCCGATGAAGCGGCTACACACGTAAGCGGCTGCAGTACCGATGGCATGATGCGCGTGATCAAAAGCCTGGAACGTCAATACAGTGTCAATTTCTTTGACCGTATGACCGTCACCTTCCTGAAAAATGACAAGACAGAAATGCTTCCCTTCGGACAGGTGCAATATGCGCTGGATAAAGGCTATATCAACGAAGACACCCTGACGTTTAACAATATTGCCACTACGCGGAAAGAACTTCTCGAAAATTGGCTGGTGCCTTTAAAGGAAAGCTGGATGGCGGCGCGGGTACATCTTTAGACCACACCTATTTAGGTAACGTTGCTGCCGCTTCTTTGCATTCTGCATTTTGCATTTTACATTTATGCCATGTGGCAACAACTTTTCCGTACCAAATCCGTAGCACGTATAGAAGCAGAGGCTGCAAGCGGTTTTTCTGATGCTGAAAGGCAACCTGAAAATCTGCGTCGCGTGCTGGGGGTTAAGGATCTCACCTTCATGGGGATTGCTGCCATTGTTGGCGCGGGTATTTTTTCCACTATCGGCACTGCCAGCCACGATGGTGGCCCGGGTATTATCCTGCTGTTCATTTTTGTCTCTATTGCCTGCGGTTTTTCAGCCGTTTGTTATGCAGAATTTGCCAGCATGGTGCCGGTCTCCGGAAGTGCCTACACCTATTCTTATGTGGCTTTCGGGGAGATCATCGCCTGGATTATCGGTTGGGATCTGCTAATGGAATATGCTATCGGGAATATTGCGGTAGCTATATCCTGGAGTGATTACTTTACCTCCCTGCTTGACAATGGGTTTCGCGTAGGCAGCTACCATCTCGCCTATCACATTCCCGACTACCTGACCATGGATTACTGGACGGCAAAGGAGGGACTGACGGATGCAGCCAGACAAGCCTGGGAAACCGCCCCTCAAATCGACAATACCCGGATCATCTGTGATATACCGGCTTTTCTGATTACCGTCCTGATTACGTGGATTATCTATATCGGCATCAAGGAAAGTAAGAGGACCACGAATGCTATGGTGTGGTTAAAGATGGGTGTGATTGTCCTGGTGATCCTTGCCGGTGCTTCTTATGTGCAACCCGAGAACTGGTCCCCTTTTTTACCTAACGGGATGGGAGGAGTATTAGCCGGAACAGCAGCGGTGTTCTTCTCCTATATTGGTTTTGATGCCATCAGCACCACCGCGGAAGAATGTAAAAACCCGCAAAGAGATCTGCCCAAAGCGATGTTTCTTTCCCTCATTGTCTGTACCATTGTCTATATCCTTATTGCGTTAGTACTTACGGGTATGGTGAGCTATAAAGAGCTGAACGTTGGCGATCCGCTGGCTTATGTTTTCCAGGCAAATAACCTCAGCTGGCTGGCAGGGATTGTATCGGTGAGTGCCATCATTGCCACAGCGAGCGTATTGCTTGTATTTCAACTGGGACAGCCCCGTATCTGGATGAGCATGAGCCGCGACGGTCTGTTGCCACCTGTATTTTCACGCATTCATCCTAAATACAATACGCCTTCTTTCTCTACCATCCTTACCGGTTTTGTCGTCGGAATTCCTGCCCTGTTCATGAATTTATCAGAAGTGGTGGCCCTTTGCAGTGTGGGTACGCTTTTCGCTTTCGTGTTGGTATGCGGCGGCATCCTTCGGTTACAAAACAACCCGAACAAACCACAAAGTCGCTTCAAAACGCCTTATTTAAACGGAAAATGGATCGTGCCGGTTTTATTTGTTGCCACCATGATCTGCTTTGAGCATTACTCTCCTGCCGGGATCGGAGGATTATTTACTATCGTACCGGAAGAAGGAAAGTCCGGCTGGGATATCATCAGCGAAAAAATCCCTTATATCGCCTTTGGAATGTTATTTTTTATCACTTCTATCATGAGTTTTATAAAAAACTACTCCTTAATACCGGTTTTAGGATTTCTAAGTTGCTCCTACCTGCTTTGCGAATCAGGTGCCACCAATTGGGAACGTTTCCTCGTATGGCTGGCAATAGGACTGGTAGTGTATTTCCTGTATGGAAGAAAACACAGTAAACTGGGTAAACAGCTTTAAGTCTTTCCTCCTTATACGTTACAGAAACGAAAGAAATTTCTGCAACCCCTGCTTCTTACTTTCGTCCAGAAAATAATGGATATGACGCGTGTAGTATTCTTTCAGGTCGAAATAAGGAAATGAATTTTGCTTCACCACTTCGTCTATATGTTGCAACCCTTCTGCATTGGCTTTATTGAATGCCGCTGTAAAATCCGGGGGTAAATCTTTGTTGGAAATCCACGCTGCAAATACAAACGGCAGTCCTGTAAAATCCTTCCAGGCAGTTGCCAGATCGTATATATAGGGGAAATTACTGAGCTGTTTTAATGCGCGATCCCCAATGATCACACCGGCTTTCGTATCGTTAATATATTCAATATAATTTTCTGTTGCCGGAAGAAATTCGACTTCTTTTTTCCAATAATGCTTCAGCAATACTTCCGCCAGCTTCACGGAAGTACGTGACTGGTAATCGAGATAAACAGTTTGGATCTCGTCCATAGGCACATGGCTGAAAATGCAAACAGAGGCTACATCTCCATCTGCCGCTATGCCGTAATCACTTACAATTCTTGCTTCTTCGATATCCTTCATCGCAGCTACCGGCATTAAAGCCATATCGATTGCTCCTTCCCGCAAGTGCTTTGCCAACAACGCAGGGTATTCCAGAATCAAATCGATATCATTGAAAATTTCGCTGCGTTCTATCCCGTAAAGTAAGGGTTTGGTATTAAGATAACTAACGGCTCCAACTTTTATTTTGTGTTTCAAGAGGCTATTTTTGGAGGGCAAAGATAGAAGGATAATACGTTCATGCAGCAACAACTCATCATTTATACAGACGGCGCAGCGCGCGGCAATCCCGGGCGTGGTGGTTACGGCATCGTCCTCAAATGGGGCGAGGTTCACAAGGAGCTTTCACAGGGATTTCGTCTGACCACCAACAACCGTATGGAATTGATGGCTGTGATCGTAGCCCTGCAACAACTCAAAAAAGACGGACTGGATGTGACCATTTACAGTGATAGCTCTTATGTAGTAGATGCGGTAGAAAAAGGCTGGCTGAACAGTTGGATCAAAAAAGGATTTAAAGACAAAAAAAACCCGGATCTGTGGATGCAATATGCTGCTGTAGCTTCCAGACACAAAGTACGATTCGTGTGGGTAAAGGGACATGCGAATAATGCTTACAACAATCGCTGTGATGTACTGGCGACAACCGCTGCTGACGGACCTAATTTATTGATAGATGAAGGGTATGAACGGTCTCAGCAAAAAGGAAGCCTGCTTTAACTGGATTCTTTCATTGTAGTATCAATTCTTTTTTTCTAATTTTTAAACTCATCATCAAAACCCACGGATAGCAGTGTACAGGATTTTATTAATGCCATCGAAGACGAAACAAAACGGCGTGATAGTTATACCCTGGTGCAGTTGATGGAGAAAGCCATGAACATCGCACCCAAAATGTGGTGCAATTATCGGTTTTGGTGATCTGCGGATTAAAAGCCCGATACAGGGAGGCAGACAGGTTTCGCCTCGGTTTTCACCCCGCAAGGCAAAAATCTTTCCCTCTACCTCGCCGGCTCCCTGCCAACTACGAAGAAGACCTCGGAAAACTAGGCAAACATAAAACAGGTAAGGGTTATGTGTACATCCGTAAATTGGCAGATGTAGTTAGGAAGGTGCTTGAGAAAATGATCAGGCAAACAGCAAAAGCTGCCAGGAGTCTTTAATAACCGTACTTTTCTTTCCAACAACTTCTCAGGTAGTCCCGCAGGCGCGCTTCTGTGGCATTATTCCCCGGATCGTACAGTTTGGTGCCCTGTATTTTTTCGGGTAAAAACTCCTGATCCACAAAATTGCCCGGATAGTCGTGTGCATACTGGTACCCTTTTCCATAGTCCAGGTTTTTCATCAGCTTGGTAGGTGCATTGCGAATGGTCAGCGGCACTGAGAGATCGCCCGTTTGCCTGACAAGGCTTTGTGCGTTATTGATCGCCATGTAGGCTGCATTGCTTTTGGGAGAAGAAGCCAGATAGGTAACACACTGTGAAAGAATGATCCGGCATTCCGGGTAACCGATCATCTCCACCGCCTGGAAGGTGGACGTAGCCAACAACAAGGCGTTGGGGTTGGCATTGCCAATATCTTCACTGGCAAGAATCAGCAGGCGGCGTGCGATGAACTTAGGGTCTTCCCCACCTTCTATCATCCTTGCCAGATAATACACCGCCGCATTGGGATCGCTGCCACGAACGGATTTAATGAAGGCCGAAATGATATCATAATGTTGCTCGCCAGTCTTGTCATACAGCGCCATTTTTCGCTGCACAATGTCTTGTACAAATGCATTGTTGACAGACTTATTGCCTTCCGGCAAGGATGCTACCACCAATTCCAAAAGGTTCAATAATCTCCGCGCATCGCCACCGCTGAGTTGTAATAAGGCTTCCCATTCCTCCACTTGAATATCCTGTTGTTTCAGCAGTTCATCCTGTGCCAACGCGTTCTTGACGATCGTCTTCAGATGAGCTTCCGTAAGTGGCTCCAGAATATAGACCTGCGCCCGGCTCAGCAAGGCGTTGATCACCTCGAAAGAGGGGTTTTCGGTGGTAGCACCGATGAGGGTAATGATGCCTTTCTCCACAGCTCCCAATAAACTATCCTGTTGGGCTTTATTGAACCGGTGGATCTCATCAATAAACAGCAAAGCATGTCCTGCTTTCCTGGCACTTTCTATAACTGCCCGCACTTCTTTTACACCGCTGTCGATGGCGCTAAGGGTAAAAAAAATCATCCCCAGTTGTGAAGCGATGATCTGTGCCAAGGTAGTTTTGCCCACACCGGGCGGTCCCCAAAAGAGAAGGGAATGCGGTGCTTTATTCCGGATCATTTGCTCCAGCACTTTCCCTTCTCCCACCAGGTGCTCCTGGCCTACAAACTCCTGAAGCGTTTGAGGGCGCATCCTTTCCGCAAGTGGTATATGTTTATCTTTTGACATTTTTATAGTTTAATGACCATCCAACACAGAACAGAGCGTCCCAACAATATTCAATAATTGCGCCGCCGCTATGTGCAAAATAAATCCTTACCGCCATATATTGTTGTATTCTGTTCGCCTGTTTCTCGATAACTTTAGTGCATCATACTACTGCCAGCCATGCTTCGAAAATTCTTTTTTATATCTTGTTTTATCAGCTTTGTATTTGCTTCATTCGCACAAAAAACGAAAAAGCAAAAAAATGAACCCCGCCATATAGATCTGTTTACGGAAGTAAATGGCAAAAAGATTTTTTATAACGAGATAGGAGCGCCTTTGCCTCCCTTAAGCATTTACAGGAGAGACGGGAAATTCCTAACCAATGCAACTCTTGAAAATGACGCCCATTTGATTGTCATGCTTTTCAACCCCACTTGCGAGCATTGTGAAAATATGGCTGCTACATTCAAAAAGAACATAGATCTTTTCAAAAAAACCAACCTGGTATTGGTGGCAACGGGAGGCATGTTCCCTTACCTGGATTATTTCATCGACAATACACATATCAAGGATATCAGCAAGATACAGGTAGGTATAGATAGTTCCGGGCTAGTGAATCAAACCTTCCTGTACAAGCTTTTACCCCAGGTCAATGTCTATAATAAAGAACGAAAATTAGAAAAGGTTTTTTTCAGTGATGTGCCGATAGACTCGCTGAAAAGCTATATTGATTAAGTGGTTACCAAACCTTGCCTCTATCCTTTAATCCGGCAGCAATTTTGGCTTTACAAAATTCCTGCAACAACTCTTCGTCTAAACCGGATTTTTTTGTATTCCATTGCAGCAAGCGGTTGTCTGTACAATCTATGGTAATAATGCCAAAGCGGTGAATGACATGTTGGACTTCATACCATTTCAATAGTTCTCCTCCGGAAGCTTTGGGTATCAAAATACCGTTCTCAGCAATCACTACATTGCGTTCGCCGTTTTTTGTTTCCCAAAATAGCGCCAATAACAGGCATAATGCAATGATACCAAACATGGCTGCCGGATACACCACCCTGAGCTGCCAGGCTATGAACGCAAACCCTATAAAAATAATCAACTCCGCGATGCGCACTGCCCGGTTGATCCGTACGTCATTCAGCCACTTATTTTTAAAGATCAGAAAGCCCAAAAGTGTGAGCCCCAAGAGTGTAGTCGCGGGTCCACCCCATTTCAGCAAATGGAAATAATGAAAATGTGCTGCAGCTGACCTGGAGAAAAAAACAAACAATAAAAATTCGAAGATGCCCGTTATTATCAGCAAAAAACAAACTACCAGATGCAGGGAGATGATGTAGCTTCGCTTACCTCGTGCTTCTTCAATGGGTATTTCAAATTGCATGGCGCAAAGGTAAGTTTGTAACGCTATTGATCATGAAGTTTTCAAATCCTATCTGTCTATTCTTACTGGTTACCCTTTTATATCATCCTGATGCTTTTGCTCAACGAAACCTCAGCTGCCCAAAACCCGGGAAGCAAAGAAAATACTACGTTCCCCGGCTAATCAACTACACACAGGCAAACGGCTACATCACTTATTCTTTTGCATATAAGTACGAAGGCAACTTTGATAAAACCTATTTTAAGCCTGCTCCTGGCATCGGGGCAGCGTTCAATGTTCAAAACTACCTGGTACTCTCCGATCGGCTGGAATTATTTGCGGAGTTGATGTGGGCAACGAATCAGCACGGCTTGCAATTCAAGTATAAAGACGATAACATATCCCTTTCTTCAAAAGAGTATGTACTCAGTTCACAGTGCCGGCTTTCTGCAGGCATTGCAACTTCCATAACGCCAACGTTCTCTGTCTCATTGGCTCCGTCGCTGGTATATAACGTAGTAGCGGGTTATGGCTCATCCGACGGTACCAAAGGCGCCGGATCGGGTACGGCAACTGCCAATGTGCGATGGGATAATGAGAGTTTCCCGGACCAATGGTTTGCAGGTGCTATGGTGCATGCGCGCTGGAATGCCTGGAAGAAATTGTATTTAAATTTTATGTCAGCTATCGACCTGGCGGCCTCTTCACCGCAGAAAGGAACTTTGTCTGTTTACTCGAATGGCATTCCGGAGGATCATATCGTTTATAAACACCCGTATCTGATGCATATGGGTCTGGGTCTGGGATTTCGCTTTGCGGAAATAAAAAGAGGTGACTACGAGTAGCTTATTTTTTGCTCAGCAGGGTTACGGAAACGGTATTCAGTAAATAATGATTGACAATCAATATGTGACGCGGAGTAGTATCCTCTCCTTTTTGGTGGAGAAATTGTTCGCGGGTTTTCGGAGAACTGAAAAGACGGGTAGCCAACCAGATGGCAAACCCGGACGCCGTAGGATATTCACCGGTCAGATGTTTAAAGGTCACGAAAGGAGTATCATCCTTCAGTAATGTTCCCCATTCTGTATAAAGATGTTCAAAACGTACATCACCATCATTGCCACAGATCACCAGATCTATCGCTTTCGCATCAACATCATATGTTTGCAGCAATTGAAGGATAGCGGATGCAACTTTCCCGGCTGTTGGGTTTTGCAACATACCGCTCCCACGCAATTGACAGAGCGCATTGTCCTCACGGTTACTCAGTACAAAAAAAGCAGCTCCCTCACCCCCTATCGTTCCGGCAGTGTCATTATGCTGTAACAATTCACGGGATTGTTGTAACTCTTCTTTCCAATACCCTACTTTACTTTTCACCAAGTGATAT
Organism: Flavipsychrobacter sp.; assembly: GCA_035497455.1. Taxonomy (GTDB): domain Bacteria; phylum Bacteroidota; class Bacteroidia; order Chitinophagales; family Chitinophagaceae; genus JAFIGV01. Next base: position 20,661 of record DATJDL010000015.1, read on the forward strand.
TCTTCGGTCAACTCATCAAAGCCACCGGCAAGTACATATTGAGGCGTCGCAGCTTCATTCAGGAAAAGCCGGGCATCCATTAAGGCCATTTCCATAGAGAAACCACGATTGACATAGGTCTGGCTATAACCTGTACTTTTTGTCTGTACCGATATCCAGCCATTTACTGAATTGTAGGTTGATTGGATGAAAAAAGTCGGGTTCAGGGCTTCTTCTTTCAGCAGGATCATATCCTTTAGAAACTTCTCCGTATCTGTCATGCTACCTAATCCGGTCCCAGTGATGATCGCATCCGGCGTTTGCACACCGGCATCCTGGAGGGCTTTCATACCACAACCGATCCCCATTTTTATCAAACGGCTCATGCGGCGGATTGCAACCGGGTTGATGAACGGCCGGTAATCCGGCTCCTGTACAAAAAGCTTTCCAGTATCTGTACTCCGTATTTCCAGAAGAAAGTCCTCGGATTCAAAACTATTCTGCGGAGAGATGGCGCAGGCAGATATGATATAAACTGGGTTCATCATGCTTTACTGAAAATAAGTGAAACATTGTTACCCCCAAAACCAAATGAATTGCTGATCACATGGTTTAGTCGGCGATCGGTTATCAGGTCTCTTACCGGAGTGATGTTTAGTTCCTCCATCGGTGTTTCGAAATTCAGATTGGGGAGGATCATATTCTCCCTCAGCGCCATCATACTAAACAACGCTTCTACAGCACCGGCAGCCGCTAAGGTATGCCCCGTAAAAGGTTTTGTAGAACTAAAAGGCACCCCGCCACCGAATAATTGCTGGATGGCCTTCCCTTCTGCCGTGTCATTGTTTAGCGTGGCAGTGCCATGTGCATTGATATAGTTGATGTCCTGCGGTTGAAGTCTCGCCTTTGCCAGGGCTTGGGTCATCGCCCGGAGCGCGCCGGAACCGTCAGGTGAGGGTGCAGTAGGATGATACGCATCGTTGCTGTTGTTATATCCGCTGAAATGCGCGAGTATGTTAGCTCCCCTTGCCTTTGCAGCTGTTTCTTTTTCCAGCATGACAAAAGCGGCCCCCTCCCCCAGATTCAACCCGTTACGGTTTTGGTCAAAGGGTTTACAATGCTGTTTGTCTACATTTTTTAATGATAAAAATCCGTTTACAGTATAGCGACTCATGGCATCACAACCACCACAGATGGCCTTATCCACAAGACCTTGTGCTATCATTCTTGCCCCTACTATCATCGCGTTAGAGGAAGACGAGCAAGCGGTACTTAACGTAGCTGTAAAGGGGCGGATTTTAAAGTAGTGGATGACGTCCTGCGTACTTGCCGCACAATCCAGCGTATCTATGTATTTCACGAAATCGCCATCGTAATGATCTGAAATGAACTCCATGTACATGTCTTCTACACTACACATACCGCCGACCGTATTGGCATTGATAAAGGCAACATTTTCTTCGCGAAGCGTCTCTAAATCTATATCCTGTACCAGTTCCTTCATAGCGGTAATAGCCAGGAGGCTGGTGCGTGTATAGGGTTCACGGGCAAGGGAAATGGATAAAGATTCGGCCAGTGCATCGTCTGAAAGACGTACCTCACCGATCAGTAAATCGTTATGAATAGTGCGGAGAAACTGTGGATGTTGCAAGCCGTGCCGCAAATCGCGTAATGCCTGCAAATTAGCTTCGTAACCTATACCTAATGCAGAAACAATACCTGCCGCTGTGATGACAATATTGTCTGCCATAAAACCTTAAGACTATGCTTTCTTATGTTCCTGGATATATTCCGCCATAGACTGTACGGATGATAATACTTTGCGCCCTTCGCGTGCATCTTCAATCTTGATACCGTAATTACGCTCCAGCAATACCATCAGCTCCAGTGAATCAATGCTGTCCAACCCCAATCCTTCACCAAACAGAGGCGCATTATCATCAATATCTTCCGGCTTCATCCCCTGAAGATTCAGGGAGTCGATAATTTGTTGTTTGAGGGTTTGTTTTAAATCTTCCATGTATATGTACTAAAGCCGCAAAAGTAATTATTAGTTACAAAAGAATAAGAACCTATTTGATGAACCAGGCTTTTGAAGCACCTAAGGAACGTCTGATGAGCTATTGTATTCCCAAAAACAACTGATTAACAGGATTTTGGAACGATGAAAGGAGTGTAACAAGGAAGCTGGATAGCAGGTATCCGACGGTAACCAAAAGAATTCAATAAGAGTTTCGCCTGCGGGTATTATTTTTAGCTGATGAAACGGTATGTACTGGCCGGGGCTTTTCTGATAGCCTCTGTTATGAGCGCATCTGCCCAGGATGATTCGTTGGTATTGCGCACTATTGCAAATGAAGTCTTGCTACACGGAGCGTGCTACGATAACCTTCGCGATCTCTGCACGAACATAGGGCATCGTTTATCCGGTACTCCTCAGGCAGAAAAAGCAGTCCAATGGGCAAAAAAAGAACTGGAAGCCCTTCAGCCCGACCGTGTATGGTTGCAGCCTGTAACGGTGCCTGTCTGGTTTCGCGGAAAGGAAAGCTTATCTGTAAAATACCCCGGTAAAAGCGGGTATGAAAAAACAATAATGCTTTCACTAGGAAATTCTGAAGGTACCAAAGGGAAAATCCTGGAAGCAGCAATCGTGATGGTAAACAGCCCGGAAGAATTGAAAGCCTTGTCGCCCGAAGCGGCGAAAGGGAAAATTATTTTTTTCAACAACCGCTTTCCGCAGGAACTCATCAATACCTTTGAAGGTTATGGTATGACCGCCCGCTACCGGTCCATTGCCCCTAATATAGCCGCCACCAAAGGTGCTGCGGGTATCATCATACGTTCTGTATCCACCGGCGCTGATGATCAACCCCATACCGGTGCCATGCGTTATGCAGACAGCGTCACCAAAATCCCGGCGATAGCGATCGGAAATATTTCTGCCGACAAACTGGAAGCCGCCTGTAAAAAAGGAACCGTGCAAGCGCAGTTGCAAAGTGAATGTACCATGAAAGGTACCGCCTCATCCTATAATGTGATCGCCGAGATCAAAGGAAGCGAGCAGCCCGATGAAATTGTGCTGGTGGGCGGACACCTGGATAGCTGGGATGTAGGCGATGGGGCGCACGATGACGGGGCCGGCATAACACAATCCATAGAAGTGATTCGTACCTTGAAAGCACTGAAGATACGACCCAAACGAACCGTACGTGCGGTACTGTTTATGAATGAAGAAAATGGACTGAAAGGAGGACTGGCTTATGCCGACAGCGCAAAAGCCAATAACGAAAAACATATCCTGGCTATAGAAAGCGATGCCGGCGGTTTTTCACCACGTGGCATGGGAACCGAAATGGATGCGGCCAAACGTGAGAAGATCAAACAATTTGCTCCGCTATTCCGCCCTTATGGGGTGTATGATTTCGACCAGGAAGAAGGCGGTGCCGACATTTCCCCGTTGCACAACGCCGGCGTACCCACTATGGCGCTCCTGCCTGACCCTCAACGTTATTTTGATTATCACCATACACATGCTGACACGTTTGACAAGGTAAACCACCGTGAACTGAAACTGGGCGCTGTAACCATGACCCAAATGGTCTATCTCATCGCAACATATGGATTGTAATATACATTGTAAATTCCACGCTGCATTTTGAGCGCCCTTACATCATATTCGTTTGCAAGAAAAGTGTTTGCCAAACCGGCAGCCTCCGTTGCAGTGGTTATTATTATGGGCTTTATGCTGGTGGCAGCCCTTGCTTATGTCCTGGCGCCGGATAATACCCCTTACGCCAACCGGATGATCGTAGAATATAGTGTAAAAGAACCGGGGTTTTCTAACAAGGTATTGCTAGTTCCTAAAAAGATCATTCAGAAACAGCCCGGGCACCTGACGGGCTGGTGGAATGGCACTCCTTCTGACTTCAATTATGTACCGGTAAACCAGGTTTGGCTGGAGGACAACGAAATCATGGCTCAACACTATATTGATGACGGGCTGTCCGACACCTTACGCTATACACTTCAGGAACTGCTACCCGCAGAAAAAAAGCACTTTTCCGCGCAAGCGGCTAAAAACTACATTCAGGAAAACAGCGTCCGGCAACAGACGTATCTGCTGGGTACAGACCGGTATGGAAGGGATATTTTATCGAGGTTACTGGTAGGTGCACGCGTAAGCATCGCCGTAGGCATCGTGGCGGTTATTCTTTCTCTTACCATCGGAATTATTTTGGGGTCACTGGCAGGCTATTTTGGCGGTTGGGTAGACAATGCCGTCATGTGGATCATCAATATTCTCTGGGCTATTCCCACATTGCTGCTCGTGTTTTCCATCACCCTGACCATCGGTAAGGGCTTCTGGGAAATATTCGTTGCCATAGGGCTTACGATGTGGGTGAGTGCTGCCCGCCTCATTCGCGGACAGGTGATGGTGCTGAAGGAAATGGAATATGTTACCGCTGCCAAGGCACTCGGATTAACCGATATACGTATTATTTTCAGGCATGTCCTGCCCAACATCGCCGGGCCGATCATGGTGATCGCTGCCAGTAATTTTGCCACGGCCATTTTAGTGGAGGCCGGTCTGAGCTTCCTGGGTATCGGGGTACAGCCGCCACAGCCGTCGTGGGGATTAATGATCAAAGAGCACTACAACTTCCTCATCACCAACCGTCCTGTCCTGGCTATCATTCCGGGTATTGCCATCATGTTGCTGGTATATGCGTTTAACATCCTGGGAAATGCACTGCGGGATGTACTGGATGTGCGGGAGTCATAATCGATCTATTGCTTTTGAGAAATAAGGCTCTTGAAGAGTAAAAGCGTATTCTTTCCCTATAAAAACCGTTTCAAATTAATAGCTCGGTAGCTTTGTCCCTTTATCTTTGACACCATGTTGCTGCAATTGAACATCCGGAATTACGTTATCATAGAATCGCTTACGTTTAAACCGGAAGAACATCTTAATATCATCACCGGCGAAACAGGTGCCGGTAAGAGCATTATCCTGGGGGCTATGGGATTGATATTGGGAGAACGGGCAGATGCTAACACTTTGATGAACAAGGAATCGAAATGCGTAGTGGAAGCACATTTTGATGTAAAAGGAAATTTCGCATTCCGGGAAGCGTTGGCTGCAGAAGACCTGGATGAAGAAGCAACTTGTATTATCCGCAGGGAAATAGCAGCGAACGGAAAATCCCGCGCGTTCGTCAACGATACGCCGGTCACGCTCCACACGCTCGCTAAACTCACTTCTTTGCTCGTAGATCTTCATCAGCAGTTCGGGCACCTGGCGCTTAAAGAAGACAGTTTTCAAATGGATGTGGTCGACGCCATGTCGGGCAATCAGTTGCTGTTAAAAGAGTACCGGGAACAGTTTGGGAATTATAAGAGACTATGCAGGCAAATAGAAGAACACCAGGCTACCCAACTACAGTTTCAAAAAGAAGCAGATTATAAGCAGTTTTTGTTTGATGAACTGGAGCAGGCATCTTTTATAGATAATGAAATAGAAGAGGCAGAAACGCAATTGAAACAACTGGCTCATGCGGAGCATATCATCGCCACCCTGCAAAATGCCAGGAGGCAACTGGATGACAGCGAACAGCCGCTGATCAATGAGCTGAAAAAAATAATGCAGCAGCTACAGGGGATTACTAACTTATTACCTGCTGCAGAACCTTTGCAGCTACGGATGAATGCTGCTTATGAAGAACTGAAAGATATCGCACAGGAACTGGAAGATGCCGAATCAAAGATCAGTCTTGACCAGGAAGAAATGAGCCGTTTACAGGATCGTGTGGACCTGGGTTACCGGCTCCTTAAAAAGCACGGGCTTCGCGAAACAAATGAACTGACAGCCCTGCACGAATCCCTTGCCAAAGAATTGCAAACCACCCAGAACCTGGCACACGTCCTGGAGCGCCTGGAAAAAGAAAAAAGTATATTGTCAAAGGAAATACTGCAACAGGCAAAGCAATTATCTGCTAACAGGAGCCGGCACATTCCCGCATTTCAGGATAAACTCAATGCCGTGCTGAAACTGGTGGGCATGCCCAATGCACAGCTGGTTATAGAACTACGCCCTGCTACAGAACCGGCTATGCAAGGCACGGACACGATCACCTTCCTGCTGGATGCGAATAAGAGCGGTACGTTCACACCTGTATACAAAGCGGCTTCGGGCGGGGAGATGAGCCGGATCATGCTCAGCATTAAATCACTTACCGCACAGGCTATGCAACTCCCCACACTTATCTTCGATGAGGTGGACACCGGCATTTCGGGAGAAGCCGCCAAACAAGTGGGCATTTTGCTAAAAGATCTGGCGCAATACCACCAGGTGATCTGCATCACCCATCAGCCGCAGGTAGCCGCCAAGGCTGACACTCACTTTTACGTTTACAAAGAGGTGGAAAGCAATCGCGTCACCGCTCAACTGCGCCAACTGAATGAAGAAGGACATATATATGCCATAGCACAAATGATAGGCGGAGAAAAACCAAGTGATGCCGCCTTAAAAAATGCAAAAGAACTCATCTGAACATAACTGTATGAACATAAAAAAACACCGCTTCACTTTTTTCTTTGCATTACTGCTAATAGGAGCGAATTTATTAATCGCTAACAGCATTCAAGCTCAGAAACACTCGCACCAGGACCTGGTTATACACGCTCCGGAAAGCAAGAAATCACCGGGGGGGATGATTGTGGGTTCGATATCGGTAAAAAATATGATAGCACCTATCTGGGGGGAATATTATTGTTATCTGCAGAAAAAAGACGCTCCGCTATCCAAAAAACAAAAGATAACCATCGGCGTAAAACTCAAAAATACATCCTCTAAAAAGTTCAACCCGGATACCTGGGACGGAGATCATTCTGTTTACTTCTTTGCTGTAACACTTCCCGCTGGGGAATACGAACTGACCGAAATAGCCCTTGTTCAAAAGCAAAAAAAGAATTTAAAAACTGAAACGCTTACGCTAAGCAGCCCTGTAAAGGTAACAGCTCAAAAATTAACTTATATCGGTGAGATCCGGATTGATGCCGACAGCCACATGACAGGGATCAACGATAAGCAATCACGCGATGTAAAAGCCGCTCAGGAGAAATACAAAGACATTTCATGGAGTAGTTTTACACAATGATGTTGACGTCCCGGCTATTATTTTAATCGCTCCAGTACCCCTTTTCGCTTTACGATGTTCTTATAGTCCCATTGGATGGTCCTGGCTTTTTCCAGCCAGCGCTTCAGATCATCTTTGTTGATCTGTTCAGCAGAGGTATAACGTGCTTCAGCTGCCTTAAACGTCCCTTCTTTTTGTAATCCCTCTTCTTCAAAACTTTGTCCACTCCAAAATAAAAGCCGGACGCTGTCTTTCAGTTTGCTGTAGCCGGCCACCGGGTTACCTTCTAAAAACCAAACCGGATGCCGGTGCCATATTTTGCTTTCAGCATCAGGAAGTTGCTGATCGATGGCTGTAGCCAGTGCTTCACATATCGCCTGATCATCGGCTGTCTGCACCTGATTATATTCTTGAATAGCTGGATTCATGGTGATTTTAAAATATTTACTGATTAGATTCAAGCTCCTTTTTGTATCACGACGGTCGGTTGATGACGTACCGGGAAATTTACTGAATTGGCAATAAAGCAACATTCGTTTGCTTTATTATGCAATTCCTCTGCCTTATTTACCATTGTGGCGTCTGTCACGGTCACCTTCGGACGCAGCGTAGCTTCTTCAAACTTCCCCCCACCCTTCGGACTTTCCACCATCACTCCGGTTGCATGATCCTCATATGCGGTCACGATAACCCCGGCATCCGCACAAAGATGCAAATACCACAGCATGTGACAGGTTGCCAGGGCGGATAAGAGCATATCCTCCGGATTATGCCTGGTTTTATCACCCCGAAAGGCTGTGTCTGATGAGCCAGGCAGATCGGGCTTACCGGGTATGCTCACTATATGATCTCTTGAGTAGCCTCCATAATCAGCTGTTCCGGCACCTTTATTACCGGTCCAGCAGATATTTACCTGATAGTTGTGTTCTTTGTTCATGATACCCCTAAAAATACCAAATAATAATTTGCAGTCAACGGGTGAACGGGATTTAAACCAAAGGCGACGATCCCGCTTCTGCAGCGTTAACACGTACATTTCAGAATTCTATTGATTATTCCATTTTCTGCTACCTGTGGGATAAAAATTATCTTTGCCGCTCTATGTCTAAATACTACACATCTAAGCCGAAACCAAAGCAGCATGATGATTCTATCAGCCTGAATAAATATATAAGCGATACGGGCTTTTGTTCGCGCAGGGAAGCAGACGATTATATTGAACAAGGACGCGTTACCATCAATGATGAACCTGCGGAAAAGGGTAACAGGGTATATGCAGGTGATGTGGTGGAAATTGACGGCGAACCCATCAAAAAGAAAAAACAAACCATCTATATCGCATTCAACAAACCGGATGGCATTACTTGCACGACGGATGAGAAAGACAAGACGAATATCATCAGCTATATCAATCACAAAGAACGCATTTTCCCTGTCGGCAGGTTGGATAAAGATTCCGAAGGATTGATCTTTCTGACAAATGACGGGAATATCGTAAACAAGATCCTGCGTGCCGGTAACGAGCATGAAAAGGAATATCTGGTGACGGTAGATAAGATCATTACACCTGATTTTGTAAAAAAAATGAGTGAAGGAGTACGGATTCTCCGTACTAAGACCAAGCCCTGTAAAGTAGTACAGGAAGGGAAATATGTATTTCGGATCACGCTTACCCAGGGTATGAATCGCCAGATTCGCCGTATGTGCAATGAGCTGGAATACCGGGTAAAGAAACTGATCCGTATCCGCGTCATGAATGTGACCCTGGGTAAGCTACCTACAGGACACTGGCGCTATTTGCTCCCTGAAGAAATAGCCGTCATCAACAAAATGGTATCGGGCAGTATCAATACAGAAGAAGCATCACGAAAAAAGAAACAAACACCCACATCAGCCGCTAAGCCACAGGCACAACAAGAAGATGCATCTCTAGAGAAGTATTTGCAAGACTACGAGCAACAACAGCAGAAGAAAAGGAAAAATAAGAATTTCAAAGACTTCAGAAAAAACAAGAAAAGTTAGTTCGCCCGCTTCAGTTGATGGTGGAGGCATGGTCGAATCCCGTTTTGCCATGTTTCGCATCTTCCCACACATTAGCGGTATTCCACACTTCCAATTCCTGGAAGGGAGCCTCCCGCACCGGGCAATTTTCCATACAGCATAGCTTGCAGGAAAAACTGGCGCAAGCATCAATATGTATAAAGATCTCTACCTTCCCGCCAAAATGTTCCTTTATCAGGTCTTCCACGATATGGATCTCCTTTTCTCCATCTTTCACCGTATAATACCAGGGCATCGTCATGTGAGCATCTATATGCAATACATCTCCAAACTGCAATACACGGAGGTTGTGCATATCTATCCATTGCGGGCGACGATGATGTTGTATAAACTGAATAACTTCATTAACGATCGTCTCATCCGTTTCATCCATGATACCCGAAAGAGACTTTCGCACTACTCTGTAGCCCGTTATCAAAATGAACATCGCGAAAACCAGGGCTACCGCGCTGTCCAGCCATTGCCATTTTGTGAACCGTATCAACAACAATCCTAAAATGATGGCAAAGGTGGAATACGCGTCTACCCGTACATGTTTTCCGGCGGTCTCTATCGTAGCAGATTTGTGCTTTACACCTTCCCGAATAGCATAACTTCCCGCAAAATAATTGATAATACCTGTCAGCAAAGTGATCACAATCCCGACATCAAGTTTGTGGATTTTTTGCGGGTGCACAAGCTTCACTCCCGCCTCATACAGGATCACCAGCCCGGCAATAAAGATCAAAGACCCTTCAATGGCAGCGGAGATGTATTCCACCTTCCCGTGACCGAAAGGATGATTCCTGTCGCGGGGTTTTGCCGCTAAAATAACGCTGTACAAGCCTATAAAACCCGCTACTACATTCACAATACTCTCCAATGCATCTGTCAATATCGCCACGGACCGGGTCAGGTACCACGCCGCAATTTTACCCAGGAACAGTACTACCGAAAGCAGCACGATCATTCTTTGTATGCGAACAGGAGTCGTCAATCTAAAATTCGTTGTTTGTAATCAAATCACCGGCTTCCTAAAGAAGACTACTTCCAACGTAGTGTTTCCAGCAAATGTCTCATATCGTCTTTCAAAAATGTGTTAGCCGGCAACAGGGAGTCTGCATTGGGCGTCACATCAAAATACAAAGCACCTCTCAGAAAATGTTTTACTGAATCTGTTGCGATGAACTGGTAGGCTGAGGCAGCATTGCCGCCTGCATTGTAGAGAATACCATATACATTGTTTTCCGCAAATGCCTGCTCCTTTATATAATCTGCCCGTTTGCTATGTACGGTAAATGACATTTCGTGTGCATCTTCCATCAATTTACCCAGGGGCTGCGTTGCACTGATTGTTTTATAAGAAATGTAAAAGCGTCCTCCGATCGTCGGAAAATCCACATAGATCCAATAGGGATTTTCAGTGCGCTGTCCGAAAAAAAGCGTATCCCGAACTATTTTAGCGTATACCGGAAAATCAAAGCTATAGGGGAAACCTGCTTCCGAAAACCGTTGATAATCATGTTCAGGCAGGGAAACATGGTAGTAGCCGCGAGGCTTGGGCGTGTAAGCATCCGGACGGCAGGAATAAAAAAGCAGCAGCAGGAATACGGGTAGGATAACGCGCATAGTTCGTCAAAACTAAGGAAATAAAATGGCGCAACTACTTTTTAAAGTACTGCGCCGTTTATTATATCCTTCGTTTCATGCTACTTCACATCAAACTCCATTTTCACAGTGATGGTAGCCGTCTTGTTAATATTGGTTGTATTGAAAGCGCCACCATATTCATAGGTTTCATTTTCATTCTGTCCTGTTATCTGGAAGACACCCATGCTTGCTTTTTTCAATCCTCCCAGGCTTTGCCCGGCATTTTTAGCAATGGTCTCTGCCCGTTTTTCGCCATCTGCAGCTGCTTTTGCCAGGAGATCGATCTTGAGGTCGCCCAACTTGGTATAATAATAGTTGGGGGATGACGATGTAAGCTCAATTCCCTGCTGGATGAGCGAAGTGATCTCCCTTGAAATCTTGTCTACCTTACTAATATTCATGGATTCTACTTTGACAGTCTGTGTCAGACGATACCCAGCAAACACACTGCCGGTAGTCCGTCCATTGTCATCGTAGGTCGTATTGTACAGTTTTTCTATATTGACTGCAGAGTATACGATCTCGGTATCATTTAACCCCTGCTGGGATAAATAACCTCTTACCGTCTGCTCATCCTGCTTTAAAGCACTGAATGCGTCCTGCAATACGGAAGAGTTGCGGGAATAAGAGGCATTCCAAACGATAAGATCCGCCTGAAAATTGATCTCGGAAGCACCCGTAACCGTAATACGTTCTGTTTGCCTGAATTTGTAGCGATAGGCATTTCCCAATACAAAAGCAAAAATGACTATGGCAACTGCTATCACAATAGCTGCGACGTTCTTCATGATGTAATGAATATTGATATTTTAAAGTTAAACTTATCCCGGGAAAAGATGCTTTTGAAACGAAATTTCCACAAATAAAAATGTCGGAAGAACTTCTGCTTCCGACAGGGGATAAAATCTTCTCTGGTAGGTTACTAAGCGGTTTCCACAGGCAGAACGTACCGGAACAAAACGCAACTTAAGAATGCACAGTAGCGGCGCGTTGTGAAAGTCCTACAGGTGCATTTTTTCCTTCTTCTCCAGCAACTCATCCACGGTTTCGCGGTACATTTCATCGGGCACACAGCAATCTACAGGACATACCGCGGCGCATTGCGGTTCTTCATGGAAACCCTGGCATTCGGTGCACTTATCGGGTGTGATGTAATAGTAATCTACAGCTTTAGGTTCATGCTTTTCATTTGCATCCGTGTGTTGTCCATTCATCATTACATAGTCACCTGATACGGAAGTTCCGTCTGCCATTGCCCACTCTACCCCACCTTCATAGATTGCGTTATTAGGACATTCCGGTTCACATGCGCCACAGTTTATACATTCATCGGTTATTTTAATCGCCATAATGGGTTTTATTTATTGCGCACAAAGTTACAATTTCGTGCATAGAAAAAACAAAACGATGACAAGGACGGAAAAAAGAATAGAGGCATTAGTGAGATTGGGCAACTATATGCTGTCGGAAGACGAGCAATGGCAGGAAACAAAATGGCGGGCAACGAATGCCAATGCCTGGTTCACATTGGAGAACATTGACCTCGCCGTCAACAATATCGTCAAGTACTTTTTGCAAAGAGATCTTCTGACCTCGTGGATAGAGCCCTATGCGATAGCAGCGGGACAAAAAAAACTAGGGATTGTCATGGCGGGCAATATCCCGCTGGTGGGCTTTCATGATTTTTTGTGCGGTTTTGTCAGTGGTCATGAATTGTTCTTAAAACTTTCATCAAAAGATGAGGTGTTGCTGAAGCACCTGATCGGAAAACTCTGCGAATGGTATCCGGAATTTTCAAATGACACTCATATAGCAGACAATCTCAGGAACTGCGATGCTTATATTGCGACGGGCAGCAACAATACAGCCCGGTATTTCGAACAATACTTTGGAAAGTATCCTCACATCATCCGTAAGAACCGTACATCTGTAGCCATATTGGAAGGTGATGAAACGCCGGAAGAACTCAATGCTTTAGCAGAAGATGTTTTCATGTACTATGGATTGGGTTGCAGAAATGTAACGCAGCTTTGCGTGCCCAAAGGGTATAATTTTGATAAACTGCTGGAACTATCCTATTCTTACAAAGAGCTGACGAATCATCATAAATACAAGAATAATTACGATTACTACCTCGCTATCTACTTACTGAATAGAGTTCCCTGTTTTACCAATGAGGTACTCTTACTGGTAGAAAACGATTCACCTTTTTCAGCAGTGAGTGTATTGCATTATCGCTTTTATGAAGATTTGAAAACGCTGGCGAAAGAGTTGGAGGCAAATGATGCTATCCAGGCTGTAGTAGGGCGAGGCTTTACACCTTTCGGCACCTCTCAGCAACCTTCATTGAACGACTATGCAGACGGCGTAGATACCATGAAATTCTTAGCTCAATTATAAATGCCATCAAAAATGAAAAAATATTTAGCTTTTATACTGATAAGCCTCTGCTCGTTTAAAGCAGCAAACGCACAAAAAATATTCAATGCCGCCAAGATGGATAGCTTGCTTGCCACGTTGGAGGCAAATGACAAAGCCATGGGTTCGCTGGCGATATCAAGGGATGGGAAACTGATCTATAAAAAACCCTTTGGCTACAGGCAGATCTCCGGAAAAATAAGAAACACTCCCGAAACTAAGTTCAGGATCGGTTCCATCACCAAGACCTTTACGGCTACCATCGTACTGCAATTGGTAGAGGAAGAAAAGCTGACGCTGCAACATAAGCTGGGGGCGTATTTCCCGGAAGTACCAAATGCGAATGCTATCTCCATAGAGCAGCTACTCACGCATCACAGCGGATTATACAATTTCACCGATAGCAGCTATTTAAAGTTTCATACCCAACCCAAAACACAGAAAGAAATACTCGACATCATCAGCAAACAAACACCTGCCTTCAAACCCGGTGAAAACGGCGAGTATAGCAATACCAATTATATTTTGCTAGGGTATATAATAGAAAAAGTAACCGGTAAAACTTTTTCAGAAAACTTAAAGACGCGTATTTGCAGCAAATTGAACTTAAAAAACACCTACATCGGCTCCGGGATCAATCCTAAAGACAACGAGGCCTATTCTTACAGCTATGATGGGAATCACTGGATCCCGGAAGATGAGACGGATATGAGCCTGCCGGGTGCTGCGGGTGCTATCGTTTCCAACACGGCGGATCTCACCAAATTTATAAATGCCTTATTTAGCGAGAAGCTGATCAATAAAAGTTCACTGGCGTTGATGACCACCATTAAGGACGGCTATGGGATGGGCATTTTCCAGGCACCTTTTTACGATAAAAAAGGCTATATGCACAATGGTGGAATAGATGGCTTCAGCTCATCGCTTGCCTATTTCCAGGATGATAAACTTACGGTTGCCTTGCTCACCAATGGGATGGCGTATCAAATGAACGATATCATGCTCGGCATATTGAGCATTTACTATGATAAGGACTATAAAATTCCGGAGTTCAGGAAGGCAATAAAAATAGCGAAAAACCTGCTCGGACGCTACGAAGGAGTATATGCGTCCAAAGATTTCCCATTGAAAATAACGGTTAAAAAGGAAGGCGATCACCTGACCGCACAGGCTACGGGACAGGGAGCATTCCCGTTGTCAGGCATCGATGAAACTGAATTCCGGTTTGATGCTGCAGGTATCGTGATGCAATTCCTGGTGGAATCAAACGGTTCCGTTAAACAGTTTCATTTGAACCAGCAGGGCATGAGTTATTTATTTGAAAAAGAATAGATCGTGGAAACCTATATCTCACTGCTACGCGGCATCAATGTGGGCGCACAAAAAAAAATACTGATGAAAGATCTCAAAGCGCTTTACGAGGCTTTGGGATTTGAAAAAGTTCAAACCTATATCCAAAGCGGCAACGTCTTGTTTCAAACAAAAAAACAAGATAAAGAAATGCTCTCCCGAAAGGTGGAAAAGAAAATAAAAGAGGTATATGGATTTGATGTGGCACTACTTCACCTGACCATTCCCGATATGGAGAAGATCATTGCCGCCAACCCGTACCTGGCTTCAGAAAAAATTCAGTCTTTGTATGTAGCATTCTTATATGCTATACCAGAAACCGCCAAAATGGAACTGCTGAAAAAAATCGATTTAACTCCCGATCAATACAGCATAAGTGACAAGGCAATATACATGTGCTATGACACCAGTTATGGCACCTCTAAAATGAACAATAATTTCTTTGAAACCAAACTGAAATTAACGGCAACGACCAGGAACTGGAAGACAACGATTAAATTAAAGGAGCTGGCAGAAGCTTTGTAAAGAATTCTTTGAGATAAACTCCTGCCACTTTCTGCCTGTTTTATTTTTTGTGCTGTTCTACAAATTCAAAATACTCTTTTACAAATGTGTCTATGCTTTTTTGCATCGTCTCGTTAAGCGCATTGCCTTCCATATCAATAGATTTTTCCAGTTCCGGCACCAGCAGTTTGTAAGGCATGGGATAAGCCTTAATGGCTAATATCAAAAGCTGGGTCAGATTGGAAGCATTCACACCGCCCATTTTCCCGGCGGAGGCGCACACAATACCGATCGGTTTTTTTGCCCACTCGGTAGTAAAATAATCTACTGTATTTTTAAGGGCGCCGCTGTAGCTGTTGTTGTATTCTGGAGTAATAAAAACAATCCCGTCTGCATTCTTTAACGCCTGGCTGATGGTCACCAGATTTTCAGGAGGAGACGTCATATCTTTGAGCCGGGATGTCATAACAGGCAGATGGTATTCTTTGACATCAATGAACGTAATATCGGCTTTCCCTGTTTCTTGAAAGGCACGTTGCACAGCCTTCGCAGCACGAATACTCTGTCTGCCTTCGCGTACACAACCATAAAGTAGCGTAATGTTTACCATGTTATTTATATTTTGTATGTTCGAAAGCCAAAAGTAGCCAGTAATCATCCAAAACTTTTATACCATGAAAAAGTCTCTCTGTTTTTTGTCCTGTAGCATTTTAATGGTTCTCCTATCATCGTGCAGCAGTGGCTGGGATAGTGAAAGCAAGGATATGTTTTACCAAAGCTGTATGGCGGATGCAAAAGAACGGGGTGTAGCAGATGCAAAGGCTAAATCCGTATGCGATTGCCGGTTGGAAACTGTCCAGAAAAAATATCCGACGCTGTCTGATGCTATGGCCAACATTGACAAGATGATGGCGGATGAAGATTTAAGAAAATGTGAATAAGTTTTATAAACGAACCCTTTTTTATTTTAGAACCTATTTCCGACCAAGCAACCAGTGTTTCGGGTCGTCATAAAAACAAAAAACAACATGAAGCATAAAGTCCTTATCGGCGTATTGTCCTTATCAGCTTTTTTAAGTTGCAGTAAATCAGACAAAAAGAATTCCACCTGTGGTGGTAAAGACGTCATCTGCACCATGGATTTCAGAACCATTACCCTTTCCGTGCTTAATGTGGACAGCACTCCCAAACAACTGGATAGTTTTTATTCGGCATTTTCCGGCAGTGACAATATCATCCTGGACAGCAAAGACATTTCAGCTGAACAATTACAGATGATGCAACGCTACGGTTCGTACCCCGTTATCTCTGATGCGCAGCGGGATAAATTATCTTCCGGCAAAAACACGGCTGTTTATTTCGTAGGATACCAGGACGGCATCAAAGTAATGGAACATTCCCTGGTAGTCACACACGACTGTTGTCATATCCAATTGAAATCAGAGAATAAACCGGTAGTTTTTTAAGCTGCCGCGTCTTTTGCCATTTTCCTCAACCGTACACTTGCCCTGTATCGGTCTTCATGATATTGTCCATAAAGATCATCCAGGGCATTCAGGACATGTTGAGGGCCGAGCTCGTCGCACCATTGCAACAGCCCCTTGGGATAATTTACGCCTTTGGTCATCGCCAGATCCAGGTCTTCGCGGTTGGCGATATTTAAGTGCAGCGCGTCCACAGCTTCGTTGATCAGCATCACCAGAATGCGTTCTACAATCTGCTTCCCTATCTTTTCGTCCTCGTTAGCAATGCCCCGGGACGCATGTTCTCCATAATCATAAAAACCTTTTCCGGTTTTTCGTCCCAGCCAGCCGGCTTCCAACAAACGCTTTTGTGAGAACGAAGGTTTATAACGAGGATCGTAAAAAAAGGATTGGAATACGGTCTCCGTCACCACGTAATTAACATCATGTCCAATGTAATCCATCAATGTAAACGGTCCCATTTTAAATCCCCCTAATGCCGTCATCGCCCAGTCAATAGTCTCTTTGTCGGAAATACCCTCTTCATAAATGCGCAATGCTTCGCCGTAAAATGGGCGGGCTACACGGTTGACGATAAAACCAGGGGTGTCTTTGGTGACTACTGCCACTTTCTTCCAACTGGTCATTAATGACTTCATCTCATCTACTAAGCCCGGTCTTGTCTGGATGGCAGGTATCACTTCCACCAAAGCCATGAGGGGTGCAGGATTGAAAAAATGTAACCCTATCACACGCGATGCATCTAGGCAGGCTGCGGCTATAGAGGTCACAGAAAGTGAGGAGGTGTTGGTAGCTATTATACAGGTTGCATCTACCAGCTTTTCCACTGCTTCAAAAACCGCTTTTTTCACCTCCAGTTTCTCCACTATAGCTTCGATAACGAGTCCGCAAGGGGCAATAGCCTGCAATTCGCCAGCAAAACTTAAACGGCTCAGTATTTCTCCTGCGGACGCTATCTTACCTTTCTCTTCCAGTTTCTTCAGGGTGCCGGACAGCGATTCGCGGGCTTTGGTCAAGGAGGAGGCATTGTTATCATACAGCACTACGGAATGACCAGCCATAGCAGCGACCTGGGCAATTCCGGAACCCATAGCGCCCGACCCGATAACGCCGACAATAAGCGGAGTAGAAGACATGTTTTTCATTTGAGGCGGTAAAGGTAATTTATTGAAAGATTTTATGCACCTGGCTTCATCAGGCTGTTAAGGGCAGCGATGGCATCGGTTTCGTAATTCTTGCTACGCTGGAGAATATCATCGGCTAGTCTGCTAACATTTTGTAATTTTCCGGACTTATGGCTGAAAGAAAACCTGTATACTACGGCGAGTACCTACAACTCGATAAAATACTGAATGCACAAGACCCTGAAAGCGCCAAGGAAGGCATCAAGGCAAACGATGAAATGCTGTTCATCATCATTCACCAATCCTATGAGCTTTGGTTTAAACAAATCATACATGAACTGACCATCGTAAGAGATGTATTCAGACAGCCCAACATCCCCAACAACTCACCCGATGTTTACAACTGCGTCCATCGTTTAAAACGAATTTCGGGAATACTGGAACTGGGTGTGACACAGCTCGGGATCATGGAAACGATGACCCCGCTTGACTTCCTCGATTTCCGTGACCTGCTGCGTCCGGCTTCCGGGTTTCAAAGTATCCAGTTTAAAGTAATAGAAGCTGCTCTGGGTTTATCTTTCGGCGATCGCCATGGCAAAGGCTATTATCTTACGCAACTGAAACCGCAGGATGTGGAATTAGTAAAAAAAGCGGAAAGTGAAGAATCGCTATTGTCACTGATTAATAAATGGCTGCAGCGGATGCCGTTCATTACGGAGAGCAATTACTGGCTGGGGGCTGAACCTTTCTGGGAGCAATACCGTGCAGCCTATGCTTCCAGCCTTTCGGAAGCAGAAATGCAAAACCTGGAGTTATTCGACAAGTTATTTATAGCCGATAAGGAGGAAGAAGGCCGGAAACTGAACATTGATGCGAACAGGAATGCTTTGTTCATTATGCTTTACAGGGACCAGCCGTTGCTGCATCTTCCCTATGAGCTTCTGAGTGTCTTATTGGAAATAGATGAACAACTGGCGATGTGGCGATACCGTCATATCCATATGGTACAGCGTACTATTGGTAAGCGTGTAGGAACAGGTGGAAGTACAGGCGCTCAATACCTTCGTGGTGCGGCAGATTCCCATTATATATTCAAGGAGTTTGCAGAACTTACTTCTTTCTTATTGCCCCGGAATATGTTGCCTCAGTTGCCGGCAAGATTAATTCAAGATCTAAGTTTTGTGCAATAATGTCATTTGCGATAGAATTAGAGCAACTACGAAAACAATATAAAGGATCCTGGAGTCCGGCATTGGACGGACTTTCCCTCCAAGTAAAAAAATACAGCATTACGGGATTACTCGGTCCAAACGGCGCCGGCAAAACAACCTGTATCAATATTATTTGCGGACTGGTGCATGCAGATGAAGGTACGGCCCGCGTATTGGGAAATGATTGCAGCAAAGAAAAGGACGAGATCAGGAAAAGAATAGGCGTGGTACCCCAGCAAATAGCCCTCTTCGGCAATCTGACTGCCTGGGAAAATTATCAATATATCGGCAGTCTCTACAATCTTTCGAAGAAAACGATAACGGAACGTGCGACCTATTTACTGGAAAGACTGGGATTGATAAAACATGCAGACAAACGCGTCATCCGTTATAGCGGTGGCATGCGGCGACGGGCTAATATCATTGCTTCGCTGCTGCACGACCCGGAATTACTGGTGCTGGATGAACCCACTGCCGGAGTGGATGTCCAATCCCGTGCACTGATCCATGAATTCCTGATAGAATATCACTCCCGGGGAAAAACCATTTTATACACTTCCCATCACCTGGATGAAGCGGAAGAGCTTTGTGAAGAAGTGGTAATCATGGATGAAGGCAAGTTTATTTTAAGCGGATCACCCAACGAATTGATAACCCGGACCGCCGATGCCCGGAAACTGGAAGATGTGTTTTTACATTATACGGGGCACTCAGTAAGAGACTAATTAACCCATGAGAAAAATAGCAGCTACGATAACGAAAGAATGGATATTGCTCAAAAGAGATTTGGGTGGCATTGCACTGCTTTTCCTGATGCCGGTAATGATGATCGTCGTCATGGCACTTATACAAGATGCACCATTCAAGGACTACCAGGCCCTGAAGTTTGACCTGTTGCTGGTAAATAACGATAAAGGGAAACTGGCAGACGAAATTATTGAAGGATTTAATAAAAGTAAAAACTTCAATGTCATACAGCAAATTGACGGGCACACTTTGAATGATGCTAGCTTAAAACAACATCTTAAGAACGGAAAGTATAATGTAGGTATCATTATTCCTGAAGGTGCTACTGCAGAAGTGGTCAATGCAGCTAATCTGATTGCCAATGAACTGTCTGAAAAGCTGGGGATGGGCGGCACCCTGCCAGCCCGGGAAGCGCGTGGCACCGCCTATGTGAGGGTCTTATTTGATCCTGTGGCAAAACCTACTTTTCGCAGTTCTATTTCCTTTGCTATAGACAAGTATGTTACCTACTCCTGCAGCAACTTACTGGTACAGCGTCTTTCAAAAATGGCTGCGACGGAAGAGAGCACCGCATCGGAGTCTGCGCAAACCTTTGCCCAGGTATTTCAGGGTATCGGAGTAAAAGAGGAGATGCTGGAGAAAGAAAGAGACCGGAAGCTGATCAATTCTACGCAGCATAATGTACCGTCTTGGGCGATTTTCGGGATGTTCTTTATCGTCATTCCTATTGCAGGTCATATGATCCGCGAACGGGAAGACGGAAGCGCTACGCGTATTGCACTGATCCCCTATACCTGGACCATGGTGTCCTTAGGGCAAATCCTGTTTTACACGCTTATCTGCGCTGTGCAATTCTGGTGCATGATCGCGATTGGTATCTGGTTTCTGCCATTGCTGGGATTGTCCAAACTCTATTTGGGATTAAACGCTTTGCACCTGGTACCCGTTTCACTGGCTATAGCTTTTTCGGCGACGGCTTACGGATATTTTATAGGATCCATTTTTAAAACCATTAATCAGGCGCTCCCGTTGGGAGCAGTAAGTGTCGTAATACTTTCTGCGCTGGGCGGGCTTTGGGTGCCTATAGAGTTGCTGCCGGAAGTCATGAAAAAAGTAGCGAAGTTCTCTCCTTTGAATTGGGGACTGGATGCTGTAAATGCCGTGACGCTTAGAAATGGTACCCTGTTGGATATTCTACCCCATCTTATGGTACTTCTTTTGTTTGGGGTCTTACTATGGGCGATCAGCATCCTGTACAGCCGATCCCGCAAGATGTCTATACAATAAAAAAAGCCTCATGGCTGAGGCTTGAAAAGACGTATGTCAGATAGCAATTATTTATCGGTTTCATGCAGCGGAGCTTCCTGTTGTCCTCCCTCCTTTTTACCGGAACTGTATTTTTGATATTGTTCTTGGGTAAGTATAGCCTGAAGTCGGACATTTCGTTCAGCCTCGATTTGCCTTTCATCGGCTTTTTCAATTCTTTCGCGGTCCATCATGCGAATGTTCAACTCCATTACAGCAGCCCGTTGTTCGTCGTTTAAGTTCAGCTCCTTTACCATTTTCTCCGTTTTCAACACCACTTCCCGTTTAGGATCTCCTTTTTGAGCAGACTTTGAATCTTGCGCCTGTGCAGAATAAAAATTAAAGGATAAAGCTGCAAGTGCTATAACAACTAGTTTTTTCATTTTTAATATTTTCACTAAAATAAAGAATTTGCTTAATTATTTAGTCTTATACGATCTAAATCTTTTGTCAAAACGATTTCTTCTTCAATACAAATGTTACGTTAGCCGTGAATTTGCTCATATCCATTTCCTCCAATGCCATACGATGTTTAAGCGCAAAATCTTCAACAAATGACTTCTGTATATAATGCAGTTCATTCTCTGTCTTGTTGAACTTCATCAGTTTCGTACTCCATAGTTCGGTTTGCTTGGTACCTTTTATACGATCCTGGAGCTCCGACACCCCGTCTCTTATGATCAACGTGCCTCCCTGGTGAAGGGCTTCGTGACATTTTTCCAGTAGCTCTTGCTGTTGCTGCGGTAATAAATAATGCAGGACGTCATTGATGATGATACCGTCACAAGGTTCAAGATCGAACCGGGTAAGATCTGCATGCTCAAAACGGATAGTTTCATCCTTGAACATATTATTCTGCGCTACTTCTATTTTATCTTCATCATAGTCCACTCCTGTAAATATTCGTTCGGGAGCGGCCCAATGCAACATATACGACAGAAAGCCATATCCGCAACCCAAGTCATAAAAAATGCCTTTCCGCGGAAGCAGCTTATGAAATGCCTCGTAATTATCTTCCAGTCTCGTCTTGATACGGCAATACCACTCCAGCCCGGGTCCTTTGTAAGTATAGCTCCTCAACAGCTGTTCCCGGAAGTAAGAAGGGGTTTCGTTTTGTTCCTTTATGTTCCTGTATTCTTCCCGAAACCATTTGTTGATACGCTTTGTCTTTTCGCTGTAATTTTTACCGAAACCAGCGTCATCGTATGCTATTTTAGGATAGTAGTAGATATTGCAGGTACCGTTTTTCAGCAGCCAATCGCCTTTTTGCATGGTGTATTGAATACCATGAAGTACCAACGGAATAATGTCGAGCTTTAGTTGTTCGGAGATATAGAATGCCCCTTTGTGAAACCGTTTGATCGAATCATCCACAGATCGTCTTCCTTCCGGAAATACCATGATAGAATAACCCCGGCTTACCAGGTCCCTCAAAGGTTCAATAGAATCCTCCGCACCATCTGCTACGGGATAATACTCCGCCATTCGCACTACTGCACCGAATACCGGTGAACGCCATGTCCATTTATTGGTGAGCAGAATCAATTTGGGGTGAAGCATGGTCGTACTTAGAATATCGAGAAAAGAAGCATGGTTGGCGATATATACAGCAGGTTCGTCAAAATTATTCTGGGAACGGTTGAATTCTCTTACCCGGATATTGCGCATAATATGCATCAGGCTCCAGGTATAACCGCTCAGAAATTTATGGAAGATATACTTACTTCTTTCTTTCCCGAATGGACGCAATTTCGTCAGGAAGAATCCGGCGATAGTCAGCACCAATGAACCGGTAAAGAAATAAGCAAAGGCAAATACCGATTTGGTGAAACTCCACAAGGTAAACGGTAAAAACTTTTTATCTGCCCTGTTTTGGATGAACCAGTTAAACAGGAACGGTTGCAGGGTTTGAGAAATAAACAACACACAGAGCAGCCCCGTTACAGAGATAAAGGCAATAGAACGAAGTGCCGGATGCTTCGCCAAAAGCAATACGCCTAAGCCGATGATAACCGTTACAACAGATACGTACACTGCGGCTCTGGCAGACTTGAGCTTGTTGCTGCCGTTTTTATATTTCTCCACCAGTCCATCCATGGTAAAGATGGCAAAATCGTCGCCCAGCCCGAAAATCAGAGAAGAAATAATGATATTAACGATATTAAATTTCAAACCCAGCAAGGCCATGATCCCCAATATCCATATCCATGAAATGATCATGGGCAGGAAAGAAATGATAGCCAGTTCGATACGTCCGTACCCGATAAGTAACGCAAAAAAAACAATCAGCGATGAATACAAGGCAATCGTATTGAAGTCGCTTTTTAGTATACCCACCAACTGTGTGGCACCTTGCTGCCGGTCCGTTACAACGACATCCCTGTCCTCTTTAAAGGCATCGAAGACTTTTGACCGGGACTCATTTGCCACCCGCAACGAAGCAATAGCATAATATTGATCTTCATTCCTTGCAAAACCGCTCGGGAAGAAGGACTTCAACACTCCCACAGCATCTGCGTTAAATATAGTAAAATGCTGTTGTATCATTTCGTCGAATCCAGCAAAAGCTTCGGGGTTAAACCCTGCTTCCGGCGCGTATTTCTTCACGGCTGCCAAAACCTGTGTTTTCTTCTGCGGTGTCCAGAAAGCATTCCATGCAGTAATTCTTTTTTCCTGCTCTACGCGGGAAGGGAGTAAAGCAGCCGGGTTAGAGGCACTGCGCACAATGTTTCCGGCCTTCAAACGGTCAACTTTTTGTGTGGCCGATTCCAGGTGCTCCAATGCTTCCTGATCATTATTTCCTTTTGCCATCAGGTACACCGCACTAAGTGCCATCGCGTTCGTCCTGCTTACTTCGTCCTGTGCCTGCTGCAGTTGGGGTGACAGGTAATTAAGGTGCATCAGGTCGCTATCAAACTCTACCTTTTTTGCAAAGTGAAAAAATACCGGAGTAAGCAGGACAATTCCCAAAACCAGCCATTTATTTTTCTCAGGCTGCCAGCCGCCCAACCTATCGAATAACGTGACTGATTGATGTTTATTTATATCTATCCCCAATGGAAAATGCGGCAGGAAAATAAGGGTACAAAAAGCAGCCCCCGCCAGGCTCGCCCCCGCAAACAGCCCGAGATCCTGCAAAATGGGCGTATCCACAAACCGGAGGGAAAGAAAGGCTGCGATCGTAGTAAAACTACCCACCGTCAGCGGATGTGACATCTCGGAAACCGTAGTACGCATGTCTTTGGCATGGCGGGCATGCGCTAAGAAATGAATGGAAAAGTCAATGGCAATACCCAACACCAAAGCACCAGCTCCTAATGCGATAACAGAAACCGATCCCTGCACAAGGTAAAGCACACCCAACCCTACTGCCGCCCCATAGACTACAGGAATAAACAGCAACAAAGGAGTCCGCTTCCTTTTAAAGAAATAAAACGTAAGGGCCAATAACAATACGACGGTCACAGAGAGTGTAACAATCGTATCGGTCTGCAATTGGGACGCATTACCTGCTGCTACAGCTGCCCCACCAAAATATTGTACCGAGATACCTTCATGGTGTTGCACCCACTTCTCTATGTCAGCATCCAGTGATTTAAAAAAGACTGTGTTCTTACCCGTTTCAGTGGCGTCAAACTTGGGCTTGACAAAAAAACTGAGTTGCTTTTCGTCCTTGCTGAACAAGTACCCGTCATAGGCTTCATAGCTCGTGTCCACTTGCAGCAGGCTCAGCTTTTTTAATGCTAAAGAAGAGATGCCTATCGGGTCTTGTGCTACGAACCGCTTCATCACCACACCTGCCGGTGAAAGCAAGACCTTTCTGTTCTCTTTTAGTGTGCCTGCAATGGCACTGTCTGTCGTTAAGCTGGCCAGTTTTGCATAGTCATTTTTTTCTAGGAACAAAGGCAGGTAGTCCCGGAATAATTCCAGAACCGCTTCCTCATTCCCACCGCCCGCAGGTTGCATTGTAACGGTATCAATGTACTTTTTTTGTTTTTCTAATACTTCCTGGAAACTATTCGCAGCAGCGATCAGGCTGTCAGGGTCTGCAGCAGCATTTTTATCGCCGGATACCAGGAAGATCAATTGTTCGCTGGCCTTGGTCTTCCCTACCACATCGCTCATAGCTTTTATAGCCTTGCTGTTAGGGAGCATCGCATTGATATCTTGCTTCAGCCTGATCTGAAATGCAAGCAGTATCCATAGTGTAAAAGACAAGACAAATAGGGCCCAGAAAAGGCGCCTTCTCTTGTGCAGCAAATCATAAACAGAGGCGAACAGGTCTAACATGAAAAATGGTAAGGGGGAAAGGGACTACTTATTCAAAATCTTTATAGAGCAAATATTTTTTACGTATTTTTTTAAAAGCATCTATATCGGTTTGCCATGAAGCACGGATATCCGTTTCAGATATAGCTGAAATGATCTGCTGCCTCAATTGCTTGGTGCCTGCAAGTTTTTCAAAAAAATCATTAAAGAATTTTTCTTTAACCGGATATGCGCGGTAAGCCTTTATTAAAAAAGATAGCTGTAAAAAATCCCGGGAAGCCACTTCTTTTTCTACCAGGGGGCTTTGCAACGTTTCACCATAGCATTTCGAGCCTTCGAACATCGGCTGGCTGGCTCCCTGCGTACTTTCAGGAACAAAAGAATATGAATAATTTTTTGAAAGTAAAGGATTACCCCACTGCTGAAAGGGCTTTTCGGTACCCCTTCCTACGCTGATCACCGTACCTTCAAAAAAACAAAGCGAGGGATAAAGATATATTGCGTTCATTTCTTTCAGGTTAGGAGAGGGTGCTACGGGCAATTTATACAATTGGGTATGGTCATAGTTTTTACATGTAATCACGTTCATGGCAAGATCTTCAGACTGATGCGTCCATCTTTCTCCAGCAAGCATTTTCGCATATTCGCCTATTGTCATTCCGTATACTACCGGCACAGACTGCATTCCGACAAAAGATCGCAGTGATTTTTCAAGTACAGGTCCGTCAACATAGTGTCCGTTCGGGTTCGGGCGGTCCAGAACGATCAATTGCTTACCATTCTCTGCACAGGCTTCCATGACGTACTCCAATGTAGAAATATAGGTGTAAAACCGGGTACCGACATCCTGAAGATCGAACACCACGATATCGATATCTTTTAATTGTTCAGGTTTCGGCTTTTTATTATTTCCATACAACGAAATCACCGGCAGACCAGTTTTTGAATCTATATCATTTCTAATATGGGCTCCAGCATCTGCAGTTCCGCGAAAACCATGTTCAGGTACAAATATCTTTTGCACTTTCACTTTTTCACTCAATAAGGTATCCAGCAACAGGGTGGTGCCGACGATAGACGTCTGGTTGATTACCAAGGCTACTTTTTTACCTTTCAACAAGGGTAAATACTCCCGGATACAGGCGGCGCCCGGCGTTATGCCACCTGTCTTTTTTGCTTCCGAAGAAAGTCCGGCAAACAAAAGAAGGAGGAAGCACATCAATTTTACGAATCTCATTTTTCCCATTAAAGTTTTGCAAAGATAGTTTTGCAGCGTAATTATAAAGTTTAACTTGCACGCTCATTTAAATAAAAGCAAATACTATGCAAGAAGTAAAAGCGGGCGATATGGTAAGTGTTCATTATCATGGAAGGCTGAACAACGGGACTACTTTCGATAGTTCTGAAGGACGCGACCCTCTTAGTTTTGAAGTGGGAAAAGGAATGGTGATAAAGGGATTCGATGATGCATTACTGGGAATGAGAGTAGGCGACAAGAAAACGGTGAATATCCCCGTAGACCAGGCATATGGCGAACGCAACGATGGCTGGATCATGGAGTATCCCCTGAGTGATTTCCCGGATGATATGAAGCCTGAATTAGGCATGCAACTGAATATGAGCGACAACCAGGGAAATAACTTCCCGGTGATCATTGCCGAGATAAAAGAAGACGCTGTGGTATTGGACGGCAATCATCCCTTGGCCGGTCAAAATCTCATTTTTGATATTGAATTAGTGACTATCGGATAAGAAAGTTCGTATCTATAAATAGTTCGAAAACTGGCAGCCTCCTTCACGGAGGTTTTTTTATGCTTCCTGCTATCGGATTTTTATTTATTCCCCTATCCAATAAACCCCCAATATTATATTTTATCAATGCAGAAATATTTTTTCGCTTTTCGATAACCATTTTCTTACCTGGGCATTTTCTTTGCAGGCTTCAAATCAAAAAATGGCAGGCAGAGCAACAATTAATAATAGAATGAGAGTGTGGCACCGGTACCTGGGCTTCTTCCTTGCCGGTATTATGGCAGTGTATGCCATCAGTGGAGTAGTACTCATCTTCCGTGATACCGACTTTCTGAAAAAAGAACGGATAACTCAAAAGAAAATCGAAACAGATCTTAATGAAGCGGCATTGGGTAAGGCGATCAGGATCAAAGAGCTGAAAATACTATCGGAAGAAGGTGACGTGTTGAAGTTCAAGCAAGGCACCTACAATAAAGCGACCGGAAAGGTAACGTATACCTCCAAAACCTTACCTGGTTTCCTGGAAAAACTCACCCAACTCCATAAATCCAATTCAAAAAGCCCTTTGTTTTTCCTGAACATTTTCTTCGGCGCTTCCTTATTATTTTTTGTGCTGTCATCCTTTTGGATGTTTTTACCCAAGACTACCATCTTCAAAAAAAGCCTGTACTTTACCCTGGGCGGTGTCATACTCACGTTGGTCATGCTTTATTTGTAACTATTAGCACTGCACAATCCGGAACATGATTTTGATCCATTAGTTGTCATACTATCATTTTCAAATTACCTTTGCCAAAATTTTATTCACCGGGAAATGCTGAAACAATTTACGGCATTGATTTTTTGTATGGCTTTTGCACTGCAAACGTTCCATAAAGCGTTCATTGTTTTAGATTATCACGCCAATAAAACAGCTTACCTGGAGCGATGTGAAAATAAAGCCCGTCCCAAAATGCACTGCAATGGCAAGTGCCAGATGAAGAAGAAATTGCAGGAAGAACAGAAGAAAGAAGAGAAAAACCCGGAAAGGAAAGCAGAGAGCAAAAATGGAATTGTGCTGTCTTCAAAATCGTTCTTCCCTTCCATACCCCTCCTCTCCATTTACGAACAGCACTCCTATGCATCGGTGCCTGCCGGCAGGGAAGTGAAACTGGTCCAACCTGTCTTCCGTCCACCGGTGGCAGTATAAGCAAACAATTCCCTTATCATCTCGTATCAGATAAAAGCACCTTTCCAGGCTTCAATGGCGTGTATTGACTTGTAATGTCGATACCTTCTCTGGCATGTATATAGCCGTCCAAATGCGGGATGCAAATAACCGGGTGAACCGGGTTACAAGCGTATGGTCGTATAAATCCTGTGTGCTTGTTCATACAGCTCATCTGATCCGGTATAACCATTTTATTAGTTCATCATTAAAAATCAAACATCATGAAATATCTATCAGTTGCCATCATATTTTCAGTTCTTCTTCTTTCTGCCTGTAAAAAGGAAGCTCCGTCTTTCAATTCCGATGTGAAATCACGTCTTTCAGTAGAGTTTGACAACATAGCCGGCTCGTCCAATCTGCAGTTAAACACGGGTTCTTATTCCAATGCGCTGGGAGAAACGTTTACCGTCAGCAAACTAAAATATTACGTCAGCAATTTCAGCTTCACCAAAACAGACGGCACTGTATATACGGTACCTCAGGCAGAAAGCTATTTTTTGATAGACGAGTCAAAACCGGTGAGCCTTTCTGCAGATTTTCAGGTGCCGGAAGGTGAATACAAGATTCTATCTTTTATCGTAGGTGTAGACAGCTCGAGAAGTACCATGGATATCACGGAGCGTACCGGAGTACTGGATCCTACCGGAGAGGGTGGCGATATGTATTGGGGTTGGAACAGCGGGTATATTTTCTTTAAAATGGAAGGAACTTCCACCGCATCCACCGCCATGGAAGGCTCTTATATGTACCATGTTGGCGGCTTTGGCGGTTATCATGCAAATACGATCAACAATATCAAACCCATCACAATAGACCTTAGCGAAAGAGGAAATCCGCAAGTGAAAACCGGTAAAGAAACCAATATCCATCTGATGGCAGATATCTTAAAAATGTTTAACGGAGTTACAAACTTCAGTATCGCCAAAAATTCTATGGTCATGTTCGACCCGCTCAGCACAGCGCTCGCGGACAACTATGCCGACATGTTTAAACACGATCATACGGAAAACTAATGAGGTTGCATAGAAAAGTAGCGGTTCTTTTTATCCTTGTTGTAAGCATCGTTGCTTGCAGCAAGGTTCCTTCGTTCGATCTTTTTACACCTTTTGAAAGACCTTCTTATTTTCCCGAGCCGGGTTACAGGCTAGAAGCCAATCCCGTAACAAAAGATGGGTTCGAATTGGGTAAGAAACTGTTTTACGATCCTTCATTATCTGCCGATAATACCATAAGCTGCGGAAGCTGCCATATTCAAACAGCTGCTTTCACCCAACATGGGCATAGTGTGAGCCATGGCATAAAAGACAGGTTGGGAACAAGGAACAGCCAGCCGATTATGAACCTGGCCTGGAATACTTCCTTTCTGTGGGATGGCGGTGTTTTTGACCTGGACCTGCAACCGATTGCTCCGATCACCAATCACCTTGAGATGGATAATACCATGGAAGAGGTATTGAAAAAACTGAATGGTAATGCTTCCTACCGTGACCAATTCAGGAAGGCTTTCGGCTCGGAAGAAATAACCGGCACCCTGTTCCTGAAAGCGCTGTCGCAGTTTATGGTCATGTGCGTGAGCAGCAACGCTAAATACGACAGTATGAGGAGAGGTGAAGTTTCCTTCACGGAAGCGGAACAAGCCGGATATGTTACGTTCCGGGAAAAATGCAACAGCTGCCATAAAGAGCCCTTATTCACCGATCACTCCTTTAGAAATAATGGGTTAAGCATCAGCGCCGTAGATGACAAAGGACGATTCAATATCACCTTAAACGAATCCGACAAGTACAAATTCAGGGTACCGACTTTACGCAACCTGAGCTTCACGCCGCCTTATATGCATGACGGAAGACTATTGGACCTGGAAGGCGTGCTCGCTCACTATGCCACCGGAATTATTCAAACACCTAACCTGGACGAAGCATTGAAACTAGGAATCCAACTTACGATCACAGAAAAAACCAACTTACTTATATTCTTAAAAACGCTGGATGACCGGAGTTTTATTACAGATAAACGCTTTTCAGAATAAAAAATCAAAACAGCTAAACATGAAAAAAATCACAGGTATTGCATTGGCCGCTTTATTCACTTCATGCGGAGATAACACGACATCAGCAATAAAGCATGTGCCCGCCGCCACTCAGAAAGAAAAGAAAACGCCCCGGTTTGAAGGACTCGTTTTCGCTTCTAAGATCGATACCATTTGCGAAATGCCAATAAACCCCAGGACCGCCGAAGATACCGTCTTGCTCGATGGAAAGATCTATGGGTTTTGCGCTTTTGAATGCAAGCAGGAATTTGTAAACCATCTAAAAGAAAAGAAATTACGATGAAAAAATGTCTGTTTATTCTTTTCACATTGGGGCTTCCCTTATATAGCGCTGCTTGTGATATTTGCGGATGTGGCGTAGGGAGCGGCTATATCGGCATTTTACCGGACTTCAGCAAGCATATAGCCGGGCTTCGATACCGGGCTAATAAAATGACCACTCACCTGGGAGCAGATGGTGCCACTACTTACCTCACTACACAAGAGCACTATAATACGCTGGAGGCATGGGGCGGATGGACCATTGGTAACAACGTCCGCCTGATGGTAGCAGCCCCCTATAGCTTCAACCGGAAAACAAACCAGGGAAATACAGAAGCTAAAAACGGACTAGGCGACATTTCCGCAACAGCTTTCTACCAGCTTGTCAACAAAAGAAAATCCATGCCGGGTGCCAGGCAGTTCGTTCAGAGCCTGTGGGCAGGGGCAGGAGTAAAATTGCCAACCGGGCAATACAACAGCGCTCAAACCAATATCAATAGCAACAACGCCAACCTTTTTCAGCTAGGGAGTGGCAGCTATGATTTCAATCTGACGTCTATGTACGATCTGCGTTTGCAGGACTTCGGCATCAACCTGACGGGAAATTACAGGGTAACCACGACCAACCGGTATGGCTATAAATATGGCAACAAACTAAACGTCAATACACAATTGTATTATAAACGGCGTCTCGCCTCTAAGTTCTCCATAGCACCCAATGCAGGCCTACAGTTTGAAAGTTCATCCACAGACCGTAATAACGGCTTTGACATGTCCGGATCAGGCGGATATCTGTGTATGGGAACTTTAGGGGCAGAATTCGTGCTGCGAAGTATCTCATTCGGCACCAATTATCAAATCCCCTTGCAGCAAAAACTTGCCAGGGAGATAATAAAAGCAGGTAACAGGACTATGGTGCATGTCGGGTACATTTTTTAAGCACTCCCTGTAATGATGCAACCTATTTTCGCTTTGCCTGTTGCAAGGCAATGAAGGATTCGAATTCGCTGAGCGAAAAACTACTGAGATTGCAGTCCTTGGTCAACCCCCCTTTTTGTGCGATCATGGTACCATAAAAGACATCGTTAAACCCTGAAGTAGCGTGAGCATCGGGATCCACAGAAAGCAGCACGCCGCGCTCCATTGCGTACGAAATCCAGCGCCAGTCGATATCCAGTCGACGGGGGTGGGCATTGATCTCAATGACCACATTATGTTTTGCACAGGCATCAATAATCTGCCGGTGATCTACGGGATAGCCTTCGCGGGAAAGGAGTAAGCGACCCGTAGGATGCCCCAGGATAGCGGTATATGGATTTTCAATGGCTTTCAGGATACGGCTCATGGCCTTTTCCAAAGACATGCGTATGTTACTATGCACCGAAGCGATTACCAGGTCGAAACCTGCCAGCACCTCATCGTTATAATCCAGGCTGCCATCGTTGAGGATATCCGCTTCAATGCTTTTGAAAACACGGAAAGGACGTAGCTTTTTATTAAGCGCATCCACCTCTGCATGCTGTGCCACGATCTGTTCAGGCTTTAAACCACGGGCATAATAGGCCGCTTGTGAGTGGTCAGAAATAACCAGGTATTCAAACCCCTTTTCTATTGCCACTTTAGCCATTTGCTCAATGCTCTCTGCACCATCACTCCACGTAGAATGCGAGTGAATAATACCTTTTATATCACCTGGCTGTATGAGTTCGTTCAGCTCACCATCCGCAGCATGTTGTAATATGATCTCCGTTTCGCGGAGCGGTGCCGGGATGTAGGCTAACCCATTCGAACTGAAGATAGCCGCTTCATTGCCGACGGTATCGGGTAACTTGTATTTTTCCAGAAAAGCCTTCAGGAAACTATCGCTGCCCGTAGTAAGGAAGTATTCTTTGTAGAAGTTCTCCCTGGTTGTAAAAAAGACCTTTATTACAGGCTGACCGGGCAGGCGTACCAGAGAAATGGTCATGGACTGATCCGTTATTTCGGCACCGGGTATATTGGAAATGTTCTTAAACAACATATCGCGTTCCAAATCCGTGATCAGTTCGATCATTTCCAGCGTTTCATTTTGCCGGCGAATACCACCTGTCGTTTCAAAAAGACTTCCAGGATAGGTGTTACGTAGGTTCGCTATCAGTCCGTTTGCTATACCATACAATTCTGCCCATAAGTGAAAACCCTTGGCATTATTAAGGAATGCAATATTTTCCAGGATACCTTGCTGCGTCTTGGCACCAAATCCTTTTACAGCTGTTAACCGGTTTTCATGACAGGCATATTCGAGTTCGCCCACGCTGTCAATGTGCATTTCCTTCCAGATAACTGCTATTTTTTTCGGACCCAGCCCTTTTACCTGCATCATGTCCAGTATGCCTCGGGGAGTTTTGGAAAGCATTTCTTCCAACTGTTGCAGCTTTCCGGTCAGTAAAATTTCCCGCATCTTTTTCCCGGTGCTGGCTCCTATTCCTTTCATACTAAAAAGCTCGGCATCATCCATATCGGCTGCCTGCCCCGGCAGGTTTTCTATATGGTAAGCAGCTATACTATACGATTTGGCCCGGAAAGGATCCTCCCCATGGATGTCCATGAGTTTGGAAAGCAGGGAGAAATAATCGGCTATGTCGGCGTTGGTCATCAGGTAATGGCTTTATATGTTTTTTTGCGTAATGGAATTGTCGGTCAGGCCCGCTGGACACTCCTCCCTTCATCCGGAAATCCTGTCGAAGGAACAATCCGTACGCAGCATTTCAAAGGTAACAATGCGAACTTCAAATTATCAAATCGGAACTTCATAACTACTATTGCCTGAACAGGAAATAAAGCTATATTCTTTTAGCAAAGCATATCGTTTCTTTCGCTGATAGCAGCGTTTTTTTTCATAATTTTGCGCATTCTTAAACTATTTTTCGTAAAAAAATTGTAATGGCATTCGATACTGAACTCATTAAAAACGTCTATCAGGGCTTAGCAAACAAAATTGACGAAGCAAGAAAACTGATAGGGCGTCCTCTTACCCAAGCTGAAAAAATACTCTACTCCCATTCTTTTGAAACCCCCGACAGAGCTTATGTACGCGGTCGTGATTACGTAAACTTTGCACCTGATCGTGTAGCCATGCAGGATGCCACCGCGCAAATGGCGCTGCTGCAGTTCATGACTTGTGGTCGTGACCAGGTAGCTGTTCCGAGTTCTGTACACTGCGATCACCTGATCCAGGCGAAAGTAGGTGCAGTAGAAGATCTGGCAACTGCCAATGATGTAAACAAAGAAGTGTATGATTTTCTTGCATCCATTTCTGACAAATACGGTATTGGTTTCTGGAAACCGGGTGCCGGTATCATTCACCAGGTGGTATTGGAAAACTATGCTTTTCCGGGTGGTATGATGATCGGTACGGACAGCCACACGCCGAATGCAGGAGGTCTGGGAATGATCGCTATCGGTGTAGGTGGTGCGGATGCGGTAGATGTAATGGCCGGTTTGGCATGGGAACTAAAAATGCCCAAACTGATCGGTGTAAAGCTTACCGGCAAGATGAACGGCTGGACTTCCGCGAAAGACGTTATCCTGAAAGTGGCGGGCATCCTGACTGTAAAAGGCGGTACCGGTGCCATCGTAGAATATTTTGGGGAAGGCGCCGAAAGCCTGAGCTGTACGGGTAAAGCCACTATCTGTAACATGGGCGCAGAAATCGGAGCGACTTGTTCATTGTTTGCTTACGATGCCAAAATGAGGGATTACCTGAACGGCACACAACGGGAAGACATCGCCCGCGCGGCAGATGAGGTGAGTGAATACCTCCGTTCAGATAAAGAAGTATACGAAAATCCTGAAACATACTATGACCAGATTATAGAGATTGACCTGAATACGCTGGAGCCACACATCAACGGACCGTTCACGCCGGATCTGGCAACACCGATCAGCAAAATGGCTGAAGCAGTAAAAGAACACGGGTGGCCGGATGAGGTGGAAGTAGCCCTGATCGGTTCCTGCACCAACTCTTCTTATGAAGATATTTCCCGTTCGGTGTCTATCGCTAAAGATGCGCTGGCAAAAGGATTAAAAACCAAAAGCGAATACACGATTACCCCGGGTTCGGAAATGGTACGTTTTACGATAGAAAGAGACGGTTTCCTCAACGTGTTTGATGAAATGGGCGGTATCGTACTGGCAAATGCCTGCGGACCTTGTATCGGTCAGTGGGCACGTCATATAGATGATCCTACCCGCAAGAACACGATCATTACCTCCTTCAACCGGAATTTCGCGAAGCGTAATGATGGTTTGGCTTCCACACACGCCTTTGTTGCCTCTCCCGAGATCGTAACGGCATTGGCTATATCCGGGAAACTGAGCTTTAACCCGCTTACTGATACGTTGAGAAATGAAAAAGGTGAAGAAGTGATGCTGGCTGAACCTACAGGGTATGAAATGCCTCCGAAAGGATTTTCTGTAGATGATCCCGGCTATCAAAAGCCGGCAGAAGACGGCTCCGGTGTACAAGTGATTGTGAGCCCTACCAGCGACAGGCTCCAGCTGTTAGAGCCATTTGCAGCATGGGAAGGAACCGATCTGAAAGGATTGAAACTCCTGATCAAAGCCTTTGGAAAATGTACTACGGACCATATCTCTATGGCAGGTCCCTGGCTGAAGTTCCGCGGACACCTGGATAACATCTCCAACAACATGCTTATTGGTGCGATCAACGCCTTCAATATGGAAACCAATATGGTGAAAAACCAGCTGACCGGTGAATATGGCGAGGTACCGGCGGTACAACGCGTCTATAAGGCACAGGGTATCGGCAGTGTAGTGATAGGGGATGAAAACTATGGTGAAGGTAGTTCCCGCGAACACGCCGCGATGGAACCCCGTCACCTGGGTGTAAGGGCAATCATAGTGAAAAGCTTCGCCCGTATCCACGAAACCAACCTGAAGAAACAAGGCATGTTGGCATTGACGTTTGCAGATAAGGCTGATTACGATAAGATTCAGGAAGATGACACGTTCGATATTGTAGGAGTTACCAGCTTTACTCCGGGTGAGCCGTTGAAAATGATCATTCATCATAAAGACGGATCTTCTGAAGAGATCGTACTGAATCACACCTATAATGCACAGCAGATTGACTGGTTCAGAGCCGGTGGTGCACTGAATGTGATCCGCCAGGAAGCGGCAGCCAAAGCAGCTACTACAGCTTAACTGATTATTTGAGATAAATTTAAACCCACGGTAATCTTTATCGTGGGTTTTTTGTCGAATAATATGGAAATTTGTTCCCTGAGCCGAGATCTAAATTTTAAAAATCATGCACAGCAAGCTTCTCGACATTAAAAATTTCATCGAATGGAAAGCGTTTGGCGTATGCAGCGCCATTGGAGAAAAGATGGGTGTAGCTACCAGCCGCATCCGCCTGTGGTTTATATATATATCTTTTCTCACGCTCGGTTCGCCTATTATCATCTACATGATTCTCGCCTTTTGGATCAACATGAAGAACTATATCCTCATGCGGCGCAGAAACCCGCTGAAGTGGTTGTAAGTCCATTATCCCCAGGCATGAAGTCTGTGCCTGTTTTCCCGGCTGTCGCCACTTTCAGCCTTAAAAGGTGATCTTGGCAAAACAGATCTGTTTCCTGCGCAAACAGGGAACTACCATTTCACGTAGCCCGATCTGCTTGGCCGAACGGGGCAACCAGTCAGGATCATTGCTATTTCCCGCAGCTAAGGAGCGCATATCCACTTTACCCGCTGCATCCAGCGTAGCAAACTGGATTTTGGAGCGATTGGCATTAAAATCGTTGAATAGAAAACCCAATACACCACCTGTATTGATCAGCGCATAAGACGAAAAAATGCCCCCGTCTTCCTGTGAATACTGGCTTTTGCGAATAAAGGCATTCCATTCATTTACGCCGTTGCCATCGTAAGAAAGTGCGAAAACATCGTTATAATAGTATTCTTTGATCGTCTGCGTCATCATGGGACCGAAATAGTAGGAAGAATAATACCCTCCCCATCCCGGGTTGTTCTGGCGATACATGATTGTTACATCTTCGGAAATGAGAACAAATCCACCATCTTTCTTGACAATGATTTGTTTTGTCTGGTAGTTATCGAACGCACGCTTCTTATTCCGCTCTCCGGTAGCATTCCGTATTTTCTCATCGAAGGCTATAAGCTTACTGCCTGTAAAAGCACTGTCACGGATTCCATAAGTACCGTATAACACTCCATCGTAGTTGCCGCTTTTCTTATCCGAGTAGAATCCGGCTATATAGATCTTATTGTTAACGTTATCGAGCTTTACAAAGCTATTCGCCACATACTTTTCACCAACTGGAAACTCCTTTGCCTGGAAACGCGTACCTGCCTTAGGCAGCACGAGGAGCCAAAGCTGATCAGCATAGCTTTTTGAACCGGCGGGAGTATAGGCCGGCAAATAGAAATCACCATGATCATCTAGTATCCCTTCTCCGTTTTCGAGATCGTTATCTGCCGTAAAACTGGAGTGCGCCCTACCCTCCACGGCGCATTCGCTGTCCAGCCACACACCGGTAAACTGCATGGTTCTTCCCTTATTCTCCACACCGTACACCAGGATTTTTGTTTTGTCATCACTCACCGCGGAAGAAAAATAACTTTTATTCGGTCCGAAGATGCCGGTCTTGGCATCCGCCAGTTTCAACGGATTTTTTATTAGCCTCCCACGCGTGTCAAGTAAGGCTGCATATTGTACTACGCGGTTGCTTTCTATAGCCTGGTAGAGTACCAGTATCCTGTCGGGATAATTAATAAAGCGGGTTTCATATATCTTCTGCGGAAAAAAATCCAGCAATACGGTAGCTTTCTTTACCATATTGTCATCATAAGCATCCAAATAAAAGCCATCTGCCGAACCACGATACACATAGGTTCTGTCACCTGATTTACCGATCACAGAAAAGTCTCCGGTGCGGATATCAAACTTGTCATAGTCAGAATAAACTACTTCCTGCGCCTGCATATTCATCCACCCTATGAAAGCCATACAAATCAGTCCAATCGTTCTTTTCATCTTCTGAGTTTAATAATTTTTATAAATCAATTTACGATATTTCTCTTTCTAAAAACCGGTCGCGAATTTCCGGTGTCGGCAACATGCATTCATCTGTCTTTCCAAACCAGCCATAACGCCTGAAGGCAATAAAATCATAGACACGGTCTCTCAGGAATTTTGGCAGGATATACCCTAGCCGAAAAACCGTCCAGCCGCCGCCCAGTGCCACCAGTAATTTCAGGATTGCATCTGATTTATAAAACAATTGATCGTCTTGTCTTACGATCACGGTAGGCGAATCCGCCAGCTCGGGATGATCCTGCAAAGGTGAAAACCGTACACGCTTCCTTTTATCATTCCTGATGACGAACTGTACTAGTTTGCTGCATAGATTGCAGACACCATCAAAGTACAATATCAGGTTGTTTTCTTCCATGGCTGCGCAGGGAGTCTAATGGCTTTTTTCGTTGCGGTGAAAAGGGAAGCAAACCACGACCAGTGACTGCAGTATCCTGGTCATCTGTTTTTTTGTCTGAACTAACCGGCTTCTCGACACCCGGTGGCAAGGTGGTTTTGCCTAAAATAGAATCGACCTTAGGTTTCACTTCAATAGCTATCCTGCGATCCAGGTCTTCTGCTGACTGAAGTTCTAATTCCTGAAATCGAATAGCGGTAAGTGAATCCGTTTTGTGATGGAATTCCTTTTTTGTTAAATACTGTTCTTTTGACTGGCATGACATCAAAAGACAAACACATCCGGCTATAACAATCCCTGTCTTCATAAAACTCACTGTAGCTACCATTTGCGCCGCAAATTTACTATAAATCAATCGGCTGTTATTATATGACCTTATTCCTGGGGAACTTTAACGTTGTATTTTCCCGGAAATTTGGATTACAATTTGCAATAATTGGGATAAATATTACGAGATTTATATTGCTATGCACCGTTGGGCACTGTGTTTTTTGATCATTCTGAGTTTCGCCTGTGCGAATCGACCTGCTATTGCGCAAACGGACACCGGCAAACAGATAATGCTGGGCGCCGTAATAGAAAACGGGGATACATTCGGGATGGTTTACCTGGATGACGTGTTTTTGATCGACAAGCTGCCAAAGAAATGGGCGAAAAAGCAGGCTCAGTTCGATCGGTTGAAGCGTAATGTATATGTTACTTACCCTTATGCCGTAATAGCGGCAGGTGTGTTGAAAGATGTAGATGCACAACTGGCCAAGATCCCCGACAAAAAAGCGCAGAAGGAATATATGAAGTCCATAGAGAAAGAGCTTAAAAAACGTTTTAAAGGCGAGTTAGAGAATCTTACCATCAGTCAGGGGCAAGTGTTGGTAAAACTTATCAACCGTCAATCAGGACGAAATGTTTTTGGCATCATTAAAGAGGTGAAAGGCGGTTTCAATGCAGTCGTGTACCAGTCTGTAGCGCTGCTCTTCAGCAACAATCTCAAACGGGAGTACGACCCCCAGGGCGATGACCGCGATATAGAAGCTATTGTGCAGGAGCTGGAAGCCGCTAATTTTTATCGCTACCAATATTACCAACAGCAGAAACAACAACAGCAAAAACGGAACTAGGTTAAGAATATGTTCATTTTTTACCCCAACTCAAAGCTTGTCACCCCAAATACTTTTTCCAATGGGAAAACGGGCACGCCGCTTTTATACATTCGTGCCGTTTCAAAAACGAACTGCATGTTATATTTCTTTGCAAGAGCAAGCGCTGATGCGTTTACTTCCGGCACATCCAGGTAGATAGATTCTTCCGCAGGCAGTTTTTCATTACACGCAAGAAAGAGCTGCTCCGCTACCTGATCATTATCTGCAAAAAGAGGACCTATTTTATATCCCTGCCTGCATTTTCTTAATACCGCATAGCCTTCTATCATTCCGTCGTCAGCACCAGCAACAAAGGTCACCGCATTTTCCATGCTCAGCCATGCTTTTAAGAATTCGATCCGGGATGTGCCGAATACCAAGGTGTCATAGGCCGTTACAAGATCCATCATTTCTTTGGCCATCAGGTGTATATTTTCACTCTTTTTCGCCGCTAGGGCTGTTGTTGCAAACCGCATTTGCCGAAATGCGTAATCAAAGCCGGACTTTTTATAATTCTCCACCTGTGCCGGCACACCGTCCAAACCTGTTACCAGGGCACCCAGTCGCCTAAGCGCATGTTGCCATATTGTATAACCATAGCCCTGGGACCTATAACCCTCTTTTACGATATATAATCCGACAAAACAGTATTGATCCTTGTAATTTACAGCAGCGATATATGCAATGGGCACACCATCCAGCAAGCCTACAAAAAAACCGTCGGGATCTGCCTTAAAAAAAGCCGCTCCGTCTTTCAACCCGGGATTCCAGCCTTCTGATGCCGTTAAAGCTGTCAGCTGCTCCATTTCCTCCTGGCGGAGATTGCGTACTACATAACTGCCTTTCATGAAAACAAAATACAGGTTTATTCTAACTAATAGAAGAAGCGTTCTTCAGGAGCATATCCTGAGCTGATGTACAAAAATGAGGACACCCCCCTGAAACTACAAACCGCTGAAATATTCACGAGAAACAGAAGCATTGAATTTTTACTTTTGCGTTTTCGTTTTCCAACATGACCAAACTTCATATATTAGCCATAGCGGTTCATCCCGATGATGTAGAACTGGGCTGCGCAGGCGTTTTGATAAAACATGCTCAAAAAGGGCAAGCCGTAGGCATTTTAGATCTTACCCGCGGAGAACTTGGCACCCGGGGCACCCCCGAACTTCGACTCGAAGAAGCCCAAGATGCGGCCACTGTAATGGGCCTCACGGTAAGAGAAAATGCATGGATGCGGGATGGCTTTTTCAGGAATGACGAGCAGCACCAACTCCAGCTGGTAACATACATCCGGAAATACCAGCCGGAGATCGTGATAGCCAATGCCCTGGAAGACCGTCACCCCGACCACGGGCGGGCGGGCAAGCTCATTGCAGATACGTGTTTTCTTTCAGGTCTGGCAAAGGTTGTTACTACCTTTAACGACGTTCCGCAAACTGCCTGGCGACCAAAACGTGTGTATCATATGATACAGGACCGCGTGCCGGAACCCAGTTTCCTTGTGGATATCAGCGAGGTCTTTGATCAAAAAATGAAAGCGATACAATGCTATAAAAGCCAGTTTCACAACCCCGGGTCGGATGAGCCCATGACCTACATAGCCACATCAGACTTTCTGGAGCAGATAAAATACAGGGATGCGCTGATGGGGAAACGTATCGGCCGGAAGTATGCGGAAGGTTACGTAAGCCTGAACATCAGTGGCATTGAAGATCTGGACAGTCTGTTATTACCTGCGTTGGCTTAACGGTCCGACTCATACATATTACCAGCTGCGCTAATAAATACCGGGCAATAATTATCACATATGGAAGACAAGAAAAAATCGGCAGCGATAGGATTTATTTTCATCACCCTGCTTTTAGACATTATAGGCTGGGGCATCATTATACCCGTAGTTCCCAAACTTATATCGGAACTGATACATGCGGATATCAGCGTTGCCTCTAAATACGGAGGTTGGCTTACGTTTGCTTACGCGTTCACGCAGTTTTTCTTCGCCCCCATTATTGGCAATCTCAGCGATAAATACGGGCGACGCCCGGTTATCTTATTATCCTTATTAGGTTTCAGCCTGGATTATATTTTCGTGGCATTGGCACCCACCATAGGCTGGTTGTTTGTAGGCAGGGTGATAGCAGGTATTACCGGTGCGAGCTTTACGACGGCAAGCGCTTACATCGCAGACATCAGTACAGATAAGGACCGTGCGAAAAATTTTGGAATGATCGGAGCCGCCTTCGGATTAGGGTTTATCATTGGTCCTGTCATAGGCGGTGTGTTGGGGCACTATGGCTCGCGTGTTCCTTTCTATGCCGCAGCTGTACTTTGTGGTTTAAACTTCCTATACGGTTATTTCATATTACCGGAATCGCTGGATAAAAGCCATCGCCGCCCGTTTGACTGGAAGCGTGCAAATCCTGTCGGTTCACTGTTGCAATTGAAAAAGTATCCTTCTCTATTGGGTTTAATATCATCATTAGCCCTGGTTTATATTGCAGCGCATGCAGTACAAAGCAACTGGAACTATTTTACGATGTACCAGTTTGGATGGGATGAAAAAATGGTAGGTATTTCATTGGGCGTGGTAGGTCTGTGCGTGGGTTTAGTGCAAGGATTACTCGTGCGTTACACAAGTAAAAAATTAGGTAGTGAAAAGAGTATTTATATTGGTCTGCTGCTCTACGCCATCGGCATGATGCTCTTTGCACTTGCCAGCCAGGGCTGGATGATGATGGCTTTTCTCGTACCGTATTCCTTGGGCGGAATTGCCGGACCTGCATTGCAGTCTGTCATTTCAGGAAACGTATCTCCCCGGGAACAGGGCGAATTGCAAGGAGCCATCACCAGCGTCATGAGTGCCACCTCCATCGTTGGACCACCACTGATGACAAATTTATTTTATTATTTCACGCATGAGAACGCCCCGATCCGTTTTGCCGGTGCACCATTTTTTCTCGCTTCCATCTTGATGTTTATCAGCGCAGTGATCGCTTACTATGTACTGCATGTCAACAAAAGACTAAAAAAAGAAGTACCTCCCAATGAACCGACGGCGCATTCCATGGCACCAGATGCATAGCAGGATAAACAAAAACAAGGAAGTCTTTTAAACGACAAACTCGCCTGCTCCATAGAAATCCCGAACGATGAACGGTGCAAACGCCGTATGAGTTCTACCGGCTTGCTCTAGTACGGAACCAAAATTGCATACAAACAACCTTTGATTGTACTATAACTCCCTGAATAAGTGAAGGAGGATAAGTTTGAAACCAACCATTGATAATCTTTATTTTTTCATAAAGGATTTTTTTTGCTTCAATGAGTGATGGATACGACCTTCGCGCAAAATTTAAAATTACATCTAACTATGAACAAGAATTTTGTAACAGTAGGTATGCCCTTTCCTGAATTCAACAAGAAGGCTGTCGTATCTATTGAGAACGGAAAAGAGTTTAAGAACATCACAAACGAAACGTTTGCCGGGAAATGGGCTGTAATGTTCTGGTGGCCAAAAGATTTTACTTTTGTATGTCCTACTGAAATTGCTGAGTTCAACAACAACTGGACGAATTTTGATGATCGTGATACTGTGCTGATCGGTGCATCAACTGATACAGAATACGTTCACCTGGCCTGGAGAAAAGATCACCAGGATCTAAAAAACCTGCGTTTCCCGATGATCGCAGATACTTCTAAGAGCCTGGCAGAAGATTTGGGTATATTAAATGAAGGAGAACGCGTTGCTTACCGCGCTACGTTCATCATCGATCCTCAAGGCATTGTGCGCTGGGTAAATATCAATGATTTGAGTGTGGGTAGAAATGTGGATGAAGTATTACGTGTATTGGATGCACTGCAAACGGATGAACTTTGTCCCTGCAACTGGAAAAAAGGCGAAGATACGCTGTCTCAAAAGGCAGGAAAGCAAGAATTAGCTGAGGCTTAATTCTTATAAATCTATATCCATCCTGTGCGAAAGTGCGGGATGGTTTTTTTATCTCCCAAAAACAAAAAACATCTCATTATATGTCAGCCATACAGCACGAAACAGTTCAGCATTTCTTTCATGACTTAATGATAGATGCGGAACACAGTAGTCTTGCTCTCGAGAAACTGGTAGCTGCAGACCATCGTCATATCCGTGATCTGAAACTGAATACGAATAGCGTTCTTAACAGCAGCCATCTAACTAAAAAGGAAGCATATTTATTAGCTTTGGCTACTTCTGTAAACGAAAAAAACAGTGCCTGTATCCCGGCTTTTGAAAAGCTGGCGCGGAAAGAAGGTGCTGACGACAATGAAATAGCGGAAGTCGTAGCTTGCGTCGGCGTCATGTCTACCAACAATATCTTTTACCGGTTTAAACACTACCTGCACGAAACGGAATTTTATCAAAAACAACCCGCGGGCTTGCGTATGAGTGTGATGATGAACCCGGTATTGGGCAAGGAGTTTTTTGAATTGATGAGTCTTGCCATATCGGCACTTAATGGTTGTGAAAGATGTGTGACCTCGCATGAGCAGTCCGTAAAGGATCATGGAGCAAGCGAAGCCAGGATTTTCGATGCCATACGGTTGGCAAGCGTGATCAAAAGCCTGTGCGTCCTGCTCTAAACAGGCATTGAGTCATCACGTTGTCCTTCCGATAAAGGGAACGTCACGGTAAAGGTCGTTCCCTTTCCCACGGTACTTTCCACTTTCACTTTTCCGCTATGGGCTTCCGTTAATGCCTTTACATAATTGAGTCCCAGACCGAAACCTTTTACATTGTGCAGATTACCTGTATGAGCGCGATAAAATTTCTCGAACACGTGCGACAGCGTTTCCTTGGTCATGCCGATGCCGTTGTCTTTCACTT
Source organism: Flavipsychrobacter sp. (assembly GCA_035497455.1). GTDB lineage: Bacteria > Bacteroidota > Bacteroidia > Chitinophagales > Chitinophagaceae > JAFIGV01. Next base: position 64,671 of record DATJDL010000015.1, read on the forward strand.
TGATTGCCAGCATTCCTGCCTGAACCACGGTAGTGATCTCTACCCTTAAATCGCCGGTGGTATATTTGATAGCATTGTCGAGCAGGTTAAAGATGATATTGGAAAAATGCACTTCATCCACATCTACCCTATGTCTTGCAGCGGAAAGATTCAGCACCAAAAAACCATTTTTTTCCTGCACTTGCAGCGATAAGTTGTCGGCTACCTTCCGGATAATCTCATGCGCGTCCAGGGATTGCAGGTTCAGTTTTATTTCCTGCCTTTCCAGCTTCGCCGATTGCAGTATTTTCTCCACCTGCTTATTCATGCGCTTGTTCTCTTCCTTGATCATCCCACTGTAGTACTTTATCTGGTCCGGGTTGTGGATCACTTTTTCATTGACCAGTGCATCAATAGCAAGCGATATCGTAGCTAAAGGTGTCTTCAGCTCATGTGTCATGTTGTTGATAAAATCAGACTTGATCTCCGAAAGCTTTTTCTGTGAGAACATCGTACGCACGGTAAGTGCAAAGGCGGAAATGATGATGATTGTAAAAATGAAAGACGCCGTGATCATCCAGAAGATCTTCCCCATAATGTAGTTATTGCTCTCCGCGAGGTAGAGATAGAGTGTTTCTTTTGCCACGTTTCCTCCATCGGGGGTCACGACCATTTCTATAGGCATGATTCCATTGGGGATTTGCCCGGAGCTTTTTATGGGATAGCCGTACACGTTGGTGATCACGAAGGCAAAAGGCGCCTGGATGTTGTTTTGTGTCAGTGACCGGTCAATAATCGAACGGATCTCATCATCGTTCAACAATTCAGAAGAAAATCTTCGACGCATAAAATCCATTTTGGATTCTTCATCATTAAAGATATTCATGCTTTTGGTGGCGAAGCGGTCATATATCCCCTGCCGGATATAATTCATGGCACTGGTTACTTCGTTATCACGCTGCTGTTTTCTGAAATCTATAGAGCTTTTGATCCAGAGCATCTGGATAAAAATGATACCCAGGACCGATAGGGAAATCAGGATAACTATAATAGGAAAGACACGCCTCATTCGGGCATAAATTTAGAAAGGTTTGCCGGCAAATCATTCATAAATCCATCCGGCGAAACAAGTTTGTGACTCTTTTTCTCCTCGGCACCGGAACCGCTCAGATCATTTTCCCTGCTGTTCAGCAAATATTTTCTTTACATTATCGAGATGCTTGATAAACTTGGAGGCATCGGGATCATAGCTATATCCACCCTCCACCAATTTCTTTCCATTTTCATCTACATAAAAATAGAACGGCTGCGAGTTAGAGTTGAACTTGGATGCCTGAAGATGCTCGTTGAAGTCTCCGATAGTTACAATATCGGCATTGAGTTCCTTAGAGAAAAATTGTTTGTCTTTGGGTAAGTCCGTTTTATCGTAATCGCAATAAAGAGACGCTATGATAAAGTCTTCTTTCAGGCGCTTCATCACTTCCGGATTGCTCCATACCTGCGCTTCCATCTTGCGGCAGTTCACACAGTTGATGCCCGTAAAATCCAGCATGACCGGTTTTTTTAATTTTTTTGATGCCTCAAGCGCTTCATCATAATCAAAGAACGTGACCAATCCATTTTGTACGGCAATAGGCGGCTCATAAATTTTCAACTCCTGCACCAGTTTTTTTGGCGCCACACCATCCAGACTACCGGAGTGCCCCTGCCCGTTTCCTCCACCCGCACCACCTGCACTCACTACATAATCCTGTGTACCCATCGGAGGTATGAATTGGCTCATGCCGTTTAGCGGAGCTCCCCACATTCCCGGCAGTAAGTACACGGCAAATGTGAATGAAACGATGGCAAGAAATAGTTTGAAAATTGATACATATTCCTGTCCATAGACATTCTTAGGAGATGCATCATCATGCGACATTTTTAATTTCCCTAAAAGATAAAGCCCCAGCAATACGGAAAGAACGATCCAGACAGCAATAAAAATCTCCCGGTCCAAGAGACGCCAGCCTTTTGCGAGATCTGCATTCGACAAAAACTTCATCGCCAGCATCAATTCAATAAATCCTAAGACCACCTTCACCTGGTTCAGCCAGCCACCGGAAGCCGCAATTTTATTCAGCATACCGGGAAACACGGCGAACAAGGCAAACGGCAATGCTAATCCCACGGAGAACCCGAACATGCCCAATGCCGGTCCGGCAATTCCTCCATTACCTGCCAGTACAAGCAAAGGACCGACAATAGGACCGGTACATGAAAACGAAACGATCACCAATGTGAGTGCCATGAAAAAGATACCGCCCTTACTGCTCAACCCTGCCTTAGAGTCTGTTTTATTAGTCCACGAGGACGGAAGGGTAATTTCAAAAGCCCCCAGGAAAGAAATCCCGAATATGACAAATACAGCAAAAAAGAACAGGTTGGCAATCCAGTTGGTAGAAAGGTTATTGAGTGCGTTGGCACCGAAAAACAGGGATATCAATACACCCAGAAGCGTAAAAATGATAATGATAGACAGTGAATACCATACGGCATTTTTAATCCCCTCAGCGCGCGTCTTACTTCTCTTTGTAAAGAAGCTAACGGTAATGGGGATCATAGAATATACACAAGGGGTCAGCACGGCTAAAAAGCCTCCGGTCAGTGCAGCGATGAACAGCCACAACAATGATTTCTTTTCTCCATCCTTTTGAGATTTTTCAGCTATTGTCTTATCAGTAGCGGAATCTGTACCTGTTGTAGCAACGCTGTTTGCCGGGGACCTGTCCACTGAGGCGGATACGATAGCGGTATCAATGGCCGGAGATATCGCAGTCGAAACCGTATCGCTTCCGGGGATATCGCTTATCTCAAAATTGAATTTTTTCTTTTTAGTAGGCAGGCATTGATTTTCATCGCAAACCTGGTAAGCATGTGTGCCGGTGATTGCCACATTGGATTTCACCTTTACCGTTTGCGTATAAACAGCTTCATTGATATAGTAATTCAAGGGTGTTGCGAAGACTTCATTATTTTCTTTTATCAGTTTTCCCGACTCCTTCACTTTACCCACGGGTTCTACATTCGGATTTTTGTCGAACTTAAATGTAGGCGGCAGCAACGACCCGTCATTGTCTCCTCCCGGATTAAAGGACCAGATATGCCAATGTTCCTTCAGCTTTACCTTAAAAATAAGATCATATACATTGTCATTTTTTTTCTTCACCTCATAGGTCCAGGTAGTAGGGTCCTGGATGATTTGCGCCTTTGAGAAAACACCCATCGTGCAGAGCGCGACCACGAAAAGAAAGAACTTCTTATATAATTGGTTCATTTTTAGGAGTATGTATTTATGGATATAGGCTTTTTACTTCTGTATTTTAAATTCAAACTTTCTGTCAACAGGAGGCAGGCACATCCTGTCATTGCAAATCTGGTAGCGATGTTCGCCGGAAATGGTTGTAGCAGTGCCGGTATAAGCTATCTTTTGAATAAACGCTACCGTACCTTCAAAATATCTTACTTTGCCATCTACGCCTTCGAATGTTGTTTCTATTAACTTTCCTGTTTCTGTCAAACCACCCAGCATTTTCACAGTTTTGTTTTCATCGAAGATAAAACTGGGAGGTATCAGGAAGCTATCGCCGGGCGTTTGTGAGAAAATATGCCAACCGTCACTGAGGGTTACTTTAAAGATCAATTCATATTCATTTCGGTCCAGCTTCTTCACTTCATAGCTCCAGCTGGTTGGATCCAGGTTGGAAGTCCTGCTTATCCCGGTCTTTCCGGAGACTATTTGTGCCTGTAAAGTTCCGGTAAACAACATAACGGTTACAAGCAAAAAAATAAATGGTCTCATAGCAGAAACTTTTTCAATTAAAAAAAGAAGAACTCATCAATTCATGCGGGTAAATGCTTCCAATATCCACTTCCCGTCTACATTATTCAATGCTCCGCTGGTAGCTCTTTCCGGATGCGGCATCATGCCGAATACATTGTGTGCGGCATTGCAAATACCGGCTATGTTGTTAGTGCTGCCATTCGGATTTGCCGGCAGTGTAATATCTCCGCCGTCATCACAGTAACGGAACACTACCTGGTTGTTTTTTTGCAGTAAATCCATGGTCCTGGCATCGGCAAAATACCTTCCTTCACCATGTGCTACAGGTATTTTCAGCACCCTGTCGGCAACCGTTTTACCAACGAAATTATTCGCGTTATCTGCTTTGATATACACATTTTTACAGGTAAATTTCTGATGATCATTCTGCAGCAAGACCCCCGGCAACAAACCTGATTCGCACAGGATCTGAAATCCGTTGCAAACACCCAACACTTTCCCGCCTTCGTTTGCAAACTTGACTACTTGCTCCATCATGGGGCTGAAGCGGGCCAAAGCTCCGCAACGCAGGTAATCGCCATAAGAAAAACCGCCCGGCAATACAATGCAATCGTCCTTATCAAACATGCTGAGGTCCTTATCTTTGTGCCAAAGCATCACCACTTCCTGCTGCAAGTCATCTTGCAGTGCATGCATCATATCTCTGTCGCAATTAGAGCCCGGGAAAACTATTATTCCAAATTTCATGGAGGAGAAAAAAATTTACTTAAAGGTAATTTGTGCGAAAATTAGTAAAGCCAATGAGAAATAAAACATAAAAGTACTCAAACGCCTATTATTTTCAATGTATAACACCTGAGAAATGATCAAACTCAAGGGGGGCACCACCAGCACCCATTCAGCATGTACAGCAGAAACCGCCAGGAGGGTCACGGTGATGGCTACAGCCAGGTAACAAAAGATCAAAAACCAACTCCGTCGTACGTAAATAGTCATCCTGATGCTGGATTGCTGAAAAGCGTACACTCCCCCAATGACCATCAGCAATACCCCGCTGACGATGCCAGCCAGGTAAATGCGGCTGGCAGACAGTAAATGCATATCAAAACCGATTTCTATAACGTTCTTTAAAAACGAAGTCTTATCAATAAGGTACAGAATACCGACAAAAAAATAGGCAGGTGTGAAATAACCCAACACGGTAACCACCATCTCACTCACCCTGTAACTGCGTAACAGCAGTAACGCAACGAGGAGCAAAACAAAAAAACCGATCGCCGGAAATTGCAGCAAGACCGGTATGCAAATAAAAAAACCGGCGTTAAATAATTGCTTCTGTGGTTCCAGTGTTTTACTGAAGCTGAGCATCACATCCAGTGCTATCAATACAAACCAGTTAATCAATAACGGCTCACTGAAATAGCTGAAGGCTGGATACAGCGAGGAAAGCACCAGGTAGATAAATGCAGCGTAGTATCCGGTTTTATGGAACAGTTTATGCTTTTCGCAAATAAAATTGACATAAACGGACTGAAGAAACGTAAGTATAACAGCCAAAATCGTGTAGCCGAATGCGCTGAATTGCAAAAAATGCAGTAAAGACCCGAATAGAAGATGATGGGGAAACGCCTGAGGCATAGCAGGATGCGACAAGGCCTGCAATTTCATCACCAAAGCGAGAATAAACAGGATGATTACTACAAAAGGACTCTTGCTCCGAAAGAGGTTGTGCACAAATAAAAATTTGGTGCGCTAAAATACACTAATTTTTAGCCTCTGTTTCCTCAAATGCTTATTGTAATGAGTTTATTTCATTCATATAGATTGGGCTATCCGTTTCAACTTGTTTGGGTAATGTACTCAAAACAGTATCTTTAAGGCAACCATCCAGTTTTTTTAAACGGAAGGATCAGAAACAGAGCCTCTTCAGCCATTTCATCATCAACAAATAGAAAACGAAGTCATGACCATTAAGATTAAATTCCTGGCAGCTCTTTGCGTACTACTTTCCCAGGTGGCATCAGGAAAAATTTTACAACCGGGATTTGATAAAACTGAATATATTGAAACCTTAAAGATCAACTATAAAGCACACATTGCTCCGGAAAAATGGAACGAAAATAAAACCATACCGGATCCGGTGGATTATAACTTCGTGTATCGCTCGCCGGTTGTAGCCTTTGATAATATCTGGGACCTGTGGATCCATAAAGAAAAACCAATCGCTTTGATCGCCGTACAAGGCAGTATCCAGACGGAAGCCAGTTTTTTAGCAAATCTCTACGCTGCTATGATCCCTGCTAAAGGTACCTTCCAACTTGATAACAATTTTAAGTTTAGCTATAAACTGGCAGATCATCCAAATGCTGCCATTCAGGTCGGCTGGTTTATTGCTATGGCTTATTTGTCCAAAACGATCGAATCGAAAATTGACTCCTGCTATAAAATAGGTATAAAAGACTTCATCCTGACGGGACACAGCCAGGGAGGCGGCATCACATTTATGCTGACATCCTATTTAAGGCATCTCCAGATGGACCGGAAATTGCCCCGGGATATCCAATTTAAGACCTATTGCAGTGCAGGCCCCAAACCGGGAAACCTGTTTTTCGCTTACGATTACGAACATATAACAACCGGGGGATGGGCTTATAATATTGTCAACACTGCCGATTGGGTGCCGGATGTGCCGTTTTCTGTGCAAACCGTTGACGATTTCACTTCCGTTAACCCGTTTCGAAATGCCAAATTGCTGATTAAAAAGCAGAAATTTCCCGCCAATATTGCTCTGAGACATGCCTATAATCAATTAAGCAAACCAAGCAAGAAAGCACAAAAAAATTATGAAAAATACCTCGGCAGAATGGTGTCAAAATCAGTAAAGAAGCAATTACCCGGTTTTCAAACACCCGAATATTTTAAAAGCAACTACTATGTAAGAACAGGGAACACCATTGTACTCTTTGCAGACGAGGCATATTACCAGGTATTTAAGGAATCCGCTAATGATATCTGGCAGCATCATTTACCGAAACCATACCTTTACCTGGCTGAAAAACTGAAGTGATTGTAGAGAAAATCGGGCGTTGATCCGCGTTGCAGCATTCATAATGCCATTCATTAACTTAATAAAGGACTCCGGAACAATCCATACGTAAAATATTTAGGGAGTTTCAGCCGTTATATTTTCACTTGCATAACTTTACGGCGCTTATATGCATTTTTATATTTTCATGAAGACGATTCGGATAACCAGCATACCCGTTTTTTTACTTTTTTTGATATCGGGCTTCTCTGCCTGTAAAAAAGAGACTACACTTACCTCTGGTGGTGCACTGCGTTTTTCTACAGATACACTTTCCTTTGACACCGTGTTCACGCAATACGCCAGTTTTACCATTCCCGTAAAAGTCTATAACCCGCAAAATCAAAAAATAACCATCAGCAGCGTGCGGTTGGAAAAAGGAGATCAATCTTTTTTTAAACTTAACGTGGATGGACAACCGGGCAGCAATGTGAACAATATAGATGTAGCCGCAAATGACAGTTTTTATATTCATGCGACGGTAAATATTGATCCTACGAATGAGAACAATCCTTTCGTGGTGGAAGATAAACTGATTGCCACGCTCAATGGCAAAGACTTCTCCATACCGATGTATGCCTACGGACAAAATGCGCACTACCTGACGGACAGTGTTATCGAGCAGACTACCACCTGGGTAAATGACAAACCCTATGTGATCGTGCACAGTGCGGCTGTAGATAAAGGTGCTACGCTTACCATACAACCGGGTTGCAGGATCTATATGCACCAGGATTCCAGGTTGTATGTGCTGGGGAAACTGATCGCTGACGGTACCAAACAAGACAGCATTATCTTCCAGGGCAATAGGCTGGATCGTGCTTATTTCGGATATGAAGGCTACCCCGGCGAATGGGGAGGCATTTATTTTGACAGTAGCAGCACCGGCAATTTGCTCAACTGGGTGATCCTGCGCAATTGTGGCAACAATGCAGGCGGAGGGCTCCCTTTTGCGCTGGAAGTATTCGGTCAGCAAGGCATCAGTACGCAACTTACAATGGATCATACTATCATAGAAAACTCGATAGGATATGGCATTCTCAGTTTTACCGGAAATATTAAAGCGCAAAACTGCCTGGTACATACCTGCGGCGCGCAATCCCTGGCGATTTTGCAAGGCGGTAATTACAGCTTTGACAATTGCAACTTCATTACCTATGGGACCAATAAAGTAAGCCATATCAGCGAGCCGACGGCAGCGGTGCTCAATTACTTTGATGTGAGTGAAACGCAACGTATTGTTGGTGACCTGACGGCTGATTTTAAAAACTGCGTCATAGACGGTTCCCTGGAAGATGAACTGTTTTGCAACAGATCGGACGCTGCCGGTTATAATGTGAGCTTTACCAATTGCTTGCTGAAGTTTAAGGATTCTTTGCCAACGTATGTAACTATCACGAATTGCAGGATCAACGAAAATCCACTGTTTAAAGATCTTGCTAAATGGGATTACCGTCCCAAAGAAGGGTCACCGGTAATTGATGCCGGCCTCAGCATAGCACCTCTTTCCAATGATCTGGATGACAAGCCCTGGACATTGCCTCTGGACATCGGGTGTTATCAATACTAGAGGTGTAGAACAACTTCTTAGGACGACGGGTGGGTTAGTAAAATATTTAAATAAATGAAATGCCGGTAACAGTTTACAGGCTTTGCATACATACCAAAATCTAAATCAGGCTTATATATATAAGCTCCATAGCTACCATCATTTCCTTGAAAGCCCACACGCACAAAACAAACATATAGCTGAGCGCAATGTTTTAAATCATTCAATAGTTCTTATAATTTTATCAGGCTGTTTTACCTTTTTCAGCGTTTTATAATTATTCAGATATGCAACCAGCGGCAATGCCGGCCAATGAATTGGAACGTCTAAAAACGCTCTATTCTTACCATATACTCGACACGTTACCCGAAAAAGATTTTGACGATATCACCAAGCTGGCATCGGAGATCTGCGGCACATCCATTTCTACTATTACCCTGGTGGATAAAGACCGGCAATGGTTTAAATCAGAGGTAGGACTGGGTAAAAAGGAAACACCGCGTGATATATCCTTTTGTGCTCATGCACTCCATTCACCCAATGAAATACTCGTGGTAAGCAATGCCAAAAACGACTATCGTTTTTTTGACTACCCCAACGTCATAGAAGAGAACGGGATCGTATTTTACGCCGGCGTGCCGCTTTGTGCAGAAAATGGGCTCCCACTGGGAACCTTGTGTGTAGTAGACACCAAGCCGCAACAACTCACAGATCGGCAATTGGACTCCTTACGGGCATTAGCCAATCAGGTGGTAGGGCAACTGCAGTTAAGAAGAAACAACCTGGAATTGAAGCTAAGCCAGTTTTCGCTCAAGACCATCAATGCCGAACTGGAAAGATTTGCCCAGGTCATCGCACACGATCTGAAATCTCCCGCTAACAACATTATCGGCTTGACAGAACTACTCAAAGATGCTAACGAATATCAGCTCAATGAGGAAGGACTCGAACTGGTAGGCTATATAAGTGATGCGGCCCACCAGCTGAAGTTTCTCGTAGATGATGTCCTGTCCTTCAGCCGCTCCATCGATTTTTCGGAGGAAATGCTCTCCAAATTTAGTTTCCAGGAGCTGGGAGCAACCGTAAAGTCTATGGTTGTTTGGCCGCCTAATTTTACACTGGTTCTGCAAGGCGATAATGCACAGATCTTGTCATCCAAATCTGCATTGGTGCAAATTCTTCTGAACCTGTGCACGAACGCAGTACGTTTCAATGATAAAGATAAGGGGGTGGTCACGGTTGAATTTATATCCGATCCCGATCGCTATACCTTCTCCGTAACAGACAATGGAAAGGGTATTGAAGCAAAAAATTCTGATAAGATATTTCAAACAAATTATTCCACCCAGGCAGGTCCGGACAAGATGAACATGCTAGGTCAGGGCATCGGACTATCCACCGTAAAAAGACTGGTAAACAAGCTGGGAGGTGATATAACAGTAAGTTCGGAACCCGGGAAATGGAGTCGCTTCGATTTCCATATCGCTAAAATGAACAATGGGCACTACCAACTTCCATAATTGGCATTCCACCCTATGTTTTCTCCGGTTTTCCCCACATGAAACAATTTGTTCATAGCGAAATTGAAACCGAACTCATTATAGGCCCCAGAAATATGGTAGTAAGAGCGCGCATAATGAATCTGAAATTTATTAAGCCAGAGTGAAGCACCGAGTGAAAATCCGGCCATGGCCGGCTTATCCTTTATAGACAGTTCACTCCTGCGCAGATGATTATACCCCACCATCAGTGTCAATCGTTTGGCGAGTGTGAGTTCGGCATTGAAGATGAAATGCCGGAACAATTTATCGCCGAAATAAGATTTTTCTTTTGCATTCGTGTCTGCTGTTCCAAACAGAGCATTTGTTTCTATGTCCGTCGGGTTATTGTAGCGGATATCCCATTCATAAAGATGGTGAACTGTCGCGCTTAATCGTAACGGAAGATGTTTAAATCGTTTGGAGATGCCCAGTTGCAGGTCGAATGGTAATGGTTCGGCAGCATTTGCAGGATTGTAACGTTTCGCCATAAACCCGAGGTTTTTAGCCACGACGCCTACGGTAAGAAAATTAGCTGTATCTACATAATTAATGCCTATATCTGCCAATACCGCTGAAGCTGATTTATCGTTCAATGCCGAATTTGCCCATTTCAAAGCAGCTCCGTAACGCCATCTTTCTTTATATTCCCTGGATGCTGCTACCGTGATAGCATAGTCATTCGCACGAAAATTTCCGGTCTGGTTCCCAAGATTATCAGACTGTAAAAAATCTCCGTAATTCAGATACTGTACACCAAGGGCGAACGAAGTGTTCACCTTCGGAGCGTGGAAGCCGTAATTAAGATTCATTACCTTGATGCCTGCATAATACATATTGTAGTTCAATCCCAACTGGTTGTGCAGCGAGGGACGCATCAACGCCGGATTTTGCAATGCAAAAGAAATATCCTGGTCCATATGCGACACATTCATACCCCCCAGGGCAGAAATATGTGCCGAATTAGGCATTTGCAAAAATTGCATGGCAAAACGCCCCCCGGTTACCTGACCCTGCACTTTCAGTGCCATGCAAGACAATAAAACTATCGTAGCTACTTTAGCTTTCATTCAGCGATCGAATTGTTTACAAGTTAACATGTTTAAGCGTTCCAACCGAACCCACTTTAACTGCTAACTCCATTTATGAATTTCATCAACACTGCCGCTATTCAGTTTCAGCGTTAATGGAACCATCTTCAAATGATTTCTACAGGGCTTCATACAACTATCGCGAAGAATCTAAACATCGAGAATGCCCTCCCCTTCTTTACCCCTATCTCTATGAAGCCATTGCCTATAAAAACGCTACCTCCTGATAAATATTGCTCAAAAAGCTTTCTTCATCTGATCTTTCCTGCACTTCTCAACACTACGCTTCGAACACTTTCTGCATATCTTCAATCAATCCCTGGCTCACGCCTGTAAACGAGAACCCGCCATCATGGAAGAGATTTTGCATTGTTACCATTCTGGTATAATCACTGAAAAGCGACACGCAGTAATTCGCGCAGTCTTCAGAACTGGCATTACCCAATGGTGACATTTTTTCGGCATAATGGAAGAATGCATCGAAACCGGATACACCACTGCCCGCTGTGGTAATAGTAGGCGACTGGGAGATCGTATTCACGCGCACTTTTTTCCTGAAGCCATAATGATACCCAAAGCTACGCGCGATGCTCTCCATTAAAGCCTTCGCTTCAGCCATATCATTATAACCCGGGAACGTACGCTGTGCCGCAATATAGGTGAGCGCCACTACAGATGACCACTCTTTCAGCGCATCTTTCTGCATGGCCACCTGCAATACTTTGTGCAACGACAAAGCGGATATATCCAGTGCTTTCAGAAAATTATCATAATTGGTGCTGGTATATTCTATACCCTTACGCACATTCGGAGACATGCCTATAGAATGCAGGATGAAATCGAAAGGACCGCCAAAATGTTCCATGGCTTTATCCGTCAATGCTTCCAGATCAGCTACAGATGTAGCGTCTGCCGGTATTACCGGCGCGTTGTTGCATTCTTTTGCCAAGTCATTGATCTTACCCATGCGCAAGGCGATAGGAGCATTGGAAAGGATGATCTGGGCACCTTCTGCCACAGCACGTTGTGCTGTTTTCCAGGCGATGGAGCGTTCGTCAAGCGCGCCAAAGATGATACCCTTTTTGCCTTCCAGTATGTTATGAGCCATGTATGTGTTATTTATAAGCGGTAAAAATAAATAAAACTGCCTATTGCCCGAAATATAATGTACTATGGCACAATCTCTTTTACAATATCTGCATAGACCACGAAAACACGATCTCCGGCCAGGGGCTTGATGGCAAAGGATCCGGTAAGCCCTCCAAAGGAAGGTAGCATGAAATTATATGCCGAACAATGATAACAGGGCAGTAATACAGACTGCCGGGCTTTGCCATAAAGTCTGAAAGACGGATGAATATGCCCTGAGAAAACCGTTTTGTCAACTGCCGTTTCAAATGGATAATGTGAATAAATAAAATGATCATCTTCCAGGTAATCCGTTGCCACCCGGATATCCAGGCGGGCGTACAGCCGGGCATCTATGATATCATGATTGCCTTTGATCAGTGTAAATTCAATGTCGCTAAATGCCTGGACCAGGCTCTCGAAACGCATCCATTCGGTATTGATACTGCTGTGAAACAGATCACCAAGGAAATAGACTTTGCGAGGTTGGTAAGTGATAAATAACTGAGCGAGATTTTGATAGTCTTGTTGCTGTGCCGATGAAGGGATATTGATACCGCCTTTCAAAAAGTGCCGTGCTTTACCCAAATGAACATCCGCAATAATCAACAGCGCTTCGTCAGGCTTATAAACTGCTTTTTGAGGAAGCAAAACGAATTCTCTTTCTTGCAGGGTAATGACCATAAATCAAAGCGAAGGTAGGATTCCTGTCACTATGGATAGGTCAATAAAAACTTCTTTTGCGGTGAAAGGTGTAAGTACCCCATTTCCGGAACTGGTTCAATAAACTCGCCCTTTCTTCCATTCACTGAAATATTGATCCAAACTTTCTCCCGTAGTTTACTCTTGTCACTAAAGTTCATTGGCTCCAGCATTATTACCTATGCTCCTTCCGGGCTTTCCCGGCCTCAGTTAAGCACTCAACTGTTTCTTTGTGTTCCGGATTGTTCGGATCAATGAGTATTCATGCCTGTGTACCCAAATTTTACAATAAGATCCGCCTTGCACAATGAATATACCCTTCTTTTGTTCTGCAGCTGTAGCCGTGATAAGATGGCACTCTGAAATTGAACAACAAATTGTGTCAATTTAAGCCGGTCTAGTCTTGTTTAGCACGCATTTTGGTACATACAGACAACAATGCCGTTTTACGCCATTCGAGTAAAACCCCCTATAGGTTCGCATTTTCGCAATTGGTAAATTTATACTTTTCTAACGCCAAATGGGGGAAGCCGAAAACCAAATCAGAGTAGGCATAAACATTGTAAAATAAATGAAAAGACTGTTACATGCATTTATTGTATTGTTGATTGCAGTTAGTGGTTTTTCGTCGTATGGACAAACGAATCTGTCGACCGGAAATCCTTCTGCCACAACCTTGATCGGAACGTCTCCTACAGGTATATTATTTGTGCTTGAGAACAATAATCCGTATCCTATTACTATCAGCGATATTGACGTTTTTCGCGGCTCAAGTACTAACGGACTAGTACATGACCTGTTATATAACCCGGTTACACTAAGCGGTTCAACCAATTTGGGAACGGATGTTAACTGGCAACTTATCAGCAGTGTGACCGTAGGCACCATATCTGCTAATGGAATTGCCCCTGCATTCACCGGCTTAAATTTTACTATGCCTGCAAACACAACCTATCGTTTTGCTATAAGAGTGCCCTCCTCTACCATTGTTATAGGAGGGACTAGCAATACGGTTAATACTTATTCGGCAGGAGGTGTTACCTTGGGAACGGGCAACTATCAAATTAGCAGTATGAATACCGGCGGCTATATTAGTAACAATAGTAGTACCGCCGGTAATTATTATTTCGGAGGAACCGTTGTTTTCGCTCCTTCTTCCCCTTGTATATCTCCGCCTACAGCCGGAACCGCTACAGTAACTAATGCATCTCCCTGTGCAGGTTCTACTGTAGACTTAAATCTTGCAGGCGCAACCGGGGGGTTAACACAGACTTACCAATGGGAAGAGAGTACCTCCCCTACAGGTCCTTTCGTTCCTATTGGTTCTGCACAAAGCACATCATCTTATAAGCTATCAGTTCCAACGACAGCTGGTACGTATTACTATCGTTGTACCGTTACCTGCGGTTCTTCCAGTGCATCATCTACAAATGTAATTGTCAATGTTCCGGCTAATTACCCTGGCGGTACCTATACGATTAATTCCGCCTTACCCACAGGCAGCGGTAACTTTCAGACTTTTGCTGATGCAGCAGCAGCTATCAACTGTGGAATAAGCGGTCCGGTAGTGTTTAATGTAGCACCCGGCGTCTACAACAATGATAAATTCTACTTAGATAGTGTCGCCAATACATCGAACATCAATACGATCACCATCAATGGAAATGGTGCTACCCTGATCAATACCAGCACCAGCGCCAATGACAGGGCGACAGTGCGTTTCTACGGCACCGATTATGTAACCATCGATAGCTTGAGGATAATAGCAGGCGGTACAGGGTCTTCGCAATACGGAGTAGGGGTGCAAATGATCAGCAATGCAGATAACAACACCATCCGTAAATGCACCATAGCGGTTGATTGTGTTACGGCATCCACCAACTTTACCCCGATAGCAGTAAGCGGATCTTTGTCTTCTGCTACCACGGCGGGCAGCGGTTGCGACAGCAACAAATTCATCAACAACAGCATCAGCGGCGGATACTACGCCATCACCATTCTGGGAACCTCTACCGCTGCTTTTAGCGTCGGCAATGTCATCACCGGAAATAACATGAGAAACTTCTAT
>DATJDL010000016.1:0-459675 GCA_035497455.1 Flavipsychrobacter sp.
CTCAGGCGCTTCAGCAGCTTGTTTTGCTCCCGTTGGATTCGTTTATGATAGTTGTCGAGGGATTTTGTGTTGAGTTCGATGTACTTCCTGCCCTGCCTTTGGGTCTCCGCTTGCTCCTCCTGGCTTCGGGCAGCCGTGGAACAAAACACGCATAGCAATAGTATAAATAATTGATAGGGAGGCATATAAAAAGAGGTGCAATATTAGTCCCTTATTATTTTTAGCAAAATTTTCTGAAAAATAATTACTATAAAATGACATTGGAAGGATTCCAGCAATATATTCCTGTAAAAAACTAGCTAAAAATAGATACCACCGCTTTCCCAAACGCAGTCCCACAAAGAAGGCTGCCATGTAAGGATACGATTTCTGATCTGCGATGATGGGGAGATTTAAAATACATTAGCACAAAAGGGGACAACTGATAATGAGAAAAAGCCTGTAGTGCTACAGGGGCAAGGCTCAGACATAACTGCAAAGGGATATGGTAGGCGGAAAGGAAAAACCAAAATGATAACGCAAGCTCTCATTCTAAAATTGATAGATTTTGCCAAAAATGACCGAAATGATGGAATTGTAAAATCACTTTGGAATACCTACCATTGTCTTAATACAGTTTATACCCACGAAGGGCGACTGTATGGCAAATATTGTAAAAACAGATTTTGCACCAATTGCTTAGGAATTCGCAAGGCTGAAATGATTGGCAAATACCTGCCTATTATAAAAGGATGGAGTGAACCGCATTTTCTTACATTAACGATGAAAGCCGTAAGTAAGAAATGGCTTAAAATAGTTTTTAAAAACTGTGTTACAACGCTACGAAAGATTGTTGAAAAATACGAAAAGCGGGCATTAAGGAACGGCAGCATTAGATAGAAATACAGCTGAGATACTAGCCCAAGAATGGGTGGCTGAATTAAATAAAAAGCCTACGCCATATATCTGGGCTTTAAGAAAAAATCAAGACATAAAGAAAATCTACAGTTTAGAAGATACGTTAGTAGAAGTGATAAAGTATGGAACTAAAATTTTTACAGACCCCAAAAAATCTAAAAAATCCTCGGGGGTAGTAAAATTGTACGCTAAGGCATACTACAATATAATTTGTGCTATGCAAGGCATCAGACTATTTGCAAGTTTTGGTTTTACGCTACCTAAGACAGATAAGCTTGTTAGTAACGCAAAAGAGGTAACAAATTATCAGGAATGGAAATATGTGAATGAATATCATGATTGGCTGCATACAGAAAGTGAACTAACCCTATTTGGATATACTCCTGAAGAAGTGCTATCAGAGTTGTTAGATAATTCAATAGATGTAATCTTAGATTAGATCCTTTATAGTTGACTTGGAGAACCCAAAATAAAAAATGTAACCATTATTGATAAATTAGATAAAAAGCATTTGCTCTTGCAGTCGTAAACAAAAAAGCAGATAGTGCTTAAAGTGGTTTAGCGCCGATAATAATAGCTTACTCGTTACCATTTTGAATTAGTAAGGAATTGCAAATTCAAAAAAAAACTGAGTTTTTGAACAAAGGCTTAAATTACTGTTGAAATAGAAAAGTATCGTAAGAATGAGATATTACAAAGCAGTAGTTTTTTGTAGCAATCCAATAAACGGTGTATTCAAATATGCAGATGTATTTCAGATATACCCTTTGATTTCATGTGATGCCCCACAAAGTGCCAGTATGAATCTATACCCCTTTGTGTTAGAGTATTGCGTGGATGATAGTAAACAAATAGAGGTAGACAATAAACTAGAAGACGTCAAGGACATTGTATCAGACCTCACTCAATCAACCAATTTTCAAAATCGACTATTAGGGCTTTTGACGGCATTTAGTAATTACAGGTTCTACTTTCCAAGAGTAAGTCAACAGTGGTTTATCTCAATAGACCCACAACTGTCGAAAGAGGAAATGGACGGACAAACTTCTAAAATTGGACTAAATGTGTATAGATATCCATCGTTAACAGAAGATACCTTCATTACATCATTCTCTAATGTTGAATTTCCAGATATTGAATTTAACGGACATGTTGACTACTTTACACACTTAGATCTTATGGGAGAGGAAATAGTAAAATTTCCTCAGTATATGCCTGTTGCTTTTCGCCAATACTTTTTATTAACCAAAATCAACAGGATGTTGTCGACTCTGCCATATTACTCATTAATCAAGGAGTGGAATTGCTAGAAACAATGAAAAGTTTGTCTTTTATAGCCTTTGTATCAAGTATTGAAACAATGGTATCGAACGAGTATAAGGAAGTAAAAATAGAACGGTGTTCCACTTGCAATCAAGAACAATTTAAAGTTATGAACAAGTTCAGAGAGTATTTGTTCAAATATGTAACAAGTAACAAACAAACAAAAAATGAGATCAATGAAATTTACAGCTTTAGATCGAAGATTGCTCACACTGGCAAACTATTACATGGAGATGGTCTAATTGATTGGTCGAAAAATGATGAAAAATATGAGCAACAACAAATACATATTAAAGCGATGCAAATAGCGAGATTGAGTTTAATTAACTGGATATTGAGGCATAAGGCAAACCCTAAAAATTAAGTAGCAGAACTTATGAAGTTTCTAAAATCAAAGTGAACGAACTCAATCAGACTTAATTTGTGAGAGATTTGTGAGAAAAGAAAATCAAAAAAGGTTGCATTGACTGCAACCTTTTGATTTTCAAGCTCCCCCTGCCCGACTTGAACGGGCGACCCTCTGATTAACAGTCAGATGCTCTAACCAACTGAGCTAAGGAGGAGTATTCCCCGTTTTGGGATTGCAAAGATAATTAGGATATTCATTCAGCAAAATATTTTTCTCATTTTCTCGATAAAAACTTCAAATTTTTTGCCACCGTACGAACATCAACAAATACATTATAATGCGTTGCATATTCGACATCTAATTTTTCGACAACTGCTTCGCTTGGGTAAATATCATTCAACAGGTTAAAAGTGGGAAGTACGCCCTTTTTTATCATGGGTAATTTCTCTTGATGGACTTGCTTTCCATAACTCACCCAGGTCCTTCTCCCAAGCAATACTTCAAATGCGTTGAATAATAAGTGCGCGGGATGTCGGAAAAAAAATGCCACCGGAAAAAACAACAGAATAAATAGTGCCAGGCAAACATCAAATATTCTCTTATTACGCACATGATAGCTATGTGACAGATGGTATTTGGGAGCCGTAATATAAACATCCCCTGAGGTGTGACGCGAGTTACTGCCCACAAAACCCTTACTACCGGAAATATGTATCTTATACTCGTATTCTTTTCCGCATTGCTGCATTAACCGAAAGATCTGCGAGTAGGAGATATCATCCGCACAAAATATCACCTCCTGAACACCCGCCTGATAAAGTGTTCCTTTGATTTCACCAAAATCGCTTAATGCCTCACTTTCATCCTGGTTTATGCTTACTCTTCCGAAAAGCTGTAAGGGATAGTTAGTGATCTTCATTAAATCTGCCGTATCAGCATACTCTCTTTCATTTGCGACGATCACAGTCTTTCTTGAGATTTTATCGTAAGGGATATATTTCAGTATTTTCAGATGGTGCAGCACCCGGTGCATCAGCAGCATGAGTATGGTTCCGATAAAGGCTGTCGATAAGATCGTCACGCGGCTGTACCGGTATTCTGTTTGTAACAGTCCATAGTAAGCCATCGCTAAGATAGTACCCACGGCCATGCCTCTTATGACGCGTAATGGGTTATATGACAATTCATAAACGCCGTTCAGGTACATGCTTCCCAGCCACAGCAGCAGGTATACCGGCACCGTTACCAGTAAGGCCATACTCTTAATTTCTGTATATCCTTTTATATCGAACAGGTAAAACTCTTTTACCCCCCAGAAAATACCCAGTAAGAGTAACATATCCAACAGGGGCATTTTGATAATAGACAGGAAGTTTCTGATTAAGGTAATCACAGCCCTGAGGACGATGCCGATATTGATGAACAGTGTGAATACCTTCGCCTTTGACGCAGGATAATTTTTCTTTACAAATAAAGACAGCGCTTCGTTAAATATGCGCACGTAGGACAAAGTAGATTTCTTCGTGCTTTCTCCCTTATAATGGATAATGCTGGTCTCCGGAAAATAAATATTCTGAAAACCGGCCTTCTGTATTCTATAAGACAGGTCGATATCTTCGCCATACATGAAAAAGTCTTCATCAAATGCAATGAGAATTTTTTCCAGAACCGCCTTACGCAACAGCATGCAGCAACCCATGAGGACTTCCACAGAGGCTGTTTCGTTTTCTCCTATGTGCACTGCGTAATATTTATTAAAGTAGGCCGATTTACTAAAGAGTTTATTGATGCCGGTTGTTTTATAGATAGCCACCGACAAAGTGGGAAAAGATCTTTTGCTCTCCGGTGCCAATTGCCCTTTGCCATCCAGCAGCTTCGGACCCAGGCAGCCCGCTTGCGGATGTTCGTCCATGTAGCCGATCGCCTTTGCAAAGAAATCTTCGGGTAATACTGTGTCCGGGTTCAGAAACAGGATATATTCACCTTTGGCTATTGCTACCCCCTGGTTATTTGCCTTACCAAACCCTTTATTGTCTTTGTTTTCGATCAGGATGACATCAGGAAACCGTTCTTTCAGCATCGGGATGCTGCCGTCCGTAGAACAGTTATCCACGACGATGATCTCTCCGGTAGTCTGCTGCAATGCTCTTAAAGTAGAATGCAAACAGACTTCCAGAAAATACTGGACATTATAATTGACGATGATAACAGATACTTTCATTCCTCTTTTTACCGGGCAATCTTTTGCAAGATAAACTTAGCCTGCTAATAAACGAAAAAGCCGCCTTCCCATTGCGCGAAGACGGATTAATATTCCTTCCGGAGTTTTTTTATGAATCTTGTTTATTTCACCAGGTAATAGATGTTAGTTACATACATATTCGTATCCTTCGTATCCCCGGGGTTGACTACGTATTCTTCCACGCATAATTCCTGTTTCTTTCCCTTCGCTGCAATTTCTTTCATAAGCGCCTGATGAGCGGCATAGGAACCTGCATATCCTCCTTTGTACACCAACAAATAAGCTGCTGATGCCGGTATGGTTGTGATCTGGGCACCCGCTACCGGTTCTGTACCGGTAATGGAAAATGCGGCGGCCACATCTGCATTGCCCTTAGCCTCATCCCAATTATAGTAGATACCTACACCTTTACCATTGATACGGCTGCCAGCAGCCTTGCCAATGGACTCAAAACTGTTACTAAAAAATTTATCCATATCATTAAAGGATACCGTCTTCCGGATGCTGGCATAGGTACCGCCTGCGAACCGGGTTTCTTTAATATCAAAATTAGCCGCAGCTGCATCCGGAGCTGTAAAAGATCCTTTATTCGTTTCGATGTAGGTTTTAAGCTTGTTCAGACCTTTATCGAAGTCTTTTTCCAGCATCCCTTTCATACCCATCAGCATCATCAGCCCATTCATAGGGAAACCGTGATGCGTGGTAAAGCTCCACGTCGCCTTTGATTCACCGTTACCCAGGTCTTCTACCTTCCAGTTACTTTTAGCATCTCCTTCGAACGGTTTAATAAACTTAATGGTGATGTTAGCGCTATGCATAGGTTTACCATTGCCTGCTGTTACATCCATAACGTTATCCATAGTCATTTTACCCGCGCCGGCTTTATCATTTCCGACCCAGGAATACGTAGCATTTTTCCCATCTTCACCGGTGATCTCCGTTTTCATGTCAGGATCTAACTCCTGCCAGGGGCTCCATTGTTTAAAATTTGCAAAATGATACATCTGATCAGCTACCATATCATGCGGAGCGCTGATTGTCACAGAGCGTTCTGCAGTGATATCTTTAGGTGCTACCAGCCCCATGATGAGCAAACCTGCGATAAGAATGAGTACGATAATACCAAGTATACGTAATACTTTCATAAGATTTTATTTTTAATTCACCCGAAAGATATGGAAAGTAATTATAATTTCATAGCAGCTGGCGGATTGATATTTACAAGTTACTTTCCTGCATCATCGCTCATATCAAACATATTTCTATGCTCTTCTTTTTTGCGGATACCAAAATTGTAACGCAGGTTCAGACCCGCACGACGACTGTCTGTAATCCGCCTGCCACTTACCTTTACATTTCCCTGGTCCAGGGCGAAGGTGCTGTTGTTTGTAAAAAAGAGGTCTTCTATATTGGCCGTTAAGGTCAGCTTTTTATCGAGGAACTGCCGGTTGATGCTAAGGTTGAGTCTTCCGATATTCCCAAGCTGCATAAACTGCATGGGTCCTTTCATCCGCCAGAATCCGTTTAAGGTCATTTGCGTCCGGTTTCCGATCTTCAGGTTATGATGTGTAAAAAGCATCCAGTTGTCTCCTAAAAACCGGATAGGAGTACCATCATAGAGTCCTTCGTAGGTATTGTGATTATATTGGGCTCCTATAATGAAAAAATACTTGCCGCCAGGCGGAATACCGGCGACACCCTTCAGGTAAAACTCCCTGTTCTTTCCAATGTTATCGAAAGTACGCAGCCCTTCCCTGTTTGCCGCCCCTTCCTGATAATATACGCTGGTGATCATATCGGTCTTGTCATTGATACCGACTGCAAAGACCGGATATTCATCCACACAGACATTTGCCTCATACGTATTGGTAAACTGGGGTTGGAGATTGGGATTACCGGCTTCCGTAAGGAACTGGTCTACAAACCTGGGGAAAGGGTTGAGCTGATCATAAGATGGACGTGCCACGGATCTCCGGTAAACCAGGAATCCCCGCAATTTAACGCCTATCATAGAAAACAGGTCTTTGCTCAGGTAGACATACGGAAAAAGATCCGTGCGATTTACACGGAAGGAAGTATCATCCGGTATAGTTTGTTCACCCCGCATATTTGTATTTTCCACACGCAACCCCGCCTTCAATATAGCGTCCCTGAAGAACGTTTTAGAAAGTTGTGCATAACCGGTATTCACATTCTGCGCAAAGGTGTAGCTGCTAGTACGATTGTGGTCTTGTTCTCTATTACCGTTAAAACCCGTGAAGTAGGCGGACTGATTATTAAATGATACTACGGCGAGGTTCACTCCGGCTTCCATGGATAATTTCCGTGGAAACTTATAGTTGACATCTGATCGGAAAGTAAAACTGCTTTGCCTGCTTTTAAAATTACCATCTCCTTTTAAAGAATAGATTCCGGGCGAAACCGTTTCATAATCCTGATCGGTATTTCCGGAGGTATAGACGTGGCTGAAGGTTGTCGTCCATTCGGAGCCGGCTGTATCGATTTTGTATTTCAGGCTGGCATCCTGGTTCGAGAGAAAGGTATTACCGGGGCTGGATGTATTCGTATAGCTGTAATTGAGCGTATCGGCAAAGTCTCTGAAGTAATTATTGATGCTGTTATAATTTTTGTTACTGCCCAATGTAAAATAGCCGTCCCAGCCAATTTGCCATTTTTCATTGATCTCATGGCTGATGCCATAACCCACATAACCGCTTTGCTGGTTCCTGTTCGTTTTTGAAAATTGCATGAGTACGGTATCCGCAGACAGATAACGGTCACTGGTTAATTCCTCGTAGTAATTTCTGTTGTTCAATCCGCCATTTAAATAGGTGGTGGTAGCTCCGCTTTGGTTTGACAGATTACCCCCTATATATTGATTGCCGTAACGACCCTGCTGCAAACCGGCGTATACCTGCCCAGTCAATCCTATTTTCACCCCCTTTTTCAACACCACGTTCACTACCCCACCCGAACTGGATGCTTCGAATTTTGCGGAAGGCGTACGTAAGATCTCAATTTTCTCTATCGCATTGGGTGGCAGCGATTTCAATAGCGAGGCAATGTCAGACGCACCTAATTTCATTTGCCTCCCATTAATATATATCGTTGCCGGTGTAGTGCTGCTGATATATATATTACCATCCTGATCGATGAAAAGCCCCGGCGTTTTTTCAATCACTTCAAAACCGCTTGAGCTGGATTCTACCAGCGACTGAGGGTCTATAATGGTTTTGTCATCTTCCTGCCGCATCAGGGGACGTACTGCTTTTACGACTACCTCATTCAGTCGTTCCGTACTTGCTGTTAGCAGAAAAGTCCTGTCGGTAGCAGTGTCGCTTGTTACGATTGAATCGTTAAGACTGCGATAACCGGCTGCTGAAATATCAAGAATGTATCTTTGCCGGCTTTCTGCGGGTAATTTTATGATACCCGACTCGTCTGCCAGGCCCGAAAGGCGTTTGCCCGTATCATCCGCATTTGTAAGACTCACCTTGGCAAAGGCTACCGGTTGCTTATTTGCATCCAGCACGGTAATATTGACCGCTATCTCCCCGGCGAATAAGGCGATAGGAAATATAAAAAATAAAACGGATAGCAGATAGCGCGACATAGCACTGGTTTAGGAAATAATGCAGCTAATAAATAATGTAGCAGGCATGTGCTGCATGATCCTCTTATGATGAACGGTGCCAACCCACTGAATATCCACAGGAATCCGCCTGCTTGGGCACTCAAATTTCAACTTCTATCTTAATTCCTGTTCAAGCATCGCTTCCAGGTCAGCTCCACGAAGATTGGTAGCTATGATTTTCCCTTCTGCGTTTACGAGGAAGTTCATCGGAATGGACTGTACATTATAATTTCTGGCAGCTACCGACTCCCATCCCTGCAGATCACTTACATGCTGCCAGGTGAGTTTGTCATCACTTATTGCCTTAGTCCATTTTTCTTTATCGTTATCCAGGGATACGCCAAGGATGGTAAAGTTTTTGTCTTTGAATTTGTTATAAGCAGCCACAACATTCGGATTTTCAGCCCGGCAAGGCCCGCACCAGGAAGCCCAAAAATCGACCAATACATATTTCCCTTTTAAAGAGCTTAAAGAGATATTTTGACCGGAAGGTGACGGAAGGTTGATCTCCTCTGCCTGCTGACCGATAACATTGGCCCCCCTGTTATTGGGTGCATCGGCCTGCAAAAGCTCATTCATTTTCGCAGAATATTCTTTAGCCAATTTGCTGTTAGGAAAACGCGAAGCCAATGATTGCGTGAACGTTTTAAGGTATACCATTTCAGAAGCCGGATTGAGCATCTGCACGGCAAATACTGCATTGGGTAATGATTTGGTCGTATCTGAATATACTTCTACATAACGTGTCAGGTTAAAATTCAATTCATCCAGGTCGGCTTTAGCCTTGGCTACCATGCTATCATTGCCACGCGCACGCATAGAATCAATAACTATAGATAAGGTATTAAAATCATTAAGATTGGTACGTATATGTGTAAGAAAATCAGCAAGGCTTTCTGAAGAAGCGGAACCCGTCACTTTATATTCGGAAAGCTTATTCCAGTCGCCGGTGATTTTAGCCGTTCCTTTATCCAGCGACAGCATAATATATTGATTGCCCTGAAAACGCAAACGGTACAAACCCGGTTCGTCAGCCTCACCATGCATTTCAAAACTGCCCTTTTCATCGGGATTCGCAGAATCCACCGTTACGATGTTATTATTCACACTCAACTCTTCCAGGTAGATGAGCTGCTTGGGCATATTGGCAATGCTGCCCACAACGGTAAATTTCTTTTCATTGCTTTTACAAGCTGCCAAAAGAACAATGATCGCAAAAAAGGTAAATAAACGACTGACGCGCATTGAAGCTATTTTTCGAAGGTGCAAACCTAAAGAAATATTCTTGCTAAAACCTGAGTGAAAAAGTTAAGTTTGAGAAGTGTCATATTTTATTCTATGACAATTCTCTGACAAAAGAACGCAGAAGGTATAGGATATTTGCAAAATTATGCACACGGTACGTTACATTTCTGTAGCTTGTTTATTGGTTTTCAGTCTCATTTCCTGCGAAAAAGCCGAATCTCCTATAGAATTGCCACCCCAGGGAACATCAAAAATCACCTCCGTAACGATGGGCATTGATTACCAAACCCAGGTGTATTTCAGTTTCACATCCGGCATTGTAAAAACGGCTCCGGTGAATAGCTGGGACTTTGCCCTGGAAAGCACGCCGGAAGGCTATCACCTTTTTCAAAATGGGGGTAAAAACATATATACCTACAATACAAAACTGACTGATGCTGCTGCTGTCGCCAAAAACGCTAATTTCTACAGATCACTTCCTACCGACAGTTTTCAGTTCGATGCTCCCTGCGGATTACCGGATTCTACCGCGATGAAGAACTGGAGAAATCCCGACGGTTCTTCTAAAAAAGAGGTATTTATTGTCAATATCAATCGTACTACATACAAAAAACTAGTATTAAACCACGTAACGGCTACCTCGTATTCGCTCAGCTACAGTGATCTGGACAGCAAGGATATGAAAGCGATCGAGGTCCCCAAAGACCCTTTGTGTAATTATAGCTATTTCTCCTTTGACAATGGCGGAGCCGTAGTAGCACCAGAACCGGTAAAAACCACCTGGGATGTCGTTTTCACACGTTACAGGCACTTCTTCGTAAAGGAACAACTGCCTTATATCGTGAGTGGTGCATTACTCAATCCTTACAACACAGCAGCTATAGAAGACAGTATTTCAGGCTATACAAATATTAGCTATCCGACCGTTGCCGCAAGCCCGTTCAGCATAGATCGTGATGTGATCGGCTATGACTGGAAAGACGTAAAAGTAGATGTAAATACGAATACAGCGGTATATAACACTAAACCGCAGAACTGCTATGTAGTGCGCACACAAACCGATGGTTTCTGGAAGATCCATTTCCTCAACTTCTACGATACCAACAAAGAAAAAGGAACACCTACGTTCGAATACGAACAGATTCAATAAAAATTTGATTCCTGGAATGTCGCCGCTGTAAGAGGAACTTCAGTACTGTTTGGAAAATCTCCATCTATAACATCCGGATTGTACTCTGATCTGATCTATATCGGTTGATCGTCTTTATCCTTTCCGTCATCAGGCATTTTGCCTCCTATATTGAACAGACGGTATCCCAGGTCTCTGGCTGTTTGCTCAGGATTTTTATATTGCATCGTTTGGCGTGTGACGATTTCTTTACCTGTTTCATCACTCACCGAATACTCTATTCGTCGCTTATCGCCGCTACCCGAGAAACGAATGTAAGCTTGCGGAGCCATACTATTTGTACTATTTGTCCAGTGGATATTCAATGCTCTCAGTTCATCTTCAAAACCCTCGGGTGCACCGGTCATATTCATGCGCATATTCATTTTCAGCCCTGTATAAGGAATGAGCTGGGGATAAAACTGGTACATTTTATATATCCGGTCATTGTAATCGGTTTCCTTATCCAGTTCTTTGGCACATTCCGCCTGTGCCTGCAAGGTTCTTGCTATGAGAAGTTTTTCGTATGCTGCATCCAGTGTAGGATCCTTTAATACGGCATTAAGTTTATCTCCCGCCTCTTTATAATCTCCTTTCTCCATCATCAGTTTCGCTAAAAAATACTGAAAATACTTACGGATATAGGTTCGCTTATCGGTATTCAGTTCCCGTTGAAACCGATCCAGGAAAAAGTTGATGCTGAAATCGCGAATCAGGAACCACACCTCATCCCAGGCAACGGTACTTTCGGTAGAAAAAAGCTTGTAGATCACCCTATCCCGTTCCGGGTTCTGGGCAAACTGGTTGATGATGAGAAACTGTTGTAAGTATTTTTCGGCTGTCAGCCGGGCAATCACCCCTAATACCATAGGATTATACCACCAGTTTTTATGTTCAAATTTTTGGGACTCAATCTCCTGTATTTTCTGCTGCAATTTCAACAGTTGTACGCTGAAATCATAATGCGTCTGCCCCAACGTTGTGCCGATATGGGTTTCCCTGAACTCCGCTGCTTTGTTGGCATAGCGAAGGGCTTCAGCTGTCTGCCCGTCATAAAGCAGGCAACGCGCTTCGGCAATATTGTACCAGCCAAAACCCGGGGTAGAGCCATTGGCCCGTATCATGTCTTTCGTCAGCTGCACACCTGACTTTGGCAATCCTTTGTATAGATCCAGTATAGAAGTATAGTAGACCCATTCCTGCAGCCGTTTATCCCCGCCATCCTGTGCGCTGGCATTCTGATATTCGTCCTCTGCTGTTCTGAAATCCCCGCATATCATTCTGAACGTCGCAAAATTATTATGCGGTAAGGCGCCTGCATCCTTCATCAACTGGTAATAGTGAGCTGCACTGTCTATATTAAATGTATAACTGTATAAAATAGATTTGTAATGGTAAACAGCCAGCTTTTCGGGTCGCTCGTAGCCGGGTTGAAACATTTTGCTGTTCAGTACATAGTCCCGGTATATCTTACGCATCCCACTATCCAGGTATTTCATGGAGAGCTTTTCGTTTTCGTCAATTGAGTTTTTCAGAAAAGGATATCTTGCGCTCGTATAGAAACGGTTCCGGTGTACCGTCC
This sequence comes from Flavipsychrobacter sp., assembly GCA_035497455.1. Classification (GTDB taxonomy): domain Bacteria; phylum Bacteroidota; class Bacteroidia; order Chitinophagales; family Chitinophagaceae; genus JAFIGV01. Next base: position 12,441 of record DATJDL010000016.1, read on the forward strand.
ACCCGAGATAATTATAGGCATCCATATAAAAGTCCCGTTGAAAATTCAGTTTTACCACCCGGCGTAAAAGTGCAAAAACCTTATCCGGTTCATCCATATTGCTATAGCAGTTCATCAGGTAGTTTGCTGTGAGCGTATAGTCGAGATGGTATTTAAAAATGGGAAAGTACACTGCAAGATCGGACGTTCGTGTTGTCAGCTCTTTGCGATAATCACGTTCCATGGTTTGCAGGGCACGTTCCAGCGGGACGGACGCATTCTTAAAACCCAGGTAATCTGCCGCATGATTATATTTATACGCTCCCTCCAACATCCAACCCACGTAGTAGGTACTGTCAATTCTCAAAAACTCCCGCGACCTCGGCAAGGCATCATCACTATTCACATCTACCCCCATACGCTTGGCATCTATCTCATACCGCAACGCTGCTTTGCGGCTGGCAACTGACTGCGCCATGCCACTAAAAAGTAGGAAGTAAAAAATAAAAAATAAAAAGGTTCCTTTCATCGCTTGCGACAAAGATGGGGTTTGACCTTCTTTCAATTCAACATTCAAAATGTAAATGATTTTATTGTAAGTTCACCACAGGAAAAAATTCAGGGATCCATAAAGTGATACAGTGATCCTTTCCCGGGAAACCTTTCCCCGATTAAAAAAGCTTCAACTTGGCCAATCGCTCCGCTTCTTTATGAATAATTCCATTCAGCGCCTTCTCTCTGCCATCTTTATTTCTATAGATCAGCCGATGATCTAATACATGATACGCTATATCTTTTACATCATCTTCTATTACAAAAGTCCGTCCCTTTACTAAAGCATAAGCACGCAGGCATTTCAAAAACGAGATACCGCTACGCGTAGAAGCTCCCAAAACAATATCCTGGTGTGCCCGGGTATCACGGACTATATGTGTCACTGCTTTTACGATCTCCTCATGTACATAGACATCCTCTGCCTGTTGCTGCAATGCCAGGATATCTTCCAAACTTAAAGCCTGCTGCAGCTGTTCCAGGTTGTCCGCAATATTCACATACTCCCTGTAAATGTTCAATTCGGTTGCCTCATCCACGTACCCGAAAATGATCTTCATAAAGAAACGATCCAACTGGGCTGCAGGCAACGGGTAGGTTCCTTCCATCTCAATAGGGTTTTGAGTGGCGATACTAAAGAACATTTTTTCCAGCTTCAAGGTCGCATCCCCCACTGTCACCTGGTGCTCCGCCATGGCTTCCAATAAGGCACTTTGCACTTTCGGTGAAGCGCGGTTGATCTCGTCTGCCAGCAACACGTTACAAAACAATGGGCCTTGTTTAAATATAAATTCTTTGGTGCGGTCATCGAATATGTGGGAACCGATCAGATCCATTGGCAAGAGGTCCGGGGTGAACTGGATCCGCTTAAATACGACGTGCTGGTCGCTTTTTGAGCCACTGATGCATTGTGCGAGTGTCTTGGCCAATACCGTTTTGCCCGTTCCGGGATTATCTTCCATTAAGATATGCCCGCCGGCAAGAAGACAGGTAATGACACGTTCTATCTGTGGTCGTTTGCCTCGTATGACTTTTTCAATCTGTGTTATTAGTTGCTGTATGGATGCTGATGCATCCAGTACAGGCTCCATAAGTTGATCTTCCATTTATTTATTGCGGCTTATACTATTATTTGCTTTGTAACCTTACCACCGGCACCAGCATTTCTTCCAAAGAAATACCTCCATGCTGAAATGTGTTACGGTAGTAATTTACATAATGATTATAATTATTCGGATAGCAGAGGAATATGTCTTCCTTGGCAAAGATGAACGTAGAACTCACATTCGGTTTCGGCAGTCCTGCTTTCGTAGGATCGCGAAAAGCTAATACATCACGCTCCTCGTATTGCAAATTTCGCCCATGTTTGTAGCGAAGATTGGTCGTTGTTTGCCGGTCGCCGATACATTTACTCGGGGTTTTCACCTTTGTCGTGCCATGGTCGGTGGTTACAATAATCTGGATGTCTTTATCCGCTATCTTCTTCAATGCACGGAATAAAGGCGAATGTTCAAACCAGCTTACCGTAAGTGAGCGATACGATACTTCATCCCCTGCAAGCTCTTTCAATACTTCCATCTCGGTACGTGCATGAGACAGCATATCCACAAAATTATAAACGATAACCGTAAGATCATTGTTGAGGTAGTTATGAATATTATCTTCCAGCAATTTCCCGTCGTCATTGTTCGTGATCTTCACGTATTGCCACTTCAAATCACCTTTTTTGTTCTGCTGTAATTGGTGTTTTAAAAAAACGCTTTCCGACAAGTTCTTTCCTCCTTCTTCATCATCATTTTTCCATTCGTTGGGAAATTTCTTTTCAATATCCATAGGCAGCATACCGGCAAAAAGCGCATTCCGGCTGTACTGTGTAGCCGTAGGCAGAATACTGTAGTATAAGTCTTCTTCCACCACCCTGAAATATTCGGAAAGTGTGGGCTGTATCGCTTTCCACTGGTCAAAGCGAAGATTATCTATCAGCACCACAAATGTTGGTTTTTCCTTTCCTTCTATGAACGGCAGTACTTTCTCTTTCATCAGTTGATGGGAAAACAGCGGGACATTGCTTCCTCCTTTGATCCAGTCTACATAGTTTTTTGCTACATATTTATAGAACTCGGTATTGGCTTCCTGTTTTTGAGAAGCAAGTACTTCCATCATCTCATCGCTGTTGCTGCGCGTCATTTCCAATTCCCAATACACCAGTTTCCTGTAAAGTTCCTTCCATTCTTCATGATTCGGATTGGAGCTCAGTGCCATGAACAGGTTTCTGAAATCCTGCTGATAAGCAGAAGTGGTTTTCTCAGAAACGAGGCGTTTGCTGTCAATGATCTTCTTGAGTGAAAGCAAAACCTGGTTGGGATTTACCGGCTTGATCAGGTAGTCGGTAATTTGTGCCCCTATGGCTTCTTCCATGATGTACTCTGCTTCATTTTTGGTAACCATAACCACCGGCAACTGGGGAAGTATTTCTTTAATTCTCGCTAAGGTTTCCAGTCCTGTAAGTCCCGGCATGCTTTCATCCAGCAATACGGCATCCACTTGTTTTTCTTTCAGCAATTCCAACGCATCATGCCCGTTAGTGAGTGGAGTCACTTCGTAGCCTTTGTTTTTTAAAAAAAGAATCTGCGATTTCAATGAATCTATCTCGTCATCTACCCATAATATTTCTGCTTGTGTACTCATGTATATAGCTTGTTTTTGTTTTATCTTAAGTGATATTTATTTTTTACAATACGAGGTTGCCTTCTTCACGAGACTCCGGTGTCAACGGCACCATGATCCCGGGATTTTTATAGAACTTTTCATATCACACGCTTTACGCTAAGCTCCGATAAAGGACAGGGCACCCAGGTCATTTCCTGTTGCTTTAAATAGCCTCACCACTCACTAAAGTTACACTACAGACCTTGCATTCAATTGCTTTAACTAAGATTTTACGTTTATATTGCTCTCTTACTGATTCTCTTAACAATATGAGCACTACAGGAAACATCTTGATTCGTAAAGCTACAGAAACAGACTGCGAAGGCATCCTAAAGCTGGTACATGAGCTTGCCGTATATGAAAGGGCACCGGATGAAGTAACGGTGACGCCGGAACATTTCAGAGAAAGCGGATTTGGAGAGAAACCGGTGTGGTGGGCATTTGTGGCAGAAGAAGAACATCAAATTATAGGATTTGCGCTTTATTATATCCGTTTTTCTACCTGGAAAGGACAAAGAATGTACCTGGAAGATATTTTAGTCACCGAAGAGCATCGGGGAAAGGGTGTAGGTAAGATGCTTATGGACAGACTGATCACAGAAGCGAAAGAAAAACAGCTACACGGTATAAGCTGGCAGGTGTTGGATTGGAACGAACCTGCTATTCTATTTTATAATAAGTACGCGGCCCGGTATGATAAGGAGTGGTGGAATGCAAGAATTGATGTAGGGTAAGCTGTTGAAATGGCTGCCTGTCATCCCTGGTGTTCTCTGTGAACCGTCGCCGCAACTTGCGTATTTTCCCTTGTATTGGCTTCGTTCTAATCTTTAAATTTGTATAGGTTATGAAAAATCGATTTTTAAAATATTCATGGAGCTGGATGCTGATCTGCTTCTTTATCCCGGTATCAGCCCAAAACCTTAACGGCGAGAGAATCAAAGTGAGCCCGGAAAGCCTGACCGCACTGAAGTTCAATGCCGTTATTATGGATTATCAGTGGAGCGACCCGTCAGGCTATACCTGTATAGCAAGAAATAGTGACAACAGTTTGCTGATTAAAACGTTAAACGATCATCCTAGCCCATCCAACCTGATCGTTACGGAAGGGAAACGCACCCATTATTTCATTATCGATTTCGTAGAAAAAATTGACATCAATAACACCAAGCTATACTACGACTATTCCGACCTGAAACAACTAAAAAAGTTGGTAGCGATGAACAATGCAGCACCGCCGGCACCGAAGAATACAGAGCCGCTAGAAGATAAAAAGCTATCGGAAAAGGAAAAAAGAAAATTAGAGAAAGAAAAGGAGGAAAAGAAAAAAGAAGCAGAGGAGAAAAAAAGACTGGAGGAGGCAGAGCGTCAGCGGCTGGCCGATGAGCAGAAAATGCAGGCGGAGAAACTGAAAGAAGAAGAAAGATTGGCAGCAGCCAAACGCGAGGCAGAAACGGAAAAAAAGAAACAAAAGGAAGAAGAACAGATACAAAAGGAAGAAGAAGCACGAAAAGCAAAAGAAGAAGAGCGCCTGGCGGCATTAGCGAAAGAACAGGAAAAGATCCAGGCTGAAAAAGAACGGCAGGAGCAATTAGCGATAGCAAAAGAAGCCGAACGTCAGAAAAAAGCAAAGGAAGAAGCCGCCCGTATTCAAAAACTAAAAGACCAGCAGGAAGCTGCCGCCGCAGCCGCCAAAGAGAAGAAGCGACTGGAGGAGGAAAAGAAAAAGCAACTGGCCGAAGAAAAGGAACGGATCAGACAGGAACAGGAACGTCAAAAACAACTGGCAATTTTAAAAGAACAACAACGAAAAGAAGAAGAGAAACAAAAGCAATTGGCAAAAATTGCGGAAGAAAAGCGAAAAAAAGAACAAGCGGAACAGGCGAAACGTGAGGCGGAATTAGCGAAAACATCATATACCCATACCGAGCTATGGAAAAAATATCCTAAAATAGTATTTGGAGATCCGCCATACAACCAGCATCTGACAGGAGAATATTATATTCCAAACGACACAGCTGAAAACAGCAGGGTGAGTTACAGGTTAATGGGAATGGATCATTGGCTGAATATTGCTTCCAAAACCGAAAATGGAGTAACGATAGTGCTGCAAGGGCTGATTTTCAGCGGGGTAAATGCGTACCTGCGTATCATTATCAAAAACGATACAGATAATGATTTCCTCACAGGAAGAATGAACTTGAAATGGCAGAAAGCGGATGGGTCCGGTGCCGATCTTTTCCCTTGTTATGTTACCGACTTTCCCATTGTACTTCCCCACAAAGAAAAAACCATGGTATACGCGGCAAGGGCTGTAAATGCAGACAATAAAGACCGGTTTATATTTACGATGTCTGACAGACTCAATACAACGGAGCTTGACTTTTCTTTTACGGGAACTGCTTATAATTTGGAAATGAGCAAATAAAATTCCTTCTATGAAGATCCCATTCAAGCGTTTCCTGGCGGCTATTACTTTCATCTGTCTTTTCTCTCCCGTGTCACAGGCGCATACGGTTTCGTTTGCCGGCGAGATCATCCCGGTGGATGATGATTTTGTTGCCAATAAACTGATGAATGTTATCCGCAAACAGATACCTAATGTCAACCTGCCCTCTTTAAGGGCGAGAGCACTCCAGTATTTTCCTTATGTAGAAGCTCAATTAAAAAAAGCCGGTATCCCGGCAGATTTTAAGTACCTGCCCATCGTGGAAAGCGGGTTCCTGAATCTTTCATCCCGCGTGGGGGCACGTGGTTTTTGGCAGATCATGCCGGAGACCGGTAGAGGACTCGGACTGATCGTATCAGGCACGGTAGATGAGCGGGACGATATTCAAAAATCCACCTCGGCAGCCTGCAAGCTGCTGGCTCAGTATTATTCGATGATCTACAAAAAACACCAGGTTGCTTCCTGGTCGTTAACTGCCGCCGCCTATAATTTCGGCATTGGGAACATCTTCAATGCGATCAGCAAACAAGGGAAAAATTATTTTACCATGAACCTCAACCCTGAGACGGCTATTTACGTATATAAGATCATAGCGGTAAAAGAACTTTTTGAATATCCTGAACTGTACATGCGCAATTTCGGATATAACGTCTTTGCCACCAAGAATGCCACCAAGACCAGTAAAGGTGGAGGGGATGATGATAAGGATTTTAAAAAAATGGATGTAAACGTCAGTTCAAAAAAAGGGAAGTCATTGGTGAAAGAAGTAAAAGCCACTTTTGTGGCGGCACATATTGATGGAAAGTATAAAAAATTTGATGACGGCGACCTGATCACGATCGAATTGGATGAAGACCTTTCGGTGCGTGGAGGCTTTACGCGAAAAGGGGCGGTTATAAAAGGAAGAGGTTGGGTTATAGACGAAAAGATCTATGTGGATCTGGGTTATGGACATGCGCTGACTTTATACGATTTCAATGGAAAAAAAGGGCTGGGTACTAGCCAGTTAAAAAAAGGTGAACCCGTACTGCTTAAGAATGAGATTTATGACGATAACTCCAGCTGGAACAACAATTAACATCCGTTGATAACTTCTTGATAACACATGAACCTGATAACGTAATTTAACAGATAATTTTTTTATTTCATAACTTGAAAACCCGAATTATTCGTTAACCATCATTTCCCTATTTGACATGATTAATGATGCTATAGCCTTTGATATGTATAATGATCACGATCTCATCAAACGGGCAGAAACTTTTGCTGCCTATAAGGATCGTATAGAGCTAGGCCTGGAGATCGCGCAAAAAAAGGATATTACTAATCCACAGGTAAATCTTACCCACGAAGAGCAAAAAGATCTGAATCTGGCATTGCAATATAATATGCGTTTAATGATCGCCCTGCTTCAATAATTTTCCAGACATCCATTTCGTCTTTCATTCTTCCCGCTTCGGCAGGTTTTGATTATTTGCCTTCTATCCTTTTTGATAGGATTGCAGTCTGTTATCAGCAATTATTTCATTCATGTTCAAAATCAATTTTATGTTTAGAAAACTACAAGGTATTTTTTTATTGGGGTTTAGTTCATTCGCCATTTTACCTCAGTCCTTTGCAACCATTCATAACGTCACTGTATCCAATAATGTTTTTACACCCTCAACTATCACGAATGCAGTAGTTGGAGATACGATTAAATGGACGTGGGCAGCCAGCGGGCATGATGTAGCGACCACCAGTACCCCTTCGGGAGCCACGGCAATCAGTACAGGGATTCAGAATAGCGGTTTTACATTTGAATACAAGATAGCGGTTGCCGGCACATACGCTTACAAATGTACTCCACATGCCAGCATGGGCATGGTAGGCGGGTTCACTGCAGCACCTCTCACCTCTGTAGAAGAGGTGGCTAAAAAGCCCTTCACCGTTGCAGTTAACACTACAGGTAACTCATTCACCTTGAGTGGAAACGTACGCTCCTTAACTATGGACCTCCTGGATCTGAATGGCAGGAAAATAAACTCCTACCAGCTATCCAACACACAAAATACCACTTTTGACATTTCTGCACTTTCCCAGGGCATATATATTCTTTCTATCTATGCAGACGGAAAACACTACAGCGAGAAGTTGTCGGTGATACGTTAACTATTTTTGGTTAGATGATAAGAAAGCTGCCTATCTCTTGGGCAGCTTTCTGTTTTATAAACCTTTCTTAAATAGCCTAGTAAACCGAAAAATAATTTTCATACCGAAAAATAAACCCTACTTTTATTCTTTATTAATTTTTTTATTAGTTTTTTTATGCAAGAAGGTACAGTAAAATTCTTCAATGAAACCAAAGGTTTTGGATTCATCAGACCTAATGATGGCGGCCCTGAAGTTTTCGTTCATGCAACAGGTCTAATTGATAAAATTACTCAAGACGACCAAGTAACCTATGAAGTTCAGGACGGCAAAAAGGGTAAAAACGCAGTTAACGTACGAAAAGTAAATTCCTGATTTATATCGAGTTCATTGCATCAATTGAAACGCACCTTCCGGTGTGTTTTTTTATTCCCTACACTGTAGCAAGGTTCCGAAATCTGTCCGGTTTGTAGGGATTGTAAGAAAAATAATTACCTATTTTTATGGGCTATTCCAAGTAAAAAATCAATGAGCCAAAAGAGCATTCATCAAATACTCCCGCCACCTCCCCCCCATATGGTGGGGGATGGTTTCAGGGTCCATAATTTTTTCCCTGCGGGATACAACCTGAACGAGAAAAGAATGAGTCCGTTCTTCTTACTGGATTACAATGCAAAAATTGATTTTTCACCCCGTGAGCATCCTCGGGGCGTAGGCGTGCACCCGCATCGGGGCTTTGAAACAGTGACCATAGCTTATAACGGCCGTGTGGCACATCAGGACAGCTATGGGAATAACGGAATAATAGGCGAAGGAGACGTGCAATGGATGACTGCCGGCTCCGGTATTCTCCATAAAGAATACCACGAAGAAGAATACAGTAAAACCGGAGGACTTTTCCAGATGGTGCAGCTATGGGTAAACCTCCCGTCGAAGTACAAGATGACGGAGCCGAAATACCAGGAAATCACGAAAGACAAAATGGGCGTTTACCAGCTTCCTGATGCCGGGGGGAAAGTAGAAGTGATCGCAGGCAGCTTTAATGGAATACACGGTCCTGCATCCACGTTTTCGCCTATGGAAATGTGGAATATACGATTAAAAAAAGGTGCGGAGGTCCGTTTTGATCTTCCTGAAAATTATAATACCGGTATATTGATGATAGAAGGGGCTGCAACCATCAATGAGCAAACAGCCCCAGAAGACAATTTTGTATTGTTCAGAAATGAAGGCAAACAAATCATTGTCAAAGCGAATGAAGACGCGTTGCTACTAGTCCTGAGCGGAGAACCGATCGATGAACCGATCTATGCCTATGGTCCTTTTTTAATGAATACCAAAAAAGAGGTGGAACAAGCATATAAAGATTTCGGGACGGGAAAATTCGGACAATTAGAGTAATCATGAGCATGAAGACTATCATCAAAGTAGAGCAACTTGTAAAAAAATATGACCAGTTTACTGCGGTAAAAGGTCTCAATTTCGAAGTATATGAAGGCGAGATATTTGGTTTACTCGGACCCAATGGTGCAGGAAAAACCACCACACTGGAGATCATCGAAACCTTGCGGGATAAAACTTCAGGCACTGTAACCGTAGCCGGTTTTGATATAGACAAACAGCCCCAGGAGATCAAAAAAATCATTGGCGTGCAATTACAGGCTGCAGGATACTATCCTAATCTGAACCTGAAACAGATCATCGCCCTGTTTGCCGGATTGTATAACCGGGATGTGGATCCCATGGAGTTACTGGCATCGGTAAATCTTACCGAAAAAGCTAAAAACAAATTCAAAGAACTGTCGGGCGGACAAAAACAACGTTTTTCCATAGCCACTACGCTGGTAAATAACCCACGGATCATCTTCCTGGATGAACCTACCACGGGCTTGGACCCGCAAGCACGCCGCAACCTCTGGGACCTGATCAAACAGTTGAAGCAGCGTGGCGCAACGGTCGTGCTTACTACGCATTATATGGATGAAGCGGAGGTACTCTGCGATCGTGTTGCGATTGTGGATAGCGGTGAAATTATTGCGTTAGACACACCTGATGGATTGATTGACAAACTACTGGAAAATGGCTTCTCCAAGCCGAAACCGGTTAAGGGCGCTAACCTGGAGGACGTATTCTTAGACCTTACGGGAAAAGAGCTGAGAGAAGCGTAGCGTAAGGGTCGTTTGGGCTTCTTACTTATTTATTTTCGGTTCAATAAAATAAATGCTTTTTTGATACAGGTTAATTCTATTGTTACGTCAGCCCGCCTACTCTTTTTCTCTTTGAATTTCAATCGTAAAAACTCGAAACCGAAGCGATTCGTACAGGATAAGCCGTAACGGTTTTTTCACAAGACTTTTTGTTTTTCAGAAATTCTTGTTATCTTTCGCTGTAAACATAAACACATAGGCTTTGAAACGTTTTTTACTTTCTTTGGCACTGGTAGCTCCATTACTTGTAAACGCACAACGCCATCACGAGGTTGGAATTTTTGCCGGCGCAAGCAATTATCGTGGCGATTTACAGGATAAATGGTTCCCGGAATATGGCTACAAGCCGAATGTAGGTCTGTTATATAAATACTTCATGAACCCTCGCGTAGGTATTCGCCTGGGGATGAACTATACCAAACTCACGGCTGCTGACAGCTTATCGGATATAGCGGTAAAACAGATCCGCAACCTGCGTTTTGAGACCAACCTGTTCGAAATGCATGCAGGCTTAGAGATCAATCTTTTGGGAGTTGACCTGGAAAGATCGAAAGTAAGCCCCTATATCTTTGGTGGTTTATCGGTATTCTATTTCGACCCTTATACCGATGGTGTGAAAGGGGAAAAAGTGATGCTTCGCCCTCTTAGCACGGAAGGACAGGGCATGGCTGAATACCCGGATCGTAAACCTTACAGCAAAGTAAATGTGGCATTCCCTTTTGGCGGTGGTCTTAAATTCTTTATCGGCAGAACACTCATGATCACGACAGAACTGGGATTACGTTATACAGCTACCGATTATCTGGATGATGTGAGCCGCTCTTATGTAGACTATTACAACCTGATGGAAGCACGTGGTGAACAATCCGTTGATCTTTCATACAGAAGCGACGAGCTTCGTGGCAACGAACACCAAAACTATCCGGGCTATGGCTTTCAACGGGGCGATAGCAAGGCGAACGACTGGTATCTGTTCGGAGGATTAGGCATTACGGTATATTTTGATGCATTCAGCAATGTAAGAACCTACTGGCAATCGAAATGTCCGGGTGTTTTCGGGAGATAAGAAATTAAATAAATTATTGACAGTAAAACCGCTTGAAATATCAAGCGGTTTTTTTGTATCTTGAATATGAATGAAAAACATCATTTCTTCGTGGCAGCATTATTCCAAAACGGAACGAATCGGCATTACGGCATTGGTGATGCTTTCCATTTTTTTCCTGGTGCTCCGGTTCACTATGGACAGTTTCGTATCGCCGACACGTGCCTTGCAGGAAGACCCGGCATTGACGGATGCCTGGAGCGTGTTTCAAATGCAACATACCGATAAAACCGAAAGCGAATTGAAAGATCAGGATCTGTTTTTACATGCGACACTGTTCCCGTTCGACCCTAATACACTTGATAGCAATGGTTTTACTAAATTAGGGTTGCGCGCTAAGACCACTCATCTGCTTCTTAACTGGAGAAGAAAGGGGAAAGTATTCTATAAAAAGGAAGAATTCCGCGAGCTATACACTTTAAGAGAAGATGAATACGCCCGCTTATCTCCCTATATTACCATTTCACATAATTTTTCCCCCTCCAAAACTGAATATGCTAAGAAAATGTATATTCCGGCACCTGAATCCGTGGATATCAACACAACAGATGTGGCGGCACTCGTCAAACTAAGAGGAATAGGTCCCTTCTTTGCACAGAAGATTATCGAAAGAAGAGACGCCCTGGGAGGCTACCTGAGACACGAACAATTACTGGAAGCCTACAGGTTCCCTGACACTACGTTCGAAATGCTGAAGGGAAAGCTGGTTATTCAGCCCGGAGCAGTCAGGAAAATAAACCTGAATACGGCAAATGAAGAGCAGCTGCAAAGGCATCCCTATATCGGTCAAAAAATGGCAAAGAACATTCTCCTGTACCGGGATGCCATGAAACGATTTGAGAAAATTGAACAATTAAGGCAGGTACCATTGATGAATGAAGAAATTTATCGTAAAATTGCCCCTTATTTAATTATTGAATAAACCACCCTGTATGGATTTTAAGTACACAGATACGCAATTGGAGATCGCGAACATGATCCGCGATTTTGCCAACAAACATATCCGCCCCCAGATGATGGAATGGGATGAGTCACAGACTTTCCCTGTTGAAGTGTTCAAAAAGCTGGGAGAGCTGGGATTAATGGGTGTGCTGGTACCCCAGGAATACGGCGGGAGCGGTATGAGTTATTTTGAGTACGTAACTGTGGTAAGTGAGATCGCTAAAGTCTGCGGATCTATAGGACTTTCTGTTGCAGCGCACAACTCGCTTTGTACAGGTCATATTCTTTATTTCGGCAACGAAGAACAGAAGAAAAAATACCTTCCGAAACTCGCTACTGCGGAATGGATAGGTGCATGGGGCTTAACAGAAGCCAATACGGGGAGTGATGCCAGCAATATGAAATGCATAGCCACACGTGATGGCGATGATTGGGTGCTGAACGGAACAAAGAACTGGATCACGCATGGCAAGACAGGGGACGTAGCGGTAGTATTAGCCCGTACGGGAGAGCCCAGAACGAAGAACAACGTGACAGCTTTCATCATAGAAAGAGGGACACCCGGTTTCTCTGCAGGTAAAAAAGAAAACAAGCTGGGCATGCGCGCATCCGAAACCACCGAACTGGTTTTCGACAATTGCAGGATATCGGATGGACAACGCATGGGTGAAATAGGTGATGGCTTTAAACAAGCTATGAAGGTGCTGGACGGAGGCAGAATATCAATCGCCGCGTTATCATTAGGCATTGCGAAAGGAGCCTACGAAGCTTCTCTTAAATATTCAAAGGAACGCCATCAGTTTGATCAGCCTATTTCCAATTTTCAGGCTATCGCTTTCAAGCTGGCTGATATGGCTACCAAGATTGAAGTAGCAGAATTATTGATTTATCAATCAGCCGACTTAAAAAACAAAGGCTTAAAGATGACGAAGGAAAGTGCTATGGCAAAATATTATGCTTCCGAAATCGCTGTACAAAATTCTACGGAAGCCGTGCAGATCTTTGGTGGTTATGGTTATACAAAAGACTTCCCTGTAGAGAAATATTATCGTGACAGCAAACTTTGTACTATTGGTGAGGGCACCAGCGAGATCCAAAAGCTGGTGATTTCAAGAGACATTTTACAATAAGAAACCACTTTGCACTCGTTTTCGGATGGTCAATTCTATAAAGAAGCTCATTTATAAAAGTTTAGGACAGGCTCAATATCTGAAAACTTTACACCGGCTGTTTTTCATTGCCTATAAATCAGGGTACCTTAAAAAAGATCCTGTTTATAAGTATCATTACTACGTCAGGAACCTCATCAAACCGGGAGATACGGTGGTGGATCTGGGTGGCAACCTCGGTTATTTTACCCGCATATTTGCAGGGCTTGTACCCAATGGAAAGGTCATATCCATTGAACCCGTGGTGCCATTTTTCAAAACCCTACAATGGGCGACAAAAGGGTACAGCAATGTGACGCTCTATAACTATGCTTTAGGCACTGAGGAAAAGAATATTCAGATGTCTGTACCAAAAAACTATGGATACCTGAGGACGGGGCTGGCAAGTGTAGCGGACAAGGGGGAGGATGCCCGCGAACATTATCTATTTGATGTACAAATGAAACGGGCTTCACAGCTACTTTCCCCCCTGCCTAAAATCGACTATATCAAATGCGATATTGAGGGTTATGAAGAGTTTGTATTACCCGAAATGAAGCATATCCTGGAAAAGCACAAGCCGATCGTACAAATTGAAACCTGGGGAGATCATAAAAAAGTAGTAGATGATTTGATGTTATCATTAGGCTACGAAAAATACAATCTTCAAGAGGGTGCTCTCCAGAAATTAGGCTCTCACGACAGTGCCTACGGAGATTATATCTTTATGCCAAAATAAAAAATGCCTCAGGTAATCACCTGAGGCATTTTCCTTAAGCTATTTCTGATGCTTACTTTCTTTCGAAGAACATCCAGACCGGTGCACCATATGCCTGGCTGAATGATGTTTGAAGAATGGCGTAATGATTGATGTCCTGAAAACGTATTTGGGCAATAGTGACTTCACCGCTCTGCGTGGTAATGATCAGCTCACGTTTTCTTTCATTGGTGGTCCATTCAAAATTATGTTCACCAAATAATGTCGGGAAGTAGGGAAGGCTGTTAATACTTCCTGTAAAATCTCTGTTGAACGTCAATATCGGGTAATCTACGAATAACTCATAGGCACCGTCAATCTCACGCTGCTCCAACTCACTATTACCATCATCCAGGCTGAATTTCTTTAAGCGCCAGTCATCCATCAGTGCTGATGCGGTAGAAACATCACTGTCCTTTTTAGTGCAGGAGCTAAAAGTAGAAAGTGCAAAAATTGACATGACTGAAACAGCCATACAGATCTTCTTCATAAAATAAGCAGATTAATTTTTAAAGGGTAATGTAAAAACTAGAATGTATTCCACCATTCCTGGGTACCCCAGGTAAAGGAGAACGGCATGAGTATGAGAGACAGGTTCAGGCTAGATTTTTGAATAAGCTGTGTATTGGATTGCCCGAAATCACTTTTTACCGTTTTATCCATTAACGTGCTCATTTCGTCAATCACACCAAAAGAGTACATCGCACGAATTTTCCAGCAAATACCCGTGAACATTCCCACTTCTGCTTTCACATACGGGGAAACACCAAATTCGCCTGCGATATCATTTACATCATCTATGCTCGTCATGGCAAAAGAGGGTAAAACACCACCACCCAAAGTTGTGCAGAAACGAACATCTTTTCTGCCAACTGCATCACAACCAAACTTGAAATCCAAGCCAACGGGCATTCCTACCATCAACGTACCGCCCGTAAGGCTGTTGGTAACTGTACCGCCGGTGGGAGAATATACCGTAACATCCTTATCCCATACCAATGCATTGTACATCAGATCAATATTCAATGCCAGAATGCTCTTCTGACCGAGGCGGGACAAAGGAACATACGTACCTAACATACCACCTATACCGGCTACAGAATTCATATTAAACTTGATCGTGGTATCAATCGAATAATCCTGTGACAGGAAACGCTGCTTCACCCTGTACTCTGCACTAGACATGGCATAAGACCCTCCAATCTCGAACCGCTTTAAAAATTTGGGGAAATTATTAAACTGCGCTGATGAACTCAATGGGAACGAAATTGCAAATGCAATAACTGCCAAAACAATCTTGTAAGAGTATTTCATGTGTTGAGAAACTATTATTTCGTGAAAATATAAAAATAGCGACAAAAGTCAATAACCACGAGCAAATGATTTACGTATTTTGAGCCCAGAATAGTTCGCATGTTGTTTTACGAAATCTATATGCAGGAAACTGCCGGTAAAGGAAGAGGCATGTACGCCCTTGAAGCTATACCTGCCGGCAAAGTGATAGAAACGGCGCCCGTCATCGTGATGTCGGCCTCCGATCGTACGTTTTTAGATAAGACATTGCTGCATGATTATATTTTTGAATGGCAGCCCAACGGGGAAAATCTCTGTTGTATGGCCTTAGGTTATGTACCCATCTATAATCACTCTTATCAAAGCAATTGCGAATATTTTATGGACTATGAATCTCAAACTATTTCCATAAAAACCGTAAAAGCCATACTGCCGGCGCAAGAGCTTACCATCAACTACAATGGAGACTGGAACGACGATAAAAAAATCTGGTTCGACGCCCTTTGAACCGGTTCCGGCATTATTTTTAGATGATAAATTATTAAAAATCCCAACCTATGCTTTGGCAAGAAAAAGATAACTATTTATACCGGGTATTCGAATTCAAAGATTTCTCGGCCGCTTTTGCGTTTATGACACAGGTTGCCTTGCTTGCTGAGAAGCAGGGACACCATCCAAATTGGCAAAACGTCTACAACAAAGTGGAGATCTTGCTCAATACCCATGATGCCGGTGATATCATCACGGATAAAGACCGAAAGCTGGCGGCAGCCATTGATACATTGGTATAAGCAAGGGTTATTTTTGCCGTGTATGCATTGCATATTTTTTCACGAGCGGCATCATCAAACACCCTGACGATAGTTACAAACGATCTGAACTGCTTGCCCCGGACGGCAAAAAGTCGTTAACGGTAATCTTGATGAAAAGATAACAACGATACTCATTTTCAATTGACCTAAAGGAGTTTATTTTATAAAACTTACGGGTTCAGGAACTGCCGTAAAACAGTTTATTACCGCCCGGTAAATTATCTCAGCGATCATGAAATACCTGTTGCTCCTCATCTATTTGTTTTTCTCGTTTTTAGGCTGGGCACAAACGCCTGTATCTATGGGTACGCAACCGGCGCTTATTTACACTGAAACCTTTGATTCGATCATTAACTGGACGAATGGTTTCACATCAGGAACAGGTGCGAATCGTTTTTCACCGGTGGTGGTAGGCGGTACTGCTGCCATTCCCGATCCTACCCACATTACTACCAGCTCTGGCATGTTCGTTAGCTCACAAATGGCTGCAGGCGGCCTTTATAAAGACACTATTTCCGGAAGGATGATCATGCTGGTGACAGGAACGTCTAACAACTCAAATTCACTGGGCGTAGATCTTTTAATGGATTTTACGGGGGTGAATGCGGGCACTCTGGGTTTTGACTGGGAAACGGTATTCAATGGAACACCGGCCAGCAACAGAACCGCTACGCTGAAAGTGTACGCCACTACAGACAATATTAATTTCACAGACCTGACCCCGGCTACTGTCACAGCCACCAACAATGTAACGGCAAGCGGTTCTATTGTAAACGTGTCACTACCTGCATCATTTAATAACGCAGCAACAGCGAGATTACGTTTCTACTACTATAATTCTGCCGGTGGCAGCACCGGATCCCGGCCCGCATTGGCATTGGACAATATAAAAGTCACTGCCTTGGGTAATCCCTGCACGACACCTGTTATTTCTCCTGTAAATTTAGTGTTTGCCAACATTCAACCGATCTCTATGCAGGTAAGCTGGACGCCGTCTGCTCCGGCACCAGACGAATACCTCGTAGTAGCCACTACCAATACAGCCTTATCATCCTTTCCCATAGATGGAAAAGTCTACAGCCCGGGCGACACGGTAGGAGACGGTTACGTAGTTTACAGGGGAAATGGGAATACGGTATCCGTAACCGGCTTAAGTCCGCTCACTGCTTATACATTTTATGTGTTTCCCGTTAACATCTACTGTAGCGGCACAATACGATACCGAACTCTAAATCCGCTGACGGGACAGCAAACCACCCCGGCAGGGCCACCTTGCGTTACACCCACCTCACCTGCTTCCAATTTACAGTTCTCCAATGTCGGCACGACAAGCATCAGCGGAAGCTTTACCCCTTCTGCGGATGCCAGCGAGTACCTGGTAATACGCACCACGGCTACTGCTTTTAACGGGTTACCTGTAAACGGAATCAGTTACAAGCTGGGAGACCAGGTGGGGGTAAATGGTACAGCAGTTTATCGGGGTCCGGGAACGCAATTCATAACGACGAATCTGACCCATAGCACCAGTTACAATTTTTATATTTTCAGCATTAATAATTTTGCCTGCAGCGGCGGACCTGTTTATCTTACTTCTATCTCTCTTACCGGTTCACAAGCTACCCAGGTACTATTTCCCTGTGCGGCACCTGCAGAAGACGCAGGCAGCCTTATCCTACAACCGGATGTATCTTCGGTCACGGGGTTCTTTGATGCGGGCAATCCGAATACGGATGGTTTCCTGGTAGTAAAATCCACTAATAGTACATTATCCGCGCTGCCACAAAACGGGATCAGCTATAACACAGGCAATACCTTGGGCGGAGATACGATCATCTCCACAGGCAAAAATTACAGCTTTTCTGCCATCCATCTCGCTCCGAACACCACGTATCATTTTTTCATTTTCCCATACAACGAAATTTGTACCGGGGGACCGCTTTATAAAACCACCCATACGCTTCAGGGAAGTGCTGCGACGACATCCGTCTCCTCTACGCATTTCTATTTCGGTAACCTGCACGCTCATAGTACTCACTCCGATGGCAACCAGGATGACAGGACAAAAACACCTTACGACGACTACGACTTTGCTCAAAACGCTATGTGCATGGACTTTCTGGGCATCAGTGAACACAATCATTTCACCGCCACCAATAATCCGGGGATGACTCTTGCTGAATACCAGCCTGGGGTATTACAAGCGGCAGGTTACACCGCTTCTCACCCTGGCTTTCTGGCTTTATATGGTATGGAATGGGGCACGCTGACTAACGGAGGGCATTCTCTGGTATATGGTATCGACTCGCTTATAGGATGGGAGACCATTAATGGAAGCCCCAACTACAACGTATTCGTCCCGAAAAACGATTTTACTTCCGCGCAAGGTCTGTTCCGGGTGGTCAACTCCTATCATACTAACAATGCTTTTGCCACGTTGGCGCATCCTTCGTTCAACGATTACCAGAATATAGCCAACAGCACGTATAATGCTTCTGCTGATAGTGCCATCGTAGGCATTGCACTACAAAGCGGACCCGCATTCAGTACTAACACCAGCTACGGCGATCCGGGAAGTAGCATGGAGTTCCTCCCCTATTATCTGCAAATGCTTTCCAGGGGTTACCATGTAGCTCCTATGATAGACCATGACAATCACAATATGACTTTTGGCAGGACTTCGCAAACGCGTACTGCCGTCATTGCCCACTCCATTACACCAACGGATTTCATGCAGGCGATGCGTAATTTACAATTCTATGCGACCCAGGATTGTGATACCCGCGCCACCATCAGGATTTATGGGCAGCAAATGGGAAGTAAGATAATGCATCCATACGCACCAGCCATCCATATATCTGCAGAAGACCCTACCAATGCGACCGCTATACCTTCTATCAAACTCATGTATGGAAAACCCGGAAGCGGGATATTGCCGGTGCAAATTGCCACTGTGAACGATAATTATTTAAATCATACTCATACAGCCTTGTACGTAAATGATACGGGCTATTACTATGCCGATATAACAATTGCAGGAAAACGTATCATCACGGCACCTATCTGGTACACCCGCGCTGCTGACCCGCTTGTATCGGTAGACGATGTACATTCGGGGGCTGCATCTTATCGTGTAAACCTGTTGAACAACCCGGCACAAAGTATATTGCATACTGTGGTGGACGTAATAAGAAACGGAAAATGTAGTTTCACCATCTATACCCTTTCGGGACAAAAAATATTGACGCAAACGACTCCGGTTATAAGAGGGCAACAGGAAGTAGAGGTGCCGGTTTCCCAGCTTCCGCCAGGAATGTATTTTTTAGTCACCGAATTTAACGGTGAACGTATCAATCAAAAATTCCTCCGCTCATAAAAGGTTATACAGCATCACACCTGAATGATATGATATGCTATGGATTCACCTGACATAAAAACCTATCTGTATCAGCGACAATAGGTTAGAATGTATCGTACGAAGCTTAAAAATTCTTTAACAAGAACGGAATTGATTTTCGGCTAGAGAGTATTTCCTATCTTCACGCCCTTATGAACGACATCATAGAATTGATAAAAGAGTTGATGAATGCGGAGAAGCTTGCCGAGCTGGTGATGCAGTACGGAGGTTTATACCTGGTGGCCCTTATTATCTTCGCCGAAACAGGTCTTTTCGTCGGCTTCTTTTTGCCAGGCGACTCTTTATTATTCGTCACAGGATTGATGATTGCCAACTCTAAGAATCCTACTACCAGTGACCCGATTAACCTTTTATACTGGATAGCGCTGATCACCGTGGCAGGCATTATTGGTAACAGTGTCGGTTACTGGTTTGGCCGAAAAACAGGACCCGTACTTTTTGAAAAGCGTGATACCATGCTTTTTAAAAGAAAACATATAGAGCAAGCCCACGATTTCTATGAAAAAAGAGGAGGCGGTGCAGTCATCCTGGCCCGCTTTCTGCCTATTGTACGCACATTTGCACCCATAGTAGCAGGGGTGGTGAATATGGATCGGAAAAAATTCTTCTTCTTTAATGTAGTGGGTTGTATTTTGTGGGTAGCAAGCATGGTGCTTGCCGGCTATTTCCTTGGAGAGAATGAATGGGTAAAACATAATTTTGAGAAAATAGTAATCGGGTTAGTTGTAGTGACGACCGGTCCGGTGCTGTTCAAGATGTTTTTCGGTAAAAAGAAAGATCCTATTCTGGAAGTGGGTAAGGACGTGGTGGAAGAGCAGTTTTCAAATGACCGCAATAACTCATGATGACTTCGCAAGAGAAGCAGGTTTCCCTATTCAGTATTCCTGTTTTGGTAGCCGCACTTGGCTACTTTGTAGATATTTACGATCTGCTTCTTTTCAGTATCGTTCGCATACCCAGTTTACAGAGTCTCGGACTGGATGACGTACAAATACGGGACCAGGGGCTAAGCATCATCAATCATCAAATGGTCGGCTTATTAATTGGGGGTATTGTATGGGGCACACTCGGCGACAAAAAAGGAAGACTAAGTGTTTTATTCGGATCCATCATCCTGTATTCCCTCGCTAATATTGCCAACGGCTTTGTCCAAACGGCTGAACAATACAGTTGGTGCCGTTTTATAGCCGGACTGGGACTCGCCGGAGAACTCGGAGCCGGTATCACCCTGGTAAGTGAATTAATCTCAAAAGAAAAACGGGGTGTAGCGACCAGCCTGGTAGCCGGTATAGGGCTAACGGGGGCTGTCCTTGCTTATTTTATTGCTAAACAGTTTGACTGGCGCATTTGTTATTTCATTGGTGGGGGTTTAGGGCTATCGTTGCTCTTGTTAAGAGTAAGTGTTTTTGAATCCGGAATGTTCAAAAAACTGGAGCATTCCCAGGTGAAAAAAGGCCGGTTCATGATGTTTTTCAACAATGGACAACGATTCAAAAAATACATGCTGAGTATCCTTATCGGCTTACCTACTTGGTACGTGATCGGTATTTTGGTCACCTTTTCAAAAGAGTTTGGCAAAGCATTTGAAATACAGGGCGAAGTAGATCCGGGGAAAGCGATCATGTTTGCCTATGCTGCCATTGCCATAGGAGACGTATTAATAGGCTTATTGAGCCAGGGACTGCGTAGCAGAAAAAAAGCCCTTTATGTGTTTTATGGACTAACGGCTTTAGGGCTTGTCTTATTCTTTAATCAGCAGGGCGGGAGTTTGAATCATATGTATCTTATTTGTGGTTTCCTGGGTTTCGCCACAGGTTTCTGGGCAATATTCGTCACTATGGCGGCAGAACAATTCGGCACCAACCTGCGGGCTACCGCAGCCACTACAGTACCCAATATGGTGCGTGGATCACTGCCATTGATAGCCGGACTATTTTCCTATCTGCAGCAGTCACAATCGTACACTGCAGCAGCAGCTACTACCGGCGTCATTGTAATGGCGATTACCATCGTGGCAGCTTTTTTTAGCGAAGAGACATTTGGAAAAGACCTGAATTTTGTAGAGTCGTAAGGAAGCTCGTAAGTCACAATTTCGAAATCATCCACGCGCCCGACACCCTATTCAGCCATTTTTCTTATTGCGCCATCCAATACTTTCGTAGCAACCATTCTGCCACAGCAAATAACAGGATCAGGAAAAAATACCATTTCCAGTCTACCAGGGGAATCGTCTCTTCACGCGATTGGATGACCGGCTTTATGATATTATTCAACCGGATGCTATCATAAAGAGATGTAATTTGTCCGGATGGTACTAGGGAGCCATTGTATTTTTTTGCCAATGCATACAACATCGGGTAGTTGGCACCGGATTCCATCATTTCTACAGGCATATTTTGAACGGAAAAGCTGCCACTTGCCGTATACGACTTTCCATCATAAATTGTTTTGGCGGTATAACTATACGTTCCGGACGACCGCGTGCCTATGTTAATTTTGTAAGCGTCTCCGGATTTTTCAAAATCATACGATTGCTTATTCCCTGCACTATCCGCGACAACAAGCTGTACATCCGGGGTGTTCACATGTTCATTGCTGGCATTCAGTAAATAAGCGCCAAAGGAGACAGTTTCCCGGTCGCTCCATATATATTTCGATAATTCTACCCGAAAAGGTACTTCATTGACATTGGCAGCGAGAAATGAAATGGTTTGACGAATGAGTTCATCAACAACCTGGTGTGATTTAAAATAACGATACTCATACATTCTCCAACGCCAAAGTCCTTCTCCGATCAATAATGCCTGAGGTTCACGGCGTTGCTCCAAGAGCCAGAGGGGTTGCTTACTGCTCCTGGATGAAAACAAAACAAGGGCATTTGCAGCAGGTTGAACCGTTCCCGCAGGACTTGCGAGGGGTGGTATTTTATCCATTACGGCATGGATATTCGGCGGCAGTGTAAATGCATTGAACGATGTATTGTATTGAGCAAAATTGTTTTGAAGATTCAGGGTATTGACGTTCAAGGTTGCTACTTGTGCCTGGTTAATCGGGGCTATATTGGTGCCGTTTCCTACGATATACCAGACAGGCTTTTTCACTGTTTGGGATTGATTTCCCGCAGGTAAAGCGTGTAAAATGATGATCTGGTAACCAGACAGATCTGCAGGAATAGCGTCTGCTGTCTTAATAGTGAGAGCGTAACTTTCCAAGCCGGATAAAGCGTCACGAATGGCATTAATGTCGGGGTGAGGTGCTGCCGCGAGCAAAAGGATATTCTTCTTCTCACTTACGACCTCCACAAAAATGTCTTTACGATTGTTATTCGTGTTTGCTTCGCCTTCCACTTCAGGAGCTTCTATCACGTAGTGATGCAAGCCTATACGATCTGCTTTTACGGTAAACGCGACGGTCTTATCAAAAGCCTCCGTTGTGATGTTCAATGGTTCGTCTTCTGATGTGCCACCATTCACCTCTCGCAACCGCACCCTGTCATGGTATCCCTCACAGCCATCCGCCACGAGATCCGCTTTTATTTCAAACTGACTGTTAAGCAGTACTGTTTTATTAGCGTATACGGCACTGACCCGCAGATCCTTCTGCATCGCACTGTCGCCGATGGCCACCGTATATAAGCTTCCCTGATAGGCAAGATCCTGAAATGGCGGATTGGATCCTTCGTTGAAACGCCCGTCTGTGGCGAGGATAACCGCTCCCAGATTTTGCTGCCCATAGTATTCGATGGCTTCAGTGATGGCCTGGCTGATATTGGTGGCGGGTTGCCGGTAATCAAAAAGCGTATCCTTTTGCACTGTATTCCCGAAACCCCATTTGACGACCCTGTAGTCTCCGCCCAGTTTTTTCAGCAGCTCTTCCGCATTTTTCCTGTAACCCACCGAGTCACGATGTAATGCGGTCGCAATAGATTCAGAATTGTCTTGCAGAAATAAGACTACCGGCTTCTGTGTATCATTTTTCTTAACGATAATAAGAGGAGTAAGCAGTAAAATACAGGTCAAGAACACGACAGCGGCACGCAATGCCGACGTAAGCCAGGGATAAGGCACCGCACGTTTTCTATCTGCGCGATAGACCCAGTAACCTGCGGCAAGAGATAATAATATCGCCAATAACCAAAAGATGATTTCCATCGGTAGCGAAAATAGCGCATAATCAAAAGTCAAAAGTTAAAATTCACGACAGCATGAGAAGAACCCTTTCATTGTAACATTCGTTCTGAAATAATTTTCTACCTTAACTATCCAATCAACTACACTTTCATGAAAATATCTTTCCATGGCGCGGCTAAAACAGTGACCGGCTCCAAGCACCTGGTACATATCGGGAATACTAAAAAACTGTTGCTGGACTGCGGCATGTTCCAGGGAATGGGCAAGGAAACTTATCCCCTCAACAGTCATTGGGGCTTTGAGCCTTCGGAGGTCGATTATGTGATCATCTCTCATGCCCATATAGACCATATCGGATTGCTGCCCAAACTGGTGAAGGACGGTTACAAAGGTTCTATCTATTGTACCCGTGCCAGCACCGAACTGATCAAACTGCTATTGCTCGACTCTGCCAATATTCAGGAGTCGGATACCCGGTACACCAACAAGCACCGTCAGCATGACGATCGCGAGCCTTACGAGCCCCTCTATACCGTGGAGGATGCAGAACAAGTGATTCCCCTCCTGATAGAGTTGGACTATGGGAAATGGGAACGCATGGATGACGATATAGAATTGATGTACACCGACAATGGGCATATCCTGGGAAGTGCAGCCGTAAACCTCCGATTAAGAGAAGAAGGGAAAAAAGTGGCATTGACGTTCAGCGGCGATATCGGCCGGTACCGGGATACGATTCTCCGTTCCCCGGAAACATTTCCGCAGGCAGATTATATTATTATGGAATCTACTTATGGCGACAAATTACATCCCGAAGCTAAAGATACCATTGAAGAGTTGTTAAATCATATAGTACACACCTGCCTCATTAAAAAAGGAAAACTTGTTATCCCTGCATTCAGCCTGGGACGCACACAGGAACTACTTTATATTTTAAATACACTGGAAGAACAGGGACGTCTTCCTCCGATCAGCTACGTGGTAGACAGCCCGCTTTCCACTAAAATCACCCGGGTAGTAAAAAGTCACCCGGAATGTTTTAACAGGGATGTACGTAAAATGCTCGAGACCGACAAGGATGTATTCAACTTCAAGGGGTTGAGGTTTACGGAAAGCGTAGACGATTCCATCGCGCTTAATAACAACAAGGAACCTATGGTGATCATATCCGCATCAGGCATGGCGGAAGCCGGAAGGGTAAAGCACCATATTAAAAACACCATCAGTGATACACGAAACACCATTTTAATAGTCGGCTATTGTGAACCTCAATCTTTGGGCGGCAGGTTGCGCGCCGGGGCGGACAAAGTATCCATCTTCGGAATGCAGTTCGAGGTGAACGCTGAAGTAAAAGTGATCGACACCATGAGCGCTCACGGCGATTACGAAGACATGAGTCAGTGGCTGGCTTGCCAGGATGCCAAACTGGTTAGAAAGCTCTTCCTGGTGCACGGAGAACCTGAAGTTCAGGAGGTATTTAAAGACAAACTACTGAGAAAAGGCTTTGACGATGTGCTCATCCCGAATCAGCATGAAACGATCGGGTTGGGTAATTTGAGTTAATGTAAGAGCTATTTTGAGCCCTTTTATTAAACCAGTCTCACTATATAAAACAGTAAAACCCAACAATATCTAATTAATAAGGGCTTTCACCAAATGAAAGCCCTTATTCTGCAAACAGTTAATGAACTATTGATATTTCTTTGTCACTGCATGGAGTTCCAGTATCGGCTTCATAAACTCTTCCAGGTCATATACACATAACTGGGATGCTGCATCGCATAAGGCCTTTTCGGGTTCCGGATGTGTTTCTATGAACACCCCGTCTACGCCTGCGGCTACTCCGGCACGACTCAATACGGGTAAGAATTCCCGGGCACCGCCTTTAGCATCAGCACTCGGAATACCGTATTTGCGGATAGAGTGCGTAATATCGAACACTACGGGATAGCCTAATTGCCCCATGTGGTAAAAGCTGCGCGGATCTACGACCAGATCATTATAGCCCATAGTATAACCCCGTTCGGTAAGAATGATTTTATCGTTTCCGGAGTCTACACACTTCCCTACAGGATGCTTCATATTCTCCGGTGCTAAGAACTGACCATGCTTTATGTTAATGACTGCGCCGGTTTTGGAGGCTGCCACCAACAAACCGCTTTGCATGCATAAATAGGCTGGTATCTGCAATACATCGCAGACTTCAGCAGCAGGTGCTGCCTGGTCAGGATAATGAATGTCAGTAAGCACAGGGAAGCCAAATTGTTCTTTGATCTTCGCCAGCATTTTTATTCCCTTATCCAAACCCGGACCATCATAGTATTTCAAGCTGCTGCGATTGTCCTTGTTGAAAGAAGATTTATAGATGATCGGAATATTCAGACGCTCTCCTACTTCTTTCAGTTTTTCTGCGGTCTTCATCATTACTAGTTCGTCTTCAATGACGCAAGGCCCTGAGATCAAAAACAACTCGTCAGCACCGCAGCTGATGTTACCAACTTGTATTTTTTTGTTGCTCATTTACTGTTTTACTATTTTGTAGAATACGGATTCTTTCCCGTTCCGAATGTTCACTATATAATTTCCGGAAGCAAGATCAGTGGTAGGTAGGCTATTCTTTCCGTTTTTCAGGTCCTGTTGCGATACTACTTTTCCTGTCATATCCAGCAATGCGGCAGTACCTTTAAAGTCAGGTGCTGTGATTTCTATGGTAAAGTTATTGGTAAACGTTGTCGGATAGACGGTTGCATAATTATTCAAAGCTATACCATTTGCACTGGTGGTAGGATAAGCAAATTTAAAAACAGTACCATTTACGGGATAGGTTGACATGCCGATGGGAGATGTAAGAGCAGCAAACTGCATAAAATTGAGCGAATCCACCTTAGGTGTAGCAGGAGATGCGTTGGATACATAATATGCGAAATCGAAGATGGGTGTATTTACATCCAGGTTTTTCATAAAGGCAAAAAGAGGTGCGCCAAATGAGAACAAGTCCATGTAGTTTTGAGCTATGGAAGAGGGTCCCCAATGTACCTCTACTGCGTTACTGCCCTCATAGATCCAGATCTGGAAGTTAGTAGAATCATCCAGGGTTCCGCTTGTTCCGTTGTACTCGTTATAAAACCCGAGGTTTTTACCTTCTATTTTTGCAATTCTGCTACCCGCAGCACCGGATATGTTATAGCCCACATATGACTTTCCGTTCAAAGCAGTATCGCGGTCAAGATAATCTTCAAGAGTACCTATTAATGACACCGGACCGTGAGCCGTTGTACTCAGGCTGATGTCCATCCCCAGGTTCACATTGTTATCAAAATAAAGTGTCTGGGTGGTTTGTCCAAACAACGTAAAATTGAAGCCAAGCGGAACAGTAGCGGAAAAATCGTCCCAACCGGGTTGAGTAATAACGGTAGGAGACGACAGGCTGGTGTAAGGCAGTGTGCTAATAGTTAGAACGCGTCCTTCGGGCTGCGCGGTGGCTTGGAGGCTTACCATTAAGGAAAGTGCAAGTATTGTTTTTTTCATTCGTGTATCCAATGAAGGGGTTATTATTTCATTTGCGGGCAAAATTAGGGCTTTCGATGGCTAGCCGGCGTTTTCGATCGGTAGTATTTGGTATAAAAATGCTAAAACTTTATCCGTGGCACCTAGTTGCGTTTGCACAAAACGTTTTATTTCGCTGCTCAGCTTTTCACGGCCTCCCGTATCGCCAAACAATTTTACCAGATGCTGCTTTAGTTCACTTTCGTTGCTTACAGGGAAAGCCAGGTTCTTTTCTACCATGGTTCTGGCTTCGATAAACCGGGTGTAATTAGGTCCGAAAAAAACGGGAAGACCGTAAACGGCAGGCTCGAGTATATTATGAATACCGCTGCCGAAGCCCCCGCCCACAAAGGCCATATCTCCGAGACGGTACAGAGAGGAAAGCATGCCTATATTATCTATCAAAAGCACTCTTCCAAGCGAATCGACCGGGTCTTTCAGCTGTGAATAACGCACTGTCATGCCGGCGAAAAGAGCTTCTATTTCCTGCAAATGCACTTCATGAATTTCGTGTGGGGCAAGTATCATTTTCCAATCAGCAGGCATATAATGCAGCGCCGATTTCAGCAACTGTTCATCATCCTTCCAGGTACTCCCGGCGATGAAGATCCTACTTTGTCCTTTCCATGCTTCCGCAACGGGAAAATCCTGTGCCTGAGCAGCAATGGCGGCAACACGATCATACCTGGTATCTCCGGCAGCGGTTACATGATTCTTAATCCCGATATGGGCCAGCAGCTGCTGAGATGAAGCGTCCTGCACAAAAATATGAGTATAACAACCCAGCATTTTGCGAAACAGACCACCGTACCACCGAAAGAAGGGTTGCGAGGGACGAAAAGCAGCAGAGACTAATATAGTAGGTATTGCCCGCTGGTGTAAAGTCTGTAAATAATAATACCAAAATTCGTACTTCACCCATACCGCAGCAACAGGCTGTACCAACTCCAGGAACCGGCTGGCATTACGAGCACTATCCATTGGCAGATAAAAAACATAATCTGCCTGGTCGTAGTCTTTACGTACCTCATAACCTGAAGGTGAAAAAAAGGTCAGAACAATGCTGTATTCCGGTCGCTGCGATTTTAGCTTCTCGATGATAGGTCTCGCCTGCTCAAACTCGCCCAGTGACGCACAATGCACCCATATTCTTTTTTCATGCTGCCGCAAGGTGCCTTCCATCACTTTGAAAACATCTTTCCGGCCTTGCAGCCACTTACCCGCCTTATTGCCGTTTTTTGCAGCAAGACGAATCCCTGCCATATAGAGTTTCAGAAAAAGACGGTAAAGCAGGATAGACACGTGAGCAATAGAAATTTGAACCCGTAAAAATAGAACTCTGAAAACAAGACAGTTGATTTTTTTATCCTGACGCCCGGGAATGCTCTCTTTACAGGATACAAGGTGAATTTCCCATCATCGTTTTTCTCTCTTTATAATTATGCGGTCAAAAAAAAAAACAACATGTTATCTTTGGGTACTATGGATTTCAATCTCATCCTTTATATATGCGGTTGCATCGTGCTTATCGGTTTTTTTGCGGGATTGGAGATAGCATTTGCATCGGCCAACCGCATCAATATAGAGCTAAAGAAAAAACAGGGAGGCTTCTCCGGGCGTGTGCTGGGAAGGTTTATGGAAAATCCATCCGATTTCATAGGTGCTAACCTGGTAGGATCTACGATCATATTGGTGATCTATGGCGTGTTGGTAGCCCGTTTTAATGAAGGATGGTTTCGTTTCTTACCGGTAGTGTTCAGCGTCCCGTATATTAAAATTATCATAGACATTGTTATAGCAGCGGCGGTGATCCTGGCATTTGGGGAAATTATGCCCAGAACGCTTTTCCGCAGCAAACCCGAAACCGTGCTAAGCTTTTTCGCTATACCCATGTGGCTGATGCATCATTTCTTCAGCCCCATTGCCCGTTTGTTCGTGGGGATCTCAGAATTTATTCTCAAGTATCTTTTCAATGTACGCATTAAAGACAAACAGGTTTTTAACCGCGTGGATATGGCTCATTTCATTCGTCATACTTTGCAGGGCCATGATGCAGAGCCCACAGAAGTGAATACGGAACTTTTTGAAAATGCGCTGGAGCTGATATCCCTGAAACTTCGAAAATGTATGGTACCCAGAAACGAGATAGTGGGTGTGAGCGCCGATGCGACGATCGGTGAAGTGAAGCAAAAATTTATGGCTACCAAACTTTCACGGATCGTGGTATATGAAGGCAACCTGGATACGATTGTCGGTTATCTGCATCATCTTGATCTGAATAAAAATCCGAAAGACCTGCGCGACGTGATGCATACTATAGCCGCGGTGCCCGAGGCAATGAGCGCCGTAGATCTGCTTACCAAATTCAACAAAGAGCGTAAAAATATTGCCTGGGTGATCGATGAATTTGGCGGAACTGCAGGAATTGTCACTATGGAAGATGTGCTCGAAGAAATATTCGGCGACATTAAAGATGAGTACGATATTGACGAATATGTAGAAAAACAAATAGCAGAACACGAATTCATCTTTTCGGGAAGACTGGAATTGGATTATCTGAATGAGAAATATGGATTTGATCTGCAGGCAGAAGGTGCGGAAACCCTTTCGGGTTTTATCATCAGCCACTATGAAACCATACCCAAAAACAAAGCTCGTATCATCATCGGGCTGTACGAATTTGATATTCTCCTGGTAACAGATACCCGCATTGAAACAGTGAAAATGAAAGTATTGAAACCTTTGTAACTTTAAACCAAATATTCTAAAATGCCCGTAGCAAGACCGTTCAACCTGCATCAATGGATAGAAGACAACCGACAGTTACTGAAGCCACCGGTGGGCAACGCCTGCCTTTACAAGGAGGCCGGTGATTTTATAGTGATGATCGTAGGGGGGCCCAACAGCCGTAAAGATTTTCATGTTAACGAAAGCGAGGAATTATTTTATCAGCTGGAGGGAGATGTATCGGTAAAAATCCAGGAAGACGGAGAGATCGTAGAAATCCCCATCAAACAGGGTGAAATATTTCTGTTGCCGGCGAATACCCCACACTCCCCCCAGCGCGGAGCGAATACGGTGGGGCTGGTGATAGAAAAAGTACGTGAAAATAAAGAAATAGATGGCTTTGTATGGTATTGCGAAAACTGCGGTGACAAGCTGTACGAGGAAACTTTTGAGCTGACAGATATCGTAAAACAGCTTCCACCGGTGATGGAACGATTTTACAGTAGTGAAGAACACAGAACCTGCAAAAACTGTGGAACAGTGATGCAGCCGCCGGCACCGAAAAAATAGCACATACTCTTCCTTTAATCAGTTCAAAAAATTATTTTTGCCCCGTTTTCTCATTTAACTAAAAAAGAACTTTTCATGTCTCATCACGACGAACATCATGCAGCTCCTAAAATAAAACCACAAACTGCAGGAAAATATTCCATGTGGTTTGTTATCATTCTCGCCGGCTTGTTTATTGCCGCTGTCAATTTCGTGAATGTCATGGGGCATGATGCGGAAGAAGGACATGCGCCGGCCGGCCACGCTGCTGAAGAAATACATACAACAAAAGATGCTTCACATATAGAAGCTACACCCCAGGAAAATATCGCTAACGATCCTGCGAAAGAACAAAGTGAAAAAGCTGATGTTCCTCATGAGGAAAATGCGCCCAGCAAAGCCCCGTCAGAGGCAAAGGAAGATCATCATTAATCTCTTTTTTACATCATGAACAAAACTGACGCCATTGTAATAACCGGCGCTGCAGGGTTTATTGGCAGTTATTTAGTGGGGTATCTTAACAGGGAAGGATTTGAAAACCTGTATCTGGTTGATGATTTTTCCAGCGCATCCAAAGTAAAGAATGTACTGGATAAAAAAATTGCGGGGAAGATTCACCGGGAGCAATTTTTTGACTGGCTGAAAACGCATCCAAAAGCCATACAATATATTTTCCATTTAGGCGCCCGTACGGACACGACGGAAATGGACTATGAAGTACATAAAAAATGGAATCTTGACTATTCTAAAAGGGTATGGGAATACTGCGCGGAAAACAAAGTACCGCTGCTTTATGCATCTTCGGCCGCTACTTATGGAAATGGTGAACACGGATATGATGATAGCCACGAAATCGTAAGTAAGTTAAAGCCGCTCAATCCTTATGGTGTGTCTAAAAATGAATTTGACATATGGGCACTGGAACAGCATACTGTACCCCCGTTTTGGGCGGGCGTGAAGTTTTTCAATGTATATGGTCCCAATGAGTATCATAAAGGAAGAATGGCTTCCGTGATCTTTCATGCTTATCATCAGATATTAAAAAACGGACAGGTGAAGCTGTTCCGGTCTCATCACCCGGATTACAAAGACGGTGAGCAAATGCGCGACTTCGTCTATGTAAAAGACGTGGTGAGAATGTGCTATTGGCTCATGCAAAAGCAACCTGACAACGGACTGTATAACATAGGCTCCGGTACGGCGCGTCCCTTTAACGATCTGGTAAAAGCCATATTCGCTACTTTGAGTAAGGAACCGGTCATCCAGTATATAGATACACCCGAAGATATCCGTGATAAATATCAGTATTTCACTGAAGCCAATATGCAAAAAATAAAAGATGCGGGGTATGCCGATCCGTTCTATACATTGGAAGAAGGCGTAAAAGAATATGTGGCAGATTATTTGCTCAATGAATCGTACTTTTAAAAAAAATAGACGCATGAAAAAAATATTGAAATCTACATTATTATTCCTTGCAGCATTCGTTTTTTCCATCAGTTTGTTTGCCCAGGCAAAAGGGAAATTGTACGGGAAAAGTTTTAAAATTGAAAAGGCTATCCCTGTACAGCAACTTGCCGGACAAATGGGCGATCAGGCAGAGATGCCGGTGGTATTGAAGGGAGAAATTTCACAGGTGTGCCAGGCAGAAGGATGCTGGATGAAAATGAAAAATGAAGACGGAGCAGATGTGCTGGTGAAGTTCAAAGATCATGCATTTCTTATTCCTAAAGACCTTGCCTCACATCATGCTTATGTGAATGGCGTAGCGATCCGTAAAACAGTTTCGGTAGAAGAACAGCAGCACCTCGCTGAAGATGCCGGAAAATCAGCGGATGAAATCGCCACGATCACTGAACCTAAAGAAGAACTGCGCATAGATGCTACCGGCGTCATGATCCACTAATATTCCACTACTCCATCCCCGATTTATAGCGGCTAAAAACCAATTGGTTGTAGCCGCTATTTTTGTGACCTGTATTATACAGGCGTTCAGAAGATAGACTTTACGGTAAATGTGACCATCTGCGTCTGATTATCGTTATTTACAAACACTGCCCGGATCTCCTTGTTTTTTGTATCGAAAATGTAGGTGTATTTGTTACCGACATCACTGGTCACTTCATATACATACACATCATTCTGGCTGTCATATTCTCTTTTCTTTACGTAGTAAGAAGATTTGATGGTTGCCGTGGTATGAATAAACATGGTTTCATCTTTATTCATTTCAAAAAGTGAGTTATCTTCATATCCTTCACAATTTTCGAACTTACTGGTCGAAGCGTTCCAGTCGCAATAGCTGCGGTACGTGCAACTGTAATTTGTCTGGGCAAAGGAGAATAGCGTGCAGAAAACAGCACAGATCAACAATAACAAATAGCGTTTCATTTGGGCGGGGGATTTTAGTTATTTAAATATATAAAACAATCCCCATAATCAATAGCTCCTATAATTTACAAGCTATCGACACTATATCGGCAGACACAGGTTTTTTCCAAAAAAAATGATGCTTTTTGCTACAAGATCTTCTTTCCGCGCATGGCGTCTTTCAGTGCAGCATCCATCACACGCTCGGCATAAGGACGGGACAGTTCATTCAACTGTTCTGTCTTTTGCTGAATAGCATCTTTATCTTTTGCAGCAATTGCTTGGTTCAACTCAGCAACCTGTTGTTGAGTCTGACCGATTTCCTCCGCCGTAAGGTATTCACGGTGTTTAGCGATGAACTTTTCCGTCGTCTCGATCATCTGCTGGGCTTCCGTGGTCGCCTCTACCAAGGCACGGGCTTTTATATCGTCTTTTGCGTTGGTCAGTGAAGCCATCAGCATATTTTCTACCTCTTCATCGGTAAGCCCGTATTGGGGCTTAACCTCTATGCTTTGTGAAACACCGCTGCGCAATTCTTTAGCGCTTACTTTCAAAATACCGTCCGCATCAATTAAGAAGTTCACCTCCACTTTCGCTAAGCCTGCCGGCATAGCGGGAATTCCTGAAAGGTTGAATTCTGCAAGTTTGCGATTGTCCTGTACCAGATCTCTTTCACCCTGGTAAACGGAGATCCGCATATTAGCCTGTCCGTCTTTTTGCGTAGTATATTGCCTGCCTACTTTGGTAGGTATTTTGGAGTTGCGAGGGATCAACACATCCATCAATCCTCCCATGGTTTCTATACCCAGAGAAAGAGGAGTGACGTCCAGCAACAACATATCGGTATTTTTACCTGCCAGTATATCGGCTTGTATCGCAGCTCCGAGCGCTACCACTTCATCAGGGTTCAAACCATCAAACAATTCTTTTCCAAAAAATGCTTTTACTGATTGTTTGATCAGCGGCACGCGGGTACTTCCTCCCACCATCACCACAGCATCTATATCTGTAGCCTCCAGCCCGGCATCTTTCAGCGCTTGCCTGCAACTGTTCAGGGTTCTGTCTGTAAGCGGTTGAATGAGCTCATTGAATTTTTCTCTGGTCAATTCTAAACTTTGTCCGTTTAATTCATCTTTGAACGTATCGTTGTCAGATAAATATTTTTTTGCCTCTTCTGCTTTCAAACGAAGGGCGGCTTTCATTTCATTTTCCAGGGTTCCTGGCATCCAATGATCCATGATCACCCTATCCATATCATCCCCGCCGAGGTAGGTATCTCCATGTGTGGAAAGCACTTCAAAAATACCGTTCGTGATTTTCAGTATCGAAACATCGAAGGTGCCCCCACCGAGATCATAAACTGCGATGGTTTTTTCCTCTTCCGCATGGATACCCAATCCATAAGCGAGGCTGGCTGCAGTCGGTTCATTCAGGATACGCAATACGTCCAGACCTGCAAGTTTACCTGCATCACGTGTGGCTTGTCGCTGTGCATCATTAAAATATGCAGGAACAGTGATCACCGCTTTGGTTACAGGTGTTTTCAGGATATGCTCTGCACGATGCTTTAATTCCTTCAGAATATCCGCAGACAATTCAATAGGCGTATAAAATTTACCGTTCACTTCTATTTTCACCAGGCTATCGGTGTCGTCGTCTATGATATGATAAGCATAGACATTTGCCTTGTTACCTACATCTTTGTAGGATTTTCCCATTAATCGCTTTACAGAATAAATGGTTCGTTCAGGAGCATCTATCAACCGGTTTTTTGCAAGGGTACCCACTATCGGGTTATCATATTCATCGAAATTAACGATGGAAGGTACCAACGTAAGGCCATCTACTTCCTTCAACGCTATCGGCATCCTGGTATCGTCCCGGACAATGGCAATGAGGCTGTTCGTAGTTCCCAGGTCTATCCCTACGATGATTTCCTGCTGCTGAATACCTCCGGTCGCCAGATTGATTCCTATTTTGCTCATGGGCGCAAATTTAGGCCTTCACAGGCACTCTGCTTGTCGTTTTTAATAAGAGTGTGCAGATAGGTATATAAGGAAGGTATATAAGGAGACTGATTTTTGCGATCCTGCCCGAATATTTAGCGACCCTTCGGTACGATTGACGCCCTGTTACTCATATACATTTCCGGCAATATAACATATAGATAAAGCAGTGAAGAAACGATAACTCTAATAAAATTGCAGAATGAAAGCGCCGCGCTGCCTTGTGTTCTGCAAATCAACCTAAGGCAATAAAATTGTTCCCAAATCTGTTTCGACACCATATTCAATCTTCACATTGTTAATCATAGCGGGCTGGAGGACCGGAATCCCTGGCTCAATCCAAATTGTATAGATCCCTGCAGGCATTCCGGTAAACATAAAGAAACCGTTTGGAGCCGGTATTGCGCTCAACGTATCTCCGTTATTTATAGCGTATACGGTAGCCATAGCATTTAAAGGAGCGATATAGCCCTTCAGGCGGCCATCCGTGAGTGCGCTGTAGGCCCTTATTACAGGCTTAAGTTTATAACCACCATTCCCGGTTTGCACGATGGATTTACCGGCATCAAAATCTATCCAGAAGACATAAGAACCATTGGGCGCCAATGTTTCCTTCAAATTCAGTTTCAGACCACTTTCCTGTGCAGACGGGGTGGACATCGGGTACGACGTGCCATTCACCACTACAGCATTATTTTCGCCCAATATCAGGCGGATCTGGCTCACCTTTCCGGCGGGAACGCGGGCTTCCGCCAATAGCGTGTCTGCACCATTACGGAACTGAAGCAGGTCGTATATCCCGGGTCGTATCGGAATAATCGAGATAGCAGCACTGCCTTCCATCGTCACCATCACTTGCTGTATATCTATATATACATGTTCATAGGGCGCAGGTCCGTCAGTGAGGCGCAAGCTAAGAACTGCTGTATTTTGATTCTCGTCTTTGTCTTTTTTGCAGGACAGCAATGTAAAAACGGAGGTGCAGAATAACACCATTGTAAAAAGCATCTTTTTCATGGGCATGGATTTTAATACCAGGAATCTAAAATTATGCCACGAAAACACATAATAAATTACGTCATTCAGCGGGATTAGTAACAGGCTCTTACTCTTGCTGCCATGCCACTTATGCTGCCACCACACAGATGCAAAATTAAACACAGGTGATTATTCTTAAACCAGTTTATATTTGCGTGTTCTCAAAAAAAGCGAAAGACATGAAAAATACTCTTATGCTCCTGGGTTTCCTACTATGGTACATGAGTGCATCGGCTCAATTATCCAACTCACAATTGGTGAAGATAAAAGAAGATGCAGATGATGGCAAAACTCTATGGATAAAGCTTTTTGAAGATAGCTATGCGAAAAAAAACATGAGTGAATTGCCTTCTCTGCGCAAAGCAAACGAGGATTTCCTCAATCAAAACATTTCCCAGCTCAGCAGGCTCTATGCGGAAGGTGACGGACGGGAACTGGTGACGGCTGTAAAAAACTACCTGGTCATCGAAAAACAGTTTGTAAAAGATGTGATGATACCGGCAGAATCGTTAAAACCCGAGGATGAGGATGGCTACAATACTCTTAGCCGGAAAATCAACGAATTTGCGCAAAAAGAAAAAACGTTTGAAATAGACGTCATGAATGCGGTTCGCACTTCGCCCGAGCCGATGAATGTTGAACCCCTCCGGGAAGACGAGGCAGAACAACCTGAACTGACAGAGGAACAGGTGAAAGCACGTGAAAATGCCAAACCGCGCCGTAAAGAAAAACTGCCGCACGAAACCTATGAGAAGAAAGGAAACAAAAGAAAAGGCAGCGACGAAGAGGATGCAGAATAACGCAGACCATGAAGAACAAACTGTCTCTTCTTGCTTGCATTGTCATTTCATTTATTTACACAGGGCATCGATTTTACTATGCAGATATAGGACAAGGTGAGCCGCTGAAAGTAACAGACTGGGATGCGTTGGGCTACTATCTATACCTGCCTTCCACCCTCATTTACCACGATTACAAAAGATTGGATTGGTTTCCTGCTATAGACAGCGAATACCATGTTTCAGGCGGAGAGTTCTACCAGGCACTGAAGCACGAGAACGGGAACTACTTTTACAAATACCTGGGAGGAGTAGCGATCATGCAGCTGCCTTTCTTTTTAACGGCACACCTTTACGCAAGCAACAGTGCGCATTACCAAGCCGATGGATTTTCACCTCCGTATCAGTACGCGATAGCATTGGGGAACCTGGTTTATTTTATCATTGCCCTGTTCCTGTTAAGAAGCTTTTTATTGCTCTATTTTAAAGACGAAACCGTCATGGTGAGTTTGTTGTTGATGACACTGGCAACTAACCTTATCCAGTATATCGCTGTTAATGGCGGCATGAGCCACGGTTACATCTTCCCTTTATACGTTTTCATTCTTTGGGCAACTTATAACTGGCATGAAAGTCCCCGCTTTTTATGGGCGGCAGCGATTGGTTACATCATCGGTTTAGGCACTATCTCGAGGCCCACCGAAGCAGTGATGCTTTTTATCCCCCTGCTATGGAATACGCAAAACAAAGAAACAGCAACGAAAAAATGGGATATGGTCAGGGAACACATACCCCATGTTATTATTGCCATATTGTCGGGCTTGCTGGCCATCGTCCCGCAACTACTCTACTGGAGGAGCGTGACAGGAAGTTTTGTGTACGACGTAGGCAGTAAATGGAGTTTTCTAAATCCATTCTTCAGAGTCTTATTCGGCTGGGAGAAAGGTTGGTTTATTTATACACCCGTTACTGTGTTTTTCATTGCAGGCTTATTCTTTGTAAAAAAATACCCTTTTAAAAATGCTGTGATCTGGTTTTGTATTCTCAATATCTACATCATTATTTCCTGGTTCGACTGGCGTTACGGAGGCAGCTATTCTACCAGGGCTCTTACACAATCCTACCCTGTTTTTTCACTGTCGCTGGCTGCTTTTGTACATTACCTGCAGGGTAAGAAATGGAAAGGGATTTTCTATACCCTGGGAATTTACCTGATAGCTGTTAATCTCTTTCAGGTATATCAATACAATAATACGATCCTGCATTTTAATGATATGAATCGAAACTATTACAGTGTCATTTATCTCAAGGCGCATCCATCGCCTTTAGACATGAGCTTGCTGGATACTGATGACTTCCTATCGGACGAAAATGCATACTCCCCTGCCGTTTTAATACAGGATACCTTCAAAAAAGAAATTACCCCCTTTAACCCGGTTGCAGACACATTGATTTCCCTGCGGTCCGCTGACTGGATCAAGGTTCGTGTGAAGTTGAAAATAATCTCGGGGATATGGAATAGTAAGATCAAAGCTTCACTGGGAGAAGATGCTCATTTCTTCCGTCTTGAAAATGCGATTAGCAAAGAAGGCGTTGAAAATGAATATGAATTTTATTTAAAACCTAAAGCAGCCGGACTACAAAAACTGGTTATCACAGTGGAAAGCTCCTCGGGCATGACAGGACGGCAACACCTGCTCTACGTGGTACAACTTCAAACAGCTCAGCCAGAGCTGTGATAAGATGAAGATATTTTAACTCATACACAAAGCCATTAGAGCAATAGACGTTGCCCGACACGCACCGGAATAAATATTCATAGTGTTTTCAAGATCAATCCTGTATTTTTGGTTATCAACAAAAATCAACAAACACATGAAAAGCGGATCTATCATTCTTTTAGTCATCGTTGCACTGTTACTGGTGGGCGGTTGTATGACTTGTAATGTGCAGAAAAGCCTGGTAACACTGGATGAAAATTCAAAAAGCAAATGGGGTGAAGTGCAGAACCAATATCAACGTCGTGCCGACCTGGTGCCCAACCTGGTTTCTACTGTAAAAGGAGCTGCCAACTTCGAACAAAAGACCCTGACGGATGTGATCAATGCCCGTGCAAAAGCTACTTCTATACAGGTAAATCCTGAAAACCTTACTCCTGAAAAGCTGAAAGAATTTCAGGCAGCACAGGGTGAACTGAGCCAGGCGCTGGGACGCCTGATGGTAGTGACAGAGAACTATCCGCAACTACGTGCTACAGAGGCTTTCAGGGACCTGCAGGTGCAACTGGAAGGAACGGAAAATCGCATTACCGTAGCCCGCAAATCCTTCAATGATGCGGTACAGGAATACAATACCAAATTGCGTGTCTTCCCGAACAACATTTTTGCCGGCATGATGGGCTTCCAGGCTAAGGGGATGTTCGAGGCTGATGCCAATGCCCAAAAAGCGCCACAGGTACAATTTTAAACGAATGTTCTCTTTCTCTAAAAAGAAAAACGACGATCTGCTGGAGCAGGATGACCGGGAGCGCATTGTAGCGGCTATACGAACGGTAGAAGCACAGACTACCGGCGAGATCCGGGTGTTTGTGGAGTCCAGCTGTAGCTACCTGGATGCGCTGGATCGTGCCAAGGAGATTTTTGCAGAGCTGAAAATGTCCAATACGGAACGACGGAACGCCGTCCTGGTGTACGTAGCACTGGACGATCAGCAGTTTGCCATTTTTGGAGATGAACAGATTTATCTGAAAGCCGGGGGACCGGTATTTTGGGAGAAAGCAGCAGGTCATCTTTTAGAACATTTTAAAGAATCCAGAATAGCAGAAGGAATAGCAAGTTGTGTGTTGGAACTTGGCAATGCCTTAAAACATCATTTCCCTTATGATCCTGCTGTCACGAAGAATGAACTGCCTGACGAAATAGTTTTTGGTAAATGATGATAGCGCTCAGAAAACTGGTACCCCCTATAATCCTGTGCTGGATTTTTTCCTTCACAGTCAGTTTCGGTTTTGCTCAAAGCGATTCCGATTTCCCCCAGGCTCCGAACCCGCCACGATTGGTAAACGATCTTGCGAAAACCATGAGTGCCGAACAGGTAGCAACGCTGGAACGCAAGCTGGTTGACTTTGACAAGACTACTTCTACGCAGATCTCTGTTGTAACGGTAAAATCCATTGGCAGTTATGAAGTGGCGCAATATGCTGTGGAGCTTGCGAATCGTTGGAAGATAGGACGTGCCGCTAAGAATAATGGGGTACTGGTATTAGCATCTATCCATGACCGGAAGATCAACATTTCTACCGGCTATGGGCTGGAAGGTGCACTGACGGATGCCTTATGCGGCAGAATTATCAGGCATGAGATCACTCCATATTTTAAAAACGGCGACTATTACGGAGGGTTCAATAATGGCGTAGAAGCCATCATGAAAGCTTCGAAGGGTGAATATGCAGCCGAACCGGAGGCATCAGGAAAAGACATTAGTATCGGAGGTATTGTCGTGCTGATCGTTATTGTTTTCATCGTTGTAGCTATCCTTAGCGCTATGGGTGGTGGTAACGGGGGGGGCGGCTACATGAGTGGCCGGGGTTCCCGTGGTTTTGGCGGCGGTTATTGGGGAGGCTTCGGTGGCGGTAGTGGCTGGGGCGGTGGAAGCAGCAGTGGGGGCGGATTTGGCGGCTTCGGTGGCGGAAGTTTCGGTGGCGGCGGCGCCAGCGGCAGCTGGTAATTAATACATATCCATTCAGCTTAAATCATCCCGGAACTTACTGTTTTTCGACCCTTGTATTGGGATAGGGATCGGTCTCGCTGATTATTACCCCTCAATATATAAACCGGCACCTCTGTTAAACCTCCGGGTAGCCTGTCTATAATGTCTCGGCCGGCTATCTCATCCCTGCCTGATGTAAACTATGCGGTAAAGCTACCATCGCTTCCGTAGCTTCCTGCCGTTCTCTTCTCCAGGTACAAAAAATCTAACCATCAACACCAACTAATCAACTAATTTTGCACCTCAATTACCAGACGATTATGACGCTTACAGCCCAAATAAAAACGGCCGCGGAAGCTGCCTTGAGAACGCTATACCCTGATGTCAGTTTCCCGGAGAACAGCATTGCCGTTAACCAAACCAAGCCGGAGTTTACGGGTGATTATACGGTAGTATTGTTCCCTTTTGTAAAGCTGCTGCGTCAAAAACCGGAGGAGATCGGCAATGCCATCGGTAAGCAACTGTTGGCTGACAATGAAGACTTGTTTGCCGGCTACGAGATCGTCAGCGGTTTTTTGAACCTCACTGTTCAGGATAAGTTTTGGTCACAGTTCCTGTTGAATCATTTTAACGACGCTCATTTTGGCGAAAAGGCAAAAAAAGATAAGCGCGTTATGGTCGAATACTCTTCGCCCAACACGAATAAACCTCTGCATTTCGGGCATTTGCGAAATATATTTTTGGGCTATGCCGTGGCAGAAATATTAAAGTCTACCGGCAATCAGGTGGTAAAAGCCAACCTTATTAACGACCGGGGCATCCATATCTGTAAATCCATGATCGCCTGGATGGATTATGCGAACGGTGCTACCCCGGAAAGCAGCGGAACAAAGGGTGATCACCTGGTAGGTGATTATTATGTAAAGTTCAACGACGTTTACAAAGAGCAGATTAAAGAGTTGGTGCAAGATGGCATCGAGGAGAAACTGGCTGAAAAGGAAGCTCCGATCATGAAAGCAGCACAGGAGTTACTACGTAAATGGGAAGCCGGTGATGCAGCTACCTACGATCTCTGGAAACAAATGAACACATGGGTGTACAGGGGGTTCAATGTAACCTATAAAAAGCTGGGTATTGATTTCGATAAATTCTATTATGAAAGTCAGACCTACCTGCTCGGTAAAACCATTGTAGAACAAGGTTTGCAAAAACATGTATTATTCAAAAAAGAGGACGGTTCTGTATGGATCGACCTGACGAATGACGGGTTAGATCAAAAACTGTTGCTTCGCGGAGACGGCACATCGGTGTACATCACGCAGGACCTTGGTACAGCAAAACTTAAATATGACGACTATAAACTGGATCAAAGTATTTACGTGATCGCGGATGAGCAGAACTACCATATGCAGGTACTCAAGCTGATCCTGCAAAAGCTCAATGAGCCTTGTGCGAATGGGATTCACCACCTTTCCTACGGAATGGTGGAATTGCCAAGCGGCAGGATGAAAAGTCGTGAAGGGACCGTGGTCGATGCTGATGACATGGTGGCCGAAATGACTGCTTTGGCGAAAGCCCAAACCGAGGCTGCCGGGAAGACAG
This sequence comes from Flavipsychrobacter sp., assembly GCA_035497455.1. Classification (GTDB taxonomy): domain Bacteria; phylum Bacteroidota; class Bacteroidia; order Chitinophagales; family Chitinophagaceae; genus JAFIGV01. Next base: position 54,391 of record DATJDL010000016.1, read on the forward strand.
AAGGTTTTTCGCAGCAGGAACTCGATGCCTTGTATGAAATGATCGGATTAGGTGCTTTGAAGTTTTATCTGCTGCGTGTAGATCCTAAAAAGAAGATGATCTTCAACCCGCAGGAAAGTATCGACCTGCATGGATTTACCGCTACCTTCATCCAATATGCCCATGCCCGTATTTGCTCCATTCTCCGGAAAGAAGGATATGAAATGATGCCGAAGAATATTCGCTTTCAGACCTTTCAATTGACGGAAGCGATCTTACCGGCAGAAAAAAAACTGGCTGTGATGCTCGAACAGTATTGTAATGTACTGGAGGAGGCGAGCCGTGAACTGAATCCCTCTGCTATCTGTAACTACAGTTTCCAGCTGGCGCAACAATTCAACTCTTTTTGGGAAATACATAGTATAACAAAAGCAGAAAACAGCGAGAAAAAGCATCTTCGCTTGATGCTGATCATAATGACCGCATCCATATTGAGACATGGTATGAACTTGCTTGGCATTAAGTTACCGGAGAAAATGTAGCCGGATGATCAGTTTGCTTTGAGACTCGGATCCTGCACCTTAGTTGCTCTCCTGGCAGGATACCATGCCGCCAATAGCCCCAGGACTACCACGGTAGCTATAATGAGCAATACATCAGCCGGTTTCATGGCTACCGGATAGGCTTCGATGATAAAGGCTCCCTGAAGCCTGATCCATTCAAAATGTTGCTGACCCAGGCAGAGAAGAGTGCCAATCAGGATGCCCATGCCGCCGCCGATAAGCGCCCAGAGGACCCCTTCCACAAAAAAGATTTTCCGAATGGAATTGCCGGTAGCTCCCATTGCTTTGAGTATGGCTATGTCTTTTTGCTTTTCAATCACTAAAAGCGTCAGCGCTCCCACCATATTGAAAGAGGCTATGATCAATACCAGAAGCAATATCGCGTACACGGCCCATTTCTCGGTCTTCATCACCATATAGAGCGTCCTGTTCTGTTCGAAACGGGTAGCTACTACATAGTTGCTTCCCAATAGCTTTTGCAAGAGCTCCTTCAGTTTTTCTGTATTTGTACCAGGCAGTGTACTGATCTCCAGAGAGGAATACCTGCCCTCCTGAAGGAATAAAGATTGTACGCCGGACAAAGAAGCGATCACGTACCGGCTATCAAATTCATCCTGCACACGAAACACACCATCCACACTGAAGAGTTTTGACTGAAGGGCTTCTGTGGGATTCAGTACCGGGTTTTCTATCTTCGGGTTGGGATAGTAAACCTGTAGTTTACTAAATACATTATTCGGTTGCAGTCCTAATTTATTAGCGATATGAAGACCTACAATCGTAGTAGCAAACGGAGAATCTGAAACGGTGGCGTTTCCTTCAAATACGTAAGGTTCCAGCTCATTTACTTTAGCATATACGGCATCAATGCCTTTAAGTGTTGCTAAGGCTTCTTCGTCATTTGCGGTCAGCCAGACATTATCTTCTATTACCCGGCTGATATACTGTACCCCATTCGTGTTTCTGACTGCATCCAATTGGGTATCATGAAGCGCAAAAAACTTTCCTTTTGCTGCTGTGATTTTTATCGGAGGGTAGAACGCCTTGTACAGGTCTTTGATTAAATGTTCGAAACCGTTAAAGACCGAAAACAATACCACCATAGCAGCCGCACCTACAGCAATTGCAGCCATACTGATGCGTGATAAAACGGGAACAGCATTTCCGCTTCGTTTGCCACGCAGGTAGCGCCATGCCAGTTGTCTTACTAATGTCAAGGGAAATACTATTTGATATTCAGGATATACGTTCGAAGCCGGATCAGCGCTGCTCCCGTTACTGATCCGCAGATCCTTCCTTCTTCCCGCTTTCTTTCGCCTCCCGCTCTTCCCGTATCTGCTTAAATAATGTTTCCATTTTATCTACATAGCCGAGTGTGTCGTCGACAAAAAAATGAAGATCAGGTACACGACGCAGTTGGTTGCGAACGCGCATGCCCAGCTGATTGCGAAATTCTTTCGTCCGCTCCCTGATGCTTCCCATCAACTCCTCCGGATTCTTTATCTGAAACAGGCTCAGATGCACACGGGCTTCAAGCAAATCGGGTGTAAGGCTCACCTTGGAAATAGAAACCATGCCCCCGTCTATTACGTTTATACCTTCTTTTTGAAAAATATCACTCAGCTCTTCCATCACGAGTTTGGCTACCTGTCTTTGTCGTTTAGTCTCTTCCATAACATATCAAACTAAGTCGATAAAGATACTGCTTCATATCCATTCGATTTAAATTTTGCAAACATAAATTGCTTAAATTCGTCGTTTAATTCGCTATTTCCAAAATGAAAAAGATAATTATCCTATCGGCTGCCTGCGCTACCGGTTTGTTTTACTCTTGTACTGAAAAAGGATCGCTGTCGTTGGGTAGTGGCTCTACGTTGTCCGATACCACATTTGTAGCCTCTACTGAGTCGCCCGAAAAACGGATGGTTTTTGTAGAAGAAGCTACAGGGGTAAAATGTCCGAATTGCCCGGCGGGTGCTGCCTTATTAAAAAAAGCGGATTCTTTGCATCCCGATCGGATCGTAGTGGTAGGACTTCATGCAGGAAGCCTCACCTCTCCTATCAGCGGCGAGTCGAAATACAATTTCCAGACGGACTTTGCCAAACAATTACAGGAAACCTATTTTGGCGGCGATCCTAACAAACCGGCAGCCGTGTTCGACAGGACAAAAGATGAGGGTACTTATTTTGTATCTTCCAGAAACAAATGGTTAAGCATTATCGAAAACCGCCTCGCATTGCCACCTTCTTTAAATCTTAGCGTATCCACTGCTTTCAATGACGCCAGCAATGAAGTGACCTTAACGGTAAGAGGTGCTTACACGGCTGCTGTTGCCAAAAAACAAAACCTGACTATCATGGTGACGGAAGACGGCATTATCGATGCTCAAAAAAACGAAGAGGATAAAACCATACCGGAGTATGAGCATAATCATGTATTGCGTGATATGTTGACAACTGCTACCGGAGATGCGCTTCTGAACGAATTCCCTACAAAAGAAGCAGGAAGGGTATTTGTCAGAATTTACAAATACCAGGTTCCGAAAGATAAGGGCTGGAATGTTGACAATATGCATGTCCTAGTGGTTGTACATAACAATGAAGGGGAAGACAAAGAAGTGCAGCAAGCGGCTGAAGTAAAGTTAAAGCCTTGATTCCGGCAGCGATAATCAGAAACTTTAAGTTATTTTGCCTTGTCTATCCGATAAGGCTTTTTTCATGCACTACATTAAACAAATATCACAGCTACTGGCTTTTAGCCTCTTTTTTTGCGCCTGCAAAGACAATATAGAAAATAGAACCGACGATAAAAGAAAGGACACGTCTGAACAGACCTTAATTGTCGATAAACCAGTTTTCAACGCAGACAGTGCTTACTTCTATATCGAAAAACAGGTAAGCTTTGGTCCCCGGGTACCCGGTACGATTGCCCAGAAAAACTGTGCCGCCTGGATGGAAAGAAAACTCACCGAATTTTGCGATACGGTATATGTTCAGAGTACCAAAGTAAAAGCAGGAGACGGAACCATGCTGCCTTGCATTAATCTCGTCGGTGCTATCAACCCCGCAGCAAGTCACCGGATATTACTACTCGCACACTGGGATAGTCGTCCGTGGGCAGACCGGGATATAAAAGATCAAAACAAAGCTATTGTAGCGGCAGATGATGGTGCCAGCGGCGTAGCCGTTTTGATAGAACTGGCAAGACAGCTTCAAACGAAACCACTTCCCCCAAACTTAGGTATTGACATTTTACTTACGGATGTGGAAGACTACGGGAAAACAGAATGGGGGGACGATAGTTATGCGCTCGGAACACAGTACTGGGCGCGCACCCCTCACATTCCGGGCTATACTGCGTCTTTCGGAATTCTGCTGGATATGGTGGGTGCACGCGGCGCACGCTTCCCTATGGAAGGTATTTCCACACAATATGCAAGCAACATACAGCAACAAATTTGGCGCGCTGCAGGTACAGCAGGATATTCTTCTTATTTCCCCTTTGAAGCCGGACCGTCGATAACCGACGATCATGTATTTGTCAATCAAATAGCTAAAATACCTACAGTAGATATCATTAACCTTCCTAGTAATTCACAAACAGCATTTGCCCAGCATTGGCATACACATGATGATGACATGAATGTCATCGACAGAAATACGCTGAAGGCAGTGGGCGAAACATTATTGCAGCTGATCTATGAAATTGCGCAGGAAAATGTCGCTTCATAACCTTTATCCCGCTTATCAGACTGGCAAAAGAGCAGACTTACTGATGAATGACAAGCTCTCTGCCTTTCAGTATGGGTACTACAGGATGGAGATCCGGAGTGGTGCAATATTCCAGATCCTTTAGCAACCCGAAACCTGACAGCCGACGGTAATGAGAACTGTCTGCCAAAAATTCAAGCAAATTGCCCTTGGATGATTCATATAAATGGCTGCATGCGCGCGCGCTATCACAATGGATGGAAAAATGGTCCCTGATTTTGCTGACCACAGCACCGGCAAATAAACTGTCTTCCAGGTTAAAACGATCTTTCCAGGCTGCACAGCCTAACACCACAGATTTCCCCTGTGCAATGAGAAATTCGCATACCGCGGACAAATTCAGGAAGGCTCCGGTGATAATAGTATCAGCATCCTTTACCATATGGAGCAAACGGGTCCCGTTCGTGGTGGTTAGCACCAGGTTCTTCTGATCAATAAACTCACAGGGGTACTCTAACGGCGAATTACCGTATTCCAGACCATCTGCCACCTTGCCGTCCCTTTCACCGGCAGTGAGGCTGTTTTCTAGGCTACTGCCAAGCGCTATACATTCTTCCACTGATGCAACCGGTATCACGCATTTGGCTCCATTATGCAATGCGGCAGCAATAGTAGATGTAGCTCTGAAAACATCAATGATCACCACTACTTTATCTTTTGTGTCAAACAAATGAAGTAAAGCAGGTGACAGACAAACCTCTAATACAGGCAGATCTTGAACGGGCATGAACGAAAATTAGACGCGCAAGATAATCCAAGTAAAACAAAAAATCGCCACGAAGTAGTTCGCAGCGATTATAAAAATATAAGATAAAGCGGATTAATACACCCACATATCATGTTCCTTGTTAAAGAGCATTTCTCCTACACGTTGTCCTTCATAAAGGGCATCCAGATCACCCAGGTTCATTTCCTTGAAGTTGGTGTTGAAAGGATTGCTCACTTTAGTCACATAGCTGGAGAAGAACCGGTTTTCAAAGTACTCATCCCAATTCATACGGGACATATCATTTTCAGGATTGAATACTTCATACTGGGCCAACAGCTCTCTGATTTCAGGATAGTATAACCAGAACATCGACTGAGATGCGCGATAAGACTGATCATCGTTATAAATATCACGAACCGGTGCCAATCCGATGATTCTTGTTACCATTCTACCTAAATTACGATCGAATATAACATCTTCCTTTATACGGAACTTAGTTACTACATCCGGGTTGAACTCTCTTCTTTTAATCACGATACTTTCTTGCCCGGTTTCAGGATCAACAACCAAAACAGAATCCACGGTTCCCTGCACCATATCTAATATCTGCTCTCTGGTCAACGCAGATGAGAAACGATCATCTGCAGTAGAGTATGCTTTGATCTTACCCTTTTTTAAAGCATCCAGCAAAATTTCGATAAACATACCACCGCCTGAATACTCATCACCGGGAAAGCGGAAAGGCATGTTTTGCTTTTGACGGGTGTCGATCTCTCTCCACACTCTCTTTTTCCACATGATGTCAGCTTCTCTGATAGGCTGCCAATCTAATGCACGGTTGACGTGAGGAGTCCTATCATATACACCATCACGAACCAAAGAAGGTGTCCAATTCTTGCTTACAGGTTCATCCGGAGACCCTTGTTGTGGAGCATCCATAACATTCTGGGCAAAACAGCTGGTACCTGCAACAACTAATGACACGAAAGCCGAAAAAGCAAACTTATTTATCATATTAATAGTCATATTCCTTAGACGGATTAGCTAAGTTAGTAAATTTAGAAAAAATTAAATCAAAGTAAGGTTAATAGACCCTAATGTTCTAGTTCTGCCATCAGGTCCTACAGCCTTAATATTCTCAATAAACACCTTATCGCCAATTTTCACACCATTGTTAAAGTATGTTTTTACACGGGAATCACCTTCAAAACGGGATCCTTTAATTGTGTAAGGTCCTTGATATTCACCTCCACGCTTAGGATACCAAGAAAAATCAAAACTGGTTACGGAAAACTTGGCATCAAAATCAAAGTTCTCTAAAACAGCTATCACACCAAGTTGAGCGCTGAATACAGATGTAGGCATTGTACCTCCGCTTTTTCCTCCAACCTTAGCTACAGGATCAGGGATGGATTTCACACGTACTTCCATGGCACCCACCGGCTTGGCGCCTTGTGCAGTTTTAGCCAGAATTGACGCAGTTACTTTACCGGGAGTAGTTACAGTAACGTCATATTGTCCTTTTCCTTTTCCGGCAACAGTAGCTCCGGGAATAGAAACGGATATATCCTCGATAGAATAACCGGCAGCACTTACAGTAATCGGGTTAGGAACACCAATATAGAATACGTTCATCTTATCCAACTGAATAGACGCGCCTGTTGAACCCACCATGTATTGGAATTCATAAGGACGTGTTTCGTTACGGCCACCACCCAGATTAACACTTACGGTACCACGTACAGTTTGTAAACCGGTTCCGGAAGCAACGGTTTCCCAGCTAGCTACCCCGTTCTCCACTTTTGTAACGCGACCACTGCTGGAAGACACGGAAGGATTAGCCTGCTTGTTATAAGCTGCCAACAAAATGCTTGCTTTAACAGTCTGACCAGCTAATGCGTAGTTATTCTCAGCAACAGCGATTGCCTTGATTTCATCAAACTTGATATCTTCAGAACCGGCTTCACTAATCAATTGATTCACTACCATAGCTTCACTGTTTCTTACGTCATTTTGAAATTTGGACATCAGGGTAACAACGGCAACAGTAGGCATGTTATGAAAATAAGCAACCTTCCAGTCGGCGGTAGGATTATTATCATTTCTCTCTACCTCGGCAATATTCAAAGGCATTTGCTTTGCAAATTCTTCAGGTACTGCAGGATTCACTAAGCTCAATAACAATTTTCTTAAATCAGCGATCTTTTGCTTCACTGTATCTCCCCCGTTTCCTTCTACTAACATTCTTGTTGAGGCGTCTATATCACTCTGACCTTTGATCTCTGGTTTGCCATCGGGACCGGGTTCATATCCTCCTGTACCATCAATCATTCTCTTCTTCCATCCTTCCAGGTAATCAATGAGTTCCTGAGAGGCTGCTTTTGCCTGCTTGGCTTTTTCATTATACGGACGGGCTTTCTCTCCCTTCACATTGTCGTTTGCCAAATTATTTAAGCCATCATATATTTTCTCGTTTTTCTCCTTGATGGAAGAGTTCGAGGAGCTGATACTCTGGTTAATAGTCTTAAAGGCGTGTAAGATCTCTGATGACACGTTGAGGGCGAGCATCGCCGTCAACACGAGGTACATCAGGTTGATCATTAACTGCCGAGGCTCTTTAGGTAGAGACATCCTGTGTGTTTATTTTAGTTATCTATATTATTGTTATGAATTCTACTTACTAAAACATATGCTAAACTAGCGACCTTGCATAGCAGAAAGCATGTTACCATATATCTGGTTCAGCTTCGTAAGATTGGTCGAAAGCATAGAAATTTGTTCTTTAGCTGCTACCGCATCTGTAGCACTGGATGCCATTGCATCTGAAGCAGACACTAAATTGCTATAGAACTTATTCATGGCTTTCAGGTGGTTGTTAGCATCTTGCAATTCCACTTCATAAATCTGGTTCAATGAGCCTAAGTTTTTAGAAAGGATCTGAACTTGTGAATGGAATTTAGCCGTATCATCAGCGGCGTTATTAAAAGATGCCATAGTGGTAGCAGCACCCTGAAATGTACCTTTCATTTCACCTAAAGCATGCGCTGCTTCACGTGCACTCTGAGAGTAAGCGTTGGTAGCAGATGTCACTTCGGTAATATCCTTTACCTGGTTTACAACATTTCCAAATTTCTGGAAGTTGTCACTTAATTTGCTCAGGTTAGCCGGAGTAATGTTCGCATCTTCCAACATTTGATCTAATGATTTAGAGGCAGAACCACCGATTTTAGATTGACCAGCCGGAGTTTTAATACCTTTACGATATGCCTCTACGTGCGGATTTTCATCCAGGTTCGGGTAGTAACGTTCCCAATAGTAGTCTTTATGAGGAGGGAGTAAACCTAACAAGGCAAAGATGAATGCCTCTGTACACATACCAATTGTCAATGCCGGACCAGCCCAAGACCAGTGCTGAATCTTTGCCAACGCTCCAATAAGTACCACTGCCGCTCCTAAACCGATAATGAGGTTTTTGAAGTATTTTCCTTGTTTGGTTTCGAAAAAAAGACCTATCGAATTCATGTTCTTATGTTGTTTTTCAGGATAATTTTTGTGAGAAATATTTGATTAAGAAATTAGCGTCTGTTTGTCAATGATGGCATTAACTGTCCGTAAACGCAACGGAAGCCGATGTAAGATTTTGCTGTATCTGCAAATTCCCAATCCCTTGTACTTACCTGCAGGTAATACTGTACATCTCTCCAGCTACCACCGCGTATTACTTTGCGACGCAACCACTGAGGATCGTTTTCGCTAAGCTGTGTACGGATATCGGGGTTGATGTCAGCTACAGTTTGATAGGCAGTTCCGCTATAGTTAGAGGAAGTCCACTCGCTTACGTTTCCTGACATATTGTACAGTCCGTAATCATTAGGCCAGTACCTGTCAACCGGCACTGTATATAAGCCACCATCTGCTGCGTAGTTGCCACGTTGAGGTTTGAAGTTAGCCAGGTAGCAACCTTTTTTGTTTACTACGTAAGGACCGCCCCAGGGGAATGGAGATTGGTTACGGCCACCGCGGGCTGCCCACTCCCATTGCATTTCGTTAGGAATTCTGAATTCTCCTTCGAAATATTGCTTATTCTTTTCTCTTTCTGATTTCCACAAACTCGTTCTCCAGTTACAAAATGCTTCTGCCTGTGCATAGTTAACACCCACTACAGGGTAATTGTTAAATGCCGGGAACCAGTTATATTGCTGAGCGATAGGCTCGTTGTATGAATAGTTAAATTGGCGAACCCAAACAGTAGTATCGGGATATACGTTGATATCGTATTTGCGAATATAATTTGTTTGAGGTTGATTGGGATTGGCTACAGCCGCTTCATAATCGAAGGCTTCGTAATGATACACCAGTTTGGTGTTATCAAATTGCTTTTTCCCCCATCCTGATTGCGTAGCATCTACGTAAAGTCCCATCAACTGATCCTGAACGTCAGGGTTTACATAATTGATCTTCTTTCTGTAGTCCACTCGTTGGTTGCCGTTTTCGTCGTCTATAAAATCACCCAGGATAGTGTGCGCAATAGAATCACGAACACCATTGGTAAACTGACGATACTCTGCGTTCGAAATTTCGGTAGCATCCATGTAAAAGCCGGTCACCTGAGTCTTACGCAGCATCGCATCATTTCTACCACGAACATCTTCATCGCTGGCGCCCATAGTTAAGATACCGGTGGGTACATATACCATACCGAGAGGCACAGGAGCCTTATAGTTAAGCATGTTGTTAGAGCCAACTAGTTGTCCGCCTGTACCCGAACTTCCACAGCTTGCAGCCAATGCCAAAAAAGCGACAGCAGAAATCTTCAGGGTAAGTTGTTTCATACTTTGTTTAGTTATTGTTATTGTTTTTGCAATTAGGCAAATAAAAGTAAAATTTTTGGTTTTTATATACACTCTTCCGATAAACCGCACACAATATTTAAAGATTTTTCCAAAAATGCAAGTCTTTAAAAAAAATAGTTGACGCAAATTCCATTCTACGAGAGTTTTTGTTTGTTAAATAAGGTCTATTGCCTGAGAAACATCTGAGACAGGAGGGTAACATGCGTCTTCAGTGCAAACAAATATAAACGATTCTTTCCGATTTTTCTTGTCTGCCGTGAGTGGAATTTCCGCCTCACCGGTCGTTGAAAAAATGAAGGTGTGCGGCAATAAGACCTTATCGAACTCAATTTTGAAAGCTGTTCTTTCCTCCCCGGTAAGCAATACAGTTTTCAATCCATACGCAGCACGTTGCATTTGTAATGACCAAAAAGCAAAAGAAAGGCTATGCTTGGCGGCTGCTTGATGCAATTGCTGCAGCATCTGATCTGACTGCTCTATCCACATATTCCGGCCCATACACCTACCCAAAACAGACAGATTGTAGGCCATCAAAGCGTTAGCGGAAGGTAAGGCACCATCATACAAATCAATCTTTCGTACCGGAACATTTTTGGAGTGAGCAGCACTGTAGTAAAACAACACACCATCTTCCTGTAAAAAATCATGCATCACTGTTTCGGCGTAGCGGTTGGCTTCAAGAATGCAGGTTGCATCACCGGTTGCACTTCCCAACTGCAGTAATGCCTGGATCAGGGTAGCATAGTCTTCCAAACTGGCGTCAATCCTGGCTTTCCCTTGTTTCCACACGTGCCGTAATGATCCGTTTTCGGTGAAGTTCGCCAGCAGCAAATTCATGTGTTCCCGTGCACGGTCGAGGTACTGCATATCGCTCAACGCTATACCCGCATCCACCAATGCCGTATTCATCAGCGCGTTCCATGATAATAGGCTTTTATCATCCGTCGCAGGGCGAATTTTCTTTTCCCTCCATGCCAACAAACGTTTTTTCCCCTCTGCAATTCTCTGCTCAACAACTTCTTTTGAAATGCCCCTTTTTGCCGCTATCTCATTGATGTTTAGTGCAACATGCAGAATGTTCGTATGCTCCCAGTTACCAAGCTCCTTAACACCAAAATAGTCTTTCAACATATCCTCCTCCTCCTTAAAAACGGCATTCCATTCGTCCCATGTCCAGGTGTAAAATTTCCCTTCTATGCCCTCACTGTCTGCATCCAGCGCACTATAATAAATCCCCGATTCGTCTTTCAGTTCCCGTTCTGCGAACGTAATCGTTTCTTCTATGACCGTCTTGTATTTAGACTGCTTCGTCAGGCGATAAGCCGTGCAATAGACCTTCAGTAAAAGCGCATTATCGTAGAGCATTTTTTCAAAGTGCGGTGCCAACCAGTCGGCATCTGTACTGTATCTCGCAAAACCACCGCCTAATTGGTCGTAAATACCGCCTTCCATCATCTTATCCAGGCTCAGGAGTGCTTGCTGAAGGGACGCTTCGTGTTTTGTATAGTGATAATGTTCCAGCAGGTATTGTATGGCCATTGTTTGCGGAAATTTGGGGGCATTACCAAACCCACCCTGTTTTTTATCTGCATGGCGAAGCAGATTTTCAGCTATTTCATCTGCATTTTTTTTCTCCCAAACTATATTTCCAGGTTTGAATCCGATACGGGATGCATTCTTCAAAAAAGTAAGCATTTGTTCCGATTGGGCTTGAATTTCCTCCGGTCGCTGTGTCCAGATCTCCGTCATGCGTTGCATCAGCTGCATCCAGGAAGGACGGCTGTAAGCCGGCTGCGGGGGATAATAGGTCCCGCCATAAAAAGGAATCTTATCGGGGGTTACGAACACGTTTAAGGGCCACCCTCCGCTCCCGCTTATAGCTTGTACTGCATCCATATACATCTGATCTACATCAGGATGTTCTTCACGGTCTACTTTGATATTGATGAAGTGTTCATTCATATAGGCTGCCGTAACAGCGTCCTCAAAACTTTCATGCTCCATTACATGACACCAGTGGCATGCAGCGTAGCCTATACTCACGATCACCGGTTTGTTTTCTTTCTTTGCCAGTTCAAATGCCTCGTCTCCCCAGGGGTACCAATCTACCGGGTTATGTGCATGTTGCTGCAGGTAAAGGCTCTGTTCTCCCATCAATTTGTTCGCCATTCCCGCAAGTTAAAGATTAAACCTTCATTGTTTTTAAGGCATAGGTACAATGAGGGGATAAGCAATACGCACCGGCGAATTAACAAGGATCAAAAATCGCAAAAACATTCCCCACAGAAGCAGAACGAATAGCGGCGTTCTTTTGCTATATGCGAAAATAAAAATGCTCCGTATCCCTACAGAGCATTTTCGACAGTTATTCTTTGGAGCCGATCCGGCTATTTCTTATTTTCCTTCAGGTAACTTTCCAACGCGGATACCATGGATGGCGAGTTGGGGGCAGGCGCCTTCACATCCAGGCGTAACCCCGCTTCTTCCACAGCTTTGGATGTGGTAGGACCAAAGGCACCGATAAGCGTACCATTTTGTTTGAATTTCGGATCATGTTCGAACAGGGCCTGCACACTAAACGGGCTGAAGAAAACGATCATATCAAAGCCGTTTTTCATCACCGGAGAAATATCATTGGTAACGGTGCGATAATAGGTAGCTTCCACGAAATCTGCATTATGTTTTATCAGATAATCCTTGATTTCGTTCTTGTTCATCATATCAGAAGCCTGTACAATGAAACGCTCGTTGTTCTTATGTTTATTCAGCACTTCTTTCAAACCATCAACGGATCCGTCTGCAGAATAAAACACTTTACGCTTGCGGTACAGGATGAACTTTTGAAGATACAGTGCCACAGCCTCGGTAATACAGAAATATTTCATATCCTGCGATATCTTTACCTTCAGCTCTTCACAGATACGAAAGAAATGATCCACTGCACTACGGCTGTTGAACACAATGGCCGTGTATTCTGCGATGTCGATTTTCTGCTTGCGAAAGTCTTTTCCCAAAACCCCCTCTACACGTATAAACGGGTGAAAATCAAACTCCAGGTTGTATTTTTTTGCCAGATCAAAATAAGGAGATTTGTCTGTATCGGGGCGCGGTTGTGTGATAAGTATCTTATTGAGGGTTACGTGTTTCTTCGTGTCCCCGTTCTTCGCTGCAGTTACTTTTTTCACAGTTACTTTCTTCGCCGTAGTTGCTACTTTAGTCATTGGATTCTAAAACGGTAGTTTAAGGGTTTTTGAAGAATCTCTGATTCCGCTCAAACGCCTATTGCTAAACGATTTGACTGAATAAAAATTTCATCAAAACTGCCAATGGCAATATTTCCGAGGCGCAAAGGTAAGTAAAAAAATGAAATTTACTGAATTGAAAGAAGGAGCCCAGTACCTTCCAGGAACGGATATACCGTGAAACAAAGGACGCGAGCGCGATAATAAGAGAAATGAGCAGCGCCGGGAATGACCACATGGGGCTGGGAAATGCCATGATGATGACGAAGGGAAGCAGTACGATAGCCAATACTTTATTCACCAAAAATACATTAAAGAGGTAATGTTCAGTAATCGTTTGCATGGAAAATGCCCATCCGCTGAAACGGATAACAAAGTATTTGACTGTATAGATGATTACTACACCACCTACCAGTAACAAGATCCATAAAGGTGAGATGACTTTCTGCTGTTCTACAGAGGCGAAATTGCGGATAATGTAAAACGCATAAGCGGCAAATGTCAGCGAAAAAAAGATATTCATCAGCACATTGCTCAGCGTAGCTCCTTCAAGTTTATCCTTTACAGACCTGCTGCTCAAACCGGTATTGAAATAAGCTTCCCGTAGTTCGCTCAGGTACCGTGGATCTACAAAACGGATGAAACCTAAAAACAATAACAACCCGAGCAAAAAATAAAAATCCAGCGTACGGTTGATAAAGACCTTGGGCCTCGCGGCACCAAATTCCGGATTCTTTGACTGGTAAAAAACAGCTGATTTATAAATACTGTCCAGCTGATGTTGTGTTGCTCTCCTTACATTCACCTCATTTACAGGTATCGCTACAGAATCATATTGCGCCACATTTACTTTCCCAAAAGAAACTGCCGGGGCAAGAGCACACAGCAAAGCCATCCATAAAATAAAAAAAAAAGCAGTTTTAGGCATATACTAACGCGGCGAAAGTACCGATTTTAGCTTTTACCAGAAAGACGGAGCGAAAAGAATGTGGTGATCTTACCATCCGACTGAAGCACAGCGCTATGCAACGGAACGCCTTGATATTCTGATTATATTTTTTAAATTCATGCGCTGTAAATGCCTGACAATTTATTCATCGTCATTCCACACCCCTGAATTTCATTTTCAACATGCGCATTAAAACTCTACTTTTTGTTTGCGGCACTCTGCTTTTGCAGTTTTTCCATTCTGATACCCGGGCACAATGGAGCGGCAGTGGTTTCAGATCACCCCGGTATGGCTCTTACTCCGGAGTAGACCCCATGTCCATACTAAGAAAAAAGCCTTACCAGCGGTATGCTGTCGGGTTAAGTTATATCCCCGTCTCCGGCTCTTTCGATTTTCGCACTATAGATGAATTTGGAGTTGCCGATACCAATCATTCGGTAAATGTTAAAGGCTGGGGTGCCGGCGTTGTGTATTCATTTGTGATTCCGGTAGCAAGAACCGGTGAAAAAACAATTGCAGCCATCAACATTGGCTTAAGCGCTAATTATTACTTATTTGATGTGGATGATGTAACCATCCGCAGGGTCTCTGCCAACTACAATTCCACCTCAAGTTATTCCGGTCCGGGAGCAGGATTTATGTTCGGATTACCGGTAGGCTTAGACCTCATTACGGGAGGTGAGGCATCTTTAGATCGGGCTAATCGTTTTTCGTTTGCTGTAGGTGCCGGCGTGATGCCATTAGTCAGTATGGCAGCGGTTCATGAGTTCGGAGGACTCAGCCTGCGTGTACCTCCGTATGTAAAAGCCGAAATAGGCTTTCATTTTGGTATTAACTGGAAAGTGCGTGCCAGCTATCTTACTAAGAGTGCGATCAGTTTTTCTGACGATTCAAAAAACATTTTTGACATTGACACCAATATCGATACGAAGTTAAAAGCTAATGACCGGTTCATTATTTCGCTGATGGTGCAGCCTTTCTCTTTTGGCTGGGACTAATTTAATAATTCCGGAGTGGGTTCATCTCAATTTTAAGCAGTTTCTTTTCCTTGAATAAAAAAAGTCCGGCGGATATTCGCCGGACTTTTCAGTAAAATCGAAAAGCTTGTTATTGCTTGTTCACTTTTATGGTTTCATTGTGTACATCGTCGGCATAGTTGATGAAATACATACCTGCTGCAAACGGTGCCATATTGAAAGTTGCTTCATTGCTGTTAAGCCGTTGTTTCGTTATCATCCTTCCGGACATATCCGTTATTACGACCTGAGCGTTCGCCCCCCTTGTTCCGGTCACTTTTACTTTCAACAGTTCTGAAACCGGGTTAGGATAGGCTTCCAGCAATAACCTTCCCTGTTGGTATACTGTAGCTGTCACCACTTTACTGTAGCGGAACGAGCCATGGTTGTCAAACATGCTGAGCCTGTAATAATTAACGCCCATCGCTGCATTTTCATCCCAATAGGAATACGTGGATGCTTCCCCTTTAGCCTTTACCGTTGCAAGGTACCTGTAATTTTTACCGTCGGTGCTTCTTTCCAGTTCGTACCTGTCTGCATTCACTTCTGATACGCTTTCCCAGTCTACCCTGTTCTTCGTACCATGATTGGATGCAGCAATGCTTTCCAGATTAATGTATAATGGACCTGCTGCACCGGTATGTATATAGAACGAGCTGAAGCTTGTTACAGGAATTGTTATCTCCCACCAGTTTTTTGTACTGTTCCATAGTACCGATGTAGGTGTTATAAGGGTACCGTTCGTTGTAAACGGTGTGCCGCTGAATTTTGTGACGCGTACATTCGCTGCATTCAGATCAGCAGGTGCGACCGGCATAGCAGGATACGTACCTGTTGCAGCATTATACGCTGTAAACTCAGCCTGTGTAGCATACAATACTAAAGTTGCCGTACCATTGCTTGCAGGTGTGATGTCGTAGTGTCGTTGCAGGTATTTCTGACCGTTCGCCGTTTGAACGGATGCATCTACTGTTACCGACGCTGTAACGCTTCCGAGCGTATTCCCTCCGCTGGTATCAATAATAGTAACTATCGGTCCGCAAGTAGCGGCGGATGAATAGGTGTTTGTTGTTCCGTCAGCTTGCATTATAGTGGCGGAAGAACTGGTAGCAGCCAATGCGCTCCCGATGGCGTTTACCGTTATTGCCACCGCTGCTGACGTATCATTGCCGCATTGACCGCTTTTCACCACTCTTTTGTACCATGTGTTTTGGGTAAGTACGCCCGGGGTATACCCTTGCGTATTTGCGGTACCGCTTGCAGCAGCGTATCCTGCTGTAGCATTGGTAGTACTAGCGAGCCATTCATAGTTGTACAAGGCATCTACTCTTATACTATCTATGTACATATTATTTCCATACCCTGATTGGAAATCGAATCGCACTTGTGTAGTTCCTGCCGGCAGCATAACGGATTTGGTGGTCCATTGTGAGGCAGTAGGCACAAAGTCTGATGTGGTGGCATTGGCGGTCGTGATACCGCCAGGTATGTCCACCGCATTCGTGGAGATATAGGTAGCGATAGTAGTAAAACCTGAACCTGTTCCTGATTGGATGTATAAGGTATCCGGACCAAATGTTCCACCATAGTTTGCTGCAGCGATATCAAAAGTTAAGCTTTCTACGCCTGTTGTAGCCGGAATCGTCCGGGTCAGCTGCCCGTGATTTGTAGCATTGTAGTTATAGTTATAGGCCCGTACTGAGCCTTGGGAACCGGTTCTGCCATAGCTGTTTATCGTTGCAAAACCAGCGAGATAAGAAGCATTGGTTGTTGCGAGACTCCATGCTGCAGGTATGGCACCTCCATCAAAATCCTCATCCACTGAAAACCCTGAAACACCGCCGCCGCTTGGCGTACTACCTGTTAAAGCTGCGGGTGTAGAACCGCTGCAAATAGTCTGCGAAGTGCTGATCGTATTACCTGCAACGGGCGTCGTGACCGTCAGCTTAACGGATGCGGAGGTATCATTACTGCATGCCCCGCTTTTCACCACTCTTTTGTACCAGGTATTTTGAGTGATCGTTCCCGGTGTATAGTTTTGACCTGATGCAGCACCGGGAGCAGTGTTATACCCGCTGGTTCCATTTGCAGTGCTTGACAACCATTCATAACTATACAAACCATCTATACGAATGCTATCGATGAACATGTTATTGCCATATCCTGACTGGAAGTCAAAACGGACTTGTGTTGTACCTGCAGGTAACGTGATAGATTTCGTGGTCCATTGAGCAGCTGTAGGAACAAAATCTGAAGTGGTTGCATTTGCAGTGGTGATACCCACCGGTATATCTACGGTGTTTGTAGAAATGTAGGTGATCAAATTGCTAAAACCGGAACCACTGCTCGTCTGAATATACAAGGTATCCGGGCCGAAGCTACCTCCATAGTTCGCAGCGGCAATATCGAAAGTCAGACGCTCAATGCCGGTAGCTGCCGGAATCGTCCTGGTCAATTGCCCGCTATTTGTCGCATTATAGTTATAATTATACACACGAACAGCCCCCTGCGACCCTGTTCTGCCATAACTGTTTATTGTAGCAAAGCCGGCCAGATAAGAAGCATTGGTTGTTATCACGTTCCACGTTCCAGGTATCGTTCCACCGTCAAAATCTTCATCCACGGTAAAACCGGAGAGCCCTCCGCCCGTCGGCAGACTGCCTGTAAGCGTAGCCGGCAGACTACTGTTGCATAGCACCTGAGATCCGCTTATCGTATTGTTTGCTACCGGTGTTGTCACGGTAATTGCTATTGCAGCCGATGTATCGGAGCAATTCCCGGAGGTTACATACCTGCGGAACCAGGTGGTTTGTGTAGTGGCAACGGGTGTATATCCGGTTGTATTATTTGTACCGCTGGCGGCGGTAAACCCGGAGGTGCTGCCGGTCGTGCTGCTTTCCCATGCGTAAGAATAAGTACCTGTCCCTCCCGTTGGCATAGCGCCTGTCAAGGCTGCTGCTACAGCGCCTGTACAAATAGTTTGGGATGAGCTGATCGTATTACCGGTGATAGCAGGTGTTACTGTAATCTCAATAGCTGCAGAGGTATCTGCACAACCTGCGGAAACTACATACCTGCGATACCAGGTGGTTTGGTTGGTAGCGGGAGGATTATAGCTGCTTGTATTATTCGTTCCTGTCGCAGCTGTAAATCCTGCTGTCGCACTCGTTGTACTCCTTTGCCAAGTATAGTTGTAAACAGAGCCTCCTCCTGTAGGCGTTGTCCCTGTCAAGGTAGCGGGCGTATTACCGGCACAGATACTTTGAGCTGTAGAAATGATGTTGTTCGCAATAGGTGTGCCCACCGTAAAGATAATTGGCGTACGTTGGCTTTGGCATCCGTTTACTCCCATTTCCGATATGTAGAAGGTATCACTTGTACTGATCGAACTTTGATAAGTAGTATAGCCGGGCACTGTTGTATTTGCCTGGATGGAGAGATTATCCATTCCGAAACCACCCGCTACGCCCCCGCTTCTGCTACTGAAAACGTGCTTCCAGGTTGATTTATTGGCACTTAAAAAGCCCGCCGGAAGTTGTACGTTATTGAAAACCGTATTCGACCCAACGGTTAATGTAAGCTGCCCAGCAGCATTAATGTTCACCGATACCGGGCTGGTAAGCGTGCTGGCGGACAAAGGTATCCAACTGGTGTCATTGGAGTATGCCAGAACTCCGGGCGTTGAAGCAGTATATCCTGTAGTGGCAGTTACCCCATACATCAGGTAGATGCCTTTACCATCGCTTGCTCCGGAGGTGTTATACGTAAAAAAGCCGATTCTGATTTTGCTACCACTGCCATGTTCTGCTGTAGGTGTAGTCGTAGTGGCTACCGCGTCATCACCCAAACTATAGCTGAATCCATCCGCTATCGTCGTACCGGCAGATACCAACATCAGGTCAAAGCTGGTCTGGAACATTGTGGAGTTTATACCACTGGCATTCACTGTGAAACCACCGGTCTGACTGGCAGAGGCCGGGTGAAATCTTAATGTATCCGTGGTGATTGCCGCAGCACCCGATAATGAAGCGTTGGTAAGTGTGGCCGTGCTGAAATTATTGCTGTAATAGGGCGCTAATACAGTTCCGACTGCTGAGCCTTGTACCAGAGTTCCTCCACTAGGGGCATCATACCATAAAAAGGTCCCATTACCATTCGCACCCGCTGTAGAAGTTACAGCCCCTGTTGGTATGCCAGCTCCGCATTGTACACTGCCGGTGGCTGCCGGTGCCGTGGGTGGCGGAATTACTGTAACTGAAACGGAGTTAGAAACAACGGTACATCCACTGGCATCTATTCCGTTAGCGGTATAGGCCTGTGTACTGGCCGGAGAAACCGAGATGGTACTCCCTACCTGTGACCCGGGCGTCCAGGTGTAAGTAATGTTGTTAGTGTAGCTGGTACCCACTATACCATAAAATGTCACCACGGGTTTTGCCGTCACGACAGTACCTGTAGCAGCCGTACAGCCAGTCGTACTGCCCGCTGCATTAAGATTAGAGGCTGCAGCCGGCGTGTAAGCTGTGACTGTTGAAGTACCCGAAACGTTATTCGTTTGGCAAAAATTGATCAGGATATTGGACACTCCATCCCAAACGAAAGGAGTAGTGAACGTATGGGTATTTAATCCTGCCGCAGGAGTAAAACTAGCAAGTGTATAGACAGTCGTAAAGCTGCCATTATCAAAATTAGTGGTAGTAGTGGTTTGGCTGGTATGCTTCATCCCGATGCTGAAGTTGGCCAAAGTACCTGTGGTCGTTGTCGTCGTTAGTGCCAATCCGGTTATCGGACCGGCTCCCAATCCTTGAGCTTGTAATTCAGCAGCAGTATAAAGCAGCTGGATACGGATCTGGTTCCCCGCTCCATTTCCGGACCGGTAGGGGTTACCGTCGTTACCACCAATAGTAGTGGTTTGAGACCCGATATTTACATTACCGGGTATACCATCAATAGTAGTCACTCCCAAAGTCGAATTTGTCCCTCCGCATATTGACCCTGGCGTAGCTGTGGCCACGGTTGTAGCAGTAAGAAGATAGGCATCTTTATAAGAGCTTCCCTGTGCATTCCCGGAAAAACCCGCGTTGGTTGCATTGATGTTCCAGGTCACCACCGTATTGGCAGGCGAAGCTGCAGGAATCACTCCACTCCAAACACCATTTGTGGACGTTCCGCTCTGCAGGGTCATTGACACAGAACCTGCTGCACCGTTGTTATAATTCAAGGTGACCGAAGTAATAGGTGTTCCAGCCGTAGAAACAGTAGCCGTTACGGTTCTGGCAGTAGCCGTACATTGTGGATTGGGTGGCGTAAGTGTAATATTTGAAATCTGGGGTGCAGGGCTGATACCGTTAAATTCATCTGCACCAATGTCAGGCGTAGAGGAATTTCTTGCTTGTCCGTCAAAGTCATCCGTATATCCTGAGATAGGCATACCGCCGCTTTCCAGTAGGGTAGCTGTAGCAGGATTGATATGCAGGAAGCCGGCAGCAGCCCCTACCGTACTTAAGAATACAGGGTTTTCAGATTGTGATAGCTGATCCTGGGTTACTATAGTCTTGTAATTTGCCATCGTCTGCTGTCCGGTTGTGCCGTCATAAAATATCAGATTAGCAGCGCCGGGAACACCGCCGTAAAATACATTATTGTTAGATGTACCATCGTAGTTGTTTAGGGCGGTACCGCTTCTTCTGTATGCTGCAACGAGACCGGTGCCCGAAGCCGTGCTGTTATTGATTAAGGCATTGTTCTTCAACACCAGTTTTGCCGTGGTGGCTGTTGCATTTACGGTATGAAAAATTCCCGACGTACCAAAATTTACACCTGAAGATGTTGCATTCAGAAAGACCGTGTTATAATAAACACCAATGGCTGAGGTCGTTGCAGTAGAGGTAATATTGATCCCTCTTATGCCGTCGGGATTGGCAGATGCCGGAGATGTAAGATCTCCCACAAGGTTATTGTACACATTCACCGCAGTACCCGCTGTAACCCTGATGCCACTTACAAGGGTAGTAGCACCTGTATTACCGGTGCTGATACCATATACCTTATTCTTATAAACATTAGTGAGTGTTCCGGCTACTGAGATACCGGAAATGGTAGCTCCCCCCGAACCTGCACCGGTACTGATGTTGGTTACGTTGTTGTTATATACATTGCTGCCACTCCCTATCGTTACCTGAATACCCGCAATAGTAGGAGCGCTGGTACTTGCAGCTGTGGCAGACAGATTCTGGAACGTGTTATTATATACTTGCACCGGTCCCGTACCAGTAGCTCCTGAAACGCCTAATACGGTAGGTGACGTGCCAGCAGATACAAGGGAAAGCGTATTATTATAAACTGATTCAGCCAATGCTCCGGTACCGGTCTCAATTCCCGTCACAGAACCCGAAGCACTGATATTAACAGCATTTCCGGCAACATTTCCATTTGAATACCCGATGATGATCCCTTTCGTAATACCCGTGGTAGTACCTGAAATCGAGATGATGTTGTTATTGATATTCTTACTGTTGGAGCCGGGCGCTGTAGGACCTCCCAGAGAAGATATAGCCGTAGCAGTGGATGTACCTGCTATCCCCGTCATCGTGATAACATTACTGGAAACGGTGTCTGCAACTTCCGAAGGAGATGTAGAAGAAGACTGGAATATAGCGGAACCGGACGTGGCGATTCTATCAATGTTGAATGTGTCAGACTTTATATTTACCAGTACCGTCACGGTAGCATCCTGAAAAACCCCTACCAATGCTCCCGTACTGCGAATAGAACCGCCTGCAGTATTCAGATTATTATCTGTAACATTAACGGTACCGGATGCAGCGCTCACGTTAATATAGTTAATAGCTCCCGATCCGTACACTCCGCTGCCATTTATCGCCTGGTTTATCGTGATTTTATTTTGGTTAATATTCACCAAAGGTGCCACAGCATTGGCTCCGATACCGGTAATTGCCGTTGTAGCAGCTGTACTGGAAGATATATTCTGCGAGAACAGAATTATGTTGGAATTGGCAATATTAGAAACCGAAGCAGTACCTGCAAGATTTATACCCATCGTAGCACTGGATAAAGCCCCTGTCGTTGAGCTCTGGTTAATTGTAACATTATTGCTGTTGATCGTTTTGCCGGCGGTAGCATAATTTGCCTTTATGCCGGTAACGGCTGCGGAACTGGCCGCCGTCACATTTTGATTGATAATAATAACATTGTCGTTACTGATAATAGTCCCCGTAGAGATGCCATAGCCAAAATCCACGGCAGTTACAGCTGTAGTACCTGTATTCGTCATATTAAGGTTATTATTGCTCACTGTAGTCGTGTAGGTGACACCTGACGGCGTTGTACTGGCACTGATGAGAATTCCATTGTTAGCGACCGTGCCCGTCGAAGTGATCGTATTGAACCGTAACGATCCTCCGGCTCCGTTTCGGAGAACAATGCCTCCCATTGCCGTAGCGAAAAGGTTATAATTTGCATCGCTGGCGGTGTTGTTACCATAAGTGATCATATTTCCGGTTGCGGCTGATGTGCCTCCGATGTCAATGCCTGTTTCGGAAAGCGTAGCAGTGTTGGGCGGGGTGATCAGATAAATGCCGAACTTTACGTTATTAATGGTATTTCCATAAACTTTTAAACCACTGTTAAGCCCCGTATTAGCGGTAGCTAAAGCGGCGGTCGTTGTAGCAGCGTCGTTGGCAGTTGTGGAAAAAATCCCGATTGCGTTTTGATAAGTAGCATTTAACGAAATGGTGTTATTTTGAAGCGTGTTGTTTTGCGCCCCATCCGTAACACTTGCATAAAACAACCCTATGCCAAACTCTGTCATTGTATTGGATGCTAATGTCGTAGTGGTATTGACGGCATTCTCCTGCAGGTTGAAATTCTGCACGGTAATATAGTCTCCACCCACAATCTTTATAATTCCGTCAAACAAGTTGCCGGCTGTATGGGAAGCTGATGCCGTAACAGTATTGGCATTTCCGGCTATTAGGATAGGATTACTGCTCGTACCTGTCGCGGTTATCACATAGCCACCTGCAGGTGCCGTTTGCGGGTTGGATGCCAGGACATTGAGTGTGACCCCTCCTGCCCCGACTCCCTGGATATTGAGATCTGTGATAGCTAAGGCTAATGTAGTGTAGTCGCCGGGAATATTCTTAGTTCCCGATATTTGGGCATGCGAAATGCTGCTCATAACGAGCAGGCATAGCAGAACCACCCAAAAAGTTGTAGTTCTTTTTTTCATAAAGTTTAGATTATTGCCTACTCTTCATAGGATTTTCAGCTACCTCCTCTTTCGGTCCGGCACTAAGAGCGGACTAACCGCTTCCGGGAGGATGTTGTAGACAAATTGCGTTCATAATTGTATAATAATTTTTGTAAAGGATAACCCTAAACTATTACAGGAATACGACAACACATAACATTTTTATAAAAATTTTATTTTTTTGTTATCTTTTGGTTAAGCGGACATTGCTTAGAAATTAAATTTTTGATTTATGAAATAAATTCTTTTATTAAACGCAAATTGATCTGCGGTACCGGGTAAAAACACTCATTGCAACTATCCTTTGTGCAGTTCACCGCATTGCTTATTTTTGAGCGATCATAAAATCTGCTTCTTTGAAGACCCTGCTGGATTCCAAACAACTTGACATCACGCTTCAACGGCTGGCACACGAGCTAATCGAAAACCATCTTGATTTTACAGAGACTGCCATCATAGGATTACAACCTCGTGGTGTCTGGCTTTCAGACAGGGTGGTTTCATTTCTAGAAGCTATCACAAAGAAGAAAGAGATCACCTACGGCAAACTGGATATCACCTTCTACAGGGATGACGTCCATCAGGAAGGAGGTTTACTTGTCCCTTCTCAAACAGACATCAATTTTAGCATTGAGAACAAGAATGTAATCCTGATAGATGATGTCCTACATACAGGACGAACGGTTCGTGCTGCGATGGATGCGTTGCTGGACTTTGGAAGACCTAAAAATGTAGAGCTATTAGTATTGATCGACCGGCATTACAGCCGCGAATTACCCATACAGGCAGACTATATCGGTATGGTCGTGGACACCATCATCTCACAAAAGGTGAAAGTAAACTGGAAGGATAAAGACAAAAAAGATGAAGTGCTGTTGATCGGTTAATATAACAACAGATAATCAGCCTGTAACAATCAATATCGTATAAACGAAAACAACCTGCAACTACATGTCTCTATCGGTAAAACACTTGTTGGGAATTAAAGAACTGAACAAAACGGATATTGAAACCATATTCCGCACAGCAGATAATTTTAAGCAAGTGCTGCAACGTCCGATCAAAAAAGTTCCAGCGCTGCGCGACACCACCATTGCCAATGTTTTTTTTGAAAACTCCACCCGCACCCGCATCTCTTTTGAGCTTGCTGAAAAACGGTTGAGTGCCGATACGATTAATTTTTCAGCCTCAGGCTCATCCGTTTCTAAAGGAGAAACATTAATAGATACAGTGAATAACATCCTGGCAATGAAGGTGGACATGGTCGTGATGAGGCATGCTGCGAGCGGTGCGCCCTGGTTCTTATCGAAGTATATCAACGCCAGCATCATCAATGCCGGAGATGGAACGAATGAACATCCCACGCAAGCATTACTCGATGCATTTTCGATGCGGGAAAAACTGGGAGACCTCAAAGGCAGGCGCGTTGCCATTATCGGCGACATCATGCATTCGAGGGTAGCGTTAAGTAATATTTTTTGCCTGAATAAACTAGGTGCGGAAGTCATGGTATCCGGTCCACCTACACTGATCCCTAAACATATAGAAACGCTTGGAGTCAAGGTAGAATATGATGTAAAAAAAGCACTGCAATGGTGTGAAGTAGCCAATGTGCTACGCATTCAATTGGAGCGCCAAAACAAACCCCTCTTCTCTACATTGCGTGAATATGGTCTGTACTATGGTATCAACAAAAAAATGCTGGACAGCATCAACAAAGAAATCATCGTGATGCACCCCGGTCCCATCAACAGGGGGGTGGAACTAAGCTCCGATGCTGCTGATAGTTCGCAATCTATCATACTCGACCAGGTGCAAAACGGAGTTGCTGTACGCATGGCAGTAATTTACTTGCTTTCGGGAAAAAGGGAAACAGTAGAGTAATGGACGGTTACTTGATCTTATAGATACGAATCACCGAGCTATTGTCCACACGCAGATTATAAAATATATCAGCGTATTCATAATCGCCCGGATGATCTCTGAAGTTTACCGGGTAGTATTCGGCTTCCTCCAGTTTCACCGGTTTTATCCGTTTTCGATGCTGCTCCGGTAGGAAAAGCACATTCAGCATAATGGGATCCTGATGAGAAAATAATTTTATTTCATCACGTGTATCATGCTCTGCAAGATACTCCAGAGCCTGCTTGTAGCCACTGCCCCAATAGTCATAATCGAAATTCTTCCTCCGGTATTCTTCTTTTGCTGAAACAAATTCATTAAAATAGACTTCGTGTAAGGGATGATTTTGAATCATCCAACCAAGCAGTAACACCAGCTGACCAACAGCGAATGTTATCACGGTTAGTTTCACAACCTTTCGTCCGGATATTTGGTTTAATCCGTAAAGAGCTATCATCACAAAAGAAGGATAGACAAAATAGACGTGACGCCAGTCATCATATACCACGGATTTCAGGATAATAACGGCAGCAACAGGACCAAAAAAACAGAGCAGATACAGTATAAAATTCCTGGAATGAGCCTTCTCTAAAAAAGCTTGAGGTTGTCTGGCAAACCGGAGAAGAATAAAAATAAAACCGATCAAAGCAAAAGACAACCATAAAATAGGCGTGGTAATGACAAACCATCCGGGCAAATAAAACCAAGGCAGTTTAATGCTCTCGTACCTTGTACCATAAAACAGGACATTCCCCAGCCATCTGAAATGAGACAGGCTTTGGTAGGCTTCGATGAAATTCTTAAATGGATTTGCCCAAAGCGTAGGCCAAAACATATATACGCCGGCAAAAGCACCTATCAGAAAAGTACACAAACGTTTGCCGCCATTTACCCAGTTCTCCGCTTTTCGCTTTATCACGATATCTATGACAATCAGTGCGATTAAGCAGACAATAATATAAATGCCCAGTATCCTGATACTTGTTGCGTATCCGCAACTCAAGCCTAACAGCAAAAACGCATATAATTTATTGCTGCGAAAGCTGAGTTCTGCAAGCAACAGGGAAATAAGATAAGCGCTCAGTAACGGAATATCCTTTGAATTAAAAAATGAATGTGCGTACAAACGGGGATTTACGACGATCATCAAAAAAGCCAAAACCGCCAGCCACTGTTTATTAAACAACCGAAGAGCCAACACATATCCTGCAAATGCCCCCAGCAAAAAGAAAACATGCGTTGCCAGATGCCTTGTGAGAAAAACATCTCTAAAGTCTTTTGCATCAACGGCTTTCTCAACAAGCAGCAGTACCAGCTCAAACCCAACTCCGTGATCGCGCTCAATATAGGTGTCGAGTGCTTTATCTCCTTTAAAAATATAATCATAGCTGACTTCCCCCATCTTACGCTGCACCTGTTCATCCCAACTAATACCAAAATCCTGGTAGGTGAGCAATGCTACCAACACCGCTGCTGCGAGCAGGAGCAAACCCGGTAAATATCTGGCAAAGCGAGGTTTCGTATACATAGACGTCTGCCCTAAGGCTTCAAATACAGGTCAAAATAGTCGGTCACTTTTTGCATGAGGTGTGCACGATCCTTGCCGCGGACATTATGTTCATAACCCGGATAGACAAAGTAATCCACCTGCACGTTTTCATCTACCGACTTTTTCAGAAAATTAATGCTGTGCTGCCACACTACTGTGGCATCATCCGTACCGTGTATCAATAACAATTTACCATTCAGATTTTTCACTTTCGTCAGCAGGTTGGCGGCTTCATACCCTTCAGGATTCTCTTGCGGAGTATCCATATAACGCTCTGTATACATTACTTCGTACATTTTCCAATCCATAACAGGTCCGCCCGCTACACCTACTTTAAATACCCCGGGATGACGGAGCATCAGCGACGTAGTCATGAACCCTCCGAAACTCCAGCCATGCACACCCATCCGGCTGGCATCTACATAAGGCAGGGATTTCAGATACTCCACCCCCTTCAACTGGTCTTTCATTTCCACTGTCCCCAGTTTTCTAAAGGTTGCCTGTTCAAATTTTCGTCCGCGGTTATCACTCCCACGTCCATCCATCGTGAAAACCACATAACCACGCTGTGCCATGTATTCATACCATAGATTCCCGCTTTCAGGAAAGGAGTTTTTTACCAGTTGCACATGCGGACCATTATACAGATACACTACAACAGGATACTTTTTACCGGCATCAAATGATGTAGGCAAGACGAGCTTTCCATAAAGCGGGGTACCATCATCTGCTTTTAAGGTTACCGTTTTAATTTGCGGTCTGTCAAAATCCTTCAGGGTGTTGGCTGCTTCCAGCAACACCTTCTTGGCTATACCGTCTGTACTTCTTATCATACTTACCTTCGGCACGTTAGCTGATGTATAGGTATCGAAGATATACTCTCCGTCTTCGCACATCGTAATCGTATGAGTTCCTGTCTCTTTATCTATGCTGCGTAGGTTGCCAGTATGGTAGTTCACAGCATACACATGTTTTTCCAGGGGCGATTCTTTGGCTGAAGTAATGATGACCTCGTTAGATTTTTCATTAAACCCGATTAATTCATTCACATCATACTTGCCGCTGGTCAATTGCCGTATCAGACTGCCGTTGGTGTTGTACAAATACAGGTGCTGATATCCATCTGCCTCGCTCCACCAAATAAATTTATTGTCGGAGTCAGGCAAAAATGTCAACTCATGCTGAGGCTCCACATAAGTTTTACTTTCTTCTTCGAAAACAGTCCTGATCTTCTCCCCAGTTAGTGCATCATATTGATTGAGCCAAAGATGATTTTGTGCACGGTTAAGAACAGCGATATAAACATATTTTTCATCAGGACTCCAGGTGACGGATGTAAGATAATGATCTTTACCTGCCCCGGTTTTCATTTCAACGGTTCTGCCCGAAAGTGTATTATAAACCCTCAACGTTACGATATGCGAAGTGCCTCCTGCCATCGGATATTTCACGTTATGATTTTGTGCGGGGGTTACCAGCCAATTGATAACAGGGTAATCTGCCACCATCGTTTGATCCATGCGATAGTACGCTACGAGATTTCCTTTGGGAGAAAAGAAAATCCCATTATCAATTCCAAATTCATTCCGGTGTACTCCCTGGCTTGCCCCATTCACAATGTTCTTCTCCGTGTCATTCGTGAGCGCAGTTGCCTTGCTCTTATTATTGAACAGGTATAAATTATTATCTACGGTATAAGCCACTTTACCTGACCTGTCTACATGCAGGTTGTCGTAACCGGCAGGAAGTTCATACCAAAGCGATGTTTCGATCACTTTCCCGTTCTCTTCCTTCATTTTTACCAGTTGTCCGTCATTTTCAAACCAGAAAGCATTTTTATCCAGCCAGGCGAATGCAGGTAAGGTCTTCAGTGATTTTTGGGTACGGTCTACATACCGGATTTTATCCAATGTAATGATGGTATCTGTTTGCTGTGACGGATAAGCCGTACGTATCCAGGCACTGTTATCGCCCACTTTCACCACCTGGCAAAAATTATGTGTACCCGGCTGCCAGCTCCCCTGTTTGATCCCCTTTAAGGCCAAAGTGGTGCTCATGCCGTTCGTCGCTTCGGCAATGGTATATTTTCGGCTTTGCGCACTCCCGGACAAGCACTGCAACAGTACTGCACTCAACATGCATAATTTTTGAACCTTCATATCCTGTTTTAAAGTTGTGCAAACTTATAATTTAACTTGCAAGTTTTTATCCACTCAAAAGCGTGATATATTAACCGAATCATGAATGTGTGCACCTTCGTTTTTACACGTACTTGTTGGCTGTTTTCTTTTTGTTTGATCTTTTATATAAAGGCTCATGGACAGATTGACTATTTCAATTCCGATACATTCTGGAAACACATGAAACTGCAACCCCGCCATGCGCCGGCTCAAATCAAGAAAGATGACACGGCGATCATCATGGCAAGTAACCGCCTGTTTCAGGATACAGCATTTCGTTTTCTGCCGGATGCGTCTGTGGGCGGGATCCGCTATTTTGTGGTATATAGCCATGACGGATTTTGGGATGTCATACCTATAGACGACCTGAAAACAGCTATCGCCTATTTACCGGAAAAGAACAAAGACTGGGTGATCTATACGGAAGGCATGGGGAAACTTTTCACGTCTGCTGCTGACCGCGCCATGCGCATGAGCGCGCAATACCGTGTCAACGTCATCATGCTGGACTATCCAAGTATCCATGCAAAATGGCGCCGCACGAGAAACTACTATTTCAGCAAACATTACGCAGGCATTGCCTATAAAGACTTCGCTCCGGTTATCGACACTGTCAAGGTACTAAAAGCCACTAATCAGCTGGGGACCGGAAGTGTCAACTTATTTTTTCATAGTATGGGCAATATCGTGCTGGAAAAAATGGTACTGAACAACAAAATTCAATTCCTGAATCAAAGCAAATGGGTGGATAACCTGGTACTCAATGCTCCTTGTGTACGGCAGCGCCACCATGCGCGCTGGATGAACCAAGTCAATTTTGCAGAGCGAATTTACGTGCTGTATAATCCTCAGGACTTCACATTGGGAGGTGCTTATTTTATGAGTAAATGGAATCAGCTGGGCATGAAGGTGAAACGACCTCTGGCGGAAAAAGCGACTTATATTAATTTTGAAAAGCTGGCAGGTAAGCGGCATAGCAATTTTCTGAATTTAAGAGGATACCCGGCTCAGCCGGAAGCAGCAATCAACATCTACAGTAAACTATTGCACGGAGAAAAAGTAAATGTACGGGACACCGTTTTATATAAAATTTCTGATTACAAAAAGATAGGATGGGATATCTTACCTTAAAATAGCGCCGATTGCCACGTTATTTTTATAGCCCATTCTCTGGGGAATATCTTTCATACGCTGCAAAAACCGAAAAACCCTAAATTCGTCTGTAAGAATTATCCGGGGAAAATGTACGTTACCATTGCGCTGATCGTCCTGACTGTTGTTATTTCATCCATCGGTTTCAAGGACGAGTTGTTTGTAGATAAATATGCGTTTAAGATCAGGAGTATCCAAGATGACCGTGAATACCAACGTCTGGTTACATCAGGCTTCCTGCATATAGGCTGGCTGCACTTGCTGGTCAATATGTTTGTTTTGTTTTCTTTCGGGTCAGGCATCGAAGCTGCTGTAGGTATATTTCCTATGCTTCTTAT
The DNA here is from genome assembly GCA_035497455.1 of Flavipsychrobacter sp. Taxonomy (GTDB): domain Bacteria; phylum Bacteroidota; class Bacteroidia; order Chitinophagales; family Chitinophagaceae; genus JAFIGV01. The sequence continues at coordinate 84,866 of DATJDL010000016.1, forward strand.
TTATTTCAGCAGTTTGCTGGGTGGCAATTTATTGGCATGGGTCATTCATAAACATCAGTCAAATTACAGTTCGGTCGGCGCTTCAGGAGCTATCAGCGGCCTGGTCTTCGCTACCATTGCCCTGTACCCGCAATTGAAGATTTTTTTCATCCCCGGCTGGGTGTTTGGATTGGTATATGTTATTTACACGCTGTATGCCATTCGTTCACAGCGGCGCGACGTAGGACATGCCGCGCATTTGGGAGGTGGTTTGGTAGGCATGGCATTTGCCCTACTGTTATTTCCGCAAACATTGGTACATAATTGGCTACCCGTGTTATGTATCTTTGTGCCTGCTTTGGCATTGCTCCTGGTGATGATCTACAAACCTGAACTTATTTTGATCAATAAAGGAGACGTGGAACGGAGTTTTACCCTCGAAGACAAATATAATATTTCGAAAAAAACCTCTCAATCCGAGATTGACCGCATCCTCGAAAAAATAAATGAACGGGGTATAAAAAGTCTTTCGAAGAAAGAACGTGAGGTGCTGGAGCACTATTCCAAATCATAACATAAATCAAAGAATGATACAAGCAGGGAAATACTACCATTTAAAAATCGTGAAATTTGTAGAGTTCGGCGCCTATCTGGATGGGGAAGGAACAGAGATCTTACTGCCTAAAAGATACGTACCCAAGGATGCAAAAGAAGAGGACGAAGTGGAAGTGTTCCTGTATCATGACAATGAAAGCCGCCTGATAGCCACTACTGACAAGCCTGTGGCTATAGCCGGTGAAATAGCGCTCATGAAGGCAGTAGACAAAAACAAGCAGGGCGCCTTTCTTGAATGGGGAATAATGAAAGACCTTTTCCTGCCTTTATCCCAGCAACGTTCCCATATTCACGAAGGACAGAGCTACCTGGTTTATCTTTACGTAGATGAAATGACCGGGCGCATGGCTGCCACAGAACGATTTGAAAAATACCTCAGCAATGAAGAGCTGACAGTAGAGGTGAAACAGGAAGTGGAATTGATCGTGTGGGAAAAAACTGACATCGGCTACAAGGTCATTATCAACAACAGGCATATGGGCGTCTTACATTTTAGTGATGTATTTCGCGAACTGGAATATGGGGAAAAAGTGAAAGGTTTTATCAAAACCGTACGCGCGGATAATAAACTGGATGTGGTGTTGGGGGAACCTGGCTACAAGCGTATCGGCAGTGAAGCAGATCAACTACTCCGGCAACTGAAAGAAAACGGCAATTACCTGCCTTATAACGATAAGTCCGGACCTCAGGAAATTTATGATTTTTTCGGCATCAGTAAAAAATCCTTCAAAATGGCTGTGGGGGCACTCTATAAACAACGCCTGATAGAAATCACCCAAACAGGCATTCGTTTATTGGAAGACTAACCATTCGCTGTAACGACAATAGTACTTCAGTAGCGTAAGCACATGCATTCCATAACTATCATTCAACTTTACTGATTTATAAGTCATCGTCGGCTATACGTGCCAGGCACAGATTCCGGATAACTGTACACAGATTTTAGTACGTTTGTCCACTCATTTTTTTCAAACTCAAACATGGATAAGATTACGCTGTTAAAAAATAAAATAGAAGATGCGGCAAAGGGAGGTGGAGAGAAACGTATAGAAAGCCAGCACAGCAAAGGGAAACTTACTGCCCGTGAACGGATCACTCTTTTAATGGACGAGGGAAGTTTCGAAGAGATAGGAATGTTTGTGACACATCGCAGCCGCGATTTTGGCATGGAAAAAGAAGTTTATTTAGGAGATGGTGTGGTGACTGGCTATGGAACGGTGAACGGGAGGTTGGTTTACGTTTTCTCACAGGATTTCACCGTGTTTGGCGGCAGTCTTTCGGAAACGCATGCAGAAAAGATCTGTAAGATCATGGACCTGGCTATACAAAACGGTGCTCCGGTGATCGGCTTAAATGACAGTGGTGGTGCGCGTATCCAGGAAGGCGTGGTATCGCTCGGTGGCTATGCCGATATTTTTTACAGGAATGTAAAATCTTCAGGTGTCGTACCGCAGATATCAGCTATTATGGGGCCCTGCGCCGGTGGAGCCGTATATTCTCCGGCCATCACCGATTTCATCCTGATGGTAGAACATACCTCCTACATGTTCGTTACCGGTCCAAACGTGGTAAAAACAGTCACCCATGAAACAGTCACCAGCGAAGAATTAGGCGGTGCTAAAACACATGCTTCCAAATCAGGCGTGACCCATTTTGCCTGCTCCAATGAAGTAGAATGCATTGATCATATTAAAAGGCTGCTGAGCTACATGCCCCAGAACTGTGAGGAAGAGGTGCCCATGCTGGTCTATGAAAATGGCGATGAATCCCGCCCGGTATTAAATAACATTATCCCTGCCAATCCCAATCAGCCTTACGATATCAAAGAAGTGATAGAAGCCATTACGGATGAAAACAGCTTCCTGGAAGTGCATAAAGATTATGCGGAGAACATCGTGGTGGGTTTTGCGAGGCTCGCGGGCAGGAGTATAGGTATCGTGGCGAATCAACCGGCGAGCATGGCGGGTGTTTTAGATATCAACTCCAGTAAAAAAGGAGCACGCTTTACCCGCTTTTGTGATGCGTTCAACATCCCTTTGCTGGTATTGGTGGATGTACCGGGTTTTCTGCCGGGTACTGACCAGGAATGGCATGGCATCATTACCGAAGGAGCTAAATTATTGTATGCGCTGAGTGAAGCGACAGTTCCCAAAGTGACACTCATCACCCGCAAAGCTTACGGCGGAGCTTATGATGTGATGAATTCCAAGCATATAGGTGCGGACATGAACTATGCCTGGCCGACGGCAGAAATTGCTGTAATGGGTGCGAAGGGTGCCGCTGAGATCATTTTTAAAAAGCAGATTTCCGAAGCGGAAGACCATGAAGGAAAACTGAAGGAAAAAGAAGCAGAGTATGCGGAGAAGTTTGCGAATCCTTACGGAGCAGCCGCCAGGGGGTTTATAGATGAAGTGATTATGCCGGAGATTTCAAGAATAAAACTGATACGGGCATTTGAAATGCTGCAACATAAGGTAGCTCATATGCCGAAGCGGAAACACGGGAACATACCGCTGTAGACACATCTTGTGAGTGTGCGCTGCAGCAGTTTTTCGGCTAACTCCCGAAAAACAGGCACAGAGAAAGAAAAATAGCAGGCAGTTATTTTCTCTTTATCAATAGGCCCATTTCGGGAAAAAGACACTGCTTTCTTTAACAAACAGAACTTTAGACACTTCCAAATATCTTTTACGTAATTTAGCAGACTAATTTTTTTAACTTTTACCATTCCTTGTAAAAGGAATGTCTAAATATATATATATAATAACATATGGGATGTGGTAACTGTGGGACAGGCGCCAATGGTAAACCTGCGGGTTGCCAAAGCAATGGAGGGTGTTCGAGCGGAGGCTGTAACAGATTAAATGTGTTTGACTGGCTCGGGAATATGCCCTTATTTGATAGCGCTAAACCTTATAATATAATCGAAGTATCTTTTAATAAAGGAAGCCGGAAAGAGTTTTTCAGAAACAACACGCATATGCTGCTGGATAAAGGGCAAATGATCGTGGTAGAAGGGGTGAATGGTTTTGATGTCGGCATGGTCAACCTTACGGGCGAGCTGGTGAAGCTGCAGATGAAAAAATACAGTGTCAAGGACGACATGAATATCAAGCGCGTATTGAGGCTGGCAGGAGAAGATGAAATGGCTGTCTATCAGAGTCAGAAAAACCGTGAAAATGAGGTCATGGTACGCAGCCGTGCTATCGCCAAGCAGATAGGTCTCGAAATGAAGATCTGCGAAGTGGAACTCCAGGCAGATGGCAAGAAAGGAACGTTTTACTATACTGCAGATGCCCGCGTGGATTTCCGGGAGTTAATCAAGACCTACGCCGGTGAGTTCAAAATAAAAGTGGAGATGAAGCAGATCGGTGCCCGCCAGGAAAGCGCTAAAGTGGGTGGTATCGGATCCTGTGGTCGGGAACTGTGTTGCAGCACCTGGCTGACCGATTTTAAATCCGTGAATACTACGGCCGCCCGGTATCAGAACCTCTCTATCAATCAAACCAAACTTTCGGGGCAATGCGGCAGGCTGAAATGCTGCCTTAATTATGAACTGGATACCTACATGGACGCCTTACGCGGCTTCCCGGAAAATGCCGATGTCATTGAAACAACCAAAGGACTCGCCTTCCTGCAAAAGAAAGACATCTTCAAAAACCTGATGTGGTATAGTTTTAAGGAAAGCAGCAAGCAATATCCTTTATCTATAGTGCGGGTGAGAGAGATACAGAAGATGAACAAAGAAGGAAAAAAACCCGATGAACTCCAACCGGAAGAACTGGAAACCTCAGCGCAGAAAAAAGCCGTAAAGCTGGAAGCCGGCTTTGTAAATGACGTGGGACAGATCACATTGAAAGCATTGGAGAAATCGAATCATAAAAAGAAAGGAAAACCCGCTGATAAAAAACCGAATAAGGAGGCAGCGCAATCTCCGAACGGACCCAGACCCCAGAATACAGGGAACAGACCACCGCAAGCTCCCTCCCCTAACAGGACCCCTCAGGGGGCTAACCCCAACCGCCCCCAGCAAAGCAAGGCTCCGGGAAAAACATCCCAACCGCCGCAGCAAGCATCGCAAAACAGACCATCACAACGTCCTGCTCCAAAGCCGAATCCGCCAAAGGGAAATGCGCCTCAAAAAAGAAGTCCGGAACGCAAACCTCCGAAGCCCGAGACACCGGGTACAGAGCAATAACATTAATAGAAAAGCCGGGCGGTGCGCCCGGCTTTTCTATTAATGGCCTACGTAATGATTGCAAGTGCTCTAATAAAATTCTTTAACGATCTCTACCATATCGCTTTGGGCAATGCTTCCAGGATTACAGCCCAGCCTGCCTTCCGGAACTTTTTCACCAAGCTCTTTATAGTAATTCTTCCAGGCTTTATCGGTTTTGCCCGTAGCCGGGTTTTTAAAGGTCATAGGATATAAGCCGAAAAAATCAGTACCGTTATTGGCTTCTTTGTAAGATTCATAAATGAGCTCGCTGCAATAATATTTGCCATTGTTCATCAGGAAGACATCATCATAAGGTTTCCCGTTTTGTTGCAAGGCATAGCCTAGTGCCCGGGGGGTAAGTTTTTGCCAGGCCTTTTTGAGCCGTCCCACTATGACCTTGGGCTGGCCTTTTTCAGTCACTTGACGTTGCAGGAATTTATCAATAGGGGTAAGGTGCACATCTTTACCCATAGCCTCGATCACCCATACAGAATCACCTACTACGTACACCAACCCAATATGTGAAAAATGCTTGCCGTTGATCTCAGGTGTTACTTTTTCTATCGCATCACAAAGATCCCCACAGTCAAGATCCTGGAAAAGCAGGTCACCGCTGGCGTAGTTAAATTTCTCTGCCTGCGCAAAAACAGCAGTGGATGTGCCGAAAGAAAGCAGAATAAATAACAGGAAAACGTGCACACTTTTACTACCAGTCTGATACATGATCTAATAATTCTGTTGTTGAAATTTTTTATCGCGCCAAAGGTAGGAACAACTTGATGTGAAACAGTGTACTTATTAATCACAGAAAGAAGTTATCCACTGTAATGAAATGCAGCAGTAGCACCGGCTGTTAAACAAAAAACCCTCGAAGCCATTTAAAAGCGTCGAGGGTTTCGCTATGCTAAAAAGCCAGTTAATCCTCCTGTAAAAACGGATAACGATAATCGGTTGCAGGTACGAGCGTTTCCTTCACCGTTCTGGCGCTTAACCACCTGTAAAGATTCAGCTGCGAACCAGCCTTGTCATTCGTACCGGATGCACGGGCACCGCCGAAAGGTTGTTGCCCTACGACTGCACCGGTGGGTTTATCATTAATATAGAAGTTACCGGCGGCATTCACCAGTTTGCGGGTCATCAGTTCCACCGCATAGCGATCCTGTGAGAAGATGGCTCCGGTAAGCGCATAGGGCGACGTACTGTCTACTACATCCAGCGTAGCTTCCCATTTTTCTTCATCGTACACATAGATCGTCAGAACAGGTCCAAACAACTCTTCACACATCGTCACGTATTTAGGATCGGTAGTTTCAATGATCGTGGGCTCTATGAACCAACCATCTTTTTTATCATAATTCCCGCCACAGATAATTTTGGCTTTGCCTTTCCCCGTCTTCACAGCATCAATATATTTCACCAGGCTTTTGAACGATTTCTCATCGATTACGGCATTGACAAAATTGCTGAAATCATCTACCACGCCCATTTTCATGGTCTTCACTTCTTTAATCAGTTTCTCTTTGATTTGCTTTGCCAGGTTAGAAGGAAGGTAGGCACGGGAAGCTGCAGAGCATTTTTGTCCCTGGTATTCAAATGCGCCACGGGCCAAGCCGGTTACTACAGCGTCTACATCAGCGCTGGGATGTACAAACACGAAATCTTTACCACCGGTTTCCCCCACAATGCGCGGATAGGTTTTGTATTTAGCAATATTGTTACCAATGCTTTTCCACATTTCCTGAAATACCCCGGTAGAACCGGTAAAATGTACACCGGCAAAATCAGGATGTGCATAGCACATTTCGCCGATCACAGGACCCGGAGCATACACCAGGTTAATCACACCCGCCGGTAAACCTGCTTCGATCAATATCTCCATGAATACACTGGCAGAGTAGATCTGCGTATTGGCCGGTTTCCATACTACCACGTTGCCGCACATAGCAGCAGATGTGGGCAGGTTGCCACCAATAGCCGAGAAGTTAAACGGTGTCACTGCCAGTACAAATCCTTCCAAAGGACGATACTCCAGGCGGTTATGCATGCCATTTGGAGACAGCGGTTGTTGCTTATAGATTTCTGTAAGGAAGTGTACGTTGAAACGCAGGAAGTCAATCAGTTCACAAGCACTATCAATCTCCGCCTGGTAAGCATTTTTGCTCTGCCCCAGCATGGTGGCAGCATTCATCCTCCAGCGGTATTTTGTTGCTAGTAAATCCGCTGCCTTCAAAAAAATACCGGCACGATGTTCCCATGGCATGTTAGCCCAATTTTCACGGGCAGCAAGAGCCGCATCAATTCCTTTTTTAACATGGGTCTTATCTCCTGCAGAAAAATAACCGAGTAAATGTTTGGTCTCATGTGGCGGACGGATCTCTTTTTTATCTTTCGTACGCACTTCTTTACCACCTATGTACATGGGAATATCACGGGTCTTTGCCTTCATCTCAGCAAGAGCTTCCTGCAGCGACTTACGTTCTGCTGAGCCTGCAGCATAATTCAGAACAGGTTCATTTTTAGGTTCTGCAAATTGGAAATAAGCATTATGCATAAAGTATAAAATTGATTTTTTAAAAAGTGGTGCAAAGGTAAGCCTAATAGTTGATTGGTTAAATCGTGAATAATTACGTGATGGAATAAATATGCAGCCCCATCCTATATATACCTGCTCCGGAAATTCGATAAAACTACAACTGCCACCACCGTATATGCAATAACGGTTATATAGCTTGCCCCAAAAGACCAGTCACTGTAAGCAAACTAATATTTATTCACGGCCCATAACTGACTTTCGATATCATTTATATTTGCCTTCGCAAACGATCTACCCATGACTACGCATCCTCTTTTCTTGATCAACGATTTTTTTGACGAATATGCTGCAGCTATAGAGAGTTTTAATGCGAAGTCCATGGCGCATTGCTACACTTTGCCTTGCAGCTTCATTTCCCAGGAAAACAGTTCGGTTTTTTCGGATGCTACCCAACTGGAAGGGTTCTTTTCAAAAGGCACGGCATTCTACAAAAAGCAGGGGATCGTAAACACACAACCGGAGGTACGCAATAAAATACTCTGGGCGGAAAATATCGCCAAGGTCAAACTGATCTGGCATTACTATAATGTGCTGAGCCAACCCGTGTACAGTTGCGACTATGAGTATATCCTCATCTTTAACGAAGAAGCGGGATGGAAAATATCCGCCGCTGTATCGCTCAACGAAAAGCAACGGATGGAAGAATGGCTTTCTTATAAACAGGCTGCTTTATCTAAGGAATTTTAAGGCTGCCTACCTGCGTCCGGAGATGTTGCGTCCGGATTTCATCAGGAATCACGCTTTTGGACTTTCCGCGACTAGCTAGCAAGAGCTCCAAACCGGCAAACAACTTCACGTGCAGCATCAATTCCTACAGGAGCATAACTAACCGGATAACTTTAGAACGGCAACTGTTTATTCTGCCACTGGCTCCATCCTGCAATAATATCAGCTAAAACATCAGGCAGCTCTTTCGTTTGATATCGTCCATTTTCCGGCCGGCTTCTTAAGTACTAGCCGCGGTATGAACGGGTAAACAAAAAAACACCGCAACCAGGAGCTGCGGTGCTTTTTATATCAAAAATTCGATCTGGCTTAGTTCATCAGACCGGCAAAGTATTTTACCGTACGTACCAATTGAGACACATAGCTCATTTCGTTATCGTACCAGCTTACGGTTTTCACCATTTGGTTGTCGCCTACCGTAATTACTTTCGTTTGAGTAGCATCAAACAAAGAACCGAAAGAAGTGCCGATGATGTCACTGCTCACAATCTCATCTTCGTTGTAGCCAAAGCTTTCGTTGCTTGCATTTTTCATAGCTGCATTCACTTCTTCAAGGGTCACTTTTTTACTGAGAACCGTTACCAATTCCGTCAAAGAACCGGTGATAGTCGGTACACGTTGTGCACCACCGTCCAGTTTGCCTTTCAACTCAGGCAATACCAGACCGATCGCTTTTGCGGCACCGGTAGAGTTAGGAACGATATTAGCAGCCGCAGCACGTGCACGACGCAGATCCCCTTTCGGATGTGGAGCATCCAGGGTATTTTGGTCATTGGTATAGGCGTGGATAGTTGTCATGGAACCGGTAAGGATACCAAAGTTATCATTCAACGCCTTAGCCATAGGAGCCAGGCAGTTCGTTGTACAAGAAGCACAGCTGATGATAGTTTCGCTGCCATCCAGAATATCGTGATTTACATTGAAAACTACGGTTTTCAAATCGCCGGTAGCGGGTGCAGAGATCACAACACGCTTAGCGCCTGCTGTAATGTGCGCCTGGGCTTTTTCTGCATCGGTAAAGAAGCCTGTGCATTCCAACACCACATCTACATTATGCTGTCCCCAGGGGATCTGAGCAGGGTCTTTCTGAGCGTATATTTTTATTTCATTGCCGTTTACATTGATGGAATCAGCACCGCTTGTCACATTTTCATTAAAGCGGCCTTGTGCGCTGTCATATTTAAGCAAATGCGCTAAAACTTCAGGTTTAGTAAGATCGTTAATCGCTACAACTTCAATACCTTCCAGGTTGTGGATCTGGCGAAATGCCAGGCGACCGATACGTCCAAAACCGTTAATGGCAACTTTTACTGTACTCATTTTTTATTGTTTTTGGGGATTGATTTTTAAAAATTGGTGCAAAGGTAAGGGTTAATATCCTAGATTAGAATATCTGACGATTATTTGATACTCAGTATAAGCCATTGAAGTATCCAAATAGCATGAACGCCGGTTTCAAAAAACCACTAGCTGACTACCTCCGCTTCCAGGTCATAATCATAAGCCTTGGTGATTTTCACATTCACAAAATCGCCGATCGGCAATGTTTGCTTGCTGTGAATGATCACTTCATTATCGACCTCTACGCTGTCAAACTCTGTACGTGCCAGGTAGCGTCCTGATTCTTTTTTGTCGATGATCACTTTGAATGTTTTACCGACTTTCTCCTGGTTTTTCTCATAAGAGATTTCCTGCTGCACTTCCATGATTTCCTGCGCGCGCGCTTCTTTTTCTTCGGAAGACAGGGTGTCAGGAAGGACATAAGCTCCGGTATTTTCTTCGTGAGAATACGTAAAGATCCCTACCCTGTCCAGGCGCACCTCTTCCAAAAACTGCTTGAGTTCTTCTACATCATCCCTGGTTTCACCCGGGAAACCGGCAATGAGCGTACTCCTGAGACAGATACCCGGCACCTTATCCCGGATAGCGGCGATAAGATCATAGATCTCCTGCGTTTCCATCTGCCGCTTCATAGCCTTGAGCATATGATTGCTGATATGTTGCAGGGGCATATCCAGGTAATTGCAAATGTTTTCGCGTTCACGCATCACATCCAGGATATCCAGCGGAAATTTCGACGGGTAAGCATAATGTAAACGTATCCATTGCAAGCCCGGCACATCGGAAAGGTGTTTGAGAAGGTCTCCCAATGCACGTTTTTTATAGATATCCAAACCGTAGTAAGTCAGCTCCTGCGCAATAAGCATGATCTCCCTTACACCCATGCTCACCAGCTTTTTCGCTTCGGTGATAACTTCTTCTATGGTCTTGGAGATATGGTTGCCCCGCATGAGGGGTATGGCACAAAAAGTGCAGGTACGGTTACACCCTTCCGATATCTTTAAATAAGCATAATGCTTGGGGGTAGCGAGAAGACGCTCTCCTACAAGCTCCGTTTTATAATCTGCGTTGAATTGTTTCAAAATAAGCGGCAACTCCATCGTACCAAACCAGGCATCCACTTCAGGAATCTCCTTCATCAGATCATTTCTGTAGCGTTCACTGAGGCAACCTGTGACATATACTTTATCCAACTGCCCCTCCTGCTTCAGCGCCACTTGCTCGATGATGGTATTAATGCTTTCTTCTTTTGCTTTATCAATAAAGCCACAGGTATTCACCACCACGATGTTATGGTCCAGCTTTTGGTTTTCATGCGATACTTTAATGCCGTTGGCATTCAGCTGCCCGCTTAACACTTCACTATCCACCATGTTCTTGGAACAGCCCAGCGTAATGATGTTTACTTTATCTCTTTTTATTGTTCTTGTTTTCAATCTCTCAGTTTTTTACTTCGCACAACTTGTTATTTCTTTCTGAAAAATACTCTCACAGGCGAACCGGTGAAATCAAATTTTTCGCGCAGTTTGTTTTCCAGGAAATTCCGGTAAGGTTCTTTAATAGCATCTGGATAATTGGCAAAGAATGCAAAAGACGGTACAGCTACCGGCAACTGTGTTGCAAACTTGATCTTTACATTATGTCCGCGTGACATCGGCGGCGGGTAGTGTTCGATCTCCGGAAGCATGACATCATTGAGCTTGGATGTCGCTATTTTCTTATTCCTGTTTTCATAAACCTCTATTCCTTTTTCCATCGCCTGGAAAATCCGTTGCTTCTCCTTTGCAGAGATAAAAAGTATCGGCACATCAGTGAATGGCGCGATCCGTTGTTTTATCTCCTTCTCGTAATCTCTCGATGTATTGGTTTCCTTTTTTACAGTATCCCACTTGTTCACCAGCAGCACAACGCCCTTTCCCTTTCTGGCGGCGAGGCTGAAAATATTGACATCCTGCATGGTGACCCCTTTTTCTGCATCTATTACGATAAAACACACATCTACATCGTCCATGGCACGAACAGCGCGTATCACGGAGTAGAACTCCAGGTCATCATGCACATTCTTCTTTTTACGAAGTCCGGCTGTATCTATCAGAATAAATTCCTTACCGAATTGGTTATAATGGGTATGAATAGTATCCCGCGTGGTACCGGCGATATCAGAAACGATGGTTCTCTCCTCTCCTACCAAAGCATTCAGCAAGGTAGATTTCCCGGCATTGGGCTGGCCGATAATAATAAACTTGGGGATCTCGCTATCGTCGGATAATTCATCGTTACCTACTTCATCGGGAATGTGATTGGTGATTTCATCCAGCAATTCTCCGGTTCCGCTTCCGGATATCGAAGAAAGAAAGAATGTATGTTCAAAACCGAAAGAGTAAAATTCAGAAGCATACAATGCCCGTTCAGCATTATCTACCTTATTTACCACTAAAATAACAGGCTTGGGTGATTTGCGAAGGATCTCTGCCATATCCTCATCCTGACCGGTAGCACCGGTAGTTGTGTCCACGACAAAGATCACAAGGTTGGCTTCATCCATAGCGATGCGCACCTGTTTTTTGATCTCTATTTCGAAAACGTCATCTGTCTTCGCTACAAAGCCGCCGGTATCAATTACATTGAATGTTTTACCATTCCATTCAGCCACACCGTACTGGCGGTCACGTGTTACTCCGCTGATATCGTCTACGATAGCTTTACGCTGCTCCAGCAGGCGATTGAAAAGTGTCGACTTCCCTACATTGGGTCTTCCTACGATAGCAATGGTAAATCCAGACATAATACTACAAATCAAAAAATGTTTGCAAAGGTAGTCAATTCAATACGTTTGCAGTGTTATACTTTGCTATAGGTGCATAAACGGACAAACGCAGCGCTAAATACATATTTGGAATCAGATCAATTAAAAACCGGGTATGATCCGGAACCCTTTTTTCATCAGTGCATTTATCCTTTTTATTTATGATCCCGGCATCAAGGCTTTTATAGAGCTGAGCGGCATTGTATCGTTGATCTTCGGAGTGCGGTGAGCCGCCCTACACAATTGCCTCCTTCCAACTATGCAAAAATCCCCCTGCCTCCGTCAATATGTAAATATTCCCAATTGGTATTTTTACCTACTTTCGTTGCATAAAATTCGTTTTTGATGAAGAAATTACTTTACTCGGTACTTGCGGGTAGCGTGCTGTTTTGCGGAAAGGCTGAAGCTTCCCCTGGTGATACTACCTGGGCGCAGTCTCACACAGATGTTCAACTGACCTCTTTCGGTGATTTTGATGCTCCGATATCCTTTCCTACAGGATCCCTGACCTATAGAAAGATTTATATGATCTTCGAGCTCGGAAAATATCAATGTCCGGGAAATCCACAATATTGTTATGACTGGGACTATACAGTTTCAACGCAATTGATGAACTCCAACGGTGATACCATCGAGTTAGGGAGATTGATCACTCCGTATGCGGATCACTCGCTCGGAGCCCGCATGCCTTTGACCTGGAAAGGTAAATATGTATTTGACGTAACAGACTACACACCGCTTCTGAAAAACAATGCTCATATCCGGGTAGGGTTTTCCGGTTATTCCTATGGCTTTACTGCAACAGTAAAATTTGCCTTTATCGAAGGAACGCCTGAGCGTACTGTAATCGGGTTGAAAAAGCTATGGCTGAATAATTACAACTACGGACATGGAAGCATACCCATCAATACCGCATTAGGGAATGTATCGCTTACGGCGCCGGCAGGCACTGTTTCTGCTGAAAGTAAGATCACCATCACAGGGCACGGCGGTGATGCTACAGCCAATGCAGCGGAATTTTACCCGAATAGTTACACGTTAAATTTAAATAACAATCCAATTACCACTAAGAACTTCTGGAGAGATAATTGCGGGTTTAACAATTACTACCCTCAAAACGGAACCTGGGTGTATAACAGAGCCAGCTGGTGCCCGGGTGATTTGGTACATGTTTATTCGCATTCCCTGACAGGCATTACAGCAAATAGCAATTACACGATCAGCGCTACCTTCCCTCCCTACACCTCGAATCCGAACAGTAGCGGGAGCCAGGCTGCCTATACCATTCAAAATACCGTAGTCTATTACGGGGCACTAAACAACTCCTTAGACGCTTCCATCGAAGATATTATTGCTCCGACTAATGAAGAGAAACACTTCCGCGCTAACCCATTCGTTGGAAAGCCGCAAATAGAAGTAAGAAATTCCGGCGGCACTGCCATTACTTCCATCAAATTTGAATATGGTGTCGACGGAACTGCGCTGCAACAGTTTACCTGGAACGGAAACCTTCCTTCATTGACCAATACGACTATCGCACTTGCCGAATGCGCCACGCTAAAAACAGTTACCGCTGCCAGCAAATTCGTAGTGAAGATACTGCAGGTAAACGGACAAGCCGATAATGACGCTACAAACGACACAATGAATTCCTATTTCACACCAGCACCCGTATGGCCTCAAAGTCTTAGACTGGAGATGAAAACCAACGGATCTGTAGGTACAGGCGGTCTCAGTGAAAATAACTGGAAATTGTTCGATGCAGCATATGATACCATCGTAGCACAAAGAATCAACAATACGATCACTACCACTTACGTAGATACCGTATATTTAAATCCAGGTTACGCCTACAAACTAGTGATAGAAGATGAAGGATGTGATGGGATGAACTGGTGGGTTTTCCCTTATTACAATCCTAACCCCGGGGTTGGATATATGCGTGTCAGAAGCCTCAGCAGTATTATCAATTTACCTATGAACGGATATTTTAACGGAGACTTTGGTTGCGGATTTACGCAATACTTCACTACTTCCGGTACGGTTTCTGTGCCAGAGATCGATGTCAATACCGCACTGAATATCGCCCCGAATCCTACGAGAGACCATTTTACCCTGACTATTGAAGGATTTTCTGATGCGAAAGGCACTTTGTATCTGACTGATGCTACCGGCAGGCTTCTTTATAAAAAAGAAATCCTCAGTGCAAATACTACAGTGAATACCAAACAATTTGCAAATGGTACTTATATCCTGAAATACCAAAACAATAAAACCAAGGCGCAATTGCAATCTAAGATTGTCATCCTCGATTAAAGGAAAATTGCTCAACTGACGAACCGTCTCCGGTGTCTTTAAACACAAACGGAGACGGTTTTTGTTTTATAATACAATATACCCAATGAGACCGGAAGGGAAATCCGGAATAAGGATTTAAAAGGGAATGTATCTGGGATTATATAACACCCCCTGTATTAATTCCGTAACCGTAGAGACAGCTAGCTATACGTGCACAAATAAAGGCAGCGGGATATCCCGCTGCCTTTATTTGTATAGTGTACACTGTGTTTTATCCTTTCTTGCTCATATCTTTCATCTGCTTCAGGAACGCATTACCGGGTTCTATTGCTTCAATTTTAGAGAGATAGGTATTCATAGACGTTTTATCGCCTTTATTGAAATAATATAACGCCAGGTACTGGTAAGCGTACATCAGGTCCGCATTTTTTCTCTCATAACCCTCCACATTCGTATTCAACCATTTTTCATAATAAGGTGCAGCCGTACCTTTCTTCGCTTCTTCGTCTTGTGCTGATTCTACTCTTGCTCTCCAATACGTAGCGGATGGCTGATCAGGATATTTGGCTTCCATTTGCTCAAACGCTTTTGATGCTGCCGCATAGTTTTTAGAATAATAGCTATAGAAGCCATAGTAATAGTAATCAAGAGCCTTCGTGCCAGGATTTTCCGCTACAATCTTGCCATACCATTCTCCTGCTTTTGCATAACCTTCTGTCGTCTTCGTGTTCTTAAAACCATCAGCTATCTGGCGGTAGGTTTCTGACTTGTCTTTCGCTGTATCTACTGCAATCGCTTTTGTAAAATAAAAATTAGCAGAATCATTCATACTATTGGCTAACATGATCTTACCATAATTCAGGTAGTCAGAAGGAAATATCTTTTCCGGCTTTTGCATCGCGAAATACCTGCGCACATTGCTCAAGGCATTAGCCGTATCTTTCGTTTCCAATTGACTGTAAGCGAGAATACCGTAAAAGCCGGGCTTTGACACGCCTGAATTCACCAGCTCATTGACTTTATTGATAGCACCGGGATAATCCTTGCTTAGATACAAGATATTAGCATACTGAATCTGGTCTTCCGTAGACTTATCAGAAAGGCTCAAATACTGCTCGATATTTTGCTTTGCCATTTCATATTTCCCGGTCCAGAAATAGGCATTCGCCAGATCGCGATACGGCAGGGGATTATTAGGATCTGCTTCTTTTGCTTTATTGTAATTATCTAAGGCCAGCTTATAGTTCTTAGCATCGTACCAAAGCTTACCTTGCCTGGAATAAGAAAGGGAGTTCTTCGGATCAATATCTGCCACTTTCTCATAACTGCTCATTGATTTACCTCCGCCGGTAGGGATGTTTCTGTAAGCATCACCCATAGACACCAACACCTCAATACTGTCATTCTTCTTCAATCCCTTTGTCGCATATGCCTTTTCTATCCAGTCCACAGCAGTTTGTTTATTCGCGCCCTCGGAGTAAGTCAACGCATCAGCAGCGTATTTCAACGGTTCCCATTCTTTCTTCTTTGCCTTATCTGCTACCAATTGTGCCAAACGCTGCCCTTCCGCCGGGTTGCCGCTTGCAAAGGCTACGCGGGCCAAGCCCGACATATTAGCTCCATCTTCAGCATATTTAGAAAAGATAGTTTTTGCTTCATTCGTATTTTCCAAACCCAGCTCTGACAATCCCAAGTAATAGTTCGCAGTTGGGTTAGTGGCAGCCAGAGGTGTTAAAATCTTTTTTGCTGATTCGTAACGTTCATACTTATACATTTTCACCCCTTCTTCCAGCGACTGAGCATTCGCCTGAAAGCCAAGTGCTAAAGCCGCCATAATTGCAATCGATTGTTTCATTTTTTACTTGTGGTTTTATTATTCAATTTATTTTTTGTTCAAATCAGTGTGAGTTCAGCATTTTCGTTCTTTAACCGTGCATTAATTACTGTTGACTTGCGCTTCCCTGAAAATGATATTGGTTCGAAGCGGAAATAATCGTGCCTGTTTAAAGATTAATTGCCCTCTTTCCCTGGTAAGGAAATTTGCAAAGCCCGTGCCAAGACCAGGATAGGTTTCTCTGTTAATGTAATACAGGTTGCGTGTAAGCGGATAATAATCCGGTGCAATAAAGGCCTGATACGGTTTGTAAAACTTTTGTAAACTATCGTTGAAGATGGATGCCACTTCTATATTGCTTATGAAAGCCAATCCCTCCGGGTCATTAAAATCGGATACGTAACTCACCCCCACAAACCCTATAGCGTCAGGATTTTTTTCTACATAAGCAATCACCGAGTCATTTCCTTTTGCTGCAAATACATTCGCACCTAACGGCTCTCCTTTCAAAATGGAATCCATCATGAAACGTAACGTGCTGGAGCCCTGATTGTCAAATACAACGGTGAATTTCTTCTTGTACTTACCGGTTAGAATTCCTTTCAATTCCGAGATACTGAATGCAGTATCTGAAGCGCCTTTGCTTAAGATGACAGCTACAGCATCTTTAGCTACAGCAAGCGGCGTCGGTACCAGCTTTTTTTGCTCACAAAGTTTTTTCTCCTCGGCATTCAAATCACGCGTTACGAGAATGAGACGTGCACTATCTTTCAAAAAATCCTGGATACATTGGGATTCAGATTTATAATGCACCACAATATTCCCCTCCGGGAAACTGCTGTCAAATACTTTGATCTGCTCTTCTACGATGGGTTTAAATGTTTCATCTACCGATATACTGATATTACCGGAACTCAACGTATCTGTTTCTTTTTTTTCTCCCGGGGGGTCACAGGCAGCAAAAAACATACTGCAGATAAACAGTATCTTCAATGGTTTTGAAAAGATCATGAACTACAATTTTATGTAATTTTTATTTGATAGCACCTGTGCTAACAGTAATTTAACGCTGCTGGCGGCGGTTTTGTTGCCGTAGCATGACAATGCCACGCCAGATACGAAATGCTCCGTATAACGCCATTAACCCGCCTAAAGTATAGGCAATTCCCGAAGAGAGCTGTATAGAGCCAAAATACTTAACATATAACACCAGTATGCCAAAGATGATATATACAGATCCCATACCAAAATGCAGGGGAATTTGCACTCTTTCGTAACCGCTGCGGCGTGTGCTGTTTTCTGTTGAATAATCTGTCATGAATTAAATAATGTGCAAAGGTAAAAAATCAAAATCGCAAAGTGTTATGCACCCTGCATCATAACAAGCCGGCGATCTCCTGAATTTCGAAAAAAAGCTGGTTTTACTGGTATGAAGTGACGACTACACCTTCAGAATGCTGTTTTTATTGAATAATCCTCCAATTAATGGAAGAGCTAAAAACAAATGATTTCCACAAGAACGGTCAAAAAAAAAGAGACCGTTCAGAACAGTCTCTTTACATTTCGCTAAAATCAAATTACTTTTTAGCGGCAGTCTTTTTAGGACCGGCATTTTTCATCGGCTTTTTGGCCGCTGCTTTTTTAGGAGCTGCTTTCTTAGCTGCTGCTTTTTTAGGGGCGGCTGCTTTCTTAACTGCTGCCTTTTTAGGGGCGGCTGCTTTTTTTGCTACCGCTTTTTTAGGAGCTGCTGCTTTCTTAGCTGCTGCCTTTTTAGGTGCCGCTTTTTTTGCCGCTGCTTTTTTGGGTGCTGCCTTCTTAGGAGCTGCTTTTTTGGCTGCTGCTTTTTTTGCTGTTGCCATGGTTGTGAAATTTAAGGGTTAAACAAAAAACCTATCGCAGCAAATCCGAAGGGGTTAGGCTTCGGCAGTAGCTGCTACTTCTTTAACAGAAATCAATGTTTTTGTGCGGGTCTTACGGAATTCAACGATACCATCTGTAGTTGCGAATATGGTAAAATCTTTTCCGAGACCAACGTTTTCACCCGGGTGATAAACCGTGCCACGTTGACGAACAATTATATTTCCTGAAATTGCAGGTTGTCCGCCGAATATCTTCACACCCAAGCGTTTGCTTTGTGAATCACGACCGTTCTTTACACTACCTTCACCTTTTTTGTGTGCCATTGCTTAAACTATTTACTAATGTACAAAAATATTTATTAACTAAACAATACCAGAAATCTTAATTTTTGTAAGGCTCTGACGATGACCATTTAATTTCTGATATCCTTTACGGCGCTTTTTCTTAAACACCAATACCTTATCACCTTTTAAATGATCGATGATTTCTGCCTGCACTTTCATAGAACCGCCGGTATTTATTTTACCGTCCTGGCTCGAAAGCAATACTTCAGAAAATTCAACTTTATCGCCCGCATTTCCGCTCAGACGATTTACATACAATTCCTGGTCTTTAGAGACTCTGAACTGCTGACCTGCTATGTTTACAATCACGAACATGACTACCCAATTAAAAATTTGAGCGGCAAAGGTAAAATAATTCCTCTATATTTTGAAAATATTTTTTAGTTGTTCTGAGACTCCGCGCTCCGTTGTTATTTAAAGCTTCCTCCCGGATATTCAATCGCTTCCAGGTACAACCCATGACCCGCCACACTAAAATCTGCCCGGGTGCAATCTTTTGCTTCTATGATGGAAACAAAATCCTCCACAGAAAACCGGTTACGCGCTGCCTGCAGTTGTGTACTGACAAGCCCTCTCACCATGCCGCGCAGAAACCGGTTCGCTTTTACGACATAGTGCAACTGGTCTCCTCTTTCCTCCCAAAAGCTCTCGAATATGCTGCATTGAAACGTGTAGCTTTGTGTATTCCGTTTACTAAAACTTTCAAAATCTGTATACCCTTTTAATAGTTCGGACGTTTCATGTAAAACCTTTTCGTTGATCTTAAACGGATAATAGAGCGCCTTTTGATAGTAAAAAGGATTCTTCTGCGAATAAATCCGGTAGCGGTAGGTTCTGCTAAGGGCATCAAAACGAACATTAAATTCATTATTTTCAGCCTGATAGACATTCTTAACAGAAAGCGAAGAGGGCAAAATAGCATTCAACCGGTAACGAAACTGTTCGTTCAATTCCTGTTCTGTATCGAAATGATAAAAATTGGAAAGAGCATGTACCCCTTCATCTGTGCGACTCGCTCCGAAGCTAATGAGCTTTTCTCTCAGTAATGTACTCAGGGCTTTGTTAATTGCCCACTGTACGGTAGGCAATTCTCCCTGCAACTGTGACCCGTGAAAGTGAGTACCGTCATACATGACTTCCAATACATAACGCGCCATTATTCTGCCCAGCTCATTATATATCTCGGGTCTTCAATGCCGGCAGCATCCTGCGTCATTTTCAGCGGATGGAACGTATCCACCATTACTGCCAGTTCTTTGGTTTCTTTCAACCCAATGCTTTTTTCAACGGCGCCCGGATGTGGGCCATGCGGAATGCCGGCAGGGTGCAGCGTGATCATTCCTCGTGTGACATGCTTGCGGCTCATGAAATCACCATCTACATAATATAAAACTTCATCGCTGTCGATATTACTATGGTTGTAGGGAGCAGGGATGGCGTTGGGATGGTAATCGTAGAGACGGGGTACAAAGGAACAGATTACAAAGTTGTTCGCATCAAACGTCTGGTGCACCGGAGGGGGTTGGTGTACGCGCCCGGTTATAGGTTCAAAGTCATGGATGCTCAGCGCAAAAGGATATTCATAACCATCCCATCCTATTACGTCAAACGGATGATTGGCATACCAGATATCATATTGCAACCCCTTTTTCTTTACTTTAATCAAAAACTCTCCTTTTTCATCATTGGTCTCTAAGTTTTGTGGCTGGCGGATATCCCGTTCGTAAAAAGGTGCATGTTCCAGCAATTGCCCGTGTTTGCTTAAATATCTTTTAGGAAAACGAACCGGGCTAAAGCTCTCCGTAATAAACAGCCGGTTGTTCTCTCCGTTAAATTTTATCTGATAGATCGTACCTCTCGGCACAACCAGGTAATCCCCGTAACTAAATTCCAGCTGACCATACTGTGTATGCAATATGCCCTCTCCTTCGTGTACAAAAATCACTTCATCGGCATCGGCATTTTTGTAGAAATAATCTTTCATGCTTTGTTGCGGCGCCGCCAAAGAAATCTGCACGTCGTTGTTGAACAAGACGATCTTGCGGCTTTCCACGTAATCTGCTGCGGGCTTTATATGAAAGCCTTCGAAACTCCGATGCTTCAGGATATTATCATGGGCCGGCTTGGGTGACACATCTACGGGTTCTTCGCAGCGGATGATCTGCGTAGGCGGGTAGATATGGTACAGCAGCGAATAGTTGGATGAAAATCCTTCGGTACTGAAAAGCTGCTCTGAATACAAGCCTCCGTCCGGTTTGCGAAACTGGGTATGGCGTTTGTGAGGCATCTTGCCGAGCTTATGATAATGAGGCATTTTTATTGATTTGGAGGTTCAAATTTAGACAATTGCACCGGGTTTGGAAATTATTTAAAGCAGCAGTCCGGATGATATTCATCAGTCATTTTTCTGGTCTTGCAGCTCTTTCCAGTTCCACCACTTTAGTTTTTCGGGGTCTTGCAGTGCTGCAGGTGTTTCTGCAAAATAAACAGCACAGCGAAAAACGTAAAGCAGGCAACGATCTTGGATACAACCGGCAAACGCATTCGACTCGTCATATAATTTCGCCGGATCCCTGCCTGCCAGGTCTTCTACCTGCCGGATGCCAATATTCAACAGGTCTGTAGCAATGGATTTGCCCACACGCGGGATGACAGTGAGCGATTTGATTTGACTGGAAGTATATCTCATTTGTAAATAGTTGCAAATGTATTTCCGTTTGAAAATACAGCATGATTTAAATACAAAATGAATTGAGAGCACATTGATATTATTAAAAAAACATAATGTTATTTGATTTCTACCCTGGATAAAAACCAACGCCATCACATTAACCAAATACAACATCCATCCTTAAAAGAAGTCCCCTTTTACGATTAGTAAATTGAATTCCCTACGTCCGGACAATAAAAAAGAACATTCCGTACATTTGTAGCTTGCCTTTTGCGAAAGCCCGATGTCTTTACCGCCTTTATTAAAACATATTTACAACTATGGTACGGAAGAAGTAGTGCGTCGTGGGAAGAAGATTTTTCTGACCGCCGGCGTACAACTTATGGACGTTGATCACCTGATTGACCAGGTACGCTTTCGTGTGCGTAACGATCAGTATCATAACTATTATACTGTAACGATAAAGAACTTCTCACAGCCTAAAGTGTTATCACTTCGGTGCCAGTGTCCCTATAATCTCGGAGACATTTGCCGGCATGAGGTAGGTGCGCTGTTTCAGCTGAACGAGATGCTGCAAAGTGGCTTTTTTGAGAATGCTGACATTAGCTATGACCAGGACCATACGGTAGTAAGAATGAGGCAGGTGACACGGCAGCTGCTCCAATTATTTGCGTCACCTGATATCATGGAACGTGCTGAAGCACTGTCATCACAGGTTATAGTGATTGCAGCAAAAGATGATAAAATAGAAGCCGAAGTGCCCGAAGAGGATCAAACCTTCAAGGTGCTTATCAAACAAAATGAAGAACGGTATTTTGATACTTCCTGTGGTTGTGATGAAAAAGAACACCCGCTGTGTCGGCATAAAGCCGCTGTATTTCTGAACGTATTGCAAACCTACGGCATCCAGTATTTTCAAACCATGCGTAACTGGGATGAGCAGAAGAACAAGCTGCTTCGTCTCTATGGTTATTCCATCAATGATGATCTGACCAATAAGTTTGCCTTTACTTATGAGAACGGGAAACCCTTCCTGCGTGTGCTGGACCCTTCCATCAAGAAGGTATCTGCCGTACCGATGCCTACTCCCAGCACCATAACCATCACAGAAGAAAAAGAAGAAAAAAGACTGGGCATCGTGCTGGATAGCCAATCCGACTATTTTCCTTTTCTCCAGATTCATCTGGTAGCCGGTGAAGCAGGTGACGAAGAAGAGCGTTTTACCAGCGCTATAGAAATACTCGAGTTGCAACAGTACATCAATCCGCAACGCTACAAAGAAGATGAACGTGACCTGATCCCTATTATCCGTAAATTCTCTTCGAGAGAGGTAGTGAAATATCTGAAGAAGAATTTACCTTTTGGAGATTTTATAGATGATGACGCACAGATACTGAAGAATATTCCGGCAGAAGATACGAAAGAGCAGGTATGGGAATACTTGTTACCTAAATATCAAAAATTGCTGGAACGCTATTCCAATCATTCCCTTTGCTTTTTGCAACAAGGAAATACGCTCAGTTCCAAAACCATTCATCCGGTTATTTTTTCCGGGGAAAAGCTAAAGCCTCAATTATCGGTAAAACCGCAAGATGATGATTATGTAGTGGAATTGGAATGGCTTAAAGACTATACCGTGATTGCTTTTGAAGAAACCCGGTTATTGAACAGCGCGTTGATCCTTCATGACAATCAGGTACATGCCATAAATACATTGTCGGACATCCAGTTGTTGGAAAATTTTTTACCGGACGGTAAACTGGTAGTCCCATCCGTAGATTGGAACTCATTTTTGGAAAACAGGCTCATGTCGTGGAGCAATGAAGTGCATGTAGATTTTGACAAGTCCCTGATGCGCTACGAAGAACATGTTACCCCCCGGTACCAAATCTATTTACAGGAACTGGAGCAGATGCTGATCTTCAAACCTTCATTTGCTTACAACGATGTCGTTATATCCTGGGGACATTTCGGGGATGTCATCAAAGCAGAAAACGGGCGTGTGACAATCATCCGTCGCAATGAAGAAAGTGAACAAAAATTTATCGATTTCCTGCGCAATATGCATAGTGATATGCAGTACAATGTGAAGGATAGATCCTTCTACCTTTCTGCCAATGCCGTGCTCAATAACAACTGGTTCTACCATTTCTCCGATGAGATGAAGGAATGGAACGTGGAACTTTTTGGCTATGAAGGGCTGCGAAACCTGCGCATCAGCAGCTACAAGCCTGAAACCCGCGTACGTGTCAGCAGTGGTATCGATTGGTTCGATGCCGATGTTGAGATCGCTTTCGGAGATCAGACGGTGACCATTGCTGATGTAAAAAAGGCCCTGGCTCAAAAAGCAAACTATATTCGCCTGGGGGATGGCAGTATTGGTTTACTCCCTGAAGACTGGCTGAAAAAATACGCGCTTCTCTTAAAAATAGGAGAAGCTAAAAATGGTAAACTTCGTTTAAAAAAATACCATTTCAGCGCTTTAGATGAATTGCTGTCCGAAGTAGATGAAGAAAAGATCCAACATGAGCTGGAAGAGAAGAAAGAGCGACTGACGGATATCATTTCCAATGACTATTCTTCGCTGGAAGTACCCCCACAGGTAATCGCTACGTTGCGCCCTTACCAGGGAGCCGGCTTTCAATGGATGGCCTTTTTGAATGAAGCCGGTTGGGGCGGCATCCTGGCGGATGATATGGGACTGGGTAAAACCATACAGACACTTTCGTATCTGCAACATTATAAGAACCAGAACGAAGAGGTAAGCTATATGGTAGTGTGTCCCACCACCTTGCTGTATAACTGGGAAAACGAGATCAAAAAGTTTACTCCTTCTCTCAGTTACATCATCCATCATGGTCCGAAGCGCAGCACTTCCATCAAAAGCCTTATAAACTTCGATGTTATCATCACCACTTACGGCACCATGCGGAGTGATATTAAAATGTTCAGCACGCATGAATTTGACTACATTGTGCTGGACGAAAGCCAGGCGATCAAAAACCCTCAGTCGCAGGTAGCCAAAGCCTCTTTATTATTGAAATCCAAAAACAGGCTGGCATTAAGCGGTACTCCGGTACAGAACAACACCTTCGATCTCTATGCACAGATGAACTTCTTAAACCCCGGGATGCTGGGCAGCCGTGAGTTTTTCAATAATGAATTTGCGGTGCCGATCGATAAGTTCCAGGAGACAGAGACCAAACAACAACTGCGTAAACTGATCTATCCATTTTTATTGCGCCGCACAAAGGAACAAGTGGCAAAAGATTTACCGGACAAGACAGAAACAGTGCTCTTTTGCGAAATGGGTAAAGAGCAGCGAAAAATCTACGACGCTTATCGCAATGCATATAAGAGCAGCATCCTGGGCATGATCGAAGAGCAGGGCATCGAACGGTCACAGTTGCACATCCTTCAAGGGCTTACGAAACTGCGGCAGATATGTGACTCCCCGGCTATCCTCAATGAGGAGGAGCGTTTTGAAAATCATTCCATCAAACTGGATGAACTGGTCCGCGAGATAGAAGAAAATGTGGGCGATCACAAGGCGCTTATCTTTTCCCAGTTCTTAGGTATGCTTGGACTGATCCGCCAGCAATTGGAGAAACACCATATTCCCTACGCCTATTTTGATGGCAGTTCATCCACCACTCAACGTGAAAAAGCCATTCATGAGTTTCAGAACAACGAGGAATGCCGGGTTTTTCTGATCTCACTAAAAGCGGGGGGGATCGGTCTTAACCTGACGGCAGCAGATTATGTGTATATCGTAGATCCCTGGTGGAACCCTGCCGTAGAACAGCAGGCAATAGACCGTACACACCGTATCGGTCAAACCAAAAACATCTTTGCTTACCGGCTGATTTGCAAGGATACGATAGAAGAAAAAATGATGCTCTTACAAGACAGGAAACGCCAACTTGCCAAAGAGCTTATAGCGGATGACAGTGCATTTTTAAAGCGGTTAACACGGGAAGATATCGACTACCTCCTCAGTTAGAATGGATGTAACTACTAGGAATTGATTTCCGACCGACGATCTCGCATTTTCAGTGTAATGTAATATTTCAAAAGTCCGAAACTCTGCATGAAAACATGCAGAGCGTTAGAAGGATGAGACAATCCGTTTTATGGCATGAGTACATGATCTATCACGTGTATCACACCGTTTGACTGATTTACATCTTTAATCGTCACGGCAGCCTTACCACCTTTCTCATCTGCTATCCAAAGCTTCTTCCCGTCGTACATACAAGTAATCGATTCTCCGTTCACTGTCGTGTACATGGCTTTTCCGCCGCCTTTTTTTATATCCGCCATGATGTCTTTGGCAGTTTTTTTACCAGCGACAACGTGATAAGTAAGAATGGCTGTCAGCTTGTCTTTGTTGTCAGGTTGCATCAGCATATTCAAAGCATCTTTAGGTACCCTATCGAATGCTTTGTTGGTAGGTGCGAAAACAGTAAAGGGTCCGTCTCCCTGCAGTGTTTCGACCAGCCCTGCAGCTTTTACAGCTGCAACCAACGTTGTGTGATCTTTGGAATTCACCGCATTTTCAACAATATTTTTAGACGGATACATGGCTGCTCCACCTACCATTACTGTTTTTTCCTGGGCGGTAGCACTATTCAAGTTCATTGCTGCGAACGACAGAAATGCCAAGGAAAGGATCTTGCTTTTTAACTGATTCATGATGTTGATTTTAATGATTTGAAAATGTGTTTAGACCATCATATACGCAGCAACAATGTCAATGGATTTAGGCAGATAAAAAGAAAATAAAACACAGGACAAACAGGCAGCAAGCCTTCACGATCCGCGCCTTGCAGACCAGACCAGTGCAACATCATCTTACGGGTCATGTACAGGAAACTATAACATTCTTTACCCAAAAAGCATAAATCAAAATTGTATTTTCGAGCTATGAAAAAACTCCTCCTGGCAGTTCTTATATTTTTATCTCGCCAAGCTATTGCGCAGACGATTCCCGCATACAAAGCGGAGGATGTAATGGCTCGTGTTAAACATCCGGACACGTTGTACATCGTTAATTTCTGGGCTACCTGGTGTGGCCCCTGCGTGAAGGAATTACCGGAGTTTGATAAATTATATGAAAATAACAAAGAGAAGCCGGTAAAGATATTGCTGGTCAGCCTAGACTTTAAAAATGATTTAAACTATAAAGTCCCCAACTTTATCAAAAGAAGGAAACTACAGCCTGAAGTCATTTGGCTGGATGAAACCAACGCCAATAAATTCATTCCCAAAATAGAAGAGAAATGGCAGGGCTCCATTCCCGCAACACTGGTTATTTTTCCGAAAAATGAATACCGCAACTTTTTTGAAGGTACCATCACGGCACAACAAATTCAGCTTTTGATAGACAAACAATTAGCTTTGTAGCGTCAAACCTGGCATTGCATTGCGCTACAAAGCACCATACCAATCCATCAACAAACTGCTGGAAGATGAATCATTCGAACCTCGCCTCAGCTGGGGTTTACGAATGGCTATTGCTGCCATCGTACCTGTAATCTGGGGGTTAATAACCGGAAATATCGCTGCCGCAACCTGGATGACCTTAACCGCGGAGTGTATCTGCTGGGTTGAGCTGAAGGGTTCCTTTCGTCAACGTGCCTCCATCTTGCTGGTAGGATTGCTGCTGGCAGTGTGCTTTGCTACGCTCGGCACCATTACTGCAGAATATGAGATCATCAGTGTTATCTGCATTTTCATTGTTTGCTTCCTGGCTGGTTTATTCAAGAACTTAGGCGACAGGGGGAGCGGCCTGGCCATTTGTATCTATGTCATTTTCATCGTGTGCAATGCTTATCCGGTAAAAGATGCAGCAGTCTTAAGAGAACGTGTGAGCCTGGTGCTGGCAGGAGGAATATGGACTTTTATAGTCGGGATTACCGGTTCATTTTTCATACCTCTCAGACAGCCTTATCGAAGAAGCATCGCTCTTATCTGGAAAGCCAATGCTTCCCTTTTGCATACGATCCAACAGGGCTGGGATAGCAAGAGCCTTCGCAAAAGCAACAGGGAGATTTATTTACAGGAAAAACAAGTACGAACTGCGATCGACAGCTCCCTTCAGCTTTTCGAAAACCGGGCGTTCCAGACGGATATTTTTCCGGCAAAGGAAGTAGAGCTCGCCAAACTTCGAAAGCTTACAGCCCTCGTAGGCATACACCTGGTATCCATAGGAGACGAGTTAGACAGTGTAAAACTTACGGAGGTAAACCCGGACATAAAAACGAAGCTCAGCGATGTGTTGCTTGCCATGGAGCAGGTATTGAATAATATGGCGCTGTATATCCTTTCGCTGAAACCGGAATCCCTGCTAATCGTAGAAGCCTCTATTGACAGTCTCAATAAAAAAGTCGCTGCATTCGGCGAGGCACTTCCCTCTGCCGAATTGCACAAAAGGAACCTCAAACGGGTAATGCAGCTTTGCGAACGGTCCATCCGCCTCATTGAAACCGGATTAATTCACCTGACGCAAATCGTAGGAGATAAACCAGTCTATAGTTCTTATTCTTACCTGAAAACGTTGTACCTGCTACAACCGCAGCGATGGGTAAAAAGCACCCAGCTGTTGTTCAACTTCAACACGCTCACCGTACGTTATATCCTTCGCAGCGCCTTAGCTGCTTCCGTAGCTATTTTTGCTTATAAATGGTTTGATATTGACCACGGATACTGGCTGGCATTTACCGTGGTATTGGTGATGCAACCTTATTTTGGCGCCACGCTTAAAAAAGCATTAGAACGCATCATCGGGACCTTGACGGGTGGTGTGGTGGGCGGTTTACTGGCACAGTTGAATGATGGCTTTTACCTGAAAGAAATACTGCTTTTTATTTGCCTGGTCGGAATGGTGTACTACGTACGGAAAAATTATTCGATTGCCGCTTTCTGTATTACAGTGAGTCTTGTATTGCTCTTTGATGCAGAAGCTACCCTTAACTGGAATATCATCATGATGCGGGCACTATGTACGATCGGAGGTGCCTGCCTGGCAGTACTGGCAGGTTTTACGCTTTTGCCTGACTGGGATAGTAAATGGCTGCCGCGGCATATCGCACGCGCCATCACGGACAATTACAGGTATTTTATATCCAGCTTTTTCTCCGATACGAAGACGGACTGGACCAAATGGAAACGTCTCGCCGAAACGGCGAATAGCAATGCATTTGACTCGTTTAATCGGTACCTGAGTGAACCGGTCATCAGGAAGCGCCCGGTGATGAGTTTATATCACATCATTCTTCACAATGTACACATCACGCGTGAGTTGAATAATATTCACCTGGAAGACGAAATAGGCAGCATAGAACCGATCACACTTTCCCCGGAACAGACGTTGCACCTCCATGAATGTCTTTACTGGTTCAACGAAATTATCGAGTTGCTAAAACATATAGATCCGAAAGTGACAACGCAGCCTTTAGAAGATGTTCATCTTTCCAAGCAAGGTTATACCACTCATCAGATGTTCTATGCTGATAAGATGTTGTATGAATTAAAAACCATGCATGGGAACCTGAAAAGCATGCTGGAAGTGCTGGAAGAAAAACACCTGTGATGAACCTATTTCTTCTGAAGTAACGCGCTGTACTGTGCCGGCTGAAGCACTAAGGTTATTGCTTTCTGCGAATCTTTATCCTCCTGCAGACCATGCCCTATCCGGCCTCGCAGATAATAGTATCTTGACACGATCTCACTCTCCAGCACTCCTTTGATTTCACTCCTGTGCTTTTGAATATCTTTTTGCTTATCGTGTGCGAGCTTTCCTTGCAATGCTGAAAATTCGGGCTTTACCGCATCAAAGTATTTTTCGCGGGTAGCTATTTCTTTCAGGGAATCCAATGCAATTTCGGTCTCGGTTTTATAGGTGTAATCCTTTGTCTGAAGGTATTTTACAAACTCTCCGAATTCGGCTTCAGAAAGAGAAAAGTTTTCTGCCGGAGCAATTTTAGCGTGTTGTTTCACATACTGCGTTGCATAATCAAAGAAATAGTTCTTGCTGTAAAGCATAATAGCCAGCTTACTGATGTCGTCATCTTCTACTGCCACATCCGGCTCGATACCGCCGCCACTCAATACTTTTCTGCCCCCTTTGGTAATAAACGCTTTCTTTAACGAATCCGGAACTTTGCCGGCGCTGCCATCTATATTCCTGTTGGTGTAGTCGATAGCCTGGATGCAGCGCCCGCTTGGTGTATAATATTTTGCGATGGTCAACTTCAGACGGGCGTTATACCCTAATTCTTTAGTCACCTGAACCAGTCCTTTGCCGTAAGACTGAGAGCCTATAATGACTGCCCTGTCTACATCCTGCAATGTACCTGCTACAATCTCGGAAGCAGATGCAGATGAACCGTTGATGAGTACGGTCACCGGAATTTTATTGTCCCAGGGCGCTCCGGAAGTCTTGTATTCTTTATCCATTTCTTTCAGTTTACCCTTAGTAGTTACTACCAGCTGCCCTTTATCAATAAAAAGATTGCAAATATTTACCGCCTCATCCAGCAAACCGCCCGGATTGTTTCTGAGATCCAGAACGACGCCTTTTAAGTTGGTGTTGACGCTTTTCAGGCTATCCAGATTGTTTTTTACCGCTTTGCTGCATCCCATCGTAAACTGCGTAAGTTTTACATACGCCACGTCTTTATTAGCTCCCAGCAATGCTGCATAGGGTACACTGGAAATTTCAATCTCACCGCGGGTCAGCATCTTCGAAGATTCTTCGCTTGTAAATGCATCTTTTATTTTGATATTAAGCTGGGTACCGGGCGCCCCTTTCAGCAAAACACTGATCTCGTCAATGGTTTTACCTGCTATAATATTATTATCTATAGAAATGATCTGATCGCCGGGGTGGAGCCCTGCTTTTTGTGCCGGGCTGTTTTCATATACATCACCGACAAAAATATCGTCTCCTTTTTTCCGCATGGTAGCCCCTATTCCGCCGTATTTTCCGGTAGTTTGAAATTCATATTCTTCAATATCGGACTCTGTGATGTAATTGGTATATGGATCCAATTCATTAAGCATCGCATCTACGCCCGTTTTTACGAGTTTACCCGGTTCGATAGGATCCACGTAGTACGTATTCAGCTCTTTGAATATATTAGCAAATATTTCCAGGTTTTTGGATACTTCAAAGTAGGAATCAATAGGTTTTGCCTGTATAAAAACCCAGATGGCAAGCATGGAAACGCCTCCCAATACCAGGGATCTTCTTTTTACAAGATTTTTTTTCATGGCACGAATGTTGCGTTGAATTAGAACGAACAATGTTACGAAATATTGGCTCGTTGAAAAGAGTGAATTACTATTTTTAACGTCCCGGAGTATTAACAAAATCCCATACAATATTTATTTTGTTTTAAACCATTTGTTTTTTTACTTTGCAATTAGAAATTTTCAACCATGAAGAAGTTTTTACTTAGTGTAACCAGTTTATTGGCTTTATCCATCGCATCTTTTGCTCAATCTTTTACAGTACAATACGGTGATACCGCGATAGGATCCGGAAACGGATCAGATGTGAGCATTCATAACGATATTACGAATACCACAAATTCTGATGCTACCTATGAATGGAAAATAGTGGGCAGCAATTATCCTACAGGATGGTCATTTGCCGGTGTATGCGATAACAACCAATGCTATACCAGCAATGCCGTATTGAACGGAGAAGCCAAAACCACAAGTACCGTAGGTGCTAATAGCTCCATGCTTTTTAAGGCTGTTTTCACGGAAAGCGGCACTGCAAACGGCAGCCAGGCTTGGGTACGCACCAACATTTACCCTACAGGAGATCCGTTCAGTGCAAGGAATCTCACTTTCATCATGACTAAAAGTTCTACTACAGGCGTAAAAACCGTTGTTTCCGATGATGATATCGTAGTATTCCCTAACCCTGCGCGCAGTTCTGTAAACGTGGTTTACGACGATAACCTGGGTGTAAAAAACATCGGTGTTTATAATCTTATAGGCAAAATGGTGAGCATTTACAAGGTGAATAGCACCAGCGCA
Source organism: Flavipsychrobacter sp. (assembly GCA_035497455.1). Classification (GTDB taxonomy): domain Bacteria; phylum Bacteroidota; class Bacteroidia; order Chitinophagales; family Chitinophagaceae; genus JAFIGV01. The sequence continues at coordinate 116,205 of DATJDL010000016.1, forward strand.
AAACTGGATGTTGAAAATCTTCCTTCCGGTATCTATTTTCTCCGTTTATTTAATGCTCAGGGAAATGTGGTAGCTACCCGTAAGTTTACACATCAATAAATTTTTATTTTCGTAAAATATCTAAAAGAGGCTATAATATAGCCTCTTTTTTTATGCTGCAGTTAAGAAAAGAAGCAACACATTTTCTTTCTACTTCTTTCATTTGAGATACGACGCCTGTCCTGCGTTATTGTTTTTGATCTGCTGATCAGGCAGAACGGAAAACAATCCCATCCCAAACACCAGGCTTCCTTTAATGCAGGCAGCATGATATCAGATGCAGTTTTTTTCGACACTTTCTGGGGTTACCCTACAATCCTAATTTGCCATATCAAGGCAGCTTTCAATACCGCTGAGATTTTATAGACTTTTGGGGGCTTTCTAGTTAACTTTCACACCAACACCACCTTTGGACTGACTGTTTTTCTGTACCATAGAGAAATGGTGAACCGCTAGTACCACTACAGCAAACTCGTATGCTATGAAGAATCGCTCCTGTAAAGAAGGGAATAAAATGCAGCGGATAACAAAGGTAATGAGCATCATTCGGGTAAGCTCTTTGCTTGTTGAATTTCCGAATGCCAGTAACAGGACCGCAATTATGGCAATAAACATGTATGAAGGATACCTGAAATCAAATAATACAAATTTCCAGTGCCGCAAATAATCATCCACTGAAAACAAAAACGCAAATTTCATGAACCAGTTGTAGGAGTCGCCCAGTAACATAGGTATCAGTAACAGTGCCAGTAAAGACACTCCTGCTGTAACCAACAAAAGCATTTTGGTATTTTTCTGGTTGAAAAATTGAAATCCCAGAATGACTATCACGAAAATGAAATTGTCAATACGTGCCAATACCGAAAATGCCAGGGCAATATAAATCCAGATTCTTTTCGATTTCGAATGAATAAGATAAATGGACAGCAAAATGAGCATGTTCGAGATTGCATCCGGTGAGGAAAGGCGGCATAATTCTGCAAACTTAGGCAGCAACATTAACAGGACAGCAATTATAAATGCAACGACAGGTTTCGTAACTTGATTGAGCCAGTGAAATATAAGCAGGATCAATACAAAGCAGGAAAAAAAAGAAGGTATATACGTAGCGGTTACCAAGTTCACGCCGAGCTTATGCAGGCAATAAACGGTGAATGTGTACAGTGGTTTTGTGCGAAAGAAGCTTAATTCATTTTCGTAAGCTTTTGCGTCAATAAGGCATTCGTACTGATCTTCGACTTTTGCGGTCAATACGTTGTAGGCATCCTTCGGTAAGTCCCTTTTTATCATATTGTACACACTGTCGTGTGCTTTCCGGAGTCCAACCCCTTCATATTCCTGTACGACGCCCATGTAAGCAATCATGTCCCAGTTGTACTGCGGATGTCTTTCGGTGTAGAACAGAAATACAAAAGCCATTATGGCAAAGAGCCCGTATGACAAAAAATTCAGCTTCACATCAATGGATTTTTATCGCAAAAAATTAATCGGCACAGGATATCAGATGCCTCTCGCATATATCCGGCGGAAAGATAAAAGAGGAGGCGGTTAAATTAAAACATAACCGTTTCATTAACAGAAAAATGTAAATTCCAGGGAATGCAATACGATTTATCCGGTTGATGTCATTTCTTTGAAAGCATTGCCAAGATTGGCTATAATATCTCCTGCTATCATCGCTTCCATGCTTTGCCGGGAAGCTGCATAATCACCGGCAAGTCCGTGAAGGTAAACCGCTAAAACAGCCGCATCCTGAGGCTCATACCCCTGGGCCAGGAAACTGGTGATCATTCCTGTCAGTACGTCTCCGGAACCAGCCGTAGCCATACCCGCATTGCCTGTCGTATTATACCAGCATTCGCCTTCAGCGCTGACCACCACGGTATGATGATCTTTTAAAACAATAATAATATTGTGTAGCATGGCTTTGGTCCGGGCAAGTTCCAATCGTTGCATACTGTCTGATGTTTCTCCAAACAATCTTTCAAACTCTTTGGGGTGAGGGGTGAGGATACTGTTATGGGGTAATTTGTGAAGCAAATCTTTCCTGTTCGACAGAATATTTAAAGCATCTGCATCGAGCACAATACACTCCTTCTGCTCCTCAATAAAACGTTCCAATGCTTCTACGGTCTTTCTGGAAAGTCCGAGTCCAGGTCCGATACCTGTAACATTAGCGCCCAACGAATTCCTGATCTCTGTAATATACGTTTCGCCGCTCGTCACGAATATGGCTTCTGGAAGCTGGGTTTGAAAGATATTGTAACCCATCTCAGGTATCAGTGCCGTCACTTTACCCACTCCGCTTCGCAGTGCTGCTTTGGCACATAACGTGATAGCTCCCATCATACCCTGGCTGCCTCCTACCACTAAAGCATGTCCATAGGTCCCTTTATGGGAGAACCGATTTCGGACTTTATAAATATCCCGCACACTTTGCCTGTCAGAAGCAAAATAGCTCGAATGTGTATTTTTTATGAATTCGGGATGCAAACCGATATCTAAAATTTGCAGCTTTCCTGTAAAAAAGCCTGCTTCTGCGTGAAAAAAGCTTCGTTTAAAGAATTGAAACGATAGCGTATAATCCGCCTTTAAAATAGCACTGTTCTTTTCCGGAAGGTGGTCGGCAGATAAACCGGAAGGCAGATCTATAGCAATTTTACAGTTAGGCAAAGCATTTATGTGATCAATAAATGACTTCAGCCATCCTGATACAGGCTGACTCAATCCGGTACCCAGTATGGCATCCACTATTACGATATGTTGGGGGATATCCGTAATAAATGTTTCCCTTGGAACGATTGTTACGAGATTTTCATCCAGGTTTTCCAGTCGTTTGAAATTTGCCTGGCATTCTTCGGAGAGCTCCTCTCTCAACTGGAGAACAAATGCTTTGGCGGCGTATCCCGATTCATGGAGCTGCCTGGTGATCGCTAAGCCGTCTCCGCCGTTATTCCCTACACCGCACAAAACAATATAAAGTGTATTGTCCGGTAAGGTTTTCTTCAGCCACTCGGTGCACTGCCTTGCAGCATATTCTATCAAGTCCAGAGAAGATATTTCGGCTTTATCGATCGTATATTGGTCACAGGCTTTTATTTGCTGTGCGGTTAATAGTTTCATCAGTACTTATTAGGTGTGTAAATGGCTCTCGAAACAAATTAAAAGAACTTTCCTGTCTGTTCGTCTTAAAAATATGACAAATAAGGTACTTTAACAGCGGTTCGTTACGTTGGTGTAATACCTATCTTTGTTCCCTTAAAAAACCACCGCACAATAAATTACTCTAAAATCATGCAACTACGCAGTCGTTTACTATTTATACTTTTAATGATCGGTCATATCGCCTTTGCACAAAATGGTACTGTGCGGGGCTTTGTATATGAGAAGAAATCGGGTGAGCCAATGAGCTACGTTTTAGTAGTACTGCAGGGAGCGGACCTCGGTGTGCAGACCGATGTGAACGGGTATTTTTCTATTCCACAGGTAAAGGCAGGTAAATACACATTAGTTACAACTACGTTGGGCTATGACACGTCTAAAGTAGCGGTAGATGTTTCTCCTAATGAAATAGTTACGCAGAAATTATATTTAAATACCCTTCCCCGAACATTATCCGACGCTACGGTGACTGCCCGTTCTACGGAAAAGATCACACAGGTAAACGCGGGTACAACTACGATCACTCCAAAGGAAATCAAGTTGTTGCCAAGTGCCGGTGGTGAACCGGATATTGCGCAATACTTGCAGGTAGTTCCGGGCGTGGTATTTACAGGCGATCAGGGTGGGCAGCTCTACATTCGCGGAGGTTCTCCTACTCAAACGGGGATCCTGTTGGATGGGGTTACCATCTACAACCCGATACACTCTATAGGTCTTTATTCTGTTTTTGAGACCGATGCCATTCGTAATGTGGATGTACAATCAGCAGGTTTTGGCGCACAGTATGGCAATCGTACCGGTGCGATACTGGATATCCGTACGAAAGACGGGAATAAAAACCGCCTCGCAGGAAAGCTTTCCGTTTCTCCCATCATGGCCCGCGCGATGCTGGAAGGACCGTTGGTGAAGTCTAAAAAAGAAGGCGGAGGAGGGGTCACCTTTTTGCTGTCTGCAAAACATAGTTACCTGGAAAGTTCCAGCAAGTCGCTTTACGGAAGTTTTGGAGAACCATTTAAAAGCGGGTTGCCTTATTCTTTTACCGACTTGTATGGTAAGGTGACTGTCAGCGGCGACAATGGCAGCAAGCTGAACTTGTTTGGATTTAATTTTAATGACCAGGCAAAGGTATTAGATCCTGTTACAGCTGCCGAAAGCGCAAAATTCAATTGGAAAGCCAGCGGTGGCGGTGCAACTTTTGTAGTAACTCCCGGTAACTCCGCTACGCTGATTAGTGGTCGTTTTGCCTATTCCAAATACGACGTTGATGCCCGTGAAATAGGTACAGTGGCTTCTTCTGATACCAGTCGCAACAGCGGTATCAAAGGCTTTGAAGGAGCCGTGGAGTTCACCAGTTTCTTACCTAACTACAGCCAGGTTAAATATGGGTTGGAAGTAAGCGGGTTAAATACAACTTTGAAATATGTAAATACCGCAGGTATTTCTACGGAACTGGATCGTAACAACACATCCGCTGCTTTATACGCTATTTACAGAAAAAACTTCGGTGAAAAGCTCGTGATAGAACCCAGCCTGCGTGTACAATATTATTCTTCTCTTTCCAAGCTCTCCCCGGAGCCTCGTTTGGGGATGAAATTCAATGCCTCTCCGAATGTCCGTTTTAAGGCTGCAGCAGGGCTTTATTCCCAGAATATCCTCAGCACGCGTTCAGACAGGGATATCGTCAACTTCTTCAATGGTTTCTTGCTGAGCCCGGATGAAACAGTGAAAGATATGGATGGGAAGGAAGTAAATAATACGCTCCAGACAGCTTATCATCTGATTGCAGGTTTGGAAGTCGATATTAGAGATGTGGAATTTAACCTGGAACCCTGGTATAAGAATTTCACAAGGAATATTGAACTGAACCGATTGAAAATAGAAGATAACGACCCGAACTTTGTAGCCGGCTTAGGGAATGCCTATGGTGTGGATCTGTCAGCCAAATACAGCAAAAACAGGATCTTTGCTTATGTATCCGCATCGGTTCAAAAAGTCAATTATACGACTTTAGTAGCGCAAACCACTACTGAAACGCCGACAAAGCAACAATATGCTGCTCCTTATGATCGTCGTTTTAATATGAATATTGTGGGTTCTTACACGGCAGGTAAAAGAAAAGATCTTGAGCTTTCCTTACGTTACAACTTAGGTTCGCCTTTCCCTTTTACACAGACTCAGGGATTTTATGAAAATGTAAATGTGGTATCAGGCGGTGTAATGACGGATTATCTGCAATCGAATGGTTCCGTTGGTGTGTTATATGCCAATCAGTTGAACGGAGGAAGACTTTCCTGGTATCACCGTATGGACCTTTCAGCCAAGAAACGATTTGAAATAACAGAACATAACAATATCGAGACTTCCCTGGCTATTACGAACGTATACAACCGTAACAACATATTCTATATCGAGCGAACTCAGAATGTGAGGATTTATCAATTGCCTATATTCCCAAGTATCAACGTAACTTGGAACTTCTAACGAAAACAATTTGAATGAGGGATAAAAAAGCATGTAGTCGATATGCTATCCTGGCTGGTGTGGCTTTAACACTCTGCCTCAGTGACACCAGCGTGGCGCAGGAACATATCAACAACAGTGCAGAACACACCTGGCTGCGCCTTGCTGAAGAGCAGTACCGTCAGGGGAATTATGCGCTGGCTGCACAGGCTGCACAAAAGTATCTTGGGCTTTATCCCAAGATCGTTTACAATAATTCCTATGATGCCGGCGCTACTGCAAAGTACTATCAAACACTTTCGCAATTAAGGCTGAAGGTAAATGGAGCAGAAGATTCTGCCATAAATTATCTGGTTGGGAGTACAAACCCCGCTTACAAGCAGCGTACTTCGTTCGCTTTGGGACAATATTATTTTGAAAACCGGCAATATGCTTCAGCGATCCGATATTTCGAAGCTGTAAAGCTCAACAACCTCAGCAATGAAGATGTTGCCGATCTGAAATTTCAATTAGGGTACAGCTATTTCAACGAAAAACAGCTAGATAAAGCGGCTCCGTTGTTCAATGCGGTGCAGGGATTAGGAGGAAAGTATACCCATGCCGGCAATTATTATAATGGGCTGCTGGCTTATAATGCCGGTAAGTACGATGAAGCTATGGCAAGTTTCAGAAAAATCGATCAAGACCCTGTGTATAAAGCCTTCGTACCTTTTTATGAGGCAGAGATTCTTTATTTCACCGGCAAAAACGAAGAAGCTTTAGAGAAGACACTTTCTTTGATAAAAAACACGGAGAAATCCTATTACGATAATGAGTTGCATTTGCTTGCAGCACAGTTGTTTTTTGAAAAGCAGCGTTACAATGAGGCAATCCCTTATTTTGAGCATTACTATGACAATGTGGAACAAATAAGGAAGGAAGAACTGTATGAAATGGCTTACAGTTATTATCAGACGCAACAATGGGAAAAAGCCATAGATAAGTTCAAACCGTTGAGCAGCTCAGAAGATTCACTTGGACAGACTGCCATGTATTTATTAGGTGATTCTTATCTGAAAACAGGGGATAAACCCAATGCCAGGAATGCATTTGGAATTGCATCCGACCTTTCTTTCGATAGAATGCAGCAGGAAACATCGCTATTGATGTATGCGAAGCTTTCTTACGAAACCGGCCGGTATGATGAAGCCATGAACAGTCTTTCATCTCTATTCAAAAACTATCCCGGCTCCCGGTATGAAAATGAATCGCGCACGATTTTTTCTGATCTTCTGCTTAAAACCAACAACTATGAAGATGCCTGGAAAGCACTTCAACAAGTAAATGAGCGTAATGATAACTATTGGAATGTTTACCAGAAAGTAGCCTATGGATATGCCATGCAACAATTGCAGACCGGCAATACAGCAGAAGCTGACAGGCTGTTATCCTTATCACTTCAGCAGCCTGCGAATTCAGATTATGAAGCCGCTGCTAATTTTTGGAAAGGTGAATTGGCCTATCAAAATGCCCGGTATAGAGAAGCCTATGACTATTCCAAAAAAGTTGTAGACAAAGGAATTAGTGGTGCTTCTTATTTAAGCTCACAGGCCACGTTGTCAAATGCTTACCTGAACCTGGGATATGCAGCTATGGAATTGAATGAGTACGCCAATGCCCAGGCTTATTTCAGTAAAGCCCAACAAGGTGTAACGACTAACAATGCATTTACTACCACGGCATCTCTACGCGAAGCTGATGCATTTTTTATGCAAAAGAACTTCAAGCAGGCAGAAGCCATTTACGACAAAGTGATAAGCTCCGGCTACAGTTCAGATGCGGACTACGCCCGGTTGCAAAAAGCGGTCATTGCAGGCATCAACAATCAAACCGACCAGAAAATAAAATTGCTCCATGTTGTTACCAGTAAAATACCGGCATCCGCGTATGCGCCCAATGCCCGATATGAGCTAGGACTTACCTACATAGAAGACGATAAGTATAAACTGGCACTGGAAGCATTCCAGCCTTTACTCAGTGCTCAAACAGGTAAGGACTTTTCTGTAAAAGCATGGATGAAAAGTGCATTTGCTTATCAGCAATTGAATCAGGATGAGAAGGCTATTGACGCTTACAAGCATATTGTGTTGAATTATCCGGGTTCGGAAGAAAAAGAAGATGCGTTGGCGGCTTTACGAAATTTATATATTGAGAATAGCAATCCCGATGCTTATGCAGCCTTGCTGAAGGAAAACAATATTGGGGAGAACACCGACCAGGCACTGGATTCTACCTATTATGCTGCTGCTGAATCTCAAATTGCTGCCAGCAAATGGAAAGAAGCAAAAACTTCATTGTCATCCTATATAGAAAAGTATCCCAACGGTTCCTTTACAACCCGGGCTCACTATTACCTGGGGGAAAGCAACTACCAGCTAAAAGAATACGATGCCGCACTGAAAGAATACGATGAGGTGTTAAGATTGCCCTGGAATGAGTTCTCTGAGAACAGCGCCAGGAATGCTGCTGTCATTGCTTTTAATAAAAAGGACTATGCAAAAGCGGAAGCCTATTACCAGCAATTGCGTGTGAGTGCGCTGAGCAAAGAAAACCTGCAATCGGCTTATAGCGGATTGATGCGTGCTTCCTACAACGCGAAGAATTACGACCAGGCAGCAAAGTATGCCGACACACTGCTCTCTTTGCCGGATGTGGACGTCAAGTTGCAGGACGAAGTGCAGTTTTATAAAGCCAAAGCGCTGCAGCAGCAAGGCAAGAACGACGAAGCGCTTGGAATCTACAGCCAGCTGAAAACAACAAAAAATACGGACATATCCGATGAGGCGAAATACAGAACAGCAGAAATTCAATTTGCCAAAGGCAATCTGAAAGAAGCCGAGACACAGGCTGCGGAGAACCTGAAAGCCAATAACGGTAATAATTACTGGGTGGTCAAGTCCTATATTTTATTATCAGACATTTTTGCAAAGCAGAAAGACTATTTTAACGCCAAGGCCACCTTGCAAAGTGTCATAAAGAACGCCAAGTACGAAGACTTGAAACAGGAAGCTGTTGGCAAGCTGAACGAGGTGAAGAAATTGGAAAAAGAACAAACCAAATTGTCCGGCGAGTAAATGGGATCATCTATGAACAAAACTATTCTTTTGGGTTCTATAGCGGTATTGCTCTGTCATGAGACGAATGCTCAGCGAAAAGACTCTGTTTTGAAAGGTCAGACCATTGAGGTGATCCAATCGTACAAACCGCAGATCAAACAAGCACCCAAACCCTCATTTTCTGCGGAGTTACCGCCGAAAGATACGACCACGCCCAAATTTCAGTACGACGTGCCGCAGCAGGTATTGCCGTATTCTTATACAGCACTTCCGCTTCGTCCGCTGGCATTGGGTCAGGATTCAACAGCTATACCCTACCCCAACTATGTGAAACTGGGAGGTGGTAATTTATCCACCATTTATTTCGATGCCGGTATAGGTGGATGGAAGGGTGAAAACTATACGACCGCTATTCACTTACACCATCTTCAGCAGACCGGGTTGCAGCAGTATCAGAAAACTGCTTTTAGCGGGTTGGAAGCAGACGGGGATCTTCAGACTAATAATATGCGCTACAAAGGTGGCATCGAGTTATTACGAAACCGTTATGGTTTGTACGGTGGCTTTGTAGATACCGGTACCGAAGCACCAAAACATATTTACTGGGGGGGCACTGTAAGTCTGAGTGGCTTTAACACGCTCTCCAATACCGCCGGAATTGATTATCATCCCCAGGCACGAATAGGCATCTATGGACGGGAAGGTATTATAGAAAACGATTTTGACCTAAACATTCCTTTTACGAAGCGGTTTGATGAAAATCTCAGTGTTTCAGCAGGATTGGCAGGCAGGATCGCCAGCATCAATTTTACCGGCAAAGGCAGCAGCATCCACTCCAACATTTTTCAATTCACGCCTAAATTCAGCTACGAGTACGAAGGGTTTAAAGGGCATCTTGGTATCTATCCCACCATCGGGAAGGGAGAGAAGACATATATTTTGCCTGATATATATCTCCAGTACAAACTACCCAATGCTCTTTTCAGCTTGTTTGCAGGATGGAATGCGTCTTTGGAGCAAAATACATTTCGCCAGCTCACGATATACAATCCTTATCTTTCGTCCAACTACCTGACCCAACAAACAAAGCAGGATGAAGTTTTTGGAGGATTAAGGGCAGGCATAGGCAACCACTTCAGTTTCTCAGGTAAAGTAAGCTATCGGGAATACCAGCATCTTCCGATGTTCCTTAACAATTTTGGCGGAGATAATAGTTTTTTCATCCTGTATGATAACAGTGTAAAGGCAATGTCGGTAGAAGCGACCCTGCGCTATGATATTGCAGATATCTTTATACTTAAGGTGGGTGGTAGTTTTTACAACTATTACTATAGCACTTATGCCCGGGTATGGCATGAACCTGCGCTTCGTCTGAATGCCGATTTTAGTGTTCGACCGGTAAAAGGACTGACTATCACTGCCTATAGCCGGGTCCTGGATGGGATCTATGCGATAGACCAAAGTAACCTGGAGGTAAAAACCAAAGCCGCATTTGATCTGGGAGGTAGTGCCGAATACCAGGTAGTGCAGCGGCTCTCTGCGTTCCTGAACATTAATAACCTATTGAATAACAGGTATCAGCGTTGGTATAATTATGATGCATACGGGTTTAATATCTTTGGCGGACTTCGATTAAATTTCTAATAAAATAGGTTTGTCAGGTGATATTATTAACTTACAACACGAATACAATTATCATTAAACATGGACGTTGCTAAATATATTGGGCTATTCTTAGTAAAAAACAATTTTGTTTATATACATGGATTAGGCAATTTGGAATTAAAAAAGAAATCGTCTAAACATACCGGGGATTCGCTCACCGCGCCGTCTTACGAGATCGTAATGACACAGCTGGGATCTATCGACGACAATCTGGCTAATTTCATAGCGACCAACGAACAAATAAGCATTAGCAAAGCCTCCAATTCGTTACGGGAATTTAGTATGCAAGCCCGTGCGGATATGCATAAAGGACAACAAATAGAAATCCCGGGGGTAGGCAAATTTGCCGAGGAAAGAGGGAAAACCATCTTTATTGCAGATCCTAATTTTACGCATACGCCACCGCCGATACCTGCTGTAAGATATGCAAGAAGAACAGAAGAGCCCATCAAATCGCCCGTTAACACCATAAATGCTCCTCTTCCTGATGCTCCAAGTTATGACCTACCTTCTTATCGCCAGGACGAGAGTGGCAGTAATATTAATTGGGGGAAAATAGGAATGTGGGGGGCCGCATTGGTCATTGCCGGGACCCTGGCTTTTTTTGGCATTCGCTATATGCAAAATAACAACGCTACTACCGATACGCCACTCCTCGTAACGCCTGAAAAAGATACCATGACAGATGAGGCAATAGTAGCCACGCCACCGGTTACCGATACAGCCATCATGACAGCGGACAGTACAATACCAGCAGCAGCACCGGCAGTTACCAATGCGGGTGGCATGCTCAGTTTTGACGTCGTGCTCAATACCTATGACAATATGGATAAGGCACAGAAAAGAGCTGCAAAATTAATAAGCTATGGCAATAACGTGACGATGCGCTCTTCAGCAGATTCTTCAGCCTTTTATGTGGTCATGTCTGTAACCAATGTACCGGCTGCCGATACTACCCGTGTGCTGGATTCTCTAAGAAGGAACTTTAATCCAAACGGAGTAAGCATTTGGAAATAAGCGGATGAAATGATCTGCCTACCTCAATCGGGGTATAGCAAGTCCCCTGATATATAGCGACATTTGCAGAAACATTTTTATGTCGCAGATCAGGGTTGTTTTATTTGAAGACAATAAGCACTTGCGGGAAAGTCTCTACTATCTCATCAACGGCACAGAGGGATGTATGTGTGCCGGCGCTTTTCCGGACTGTAACAACTTAGTAGTTCAAATTAAGAAAACACAACCCGATGTAGTGTTGATGGATATTGAAATGCCTGGGATGAAAGGGACAGAGGCTGTAAAGATCATCAATAAAGAATTTCCCGGAGTTCAAGTACTTATGCAAACCATCTTCCAGGATGATGACAACATTTTTAGCGCTATATGTGCCGGCGCTTCCGGCTACATTCTGAAAACCACGTCACCGGCAGGATACATCGAAGCTATAAAAGACGTGCATAACGGTGGCAGCCCTATGACAGGTTCTGTGGCACGAAAGATATTACAATTATTTCAGGAGAAAATTCCTGCGATCAGTAGCTCCACAGATTATCACCTGACGCCTAAAGAAAAGGAAATACTCCAGCACCTGGTGAAAGGAAAAAGCTTTAAAATGATAGCAGATGCTACAGGCACTACGTATGAAACCGTGCGCACCCACATGAAAAACATCTATGCAAAGCTTCATGTGAACAGCAACACTGAAGCTGTCTCAAAAGCATTAAATGAACGAATTGTATAAAATCGGACTTTTATGAAAAGACTGCTGCTCTTTTGGTTTTGCGCCAGCCTGCATTGCATTGCTGCAGCACAATCTCCGACCACTGATTCGCTTATCAATGTATTAAAGTTTGCAAAAGAAGATACAAACAAGGTGCATCTCTATTGGGAGATTGGCAAATCCATTATTTTTCAGAATGCACTTGCCGCCATACCTTTTTATAAAAAAGGGCTCTCCCTGGCGCAAAAGCTTCATTTCTATCACGGCATAGAAAAATGCTACAACGGCACTTCATTGGCCTACAGCTACAATGCTCAATACGACAGCGCGCTGGTGTATATCAACCTCGCCCTACCTTTTGCACATAAGGCCGGTATCACGAAACGTATCGCCCTGGTTTATATCAATCGTGCGGATGTGTACGCCAATCTTCAACATTATCAGGCTGCTTTGAGAGATTGCGACACGGCACTACATTACACCGAGAAGGAACGAAACAAAAAAGGTATGGGCCGCATCTATTCCATTACCAGCGGCATCTATTTTACGCAAAAACAATTTGCAAAAGCCTTTCTTGCAAATGACAGCGCTATTGCATTATTCATTGCTGCGAAAGATGACCAGATGGTCGGTATGTCTTATAGCGACCGGGCTGATTTCTATTCTCAAATAGACCAGCCTGACAAGGCCTTGCCTTTTTATGCTAAGGCCATAGAGATCGGTGAACAGGTCAATGATGTGGAAAATCTTGCTGCCTATCATAATGGGTTGGCACAGGCGCACTTGCGAAAGCAACAGTATATTCAGGCACAACAAAATGCGCTGAAAGCCTTTGACTATGCCTCCCAAACCGGGAATCGCTCTCAACAGGCAAATATTTATCTTGTCATGGGGCAAATTTTTTCGAAGCAGGAAAACCACCGGTCCTCTATTGATTTTCAACTGAAAGCCTATGAAATGTTCAAGGAAGAAAACGACCTGCTGAGAGTTCAAATTGCTGCAACCGCTTTGGCTGAAGAGTATGAAAAGTCAGGAGACCCGGCCAATGCTTACCGGTATTTAAAAATAAGCAAGGCGTTGGGTGACAGCTTGCAGGACATGCAATTTCATTCCGAGATCGCCAAGATACAAACCCAATTTGAGGTATCTCAAAAAGATAAGGAGATCGGTCTTTTAAAGAAGAATAAACTATTGCAACATCAACAACTCCGGCAACAATCTTACCTGACAATCGGCATCGTTGTACTGGCTGCATTGATCCTGCTGGGAGGCTGGCTGCTGATGAACAGGTACCGGTTACGCCAGCGTATGAAGGAGCTGGAACTGCGCAGCAAAATTGCTGCCGACTTGCATGATGATATCGGCAGTACATTAAGTAGCATTCGCATGTACAGCGACATTGTAAAACAACAAGCCGGGCAAACCCATACTGCCGTAGAATTACTGAACAAGATCAGCAGCAACAGCAGGGAGATGATAGAGAACATGAGTGATATTGTATGGATGATCAAGCCGGGAAACGATGAATTTGCCAGTGTAGAAGACCGTATGCTCAACTATGCTAACAGTGTCTGTGTTCCTGCCGGTATCAATTTTGACTTGACCAAGGATGCAGCGCCGGATGAAATGCGCATATCTATGGAGCAACGCCGTGATCTGTATCTTATCTTTAAGGAAGCGATAAATAATGCCGTAAAATACTCAAGGTGTAAATCCATCCGTGCCATTATCCGTACCCCAAAAAACATGTTACAGCTCAACATAAGTGATGACGGTGATGGCTTTGATATGGCAAACGCGGTAAAGGGAAACGGCTTATACAATATGGAAAAGCGTGCTGCTTCACATGGAGGAAGCTGCGTCATCCAATCCACTCCAAACGGAGGCACAGAAATAATTGCGAGGTTTATTATTTGACTATTTTATAAAAAGGGACATTCATCTATTCATCCAGCAAGGCTTCATCAGCCGGCGTATAGCTCGTCTTGAAAAAAACCCGCCAGTAGTAAGCTCCCGTCATATTATCGTATCGTATCACTCCCTTATGAAACTGATAAGTTTGCCAGATATTGACTAACAACATCGCGACCAGTACCGAGGATAAGGTGATCTTTGCCAGGTTTCCCTTACTAGAGCAATATTCGATGAAGACGGCTAATGGGTAGGCCATGACCGCCAAAAACTCAATTAACGCACGGCACCCGAAACTGCCTCCATAGTACCAGCACTCCCAGGAAAATACGACATATACGGCAACGCACATGGTAGAAAGCAGCGCCGGTAATACAGAAGTATATTTTCTTTTTCGGAAGAAAAACCCGAGCGATGCTATCAGTGCTAAAGGTGTGTAAACAAACCATCCTTTCCGGTAGCTGAATAATCCGTCCAGGATATAAGGTTGTACAAAATTAAAATACTCTCCCTGGTAAGAATATGTAAGCCAGTTGCCGGTGACATATTTCCAATAAGCCAATTGAATGAATGCCACACCAATTCCCAGTACCCCGGCCAGGGCAATGCCGCTTCTATTTTTAAAGAAAAAAGAAGGCCTGTTACCGAGACGTTCGGTCTCCGTTTGCCATAATAAAGGGATGAGCAGGCAAATGATGTTAACCGGTCTGACCAGGAATATCCATCCAAATACAAACCCCAGTAATACTACCCATTTCTTTCTTTCGCTTCGATACCAGTTGTCTGTAAGGTTAAGCACACATGCCATCAGGAAGAAAGAGCAGGTATGGCTCATACCCGTATCAAACGAGGAATAGGTATACAGGTTGGTACCGAATGCCAACAACAACAGTATGGAGATCGTAATGGCAGTACTTACATGCCTTCGTAAAAATTTCCCCAATACCCATAATCCCATAATCGTCCAGAATGCAGTAGATATGCATATCAACAGCATATAGTAGGGGCTGTAACCATCGGCAGGATATTCGTTCCACGTAACGGTAATAAGATGCCCGATGGCAAAAAATGGAAGCTGAAAAAAACTAAGACCTATCGAATATTTATTAAGTCGCTTCCCTGTAGGCTGTTCAAACAACCCATAATCATTGTACTTCCCGGTAAGCCTGTACTTCGGATTAAGTGAGTCCAGAAAATCCAGCCTGCCGATATCATTATAAATAAATGTTGCAGGCAGGTAAACATAGTACCCGCTTTTGTCCCAATAAAGTGTTTTCCCGTCCCTCCAAAAATTCAGGTTGAAAATAATATAGATAAATACCGAAAAGACAAATGCAAGGACAAGTTTTAATTTCATTCTTTAGCAGAAAACAGGATTACATATTTTCACAAATTAATCCATACAACGGAATCTGGAAGCCCTAGCAGTTCTATCCGTTTGCAATTAATGGCTTCACCCCATTGTGGTATTGCCCGTCCTTTTTTGATAGACCATCTTTGTAGTAGTATCGTTATCTAGGAATTACCTGTCTTCCAGGGCTTTATTATTTCAAATGATGCATAACAAATTCACAGCAAATTTCAATTGAAAGAACCTAATTAATAACCACATTTTCAAACCACAAAAAACAAAACCATGAGCTTGAATTATTCAGTAGACTCCATGAGAGATTTTGATCAAAAATGGGACGCTTTACCTAACGATGGTAAAATGTATTGCGTACCGACTTCTTTTACCAACATGATGGCATTTCTGTCTGACCGCGGACATCCTACCCTATGGCGGAAGCTTCCCTTCGGCCCCGGAAGCGGCGTCAAATATTCTCAGCAAAACCTGCTGTATAATATTGGCATCATGGCGAATTACATGGACACGGATCCGCAGGATGGCACAGGAAACGGCGGTGCATTGGACGGATTGGAAGACTTCGTAGCGGGCAGGTACCTTGGAGCCTGGTACAGCAGGGCGTGTAGCAACGATGACAGCATCCGGATACACAATCTCGAAAATCATTTCGCATTAAAGAGAATTGGCGCAGCATGTTTCGGAAGATATGAGCGCGACAACCCGAATGACAGCAAAAGCTATGATCGCATGTCCGGGCACTGCATCACTATTACAGGATTGAAGGTAAACGGAAGCAATGCCAAACTCTACTACCATGACCCGGCAAGAGGGGATGAAAACATCAATGCACAATCAGCAACACAGGAACATGAATTGGCATTGTCCAACGCGAGCATTAAGGTAGATGGCGACTGGAGATACGGCATCAAAATGGAAACAGGCGGAAACCTGAGAATGATTGACAGCTATTTTATCATGGCGCCGTTTTTCCTCACGGACTATGATGATTTCAACAATGTTGTTTCCTTCTCCCAGGAAGTAAACACCAATGGCGTCGTCACGATCGAAACGAGAAAAGCCGATATGAAAAGCACGATCGGGACCGTAAAGAATATGGTAACCGATGCAGAAGGAACTGTGGCCTACCTTACGTCCAAAGAAAAAAAGGGTATCTGGAAAATGCCGCTGCACAGCATGAAACCGGAACTGATTGTTGATGATGTACAGCCTGATAAACTGACAATAGGGGAAGATGGGGAAACTGTGTTTTTCAATTCTGACACTAAAATATTCTCCTTATCGCCCGACAAAAAACCGGAGCTGGTAACTACGCTCAACGAAAAACCCGAAGCACTTGCCTATGATCTGAAAAGAAAACAACTTGTGGTGGCGGCACCTAAAGCGGGCCTGATGTACACCGTCGATAAAAACAAAAACGTATCTAAACTGGATATTCCAAAAGAAAGTAATGACGAGGTGCAGATTGGGTTCGATTATACAGGAGATAAGGTGTATACGTTCAACAGAAAGGCTAAAACCCTGCTTTGGACGCCGATAAAAAAAGGAATAGTGGCGAGTGTTTCCGAACAACGCTTTCAAAACAACCATGACATTCGCAACTTAAGACCTTTGGGCAAGAATAAATTCGTTGCTGTAGAAAACAACAAGTTGAAGTTTTTTGATGAGAAAGGCGATTTGATAAGCACCGCCTGGGACAACAGACCTGTAGGCAATTTAAGCATCACACCGATGCAAGTGAACGCTATCGACTCCCCCACGTCGAAGCTGAAAAAATGGAAGAATTAAATAATTGAAAATTTGTTTGATGGCCGGAGCGATGCTCCGGTCATTTTTTATCGTCAATGAAATGGTCTCAACTATCCTTTATACATTTAACCACACAAGCCTCGGCCAGACACCTGGCTATCGTTCCGTTTACATTCCCTTCAATTCGCCTACGAGGTCCTGCAACACTTTCTTGGCATCGCCAAAAAGCATGGATGTTTTAGGACGGAAGAATAATTCGTTTTCGATGCCTGCGTAACCGGGCTTCATGCTTCGCTTGTTCACGATCACGTGTTCCGCTTTTTCCACTTCCAATATCGGCATGCCGTAGATCGGTGATGAAGGATCTTCCTTAGCCGCAGGATTGACCACGTCATTAGCTCCCAGAATCAGCACCACGTTGGTTGTACCCATCTGGTCATTCGCGTCTTCCATCTCCATCAGCTTTTCATAAGGCACATCTGCTTCTGCAAGCAAGACATTCATATGCCCCGGCATGCGACCCGCTACCGGGTGTATACCGTAAATTACTTCTACCCCTTTATCCTCCAGCGTTTTTTCCAGTTCGTGGCAGATGTGCTGTGCCTGTGCTACCGCCAGACCGTAACCCGGGATGATAATCACTTTCTGCGCATAAGCCATCAAGGTAGCGGTGTCATTCAGTGATATTTCTTTGTAATGTCCCTGTTCCTTACTTCCGCTTTCGCCGACAGTTTTGTTGCCACCAAAAGAGCCGATTAATACATTCTTCAAAGAACGGTTCATGGCTTTGCACATGAGTATTGTAAGAATAGTACCTGCAGAGCCCACCAGGATGCCCCCGGTAAGCATCACCGGATTGTTATACAGGAACCCGCCAAATGCCGCTGCCACACCGGTAAAAGAATTGAGTAACGATATCACCACCGGCATATCCGCACCGCCGATCGGCAGAACGAACATCACACCGTAAAGCAGTGAAATACCCAAAATAGCGTAGAAGATCGTCACCGTACTCACAGGTCTTGCAGCGACAACGTATATAGTAAGCGCTGCTATCACAAGCAACAAAAGAATGTTCGCAATATGTTGCCCGTTGAAAGAGCGGTCTTTGATCTTGCCATTCAGCTTACCCCAGGCGATAATACTACCCGCAAACGACACGCTGCCAATCACCATGCCCAGCACAATCGTAATAAACATCCCAGCGGGGATGGTAGTAAAAAATGCCCCTGCAGACTCTTCCATTACCTCTGCATCCAAGCCATGCGTAAGATGCTTGAATTCGATGATAGAAATGAGCATAGCACAGGCGCCCCCCATGCCATTGAACAGGCTTACCATTTCCGGCATGGCCGTCATTTGTACTTTTTTAGCAGCGAGCGTACCCACAACCGTCCCAATGGCAAGCCCTGCAAAGATCCACAGGTAATTTCCCAACCCGTTGCCGTTAGCATCTGTATATAGGAATATGGTAGCCAGGATGGCGATAACCATGCCCACTGCTGCTACCAGGTTGCCTTTCCGGGCACTATCGGGGTGAGAAAGCATTTTAAGACCTATGATGAAGGTCACTGAGCCTATAAGATAAGATAATGGCAGGAGAATATTTTGCATACCGTCGTTCTATGAATAATTGAGTAAATGATCACTGCGCATCACGCACCTATTTCCGTTTCTTCTTTTTGTCAAACATTTCCAGCATCCGGTCAGTTACCACAAAACCACCCACTACATTGAGCGTCCCCAGGATCACAGCAAGAAAACCAAGAACAAGCGATACATAATCATCTGTCGACGCTTGCCCCATCACTATAATGGCACCGATGATCACCACTCCGTGAATGGCATTGGCTCCGCTCATTAGCGGGGTATGAAGCACCGAAGGAACACGGGAAATCACTTCTATGCCTAAAAAAACAGAAAGAATAACGATGGTGAGTAGCCTGTAGGTAGATTCGTCCGTAAAAAGATTTTGTAAGGTCTCCATGATGACAATATGAATTTTGGATATTGATTTTTTGAATGCTATATCGCTTTTTGTTTAGGATCTGTTTTTTGATTTTTTAAATACTGAGCCTGATCGGCTTTATTAAACTTCGTTGCCACGCTCCGTTCATCGTTCTCTTTTCTGTTTCACTTGGTTGTACCAGAGGTAAGAAATACCATGAGGTGACAGGAAAAAGCCGGTAAGATCCAGTGAAGCGTAGTTATTAGCCTGGTAATCCTTTTACGCGTTCATTTACGATCTCACCATTGTACGTTATCGCCGTTCCTTTCACCAGGTCGTCTTCCATATTCATATTGAAATTACCCTCCTTGTCGATCACCAGTTTCAGAAAATTAAGGACGTTTTTCGCGTATACCTTGCTTGCATCTGAGGAAGCCGTTGCAGACAAGGCACTGTTGCCGATTATAGTCACTCCATGCTGCATCACAGTTTCGTTATTCTTGGTGTATTCCGTATTGCCGCCTGTAGCTGCAGCCAGATCGATAATCACGGAACCGGCACGCATATCTGCGATCATCTCCTTCGTAATAAGAATAGGAGCCTGTCGTCCCGGTATCTGTGCGGTAGTAATAATGATATCCGCTTTTTTAGCCGATTCGTGAATACGCGCTTTTTGTTTTTGCTGAAATTCTTCGCTTTGCTCCACCGCATACCCGCCCGCCTTACTGGCATCCGCCGCCCCTTCCACTTCGACGAACTTTGCTCCGAGACTCTGCACTTCTTCCTTCACTGCAGGACGTGTGTCAAAGACCTCTACCACAGCTCCCAGGCGACGGGCCGTAGCGATCGCCTGTAAACCCGCTACACCGGCTCCCAGTATCAGCACCTTAGCCGGAGGAATAGAACCGGCAGCCGTCATAAACATAGGGAAGTAACGGCAGTATTGTGTAGCGGCCAAAAGCACCGCTTTATACCCGGCAATATTTGCCTGTGAGCTCAGGACGTCCATAGCCTGTGCCCGTGTCGTACGCGGTATCGTATCAAGGCTGAACGTGGTGATCTTCTTTTGCGCCCACTCGGTCATTTGCCGTTTGTTGAATAAAGGCTGGTACACTCCTAAAATAGCCTTGCCAGAAGGAGCGTCAGAAGCAATAGTTTCAGGTTGGATGGAAAGGATGAGATCGGCTTGCTGCAGGATGCTGTTTCTGTCCTTTATATCAGCACCTGCTTTTTCATAGCTCTCGTCATTAAAAAAAGCATGGGCACCTGCATCTTTCTCCACCATCACTTTTACGTTCATTTTTGTAAAGGCTTGCACTACTTCCGGCACAAGTGAAACGCGCGTTTCTGGCGCTTGTTCTTTGAGGACTCCTATGATCATAGAACTAATTAGGTGCAGAAAAATAATAAAAATATTTAGCATCCTACTATAAACAAGATGAAAACAGGTTTTATTTTTTGTGATGAACAGGACCGTCCGTAGAAATCCCTGTTGACAACGGGGGAGGATTTACGGAACACAGTATGGGGAACAAGTCGGGTTGTCAATAAAGGTCTGACAGGACAAGTTGGAAGGTTACTCGATTATTTCTGCGTCTTCGATAGCATTATTACGAGTGTTGGTTCTCCGGAGTTTATTAAACCGTTCTGTCTCAGCCAATAATCGTTTAATAACCCAATAAATGACAAAACCGTCATCTATCCAGCCGACAATAGGGATCCAATCGAAATCAAAAGGCATGATAACATAAAAAATACCGAAGACCAGGATAAAGGTAGTCCACAGTGTCATTTTATAATTGCCATTCATTGCTGCAGAAAGCATCTGCCAAAGCCCTTTCCTGTTATGATAAAGTTCTGTGGCGTGCTTCGCGTTATTGAACTTGCCGGCATTTTTATAAAAACCCATTTTCTAATTTTATTATTGATAACTTTATTTGTCGTCGTGTTGACATAAAAATAATTATCAAGAAAGATACCAGTTTTTAATCACATGACTATATTTACCAGTGAAAACTAAAAATTGTTTAACCTCAAAAACACAAAGCAACATGAAAGTGACCATTTCCAAATTCCTGACGAGCCTCGTACTCGTATCCACTCTTGTCTTCTGGACATCTTGTAAACCTAATGATTCCAAGATACTAGAGGAAACAAAAGCTAAAGTAAGCGCCATTGACCCCAATGTGACTGTAGAAGTGAAGGAAGGTGTGGTAACGCTGGGAGGACAGGTACTTGACGATGCTACCCGTATGAATGTAGAAAATGCGGCTAAGGAAGTGAAAGGTGTAAAATCTGTGAACAATAACGTTGTGGCAACGCCGCCGCCGCCGACACCTGCTCCTGTGGTTATTAATAATGATGCCGAGATATCTACCGCTATTAATACAGGGTTGGAAGCGAAGAATATTAAAGGGATTACGGTAGCCGTGGCAAATGGCGAAGTAACGCTCACGGGCAATGCAAAGAAAGCAGACCTTCAAACCATTATGCAAGTAGCAAATGAATCTAAACCGGCGAAAGTAAATAACAACCTGACACTTAAATAATCCAATATTTAACTCACTAAAAACTTCAATGACCATGTCAACAACAAATCCTGCAGGCTCCGGCCTGCAAACAAAATACCAGTCTGTGATAGACTATGCCCGTGAAAGCGGCGTAGCGGACCTGCAAGTGCGCGAGCAAAACAATGTATTGTACGTGGATGGTACGGCACCCAGCGAATCCGTAAAAAAAGAAATATGGACTCGGTACGAACAGGCTGATCCCGAAATGCGTTCCGGCGATATGGTGCTGAATATGCAGGTAGCTGCAGGTGCTGCATCAGAATATGAAGTAAAATCAGGTGACAGCCTGAGCCGTATTGCCCAAAACTATGAAGGGATTTCATGGCAAGACATTTTTGAAGCTAACCGAGATCAGATACAGGATCCCGATAAAATATTTCCTGGTCAGGTGCTTAAAATCCCGACAGCATAATTTTACCGTTCACTAACCAAAAATGAAACTGCCGTTTTTCCTGATGGCAGTTTTTTTGTGCCTTTATGTCTGCAAAAGCACCTTACCTCATGGACTTGATCAAAGCATCATCCTATTCCTTCATCAACTTCATCACCGCCTTTTCTCCGTCAGCCGACACCGTAACGAAATAGAGACCTGAAGGGTATCCTGCGAGACGGAGTTTCATCATATCGGTGTGCTTTTCCTGGAATTGCAATAAGGTTCGCCCCAGGTTGTCAGTTAACTGTAATGTCACCTGTTTATACGTTTTTCCAAGATGTACCGTTGCCTGATCCGTAGTGGGATCCGGATATACCGTAATATGGTTTTCCAGACCTTGATACGCTAAACCCGTAGCTTGCGGAATGATGCAAGCGGACGTATCGGAACAGCCATTCGCAAGACTGGTCACTTTCACTGCATAGCTTCCGTTGGCTATTGCCGTATAAGTAGCACTCGTAGCACCGGGGATCGGCATAAAATTGTTGTTGCAGTCCAGCCATTGATAGGTTGCTCCTGTAGCGGCTGACGTCAATACCATTCCGTTTTGGGTTACTGCCGTACTGGGCGAGTGAAGAATAGTGAGACGTAAAATAACGACGGAGTCGCATAGCCCGGAACGGGGAACGTAGTACCCTACCGTATCGGAAGAAGTATAGGTATTCCCGTCTATCCAGGTATAGCGATCACAACGGGTGACAGAAGTGCTGCTTGAATCGAGATCACACTGACTTAGTTTTTCCACAAAAATGTCTGCACTATTTGCCTGGGAGGAAAGATTAAACACGTTAAAGCCCGGATCAAAATCACTGGTATTTGTAAAATAACCTGTAGCGTATACATTTCCTGTAGCATGAACAGCTACATCCCTTACCTCATCCCCACTTGTCCCGCCGATCTGCTGTGCCCATACAAAGGAACCCGAAGCATCCAATCTTTCAATGAAAATATCTTCGCCGCCAAACGATGACAGGTGGTAGTTGGCTCCCCCCGGGTCCATATCTACCGTATTGGAGAATTGTCCTGCCACATAAATATTACCCGATAGATCCTTATCAACACTGTGCGCCTCATCTGTTCCTGTACCGCCTAGTTGTTTCACCCATTGAAGTATACCCGCAGCATTCATCTTTTGTACGAAAACATCTGAAAATCCTGTAGACGTAAAATTTTGAGTCGACGTTCCAGGATCGAAATCCACGCTATTACTGAAATCTCCGACAGTGATAATGTTTCCATTAGCATCTACACAAACACTATTCCCATAATCGAAACCCGTGCCCCCCATTTGCCTGGTCCACACATGATTACCTGCGCTGTTCAGTTTTTGTACATAGATATCGGTCAACCCGTTTGAGGTAAAATTGAGCGCAAAGGCAGAAGGGTCAAAATCAACCGTATTGGAGAAATAACCGGTGCTGATCACGTTTCCGGATGCGTCCAAAGCGATGCTATTCCCTATATCAAAGCCAAAGCCGCCCATTGTCTTTATCCATACTAATGCACCGCTGCTGTTCAGTTTCTGAACAAAAATATCCCAGCCGCCTGCCGATGCTAATTTTATCACACCGGTCCCTGGATTAAAATCCACCGTATCACGGAAGGCACCGGTGAGACAGACATTTGCCGCGCTATCCACTATGATAGCACTACCAAAATCTTCTCCCGTTCCCCCCTCTGCTTTTACCCAGACCAGGTTACCGTTCGGATCAAATTTTTGAATAAAAATATCCCCAAAGCCTCCCGAAGTAAAGTTTTGCACAGCAGGTCCGGGATCCAAATCCACCGTAGCTGAAAACGAGCCGGTAGTATATACATTACCGGCTGTATCCAATGCAATAGCTTTACCATAATCGCCGGCAGAACCTCCTATTTTCTTTACCCACAACAGGTTCCCGCTTGCATCCAGTTTTTCTATAAAAACATCTGTCATCCCTGCAGATATTAAATTAACGATACCCGGACCGGGATCGAAATCTACTGTATCGGTAAATTCGCCTATGATATAGATGTTTCCTTTCGCATCTATCTCCATGTCATTACCATAATCAGCAGCATGACCTCCTGTCCTTTTTGCCCATTGTAAAAAGGATGTCTGCGCCAACGCATTAAAAGAAAGTAAAGATATAAGTAGGGATAAAACGAGCGATTTCACGTTATGTTATTTAGATAAAAATAACCTAATTAAGGAACCATGCCAACTGAATTGTTTTGTAGAAAAACGTGACGACACGTATTCTACCGCTAACTCATACAGTTGCGAAACCGGGTAAGGTCTGTAATGATGCTATACCCTATCTCCTGCTTAACAGATAAATAGCGATACTCCTTTACCCGCCAAATTTCTTTTTCAGTACGCTCAAGGCGTCGTTCATCGTAGGCGCTTTAGATGATTCCTTTTGTGGTCCGCGCCGGTCCGGTTTACCGTATTGCTTTCGTGCAGGCGCTTCCATCGTTTGTTTAATTGATAAAGCGATGCGTTTGCGTACAGCATCTACTTCCAATACTTTGACCTGCACTTTTTGGTTCAGCTTCAATGCTTCGTTGGGGTCGGTAATATAAGTATGTGATATTTCAGAAACATGCACCAGGCCATCCTGTTTCACACCTATATCCACAAAGGCGCCAAAGCGGGTTATATTGGTGACTACACCTGGTATGATCATGCCGGTATGCACATCATCCAGGCTATAGATATTGGCGAATTCAAAAGTCTGAGCTTCACTACGTGGATCCAGTCCAGGCTTATTAAGCTCCTTAAGTATGTCTTCTATGGTATGAGCGCCAATGGTTTCAGTAACATATTTTTTAGCGGAGATAGTTTTGGTGAGCTGTTCATTGCCTATCAAGGCTGCAACCTCTACCCCCAGGTCATTCGCCATCTGCAATACGACCTTGTAAGCTTCCGGGTGTACGGCACTGGCATCAAGAGGATTATCACCGTTTTGTACACGGAGGAATCCTGCGCATTGTTCAAATGCTTTATTCCCCAGGCGCGGCACGTCCATCAGTTGCTTACGACTTTTAAAACCACCGATCTCGCTGCGGTATTTCACAATGTTATCGGCGATGGAAGGACCAATGCCACTTACATAACTCAACAAATGTTTGCTTGCTGTATTCAGGTTCACCCCCACGGCATTTACGCAACTGACTACCGTCTGGTCAAGCCGCTCTTTCAGACGCACCTGGTTCACGTCATGCTGGTATTGCCCCACTCCGATGCTCTTGGGATCTATTTTCACCAATTCTGCAAGCGGATCCATCAACCTGCGCCCGATACTTACAGCACCCCGCACCGTTACATCTTCGTTTGGAAATTCTTCACGCGCTGTTTCAGAGGCGGAGTAAACGGAAGCGCCGTCTTCATTCACTAAAAATATCGGAAGGTTTAGTTGCAATTTTTTGATGAACTGTTCGGTTTCCCTTCCCGCCGTACCGTCCCCGACTGCTATGGCCTCTATACCGTATTGCTGCACGAGGGAACGTACTTTATGTTCTGCATCCGTAAGCTTATAATTGTTCTCATGGATATAGATCAGGTCGGTTTTTTTGAGCTCTCCTTTTTCATCCAGGCAAACCACCTTGCAACCGGTACGGTAACCGGGGTCTATTGCAAGCGTCCGCTTACCCCCCAGAGGTGATGAAAGAAGTAACTGGCGCAGGTTCTCGGCAAACACATTGATCGCTTCCTCGTCTGCTTTTGTCTTCAGTGCCATGCGAAATTCACTTTCCAGGCTCGGTTGCAATAGACGTCGGTAAGCATCTTTGATCGCTTTCTTTACCTGCTCTGCTGCATCATTATTCGCTTTAATGAATTGCTTTTCTATACGTAACAAAGCTTCTTCTTCCACCGGTGCAATGCTCATACGCAACACACCTTCCATAAAACCACGCATGATCGCCAGCATACGGTGAGAGGGTATTTTAGCCACGGGTTCAGAGAATTCAAAATAGTCTTTGTATTTAATGCCTTCGGTTTCCTTGTCCGATAACACTTTGCTTTGTACAGTAGCGGTATCTTCAAACAGCTTTCGCATCCTGGCACGCACATCGGCGTCCTCATTCACCGTCTCAGAGATGATATCGCGCGCACCTTGCAAAGCCTCTTCGGGTGTCTTCACATGCTCATTAATGTATCCATTTGCCTCTTCTAAAGGAAGAATCATGCCCTGCTCCAGCAGCATATTGGCAAGGGGTTCCAATCCGTTCTCACGGGCTGTCTGGGCTTTGGTTTTACGCTTGGGTTTGTAAGGCAGGTAAATATCTTCCAATTCATTGATTGTAACCGCAACATCCAGCTTCGCCTGCAGTTCTTCTGTTATCTTACCCTGCTCAGCAATGGTCTTTTCTATAAATGCTTTACGCTCCGAGAACTCTTTCTGAAACTTGGCTTCATCCTGCACATGCTGTATCTGCACTTCGTCCATAGCACCGGTCCGGTCTTTACGATAGCGCGCGATGAACGGTATGGTAGCTCCTTCCTGAAACAGGTCCAATACGGCGGCAACATTTTTCTCTGCCAATCCCAGTTTAGCGGCGACGCTCTGTGCAAATTCCAGCATGAATGATTCTTTAAGAATTTAAGGCTGCGAATGTATCTTTTTTTCTGTTTTTGCGCCGTTTGGATATCTGGAATTTTTATTGTCCCTACTGAAAAAACAAGGTTGAAGCTATAGTGGCGATGGCACCAGGCATCGTTAGCAATGCTGTTTAACTTTTCTTATGTTACGTAACCTGCTAGCAGCCATCTTTTTCGTCCTATGCATTTTCGTGAACGGGAGAGCAGCTATTTTTGCAGTCATTTTCAAACATGCACGATGTTCCTTCTCCGAGACGAAATATTACAAGAACACTCCAAAGCTCAGACTCAAAAAATAGCGGACTGGGTGGGGAAGGATGAACAACGTTTCAAAGAGTTGCTCCGCCTTTTCCTGCACGATGAATACCGCGTGGTGCAAAGGGCGGCATGGATTGTAAGCAAAGTGGCTGAACAACACCAGGAACTGGTAGAACCTTATCTTGAAGAGATCGTAGCGCGGATGACGGATGAGAATGTTCACGTAGCTGTAAGGCGAAATGCAACCCGGATACTGCAATTTGTCACCATACCCGAATCACTGCACGGAGATGTGATGAATACCTGCTTCCGTTTTTTCGAAAATCCGGCTGAAACCATTGCTGTACGTTGTTTTTCCATGACGGTGCTTTCCAACCTTGCCAAATACTACCCCGAAATAAAACAGGAAATAAAACTCGTTATAGAAGATACGCTGGAGAATGGAGCAAGTGCCGGGTTTAAATCAAGGGCAAAAAAAACCTTATCGGATTTGGATATCCACTAGCTTATATGGGAAAAGATGCCCACAGCAACATCACTAGGTCTAATATACCCCTACAGCTCAGCATTACCGCTCAGACATCCCGTTTGTTTTTTTACCGCATTCGGAAACCTGCCTGAGAATCAACAACTATGCATTTGCCTCTTTAAGTGAAAAATAGAACGTAGAGCCTTTCCCTTTGTCACTTTCCACCCATATCTTCCCATTATTCTTGGCGATGAACTCTTTACAAAGCATGAGCCCTATACCGTTTCCTTTTTCTTGGTCAGTACCTTCATTGCTGATGTTGAAGGAATCAAAAACGTGTTGCTTTTGTCCTTCATCCATCCCGATACCATTATCCTGTACGGAGAATGTGACGAAACCATTGTGCCGTGCTGCATCAATAAGAATCAATCCATGATGATGGGTGTATTTGATGGCATTGGAAAGAAGGTTTCGCATTACGAACTTGAAGTGCTCTTCGTCGGCAAACACCTGGATATCCTCTGCAATGTTATTTACCAGCTTGATTTGTTTTTGTTCACTGGCAGTCTTCATTAGCCGCAGCTTATTTGTTATTTGCAGCCTGGCGTTAAATGTGGAAGGTATGGCTACAATACCTTTTAATTGAGATTTGCCCCAACTCAATAGCTTTTCCAAGGTATCTTTTGCCGCATACGCATTGTCTTTAAGTGAGTCCAGTAAAAATTTTCTTTCATCTTCAGTAAATTCTTCCTCTTCAAGCATTTCCAATACGACCGGCACATTTGCCACATGATTCCGAAGATCATGACCAATAACGGAGAAAAGCTTGTCTTTATCTTCATTAGCTTTTTTAAGCGCTTGTTCGCTTTGCTGCAGTTTCCGGTTCAGGTTGCGGATACGCCATAAAAACACCGACATCAGGCACAGCAATAGTGCTAATATGACGGCAATGGTAATGATCGTATTGCGAAAGATGGTATTTTTCCGGTTGGCAGCCTCAAGTTCATCAATTTTCGAGTTCGATTTTTCGAGTTCATACACCGCCTGTAAATTGGCAATCTCCTTAGCTTTTTCAAGCGAGAAAATACTATCATGCAGTATATCTCTTTTTTCAGCAGAAGCTAATGCCTGCTCAAATCTTTTTGTCTTTTTGTAGAAGGAGGTCATCGCATCCAGCGCTTCCACTTGCAATTGTTTTTCCCCCAAGTTTTCGGCTATAAATAAAGCGCGGACCAGGTACCGGTTCGCCTCTTGTGTATCGGCAGTAACCTCTGCAAGGTTTACTAATGTAAGCGCTTCCTGGTCCGGCGTTTTCTCACTGACGGTAACGGCAAGTGCCTGTTGCATATACTCCAGTCCTTTTTTCTCTTCCCCTAACCTGGCATATACCTTACCGAGATTCAATAAGGGGTAACCACGCATTTGTTTAAACTTTGCAATCGAGGATAACTCCAGGGACTTTTCAAAATAGGGGATCGCCTTTTCAAATTCGCCTTTCCTGCAATACAATGAGCCGATATTGTTGTATAGTGTAATGATATCGCCCGATACGGGTTTACCTTTGGTAAGTACAAGTGTTTTTTGATAATATTCAAGTCCCCGGTCGAAATTGCCGGTCAATTCATATGCTACACCCAGCTTCAGGTAGGTCTTCGCTATCCCTTCTTTATTGCCTGCTTTTTCAAATATCTTAAGAGCCGCATAAAAGTTTTCTAGTGCTTCTTGGAAATTGCCGCTTTTCCCTTCAATGATACCCAGGGAATTATGAGCGATGGCAAGTCGTTCATTATCCTTCATTTTCGTGAAAAGCTCCATTGCCGAGGTTATGTGAACTTTTGCTAGGGGCAAAGCCCCCTGGATGCTATAGGTATTACCGATCAATGTATGGAGCGCAGCCTGACCCGGCAAATATTTTTTTTCCTCAAATTCCTTTAATCCCATCTTCATATAGTGGAGCGCACTGTCACCATTTGAAAATTCAAAATTCCGGAAGATCTGATTGTAGGCTGTAATACGTGCTTCATTCCCCTTAGTTTGTCGCAACATTTGGTATGCTGATAAGGTATCTTGCTTGGCGCGAAGAGAGAAAACACACAGGATGAACGGGATAGTTAGTAAAAACCACCTTTTTAACCTCATAGAAAAATTTACGTGTGCTAAAGATATAATGAAAAGCCAAAAGGTTATAGCTTCACCATGCATAGTTTTTACATTCACGGGATGCTATTGATTTTTAACGTGTTAATTGTCTCCCTCTGCTTTCCGTCGCTGTTTATTTTCCCATGTTATCCACGGAAATAAAGTGGGAAATGTTGAAAATGAAGTACTGAAATAAAGAACAAGACGCATAAAAGAAACCGTGGCAAACGCAGTAAACAAAGCTATTTCGTCCCTCAGGAGATCAGACCGCCATGACAGAAATGTTTTTTTTGGAAATATGAAACCAATGTGTACATTGTACGCGTATTCGATAAAAAAGTATCACCTTAACTTTGTAAAAAATCTTTAGAAAAAAATGACATGGAATCCCGGCGGCATGATGGAAGAATTGATCTCCACTAGCCAGAAACTCGTTAAAGGATATGAAACCCTGCAAAAAATTGAAAAAGTAGAAGTTGGAACTACGCCGAAAGAATTGGTCTGGCAATCTGATAAAGTAAAGATGTATCACTACCTCCGCGATACACCTGCTAAATGCAAAACCCCCGTATTAGTTTCTTTTGCTATGCTTAACCGTCATGATGTGCTGGACCTGCAGCCTGACCGCAGCCTGGTTAGAAAGCTCGTGGAAGAAGGGCTGGATGTTTACATTATGGATTGGGGCTACCCTACTAAGGCTGATCGCTACCTGACGATGGAAGATTATATTGATGGATATATGAACGATGCTATTGACTTCCTTCGCAAAACGCATAGCGTAGCTAAAATCCACAAGATGGGCATCTGCCAGGGAGGAACATTCTCTATGATCTATGCATCGCTTTATCCTGAAAAACTGGCATCGCTTACCACGTATGTAGCACCTTATGATTTTGAAAACGGAGGATGCATGCTTTACAAATGGGCTAAATACATTGATGTAGATACGATGGTGGATAGTGTAGGAACCATCCCGGGAGAGCAGATCGACAGCGCCTTCGGCATGTTGAAACCCAGTATGAACATCAGCAAGTACTTTGGTGTAATGGACTCTCTGGAAGATCAGGATAAAATGATGAATTTCCTCCGTATGGAAAAATGGAAAGGAGATCTACCTGCCATAGCAGGTGAAATGTACCGTAAATACATTAAAGATCTTTTCAGGGACAACCTGCTCATCAAGGGTGAATTTACGCTCGGCGGACGCGAAGTCAATCTGAAAAATATGACCGTTCCGTTTTTGAATGTGTACGCCACAGAAGATAACATCATACCTAACAACAGTACCAAAGCGGTAATGAATCACCTGGGTTCGAAGGACAAAACAGAATATCCTTTCCCTGGTGGGCATATCGGCGTATTTGTAGGTGGAAAATCTCAAAAAGAACTGGCTCCCGCAGTAGCAAAATGGGTGATCGAAAGATGTTAATCTACTCTTCGTTTTAAATAGAAAAGGTGCCTTTCATGGCACCTTTTCTATTTAAAATTTCTCTGAAATTTCATGGCTACTTAATTTTCATCATCGAGAGTTTATTCTGAATCATCAGGAGTTTCTTTAGTATCCGTACTGGAATCGGTAAAGGTGAGATCCGATTTATTCACCTTCTGTATCTCCTCCACTTCATTCATAAATTTGTTCGTAGTTTCATCAGAATAGGGACCATAGGCATCTATTAATGTTCCTTTCAATCCGTCATGGGTTTCAATTACGTACATAATTGTATTATCGGCAGGATCGGATTCTCCTTCAAAACGATAAAAGTTGATAATATTTACTTCAAGAGGTGTATAATAACTGGCATTTGCTGCGGAGTATAATCCTTGCTTGGTCACTTTGAAACTATCGGTATAGCCGGACTTCACCACCTTGTTCACCACAGAAGTGAGTGTACTCATATAGTTTTGCGTATCATCCTGTTCAGGCAGATTATTATTCGTTTCTTGCGTTTGCATAAGTTTTGGCTTTTAATTTATATCATTAAAAAATCTGCCAACCCAAATCATCGATGAAAATTTTACATTTTTTATAAAAAGAGAAGCGGGCTTAATCCTGTTTTATAAGATACCAGCAGCAATTTTGTCCATGAGACCATGGATTCAAAATCTCTGGTGCTCAACACATAGGTGAATCCTTTTATAACGCTATGTAATGTTGTCGTTTTGCATTTTCTTATAAAACACATCAAGCTATCCCATTCTATAGCTTTTAACATTTGAGGAATTTAATCCACGAAGCCGCCACAATTTGAGCAAGGATCATGTATTCTTTTCGGTATTGTTTGAAAAAAATACTTTGAAAAACTTTTACTTTGCGCCCTATGAATATGCAGTCCTTTTTTGAAATATTGAAATATACGTTGCCCGCCGTGATCGTGCTGATAGCCTGTAGCGTGATCGTGAGACGATTCCTGCTGACTGAATTGAAGGAAAAGCAGATAGCCATGCTCCGGGAAAATCAGGGACCGGCAGTAAGGTTGCGACTGCAGGCATATGAACGTCTTGCATTGCTCCTGGAACGCATCCATCCCCGTCAGTTAACACCACGCGTTTACCAGACAGGGATGACGGCAGGCGAACTCCAGGCTACCCTGATCTTCAATATCCGCACGGAATTCGAGCACAACCTGTCACAGCAGATCTATGTAACAAAAGCTATTTGGGATACCGTGCGCGGTGTCATGGAACAGGAAATGAACATGATCAACAGTATATCCAGCCAGCTGCCTTTTGATGCAGATGCGAAAGAACTGCACAAACGCATGGTAGACTATGTATTAAGCGTGGAAGGAGATTTACCGATAGACGTTGCCCTGCAAATGATCAATGATGAAGCGAAAACAGTGCTTTCGTACGGATCTATGTGATCGGCACCTTCTTTTTTTCAAGCAAGCGATGGTAGAATGAAGACATGTCGCTGACGAGTCGCTGGTAGGAGAATTTCTTCTTTACATAATCTTTTCCAAAAGAACCAAATTCCGTTCTCATGGCTTCACTTTCTACCAGTTTAAAAAGTGCTTCCGCTAGTTGATCCACGTTGTCAGGCTGAGTAATAAAACCACATTTTCCATCTATCATAATATCAGCTACCCCTCCTACGCGGGTAGAAACGATCGGCTTTCCTGCTGCCTGCGCTTCTATTAGTGATACGGGAGTTCCCTCGTTGTGAGAGGTTAATGCAACGATATCCAGTCCCGCCAATACCTTATCTATTTCTTTCTGCCAGGACGTGCAAATCGCTGTTGCATTTCTATTTTCAGTCGGATAATAGGCATAGTCGATACCCGCTGCTGCAAATTGCTGTTCCATATGCTCGCGCATATCCCCATCACCTACCACAATAAAACGGACTTTTTTACCGGTAAGAGCCTTCAACTTTTTACAGGCAGCAACGAACAGATCATGATTTTTCACCTTTACGATCCGCCCTATTATTCCGATAGCAATTTCATCCTCTGCGATCTGATGCTCCCGGCGAAATAATTCTCTTTTGAAATCCTGTACGTAGCCGAACTTATCCAGATCCAGCCCCAGTGGAATGATCTCAATTTTATCGGCAGGGCAGATTTTATACTGTCTGGAGAGTTCATCTTTTTGACTTTCACTGATAGCCACGATACCTGTAGATCTTTTCGCCAGGTATCTCTCTATGTGAATAAATGTCTTGGTGGTGAACTTGTTGAAATAGCTATGGAATACATGCCCGTGAAATGTATGGACGATTACCGGTACATGACAGGCATCTGCCGCCAGCCTGCCTATGATTCCTGATTTTGCGGCATGAGTATGGACGATATCTGGTTTATGCTCTTCGATCAATGCCTTGATCTTTCTGTAAGCAATACCATCCTGCAACGGGAAAATTTTTCTTTTCATCTCTTCCACCACCACCGGTTGAAGTCCTAAGTCATGCGCCAGAAAATCCGCACCTTGCTCATGGTCATCTTTACCTCCTATCACCAGTGTCGTTTCAAACTCGGGCTCCATATATTTACTAAGGTAGGTAACGTTAATAGCCGGACCGCCTATGATAAGACGGTTATGAATACGAAGGACGCGGGGCATGAAACAGGTATAAGCATCAAAGGTAAAAATTATATCGAGCCGGTTTGTAAAGCAACGGTTAAGACATATACTTTTTCCACCAATATTGGAATACAATAAGGGCCCATATGGTAGCGTGACTGTCGCCGGGATTATTGCTTTGCAGTTTCCTTTTTAGTTCTTCAATCGTCTCTACATTAAATATTCCCTGCTCTTTAACAAAATCTGCCTGCAGTAAGTCTTCATTGATCAAACTCCACAGTTCCTTTCTGAACCAGTCGAGCAACGGTATCTCGAAACCATGCTTAGGCCTGTTGTAGATCTCTTCCGGCAGCAGGCCTCTAAATGCATCTTGTACGATCTTTTTCTTCAATGAACCATCTATCTTATAGCTGGATGGAAGACTGAATGCAAAATCCACTACGTCTTTATCCAGAAACGGGCTTCGCACTTCCAGACTATTGGCCATACTCATCAGGTCCACCTTCACCAACATATCACCCGGTAATACGAGTTTCATATCAGCTAAAAGTACCTCGTTAAAATCATCCGTATGGATACATTGCAGCAACTTAGCACGCTCTGCTTTCATCTTTTCTACATTGACCATTCCCTTAGTCTCATCGCAAAACAATTTATCTACATCACTGCTATTCCTGATGGATGCCCACCGCCAGTAACGATCCTGCGCACTGAGCTGTGCACCTTCGGCAAACCGGTGCAGTTGCCGGAATAAATTCGTCAGCTTCCCATTTCTCCCCTTAGGCAACATATTCCATAACGGCGCTCCTGCTTTCACCAGCTCGTTGACCCAGGATGCCTGCCTCATTTTCCATTCGGCACCATGCTTATTATACCCGGCAAAAACCTCGTCGCCGCCATCGCCGCTCAGCGATACGGTGACATGCTTCCGGGTGTGCTTGCATAGGATATACACCGGAATAGCGGAGGAGTCGGCAAACGGCTCGTCAATATAATCCAGTACGGCATAGACATGTTCCAGGAAATCATTATTGGAAAGTGAGAATACAGTATGATTCGTCTGGTATTTTTTCGCTACCAGTTGTGCATATTTTGTCTCATCGAAATAAGGGTTGTTTTTATACCCTACAGAAAAGGTGTTAAGTCGTTTTGTATAACGACTCGCCAAGGCTACTACGACCGATGAATCTATACCGCCGCTTAAAAATGCACCCAGTGGTACGTCGGCTATCATGCGATCCTGCACTGCCGTATCCATTTTCTGAACCAGCATTCTTTTCGCCTCCTCATAGGAATAATGATCGTATGCTGCCCGGTCAACCTTAATATCATAGTAGCTTATCGGCTTTATAAGTTTGCCGGGTACAACCGACATATAATGACCGGGAGCCAATTTTTGAACATTCTTAAAAATGCTTTGTGGTTGCGGAATATAATTGAGCTGAAAATATTGATGCAGGACGGTGTAGTCTATATTTTTGGGGATGCCCCATTCCAACAAGGCTTTCATCTCGGAGGCAAAAGCTACCTGCGATTCATCTGCATAAAACAATAGTGGTTTTTTACCATAGGGATCCCTCGCTAACAGCAGTTGTTGGGTCTCTGTATCATAAAACGCAAACGCAAAAAAACCACCCAGCCAGGCAAGGCACTCTACACCATATTCTATCAGCAGGTACAGGAGAACTTCGGTATCCGATGTCGTCTTTGGTCCGCCAATCCGTTGCCATACCTCCAAAAGATATTTTTCAGAAAGTTGCCGGTAATTGAAAATTTCTCCGTTAAAAGCAATAATGTATCGTCCTGATACATCTTTCATCGGTTGATCAGCGGCATGAGAGGTGTCGATGATGGAAAGCCGGCGGTGACCGAGAGCAACCTGATCATCATAAATGACATTTCCACAGTCCGGACCACGCAGAAACAATTTATCAGTTGATTGTTTTACTTTTGAAATGCCGGCAGCAGCTTCCTGTTGCAGTGCATAATAGCCCGTAATGCCACACATGAAATTGGACGAAGTTAAATGCAGTAACGAAATACAATGATGCAATTTATAACTTTACTAGACTATTTTTTACTGCCTTTCTTTTTACTGGTTCTGTATTTCATCGTTTCTTTCATCCGCAACAGGGATTATCCTGCCGGGCACCCGTGGCGTTCTTATTTTATGACCGGCTTTACATTGAAGATCGTAGGAGCGATCGGCATAGGATTGATCTATCAATATTATTATGGTGGCGGAGATACTGCAAACTACTGGTTTCATGCGAACCTGATCAACAGTTCATTTGCAGAGTCGACTGTAAAATGGTTCAATCTGATACTCGGAATTCCGCCCTGGTATTCAGGAGAATACTCCGCCTACATTTCCAAGATGCTTTGGTATGATTCGCCACCGGAATATACCGTGTGTGCGATAGCAGCGTTCTTCGGTATTTTCACATTTAACTGTTACTTGCTGATTGCTGTACTATTTGGTGCATTTGCATATACCGGCCTGTGGGCCATGTTCAAAACCTTTGCCTTAAAATATCCTGCTTATACGAAGTATATCGCCTGGTGCTGCCTGTACATTCCTTCTACCGTGATGTGGGGATCGGGACTATTTAAAGATACCCTTTGCATGTGCGGACTGGGCTGGATGACGTATGGGGCATTCCGGATGCTGATCAACAGAGATTTCAGGTTTCGTAATTTATTCATTACGTTATTAGGCTTTTTGCTGATTGCACGTATCAAACTCTATATCCTTCTGGCATTTATCCCGGCACTGGCGTTATGGATCCTGTTTAGTTATTCGCACAACATACAAAGCCGGCTGACCAGAAACGTGGTAAAAGTGATGGTGATCTTTGCCTGTATAGGGGGGTTTGCTGTTTTTTCGCAGAAATTTGCCCTGGAGCTGGGAAAGTACTCTTTGGAAAACGTTGCTAAAACATCGTATAGTACCAATATAAACATTGCAATGATCTCCGGCGATGAGGGCTCCACCTACAACCTGGGCACTATGGATCCTTCTATTGGCGGCATGCTAAAAAAGTTCCTGCCTGCCATAAACGTCACATTATTCCGACCTTACCTTTGGGAAACCCGGAAAGTACTTCAGTTCGTCAATGCAATAGAGGCTACCCTGTTTCTATGGGTCACAATTAAGATCCTCTTCTCTGTAGGATTAATACGTACATGGAAAACAATCGCCGGGGACCCCACCATTCAGTTTTGCCTCATTTTCACCATTATCTTTGCCTTCGCTATTGGACTGTCTTCAGGCAATTTTGGTACGCTTTCCCGGTACCGCATTCCCTGCCTGCCTTTTTACGGCATTGCCCTGGTACTCATTTATTACAAGAACAAGCCGGTAACAAACAATATTCTTGCCCTCAACTTTCGTTAGATAATCGAGTAGAATGAGGCATTGCGGCGGTATTATTCCTGCAGCATATAAAGCCTAAAGAATTCCCAAAAACCCTGAGGCACATACCGCACAATACGAATGGTACCTATTTTTACTTCCAGTGAAACGACTTTTATTCATTCTCCTTGTATTGTGTACGACCCCTATCAATGCGCAGGTGTTGAAGGGTACAGTAAAGAACGGTGCAACAGGAGAGTATCTATCGACCGTAATCATACGCAATCAAACTACCGGGCAGACCACTTATACGGGAACGGACGGCTTCTACACATTAAATGCAAAAAAAGGAGATGTGGTCACCTTTAACCTGGTAGGTTATAAAGAAGAACGATATACGGTTCCCTCCAGCCTGGGAGCCGCAGAGATGTATGTATCCCTTTTTCAGATGAGCTACGAACTGGACGAGTTTATCTTCCGTCCGAAATTTACGCCTTACCAGATCGACTCAATGGAGCGGAAAAGCACGTACGCCCGGGCACTCGCCAGGCAAAAAGGAGGCAGTGTAATGTCCCCTGTGACGTTCGTGGCGGAAAAAATATCCAGGAGAAGCAAGCGGTTTTATAAGTTCCAGAAAGACTTCTACCGTTGGGAGGAGGAGAAATTTGTAGCCACAAGGTATACAGAAGAGCTGGTAGCATCCCAGACAGGTCTGCGGGACGACACCATTGCTTATTTTATGAACGCCAATCCTATGCCCTACGATTTCGCAAGAGTGGCATCTGATCTGGAAATAAAAGTGTGGATACGTGAACAGTACAAAGAATGGATGAAAAATCCGATCATTCCCGTTGTCAATTCATCGCCGGCAGACTCCACCAAACATTAAGCGCAGCGCAATTTTTTAATGCTTTTGCTTTCCCCAGCACAGCTTGCAAGCAAACTAGAGTCCTATCCATCTGTTTTCTGAATTATGCAGATAGTTTTTAACAATCTTCTTAAATAACAATTACGGAACAATAATCCCTATTTCCCGCGAGTATATTTGTGCATCTTCATTTAAAAACGACATACCTATTATGAAAAGCATTGTTGTCTTTTGCGGATCCAGTTACGGATATCTCGAAACCTATACGGATATAGCGTATCAACTCGGCGCGATACTCGCAGAAAAGAACATAGATCTGATCTATGGCGGATCGAAGCTGGGATTAATGGGAGCTGTAGCAGACGGTACCTTGCAGAACGGGGGAAAGGTCATTGGTATCATACCTCATTTTTTACGTACAAAGGAGATTGCCCATGAGCAACTTTCTGAACTGTTGCTGGTGGACACCATGCACGAACGTAAATTGAAAATGCATGAAATGAGCGATGGGATCATTGCGATGCCGGGCGGATGGGGTACAATGGAAGAACTTTTTGAAATGATGACCTGGGCACAATTGGGACTACATCAAAAACCCATCGGCATCCTGAATATCAATGGATTTTATGAACCCTTTATGGCTATGCTGAACAACATGGTGACGGAAGGTTTTTTAAAAGAAGATTTTATGAAAATGATTCTTGTCAGCAGCGATATTTTTGAACTACTTGAAAATATGTGGAACTACGAGCCGGCTGTTAAAGTGCCGAAATGGATGTCTAAACAGAATACCTGACGCTCAAAAAAATTTCGGGCACGAGCGAAATACAATCTTCCTCAAGGGAAACACGGCAAGTAATCCCTGGATCCATACAGGTCAAAACTTAAAATTCCACGTGTACGACCTACCTTTGCCATCCAATTTTTGAACTATCATGAGCGAAGAAAAATCTTTGAATTTTCTGGAAGAGATTATTGAGAACGATCTGGCTACGGGCAAATACCAACAAATACACACCCGCTTCCCGCCGGAACCGAATGGCTATCTGCATATCGGTCATGCATCCAGCATGCATTTAAACTTTGGACTGGCACAGCGATACAATGGAAAATGCAACCTTCGCTTTGATGACACCAACCCCGCAACCGAAGAAACAGCGTACGTAGACAGTATTCGCAAGGACATAAAATGGCTGGGATATAGCTGGGACGGAGAATTTTATGCTTCCGACTATTTTGAACAATTGTACGGTTTCGCGGTTGATTTGATCCGTAAAGAGCTGGCTTACGTAGACGACAGCAGCAGCGAGGAAATTGCAGCCATGAAAGGAGATATCAACCGCCCGGGTAAAAATTCACCTTATCGCGAACGAAGTGTTGAAGAAAATTTACGACTATTTGAAGAAATGCGGGCCAGGAAATATAGTGATGGGGAAAAAGTATTGCGGGCCAAAATCGATATGGCGCATCCGAATATGCTGTTGCGCGACCCGGTAATCTATCGTATCAAGCATGCTCACCACCACCGTACAGGAGACAAATGGTGTATCTATCCGATGTATGATTTTGCTCATGGGCAAAGCGACAGCATAGAGAACATTACACACTCCATTTGCACACTGGAATTTATCCATCACCGCCCGCTGTACAATTGGTTCATAGAAAAGCTGGGGATTTACCCGTCGCATCAGTATGAATTTGCGCGCAGGAATCTTACTTACACCGTGATGAGCAAGCGAAAACTCCTGCAACTAGTCAACGAAAATCATGTTGCCGGTTGGGACGACCCTCGGATGCCGACCGTAAGCGGTATGCGCCG
This sequence comes from Flavipsychrobacter sp., assembly GCA_035497455.1. GTDB lineage: Bacteria > Bacteroidota > Bacteroidia > Chitinophagales > Chitinophagaceae > JAFIGV01. The sequence goes on from DATJDL010000016.1 coordinate 155,836, forward strand.
CAGAGGTTATACCGCTCAATCCATCCGTAGCTTTTGCGATACGGTGGGGATTGCCAAGCGGGAGAATATTGTTGATTTAGGCTTATTGGAGCATTTCGTCCGTGAAGACTTAAATAAAAAAGCTACCCGCGTTATGGCCGTGTTAGACCCGGTGAAGCTGGTCATTACCAATTACGAAAAAGATAAAACAGAAGAGCTGGATGTAGAAAACAATCCCGAAGATGAGAACGGCGGCAAAAGAAAAGTAGCTTTCAGCAATGAAATATGGATAGAACGGGAAGATTTTATGGAAGAACCTCCCAAAAAATTCTTCAGACTGGGACCCGGACTGATGGTCCGTTTGAAAGGAGCTTACATTGTAAAATGCGAGGATTTTAAGAAGGATGAGAATGGCAACCTGACTGAAATACACTGTACCTATATCCCCGAAAGCAAAAGCGGAAGTGACACCAGCGGCATTCATGTGAAAGGAACGATCCACTGGGTGAGTGTTCCACATGCAAAAACCGCGGAGGTACGTTTATACGACCGGTTATTCAAGGTGGAAAATCCCGCTGCAGAAGAAGGAGATTTCAAAGATTACATCAACGAAAATTCCTTGCAGGTTTTGCCTCATGTCTTTATTGAGTCTTCATTGACCACTGCACAACCGGGCGAACATTTTCAGTTTTTGCGCAAGGGTTATTTTTGCGCTGATACGGACAGTACACCCGGCCACCTGATATTCAACCGTACCGTTACGCTAAAAGACACGTGGGCTAAAGAACTCAAGAAAGGATAAAAGACGCTATAAAACTAGAAGAAGGAAGGGTGTAGCTTCGACAGGCTGCACCTTTTTGGCTTAATGCTGAGCCGGAGAGAATGTCTTTCCAAGACTGATAACAAAGTATCATTTATTATACACTTTGTTTAGTTTTACTACATAAAAAATAGCCGTGAGTCAAAAATTCGAAACCTCTAAAGTTGCGGGCAAGCACCTCTGGCTGTGTAAACTGGCAGGGAAATGGAAAGGCACTACCAAAGTATGGTTTGAGCCTGAAGTATTGGGTGATGAATCGCCGGCAGAAGGGACAATGCGATGCGTACTGGGGGAACGTTTCATCCTGCATGAATATAAAGGCTCGTTACAGGGAAGTCCGTTGGAGGGTATTGCGATCTATGGTTTCAGCCTGACAACGGAGAAATTCCAATCAGCCTGGGTCGACAGTTTTCACAATGGTACTTCTATTATGTTCTCGGAAAGCGGCAAAGGCGGTGATTTTTCGGTACTGGGAAGCTATGCATACATTACCCCGGAGACCGAACAGTATTGGGGCTGGCGTACAGAGATCCTGATGCCGGACGATGATACGGTTGTGATTACTGCATACAATATCAGTCCGGACGGCAGTATGGATGTAAAGGCAATGGAAACTACGTACCATCGCATCCATTAACTACACCGATCAATCATACACAAATTTTATCTGATGAAAGCTACGAAGCGGCTCAAAGCCGGGCTAATTGTCTTGATCAGCTTTTTGATCTACTATATCCTATTTCAATACTTTGGTGTCGTTAAAACCCATCTTGACAGGATTACCCATGTGGGCATTGTGAGCTATATCCTTACCTATGTTTTAATAGGCATCCCGATTTTCATCGGCACCTACCTTATCAATGGCAACAGTAACGTTTTGGCAGATCTGGGACTTGGCAAGGGTATAGTTCAGGGAATAGCTATGGCATTGCTGTTTGCCACACCGATGTTGTTGGGTGGGCTGTTATTCTTTCAACTCCATAAAGACCTGGAACCTGAGCAACTGATAGCTTCAACGCTCGTAGCAGGATTGGCAGAAGAATTGTTTTTCCGAGGTTTTCTTTTTGGGCAATTATTCAGGCACACGCCCTTGGGATTCCTCCCTTCTATTTTGGGCGGGGCTATCATTTTTGCCGTAGGACATCTCTACCAAAGTAAGGAACTCAGTGAGTTAATCGGTGTTTTTGCCGTTACGTTTTTAGGGGCTATACTCTTTGCATGGCTGTATGTTGAATGGAATTTCAACCTGTGGGTACCCTTGTTTATGCACACGTTTATGAACCTCGCCTGGGCCTTATTTGATATGGCACCGAATGCAGGCGGTCATGTCAACTCTAATATGCTTCGTGCCCTGACGATTATCCTGGCTATTGCCACTACCATCCTTTACAGGAAGCGCCGGTTGGGTAAAATGGCGGTGAACAGGAGTACGCTCTGGTGGCAGTCAGCTTACCCGAAAACTGATGTAACAAAACAGTAGCTTCACCGGCAACTTTACTGTTCGAGCATATCCAGAGTGAAATCCTCCATGCTGCGTAATTTTAATTCTGCCAGCGAAAAACGAGGATCCTCGTAGTGATGCATATCCGGAACGGCGATCACCATCATGCGGGCTGCCTTGCCGGCTATCATTCCATTCACACTGTCTTCCAGCACTACGCATTCCAGCGGGTTGCTACCCAGGTGTTCCGCGCATTTCAAGAATACCGCGGGGTGAGGTTTTCCAAGTTCCACTTCATCTGCTGAGGTGATCCGGTCAAAATAATGCGCGATGCCAAAATGTGCTACTAATTCGTGGATCATGCGATGGGGAGAGGAAGAGGCCAGCCCTATTTTGAAATCATGGTCTTTCAGCAGCTGCAGCGCATTTTCCACACCTGCCAGCACTTTTGCCCGCTGCTTGGAAGCCGCTATGATATCATCCAGTATTTCTTCAGCTACATCATTATAATGTGCTCCCTTCCAGGGATATTTTATCGACCAGTATGCTGTCACTTCATATATCCGCAGCCCGGTCGTCTCTTTAAATTTTTTAGCCGTAATAGGAATACGGTGCTTTTCTGCCACACGCAGCATGCTTTCCCCCCAGAGCGGCTCGGTATCCAACAGCAAGCCATCCATATCAAATAGCGCGGTATTGATCTTCATCTTGCCGCAAATGTATTGATTCGGTTATTATTATCCGGCCCAATGTGACGCCGATAAGACTCCCCCCGGATCGGCAGCTTTCATCAGTAATTTTATGATCGCTTCCATTTTTTAGCTATTTCTATCGCCGCATCCAGCATATAAGGCTGCCAGTCTTCTACCTTCCAGTCACTATGAGCCAGGGACGACAGGGATAGCCGCTCCATAGCATCATCCAGGTGCATTGCAGTTTCCAGGATGGCTGATAATTCCAGCTGCTGTTGATGGAGCAGTTCATCAGACAGGGGCGTGGCTGGAAGTTTACAAGATATAGGCAGGAAGCTCTCGATAGAGGGTGTTGCCCGTTCGCAGTCTTTCACAAGTTGCTGCATCGTAACGAAATCGTCGTAAAACAACGTCCTGCTTTCACTGCTCAGCAATCCGCTGCCCAGTTGTTCCATTACTACAAACTTCAGGTTCGGACATAAAGGTATCGTCCTCCGAAGTATTTCAAAAACCTCCTTCGGTACACCCTCATCATGTGTATCCCTGCGCACGTTCAGTCCCGGTGCTAAATCATGGGGCTGCCAGCTACCCCCTGAAATATGTATTTCACGCACTCTATCTAAGGGGTACAACCCGATGAGCTTTTCAAAATCCAGCGAAAAATTATGAAGCTGGCAATACATATTATGCAGATCCAAAATAATAAAGCCATTCACCGGTTCGATCAGTTGCTCCAGGAATGATCCATGTCTTTTTACATCATCAAGACAATAGGAAAATGCCAGGTTCTCTAAACCTACCGGTGCATTACAGGCATCCTGTATCCTTGCCAGCCGATCCCTTCCTATCGCGAGTGTTGCAGCATTATAAGGGATATTCAACGGTGCTCCGTGATGAAAATCCCTGCCCGTCATAAAACCAAAATGTTCCGTCACATGGTCGAACCGAAATTCGCGTGAGGTCTCTTGAAGCAACTTTAACCATGCTGTTTGTTCCTGTTTCCATCTACCCGAAAAAAGAGAGAAGAATACTCCATGCGCTATCAGCCGGTCTTCTTGTGCATAGGCATGGAGTAATGCCGAGAACCAGTCCGGGATTTCATTTCGCTGATACAACGCATCAAAAGACCATTCTATAGCCTCTACCCTCGCCTCCTCCAGTAATGGATAACAGGCATGTAGTAAGGCTGCATCCAGATTGCAGGCTACCGATGAATAAAGCTTAGCCAAGGGATAAGATTGTCAGTGCTAAAAATGTCATCAACGCTAATTTACCAGGCTCAGGAATATCCCGACAGTAGAGAATGTACACAAGAAGGATGAAGTCAAAATTAAAAAGCTGTAACTGCTGTCCCTGACTTTTGCAGCGACCGAAATCGCAGTGGACTGTTTGGTGCAAAAATTAAACCCGCCTGCTATCCCATTCCGCAAGCCGGGCAACAGTCATTCGGCTGGGAATTGTTGTCGGGGTTATTGTTTGATTGATTATCAACCGCTGCTTTGTCCGACACCTTCACTTCATCTTTTTTACTGCAGGAAGTGGTTTCTACTGCTATGCCCAAAAGAAGGGCGCCGAGCAATACGTTAGAAAGTTTCATAAGAATAGTTTTTGTATGTTTCTTATATGACGACAACTGAGGTATTCTTGTTGGCGGCATTGGGGAAACTTTTAATAATTTACAAATTCGCAGTAAAAAAATCGATTGTTTTTTCTGTAACGGCTTGCATAGCTCCGGGCAATAGCACCTCGGTCCAGGGATGCTTTCTTCCGAAAACATGATCGCTTTCCACTAAAAACAATTCTGCATCATCGCTCCATTCCCGCAATAAATGCGCTTTTTCGACCGATACGGATGTATCTTTTGTACCATGACAAATCAAAAAAGGAACTTTCAGGTTTTTCACTGCCTGTTCGATGTTTAGTTGTGCGGCGTGATGCTGATAGTCCTCAAATAACTGGTATTTCAATGGCAATTCCTGGCGGGTCCGGCTGTTCGTCACATATTGTACGCCCGTATCTATCCATGCTTTTATTTTTTCTGACGACCAGCTTCCCCAGGGTGTGTTACACTCTGCCACGGATGCCCAGGTTACCAAGGCTTTTACACGTTCATCTTCATGAGCCTTTAAAATAGAAATGCCGCCACCCAGGCTATGCCCCAGCAACCCCAATCGTGATGTATCCATTTGAGCCTCATACTCATTTCCGTTCACCAGCCAGTCTATAACCAGTTTCAGGTCCTCCAGTTCGGTTGTATAATTATTTTCAGAATAAGCATTCAGGTCGGCAAATTCTTCCGGTTGTTCCACGGTCGTACCATTGTGCGAAAAATTAAATTTGACGAAGACAAATCCTGCCGATGCAAATTGTTTGGCGATCAGGTCAAAATTGCCCCAGTCTTTAAACCCGTTGAATCCATGCGAATAGATAACGACCGGCTTTTTTTCGGAGGTATGGAGAAAAAACAGGTCGACAAGCAAGGCTTTGCCTCGTGCACCATGTATTTTGATATTCTTGTTTATGTTCATAGGGGGATAAGAAATGTAAAACGGGCTCGACAAAAGCAAGCTGCTGGTCGATATACTATAGTTACAATATTACCATTTATCAGCTGTAACACCGATTAATTTTCTCCTGTTATTACCGAGGCTGAGACGGCGGGCGAATTAGAGACCATCACACCCTGGCAATGCTCCGATAACATGGACCTGATCCAAGACCCCCACAGTTTGAATTATTACCCTTCCGAAAATTTGTCTTTTTGTACAAAATTCCTTTTTGAGACGTTCAACTTCTGCCATTTATACTTACTTTTGCGCAGCTTTTCGAATCAAAGCAAATAATATTTTTATATGTCCGGACAGTTAAAAGAAGTACGTAACCGCATAAAATCAGTAACCTCTACCCAGCAGATCACGAAAGCTATGAAAATGGTAAGTGCTGCCAAACTACGCCGTGCGCAAGATGCCATCCTGCAAATGCGCCCGTATGCAGAGAAATTACAGGAGATGCTGAGCAATATCGTGAGCAGCGCTTCGGGAGATATGGAGTTACGCCTAGCGGATGAAAGAGCTGTGGAACGCGTGCTGCTGATCCCTATCACCAGTGATCGCGGTCTTGCCGGTGCCTATAATGCCAACGTGATCAAGCTTACCCGCGAGATCATCAAAGAAAAATACAGTACGCAAAATGCCAAAGGCAATGTAACCATTTTGCCTTTAGGTAAAAAAGGATATGAATATTTCGCCCGCTACGGGTATAATGTGGTAGATAATTTCTGGACCGTTTTCACCGATCTTAGTTTCGATAATGTACGTAAGGCGGCAGTTTATGCGCAGGAAGCGTTCCTGAAGAATGAATATGACCGTGTAGAATTGGTATACAGCCAGTTTAAAAATGCTGCTACGCAGGCTTTTGTGAGTGAAGCTTACCTTCCTATCCCTAAAGTGACAGGCGATGAAGGCAATAAAAAGAATGTGGATTTCATCTTTGAGCCGAATAAAGAAACACTGATCGAAGAACTGATGCCGAAAATTCTCAGCACCCAGGTGTATAAGGCGGTATTGGATGCGAATGCCTCCGAACATGGTGCGCGTATGACGGCTATGGATAAAGCCAGTGAAAACGCCAATGAGTTGCTACGCAGCCTGAAGATCAGCTACAACCGTGCCCGCCAGGCAGCGATCACTACCGAGCTGACCGAGATCGTCAGTGGTGCAGCAGCATTGCAAGGGTAATGTTTATTTCGAACTATATTTTCAACTTAAAGAGGTGGATTATTATCCGCCTCTTTTCTTTTTGTCCCTACCTTTGCCCGGCACATCATGCAACAACTCTTTTTCAACCTCACACTTGCCTTCAGAGCCCTGAAAAATAACAGGCTCCGGTCCATTCTTACCATCTCCATCATTGCATTGGGGCTATGGGCATTGATCGGCATACTTACTTGTATTGAAGTGTTGAAAGCAAGCGTTGCTAATAACTTCAGCCAGTTAGGGGCTAATTCATTTCAGATCACCAACGAAGTGATCAAAAAAAACAGGCGGGGTCCTTCTTTTTTAGAACTCAAAAACATAGAATACCTTGAGGCTCAGGAATTTGCGAAACAATATAATTTTCCGGCTATTATAGGACTTTCTGTGCGTGGCTCCGGTGCTGCTACCGTGCGCTATGAATCTCAGAAAACGAATCCCAATATCAATACCATGGGAGTAGATGAGAAATACCTGAAATTGAGCAATACCTCTCTCGCTGCAGGCAGGAATTTCTCCTCTTACGAATTGGCCTCGGGAACACCCGTGTGTATTGTCGGAAGCGGCATTGTACAAAAACTTTTTAAAAACAAGCCCGCCAATGCTTTAGAGAAAACCATCTCTGTAGGGGATATTAAATATCGCATCATTGGCGTAGCCGAAAGTAAAGGGGGCAGTATGCTAATGAATACGGACAACCTGATTCTCATTTCCCTGCAGAATGCACGCAACCTCTATGGCGACAGTAGGTCTCTCGTGATCAGCGTGATGGTAGATGATGTCAATGCCAAGTCGATAGCAGCGGAGGAAGCGGAAGGCATATTCAGGCGGATCCGTAAAATACCGCTAAATGGAGAGAACAATTTCTCCATTAGTCAGAATGACGGGTTAGCTTCGGACATGCTCACTATTGTGCAATATATCGGTTGGGCTGCTCTGGTTATAGGCATTATCACGCTGGTAGGTTCCGTAATAGGACTGATGAACATCATGCTCGTATCCGTGGCAGAGCGCACACGCGAAATAGGAATCAGCAAAGCGCTTGGTGCCCGCTCTTCTACGATCAAGCAACAGTTTCTCACGGAGGCCATATTGATCAGCCTGTTTGGGGGATGTATCGGCATATTAATCGGACTGCTTACCGGGAATCTCTTAGGGCTTATTTTTAACAGCGGGTTTATCATTCCATGGCTATGGATCAGTATCGGGGTGACGCTTTGTGCCGCTGTGGGTATCATTTCGGGCATCTATCCAGCAGTAAAAGCAGCAAAATTAGACCCGATCGTGGCACTTCGATATGAGTAAACCGAGCTTCCTTTTTCTAAAGAGATGCATCTTATAACGAATTAAACCGGCAATCCGCTAATTTGCATATTCAACTGAGTTTCTTTGGAAGGTATCGTATATAAATCAACGGGAAGTTGGTACATCTTAAAAGATAGTACCGGAAAGGTTTGGAATGCCCGGATCAAAGGGAAGCTGAAAATTGATGACGACATTTCATCGACCAACCCCATTGCCGTTGGAGACATCGTAGTATTTGATATAGAAAACGAAGATGTGAACACCGCCATTATCAAAACGGTTAATGACCGGGGCAATTATATTGTTCGTGTATCACCGCATAATAGAAATCAAAAACATATCATAGCCGCCAATTTAGATTTGGCGCTTGTAGTAGCCACCATAGCTTCGCCCCGTACCTCCACCGGTTTTGTAGACCGGTTCCTGATTACAGCAGAAGCTTATCACATCCCGGCTGTTATCGTCATCAACAAAACGGATCTGCTCAATAAAAAAAACAGCACCCTATTAGAAGAATGGAAGGAAATCTATGCAACTGCGGATTATACCATCTTTCCGGTCGTAGCATTAGATGAAAACTCGTTACTACCATTACGGGAGATGCTAAAAGGGAAAACCACCTTGTTCAGCGGTCATAGTGGCGTAGGAAAAAGCACATTAATCAATCAATTGATTCCTGACCTGGAAATTAAAACCACAGAGGTATCGGATTGGAGCGGCAAAGGCCAGCATACCACAACATTCGCGGAAATGCATGATTTGCCAGGGGGGGGAAAGATCATCGATACGCCCGGCGTAAAGGAGTTCGGGCTCATTGATATTGAAAAAGAAGAACTCGCACATTTTTTCCCTGAAATGCGAAAACGAATGAATGATTGTAAATTCAACAATTGCCTGCACATCAATGAGCCCGGGTGCGCCATTAAACAAGCGGTGAATGACGGTACCATCTCCGTAGAACGCTATGCCAATTACATGACAATACTGGACACCATAGAAAAAGCATGGTAACTGCAGACCTGTAATACAATATTCTCTAAACGACTTCACCTTAAACAACTTCATCCTTTCATACACCACACATGATCATTTACAACGTAACGGTAAAACTCGAAAAAGATATAGAACAGGAATGGGTACACTGGATGCGCGAAGACCATATGCCTGCCTTATTTGATACCGGCTGCTTTGATAGCTACCAGCTTTGCAAGCTATTAGACCAGGACGAAGCAGATGGCGTAACCTATGTTGCCCAATACCATTGTAAGACAAGAAACGAGTACGAAACTTACATCAGCAAGTACGCCCAACAGATGCGGGATGCCGGTTTGCAGCGATTTGGCAATAAATTCATCGCCTTCAGAACGCTGATGGACAAGCTATTTTGAGGTAAAAAATGTAAAAGTGTATCCCAATAAGCTGTGCAACGAACGCCATGCGGGTTCATTATGAGGTCTATTTTGTGAATAAACTGTGGAAAGCTGCAACAGGCAAGGCTTTCAGGCAAAAAAAAGTGACCCGGCATATTTGGAACTGTTGCAAACCTCCCTATATTTGCCGCATCTGAATTTATTTCTTCAACAAAAAAATAAAACAAACATGAACAAAGCTGAATTGATCGATAAGATCTCAAAGGATGCAGACGTTACAAAAACACAAGCTAACGCTGCTATTGATTCTTTTACCGATAGCATCATCGCTACTTTGAAAAAAGGCGACCGTGTTACCTTGGTAGGTTTTGGCACCTTCTCTGTTTCCGAGCGCGCTGCACGTAATGGTCGCAACCCTCAAACAGGCGAAGTGATCAAAATCAAAGCTCGCAAAGTTCCGAAGTTCAAAGCGGGTAAAGAATTTTCAACTAAGATCTCCAGTAAGAAATAATTTTCCCCTTTTAGAAAAAGCAAGCAATATATATTGCTTGCTTTTTCTATTTTTGCAACCTTAATCAAATAAAAAACGATTCATTATGGGAAGAGGTGATAAACGTACCAAACGCGGTAAAATAGCCATGGGTAGTTTCGGCAAAAAACGAATTGCAAGAGCTTCTAAAAGAGCAGCAACTACAAAAGCCAATAAGACAGCTTAAAAGAAACCACCGACCAGGTGGTTTTTTGTTGCATAAGCCTTTTTATCCGTGAGGCAATTTAAGATAAGACCCTATTACAGAATGATTGGCGGTGGATACAAAACACTTTTTTGTTTTTGGCACGTTAATCAAGGTCCGGATAAATTAGTTTCTGCAAATGAATAAAGATCTTTGACACCGACATTATAATGATCTCATGAAGCAAGCAAATCGTTTTCTTATTACTACCGCTGCTTTACTGCTGGCTTTTTTTGCAGTTACCGCTCAAACGCCTGTCACCAAATGCAATGACCCGGCAATAGAAGGGAAAGCATCCGGCATAAAAAGCACCTACGAGAAGCAAGGCAAGGTCGTATTTCAGGAATCCATGCTTGCCATGGAGTCTATGGAACCCGTACCTGTGGCCGTACGCTTGCAGGCAGGCATCTCTTATGATTTTATCTTCGTCGGCAGTTCACAGGCGACTCGTTTGACCCTGGAGCTTTTCGACGGATCGGATAAAAAACTGGACGTAAAAACAGAAAAAAATTCGGACTACCTGGTATATAACTTTCGCCCCTTGCGTACGGAAGTCTATCTTATTACCGTTTATCAAAAGAAAGGGGTAAAAGATATCTGTGGCTATTTCGGCATCATGACGCCACAGCTCAAAAATCAGCCCGTCAAGCAAGCGCCTGTTCGTACTCCGGACCCTGCTGTTTCTACACAACCCAAGCAGCCGGCTAAAGCAAACACCGCTGTAAAGCCCCTGCAAAGCCCGGCTTCTTCACCTTCCCCAAAAACACCTACTCAAGCACCTCCCCAAGCGGCACCTGCAAAAAAAACCACCCCAACCTATCCTGATAATCAACGCCCGAACCCCAATCGTACCCGGGCTACAGATGAGTACAGGAAGCAACAGGAACAACAGAAATAAACAATGTCGACAAAGCTTACCTTTGCTTTCATTAGCTTTGATGCCGATGAATGTAAAGATAGACTCCAGCTGGAAAGACGTTTTAACCAGTGAATTTGAGCAGCCTTATTTCTCAAATATTGTTCATTTTCTAAAAGTTGAGAAGGCAGCGGGCAAAACAATTTATCCACCGGGTCCGCTACTTTTCAACGCATTTAATACGACACCTTTTGATGAGGTCAAACTGGTAATTCTGGGGCAAGACCCTTACCACAATCCCGGCCAGGCACATGGACTCTCTTTTTCTGTACCGGATGGGATATCCCCTCCCCCGTCCCTCGTCAACATTTATAAAGAATTGCATACAGATATAGGAATCCGGGTTCCTTCAAAAGGCAACCTGGAACCCTGGGCAAGACAGGGCGTATTGTTACTCAATGCCGCATTGACGGTGGAGGCCAATAAGCCTATGTCGCACAGCAAAATCGGATGGCATGAATTCACCAATGCAGTTATCCGGGTGATTTCCGAGAAGAAACCGCATGTAGTTTTTCTGCTTTGGGGAAGTTTTGCAAAAAGCAAACAGGAATTGATCGATCCTTCCAAACATCTTATCCTCACGGCCGCCCACCCTTCCCCCTTATCGGCACACAATGGATTTTTCGGTTGCAGGCACTTCAGTAAAGCAAATGAATGGCTTAAAACTAAAGGCATTAAACCTATAGACTGGACCATAGCATGAATGTATTAAAAAAAACAGCCGGTACGTTTTATTTCTTTTATGGGATCACTTTGTTTATAACCACCATGCTGATCGTGGTAGTACCTGTATGGCTTACCACGTTATTTCCTGAGCCAAAACGCACCAAGTTGCTTCATCCTATTTTTAAAGGCTGGATGAGCATTTTCCTACCCCTCGTAGCATGCCCGGTGCGTAGAAAAGGGAAAGAACATTTCAAGCACGGAGAAAATTACGTGGTGGTAGTTAACCACAATTCGCTGGTAGACATTCCGGTATCCTCCCCCTGGATACCCGGTGCCAACAAGACATTAGCAAAAGAAGAAATGGCGAAGATCCCTTTGTTCGGAGTGATTTATAAGGCTGGTTCTATTCTGGTAAACAGGAAAGTAGAAAAGAGTCGCAGGGAGAGTTTTAATGCCATGAATGATATGCTGCGTAAAGGCCTGCATCTATGCCTGTATCCTGAAGGAACCCGTAACAAAACGGACATGCCGCTGCAAAAATTCTATGACGGCGCTTTCATTACAGCTATCAGGATGCAAAAACCTATTATCCCGGGATTGATCTTCAATACGAAGAAAATATACCCCAGCTGGAGTAAAACCTGGGCTACGCCTAAACGTATCCATGTGCACTTCCTGGAACCCATTGAGACAAAAGGACTCACGTTGAATAACCTGCTGGAGTTGAAGGAAAGAGTGCACAAGGTCATGGAAGACTATTATGTTGCAAATGAAAACCTGGTCGCATGAACTACACACTGATCGGCACAGGGAACATGGCTTATTTTCTGGCGGATCGCTTCAGGAAAGCCGGATTTGTTTGTAAAGGAGTATATGGAAGAAACGCAACAGAGGCACAGGCACTTGCAACAATGCTGGAGTGTATTGTTATCGAACAACCAGGAACAATCCCCGATACACATGACTGCTGCATCATGGCGATATCCGACCACGCCATAAAAGAAGTTTCTTCGCGGCTCCACTTCGAAAATACCGTCGTAGTACATACCGCGGGCTCAGTGAGCTTGGATGCCGTTTTACAGCCGCATAAGGCAGCCTTATGGCCTATCTACTCCATTTTAAAAAATAACCTGCCGGATCACAGAGATTTACCGGTCGTTTGCGAAAGCCAGGATGAAAAGGCAAAAAATAGCGTATTACAGCTTGCCCATGCCTTATCCGATCATGTGAGGGAGGTCAGCTGGCAACAACGCCAATACATGCACCTGATTGCGGCGATAGAGAATAATTTCATCAACCACCTGATGGCGATTGGCAAGCAACTGTGTACGGATCAACATATTCCTTTTGAGCTGTTCCTTCCCATTTTGAACCAGACATTCGAGCGCATACACACTGCAGATCCTTATGAGCTGCAAACCGGCGCCGCACGCCGCAACGATATGAAAACCCAGCAACATCACCTGGAATTGCTACAACAATACCCTAAATGGCAGGCCATATACCAGGCTATTTCTGAATCAATAAAAGATATGTATATCCCTACCGGGAATAAAGAACGGAAAGACTAACTTTGCCCCCGATTTTATAAGGGCGTTCCGAATTCCGGATCCATCCCTTTTGACTTTTTACCTTTTAAAAATGTACACCGTAAAATTTAAGTTTGAACAGAAGGGACTGGAACCTGTAACTATTGAAAATGCCATGCCCGGCGATAGCATTCTGGAGGTTGCGTTAGAGAATCATATCGAATTACACCATAACTGCGGAATGGTTTGCGCCTGCAGTACCTGCCATCTGTACCTGGAAAGCGGGGAAGAACATGTACCGGAAATTTCCGATAAAGAAGAAGACTTTATTGACCGGGCACGCAATCCGAAAATAAACTCCCGACTGGGCTGTCAATGCGTGTTGAACGAGCGAGGCAGCGGTATTATAGAAGTAACGATCCCGGATCAATCCCTCATTCACGGGGAATAACCTTAGACCTTTTTATAAAAATCAGTATATCTTTTTAATTATGTACGAACCACCTATTCATTGGAACGATCACGAAGACATTGCCCTGAAACTCTATGAAAAATTCGGAGATGATTTTGGAGAAAGCCGGATCTATCGTGTGCGTTTTACAGAACTCCTGGAGTGGGTGTTACAGTTGCCGCATTTTGAAGGCAAACGTGAAGAATGTAATGAAGGGCACCTTGAAATGATTCAAAGTGCCTGGGTATATGAATGGCGCGATAACCAATAAATCAACGCTAATACTTGCTACGGTATCCTGAAGGCTGCGCTCTAACCCTTTTATAGGAGCGATAAGAGCCTGAACTGGCACGATTCACTCTCGTAGGATTAGTGTTGGTATACCTCTTGCCCGCACCTCTGTATACTTCTCTGGGATAGGCTGTTCTACATGAAGATGCAGAGAGTACTATGCAAACAAAAATGAGTGTCAAAAAGGATAAAGCGTAGAATGATTTATTCATGGAGACTAAAATACAAACTAATTATTAAAACACAAGCAATGTAAAAATAGGGATTTTTGCTTGTTAATCTGGTTAACAAAATCTGGCGCTCATCTTGAAAAGATCCTTCTCCGTTTTGAAACCTGCCGTCAACACGATATCACTCTTTTCCTGAGTCCAGGACATCAGTAATACCGGAGCTGTTTCCGGGGTGATCAATTGCAGGAACTTCACCTGCGGTGCCTGCGTAAGCAGGATTTTTCTCTCCATGCATTCTTCCAGCAATTCCTTTACTATTTGTATCATACACACACCCGGCACCACAGGCTGCCCCGGAAAATGTCCGCTAAAAATTGCATGAGCGGCGTTAAAACGGATCGTGGCACTAAACGAATTTCCGTCAGCATGGGCATTATCCAGGGTATAAAAATCATTCAGCAGCATCTTTATGGATTTTTGAAAGTTGAATGGTAAAATTTGCTTTATGGTGTCTGAAAAAAACGGTTTCGGGAAGCGATGACGCAGCAACCCTGCTTCCTGATTCTATAGTGATTACTTTGCTTTTACCGACATTTTCTATTCGTTGCAATGTATCACCGGCCGAGATATAATAAGCAAATCCTTTGTCTAACCTAAATCGATTATAAACCCGATTATCTTTTACAAATTGCTGTTCCGAACCGAGGTCCAGCTCCTTCATCAACAGCAGCTGCATATCTTTCTGAAGTATCTTTATAACCGCCGGTTTGTCCAGCTGCGGGATGATATGGTACACTTTAAACGAGTCGTTGACAGACCATTCAAAATCAAAAAAACTAACACCCATTTCGTTTTGAAACACGACCCGGGTCGTCTTATTTTCCATTTTTTTAAAGAACAACAAGCCGCTTAAATGGAATTTTTTAAACAATAATTTTCCATCGACAATACAGCGATACAGCTCTTTTTCAAAAACAGGCTGATAACGGAGAGCAGAATAGGTCTTGGGGCGCTCTTGCAACGTCCTGTAAGGATTGCCGCAGGAAACAAGCAAAGGCAACAAGAACAGAAAACTATTTAACCTTAAACAAGCTTTCATTCAGAGCAGCATTATGTAGCGTATTCGTAAATAACATATCGGTCAGATCACCGCCATTCTCCTTCATGACCAGGCGATTGACGTCAAAGCTGCCCTTGGAAAGATAGACTTCAATATCCTGGAACATCTTTTTCATATCAGCCGTATTGGGCGACAACGAAACCAGGTAGCTGCCGGAATTTTCATACACCGTAGCCTTGAAGTCGGGATTGGACAGAACCGTACCGCGCATACAATCCATCATGATCCGGTTGACCGATTGCATGGCTTTACTGTTCCGCGTGCTTATCTTAGTGGTCTTTTGCTCATCTTTTACTAAGATCTGCCCTTTATTCATCACCAGCAAATAGGTATAAGGAGATGTATATTCAATGCGAACCTTGTCCTCCTTCATAAAGTAGAATTTGCCTTTCGATTTTATTTTTTCGGAAAGCAATGCCATATTTTTTGTCTGGCTGAAATCGCTGCTGATGGTCTTCACCGTGCTGTTGGCCTTGGATAATGAAGTTTGAAATGCTGCTGCATTCTTTATTGCCGTAAACCCTTTCGGTTGCGCAAATGCCCCTGTAGCCAGGGTAACGAACAGTAATGTGGTGAATAATTTATTCATAAGGTGGTATATCAAGCAATTTATCGAGGCGTACAAAGCTATAGCCTTTGCTGCGCAACGTGATGATCAATTCTGTTAAGATCTGGCGGGTGATCGGCATGCTGTCATGCAGCAGGATAATGTCGCCGCCTTTCACTTTATTCAAAATGTGCGCCAATAATCTTTCCGGCTCCTTAGCCGTTGTGTCAAAAGAACGGACATTCCAACCGATAGAATGCATACGGCTTTTGCGGATAGCCTTTGCCAGGTTAGGATTGGTCACTCCGTACGGCGGGCGGAACAATTTCATCTTTTTACCAATGATCTCCTCCACCGTTTGATTTGTCTTTTCCATTTCAGCCAGCATCACTTCTGCACGTTGCCAATCAAAATGAAAGCCATGATCGTAACTATGGTTTCCTATCAAATGTCCTTCACTATGCCAGCGGCGCACCAACTCAGGATGTCGCGCTGCATTTTTCCCGATAGAAAAGAAGGTGGCTTTGACATCCTGCTCCTTTAACGTATCAAGGATAGCAGCAGTCTCTGCAGCGGGACCATCGTCAAAGGTGAGCGTTACCCAATCCCTTCTTGTTCCATTATGCCATGATTTTACATAGAAATCCCATCGGATATAAATAGCACCCAGTATCAACAGGCTTATATAAACAAGGGTGACCATCCAAAACAGAAGCCATCCCGTATCGTTATGAAATAGCACTGGCAAACAGCTTGCAGCCATTACCAGGTAGCCGAAACTCGTATACACAAAAGGTCGCACAGGAGGATAGATTACGATTTACAAAAATAAGCTCCTTATCCGTTTTCCTTCTTCAGCACTCCCCATAACATCATCAGCCAACCCAGGATAAAAAATACACCTCCAATAGGCGTCAGAATTCCCAGTCCCCCTAGTCCTACTTGTCCGTTTATTTTAAGCACCGTCATCATGTAAAGTGATCCACTGAAAAGCAAGATGCCGATCATAAAAAAACTGGCAGCAAGCGATAACGGTTTGCCGGGATAAAAACGATACAATATGCCTGCCAGTATGAGTGCGAAGCTGTGGTACATCTGGTAACGCACGCCCGTCTCAAAAACACTGAGCTGCATGATATCCAGCACTTGTTTGAGTGCATGGGCACCAAAAGCCCCGAGTATGACGCCTGTTCCTGCGAAGAGTATGCCTGCAATGATTCCTGTTTTATTCATGAGCGATGAGTATGTGATCAAATTCTGCTATTGTAAGATTTTCCACATCAAAAATATGATCTGCCTGGCTATAAAATGACTCTCTTTCCTGTAAAAGGGTTGAAAGTTTTTCTTCTAGATGCGATGCCTGATGCAGCAAGGGGCGTTTTGCCAGGTTATGCTGAAGATGCTTTTTCAATGTTTCTATGCCTGCTCTCAGATAAATGGTCTTTCCGGCTTCATTCATGCGCTTCATATTGTCGAAATAGTAAGGCGATCCTCCCCCCGTACTGACTATAGTCGGTACAGTAACCCGCTCGATGATATGCTTCAATGCCAGATGTTCTGCCTCTCTGAAATAAACTTCTCCGTACCGGGAAAAAAGTTCGTTGATCGATCTTTTTTCCTGTAACTCTATTTCCTTATCCAGGTCCCGGAACATGAAATGATAATAACGGGCAAGATTTCTTGCCCAATAGGATTTGCCGCAGCCAGGCATCCCTATCAAAAAAATCAGGTCAGTCCGCTTTGCCATGTATCATTTTCCAGATCATAAGCAAGGCCATCTGCACCGCTACTTCCTTATTCCGTTGCCTGTCGTAAGGAAAAACAAATTTCCTTGATGCGATCTTATCCTTTCCGGCCACCGCCATCCAGACGGTGCCGCCTGGTTCTTTATCCGGTTCTTCTGACTTATCCAGCCAACCGGTAATACCAAATCCAATATCCGTATGCAGCACGTCTCTCACCCGTTGTGCCATTTGGATGGCGATATTCTCACTTACAACGCCGTATTGGCTGATGTCTTCCGCCGTTATTCCGAGTATCCTTTCTTTGACCGACATATCATATGTTACTACACTGCCTGTAAAAAACTTAGAGGAGCCTTCGACCTGCGTCAGCGTATGCCCGATGCCACCACCCGTGCAGCTTTCTGCAATGGCCAGGGTCAGCCCCTGCGCAGTAAAATCCTGCTGCAAGGTGCTTTCCAGGGGTTCGTCTACTGTTCCGACTACATATTCTCCGACTGTCTCTTTCAATAGCTGCTGAAATTGCTCGATTTCTTGGGTAAGCTGCAGCTCATTTTTACCTTTGGCTGTGAGCCGCAGTTTAACGGTCCAGTTGGAAGGCAGGTAGGCTAATTTTATATAATCCGGAAGAGCATTTTCTACGGCTATGATCTTTTCCGCCAAAAAACTTTCACCTATACCGGCTGTCAGGATGTTCCGGTGAAGAATGGTGTCTGTAGTTACCCGGCTTTGCAGGGCAGGTAATACATCTTTCTCCATCATTCCCATCATCTCATGTGGTACGCCCGGCATCGCCACCACGACAGCATCATTTTTCTCAAACCACATACCCGGCGCCGTTCCCCTGCTATTTTGAAGAACTGTACAGTTATCCGGCACTTCTGCCTGCTTCCTGTTACGCTCCAGCATGGGTAAATTTCTCCGGATAAACAACGTTTTCACATTCTCCAGGGCTACTTCGTTCACCACGAGCTTCCCGCCAAAATATTCGCATAGCAAAGGCTTTGTAATATCATCTGCTGTCGGTCCCAACCCTCCTGTGACCAGCACCACAGCTGCGCGCGCTATCGCGTCATCCAGGGCATCTACGATAGCTTCTTTCGTATCGCCTACAGCTATCCTCCTCACTACGTCTATACCTAATTCATTGAGCCGTTTAGCCATCCAGGCGGAGTTGGTATCGATGGTCTGTCCTATCAGCAGCTCGTCGCCTATGGTGATGATGATCGCCTTATTATTCTTCATGATTGTTTGCTTTCGAAAAATGGGAGGAGTCGTTCGCGCAGTTCCTGCGGCATATTCACTTTTTGTTTTGCCTGCGGGTCGTAGAAGACTAGTGTTGTTACACCTTTATTCAGCAGCTGTCCCTGCTCATTGTAAAGTTCCGAGTGAAATTTGATTTTAGAACTATCCGGCAACTCCTTCAACACGGTTCTCACTGTAATAAGATCGTCATAGTACGCAGGACGAAAATACTGTGCGTTCAGTTCTACCACCGGCATTTGAATGCCCATTTCCTCCAGCTCACGATAAGTATAGCCTAAAGCACGGATGGCTTCCGCCCGCCCGCTTTCGTAGTAAAGTGCGTAATAGCCATAGTACAGGAATCCCATTTGATCGGTTTCACCGTAACGAACGCGTATATGTGTGGTGGAGCTGTACATCTTGGTAGCGAGTAGTTAATAAAGTTTGATAGCAGGACCCCGTTTTTTTAAGTTAGAGTGCTCTTCACACGTTCACTATCCCGTACCAGGTACATAGCATTTGCCTGTCCCGTACAGGTAATCGTCAGGTCATTGATACATACATGCGCCGGCAGGTTGGCACAATACCATACCGTGTCAGCAATGTCGCTGGCTACCAACGGCTGGATATCATCATATACTTTCTTTGCCCGTTCGTTATTACCCTTAAAGCGAACCACCGAAAACTCGGTCTCCGCCATGCCGGGATTGATCGCAGTGACCTTAATGCCATAAGGTAAGAGATCAATGCGCATGCTTTGATTCAACGCATCTACGGCATGCTTGGTCGCACAATAGACGTTCCCGTTTTTATAGGCCATCTTACCTGCCGTGGAACCGATATTAAAAATATGCGGCGTTGCGGATCGTTTTAATAAAGGCAGGACTGCTTTAGTCATGTACAATAAACCTTTTACGTTGGTATCAATCATGATATCCCAATCCTCCGTATCGCCCTCATCTATGGCCGCCATACCCGCTGCCAGCCCGGCATTGTTAACGAGTATGTCGATCGTTTCGTTCTGAAACAGTGCAAGGACTTCCTGAACTGCTGCTTTATCACGGATATCAAAACACAAGGGTTGCACTTTTATGCTGTATTGCCTTTCCCACTCTTCCTGAAGCCTATGTAGCCGGTCCTCTCTTCTGCCTGTGATGATCAGGTCATTCCCGTTTTCTGCGAACTTCCTCGCTATAGCTTCTCCGAAACCTGAAGTCGCACCGGTTACCAGTACTGTTTTACCCATATTGGTCTGATTGAGGTGCAAAATTATCTTTTCCCTTGCCATCAACAAAAAAGCCACCCAAAAAAGGTGGCTTTAGCATTGAACTTACTAATTTATAGTTTTTGTACACGAATCATTTGCATATTGGTATTGTTCACGAAGTACTTGATCATGTACATACCTGCTGCATAAGGCTTCATGCTGATGGTCGTTTTTTGATTCCGCGTCTCTGTAGAATACAATACCTTACCGGTAAGGTCTATCACTTGCAGGGTTCCTCTCGGATTGTTTTGAATATCAACAGTCACTTCATCATTTACAGGGTTAGGATATACCAATACCGATACGCCATTGTGAATGGTGCTTGCAGATGTAGGCCAATCTGTTTTGAAAGGAATACTGGTCCAACCTGTAGAGTCGTTCGGGCTACATTTTGCCTGTAAGTGGAAATAGTAATCTGTATTCGGTGTAAGCCCTGTTGCGGTGTAGGTTCCGATCGTTACGGTTGCATCCGGGAACACAGGAGGTGTGCTGCTGGTAGTCACTGCACAGTCATAGCGGGTTGCATTCGGCACAGTTGCCCAATTAAATACGGCAGATGTGCTTGCAATGGTAGTCAGCGAAGGATTAGGCGGTGCCAGGTTACACAATGCCGGTGTATGGAACGGTGTATTGGTCCATGGAGAGAAATTAGGCACATTGTCACATTTCGTTCTCAGGTGGAACCAATAATCCGTATTACTGTTCAGGTTAAGCGCATTCAATGAGTTAAAGCTGATCAGCGTACCACCTGTCGGAGGAGTAGCAAATTCATCGATATAATACTCATACCCCTGGATTCCCCAATATAAGTTCCAATCCATTTGTGCAGTGTGTGAGGTCACATTGCTGATCACCGGTGTAATAGGTTCTATACAAGTGACAGGTGTTCTGAATGTATCTGTTTTCCAGGGTCCCCAGTTGGATGTAAATACCGGAGGCGTGGCATACGGAGGTCTGTAAACAGTATCACATTCGGCACGAACGTGCACGTAGTAAAGTACTCCGCCAGTAAGAGGTGGGAGATTCAACGTCGTAGGATGGAAGAAAGTATCTTTTATCCGGAAATAACGATTTGCAGGAGGATTGTGTGCAGGCAACGTCGGATCTCCCACCAGCGTATTTGCAGGAGGTGTCGGGCTGGTTGTCACAGCTATATTGTACCATTTAATAGGCTCGGGACTTGGAGTATAGCCTGCGTTCCAATCAATTTGTGCACCATGCAGGTTGACATTGGTTATTCTGGGTCTGCCTGTTGTATCGCAAGAATAAAACGGATTAATAATGGTACGTGTTTGTGGAGTCACTGTCACGGTGTCCGTACAATTAGACCTTACAAAAAGCGTGTATTGCTGACCCGGGTTCAAATTATTAAATACTACAAATGTATCCGGAGTGGCGATCCACTGAGGTCCGGGTGACGGCACCGGTGTAGCGGTTCCGATCTGCAGGGAATATAAATAACCTGCTACCGCTGCATCTGCAGAACCTGGCCATCCGAATCTTGCCGTTCCGGGAGTATTAATAGAGTTATTCACCACTCCCGGTGTCGGGCAGCAAAGCGTTACCCCACCTTTAGCTGCTGCCTGGGTATATTCAGTAGCAGTGCAATAGTTTCTAAGCCATAAATAGTATTGACGACAAACCAGCAGGTTATTGAAGGTTACAAAAGTATCATTAGGTGGCGCCGGTGTAGTCCAACCTGTGGTAGGCGCTGTTGTACCATTGGTACTGAGAGCGTATTCAAAATGGTGATGGAGCGGGGAGTTTACGGTCTGAACGCCGGAAGTACCTACTTTTCTCCAGGAGAACGTAAGGCTCCTGGTGGTGGCAGGAACAGCTGCGTTGAAAACAGGTGTAGCACAAACGGGTGTGGTAACACCTCTTGAATTCCAAATAGATTCTGAAGAACCGGAACTGCATTTACTACGTACAAAGAAAACATAGTTCGTACCGGGCACTAATGTTGAAAAAGACGTGGATGTAACGGCTGCTGTAGTACTACCACTAGTCACAATAACCCCGGGAGCAGAGGTCGGCGGTGCTAGCGGCAAGGTAGCCGGTAAAGTGGGATAACTTGCCAAAACCCAGTCATAACCTGCACTTCCGGTTACTGCTGCCCATGAAATAGTTGCTGTGGTAATCGTTAATCCGGTAGGTGCATTGATAGTTGCTACCGGCAAACAGTTGTTGTTGGCTACTGTCACCCCCATAATATTCAGCACGGTACCGCTTGTCTTTTGAATACGGACACCGGTAAGCGTTGTACCGTAGTTAGCAGGGGCCAAAGCTATTCTTCTGTCATACAAGCGCGGCCATCTGTTCACACGACCACTCTGTGCGCCACCTACAGCTCCGTTCACCCTTCCTATTCCCTCTCTCGCGGGACCAGCACCTGTAGAATCGGTATAGTTAGGAAATACCAAACTGGCTACTTGGGTGGTACCGTTTGCAAAAAGCAGTGTTACCGTAGCATTGGCAGTTGCAGTGGAATAGTCCGTACCGTCTGCAGCAGCTCCGAGGATGAACACATCTCCCGTAAGCGTAGTATTGACAAATTTCAATGTATCGAACAACGGGTTAGTCTGTAACCGTAAAGAGTTATCGGCATTATAAGGCGCCAACTGATAATTCAGCTGCGGAACACCAAACTGGGCAGATACAATATTACCATTAGCCGGAAGCGCCCCATTAATAGGCACCTGTAAACCCGCCCCCTGAGCATAATAATTAGGACCTAACAGGTACCAATCATTAATCCCTAAGTTAGCGGCAGGTCCGGTCGTACCAAAAGTGGTATCAGCCCAAACTTTTGCTGTTTGTAACAGCACTGTTCTGACCGTATCTTCTACCACCACATCATACTTAAACCCTTTCCCAGCCGTAAACGTCATGGGCACATAGGTCGTCTGAGCGATGGCACTCGTACCGGCAAGAGCTATCCCTGCGCACGCAAGGCCTTTGTACATCAGCCTTTTCAAAGAAAATGAAGTAAGGTTTCTCTTCATGCTATTATTTTATAACAGTTTTGTAAACGAATAACCAATTTCAGCAGTAAACACACTACCACCATTACTATAGACAGCCATTACCGAAAATTGGTTAGTAAATATAAGATTTTTTACATTGCTCACAAGTAAAGCAAAGAATTATTTTTATCCGTTTCCGGGACATTTAGTTGTTGTAAAATAACTCTATGCTTTCGCGACTGCACAAAATCCAGTTTTTACTCCCAGGAAATAGCGAGTCCACCTTCATTTGGCTGTCCATAGTATATTTCCTATGGTGATTTTCTACGTAATTACATGCTCACCAGGACTAAACATTTGGAAAATGCAAGTTATATTTCTTATCTATACAGTCCATAATTTCTTCCTGAATGAAAACCCTCTTTTGCCACCTGTTATTGATAATATTGATATTGTTCAAAACAGTGTCCTACGGCCAATCAAACTATGCAGACAGCATGCAGCGCGTCATCAACACCAGCAAGAATGATTCTATAAAAGGTATCAGCGCGTTAAAGCTGGCCTTTCATTATGTTTTCAATGATTCCGCAAAAGCCCGTGCGCAAATAGACTTTGCCATGAAGCTTGCCAGGGAAAAGCACATTCCCTATATAGAGGTCAACGCAATCAGCCTCACCGGTATTTTCTATGATGTGCAGGGAATGGGTGACAGTGCTTATGCCTATTTTAAAAAAGGGTTGGAAGTCAATAAACGGTATGGCTTTGCAGATATGGAGGTACGGTTGCTCAATAACCTGGGAATGTACAGCTGGAATTCCGGGAAACTGCTGGAGGCTCAATCCTATTTTTTCCAGGCACTGGAGAAAAACCCGCTGGTAAAGGATTCGCTGAAAAGACAGGATGAAAGCACTATGCTCTCCAATATCGGACTGATTTACCAGGAGCAGGAGCTGTATGAAAAAGCGCTGGAATATCACCATAAAGCATTATCCCTTCGCAGGCAAAGAAAAATCAACATCGCTATCCCTACTTCGCTCAACAACATCGGCATTTGCTACAGCCATCTTGACAGCGTTGACAAGGCGATTGCTACCTATAAGGAGGCGATGGAAATAGCAAGAAAAAACAAGAATGAGCGGACCTTATTAGACATCAAGAGTAACCTGGCCTCTGCCTATACGATGAAAGGGATGCACAAAGAATCGTTACAGCTGCACCTGGAGATACTGGAAGCCCATAAGACCATGCAGATGCAGGATAAGACCATCATGAATAATGAAGCGCAAACAGCTGGAAACTATATCATGATGCGCGATTATAAAAAAGCTTGGATACATATGAACAAAGCATTAAAGATCCTGGAGGAAAAACCCGATCTTAAGTTTTATGCTTCGTCCGTCTACAACTTCGCATCTGCATTGTATTACATTAATAATGAACCGGAAAAAGGATTGAAGTATAGTCTGACCTGGCAGGAGCTGTATGAGGAGGAAGCCAAGGAAGGGAACCTGAAAAAGATGTCGGAGCTGGAAGTCCAATATGAAACAAAGAAAAAAGAAGCCACGATAGCAGCACAGCAGGCACGCATAGCAGAAGACCAGCGTTTACTGGCACAGCGCAATATGTGGATCATCCTCACCATTGCGTTTGCCCTGCTAGGACTTATCAGCATTTATATTCTTCAAAACAGGAAACGTGTCCGGATCGAAAAAGAGGAAGAAAGAAAAATCAACAGTGCCATCTTTGAGAGCGAGCAAAAGGAACGCATCCGTATAGCCAGAGATCTGCACGACAGTATCGGCCAGAAATTATCGGTTATGAAAATGCTGATGAGCCTGGAGCATGATGAAGAAAACAAGGCCAAGGTGGTGCGCTACCTCGACGAAGCTGTAACGGAAGTACGTACGATCTCGCATAACCTGATACCGGAAGTACTCAATTTCGGGTTGGTAAGTGCCCTGGAAGATATTGCCGACCGCATTAACAGTACCGAGAACATCCATGTAGACTTTAAGGCAGATGAACAGCTGCAGAAAACAGCATTGAACCGCCAGACAGAACTTTCGTTGTACCGCATCATACAGGAGATCCTGGCGAATATCATCAAACATGCGCAGACCAACAAGATATTGATCGAGATGAAAATGCAGCCCCAATTCCTGCAGATCGACATACAGGATAATGGCATAGGCTTCAGCAGCAACACCATTGATGAATCGCAGGGATTGGGCTGGAAAAACATTTTCGCGCGTATCAAACTCATTAATGGAGACTTGAAGATCCAATCGGACAGAGGGAAAGGTTCGCATTTTTTCATCAACATCCCGATAGCTTAATTTTTACACACAGTTGCGTAAGCGTTTTCTTAATTCGCATTTCGCCACTGTAATTTTCCCTATTTTTACTATTATAACCTTTTCCAAATTATGGATCCATACAATCAAAATCGTGAAACCTACATCCATGCAGATGTGATCGAAAGCCAGGTGGGCAACCGGAGTGTGGCTAAAAATTTCGTGGCTAATGTCTTTATGTGGATGTTTGCTGCTTTGGCTATTTCGGCGGTATTTGCCTATTTGTTTAGCGAAAACGAGCAGCTGCTCGCGTATTTAATAGATTTTGAAACTGGCAAACTCAATATGCTCGGGTGGGCCGTAATGTTTGCCCCGTTCGGTTTCGTCTTATTAATGTCGTTCGGTTATGCGCGGTTGAGCGCACCGGCGATCACGGCTTTATTCTTGGTGTATGCTGCTATTAACGGGATCAGTTTTAGCTTTATTTTACTGGCATACACGGCAAGTTCCGTCATCGGATGTTTTCTTTCTGCTGCTGCCATGTTCGGTATTATGGCAGTAATGGGGTATACCACCGACAAAGACCTTACCGGCTTTGGCCGCATCCTCACCATGGGGCTGATCGGTGTAGTAGTTGCTATGCTCATCAATATGTTCTTACATAGCAATACGATGGATTATATCATCAGCATTATCGGTGTTATGGTATTTACAGGTCTTACTGCCTATGATGTTCAAAAGCTGAAACGTATTGGTGCCGGTGTGGAATTTGAAGGAACAGCAGCTGCAGGTGTAAAAAAGCTGGCGATACTGGGTGCCCTGAATCTTTATTTAGACTTTATCAACATCTTCCTGTTTTTGCTTCGTTTGTTTGGTGGCAGGAGAGACTAATAAAAAAGCATATTTCTTCATATAAAAGTCCGCGATTTACTCGCGGACTTTTATGTTTTTTAGGATCACCCCTTTCTTAAATGACCTTAAGACTTCAAAAAATCACTGGACAAATCCAAACTTCACGCCCAGTTGCACCATTGCTCCCGTTCCGAAATTGCTTCCGTCCCAGGAATCCATATAACTATATCCTACACCCAGGTCAATACCCATGTATAAATGGTTGGACGGACGAAGGTTTAATGAATTGCTGACCAATACTCCCATCTTCATCCGGCTTACTGCACTTTTATCTTGTGATACAGCCGTCTGGTAATAGTACATCATACCTTGTGAAGCACTGCTGTCGATCCGGTATTTCGTAGTGATCTTATCGGCACTTCCTATACCTATGACCAGATTGGCACCTGCGGCATAGCTTACTTTTTTATTGGCTCCGGCAGGATATACTTTAAATCCCGGGTAGAAATAAATCATGCCTTTACTGTTGTAGTAGGAGCTTTCATCAGAGGGTCTATAAAAAGGATAATTGCCGGGATAGTAATAAGATCCACCATAATAGTGACTTGTATTGGGTGATGAAAAAGCATAGCTCACCGGCAGCACTACACTAAAAACACCTTTTGTATCGGTAAACAACTCGGCGCTGGCCCCGATCCCGATATTTTCTTCCGTAATATGCACGGGGCTTAAAGAAAGAATGAATTTAGTTGCCGGAAGCATCCGTTTTTGCTTACGTTGTTCGCGGTCGATCCCCTGAGCCTGTGTACTGTGCAGACCTGGTAAAAGCAGCATACTGAAAATGATCTTCTTCATAAGGAGGGCGATACTTTGTTGAATAAGCAAAACGAGCTATGACAAGGATTATTGTACCGGCAAAAAAAAGCGGGTTGACTAAAAGTCAACCCGCTTCGATAAAATATCGATTAGCTGTATCCCTGATCTTACAGTTGATTGTAGATAGGAGCATCTACATTACGCGCGATGCCAAAGTATTGAAATGTTTTGTGACGGTAGCCTTTTTTCAGATAGGCATCTGTATCTCCGTCATCTGCAATGGTTACCCAATCGTTCTCTTTACCAATTCTCCAGCGATATACAGATACGGTATTAGCGCCGCGGCGGGATAAAGCATAAAACTGAGTTTTTTTGTCTTTATAGCCCATTTTGATCATTTGATCATCTGTAAATTCATCTTCCGCAATGCTTGCATAGTCTTGCGTTGTCGGGTTAAACCAGGCATTTACTGCTACGCGCCCTTCACCCGGATTACGATATGCGAAAAACAAAGCTGTTTTATTTTTCCATCCCCAATTAAGTATTTGCCCCTCTTGGTATTCACCATCAGCAACGGTCACAAAATTCTTGGAATCCGGATTGTACCAACGATTTACAATCACCAATTCTTCATCCACTTCCTGAGCGAAACTGCTATTTGTAAATAATACTGTAGCCAATATACTGGTAATGAGTACTAAGGTTTTTTTCATAATTCTCGTGTTATTTTCAAAAATGTGTTCCAAAATACTGAAATTTTTTTCACCCCTGCAATAGTTAGCAAGTATTTTTTTTCAGGAACAAACAATGGCAGTCCTTGTCTTTGTGAAATTCTGCATTTGGCGTAGCTTTGGCGCCCCTGATGCGCCATCGTGTCAGCTATTTTTTTTCTGCATAAGATTTGTCATCATTTTTTTTGTCAAAAACAATATTATACAAAAGCCACATTATACAATGTTAGGATTTCTCTCAAAAATATTCGGCGGCAGTAAATCGGATAAGGACGTAAAGCGTATCGAGCCCCTGATTGCCGATATAAACCGCTATTTCAACGAATACCAATCTATCTCTCTTGATCAGCTTCGCAATAAAACGTCTGAGTTTCGTGCTACGATCAAAGATCGCCTTACACAGATCGACGCAGAGATCGCTGCAAAAAGAGCTGATGTAGAGAGTCACCCTGAAGCAG
This sequence comes from Flavipsychrobacter sp., assembly GCA_035497455.1. Classification (GTDB taxonomy): domain Bacteria; phylum Bacteroidota; class Bacteroidia; order Chitinophagales; family Chitinophagaceae; genus JAFIGV01. The sequence continues at coordinate 183,990 of DATJDL010000016.1, forward strand.
AACTCCATACCCGCGAAGCTGTTTATGATGATATCGATAAGCTCATCAAACAACGGGATGAACAACTGGAAGTAGTTTTAAAAGAGATACTGCCTCAGGCCTTTGCCGTAGTAAAAGAAACTTCCCGTCGCCTCAAAGACCATTCCGAGCTGGTGGTAACAGCTACCGAACTGGATAAGGAGCTGGCTTTGGAAAGGGATTATATCAGAATTGAAGGTGAACAGGCTATTTTCAGAAATACATGGCAGGCAGCCGGCAATACTGTTACCTGGAATATGGTGCATTATGATGTACAGTTGATCGGGGGTACCGTATTGCATGATGGTAAAATAGCGGAAATGGCAACGGGTGAAGGTAAAACGCTCGTTTCTACCCTTCCGGCGTACCTGAACGCATTGGCAGGCGAAGGAGTCCATATCGTTACTGTAAACGATTACCTCGCACGCCGTGACCAGGAATGGAACGGGCCTTTGTTCGAATTTTTAGGGCTGACTGTAGATTGCATTGATAAGCATCAGCCTAACTCGCCCATGCGCCGCAAAGCGTATATGGCAGATATCACCTATGGTACCAATAACGAATTTGGTTTCGACTACCTCCGTGATAACATGGTGCAACATGCCGAAGAAATGGTACAGCGCAAACACCATTTTGCTATGGTGGATGAGGTGGATAGTGTATTGATAGATGATGCCCGTACTCCCTTGATTATTTCTGGCCCGGTGCCTAAAGGCGATGAACAACAGTTCCACGCATTAAGACCCCGTATCGAAAGACTGCTTGAAGCACAACGCAAAGTAGTGAACAACAGTCTTACCGAAGCAAAGCGACTTATTGCTGAAGGCAAAGCAGATAAAGACAACGGCGGTTTACAGTTGTATCGTGCTTATCGTGGCTTGCCTAAAAACAGTGCCCTCATCAAGTACCTGAGCGAAGAAGGCAACCGTCAGGTTCTTCAAAAATCAGAAAATTATTTCCTGGGTGAGCAGCAACGTAACATGCCTAAGGTAAATGAGGAACTTTACTTCACCATCGAAGAAAAACATAAAAGCGTTGATCTTACCGAAAAAGGCATTCAGCTAATAACAGGAGCCGGTGAAGACCCCAACTTTTTCATCCTTCCCGATATCGCCACGGAATTGACAGCAATTGAAACCTCCGGTGCTACGCCCGAAGAAAAATTACAACGTAAGGACGCGTTGCTGCAAGACTACGCGATCAAAGCCGATCGCATTCACTCTGTACAACAACTACTAAAAGCGTATACGCTCTTCGATAAAGATATTGAGTATGTGGTAATGGACGGTAAAGTGAAGATCGTGGATGAGCAGACAGGTCGTATTCTTGACGGGCGTCGCTACAGCGACGGGCTGCACCAGGCAATAGAGGCAAAAGAAAACGTTACCGTAGAAGCTGCTACACAAACTTTTGCCACCGTTACACTTCAAAACTACTTCCGCATGTATCACAAGCTTTGTGGTATGACGGGTACAGCTGAAACGGAAGCCGGTGAATTCTGGGAAATTTACAAACTGGATGTAGTAACCATTCCTACAAACGTTCCGATCTCCCGTAAAGACCAACAAGACCTTGTTTATAAAACGAAACGTGAAAAGTACAAGGCCGTTATAGACGAAATAGAAAAGCTGAGTGCTGCCGGAAGGCCTGTGCTGGTAGGTACGACCAACGTTGAGGTCTCTGAATTGCTGAGCCGTATGCTGCAGCAAAAAAAGATCAACCACAATGTACTGAATGCGAAACAACATGCTAAAGAAGCCCAGATCGTAGCGGAAGCAGGTTTACCCAGTGCGGTGACCATAGCTACCAATATGGCGGGTCGTGGTACGGACATCAAGCTGGGAGCGGGCGTGAAAGACGCAGGCGGTCTGGCTATCATTGGTACGGAAAGACACGAAAGTCGTCGCGTAGACCGTCAGCTTCGTGGTCGTGCAGGTCGCCAGGGAGACCCTGGATCGTCACAATTCTTCGTTTCGCTTGAAGATGAGCTGATGCGCTTGTTTGGCTCTGAACGTATCGCGGGATTGATGGATAAAATGGGTCATAAGGACGGTGAAGTGTTGCAGCATGGTATGATCACCAAATCCATTGAACGTGCACAGAAAAAAGTAGAGGAAAACAACTTTGGCACACGTAAGCACTTGCTCGAATATGATGATGTGATGAACTCACAACGTGATGTTATCTACAAACGTCGTAAACACGCCCTCTCCGGTGACAGGCTTTCCATAGACATCGACAATGCGCTATTTGATGTCTGCAGCGACCTGGCTTTACAGTTTGAAGATAACCGTGATTACGATGCTTTCAGTCTTGAAGTGATGAAGCATTTGGCTGTAGAACCTGAAACGCCAAGAGAGGGTTTTGAGAAAGCAAATCTTAACGACGTAGCGGATAAACTCTATCATCAGGCTAAAGATTTCTACAACCGGAAATGGTCCGTATTGAAAGAAAACATGCTGCCCACGCTACAGCAGATATTAGAGCAAAACGGTGACCGCGTGGAGAACATCGTGATTCCGTTTACAGATGGCATTAAAGGCTTACAGATCTATGTAAACCTGAAAGATGCGGTAGCACAGGAAACACGGCCTGTAGCACAAATGCTGGAAAAAAGCATGACGCTTGCTATGATCGATGAATCCTGGAAAGATCACCTTCGTGCTATGGATGACCTTCGCACCTCGGTTCGTATGGCTTCTTATGAGCAAAAAGATCCGTTGCTGATCTACAAGTTTGAGGCGTTCAATCTTTTCAAACAAATGCTCCTCGAAACGAATCGGAACATTATTTCCTTCCTGTTCAGAGCAGGTATACCGATGCAACAGGAACCGCCGCAGGCAGCACAGGAAATACCGCAGCATACGGACATGAGTCATATGCAATCTAACAAAGAAGAAGTGGATGCAGCAGGCAGCGACTATGCAGCAGATGAAAACGACATGGCAGATGACATACCTGCTGTAAGACGCACACCCGTGCAGGCTGGCCCTAAGATCGGGCGTAACGATCCCTGTCCTTGCGGAAGCGGCAAAAAGTACAAACAATGTCACGGTAAAGGATTATAATTTACTTTGAATATCATTCGAAAAGAGCCGTCTTACAGATGGCTCTTTTCTATTTACTCCGTTTGACAATGAATGACGGTGCATTCAAAAAACTCATTTCATTTTAAAACAATACTTTAGTTTTATCCCTTAAGAAAACGCCCTTTATACTTTTAAAAGATCATGAAAAAAGTACTCCTTTTGCACGGTGCTATCGGCGCCCAGGATCATCTACAACCCTTGGCTGATAAACTGAGTGATAGCTACGACGTGTTGCGTTACAACTTTTCAGGACATGGGGGAACTCCGTTTTCCGATACGGATTTTTCCATAGCATCTTTTGCTAAAGAAGTAGATGATTTCCTTGCCGGGGAAGGTATTGCAACTGTAAATATAGTCGGATACAGTATGGGCGGCTATGTGGGGATGTATCTCGCCAGGCATTATCCGGGGAGAGTCGAAAAGCTGGTAACATTAGCTACTAAATTTCACTGGGACGAAGCAACTGCAGCGAAAGAAACCAACATGTTGAACGCAGCGAAGATAGAGGAGAAACTGCCTGCCTTTGCTGCTACATTACAAAAAAGACATCACCCCAATGACTGGAAAGAATTGTTTGCTAAAACCTCGCACATGCTCCTGGAAATGGGTAAAGACAATCCTTTGAAACTGGAAGAGTATGCCGCTATTGAAAATCCCTGCCTGATCACCATCGGAGACAGTGATAAAATGATCTCGTTATCCGAAACTCTTGACGTATTTAAAGCACTTCCCCATGCACAGATGGCTATGTTGCCAAATACACAACATCCGATCGAGCAAGCCAATATTATCACCCTGACATTTTTGATCAAACAATTTATTTAATATTAAAATAGCGTATTTCTACCGTATAGCTTTCTGCCTGGTTAATGTATCTTGTGTGAAAACAATTGCATATGAAAGCAATTTTCCCATGCACAGTTGTGGCAATTTTCTATGCCTCATTAATGACCGCGCAAGAAAACAGGATGCCCGCAGGCGGAGGCGAACATGTAGTAGCGAAAATGGCATGTGTTTCACCGGAGCAGCGTACGGCAATCGATAATATGCTGGCAGAGAATATTCGCGGGCTTAAAGCAAATGGTATAGTAGCTCCGGACTGGGGAATGCCGGGTAATGATGCCAAACAAAAGACTACAGCCGGAACATTTATATGGCCTATCCAACAACAGCCGTCTTTCAGCTACAATGATGTTTATGGCATTTCCAATTTTGTAGATCTCAATCCTGCTTACCCCAACCAGGTGCTGGATTGGAATTGCGGGACCCGAACATATGACCAGAGTTCGGGGTACAATCATGCCGGCATTGACATATTTCTTTGGCCCTTCAGCCAGCAAATGCAGGACAGGGACCAGGTAGCTATCATAGCTGCAGCACCAGGCGTGGTGATTGCCAAAACCAATGGCTATCCGGATCATAGCTGCAGCCTGAGCGGGCAAACCTGGAATGCTGTCTATATCGGGAATACCGACGGCACTATCTGCTGGTATGGTCACATGAAAAACAACTCCCAGACCTCAAAATCAGTAGGGCAAAGTGTAGCGCAGGGTGAATTTCTGGGTATCGTCGGCAGCTCGGGCAACTCCACCGGTCCACACCTGCATTTTGAAACCCATAGTGGAAGCGGCAGCATTCTGGATCCCTACAGCGGCCCTTGTAATCCCGCTGCAAGTTTGTGGGCCTCCCAAAAACCCTATTATGAGCCTACCGTTAACGCACTTCTGACACATAGCGCCGTACCCGTTTTCCCAAATTGTCCCACTTTAGAAACGATCAACGATAAAGACACCTTTTACGTAGGCAATTCTATCTTTTTTGCCTCCTATCTGCATGATCAGGATGATAACCCCGTAACTTATTCTATTATGCATTCCAGCGGTGCAGATTCTTCAGGATGGACACATAGTTTGAACCCCGGTCAAAGGTATACAGCGGCATATTGGTATTGGCCAAGCGTCATCACGGCCCAGACATTGCCCGGAGAATGGCTTTTTAAATCTTCGTACCATGGCAAGGTTGTCACTCACAAATATTACGTGGCGAGTACCAGCAATGTCAAATCATTGAGCGAAGAGTTGAAAAATGTCGGTGTTTTCCCCAACCCATCGAAAGGAGAATTTACCATTAATGGGTTGAAAGATGGCCTATACAATTTACAGGTAACTGATATTGCAGGTAAGATAATCGAAAGCAAACAACTCAAAGCAACTCATGGGCGGCTGCAACAGGAGCTTCACGGGAAAACAGGAATCTATTTCATTACACTGAAAGATCAAGCAAACCATTCAGCCTATCTGAAGATCCTCTTGGAAAAATAAGCGTGGCATAAAATAGTTAGGTGAGGTTGTGGAAGCATTCTACAACCTTTTGCAACTGTGGATTTATACCGGAAAATTAATCTTCTGAAAACAATGCCCTAACAATTGTATATTTTCTTTGCTATAAACAGGTACAATTTTTTAACCCTTATTTGTAACGAGAGAAAAATGGAGCAGGTATATCAAAAAATAAACGGGCTAAAGGATGTAATTACAACGTATGTAGCAGAAGAATGCCCCGTAATGAGCGGTATATTTACAGAATTGGAAAAGGCAGTGCAGGAAATGGCAGCCAAAATTTTAGACAATAAGTTTATAGAAGAGAATTACTAGTACTGTTTCTAACTGGCAAAAAATAAGTCCTCATTTATGATGAGGACTTATTAGTATGTATCGAATCGATTTTTAGTTCTTAAACTGTGGAACCAGGTCTTCCACCAGTTTGGTCATCTTAGCGAGACCCTCTTCCGGAAGATTACCCTTCTTAAATTCTGTCAACAGATCAGGCAATTTAGTTTCCATTTCTGTCAGGAATGCTTCTTCAAATGCTCTCACATTTTTCACGGGTACCTGACGCATCAGGTTATTCGTACCTAAGTAGATGATTGCAACCTGTTTCTCTACAGAATACGGTGTAAACTGTGCTTGCTTCAATACTTCCACGTTACGGCTGCCTTTGTCAATTACGTTCTTCGTAGCAGCATCCAGATCGCCGCCAAACTTAGCAAACGCTTCCAGTTCGCGGTAAAGTGCCTGATCCAGCTTCAAGGTACCGGATACTTTCTTCATGGATTTGATCTGCGCATTACCACCCACACGGCTTACTGAGATACCTACGTTGATCGCCGGACGGATACCTGCGTTAAACAAGTTACCTTCCAGGAAGATCTGACCATCGGTAATAGAGATCACGTTTGTAGGAATATAGGCAGATACGTCACCCGCTTGTGTTTCAATGATCGGCAATGCCGTTAATGAACCACCACCCTTTACCTTATTCTTCAGGCTTTCAGGCAGATCATTCATATTCCTGGCAATCTCATCGTTGTTAATCACTTTGGCAGCACGCTCCAGCAAACGGCTGTGGAGGTAGAATACGTCACCAGGATAAGCTTCACGTCCCGGAGGGCGGCGAAGCAACAAGGATACTTCGCGATACGCCACGGCTTGTTTAGAAAGATCATCATATACTACCAACGCCGGGCGGCCGGTATCACGGAAGTATTCCCCTATTGCAGCACCGGCAAACGGAGCGAAGAACTGCAATGGAGCCGGGTCAGAGGCAGAAGCCGCAACGATCGTCGTATAAGCCATCGCACCGTTTTCCTCCAATGTTTTCATCACACCGGCAATGGTAGAAGCTTTCTGTCCGATCGCCACATAAATACAATATACAGGTTTTCCGGCTGCATAGAACTCCTTCTGGTTGATGATGGTATCAACACAAATAGCAGTTTTACCGGTCTGACGGTCTCCGATTACCAATTCACGTTGTCCACGCCCGATAGGGATCATGGCATCAATCGCTTTGATACCTGTTTGAAGCGGTTCTTTTACCGGTTCACGGAAGATAACACCCGGAGCTTTGCGTTCCAATGGCATATCATATAATTCCCCCGTCAACGGACCTTTACCATCAATAGGTTCACCTAATGTATTTACTACACGACCGCACATACCTTCACCCACTTTGATAGAAGCGATCTGACCGGTACGTTTTACTTTAGCGCCTTCTTTAATATTCCCGCTTTCCCCCATCAATACCACACCCACATTATCTTCCTCAAGGTTCATTGCAATGGCTTTTACCCCATTTTCAAATTGTACCAATTCCCCTTGACGCACACCGTTAAGACCGTACACGCGGGCGATACCGTCACCCACTTGCAAAATGGTACCTACTTCTTCAAGATTGGCACTCGCATCAAAATTGGTCAACTGCTGACGCAGTATCGCTGATATTTCATCCGGTTTAATGTCAACCATTTTATTTTAGTATTTAGTCGTTAGTATTTTACTTATTACCCAAGCATGGAACATTTCAGAATCCAATACTTAATTTTTCCTTTTTATCTTAGCATCCTGAACTAAGTTCAGTGCTGTGTTACTTTCATTCTTCCGATTTCCTCCCGGGAAAACAGGTTATCTGATATCAGCAACATATATATTCTTCATGAACTGGCTTTTTACATCTTTCAGATCGCGAAGAATACTGGCATCGAACAATTTATCATCCATTTCCAGAACAAAACCACCGATCAATGAAGGATCGACAGCTTCTGTCATTTCCACTGTACTACCATTCAAAGAGGAAGTTACTTTATTCAGGATAGCATTCTTCACCGTATCATGAATCGGCATAGCCGTAGTCAGTTTCACGGTCCTGATACTTTTCATTTCCTTATACTGGGCAATGAAGGCACCCGCTATTTCAGGAAGATTCGCTTCGCGTCCTTTATTCACCAACAGTTTGATAAAAGCCTGTGTAAGCGGTGACAAACGGTCGCCAAATACAGCATTTAAAATATCCTGCTTTTTGTCCGCTTTAATGATCGGACTTTTCAACATATTTTCGAAGTCACGATTTGCTTTACTTACTGCATCCAGGAATTTCACATCATTTAAAGTAGCTTCCAGGCTGTTCTGCTCTTTTGCCAGATCCAGCAGCGACTTTGCGTAACGTGAAGCGAGGCGTGGGTTTTGCATATATATAGCTAATTAAGCTTAGTTCAATTTAATTTCTTCCGCCAACAAATTTGCGTAGCTGCTTTGTGCATCGGTAGTTGCCAATTCTTTACGCAATACTTTTTCTGCTACTTCTACAGCGAGTTTACCGATTTCATTTTTCACTTCAGTAAGCGCCGCCATTTTTTGTTGCTGTATTTGCTGTTGTGCGTCCACTATGATCTTGTTTGCTTCAGCCTTAGCAGCATCCTTGGCTTCATTGACAATCCTGTCTTTTGTTTCTTTTGCTTCTTTCAGCATCAGGGAACGTTCTTCACGCGCTTTTTGCATCAGCTGCTCATTTTCATTCTTCATCTGCGCCATTTCCTTCTTTACCCGGTCAGCCGCAGCAATACTTTCAGCAATACCCGTTTCACGTTCGGTCAAAGCTTTCAAAATAGGCTTCCAGGCAAACTTTCCGAGAATGACAAAAACAATAATAAAAGCCAAAAGGGTCCAGACAAATAAACCGAGTTCTGGTGTTAAAAGATCCATTGTTTATTAATTAAAAATGTAAAGTTTATACTTATTATTCTACACAATATCACAAAAAGATTACAAGTAAACAACAATGTCCTTATTCTCTAATCTTCGTCGTGTTTTTTGCGAAAAGATGATTATTCAAAATTCATAAATAAAAACGCCCTCTGCCCTGTGCGTCGGGCGTTTTTGTTTCGTTTGTAGCAATTAAAGCACTACGGCAAGCAAACCTGCGATTACACCAAACAGGGCAACACCTTCTACGAAGGCAGCTGTAAGGATCATGTTCGCGCGGATGTCACCAGAAGCTTCCGGCTGACGAGCAATAGACTCTACCGCACCTTTACCGATGTTACCGATACCAAGACCGGCACCCAATACGGCGATACCTGCTCCGATTGCACCACCTGCAGCGGCAGTACCATCAATTGCTAACATAATTGTGTTCAACACTGACATGTTATATATGGATTTTGATTAAAAAACTCTTTTTTATTTACTTCTTGGACTTTGAATACTACCAATTCAAAATCGGGAATTCTAATTATGAATTATGCTACTATCGTTTCTTCCGAGACATTATATTCTTGTCCGGTCTCAGGATTGTGCGCATGATAATCTTCATGGTCATGATCATGATGGTGTGCTTCCTCTACCGCCTGACCGATAAAAACGGCCGTAAGATTGGTAAAGATGAACGCCTGAATAGCTGCCACCAGCAATTCCAGGAAAAACATGAAAATAGAAAACGCCAATGACACCGGTACAAAACCCCACCCTGCCACGCTGCTCAAAGCACCGAAAATAAATATCATTGACACTACGCTGAGGATCACAATGTGACCGGCAAGGATGTTTGCGAAAAGACGAATCATTAATGCGATAGGCTTAATGAACAACGAAATGATCTCAATAGGCACCAGCAGGAATTTCACGCCCAACGGCACTCCAGGGGGATTAAATAAGTGACCCCAGAAATGTTTATTACCGCTGAACATCATCACCAGGAAAGACAGTATAGCCAGGCAAGCAGTCACGGCAATATTGCCGGTAAAGTTCGCACCACCCGGCAGCAAACCTAATAAGTTGTTGATCCAGATGAAAAAGAACACGCTCAACAGGAAAGGCATGTATTTCAGGAACTTATTACCTAAATTGGGCTTAGCCACCTCATCACGAATGAAAATGATCACTACTTCCAGCGCATTCTGAAAACCGGACGGTGCTTTTTGAGAACCACCGCTTTTATATTTACCCGCCACAGAAAAGCCGATCCATAGCAGTAACGCCACAGAAATGATCATGGAAAGAACATTCTTTGTAATAGAAAGATCAACGATTTTTTGACCTTCTACCGGGGCTACCGCTACGATCTTTTCCTTCATTTTACTGTTAGGATCGATTTGGTATCCTTCATATGCCTCGTGTCCGTGATGGAATTTGGAAGCGGAGAAAACCGAAAGTCCTTTTGTATTGTCGTATATAATAACAGGAAGCGAAAGGCTTACCGGATGTCCGTTGACATCAAACAGGTGCCAGTAATGCGAATCGCGGATATGCCCGAAGATTGTTTCTGCTGCGTTAAATCCTTCTTTCTTGCCATGCTCGCCTTCATGAGCCGCTTCAGCAGCATGTTCTTCATGATTAGCAAATGTGTTATTTGAAACGCCAAAAAGCGCTGAAACCATTATCAATAAAGAGAAAAGACGCCTTGAGATCATTACGTACCCCTGAAATTTTGCGCAAAGATACTTGTTTTAAATTCAAAAAAAAGTTTGTGTAAAAAATGTTTTACCCAAACAGCGAAGGTATTTTGTAAACGCGGGCATAGCAAAAACAAATGGTGTCGCAAAAGTACATTCACCGTATTGTAAAATGTTGATGCCACACATATTGACGCAGAAGGCTGTGCTAACTTTACGGTAGCAATACAGGATGACAAATACAGATGCTTACAGCACTGTATCACCTGAATTTCAATAAAGCATATGGAATAGCATTCTTAGAAGCATCGTTGTTTAAACCAGACCAATTAAAACCTTATGAAAAGTCCTTGTTATTTCCGGCTTTTTCTCGTTTTCCTGCTTTTTGCCCCTTTCGTCAGCCTCGCCCAATCTTACCGTTTCAAATTTGATCAGCCGCGGGAGATTCCTTTCAACGCGGAAATGTTGGCGGTTTATAGCATTCCCGCAGACAGCGTGGAACATTTTGTATATGGCAAGGCAGAAGTATCGCTACAAACCCCATGGATCCGGAAACCGGTATTTGTTGTAGCGCAACAAAAAATTGACAGTGTCTTCAGATCTGCCTCGGTAGCCGCAGGTTATTACCTCATTATCGAGGCTAAGGGCAGTTTCATTCATTTTTCCATCCGGAGAAAAGAGGCCTTTTTTACGGTTATAAACGACCTGAGGGATCTGTTGTTACTGGAGGTAAGACAAGCAGACTACCAACCGCTGCCCGACGCTGTCGTAAAACTGGATGGGAAACTCCTTCCCTTTGATAAGCGGTTGAGAGCATTTGTACTCGATATCAAAGACGGAGGGAAACTGGAGATAAGAAAGGGGAATGACGTAGAATTTTATACCTGCAGCAAAAAGAGATTTAAACCCTACCACAATAACAATTACAATAGTGATTATAGCAGTAGCGAAATACAAGTCGCTTACAAAGGCTACCTGGTGACTAACAAACCTAAGTACCTGCCGGGAGATACGGTGAAGTACAAAGCCTACCTGCTGAATGCAGCCACCAACGAACCGATAAGAGAGGGTATGCAGGTGACTTTGGGAAGCTACCCCGAGTTTAAGATCCACACCCTGAAGGCGCAAGCCCCTGGCGTTTACTACAGCGAGTTTGTGCTGGGTGACAGTGTGAGGCCGGACCGGGATTATGAGCTTTGGCTCACCGGGAACAGGAGCGGTGCAAGATTTTCACAGCAGCTGCGCGTAGAAGATTACCTGCTGGATGAAACCTACCTGCGTGTGACCGGCGAAAACCTCCGGAATTACCAGCCTGGCGACAGTGTGAATCTCTATGCCTTCGCGTATAACAGCAATAGCCTGCCGGTGCTGGATGGTACTATCAGCATCACCGTCACACCACAATATTATACGTTGAAACCAGGCACGAAGATGATTTATGTGCCCGACACGATCTATCATACGAACGTTCCGGTCAATCCCGAGGGGGATACTTATATCGGATTCTCCACCAAGGAATTTCCCGATTTGCAGCAGCTGAATCTTAACTGTGCCGTACGGCTGACCAACAGCAATTTTGAAACCAAAGACACCAACTTTACTATTTCCTATAATGCGCAAACCACTTATTTAAAAGTCAGCGAAGCCGGTGATACGGTAAAAGCAGAATTGATAAGGAATAAAAAATCAATTGCGGGCAAAGGTTATTATAGCTCCAACGGCGGAGTAAGGCAGCCGGTGAGTTATCCGTTTGAGACAACCGTAGATGAACTTCAGTCGTTCTTTCATTTTTACCAAACCGACGATACGGGAGGCATAATTAACGAATATCAGCACAGCGTCTATGCTGATAGCATTGTCGTACTGGATGATTACCGCGCAGATACAGCGTACCTGCAAGTGATTAATCCGAAAAATGTATGGTTCCGATATACGCTCTATCGTGGTAATAATTACATAGGCAATGGTACTGCCGAAAAAGACACACTAATAAAAATACGGAGCAAAAAAGGCGAAACCTTCACGATGCTGATCAACTATACCTGGGCGATCAATAACCAGAGCAAGACTGCTACTGCATTTAAGATCAGTAAGCGGATGCAGATAGATGTGAAGAAAAAAGACATCATCTACCCGGGGCAAACAGATACTATCGGCATCCACCTCCGTGATATAGACGGAGTTGCAGTAAAAAATACGAATGTTACAGTGCTGGCATTTACCTCTAAATTCCAGGAAGATCATGTGCCGCAACTGGCTGCATCCGGCTTTATAAAACCCGGGCTGGGCGATGTGAAGTTCGTCAGGGAAGTGCTGAAACAAAACGGTCTTTCAGAGAAACCACCGCAATGGATTACGCGGCCATGGGCAAAGCTGATGGGTGCAGATACGTGCTTCTACTATAAGAACATTCATTTTAACGACAGCAATATCGCGCTGTATTCCTTTAAAATCCCCGACTCGGCAAAAACACAGCTGGCGATTTACATCAGGGAAGGAGCTAACTATGTGCAGCCGCAAGCCATCTATAATTCAATGAACAGACCATTGTATGCGTTCATGCTTTCCGTAACTACAGACTTCAATGCCTTGCTGATGGAACCTGGCGAACACAACCTGCTTATCCGGACTAAAGACTCCCTCTACAATATTCGCAAACTGGTCTTAGTGAAAGGTTACAAGACGAATCTTTTTATCAATGCAGACAAACTCACCCAGCAAAATGACACACTGATAAAGCCCTTCGTGAGCAAGATGAAAATGCCGGACAGCCTCGACAGCTGGGAGCGCGATGCTATCGCAAAAAGCATGTTTCTCTACAGGTCTGAAAAAGGAAACATGTACAGGATCAGCCAGGGAGATATCGCTTTCGATGCAAGCCGGGGAGTCGGTTTAAATCTGCAGGGACTTAGTAATTTAAGACCTGATAATTACTACGAAGACAATCGTGTCCTTTCTTTTGGACCGGTCAATTATGGCGTTGCTATCGATTATTTTGCCCCGGGTTATATGAAACAGCAATTCATACCTGAACTCCATTTTATTTACACCCTACGCCCGGACATGCTGCGGTTAGAACGGTATGATTTCTACCAATTGCTGCGGGGAAAATTACAAGTGATCGATATCATTCCTCAGGTAAATAAACTCACAACAGTTGCGAAACCTTATTATGAACTCGTAGTTTCCCAACCCGCTAAAGCAGACGAGACAAAGCTTCCTTATAAAGAGTATGTAATAAAAGAACACCGCTGGCAAAAAACAAAAGAGTACAGTGCCCTGCTTGAGCTGAGAATGCCTCCTGACAGGCATACGAAAAGCATAGCCATACATCCGCTGGATGATACGTTGCAACCCTATGTATTGAATGCTGCCTACGGCTACTCTCCGGTCATTTTTACAAAGGCAGGGCGATACAAAATACTGGTAATTTGGAATGACAGTACCAGTACAAGCCTCGACAACATTTATCTGAAAGCTCTTGGGAGAACAATTTTGAACATAGCTTTTGACAGCACGAGATTTGAGATGAAACACCCTCCTGATTGGTTTAAGGAATCGGTATCACTCGTGAAGTATGATACCACTTTGATTGATCCGATACTACTGCCGATCATGGATGGGAAAGGCTATGGTGGAGTATCAGGAACTGTATTCGATGAGCGGGAACAGCCCGTCCCGGGCGCTATTGTTGAAGTGACGCAAAATGGCGTAGTGAAAGGCGGTATCGCTACTGATGCGGATGGAAAATTCAGTATAGATTCGCTGGAACCGGGATATGGTTTTATACTATCAATTAAATATACAGGCTATGCGGAACAGAGACTAACCCAAATGCAAATTTCTGCTAACAGGATGACATATCAGCACTTTCAGCTTGAAGTATCGGCAACAGAACGTAATGAAGTGATCGTAAGATCATTTAAAACACCGCAGATCAGAAAAGATAATGTTGCAGCATCCCTGACTGTATCCCATAATGCGGCACCACCCATGCATACTTATACCAGCAACCAAATCTCTAAAATGGCAACTGTCAGTACGCAGGATATTGCCTCCCTGGCTGCCGGCTCCTATCAGTCAAAAAATGGAGCCCTTTCATTGGGCGGAGGACAATTAAGCAGCACGGCGTACATCGTTGACGGTATCCAGGTCAATAGAGCTGATGCGACAAACCGCTCCCGTGATGATAAAGGGAATCGCAGCTTCATGAGATCTGAGAACGCACAAAAATTCATGGCAGATTTTCTAAGCAATCTGCAAGCCGCTTCGGGGCTTAGAAAAGAATTCCGGGACTGGGCGATCTGGGAACCTAATCTTTGGACAGACAAAGACGGCAATACTTCCTTCACGGTGAAATATCCGGATGACATCACCTCGTGGAAAACTTATGTACTGACGATGAATCCCAAAGGTTTTTCTGGAAGTACCTTCCGGCTTACACGTTCTTTTAAGCCATTAAGCGCAGAGCTTTCTGCACCGCGCTTTCTGCGCTATGGAGATACCGTGGAGATGGTAGGTAAGGTGATGAATTATTCAGGCAAACCCTTCCGTATAAAAACCATTTTTTCACAACGGGATAAAAAGCAAAGCTCAGATACACTTACTATACAAAATGCACGGGTAGAGCAACTGTTAGTAGCTGCGCCTTCAGAAAACACGACTGATACCGCCGACCTCCCTATCGCTTATTCCATTACCACCGATATGGGTTACAGCGACGGAGAAGAACGAAGCATACCGGTATTTCCTGTAGGCGTCACAGAAAACAAAGGGCAGTTTGTAACGATGATGCATGATACTTCTTTCTCCACAAAGCCCTCTGATACATCAGTCCGCTTTACCGGCAAAACCACTATTCACATAGACGGCAGCCTGATGGAAGTAATGTTGCGCGAAATCGAAAATCTGATCGTATACCCCCATGGCTGTACAGAACAACTGACGACAAAGTTGCTTGCTATTTACTATGAAGAGGAAGTGAAAAAGCTCTTGGGCAATACGACATTAAACAATAAAAAAGCAAAGAAGAAAATCGTAGATCAATTGATTGCCGCGCAGCATACCAACGGGTCCTTTGGTTGGTTTGCAGGAAACTATACCGATTACCGGATTACAAACTATGTCATCAGCACGTTAAGTAAAGTGAATAAAAATGGCTGGCTGGACCTGATCATTCGCCGGGGACTCGGTTATCTCAATGAAAATCTTACTGCCATGGATCAGGAGAACAAGCTCGCATCGCTCGCTACATTATCCCAGGCGAACTATGCAAGCAACTACAAAGCTTTTCTGGATAGCCTGAAGCCAGGAAGCCTGAGCCTGTATAACCGCTTTGCTATAGTTAAAATTCGTAAGCAACAACAACTCCCTTATCGTCAAGAACTGGATACATTAGTGAGGCTCGCCAACATCTCCTCCAATGGCATGAGCTGGGGAACAAAAAGTTATGATTGGTTTCGCAACGAACTCGCGACCACACTTCTGGCGTACCAGGCGATAGCCGATGACAGTGTTTACAGTAAACATAAAGACGCCATTCTCCAGTTTTTGCTATTTCAGAGAAAAAACGGCTACTATGGCAATACAGCAGAAAGCGGACTGGTGTTAACAACACTGCTTCCCGAAATGCTAAAAGATAATAAAGACAGTAAAGACAGACCCAAAACAACTGTAAAAATTACCGGTACTTTGAATGAAACTATCACCTCCTTTCCAGCCTACTTTGTGGTAAAGGATAAAACACCGCAGTTCAATATTAGCAAACAAGGCTTTTCACCTGCGTACGTTTCGGTGGTGTATGAGTACTTCAATACACAGCCGCGAATTTATGTCGGTGCATTTAAAGTGAAATCGCATTTTGTTAAAAACGGCGATACTGTCACCTCATTGAAGCAGGGAGAAAAAGCTATACTTCGTGTGAATGTGCAAGCATTGAAAGATGCAGATTATGTGATGATTGAAATACCTATACCGGCTGGCTGTGTGCAGGCAGACAAGAAAAGGGGAGACTATTATTATGAGGCGAACCGGGAGAATTACAAAGACAGAACAGTCATTTACTTTAACAACCTGCGCAAAGGAAACTACAGTTTTGATGTAGAACTGGCAGCGAGGTACAAGGGTAAATTCAATCTGAATCCGGCCAACGCGTCCATGATGTATTTCCCGGAGGAATATGGAAATGAAGAAGTGAAAAAATTAAATATCCGCTAACTTAACAGGATGAATTATGGAGCTGTTGCAGTAGCTTTTTTGTTGTTGCTTGCATTTATCTATTTATACCGCAAGTCCCGTAGTCGCTTGCAGCCAGCTGTTGCTGCCGACCATACAAGAAAAATCCTGGAAGATCAGGTTCCTTTTTACCGGAAGTTGCAAGCTACAGATAAGCCATCATTTGAGGAAAGGGTAAACGATTTTCTGGCACATACAGCTATAACGGGTATTGGCACCGAGGTAACCATAGAAGATAGGATATTGGTAGGTGCCAGTGCTATTATCCCCATCTTTGCATTTCCCGGCTGGCGCTATCGAAATATTCAGGAAGTACTGGTGTACAAAGACACTTTCAACAAAGACTTCTCCCAAACAGAAGAAGAGCGGAATATACTCGGCATGGTGGGTGACGGTGCGCTGAACAATACCATGATTCTTTCACAGCAGGCATTAAGAGGCGGTTTCGACAGAAACGATGGACACAACACGGCGATACACGAGTTTGCCCATTTATTAGATAAAGCAGATGGCAGTGTGGACGGCATACCCGAGTACCTGATGGATAAGCAGCAGACCGCGCCCTGGCTACACCACATACGGCAGGAGATCGCCAACATCCGTAGCCATGATAACGATGCGGACATCAATCCCTACGCAGCTACAAACGAAGCGGAATTTTTCGCTGTGATTACCGAGTATTTTTTTGAAAAGCCTAATGAGCTACAAGCACACCATCCAAAATTGTATAATGACCTTCAGAAAATATTCGGCAACCAGATAGCCGAGTGATCACTAATCACTACAATTCTATTACATCGATCATCCAGCGAATATGCCGTGAAATTATATCCAATAAATAAGCAGTTCCGATGGACAGGACTCTTTTCGGAAAGGCGAAATAAAGTTATTGTTCACGTCCCATAAAAAAAGGAAATCCCGTATCCGGAAATTTCCTTTTTTATAAAGTTTTAAACAGTCTTTTATTAAAATATACTTGCTTTCCGGTGACGGCTATCGCACGATCACCAGCTTTTGTGTCGTTCCAATACCATTAGCCTCTACGGTCACGAAGTATATTCCCGAAGTAAAGCCTGCAGTGCTTATCGGCTGCATATGATCTCCTGCATTCAATGTCAGTTGTTTTGATGTCATCAGCTTTCCGGTAACGTCGGTGATCTTCAGGGAGGTCAGTTGTTTTTCATTGCTCACTTTAAGTTTCAAGTAGCAGATATCGGTAGCGGGGTTAGGATACAAGCTAAATGCATTACCACTATTTTTTTCAAAGTCGTGGGTATGAGAAGGAGCAGAAAGCGTATTCAGCGTAGTATTGGTGATCACCGGTTCGTTGAAATCGAAATAGATAGCGGCACTATTGGTGAATTGTGTTCCTAAAGGAAGGTTCCTTTTCGTTTTGATGCTATAGGTGAACATGCCATTGCTGAGCAATTCGTCCTGCATTTTAGGAGGAAGGTTAATGTTGCTGAAAGTATATTTCACCACACCGGTTTCGCTGATCGTCACCGTACAAGGATGTGATTTATAACCGGGTTTAAAGCTTGTCCAATCCAGGTCCGCATCAAGCGTATCGAGCACTACGATATTAAACGCCTGGTAGGTGCCGAGGTTTTGGAAATGCACCATATAGTCTAAAACAGAGTCCTTAGCGTAGATGTTACCGGTAGGTCCGTCCCCAGCCGGCGACACTTCCTTAAAGTTAGGATCATAGCTTCCTACAACGGTGCTGTTGAAGTAATCCACGTTATTTGCCGGAGTGTAGTCATTGAGCCAGTTGCTCATGGGTGCGCTGTAAGCCGCAGTGTCCTTCATAGTCAGTAGCGTATTCAGCGGCATGTTAGTCGGAACGGAATGATCCATATAGAATGCCTGTGAACTACCCGGAGCCAGGCTGAAATTTGTGGAGGCAGTAATATTATATTGAGAACCGCCTGTATTTGTCCATACAGCAGAAGGCATGATCATCGGGGCGGGCAACTGCACATCGTTGTTATAACCTGCCACGATATTGGGTTCAGCTACTGTACCGTCGTTGGATATGATCGTTACCGTATTATAGGTATATCCTGGAACAGGACAGTTGTAATTCCAGGTGTTTACTTTCACGTCATGCAACGGATTGATGGTATTGGCGAAATTGTAGGTTTGCGTACATCCTGTAGCTGCAACGGCATTTACTGAAATACTGTTATTTTGACAAGCTGACAAAGGATAAAGCGCTTGAACAGATTCAGATAATGTATAGCTCCCTGTAGGCACCTTAAAACTGTACACACCGGATGCATTGGTATAAGCATAGCCAAAACCGGATAGATGCATTTGAATATTAGGGATTCCGTTTTCACCGGCATCTTTCACACAATTATTATTGGCATCATGGTATACCGTACCCGTGATAGTACAATAACACGAACTATTCGTGGTGTTGTAGGGAACGAATGTGTATGATGAGGCTTTGCAACCGTTCGCGTCTGTAACACCGATTGAATAGTAGCCCGTTGCCAGGTTAGTGATTGTATTGGTACCACTTGTTGTATTCCATGTATAGGGCGCCGCACCGCCGAATGCAGTAGCGATAATAGAACCATTATTCGTATAAATGCAGGATGCGGCTGTCGTAGCCAGCCCTATGGAAACGGGTGAGGCAGGTGACAGGTAGGCAGATTTAGTAATCGAGCAGCCCAGGTTATCGGTAACGGCAACAGTATAAGTACCTGCAGCTAAACCTGAAATACCGGAGGTAACAGCACTATTACTCCATAAATAAGTGTAAGGGGTGGCACCGCCAGAGGCACTCACGGATACCGATCCATTTGATTGCATACAGGTGGGATTTACACTGCTGATGGAAGCATTTATGACACTTACCGGAGGTACTACCGCTGATCCTGTTCTGATACATCCATTAGCATCCGTCACTTTAAACGAGTAGGTGCCTGCAGCTAGATTGCTGGCTGTAACACCCGTTTGAGCAGGGAAAGTATTCCACAAGACACTATAAGGTGTGGCACCACCCGATATGGCTAGTGTCGCTGAACCGGTCGGAGAAGCACATGAACTTGCAGTAGAGGTGTAGGTGACATTCACAGGCGTACTTGACACCACCTGGGCATATCCGGTTCCCGTACAACCGTTTGCATCGGTCACGGTTACACGGTAATCACCGGAAGGTATACCGGTTTGCACCTGGGTAGTAGCCAGGTTATCCCAAAGATAAGTATAAGGCGGCATCCCACCGGTGGGGTACGATGCTACACCACCGTTTGTTTGAATACAGGTAGCAGGCGTCGGCACTACATTAGCATTGATTGTAACAGATTGCTGGACGTTAGCATATGCTGTCGCATAGCATCCATTGGCATCGGTCACCGTTACATTATACCAACCTTGCGTCAGGTTCGTGATGGTACCGGACGTGGCACTGTTATCCCACAGATACGAGTAAGGAGGCACACCGCTACCTGATACCATCGCACTCGCCGTACCGTTGGTGCAGCTGGCGACTGTCGTAGAAGTGTTTACCTGAAAAGAAGCCTGGGAATACACATAAATTCCGGAATCGAGCGTAACGGTGCATCCGTTATTATCCGTAACAATCAGATCATAACTTCCCCCATGCAGATTTGCCGGGTTGGTCGTACTTGCCGTGATATTTGTGGTAGTGTTTCTCCAATTATAGCTATAAGGTGCCGCTCCACCGCTCACGGTTGCCGATATACTTGCCGGATTAGGACACAAAGCTGTAACAGAAGAATTCACACTAACATTGAAAGCCGGTGCTGCATAATTGCTCCAGACGCCATTGGGATTGCCGGCATTTGTTGCATGTACAGACATATAGGCTCCGCTGTAGCCCGTCAACACATCGGTATTACCACTGGTGATCGTATGTACGATACCTGGATTAGCCCCGATATAATAGGTAAGGGTGACCGGGTTAGTTAATCCGGCTACCGTGGTCGTTACAATTCCATTGTTGTTACAGGGCTGTTGGTTGAGTGTAAAGCTCAAAGATTGTGCACGTGCCGTGTTAAAGCACAACAGCACAAAAAAGGCGGTAAAAAGCTGTTTCATAACTATCTGTTTTTGGTGGATAGCTATAAAGACGTTATGGAAACAGAATACGTTAGTATTTTTTAGAAATCGTTTTTATAGATCTGTGCCAATAACAAATTCATGAGTTGCTGTATTTCTTCCGACCTTATGTCTTCTCTCCTGTACCGGTAACACTGGGAAAGATCTTCCAACATTTTACAAATAATACGCTTGGAGTCCAGGGGCTTAAAATAAGACTCTTTATCAGCAGCATTTATTTTTTTCAGGTAGGTGTTAACATCTGTCTGTGTGTAAACCATACCACTTAACGGATCTATAAAAAACTGTATTTGCTGTACGCCCTCCGAATGCTGCGCGTAAAAAGGATGCAATGTATCAATATAGGCAAATACGAACTGGCGTGGAATATCCACAGCAAACACCGGTATATCCAGCATTTCAGCCAGGGCAAGATATAATATGCCAAGAGTATAACAATTTCCATGCTTACCCTCCAGCACCTGGTTGATAAAAAAGTACTTGGGTTCACGCTCAGTCAGTTCATGTCCCTGTAATTTGTAGTAATTGTAGAGTATGCTGTTGAAAACATTTACCTGTTCCAATGGTGTCAGGTAATTATTCAATTCTAACCATATATTCCTCCTCATTTGATCAAAAAGGGAGAGAATAACGGGAATATCCAACTCCGGGTACTGGTATTTGGCTACAAGAATGGCTCCTCTCAATAGCTCCGGACGCCTTGATTGCGCCCATTCCAGCAACTCTTCCTGCAAATCCTGAAAATGAACCCGGTGAATCAGTTGTTCTATCCGCTCCTGCACCTGTTCATCAGTCGTATGCTCCCACAGGCTTTCAAGGTTGGGGATGATCTCCTTTCCGTAGTGCAATATCTTCTCGGAAATAGTATCATACACCTCGTCATCCGGGTCATCTATCAACTGTAGCAATGCGCTTATCTCTTTCGTGGGTCTCATGGCAAATCGTCCATCAGAAATTTACTAAAAAAAAATAGATCTGCAAGAATCAGCCCTCATTTCTGTTATATTTTTTTAAATCATTTTCTGCGAAAAGCTATTCCTCAGCTGATTTTTCATGTAATCCGGCTCGCTTAATTTTTAGCTTTCGCATACGGAGGCCACTCTATTTTCTATTCTGCATACGCTTTTTCCAGCGCATATTCCAGGACTTTCTCCTGCGGATCAAAAGGCTTTAATTTATCAAGACCCAATAACGCAATCGCATGATGGATCAAAATGGTTTCGGTATCACCCGTATCATTCCCTGATTGCATGACCGCAAATTGCCCGGCTTCTACCAGACATTCCCGGGGTATCAGGCCAATTACCTCGCTTCCGATAAGCGCAACCCCAGCTTCTTTTGCAAGTGCTTCGCAAGTTCGCCACACCTGCAAAGGTGAAGTTTGACGGTGATCCAACAGGTTGAACGATACCTGGGCTATCTCATAATCCTTCATATACCAACCTATAGCGCGCACCTTGGGCAGCAAACCCTGAATTTTTCTTCTTATCCCTTTTTCCGTTTTCACATAGCCGCTCTCCCGAATCTTTTCAGCGATTTCACTAGCCAATGAAACATCCCGGGTATCGAGCGCGATATTGAATGCCACCAATACATCTCTAGCCCCCATGACCGTGGCACCGGTCCTGGCATTGAAAACCAGGGGACCATAGTCCGGCTTCCATTTATCATCCTGCATTTTTATGGCGAAACTTTCATACTGTCCCTTTCGGATAGCAGGAAGCGTACGCCTGTAATTTTCACGTGCAGCATACTCATACATATATACAGGAATGCCTAACTCCTCCCCTACTCTTTTCCCCAGCAGGTTGGAGTATTGTATAACTTCCTCCATCGACATGTTGTATAACGGCACCAAAGGACAGACATCCGTAGCACCGATACGGGGATGAACGCCCTCCTGCTCCGTCATATTTATCAATTCAGCAGCTTTCTTTGTGGCACGGAACGCGGCTTCTACAACCGCTTCCGGTTCACCGGCAAATGTAAAAACCGTGCGATTAGCTGCCGGACTTCTGTCTATATGAAGCAGGTGAACAGCCGGTACAGATCGTATAACTGCAGCAATAGCCTCCAGTTTTTTTTCATCCCGGCCTTCACTAAAATTCGGAACACATTCCAATATCCTATGTCGTGTTTTCATCATGATATTATTTGAGCTCATTGATAAATCCCGTTGGCATTAAAATAAAACAAAACCGTGTCGGAGCAGCAACAGGATACTACCAACACCCTGGAAAAGATTGGGGCAAATTTATCTCACCGTATGCATAAATTGCATATCTACAACGAATAATCCCGGATGAACTGGATAAAACACCCTGTAACACTCAAGGGCAATAAGGTGCACCTACTACCATTGGAACGCGAACATTTTGATGCATTAGCAGTATTGGCAAAAGACGAACGTATATGGACCTACTTATCCTTAAACGGTACAGATAAAGAAGAACTTTTGCTTTCTCTCAAAAGCAGCTTGTTAAAACGCGCTGCAGGTGAGGAATACCCGTTCGTAGCTGTAGAAAAGGCAACGGGAAAAATATTCGGCACGACCCGGTTCATGGAGATCGAGCAACAAAATAAAGGATTGGAAATCGGCTGGACCTGGTACCACCCGGACTATTGGCGAACAGGTTATAACAGGGAATGTAAATTGCTCTTATTAAGCTATTGTTTCGAAGAATTGAAAACCATCAGGGTACAGCTGAAAACCTGGGATAAGAATACACGTTCCCGTACTGCCATTGAAAACCTGGGGGCAAAATTTGAAGGTGTACTTCGAAATCGGATCATCCGTTACGACGGGATTATCCGGGACAGCGCATTTTACAGTATTATAGACACCGAATGGAACGAAGTGAAACAAAAACTAAAAGAGAAGATTCGTACCTGAAATCAACCAGGCTATTATTCAAAGAAAAATTCTTCTGATTTTCTTTTGAACACCGGGATGAACCAACCGCCTCTTACACTAAACAGCATATCAAAACGGGAAGCCTCGCCGGGCTGCTTTACATCATACCAATAGGTTCTTCTTCCGGCGGTAAAACCCATCAGTGCCTCCACCCCTAAGTGGAAATTGATCAGTCCGTTATTGGAGAAATGCATGTAACCCGCATAAGGAGCGAGGAATACCCCGTTCGCAAGACGATCGTAACCTTTTTTATACTCGCCGCCTAATTGCGGTACAGCCCCGTCACCGTCTGTTATCAATATCTTATGCTGTATAAAACCGGCTGTAGCGGCAAGATACAGTCCTTTGTCACTGTTTGTCTGCGAGTAGTTGAGAATTTTGCCCGCCTGTAATCCGATCATGTAACCTCTTTCAAAAATTGTGGGCTTTATCCTGAAATCATTTGCCCCGATCAACGTCTTCTCAGCATCTAACAGGTTGGACATTAACCCCGGCTCCTTCACCTGGTTCCCGAAAAGGAAATCCGTACGCGCACCGATCAGCCAGTTCTTCTTTGTTTTATAATAAAGTGAAGGACCTACCCTGTAACTCAAGCCGAAACGTTTAGCCATATCAAATGCAGGAACGTCAAAACCGCCGTTCACTCCGATCACCAATCCTTTTTTGGGCTCCTTTTTAGGCGTACCAAATAGATCATCCTGCGCCCATACAACGCCTGTCAGGAACATCGCAAAAAAGAAAAGAAGAAGCTGCCTCATGAAAATCTTAAAAAACGCAGTGAAGTTAAGGGAAATATTATCACTATACAGACTTTAAGTCTTTGTTTAATGCGGCATTAAGCGTAGGTTTGCGGCTATTTTTTAAATTTAATTTTTATGCATAAAATACAAATGGTGGATCTCAAACGCCAGTATGAAAAAATAAAACCCGAAGTCGACGCTGCTATCCAAAATGTAATTGATAATACCGCTTTTATCAGCGGACCGGACGTACAAGAATTTGCTAAAGAGTTAGCTTCCTATCTGGGTGTAAAACACGTCATCCCCTGTGCAAATGGCACGGATGCACTGCAGATCGCTTTGATGGCCCTGGGGTTGCAACCGGGCGACGAAGTGATCACACCATCCTTTACCTATATTGCCACGGTAGAAGTAGTAGCACTCCTTCGCCTGAAGCCTGTTTTTGTAGATGTGGATACGGATACCTACACGATGAACCTGGAGAGCCTGAAAAACGCGATCACTCCAAAAACCAAAGCCATCATTCCGGTGCATATCTATGGACAATGTGTGCAAATGGAGGAGATCCTTGCTATCGCCAAAGAACACAACCTGCCCGTAATTGAAGATAATGCGCAGGCCATCGGAGGCGATTACACCTTTTCTGACGGCAGAAAAATGAAAACCGGGTCTATGGGTATCGTTGGCTGTACATCGTTCTTCCCCTCTAAAAACCTGGGATGCTATGGTGACGGCGGCGCCATGTTTACAAACGACGACGCCCTGGCTGAAAAGCTGAAAATGATCGCCAACCATGGTCAGAAAGTTCGTTACTATCACGAAACCGTCGGCTGCAATAGTCGCCTGGACACGATACAAGCTGCTGTTCTTCGTATCAAACTGAGAAAACTGGATGAGTACTGTGATGCACGAAGAGTGGTAGCCGATTATTACGATAAGGCATTCGCAAACCATCCTAATATCCAAACTCCCTTCCGCGCGCCGTACAGCAAACATGTATTTCATCAATATACGGTACAGCTCAAAGATGTAGACAGAGATGCTGTAGCCAAGGCTATGGCGGAACGCAACATTCCTACTATGATCTACTACCCGGTACCGAGCCACAAACAGGGCATGTTCAAAGAGATCGGTATCAAAGATTATCATCTTCCTGCCACGGATTTCCTCAACAAATGCGTGATCTCGCTACCTATACACACGGAATTTACAGAAGAAGAATTGCAGTTTATTGCGACCAATTTCATCGAAGTAATCGAACAACTCAGAACATCCCACTAATGAATGTTATACAAACACCTTTGGAAGGGCTTTTGATCATTGAACCTCGTGTTTTCAATGACGATCGTGGCTATTTTTTCGAAAGTTTTAACGAACAGGCTTTTGAAAGAGCGACCGGCTTCACCAACAAATTTGTACAGGATAACCAGGCTCGTTCTACCATCAATGTGCTGCGCGGGCTTCACTACCAAAACGCTCCTAATGCACAAACCAAACTGGTGCGTGTACTGGAAGGCGCCATCTGGGACGCCGTAGTGGACATACGACCCGACAGCAAGACTTTTGGACAATGGTTTGGTGTAGAACTTTCTGCGGAAAATAAAAGGCAGTTCCTCGTACCGCGTGGCTTCGCACACGGCTATTCCGTACTGACTGAAACAGCCGAGGTATTTTATAAATGCGACAATTTCTACAGCAAGTCAGATGAAGGCGGAGTCTTATACAATGATCCTTCCCTGAGTATTGACTGGAAAATAGACCTGCAACATGCTATAGTTTCCGATAAAGACCTGGTGCAGCCTTTATTCAAAGATGCTGTTTACAGGTTTTGATAAAAGATACCTGATTTCAAATCCCGAAAACTTCACCGTTTTCGGGATTTTTTTTTACTCTTACTCCCAGTTTCGATACACCTGACGAGGGAAATAGTTTCCGGAGTAATAATGGGTTTTACATAGCCGGCTATTTTCCCTGAAACTATTCTTTTCGTTTTTTTTTTAAACGTTTGATACTATTTGCCATTTCCCACACCAATTATTTATATTTGTTATTAAACATACCCCAATGAAACGATTATTACTTTGTCTTTTATCTTTCGCATCTTATCACGCCGTTTTAGCGCAGGATGCTACCCCTACTCTTGTATTTCCTGCAAAACACTTGCCTGTCGGCAATCATGTGTTTGACGTGATGGTGAAAAACATAGGATCCGCCAATGTCGGCTGGAATGGATTTAAAATAGGCTGGAAGGTTGATAACGGACCCGTTAACGAGATGTCGCCTACCATACCCACCTATGCTATTGCTCCCAATAATGAAGTGCGCGTAGCCGGCAACTTTACAGCCAACTTCCCGACTACGGGTACACATACGTTAAAAGTCTGGACACGCCTCACAACAGGTACGGATGCAAACAAGACCAATGACACAATCGTACAACAGGTAAAAATCCTTCCGTATGTACCCAAAAAGAATGTAGTATTTGAAGTATTCAAGCACCAGGCCTGCTGTCCTTGCATAGACGCTGCAGCCTATGAAGACACGGCAGTAACACCTTTCAGTAAATACTCCGTTGCCAATATTTACACAGCCACGACAGATGTGTTGTATAATGCGGAAGGAGATACGCTCAATGATTTGTTTCAGCTGGCACACCCTACCGTATTTTTTGACAGGTATGTATTCCCTTACAATACCCTGTTAGAAAATAACTTCTTTACCATGAACGGGGAATACCAACTAAGAAATATGAAAGAACGGGATCGTTACTATGAGCCGTTGGAAGTAAGTGTTTATTCCGCGAGCTTCAATACCGCTACCCGTTTATTAAAAGTAAAGCTAAAAGCGAAGGTGTACGATACGATAGCAGACAATTACCGCTTCAATCTCTACCTGACTGAGGACAGTGTAAAAGCCTACCAGGGATGTCATACACCGAATGCGAATGACTACTATCATATGCATGTGGTTCGCAAAATGCTCGGTGGAAGCTGGGGACAATCCAGCTCCTTACCTGCCACACTTTACCCTAATCAGGACTATTTTTATGAATTCACCTATACCGTACCTGCAAATTATAACATTAATAAGATGGACATGATCGGGATGGTGCAACGATACAGTACGGACAAACTCAATAGCCGGATTATAAATTCTGCCAATATCCATTTTACAAATGCGCTCTTGTTAAGCACCGATGATTTGGCGAGCAACCCATTCGGATTCAGTATCTATCCAAATCCTGCAACCGATAAAATCGCTGTAACAGGTGAGCTTTTGAAAAATCAACCTGCAGACATCGTGATCTCAGACTTTAACGGGAAGATCGTAAAATACCTGGCAGTAAATGACCTGAAAGACGCGATCGATATTGCAGATCTCAGCGCAGCTTCCTATGTGCTGACGATCAAACAGGGGAACAAAAAGCAATCGTTCAAATTTACCAAGCAATAACCTTTTTTAATTGTTGGCTCAAGATGTAAATCCTGAAAGTTCCTGGAAACTTTCAGGATTTACTTTACAGGATCGGGATCTCTGGGTTACAGCAGGCTTACACCAGCCATCTTCGTCCATCAAAATCATTTAATACATTTGCCCCGTAATTCAAAATTCAAAAAACAATCTTCAAAATTTGGCAATGGAATACAGAATAGAAAAAGACACTATGGGTGAAGTGCAAGTGCCTAAGGATGCTTACTATGGCGCACAGACACAACGCTCTATCGACAATTTCAAGATCGCCCAGGACATCAACAAGATGCCCAAAGAGATTATCAAAGCGTTCGCTTACCTGAAAAAAGCAGCGGCTTTGACTAATAATGAACTGGGTGTTCTCGCTGATGAAAAAGCCCTGCTGATCGGCAAGGTATGCGATGAGATTCTGGACGGAAAATTAGATGACCAATTCCCGCTCGTAGTATGGCAAACAGGATCCGGTACACAGAGCAATATGAATTGCAATGAGGTTATAGCTTACCGCGCACACGTAATGAACGGTGGCCAGCTTAGCGATAAGGATAAATTCGTTCACCCGAACGATGATGTCAACAAATCTCAATCCTCTAACGATACGTTTCCCACAGCCATGCACATCGCCGCCTATAAAATGCTGGTGGATGTAACACTACCCGGCATTAAAAAATTACGTGATACGCTGCATGCAAAAGCGCAGCAATACATGAACGTGGTAAAGATCGGCCGTACCCATTTCATGGATGCTACCCCGCTTACCGTAGGACAGGAGTTGAGCGGCTATGTATCGCAGCTGGATCATGGTTTGAAAGCTATTAACAATACACTGGCGCACCTCAGCGAACTGGCACTCGGGGGTACGGCTGTTGGTACAGGTATCAACACGCCAAAAGGATATGCGGAGAAAGTGGCAGAGAAAATTGCAACACTTACGGGGCTGCCTTTTATCACTGCTGAAAATAAATTTGAAAGCCTTGCTGCACACGATGCAATCGTAGAAGCACACGGCGCTTTAAAAACGGTTGCCGTTAGCCTGATGAAAATTGCAAATGATATTCGCATGCTGAGTTCCGGCCCCCGCTCCGGCATCGGTGAACTGTTCATCCCGGATAACGAACCGGGGTCTTCCATCATGCCGGGTAAAGTGAACCCTACACAATGCGAGGCTTTGACGATGATCGCTGCACAAGTAATGGGTAATGATGTGGCTATCAGTATTGGCGGTGCTAACGGGCATTTTGAACTCAACGTTTTCAAACCGGTGATGATCTTCAACTTCCTGCACAGTGCGAGACTGATAGGCGATGGTTGCGTGAGCTTCAATGATAAATGTGCCGTGGGTATAGAGCCTATCGAAGCGAATATTAAAAAGCATGTGGATAATTCACTCATGCTGGTGACAGCGCTCAATACCAAAATCGGTTACTACAAAGCAGCTGAAATAGCACAGACTGCGCATAAAGAAGGAACGACCTTGAAAGAAATGGCGGTGAAGCTGGGTTATGTAACGCCGGAGCAGTTTGACGAATGGGTTAAACCGGAAGACATGGTAGGAGACTTAAAATAAGGTTCAACAGTACATGTATCAAAAGACCTCAAAATTACTTGAGGTCTTTTGCTTTTTTCCGGCAACGATGGGAAGGAATCGAAAAATCTTTCCTTCCGGCATTGCCGTATGCGGGATATACTATCAAGGCTGTTATTTCTTCTTTATCAGAGCCGTCATAGGGCTGCGTAGATTACTGTAGCTCATAAGGTCTACCTTGATGCTGCCGATAAGGATAGGACTGTCCACACGTACGGGAATATGGTTGGCATCGTCGGTTACCCATACGGTCATTTTATCCCCGTCTTTGAAAATGGTCCCGGATATTAACAGCGGTTTTATTTTAATGGTATTAAAGGTACCATACTTGGTTTTGATCTTCTCTTTGCCCAAATACTTGATGTAAAGGTTGTAGACCTTGTCATCGAGGAACATAGAAAACGGAATGGTAGCACCCGGCTTATACTTGTTATAATCTACATTGCGGGCATAGTAAATAGTGGAAAGTACATCCTGTATGCATTTAGGCGCACTGAACGTCTTATTGGCGGTATAGATACGCTGCGTATTATGGTCAAATTTGGCGATGGAATTGAATTGAATATCACCTTCGCTTACATTGCGATAAAACTTAAGCGGCAACATAGTTTCCTTGTCAAGCCAGGTTTCGTACTTGTCGTTTACTTTGTAAAACCACTCGTAAGACTTAAGGGTCTTGCCGTCTCCTACAATATGGAAAACGTCTTTTCCATCCAGCTTTTCATCGTACACCGTAAAATTGGCAATGCCTGCTGCTACCCAGATCATACTCATGTTATAAAACACTTTGTAGGTTATTTTTTCCCCGGTTTTGAAAGAGGTATTGGATAAACCGCAAAGATCCGTTTGCTGTGCAAAGCCGGTAAACGGACGAGACATGAGGAGGACAAACGCAAGCATGCCGATCCGGAAAAATCCTTTTACTTTATCAACCGCATTTTTAGCCATAAGATACTTCCTGCTATCGCAGGCACAATAAGATTTATGAACCATAAAACTAAAGTAGCTACTAATATGCCAATTTTATTTGTCGTAAAACTCTGAAACAATAATATGCTTACCTGCCCCCGGATGCCCATCTCAGCTAAAGCTATAGACGGGATCACAGCCATGGCAAAAAAGAACAAACAACCTAAACAAAATCCTGCCAACAAAGGCAGTTCGATATGCATCCAGCTCATCAGCAACAGGTATTGGCTCACATATACACAAAAACGCAGCATAGACAGGAAAAGAATGATCAGCTGCTCTTTTATTGTGAATTTTTTAAGCAATTGAGTATAGGTTCTGAATTTTCTGAAATAAGCAAATCGTTCGATATAGCTGCTCCATTTTTCGAAGTAAAAGAAGGCAATTGCAACTAATCCGGCACAGAATACACTACAGACTAAAATGACCTTCGTCCAGGGACCGGGCATGAATACGTTAAAATACACCATCCCTAAAATACCGAAGATGAACAGGCAAAGGAACTGGGTGAACATCCCTAAAAATGTAACACTGATCAAACGGGGCGTGTTTTTTTGTTTCAGGTAGACGATACGACCCGGATATTCACCGATACGGTTGGGCGTAAGAATAGACAATGCCAGTCCTGCGAAAAAACTCTTTGCTGCCACAGCGTAAGAAGTAGGCTGTGCTGAGCCCGCCAGCAATTTCCATTTATAGATCTCCAGTGAAAGATTCACAGGCATCAACAGAAAAGCTAAAAAGAAAAATTTTGTATTTCCTTCGCTGAAGAGTTGGCGCAAATCGAAATGAAACAGCTGTGATTTTATCTGTGAATAGATTGCCCATAACAACATAAAGGTCGTAAGTCCACCGATGAGATAATTGAGTCGTATTTTGGTAGCTTTGTTCAAATAACTGTTTTGCAAAACGAACCGAAAATAGTGTTGGGTATAGATCCCGGCACGCTCGTGATGGGCTATGGGCTTATTTCGGTGCACAAATCTACAATTTCGCTACTGGAAATGGGCGTATTGCAATTGGCAAAGAAACAAAATCACGCGGCACGTCTTGAACTTATTTTTCGCAAGATGGAAAGCCTGATAAAAACCCATCAGCCTGTTGCTGTAGCTATTGAAGCTCCTTTTTACGGTAAAAATGTACAAAGCATGCTAAAATTAGGACGGGCACAAGGCGTGGCTATCGCTGCTGCGATGATGCATGGATTAGAAGCGGCTGAATATGCCCCCCGCAAAGTAAAACAATCTATTACCGGACGTGGAAATGCTACGAAAGAGCAGGTATGGGAAATGATTCAGCGCACGCTCAATTTCACGGAATCGCCGGACTTCATGGATGCAACAGATGCTCTTGCAGTGGCCTTATGTCATCACTACCAAAGCAAATTACCCGTTCAAAACGACCCCAAAATGCCAACCCGGATTTCAAGGGCCCGGAAAAGTGCCAGCTGGGAAGCTTTTCTTACCGAAAACCCAAAAAGAGTAAAATAAGAACAAATATTATTGTGCGGTCTTTTTGCTCTTGCCCAATATGGAGGTGTTGGAACTATCCACCCCAGGTAGCTCCGTTAAACAGTGGTCTACTTTAACTCTTTAATCTTAATTCGCACATCTTTTGGAGCCGGCTCGTCTCCCCCGAAATATGGAAGTAATTTTATTCCCGATGCAACAGTATCGGAGCAATGACGTTGTACCGTGTCCTTTTTACCATTGAGGGTAAACACATATTTCTCCGGAAGGAGCTCAATACTGCATATTATTTCCTTGTTAAGCGCCACGGTACCCAGTTCTTTAAATTCCCGGACGCTGTCTGCATAGTAATATGCATGAATATGCATTTTCCCATTCATCCAATTCCAGCCGAAACGGGCACTGTTAGCATGGTGTAAGGTGTTGCAATCCGAAAAACCATACAATTTATTAATATCCTCCTGGTTCACCGGGTCAACAGTGGTGTAAATACAACTGCTGTCAAAAATGGCCTTAAACTTCAAACTCGATTGTCTGAAGATGGGATATTCATTTTTTTCGCAATAATTATTACCCTTGAGAATCGTATAAGTAGTAAAGCTGTCCCGGGAGGTGGTATCAACATGCGTGGTATCCGTAGTATCCACCGGATCGGGCTGGTTGGGAGAACTGTTTTCCGGCTTGCTACAAGACAATACCATAAACATTAAAATGATCCCTAAACTCACCGGATGAACCCTGTACCCTTTTTTCATGATTTTTTTTAATGAAATGTTATTCTTATTTTGGCAATGAAATTAACAAATCCAAAACTTCATTCCAATATAAATCGGACTGTTGTTAAAACTAGTTTATGGCTGAATATAAACCAAAAATTCTGGCGATCGAAGATGACCCTACCTTAGGATTTATATTAAAGGACAAACTTCAGGATGCAGGATATGATGTGATTCATTGCACGGACGGAGAAAGCGGTTTCCAACAATTCATGAAACATAATTTCGACATGATTCTTATGGATATCATGCTTCCCAAAAAAGATGGTATAGCCATCGTATCGCAAATCCGAAAGAAAAATAACCAGGTGCCTATTATCATGCTCACCTCCAAGAATATGGATAATGACAAGATAAGTGGGTTCGAAAGCGGGGCAGACGATTACGTGACCAAACCGTTCAATATGCAGGAACTGTTACTGCGCATGAATGTCCACCTGAAACGGACGATGAAAACAGATGAAGGTGAAGCAGAAACCTTCCAGCTCGGCAATTTGAACTTTGTTTATAACGAGCTCATGCTTACGAATGGTACCGTGCAAATGCAATTGACGCAACGCGAAGCGGATTTACTACGTTATTTCTGTCTCAATGCCAATAAAGTGCTAAAGCGAGACGATATATTGTTGCATGTATGGGGCAAAGATGATTATTTTCTCGGCAGGAGCATGGACGTATTTATCACTAAAATACGTAAATACCTCAAAGACCAACCCAATGTCAATCTCCAGACTATACACGGTATCGGATTTAAATTTAATGCAGAAATACCTGCCTGATTATCTTACCCAATAAAAAAATGCGCAACAAGAGTTGCGCATTTTTTTATTTCTTTTTATATCTCGCTATCAGTTCGTTCACTGCTGAACGTTTCAGGTTTTCGGGGTTTAACTCCGTGAATATCTTAATTTTCTTCACCCCTTCTGCCAAGGCTTTGTCCAAATGGATGAGC
Source organism: Flavipsychrobacter sp. (assembly GCA_035497455.1). GTDB lineage: Bacteria > Bacteroidota > Bacteroidia > Chitinophagales > Chitinophagaceae > JAFIGV01. The sequence goes on from DATJDL010000016.1 coordinate 217,527, forward strand.
GCTTCTTTGCTTTTGCCCAACTCGAATAACGTTGCGGCTTGTAAATACCTGAAATCCGGCTTATCTCCACAACTGTCTTTTGCCAGTTCTATCTGTGTAAGCGCCTCCTCATAAAATTCAGAGAGGTATAATCCCCTTATTAACGCGATCCAGGTCGTTTTATTATTGGGCTTTAAACGGACTGCATTTAAATAGCACACTAATGCTTCCGTTTTCACATCCATTTCCATCAGGCAATTGCCGATAGCCATGCAATAAGCCGCATTTTCTTTATTCAGGTGCAATGCTACTGAGAACGCCTTTACAGCCTTTTCCCATTGTCTTTCCCGCGTGTAGGTTTCTCCTATTTTATAAAAAATAGCATCATCCTCCGGACTCAGCTGTGACGCCTGCCGGTAATAATGGCGCGCCTTCGTGTAGTCTTTCTGCTTTTCATAGCAAAAACCCATCGCCTCGTAGATCACATCTTCAGGCTTTGAAATCTCCAGGTGTTTTTCCAGTACTTCCAACGCTTTATCAAACCATTTCAGGCGCATATAAGCATCGGCCATATTACGATAGGCAAATTCAAATTTCTCATCTATCGCCACGCAGAATTCATAAGCATCTATCGCCTTCTCATAGAGCTTTTCACTTTGATAGGCCGAACCCAGGTTAAACCAGGCTATGGCATTATAGGGATCTTCATCGGTAATGGCGGTATGAATTTCAATGCTTTCTGCGTTCCGGTTGGTAAAATCAGCCCAAAAGCAGAGTTTTTGTAAGGCCTCTTCATTCCGTATATCCATTCGTACCACGCGCTTAAGCGTATCGAACACCGCTTCAAAATCCTCCGACTCATCATATACATCTGCCAGCTCCAGGAGCACCTCTACTTTGTCTTTGCCTGAAAAATCCAAAGCTTTCTGCTCCAGAAGTGCCGCAGCCTGATCGTATTTATATTGGCTTAAAAAAATATCAGATCGTAACAATACCGCATCCAGATTGTTTTGATCCAACTGATCTATCTCATCCAAAGCCTTCAACGCCTGACCGAATTTCTGCGATTGTGTCAGAATTTCAGCCTTTAATAATAATATTTCTGCAGAGAAGGGGTAATAGGTGGCGGCAATTTCGCAAGCAAGGAGTGCCTGCTCCTCGTTACTTCCCTGAAAATAATATTCTATTACTCTCTCAAATTCATCTTCCTGCATCATTTCAGCCGACTCACCATTCTTTACTGCTTCATAACGCCTTAGCAAATCCTGGATGGAATTTATATCATCGTCTAAATAATCATCATCGAACATAACAAAACCGTTTTATCAAAAATATGGAAAATTGCATACCCGGTACTGATATTGGTATTGATATAATCTTATTATTCACACGGTATTCACAGCCCTGAAATGTACTTGACATTGACGCACAATATGTTATTTTAGGGTAGGCGGATTACCAAAATTTTACAAAAAAGCGGATGCCAACCAACAAACATGCGGACGCCGGTTACCGGGATACTTCCACCGCTTCACTGGGCTTGCTCTCATTCCAAAGCCTGTCCAGCGCAGTAATAACGTAGGTGCATTTCGCATACTTTGCCCCGTCTGCATCAGCGAACTCCTTCGTGCTTTGCAACCCTATGATCTTAGACGAAAGGTTCAGATTAACGGGTTCGTTATTGACAAAACGGTAAATAGCATAACGAAGATTTTTATCCTTGCTGTCGAACGGCATGTCCCAGCTTAATAAAATGCCCTGAGCCGTTTTACTGAATTTAACAATAGGCGGAGCCGGGGCAACGCTATCGATCCATTTCATTACCGGCGGGAATGCAATGTTCTTTGCATATTTGTTCTCCATGCTATCTGCCAATGCGGGACGGATCTTATCAAAATTGGAGGCGCTGTAAAGTGAGTAGCCGGGTGTCGCCGTCTTCGTGCGTATATCTTTCAGCTGCCAAAGCAATTCGTTGGGTGTAGCCCAGGGGCCAGCGGATGCATTCAGCATCCGGTAAACGCCCAATCCGTAATATACATGCCTGCCGTAGCTGTTTTTTTCCCACCAGGGCAGGAGTACTTCAAAGGGTGCCGCTCTGTGGTAATGCTCCCAGTAGAGCTGGGGCATCACATAATCGATCCATCCATGCTGCAACCAAAGCAAGATATCAGAGTATAAATCGTCGTAGCAGGTTTGCCCGCCACGAGTTTCGGATCCGCGAGGGTCCTTACTCGCATTGCGCCAGACACCAAAAGGGCTGATCCCAAACTTTACATAAGGCTTTAATTGCTTAATCTTCATATTCATAGCCTCTACAAAAACATCCACGTTATTTCTTCTCCAATCTTCCTTGTTGGAAAAGCCTTTGCCGTGCTGGGCATAGCTTTTATAATCGCCAAATTCCACCCCTGCTATGCGATACGGGTAGAAATAGTCATCCAGGTGCACCCCATCAATGTCATAACGCTTTACTACGTCCGCTATCACATTGACAACATAATCCCTTGCGGCCGGCTCACCCGGATTGATATAGGATTTACCTCCGTAAGAAATGATCCAGTCAGGATGCCTGCGGGTAATATGATCCGGCGGATTCGGGTTTTTTTTGCTATCTGTTAAGGCGCGGTAGGGATTGAACCAGGCATGAAACTCCATGTTACGCAGATGCGTTTGTTCTATCATGAAGCTAAGCGGGTCATAATAAGGGAACGGCGGCTGCCCTTGTTTCCCGGTAAGAAAACGACTCCAGGGTTCATATAAAGAAGCATAAAACGCATCTGCTGCAGGACGTATTTGTACGATCACGGCGTTGCATCCCAGTCTTTTCAACTGATCCAGGCGATTCATGAACTCTTGCTGCTGCTGGCTCGACGGCAAACCCTGTTTGGACGGAAAATCAATATTGGAAACGGTAGCGATCCATGCGGCACGTAGTTCCCGCTTAGGCGATTGCGCTAAAGAGGAGTGAATGATAAAGCATAAACAACAGAAAGTAAGAATCAAAAAACGCATGATGCTATTATTGGAACATAAAAGTGCAAAACTAATTCTTAGCAGCTACAGTAGGGATGAAATAGCAGAAGTTTGAAGAAATTCCTTTAAAAAATCAGTTATTGTCATTGTATGGTAAACCTACTCCCGGTGTCATCAGCCAGATGAAAATTTGACAAGACTGTGATAATAAAAATATCCACAATGATGTTTATAACCGGGAAGCCGATGCGTTGGGAACCAACAGTATCGTATTTTTAGCAAGTTTATGATCAGGAATATTATAGAAGCGTCTATAGCTGTCAAGTCGAAAATCCTTTCCAACGAAACATTGATGCAAACTATCGATGAAGTAGTGCAGGCTACCGTGCAGACTTTCGAGGCCGGCAACAAGGTATTGTTTTGCGGAAACGGCGGTAGTGCTGCAGACGCACAGCATCTTGCAGCAGAATTCAGCGGGCGATTTTATACAGACAGAGAGCCTTTGCCTTCAGAAGCGTTGCATTGCAACACGTCTTATCTCACGGCAGTTGCAAATGATTATGGCTATGATGTCGTCTATAGCAGGATGGTAAAAGGGCTGGGCAAAAAAGGAGACATGTTGGTAGGGCTGAGCACATCCGGCAATTCCGTTAATATTTTAAATGCCCTGGAAGAAGCAAAGAAAATTGGTATGATTACTGTATGCTTTACAGGAGAGCATGGTGGAAAAATGAAAGAAAATTGTGATTATCTGATCAATGTGCCCAGTACGGACACCCCTCGGATCCAGGAGTCACATATCATGATTGGACACATTATCTGCCAGTTGGTAGAAGAAAAAATTTTTAAACAGCAGACCGATGAAAACCTTTGATAAACAAATAGAAATAGATAAAAGCTGGTCACTCTTTTTGGATAGAGATGGTGTAATAAACGTAGAGAATGTAGGCTCTTATATCACAAAATGGGACGAGTTCGTTTTCTGCGACAAAGCACTGGACGCATTGAAGCAATTGAACGAAATATTTGGACATATCGTAGTGGTATCGAACCAGCGTGGCGTAGGACGGGGCATTATGACACTCGACGCATTGAAAGATGTCACGGCGAACATGACGGCTGAAATAGCCAGGCATGGGGGCAGGATCGACAGAGCTTACGCTTGTACAGCGGTTGCTGACAGCGATCACAACCGTAAACCCAACACCGGGATGGCGTTGCAGGCCAGGGAAGATTTTGGTGAAATAGAGTTTAAACGGAGCATTATGGTGGGCAATTCCATCAGTGATATGGAGTTCGGGAAGCGTTTGAATATGCATACCGTATTCCTTACAACCAAACATGAACCATTCACTTTGCCCCATCATTTAATAGATGAGCAATATCCTTCTTTGTTTGCGTGGGTGAAAAGCATTGTGTTGACACCGTTGATCTGTTAAGGATTTCGTCATAAAATGAAAGGTCCCGCTTTTACAAAGCGGGACCTTTCATTTTACCATAGCCTATTACTGCTACCACAATTTTACCCTCGCTGAATCCGGCAGGTACATTTTGTTGCCCGGCTTCACATTAAATGCTTCATAAAACTCCGGCACATTGCGTAACGGACCGTTTACACGATATTTTGCTGGTGAGTGCACATCTGTCAGTATCCTGCTGGCCAGTTGCTCCTCTCTTATCTGGTATAACCAGCCTAAGGCATATCCCAGGAAATAACGTTGCAACGGCGTATAGCCTCCGATCTTTTCATTTTTCTTAAATGCTTCTGTTTGCTTAAATGCGTCCAGACCGATAAGAATGCCGCCCAGATCAGCCAAATTTTCGCCGAGGGTAGCTTTCCCATTTATATGGAGGGTATCAATAGGTGTAAATTGATTGAACTGGTTGACCAACACAGCTGCGCGTTTAGTGAACTGTTCTTCATCCGACGGAGTCCACCAGTTTTTAAGATTGCCGTTCTCATCATATTGGCGGCCTTCATCGTCAAAGCCGTGCGTGATCTCATGACCGATAGTGGAAGCGGCAGCATAGCCATATACCAAAGCATCATCGAGTTGCGCATCCCTGTAACCCGGAACGGTGAAGATTCCCGCAGGCAAAACGATCTCGTTGTTGGACGGATTGTAGTACGCATTGTAGGTTTGAGGTGTCATATCCCATTCCGTACGATCCACCGGCTTTCCCAGTTTACCAAGCGAATAACTGTTCCACCATTGGTTGGAGCGCATTACGTTTCGGGCATAGTTTCCTTTCTCAATTTTTAAAGATGAAAAATCTTTCCATTTATCGGGATAGCCTACTTTTTTGGTAATCTTAGCCAGTTTGGAAAGGGCTTTTTGCTTCGTGCTGTCGCTCATCCAGTCCAACTTTTGTATACGGGCTTTATAGGCATCACGTACATTTTCCACCATATCTTCATAACGCTTCTTGGCTGTTTCATCAAAGTATTCCTTAGCAAAAAGCTGCCCTACGGCTTCACCGATGGATTTTTCCTCCTCATCCAGTACACGTTTCCAGCGTGGACGCATTTCTTTTGCACCACGCAATGTCTTTCCATAAAAATCAAACTGAGCATCTACAAACGGCTTGCTGAGGTAGGGGCTGAATTCATTTACCAGGTGAAAGCTCAGGTAATCTTTCAGCGTTTGCAGGTTTTCCGATTTCAGGAGGGTATTCAATTCCTGCAGGAACTCCGGCTGTCCTACTATAACACTATCCACGCTGTGTACGCCAATGGTTTTGAGTACGCCTTCCCAGTTTTCATTGGAATAACTTGAAGCCAGTGTCGCAATCGCCCTTTTATTATAATTCTTATACGGATCGCGCAGATCTTCCAGCTTACGAGACTTAGCTGCCAGTTTCTTTTCAAAACCGATTACAGCCTTTGCCCTGGCAGCTGCCGTCGCACTGTCATTCCCGGTAAGCATAAAAATTCTTGCTACATAAGCCGGGTAGGCATCACGCACCTTCGTGGTTCGTGTATCTGTATTAAAATAATAGTCTCTGTTAGGAAGCCCCAGCCCGCCCTGATTGATGTAATAGGCCATCTTCTCACTGTTCTTCTGATCCTGTCCTACGCCTTCAGAATAAAATACACCTACGCCATATTGATGCATCATTGCCGCAAAATCCACTACCTGCGATGCCGATTGCAAGGCAGCAATCTTGTTCAACTCTTCCTGTAAGGGCTGAATGCCTTGTTTCTCTATCTGCACCGTATCCATGCCGCTCAGCCAGAAGTTGCCGATCATTTGCTGAACGCCGGAGGTGCCATTTTTAGCAGCTTCTTCGTTAATGGCTTGTTTTCGTTTGTAGAGTTCTTCATTTACCAGGTTGGCTATACCCCAGGCAGATTCATCGCCAGGAATAGGGTTGTTCTTTGTCCAGTTACCCGTGGCATAATCAAAAAAATCATCTGCAGGATGGATAGTAGTGTCTGCATTTGCCTGCAAAAAGTCCTCTTTCGGAGTTTCGGTTTGTTTAGTGCCCGAATCTTTACATGCTGCAAATGCCACTACAACGGCTGCCATTAAAAGTACCTGACGTTTCATGTCATTCAAATTATTAGGAGCGCAAAAGTAGAAAATTGCTGCTGCTTAAAAAGGGGGAGTTTGAGGTGTGGCCATTCTACCGGGACTTCCCGACATGGTCTAAAGTGAGCATATAATCCCATCATCCTTAACTGAGATTTCATCTTCCGGTAATTGCAATTCGACTTAATATTACATATATTGTGTTTTACAAGTCGTTAACAAACCTACTTTACTCCGTTATGAAATACGATGATCTTTCGCTGATAGAATCCAAGTTTAAAGCCGATGCAGCTTCGCAGCTGACCCCGTTTTCCGCACCTGTCGCAGGAGAGAATCTGACGCTTAACGGATTAGTGTACAAACCGCCCCGCACAGGCTATTACTACCCTACCGAACACACCAAGCAACGAATCTGCCTGCATTTTACGGCCGGTAATCTTCGTTCGGATATGCTGAGTCTGACGCGACAGGATTATCATGTCTCGGTACCGTTCGTGATAGCGCGTGACGGTACAATCTATCAGATTCATCCTTCAAAAAACTGGTCAGGACATTTAGGGGCAGGTGTCGGTAACACAGGCAACGGCAATGCGCAGGATAAATCCACAATAGGTATAGAGATCAGCAATTACGGCTTGTTGACGGCACGTGACGGGAATATGGAAACGATCTACTCCCGTGTTAAAGATGCCAAGACAGGTAAAATCGGGCCGGTGGACTTGTATTGTTCTGCCGCTCAATCCGAAGCTTATATGAAGCTGGCTGCGCCTTTCCGGGATAGTCTTTACTTTCCTTCTTACACGAAGGAGCAGATCGAAAGCACGATCATCTTACTCAGGTTTCTTACTGCGAAATACCAGATACCGCGTCAATTTCTGCCTAAAGAAAAGCGGTTCATAACGACGAATGATGTGGTCAGTTTCAAAGGCATTGTAACACACGTGAACTATCGCTCTTCCGGCAAATGGGATATCGGACCTGCATTTGACTGGGATGGCTTAGTAGCGGGCGTACAGGCGGCCAGCTTTACTCCTAAATACACCAAAACCACCAAGAGTGTCGTAGCAAAAAGTTTAAATGAAGCACAGGTAGATGCCTTGTTTGAAAAAGATCTTTCGATAAATCAGCGCGGGCTGGAAATGGAAAATGTGGAGGCTACAGATAATGAAGGCTACAATCCGAACGACTATGACAAAATACCTGTCAAAGAAAAAGCGGTGGAGACATCCGGCAAGGTATTCGGGCTGCTGGTCGGTATCAACAACTACGATAAGATCAATAAGCTGAACGGTTGTGTAAACGATATAAAAAAGGTACACTCTTATCTCAGCGCCAGAACGGATATCAACACTGACATTAAACTCTTACTGGACGCAGACGCGAGCAAGAAAAATATAGTTGCCGCCTTCAATAAACATTTAGCCAAGGCGACGAAGAATGATACGGTACTTGTTTATTATTCCGGTCATGGGACACAGGAAGATGCCGCGGGCATATGGGACGAAACGGATGAAAAGCTGGAATGTTTAGTGTGTTATGACGGCGGTGCCAAAAAACCATCTGATTTCCTGCTTACGGATAAAGAACTGCGCTACCTCATTAACCAACTTTATCAAAAAACAAAAGCGCATATTGTTTTCATTACCGATTGCTGCCACAGCGGTGATAATACCAGAGGCAGGCTGCAATTAGCAGCATCCGGTGATAAGAAGGCGAAAGTGCGACGCTTTGTCGTGAATGATCGTCCTTCCGGGGCTTTCCCTCCGCGTCAATGGAAAGATTTCATCTTCGGTAAAGAGCTAAAAGAGCCCACTAAAAAAATCGCTAACATTCATAAATTATTACCGGAAGCACCCCATGTGCAGATAGCAGCCTGCGAAAGCAATCAATCAGCCATAGAGTACGGCGGGGAAGGTGTATTCACCAAAAACCTGCTGGCAACATTAAATGCCTGCAACAGCAATGTAACTTACAACAATCTGCACAGCCGGTTGGCGCAGGTGATGCGCTTTACCGAAGAGCAAACACCCAAGCTCTACGCCCCCTTGCTCGCACTCAATTCGCTGAACAAAGGCTTTATGAATATGAATGTAGCGGCCGGTAACGGCATGGCAGAAGTGAGCTACAATAAAAGCAAAGGATGGACCCTCAATAAAGGCGCCATTCACAATATGCTGCCTTCTACTACGGTTACCCTTTACGATAAAGGAGATAAAGGCAAACCGGTAACTGCCAGGATCAAGGAAATATTTATTGACTATTGCCTGATCGAACCTGCAAAAGCACTGGACAAAGCGAAAGCGCACCCGGCAGATGTCAGCGGGCTGCTATCCAGGAAACTTTTGCTGGAATTACACAACTGGCATGGCAACCCTACCGAAACAAAGAGCCTGGTAGATGCGATCATCAAACGTGCCGGAGGCTACTATGAATTTGAAGGAAAGAGCAAAACGAACGACCGCGAAGCAGATTATGCATTACATATCCGCAACGGAGACCTTATTATCACCCGCCCGGATGATGAATACAGACCGCTGGCGCGCCCGTTGCCCCTGATTACCAACGATGACATTGATCCGATTGTAAGTACGCTGATACATATTGCACAATGGCACTTCATTAAGGAATTAAAGAACAATGACGCCCTTACTCCCGTGAGCGATTCCGCTTTGGATATCACGGTATCCATGAAGACAGGTGATAAATATAAAAAGCTCCCTATTGCCAATAATGCTGTCAACATTAACTACGACAATAAGTCCAAAGACTATAATGCTTTCTTTAAAATAACGGCAAAAAACACCACGAAGAAGCCTTTGTATGTGGCAGCTTTGTACCTGGATAAGACTTTCATGTCCTATCCCGGTTTTCTGGATCAACAGGTACACTTCCTGGAAGCGGGTGCTACTTTGAAACTTCAGCAAAATAGTTCCGAGGATCTGGAAATGAGATTGGGTGAGCAGGAGCGCCAATACAACTGGCCGCTCACTACGGAATTCCTGCAATTCATAGTAAGCGATGAAAACTTTGACATTGCTGCGTTGAGTCTGCCTTCGTTGCCCGCCCCTTATTTGCTTTCTGATAAAGATGCTCCCGAAAAATCCTCGAAAAGTTTTGTTCATGCGGCAGAGGAAAAAGCGGTAGCCGTAAAAAAATGGGATACCCAATTGTTACGCTTCGATATCCGGAACCCCCTGTACAACGTTGCGGACAGCCAAACACTGAAAGCCCTGCTGGATTATGAAGAGACGACTCAATTTGCAGCGGGGTTGTTTTATGATGTTGTGCTGGATGAGAATGGACAGCCCACTAAAATGGAACTCAAGAAAAGCATTAAACTGCCCGCTGATCAGAAAGGGCTTTTTGATGATTTTAAAATATGGGCAGCCAACAAGATAGAAACTGCCGTTCGCCGAAAGCTGTACAAAAAGCTTCGTAAGACCGATCGTATGCGCATTGTCGCAGAGGGCGATTCCTGGTTCCAATACCCTATCCTCGTGAAGGATACTCTCGACCACCTTTATAAATTGTATGCAATTGACAGTTATGCAGAAGCCGGTGATACGCTGGAAAACTACATGAAAAAAAGGGAATACCTGGATGCGATTGATTCGGAGCAACCCGTCTTTTTCCTGGTAAGCGGAGGAGGTAATGATATTCTGGGGAGCCAGTTCAGGGAGTTTTTAAATACTGAACCTACTCCGGGAGTCAACACACCGGCACGCTTCTTAAATCAACAGTTCTTCGACCAGGTCGACCGGCTCGAAAAATGGTACGCTGAAATGTTTAAGGAACTGCTCACGAAGCATCCTAACCTGTACATCATTACCCAAAGCTACGACTATGCGATTCCTGTAGATACGGTGGCGACGCCTAAAAAGACCAGCTGGCTGGGTAAGTATATGATCGAAAAAGGGATGAAAAGCCAGCAAGACCGGGAGGATCTGCTTCGGTACATGGTAGACCAGTTCAATGACCGGCTGGCAAAAGTAATGGCTCCATACAAAAAGAATATCTTCTTCATAGATGTACGCGGGCTCACCCCCCGAAACGGCTGGTATGATGAAATACATCCGAAAGACGACGACTTTAAAAATATTGCCGACAAATTTGTAGCGGTCATAGAAGGTATAAAAAAAAAGCCCGGCAAGTAACCGTTAATTATCCTCTCAGCGCTTCGAAGCCAGATCCGCAGAAACCGGGTCGTGCGAAGGAAGAAAGCGACGTGGAAGATGATGAACTGATGGAGTTGGTGGAACAGGAAGTAAAGGAGTTACGAAACGACTATCCTCCAGAAGAAAGCACACCACCGGAGGATGATATTGCTCTGCCTGTGGCGATGCCCTCTCCTGCACCGTTTCCATCGCCACTGGAAAATTTCCCGGCAACAAGCGGAAAGCCCAAACCACCCAAAAACTCCGGCACTAAAAAAGGCGAGGCATCACCGTTTCGTGACGGGCAAATGGATTACCTGGTACCGGATAAAATGGTGGTAAAAAAACCAACTATTTGCACGGTGCGTATTGCCGGAAAAGAAGTAAAAAAATCGGAAATAAAGATTGGTGCGGAAAGTGAAAACCAGGCTATGAAAATCACCGATGAGATGAGCGTTAAGCTCATAGACCTCTCGGGAGGTGATCTCTTCAAAATAGTAGCGCTTAGCAGCGAACAACAGACGATCGACTATGGCAGCTATACTGAATGGAAATTTTCCGTTACGCCTTTGACGTCTTCAGATGCTGATGCCGCTTATATCCTCATGCTTAGTGTCACGGCACATTATAACGGGAAAAAGAAAGACTATCCCCTCATCGAGAAATCGATACAGGTCACCGATGGAAAATCAGCGGCAACAGAAAGTAAACGCGTCGTATTCCTGGCAGCCGACACCCGTGTAGACCTGAATGTAGAAAAGGAAGCAAAGATCATCCGTACCGAATTGAAGAAAGGCAACACAAAGTATCAGTACACCAAGGTGCTCAACCTGTCGGCATTAAAACTGATGGAAGTGCTGGTAAAAGAAAACCCGGCCATACTGCATTACGCGGGACACAGTGACGTGGAAGGGATCTTCTTGTTTGATGACCAGCAGAACCCTGTTTTGGCATCTGTGGATAGCATCCGGAATTTATTTGAAGCTAATAAAGCAAAATTGAAGATCGAATGCCTTGTTCTCAATTCCTGCTATTCGAATGTACAGGCAGATGCACTCAAGTCCTATACCAAGCATATCATTGGCACAACCAATGCCGTACCGGATGATGACGCCTTGTTATTCTCACAAGGTTTTTACAAAGGGATTTTCAACAACCTGGATTATCGGAATTCGTTCGATGGCAGCATCGCCGCATTACAGTTAAATAATGATAAGGAAACGGCTGCGATCTATCATTGTTATCCGTAAAAGAAGGATATGAATCTATCACTCTTTACACCAGATGACAGCAAAATAAAACAGCTTAAAAATTTATCATTCAGCACATTTTTTTGTATTATGTGAAGACTGTTGCATAACCTGCTATCTGATAACTAAGCCATCGCTATAAAGGATTTATCAGCATTCAGAAAACCGGTACAACAAAAAAGTTCTTTTTATAAAATCATATCTCCCCATGTTCAGAATTTGTAAAAACCCCACAACAGAATGGCTGCGCAAAACGTATCGTGCTGTTCCATTGCGTATTCCTGAAAAGCGATATCAGCCACTGCGCATCCTTAGCTACGACGGAGATGAGGTAACTTACCTAGGTGAGCTGAAATACCTGCTGACAGGTGGTCATGCGTTAAACGTGGATTTACAATCGTCTCCAATGGCTGATGCTTCGCTGGAGAAAACCAAGAGCATGAGTTTTGATGTGGGTTTTAGTATTCTCAATGGCTTTTTCAAAGCGCTGAAAATGGAACCGGTCGCCATCTCCGCGGCGTTCAGCGGCGTTCGCGAGTTATCCTTTTCTTTCAACAAAGTAAACCGTGAATATATAGATATTCTGCAGTTGGGAAGTATTCTTGCCAGCAACCCAATCCATATAAAGAACCCGGCACTGGACATTTTTCGCAATAATGAGGATATGAAAATGTTGTTGCTGACGGATGCCATCACCAGTAAAGGCTTCAGCATCAATGATCATACAAAGGGAAACCATGAACTCAATATCGACATCCCGTTGATAGAAAAATACATTGCCGACGGTGACCTGAAAGTTAAATTGGGAAGCGATCAGAAGTATGCAGTTTCCTTTGAAGGAGAAGAGGCTGTAACCTTTGCATTTGCCTGCGCTGTAGTAGAGCCCAACTGGGACACCGGTCTTTTATCGGTAAAAGAATTGTTCAATCCGCGTGATGCGGCTTTAGAGGCAAAAGGTGTTGACAGTAAAGACATGAATCAAAATCAACTAAACTATAAAATGCTGCTGGATGATGATGAGAATGAACCCGCAATGATTGGCATCAGTTAAGGCGGTTATTCTTTATGCAATAACCGTGATCTCCGTGACAAATAACCGTAGAATCACGGTATCCTTCGCTAGATAGATTCTGTAATATCGTAAAGCCAATTCATGTTATGAAACAGTCTGCCACCACCAATACCAACTTGGCCAACGAAGCCTTCGAACGTTATACCGCTGTCATCAACGAGATAGAACGGGTGCGACAAGGCATTGAAATGAACCGGAAAGGGGAAGCCCAGTTATCCGAAATAACCAGTGACCCCAAAAACCTCGCTGAACGCATCGCCCGGGAAGGTTTGCCTATAGAACAGGCGATGGAGCGTATCAATGGCGTCCCTAACTTCCAGGATATCCTGATCCTTAAAAAGATCTTCCGCCTGTCGGAGTGCGTAGGACGCATCACCATCAAAAACCAGTACGGCACATCAGGCTATGGTACCGGCTTTCTGATTGCTCCGGGTGTTATCATGACAAACAACCATGTCTTTCCCGACGCAGAGACCGCGGCGCAATCTTATATACAATTCAATTATGAACTCAATGACAAAGGAGAACCCTTAGCCGTCCAGACTTTTAACCTGAAGCCCGAAAAACTTTTTATGACGTCTTCTTATGAAAAGACGCCGGATAACCCGCTAAGCGGACTGGACTTTACCGTAGTAGCCGTAGCGGAAAAATCAAAGCAAGGCAAGCGGATTGAAGATATCGCCTTCGCACGCCTGGATGAAAAGCAGGGAAAGATTACCGAGGGAGAAAATTGTATCGTTATCCAGCATCCGAAAGGCGATTATAAAAAAATTGTGATGAAAGACATCCGGATGATTATGTGCACGGATGATTTCCTGATCTACGAATCCGATACCCTACCGGGCTCTTCCGGTGCTTTGGTGATAGGCATGGGAACAGGGGAAGTGGTAGCGCTGCACCACAGTGGCGTTCCGAAGAAAAATGCACAGGGACAATGGCTTCGCAAGGACGGTGGCGTTGTGCAGACCGGGGACGATGATGACAGCATAGACTGGATGGGCAATGAAGGTATCCGCGTGAGCCGCCTCCTGCAATGCATACGTGCCATGAAACTACCGGACAACATGGTTGACCTCAGGAATACAGTATTGAACCTGCAGGCATCCCCCATGAAAGAAAGCGACGGCGTGCCACTCACCAATATTACTTCTCCTACTTCCATTAACGCAGATACCATGAATACGGTAAATGAAAATAACAATCCTGTAGTCACACAGGCCATAAACATTTTGCAGGGTGCTGATGCCACATCAGGCGGCAGCGGGCAAGCGCAGTATTTTGAAATTGAACTTTCGGCACACCCGGACATGCAGGAACACTGGAAGCAAAATTACCGCGCACTTGTACCGGGCATAATCAGTTCGGAAGCCGTATTCCCTTTATCTACCGTGGCTTCGCAAAGACGTATGTTCTATCTTACGATCAGGAGTGATGAAAACCCCTGGGAGTTAGCTGCCAAGCTGGAAGCACTCCCTCAAATTACCGTTGCCACACCGGACCTCCCCATGGACACCGATCTTCAGAATCAAAAGAACAGGCATGGCAGAGGAGAATATGATGCACTGGAAAGTTCCAATAATGGCATCGCGGCATGGAATGAGGATAAGTTTATTTTAAACTGGAAAGGCTCACCCCACTTCGCCGACGGCAACAACGAGGAAATGCGGAGATGGACACATAAAGCCGTCCGCATGATGGATGAACAGTTATGGGCAAAAGGAAAAGGGAATAGCAAATGGCTGAACAATCTTTCTAAAATACGGCTGGTGCAGCTTGATACCGGCTATACAGACCATAGTAAAGTAGCCAGTGGGTTTGATCTGGATAATGATGAAGATTTTATCGATGGTGATGATGCAAGAGACGAAATGTCTTCGGGTGTCCTGCAACACCCGGGACATGGCACGCGCACAGCCAGTCTTATCATAGGAGGCGCAATTAAAAACAGTCCGTTTAAAGCGGACGGTAATATTGGCTTGCTGAGGAGCAAAGACCTGGAGCTGGATGAGATACTTGGAAAAATAAAAGTCATTCCTTATCGCATTGCGCAATCGGTGGTCCTGATTAACAGGGGTAAAAACCTGGTAGATGCCGTTAACCATTCCATCAACTCTAACGCAGACGTGATGTTTATGTGCATGGGCAGCTATCCCCGTCCTATGATCTATGAGGCAGCAAAGGCGGCTTATGATATGGGAGTGATCTGGATATGCGCTGCGGGCAACGAGGTGGAAATGGTAATTGCACCGGCATTATACCCTGGCACTATAGCGGTAGCAGCCAGTAACCCACACGATTATCCGTGGAAAGGCAGCTGCTATGGGCAAGTGGTAGATATTGCCGCTCCAGGAGAAGATGTGTATGTCCCCTTCGTCAACAAAAAATTCGAGGACATTATGGTATACGGAAGCGGCACCAGCTATGCTACCCCTCATGTCGCAGCAGCAGCAGTGCTCTGGAAAACAAAATATTACGACCAGCTGAAAGACTATATCTATCCATGGCAAATTGTTGAAGCCTTCAGGTTTTGTTTAAAACAAAGCGCGCGCACCCCTAATGCCTGGCAAAGCGAAAGCTATGGCGCCGGCATATTGGATGTCAACGGTCTTTTGAATTATCCTGTACCCCAAATTATCAACAATGAACTTACGGGTATCCTCTTTAAGAAAGATGATCAAAACAATGTAAAGGAAGAACACGTTCCGATCAAATACGCATATGAAGGTAAAGCAGCACATCCCGAATGGGACTTGGGGATACGGGAAACAGCGCACCATCTTTGGAAAACATTGGTAAGAAAGCTCACGACCAGCCTTGAAAGCACCAGCCCCGAAATGGGCCTTACAGAACGGGCCCGTATCAGTATTTCTGCACTCACTGCCAAACCGGCTTCGAATGTCTTTGAATCTTATACGCAAAAGGGGCAGGAAGATGCGGAGAAAATCCTGAACATGTACTTCGATAGCTTTAAATAAACCTTCTCATTCACGCTACAATAAATCAGTTATGGCAAATGCTTTTTTTGATCTTCATTTTCACCCACTTTTCAAGAGTTTTATCTCTTACCATGAAGATAAGTTCCCCTCCCAGCGAAAAGCTGCTGACCTGGTAAAATCATTCCGGCTCAACAGCAAGCTTGCTAACAAAATAGATGATATCATACTTCACATGCTCCAAAGCCAGTGTTCGATGGACCAGTGCATGCAGGGAGGCGTAAGGATAGGCGTTGCTTCCGTTGCTAATCTTGAGTTTGGTTTTGCCGATTCCAAAGGCTTTGTGAGTGATATTATCAAGAGTGAGTTCACGGCACCGATGGATAAAAAGTATTTCGACAAGGTAAAAAAGGGAGAAGTTTCTTACTATCGTCTGCTGATAAAGGAGCTGGATCTGTATAAGCAATTAGCAGCGCAGCTCAATGATCCTGAAAAAGAGAAAAACCTGTCTGACTACCGGATCGGTTTCCTATCCAGGAAAGACAAAATGCAAGCGGAGGAATTAATGAATGGAAAAAGCATGTGCCTCGTTTTCAGCCTGGAGGGTGGTCATAACCTGAGCCGGTTTAAGATCGGGCAAACCTTGGAAATTGACAAAGACCTGCATCGGCTGGGGGACGACACAGTTGATAAAATGAACACGCACAATCACCCTGTCTCGAGCCTGCAGGATTTCCACCAGGATCTCTGGCATTCAGGTATGGATCTTATGTACCTCACCTTAACGCATTTGTCGCACATCTCCGAGCAGTTTTTGGCCACACATGCTTTTGGCATGAAGATGCTCAAACACGCGTCCTTCTTCCCGACAGGAAATGGCATTTCCGCCTTGGGTAAAGAAGTGGTGGAGGCTTGTTATCACATGACAAAAAAAACGGAGAGGAAAGTAAAAGGGAAAGTGGTGACCGAAGAAGTCGCTACACCGGTATTGATAGATGTGAAGCACATGGGTCTTAAGAGCCGGCAGGATCTTTACGAATTGCGCCGGGAAATGAAAAAAAACAATCCTGCTAACATACTACCTCCTATTTTAGCTTCACATGTAGGCGTCACGGGCTACAGTATCATCGAATGGAAGAATGCGCTCAAAAGGCAAAAATGCAAAGTCTATAATTTCGAGGGGGTGCGATGCGTGGAAGTGCAAAATGACCGGAAGAAATGCGGAGAATGGGGTTCCGGGCTCAATAATGAATTTACCTTCAATCCCTGGTCCATCAATATGATGGATGATGATATCGTAGAAGTGCTGGATAGCAGAGGTCTGATCGGGGTAAGCCTGGATGTAAGGCTGCTGGGCTTCCAGGCAAAAATAGGATTGAACACCGGCGATCAGTCAGAATACCTGTCGACCGCCGACTTCCAAACCCATTTTCCATATATCGGGCTGCTGACTTTGCCGGGTGATAAACTGGAATCTATGGCTATAGCCGCAGAAAGCTGGCTGGTACCTACAAAAGAAGAACGCCACCCGCTTTGTCTGTGCTTTAATATTATTCATATCGTTACAGTCGGGCTGCTGCGTAGCGAAGTGGAAAATCCCTGGGAATATATATGTATAGGCAGCGACTTTGATGGTATGATTGATCCGCTTAAAACTTGTTCGGATGCCTCTTCCCTGGGAGAACTGGAATACAATCTCAAAAAATGGTTACCCGTAGCCGCCGATTCTTATAGAAAAGAAAACGGAGGCCCTGATATTTTTGATGTAAAAGACAAGAAAGGAAATAAAGTGTCATTCAACAACTTAGTTTCGGGTATCTTATATGAAAATGGCAAAAAATTCATAGTAAAATGGTTGCAGAACGACTTTGACCATTAAGACCTTCCCACCGGCCTTTAACTACTCCATTATAGCTATATGCAGGTTCACATCAAAGGTGGACCTGTTTCTTTTAGCAGATGAAAATATCATTTGGTAAACACCAGCACCATCCAGTTATTCATCGATTGCTGTCTCTTTAAAGAAAAGCCCACCTCAACAGCAGCATTCGTTACGATAGCTGTGTCTTCTGTCAGGATGCCACTCATTAAGATAGTGCCTCCGGCTTTCGTGCGGTCATACATATCACTCATATATTGAAGCAGGATATGCCGGTTAATATTGGCAAGAATGATATCAAAGGATTTATCGGCAACCCGTTCCAGTGACCCGTGTAACACTTCGAAATTACCGATATGGTTACGTGTTGCATTTTCCATCGCATTTTCACAGCTCCAGTCTTCGTTGTCAATGCCGGTTACTGCTTTTGCACCCAGCATAGAAGCCAGGATACCCAATATCCCTGTGCCGGTACCAAAATCCAGTACAGCCTTACCCCTGAAAGGAAGGGATTGCATGGTGTCCATTACCAGTTGCGTAGTGGCATGATGTCCGGTACCAAAAGACATTTTGGGCGTTATAATGATATCGTAAGGAGTGGTAGCCTCTATTTGGTGAAAATCAGCACGAACAGTGCAAAAACCGGCTACGATTACTGGCTGGAAATTACGCTCCCACTCTTCGTTCCAGTTTTTCTTCTCTACAGATGAGACCTCGCCCGTAACGTTTTGAAAAGATAATAGTTCGTCCAGGTCACTTTGAGAGAACTGCTCTTCAGGAATGTAGGCCAATAAGGCATCATCCGCCTCTTCAAACCCCTCAAAACCTATATCACTCAGTAAGGCTATTAATATTTCCTGCTGTATCCCGTTTCCGCTAATGCTTATCTTTTTGTAATTCATATGCTGCTAAAATGAGAACGAAGGTACTGGAAAACAAGAATCCTGATAGATCGGTTACCTCCTTCTTTGTTATGCAGCTCCAATTGTAAATGCAGGATAAGTCTTTTTGACGAAACTCATTTAATCTAAATACAAAAGCCGATCCTCTTGATCGGCCTTTGCATCTCTTATTATAAATCTTGAATTAGTCCTTATTTACGCGGCTGCCGGGGTTACCTGCATCTGATTCTGAATCGGCTTCGCCATCGGGATTCATGCTCTCATCCATTTGAAGATTTTTAGTTTGCTCATCAAGAGAACCTGGTTTAGCACTGTTAAATATAACACGGCGTGTAGGCACATCCGTAACAATACGGAACTCAGTACGACGGTTAAGCTGGCGACCCACCGGATTATCTCCACCTCCACCTGTAGTGTTAGGTGCAGCAGGATTAGCTTCACCCAAAGGTTTAGCAATCATTCTGCTTTCCTCAATTCCGGATTGTGAAAGGTATTGCCTTACAGATTCTGCTCTTTTCAGCGAAAGTTGTTTATTGTATTCGTTCGTTCCTTTTGAATCAGTGAAAGAATAAATTTCCACGCTCAAAGAAGGATTGTCTCTCATGAAGTTGGTAAGAGAATCCAATGCAGCTACAGATTCAGGGCGAAGCGTTGCTTTATCATAGTCATAATACACATTACTTACGCGGAATGCATTCGTGATCTCATCCATATAAACAGTAACATAAGCTGTATCATCTGCATCGGTGCGTTTTACATCCATCGTGCTTACAGTAGCCCGGGTAGATGACATCCCTTGTTTATCACCGGTGATCACATAGGAGTGACCACGTTGCATAGAGAAGGCAAAGTTACCGTCTGTTGAGTTATACGTTTTCATCTCCCCTTTATCATTCACCATTTTCGCTACAACATCCGTCAACAATGTATTCGATTCACGACTTACCACTTTACCGATCACTACCAGTCTTGGTTCATACTGGATTCTCCAGATATCATCGCAACAAGTAGGATTTTTTAAAGCTATAGAACCGATCCGGTTGGACACCAAATAAGCATCTGGTTTGCCGGAAGGATCTTTGATGAAGTATAATTCATCCGCTGCTGTATTGATAGGATAACCCAGGTTCGTTACATTTTGGTACCTGGAAGGACCTCCGTCAGCTGAGAATACATCAAATCCGCCCATATTAACCCATCCGTTAGAAGAAAAGTAAAGTTTGTTCACACGGGAATCATAATAAGGGGATACTTCATCCATTTCCGTGTTGATTTGCTTACCGGCATTCTGAGGGCGACGATACGTGTTATTACGCGGATCAATCACAGAATACCATATATCGAATCCACCACGGCTTTGCAGTTTACGGTTAGAAGAGAAGAACAGGATTTCTTTCTTACCCACTTTAGAAACAAAAGGTTGTGTATTAGAACCGCCTTCGTTTATACCTTCACCCAATACAACGGGTTCAGACCATTTAGAACCTTCGAATTTTGACACATAGATTTTACAAATCACTCTTCCTGAATCTTCTTCACCACATTTAGTAAAGTAGAAACGGTCTCCGCCAGGACTGTAAGATCCGTTACCTACGTGCATCCGAGGATCATTAAAGCTACCATCGTTGAATCTCAATGCCCATTGAAATGAATCCACATCTTCCACAAATCGTTGTTTGCGGGATACCATCATGCGGGATACATAATCGCTTCTTTTGCTTTTATCAGCATCTACCACTGTATTTTGACTCATGGTTCCGAAAAGAAGAGCCGTATCACCCAATGGATAGGGAGCCAATTCCGTATAAGCACTATTCACATTAGGACCTGCATTTTTGATAGTTACCGGCTGAGGATCCTTGATGGTGTTTTTTGCCATGTTGGCACCATCAATTTCCCTTTTAGCACGCAACTTCAATTTCTTGTAAGTCTTGGGATTATCCGAAATGAATTTATTGAATGCCACGATAGCATCATCGTATTCGCCCTGCATTTTCAGCATGATGGCTTCCTTATACTTTGCTTCAGGATACAATTTAGGCGCAGTAGCATAAGCTTCCTGGAAGTATTTGGCGCCCAGCACATAATCGCGTGTAAACCAATAACATTCTGCAAGCTGATACGTAAGATAAGGATTACGAGGTTGCTCGGCTTTCAATTGCTGATAATACTCGATAGCATTGAAATAACTTCCAGATCTGAACAAACCGTCAGCCCAGCGAATTTTCTTATAGTACGGAAGACTTTTTACCGGATCATTTGCTTTGTTCCTGTATTTATCTTTTTGTTGTTGAGCATTTGCATCAAACTGAAGTGTAACTAGAGCTGTTGCCAAAACTAAAAGCAGCCAATTTTTTCTCATGTGCGCAACCTATTTGTAGAAATGGGATAAAAACGTTATTAATGGGATAAAAGTAATAGAATGTTTAAAAAAAAGAAAGGGCTAAAAAAAATTTTTTGCCCTTTCTTTCAAATATTTTTCTTAGAAGCGAGAGCACGGGTACACTAACCTGCGTGCGAAGTCAAGAGGATTAGGAGCCACATAACGTATGGCGAGTTCAAAACCGCCGTTACCGTTAGATGCTGTTTTAAGGTTAGACGTATTATAGTCATAAGACAAACCGAAACGGAAACCTTTCCATTCCAAGCCTGCATTTACCATAATAGCATCATTACCTCTGTACCAAACACCTGCAAAGACACCGGTTGCTATACCGCGGAACTGATCTTCACCCACGATCAGGTGAAATTCGTTACCCGCCACCAATTCATAGGCAGATGACTGCGATTGATACAACACACCCGGGCGGATGCTGAATTTGTCATTTAAATAAGCAATGGCACCTACCTGAGCAGCATAACGAATACCTAAGCCCACTTCGCTGTTCGATTGTCTGCGAAACGATTCTTTAGGCTGATTAAGATTCATGGCAGAAAGACCGATAGTATAGCCAAAATTCTCGCTGGCGCTGTGAGACCAGGCCACCCCTGCATTAAGGGTGAAATATTCTGTTTTATTTTTGAACCCAGGTTCCTGAGGTCCCACAAAGCCGCCATTTTCAAACTGATTTTCAAAATATAGCTTGCTGAGATCAAAGCTTTTCTGCGTATAGCCCCCCTGGAAACCTACGGTTAAAGCCTTATCTGCTTTCTCGCCAAGGAATTTATGATAAGCTATAGATGCCAGACCGGAAAAATTCTGAAGATTGGCATCTCCTGCACGGTCATTATATAGTTGAACTCCGGCAGCGAGATAATCATCAGTGGTAAGGTCTTGAACAATAGGAGCATCTACCGATACGCCTACGGTTTTGAAAGGAACCGTTACACTTCTCCATTGATCTCTGTAAATAGCCGCCACACGATATTGTCCGTTGAAAGCGCCTGTGAACGCAGGATTCACGATTAACGGGGACATATTGAACTGTGTGAAATGCACGTCTTGTGCAAAAGAGTTGGTGCTAAGAGCAAGCGCTAATGCTGCTGTAACGCCGGCACGGATGAATGTATTTTTCATGCTCATTTTATGCTGTTCCTGTGATTACTATTTTAACGTTAATGAAATCTAAAATAGTATTTTATTTCCAATTTCATCTTCTATATAGAGGTTGAAAATACGCAAATAATTTAAAGTTGCAACTTCTTTTTGAAGTAAAGCAAATTTGTGCCATTTCTCCCAATACTTAACTAAGACAGAAAACTTATACCAAAACGTTTGTACAGATAGCCGTATTTTTTGCTACACTGAAAATAATAATGCTTTAAAGTCAAAAAAGACGATATCTGTGCATATGTCCGGAGCCTTCCCGGCCTAACCCGGCAAAATCGAAAATGGACGTTTGGGTTTAAATACAAGAGATCAACAGGATTGCCCTTAGGAAATCCTTATTCTAAAAATCAATTGTTCAGTAATATTGTACCCTATTCGCACTTGGCACTATGGCCCAGACAAAAACAAAAAGAAAATCTACGCCTCCAGCACCTCCTCCTGTTCCTCCAACCGACAGGAAAAGGCAATGGCGTTTAGCTTTTGGCATGCTGTTTCTCGTAACAGGCGCCTACATCACACTGGCTATCGTCAGTTACTTCTTCACCTGGCAGGCAGATCAGGATAAATTGATCGGCAATAATTTCTTCGGTGCTGCAAAAAGTACGTTTTATAATTGGTGCGGTGAGTTAGGGGCCATTCTTTCTCACACCTTAGTTTACCGGGGAGCAGGTATTATTTCCATATTGGCAGGTGTATGGCTGAGTGCGATCGGGTTAAATCTCCTTTACGGTAAGAAAGTCGTTCCCGTAATGAGATACCTCCGTTGGTTTTCTATACTTATCCTCATTGTAGCTCCTATATTGGCTTATCTTATGCCGCATGCTACCTTTCCGTACGGAGGTGCTCTGGGCGATCAGGCAATTGCTTTTCTGAACGGCTTTATCGGGAAAGCGGGAACTGGGATGATGCTGGCAGGATTGGCGTTGTTTCTGATCTTCGGAATCTTCGCATTGGACATTTCGCCGCTTATCAGCAGGGCAAGGCGCCAGGCAAAGGCATTAAAACAAACCCTGGCGGCAGCGAAAGAAAATACGGTGGACCAACAGGAAACTTCTACGGGAAAATCGTCGCAGGAAACATCTTACAAGCCCCTGGATATTACTGAAGAACATAAAGAAGATGCATACGAGCTGGTATTTTCCGAAAAAGACGCTCCCGCCCACCCTGCTCAAAATGGCACTTCGCAATTGCATATCAATTCTCCGGAAAACACGTTGCAGGAAAAGGAAGAAACGGAGATTGACACCTATGATGAAGGAGGGGAGATTGAATTGAATATTCCCGCACAGGTACAGAAGGGAAAGGAAGAGTTTTCGTTTGAAGTAATCCAGCAACAGGAAGAAGAACCGATAGTGAAAAACGGCGGGCACATCAGCATACAAAGCAATGAACCCTATGCGCCGGAACTGGACCTTCCCAGTTACAAATTCCCAACGCTTGATCTGCTGGAAAACCGCAATGAAACCATAACGCTTGATAAAGATGAACTGGAGAAAAATAAAAACCAGATCATCAGCACGCTGCGAAGCTTTGGCATCGAGATACAGCGTATCAGTGCCACCGTAGGACCTACCGTGACCTTGTATGAAATCGTGCCTGCAGAAGGTGTTCGGATTTCCAAGATCAGAAACCTGGAAGATGATATAGCCTTGAACCTTGCCGCACTGGGCATTCGTATTATAGCCCCGATACCGGGCAAAGGAACAATTGGCATAGAAGTGCCGAATGCTAACAAGCAGATTGTTTCTATGCGTGCGCTTTTATCGAGTGATAAGTTTGTGAACTCCAAGATGGGATTACCTATTGCGATTGGTAAAAAGATAGATAATGAAAACTACATCGTCGACCTGGCCACCATGCCGCACCTGCTGATGGCAGGAGCGACCGGGCAGGGTAAATCGGTGGGTATCAATGCCATTCTCGTTTCACTGCTTTATAAAAAACATCCTTCGCAACTCAAATTTGTGATGGTAGACCCGAAAAAGGTGGAATTATCGATTTATAAAACGATAGAAAAGCACTTTCTGGCAAAACTTCCCAATGAAGAAGAAGCGATCATTACTGATACTAAAAAAGTAATCTATACACTGAATGCACTTTGTATAGAAATGGACAATCGCTACGAGCTATTGAAGGAAGCGGGTGCGAGGAACATTAAAGAATACAATGAAAAATTCATCAGCAGAAAGCTGAACCCGCAACGCGGGCACAAATACCTTCCGTTTATTGTGCTGGTGATCGATGAGTTCGCAGATCTCATCATGACCGCCGGCAAGGAAGTGGAAATGCCGATCGCCCGGCTGGCTCAGTTAGCACGTGCCATTGGCATTCATCTGATCATCGCTACACAAAGACCGTCGGTCAATGTGATCACCGGTACCATCAAAGCCAACTTCCCGGGGCGTATAGCCTTCAAGGTTTCGGCAAAAGTGGATAGCCGCACCATATTGGATGTAGGAGGGGCGGATCAATTGGTGGGTCGCGGGGATATGCTCATCTCTCACGGAAGCGAATTGCTACGGGTGCAATGTGCCTTTGTAGATACACCCGAAGTCGAGAAAATTGTAGACTTCATCGGAGAACAAAGAGGTTACCCTACTGCTTTTGAATTGCCGGAATACGAGGGCGAGGAAGAGGGAAATGAAAAAGTAGTGGACCTTGCCAACAGGGACAAATTGTTTGAAGATTGTGCCAAAGTAGTGGTGCAAACGCAATCCGGCTCTACATCCATGCTGCAAAGACGGTTTAATTTAGGTTATAACCGTGCCGGCCGGATCATGGACCAATTAGAGGCTGCCGGCATTGTAGGAGGAGCGTCGGGCAGTAAACCCCGCGAAGTATTTTTCCACACGGAAAGCGAATTGGAACAGTTTTTGAATACTTTGGGTTGAGTGAGTAAATGACGATGACCGGTCCGGCTACGAATTGTTTTTCAAAAGAAATTTCTTCCCTGTTGCCATAACGTTTAATAACAGGTATAAAATGTCCAATAGGGAGACAGACGTTGAACGGAGCGTCGCAATGAAGCGTAACAGGAGCTACCCGGCTAAGACCTCCAAACTATTTAAAATAACAATTAAATACATAATCAATTTAGAAGCAATGAAAAAACTATGGATACTTGCTGTTTTGGCAATAGGCATGATGACACAAACGGCAACAGCGCAGGACGCAAAAGCAAAATCGGTATTAGATGCTGCAAGCAAGAAAATGAATGCGTTAAAATCACTGAAAGCAAATTTTTCACTGTCCGTGAAAGGGGCTAACGGGAAAACGGCGCAGAATAAAAAAGGGAGTTTTTCCATGAAAGGAAATAAATACCGCGTAACGATGGCTGACCAGGAAATCATTTGTGACGGTAAAACGCAATGGACCTACGTAAAAGCAAGCAACGAAGTGCAAGTAAGCAGTTATAACCCCTCCGAGGCTACCGTATCTCCTACCAAATTGTTTACCAATTTCTATGATAAGGAATATGCATACACCTATGGCGGTGCGAAAACCTTTGCCGGAAAAAGTGTGGACATTATCGAAATGACACCTAAAAGCACGGCGAAACAATTCAAAAAAGTATCCTTGGCCATTGATAAGTCAAGCGTCATAGCAGGAGGTGATGTGCTGGAAAAGAACGGCAACCAATACCATTATGAAGTAAGTGGCTTTACACCGAATGCAGCGGTAACAGATGCTACGTTTACTTTTGATGCTAAGAAATATCCCGGAGTGGAAATAGTAGATTTAAGATAAGTTCTTTGTGCAATATAAACTTGAAACCTTCCCGGAAACAGGAAGGTTTTTATCTATGTTTGGCTTCGGTCAATCAGTTGTCTCCATTGATCCAGTATAACGGGCTGATCATATTGTCCTGCCTTCTTTAAACAATTATTTTTTATTTCAGCATAACGGGAAGGATGATCGAGCAGATCAGTGACGGCATCTGTCCAAACTTCCAGGTCCGCTGCTTCATTATCCGTAAAATACCGGACGATGTTACCGCAATCGAGCCGTTCATAGGTTTGGATATCTTTGGAAAAACTCCCGTGAGCCGTCAGCAATTCACGGGGTCCAGTCGGGCAATCTGTGGAAACAATAGGCACCTCGCATGCCAGTGATTCGCCCAACACCAAAGGGAACCCCTCATTGAACGAACTGAGTACGAACAATTTTGATTTAGCAATGAATCGGTGCGGATTAGGCGTAGCCCCCATCACAAATACGTCTGCATACGGATCGAAATCATCTTCTTTATTCACAAAAACACGCAGCTCCAAGCAACGAGCCTGCTCTATCAGATCTTTCCTCAGAATGCCATCGCCAACCAATACAAGTTTTTCATTTCTACCCTGTTCCCGAAGATGCCTGATGAATTTAATAAGGAAACGTTGATTCTTCTGGTTAGCCAAACGCCCTACATTGATCAGTACGTCATTCTCTGCAAAAACGGGGTCCAGTACGGTAGCCTCTTTCGCCATCTCGCGAATCTTCTCTATTTCAAAAAAGTTATTGATACAGGTTATTTTATCCGAAGCGACACCTTGGGCAATATGCTCTTGCTGCAAAGCCTTGCTCACGGTGACCAACCGGTCAGCTCTGTTGTATAAAAAGGGGATGAGGAATTTATTGGTCAGGAATTTATTGATGGTCGATTTTTGCGGATTAACCGTGATCGACCCGTGTGCTACCAGTATTTTTCTACACCGGGAGCGGGTATAACTATTCAGAAAGTTAGGACCTTCCATATGACTGATGCAAATGTCAATTTTGTTTTCCGCTACGAGTTGCTTCAGTCTTTTCGAACGGTGTTTCCATCTTGCCAACGGATTAGAGAAGGATACATCATCCAATTCAAATACGGTATTTGAAAAACGGAAACCCGTGTAAATATTTTTTGAAGAAAACAGGCAAACGAACACCTTATAATACTTTGAAAACGCAACAATATGTTCATAAAACACCTTTTCGGCACCGCCTAGAGGCATTTCTGTAGTGAGCATCAGGATATTTTTCAAGGAAGTTTCTATTTAATAGCGGGTAAATATTGGTGAGGATTCCGTATCATTTAAATAATGATAAAAAGCGCTGTTGCTGGGACTGAATGCTGTATTCGCTGACAATCTTTTCTCTCCCTCTTTCCCCAAACTTATTTCGCAAACTCTCGTCGGTTAGAAGCATTTTCAATTTCATTTTCCACTCTTCTTTAGTTTCGCAAAGAAATCCATTAACGCCATCATCCACTATTTTTTTATTGACGCCTACCGGCGAAGCTACGGGAGGAATACCAAGCGCCATATACTGGATTAATTTAAAACCACATTTCCCTTCACTCCATGCATCGGCTTTTAGCGGCATAATGCCTGCATCCATTCTCAGCAGATCCTCCTGCTCGGTTTTCTCATTCCATGGAACAAATTGCCAGTCCTTTAAATCAAGTTCAGGATTTTTATCTGCTATGACCAAAAAGCTAAAGTCAATCTCTTCCTGTAATTCCCGCAACACCGGTACGATATCGTCCAGGTAAAACAAGGTAGAATGGCTGCCTGTCCAGCCTAGCACGGGCTTATGTGCATAATGCTGCCGGACCTTGTAGTGACCCCGCACCGCGTCAACACAGGTTGGCAGTAATTCTACATTATTGTTGTATTGTTTTGCATACCGGCACAAATAATCATTACCAGCAGCCACTTTATAAGACCATTTGCAGATGTATTTTACTTTCCAGAAGGCTTTGAACCAGGAAGCCATTTTGTTTACCCTGGATGTATTGGGGATCCAGATGGCATCGTCAAAATCGTAGACGACCTTTTTCTTTAACACTTTGGCAATGATCCATTCAAACAGGGGAGGACCCAGTGGCGCCGCTTCACGATGAATGAATATAAACTGATAACGTCGAATACGAGATAATGATCGCCAGCGATTCCGGTAGCCTTTAAGCATCCCGCTAATCTTGCTGACAGCGGAGGTTTGTTTATAAATAACATTCCACGTGGCTTCATCCATAAAAGGAAAGATGTCATAACTCACATGGTTGTCACGCAGGAGGGGTTCATAGAGTTCTACCCTGAAACGTTGTGAGGGCGCTCTATGCAGCGGATAAGGCACTATAAAAAGCACATCTTTCATGAAAGACTTTGCAGTAATCGGGTGAACTCCTTTTGGTATATTTCTTCTGAAAACTTTTCACGAACATACGCTCTTCCCGCCAAAGAAAACCGGCTCCGCATCTTTTCATCTCCTGCTAAAGCCGACATAGCATCTGTCATCTCCTCTATATTCTTCCTTTCCACCAACAACCCTGTCCGGTTGTTGTCTACAATTTCTTCCGGTCCGCCACAACGTGTAGCGATGACCGGTGTTCCATAAAAAGATGCTTCCAAACAAGTCATGGAAAAGGATTCTGCTTCCGAGAAATTAAGAAGGATATAACTGCTCTTTATCAAGCGTTCGATAGCGGCATCAAAATGATGAAATGTGACAACGGCATCCAGTTGTAGCTGCGTTGTCATTGTTTCCAATTCCTTTCTGAACGCCCTGTTTTTCTCCAAGCCCAGGTCACCGCCGACGAATTTCAACCGGACATGCTTATTTTGAGCATAGACCTTGGCAAACGCCTGCACGGCATGTTCTTGCCCTTTTCCCCTGGTATAATTGCCCAGGAAAAGGAACGTCTTTACCGGATCAGCATATGCCTGATACGGCAATTGTTCTTTAAAGCTTACTGCATCATATACCCGCACTGTATTTTGTCCGGGCGGCAATTGATCCAGCACGGCATTCGAAACCGCTATCACGTAATCACTGTATTGTTGTGCCAGTTTTGTCCACAGCTTCCTTAACACACCGGGCAGCGAAGAGGGCAAAAAACGCACATAGGTTACGAGGTTCACCTTGCTTCCCGTCATTTTCAAACCGGCACCCAGTAAATTGTAAAAATCATTCACCTGCACCAGATCTATTGCTTCCTGCCTCACTATTCTCTTCAGTTTCGAAATATTACTCCACAAATAAAAAGGGTATTGCGTTATGCTTTTTACGGACTTGCTGATCTCTTTCATAGGGAGCTGGTAAACTGTAAATCCCTGTTCTCTGAGCAGGTCACCGTTGGTGCTTTTAGACGGAATCAAAAAGAAAAACCTGTATTGGCCCGATAATAACAGCGCCTCGTTAAGCGCACATTTGAAAGCACCTGTAAAGCTGTTGGAATTGTCTATGATGAGGATATTCACGATGCTTTCTGCCAATTAACAATGTAAGATTACACATTTACCCTTTGCGGAGCAATCTTGTCTTTCGTCAGTTCCTTATAATTCTTCTTATTGCTGTATTTTGATTTCAATAAATACAGAAGCGATCTGTAGTTTTCTAAATAGAACGGGGCCTTTTTAAATGCTTCCAGCAGCAACAGCCACGCATTTTTATAGCTTCCGTAATCTATCTGGATACACGCGATTGCACGGAGTTTTTCAGACATGTAACTTTTATCGTTCAGCTTTTCGTTCTCCAGTTTCTTCACTTCCGTCATGTTGTTTTCCTTGAGCCAGTCTGTCCCGGTTTCTATTCGTTGCTTCCTGAGAAAGCGGTAAATATCTCCGGATATCGCTTTTCTCAGGAAATTAGGTTCATTTACATCCAGGCTGCGATGGTCTGAAAGTGGTCTCGCCCATACATGATAAAGCGGCTCATCTAAATAGTACCCTCCATAAGCATCCAGCATACTCATCACGAAATAGACATCATAGGCGGACAGCATGTGGAAGTAAGTATTATAGCCTTTTACCTGCTGCAGTGCATCGCGACGAAACATCATGGTAGCTGGCGCGGAAGCCCAGACCTCATCAGAATTTTTATTAATAAGACGGGAGCCGCCATGAGGGGTGAACTGGGGTGCCCCAAAGTGCTTATGAAATACGGCGTTGCTGATGCATATCCCGACATGATGTTCGTCGAGCACCGCAGCCTGCTTTTCCACACGTGTTACATCGCTCCAGTCATCTGCATCCATGATCACGATATACTCTCCTGTTGCAGCAAAAAACAAGCGGTTGTAGCAATTTACTAATCCCTGGTTTTTTTCATTGATCAGCACTTTGATACGGGCATCCTTCTGTGCCCATTTGTTGATCACAGAAACGGAATCGTCTTCGGACCCATTATCGCAAATAAGGATTTCAAGATCAACGTAGGTCTGAGATACAATACTCTCAATACACCTGTCCAGGTAATCCTGGCAATTGTAGTTAGGTATCACTACAGTAATTAATTTCATTATGATGGTGCGTGTGATGTTGAAAAATAGGGGCTCAAGTATAAAAAGGGGGTAAAAACACAACACGAATCCGGCTAACAAAAGAACAAAATATATTTGACAAACGGCAGTTTTAGTGATCCCGCCGGATACGGTACAACTTCTCATAAGCCTGCACACATTTGTTCATGGAGAACTTTTCGAATGCACGCTCGGCACAAAGAGCCTTCTCTTCATAAAATTGTTTATCTCCGGACAGCTTCATCATGGCTTCATAAAGAAGGGGCACCATAGCAGTTTCATCCAATTCGTCAATGACGATGCCGGCTGACTCATTTCGATCATCTTTGATCATATTTTTCATTTCACCTACATTCGTTACGATGACCGGTTTTTTCATCGCCAGGTATTCTATAACTGTTGTAGGCAGGCTTTCAGCTTTTAAATAAGAAGGAAGCAACCCCACATCCATCTTGCCTATAGCAGCCAGCGGATCGTCAGAAAATCCTGCAAATTCAATTCTTTCATCATCATTTTCAGACTTCAGGTTGTCCAGGTAGGCACCTTCCCCGTAAAGAACCAGCCTGACATTCTTATCAGAAATCCTGGAGAATGCACGGATAAGAGGCTTCCATCCTTTTTCAGGAATCGCACGTGCAATCATTCCGAAAACAAACACACTATGTGTTTTGCCAATTGTATGTCTCGCTGTTTCCGGGGGAGGATAGCCATTGTATATTTTCGATATTTTATCTGCCACATCCGGGAAGCTATCGGAAAGAATAGATCTTTGCTCTTCAGATATCACGGCTATATGCGAAAGCCCGTGCATGAGTTTCCGGATTTCGCGTTGCCTTTTATTTTGTTTTAAAGCGCTGGTATAGTCTCCATGAACCGTCGTTACCAATTGTACCTGTTCACCAAGATTGCTGCTCAAAGCTACCAGATCGGCTTCTATCAGGTGGCTGTGAATAGCGTCAGCCCCTTTACGGCGGTAGTAGTTGCGAATGAGTCGCGCATTTCCGGCTTCCACCAGCCATTTCTTACCAAAAATCTTATTCCACACCCGATCTCCCTGCACCAGCAGCCTGGTCCATGCCAGGGGTAAGGTAATCAGTTCTATCTCCGCGAATTTTCGGGCAATCCTGTCATTGATCATGTCCGGGCGCATCACGAAAAAACTCACGTCATGCCCGTGGTCTGTCAATGCTTTCGCGAGCCTTAAAGAAAACCATTCGGCACCTCCGGTAGTCAGGGTTTCGGCAATTATAAATATTTTCATCTACGTATGGTGGTTATTTGCTGCGACCCGGAGAGGCGCTTTCGGATATAATACCAAACGGTCCGGTAGAAATCAACATTCGTCTTTTTGCGGGCAAACGATTCCCGTAACAAAAAAGCAGCGCGGGATGTATCACCGTTATCCAGTGCTTTTGCAGCCCATATCCTGTATTTCTCTGCCATTAACGGCCGGTCAGCCATCAATTGCTGTTCAAATTCCCTTGCCATTTCCGGCTTGCCTTCCTGCAGCCAGTCGGTACCGGTATCTTTTTGCTGTTCTATCAGTTTCTTGATCAACTCTTCTACGATAAGCTTCCTGGGGTTAGTGAGCAGGTTCGTAACGGAACCCGGGTTTATATAGTAAAAATAAAGCACATCCTTTATAAAGTATATCGGGTACTTTTTATTCACTCTGATAGTCCAGTAATGATCCTCTCCATGGCTCCCCACAAAATATTCAGGTAGTAATCCGAACTCCTCTATCAATTCCGTTTTATACATAAGACCCGGGAACCAGAACGGGTATTCATTTTCGAAATCCGTCACCAAGAAATCTGCTGCGTACATTTTTTCATAAAGGCGCTTCTCCTGCTGATCCAGTATGCAATAGTTGCTTCCGCAGATCTTAATTTCAGGATGTTGCGTTAAAACGGTTACCTGCCTTTGTATCCTGTCCGGCGTGCAGGTATCATCTGCATCCAGCTGCGTGATCACCTCTCCTTTTGCTAATAGCGAAGCAAGGTTTTTGTTTCGCTGGCAACCCAGATTCGTCTTATTCCTGACCAAACGAATACGTTCATCTCCTAAATATTTTTCCACGCAAGCCACCGTATTATCCGAAGAACAGTCATCTGAAACAATCAATTCCCAGTCGGTATAGGTTTGCTGCAACACGCATTGAATAGCTCTGTCTATGAACTTTTCTTCGTTGTAGCAACACATGACTATACTTACCTTCATTCGTTCGTGTTTATAGCGTTCTCATGGTTTTTTTTCCGGTACAGAAGACAGGGGTTATTTACTAAAATATTTTTTTGTGTAGAAATATTTTAATGTCCGATAGTAATTCATATTCCATTTATTCAAACGGAAAGCTTCATTCAGCAACTGCCTGGCAGAACCAAACTTATTCATATCCAGCGCCCGTGCAGCCCATATCCTGTATTTTTCAGACATAATCGTTTTTGAATGAAGCAAGCTTTGTTCGAATTGCAAGAGCTCCTCCGGGTTGCCTCTTTCAAGGCAATCGGTTCCGGTTTCCTGCTGTTGTTTATTAAGAAAATCAATTACCTCGGTTACAATCATCTGCCGGGGATTCTTCAGGCTGTTTGTCATAGAGTTCGGGTTTACCCGATAATGATACAGCACGTCCTTTATAAAATAGATCGGGTACTTTTGATTCACCCGTATCGTCCAATAGTGGTCATCTCCATAAAAATCGATAAAGTATTCTGAGAATAACCCAAACTCTTCAACGATGGATGAGCGGAACATTAAGCCCGGAAACCAAAACGGGTAGTCTCCTCCCGGTTCGCTTATTATAAAATCAGCAGGATACTCTTTATGGGGCAACGGAGTTCCGTACTGATCTATCTGACAGTAGTTGCTGCCGCAAATCTGAATTTCAGGGTGATGGGTGAAAACAGCTACCTGTTTTTGTAGCCGGTCAGATGGACAGGTGTCATCAGAGTCGAGCTGTGTGATGAGGTCCCCTGTCGCCAGCGTAAACCCGTAATTTTTATTTCGTAGATAACCAATATTGCGGGGTTGTTCTATCAATTGGATCCTGGGATCGCCCAGGTACGTCTTTATTACGTCGCTTGTATTATTGGTGGAAGCATCGTCTACTATGAGTAATTCCCAATTGGTATAAGTCTGGTGGATAATACTCTCTATTGCCGGTCCCACATATTCCTCCGCGTTGTACGAGCACATGACAATACTTACTTTCATAACATTCCAGACAAAATTTTCTTTAGTTTCACATTCAGCTTACCGGTTATTTATTGCTCCGATTTTAACAGCTCTTCGTAGTTGTAAGTATGGCTTATTTCTCCATTCTCCAGCTTGTATATTTTATCGCAATACCGGAGTGATGAATACCGGTGTGCGATGATAATGATTGTCAGGTCCTCTTTTCCCAGCTCGTGAATGGCATTGGTAATTTCAACTTCGGTTTTTGTATCCAGAGCTGAAGTAGCTTCATCGAATACCAATACTTGTGCCCCTTTGTAAATGGCACGTGCAATAGAGATCCGTTGCTTTTGTCCGCCTGAAAGATTGTTGCCTCTCTCACTCAACACCGTTCTTGATCCTTGTGGCAATTCATTCACCAGGTCTGCCAGGCTGGCCAACCGGATAGCTCTTTCCAACTTATCACCATCAATATCTTTCGCCTCTATTCCTATCGCAATATTTTCTTCCAGGCTTGCATTCATAATGAAGACATCCTGTCGCACATATCCGACTATTCGCCACCAGTTCTTTAAAATATTGGGAGAAAGTATGCTGTTGTCAATGGTAATATTACCGGAAGTGGGGGTCAAAAAACCTAACACATTGTTGATAATAGTGGACTTCCCGGAGCCTGACCTTCCCACAATACCAATCTTTTCTCCCCTGTTTATCTCCAGGTCACATTTCTTCACCACTTCTTTAGAATCCGGAGTATAGCGATAAGACACATTATTAAAACGGATGGATTTTTCAAATGGCAGGGGTGCTGTATTCTCCGGAACAGCATCCATTTTCGAAGCTATGAAGAACGGATCATTGAGTATATAATCCGAAACCGTGATTGTATTCAGCGCCACCACAAAACGATTAACGGACGGAATACTTCTATAGGCAATAACAGAAAATAACGAAATGGTGGTCACAATCTGATCTAATTCTTTAAGCACAAAAACTCCGTATAGTAGAATCGTGATGATGCAAATGAAAATGACGACCTCTATAATTCGTGTGGGTACAAACATGACAAAATCCGTCCTTCCCTGCAATCCGCTGTACCGGGTGGCCAGCTCTTTGAATCGCTTCTTTAAAAAATTCTCAGTACCTGCGATCTTTATATCGGTATACCCCAGAATCATTTCCTGCGCATCGCTGTAAAGCTTGACAAAAGACTTGTTCTTTTCCGTACCGGCTACTTTTATCAGGTTCTTTACACGGGCATAAAAGATACCCATTGATGGGATCAGGACGACGATCAGCACCAGGAAAAGATGCCAGTTCCAAAAGCATACGATCAATGCGGTGAGCAGGAACACCATAGCTTCATTCAAGATGATCATGGTAGAGATAGCCACATTGCTGGTCAGCTGCATTTGCATGGTCGAAAGCTTATTGACCCAATTGTTGCTGGGTGTATCCTGGATTTCCTGAAGCGGGCAGTTGTAGATCTTCTCCAGCACATTCATAGAGGACGTTACATAAAAGTTCGTTACAAACTTTACCTGCAGGTAGTTCACAAAGAGACCAAACAGATTTTTGAGCACTATAGCTACCAGAAATAAAGCTGTAATCCACAATAACAGGCTGTTTTTAGATAAGCCGGCCAGCAGCGGAAACCGCAGGAGGAGCTTCTGATAAAAACTATCCGTGAGTACCACTCCTACAACAGGGATGATGGTTGCCAACCCTAGAATATCCGTAACGGAACTGATGAAGGTAAGTACCAACAGCCATTGAAACTTACGTTTCTGAGCAGCGGTAAACATACCGTAAAGCTTCACGATTGCTGTAAAGGCTGCTGTTTCTTTTATCTTCATTTTCTAAACTAACAACAATTAGCTATTTTTTGACCAGAAAGTCCCACAAACGTTTTTTCTTATTTTTCGAGGTACCGTTTTGCGTATAATACCCGTCTCCATAGCCATAGCTATTACCGTAGCCATACCCGCTTCCATAACCGTATTTTTTCAGGTATTCCACGCCATTAAATAAGATCCCGGCATTGCGGATTTTTCGTTCCCGGTAGAGAGAATCCAACAGTTTGATCTGCTCTTTGATCGTATAGGATTGACGAACGACAAACATGTTGATGTCGGAAAACTGTGAAAGAATAAGTGCGTCGGAAACCAGGCCGATAGGAGCGGTATCCATAATCACCACGTCAAACATTTCACTGAGTTCTTCAATTAACTGTTTTGTGGTCGGCAACACCAAAAGTTCGCCGGGGTTAGGCGGGATGGGACCGCAGTTGGCAATGTATAAATTTTCATGCACCCCCGATGGTTTCACCGCATTAGCGATACCACCTATACCGGCAAGGTATCCACTGATGCCGCCATCCGTCTGCAAACCGAGGTAGTTGGTAAGTTTTGGCTTACGAAGGTCAAACTCCATGATCACCACCCTTTTCTTGGCAAGCGTCATCGTCAGACCCAGGTTCAGGGAAATGAATGTTTTACCCTCGCCGCTCATACTGGATGTGATCAGGTAGATCTTTTTATTTCCTCCTGCCGACATAAATTCCAGGTTGGCGCGTATCAGGCGGAACTGTTCCGCAATGGCGGTACGGACATGCGGTCCCACTACGATATGTTTGTTTTTTGTGGTTTCCGAGCCGGCTCTCGCTATAGCGCCGATTATAGGAATCGTAGTCAATCCTTCGACGTCATTTTCATTGATCACTTTATTGTTCAGCAACACCTTACCGATGATCACACTGGCGGGCAGTAATATTCCCAAAAATAAAAGAATCGCATACACGTTCTTACCGATCGGCTTGATCGGCTGATCGGAGGCAAATGGTATCACCACCACCTTCGATTTATTCGTTGTAGCAAATTGTTTAATATCGTTTTCTACTCCACGCTGGTAGATGTATAAATACAGTTCCGTCAACACGGGGTATTCCCTTTTGCTTTCTGCAATATCGATCTCTGCACTCGGCAAAGCCTGTAGTTTCACATCTGATTTCTCAATGTTGTTAGTGGCATTCTGGATGCTGATGCTCAATGACCCGGAGACCCTGTCGCAGGCATCGGCAATCTGGTTTCTTAAGGCATCAATATCTTCCCTGAGTTTTAAAAAGGCGGGATTAAGGGGTGCTGTATTTCTTAATACGGCTTCTTTCTTCTGCACCAGGGTATTATATTCTGCTATCAGGACGCCCAGGTATTCATCTTTCACTCCCACGCCGGCTATTACTTCCTCCCTGGCACCTGCACCAAATAATATATTTTGCTTTAAGGCAGCGATAGATTGCCGCTGTGCTATCAATACCTGTATGGTTTGTTCTTCAATGGTTTTCTGTGTGAAAATATTGCCTGCCTGCGCCTGTATATCTACCACATTATTTTTCAGCCTGATGTCGGCTGCAGCAGAATCCTGCGACTTGAGCTGCTCTGTAAACTGCCTTTTGTATTGTTCTACTATTGCACGGGTTTTTTCTGCCGAAAGGTTCAGATTTTCCAATTCTTTCAACCGGTAGAAATAGATCAGCGCATTCAAAAAATCAAGCCCTCGCCTGGGGATGTTATCTACGAATTTCAATTGCACCATGCTGGTACGTCCGTCAGAAAGATCGACTCTCAATTTATTGCTAAAAAGATCGGCGGCATTTTTCAGAGGCGTTACACGAATGTTGATGGGTGTCTGATTGGTGAGATAGCCGAAATTCGCTTCAGCACGTACTGACTTCACGATTCTGAAGCGACCGTAAGGGCGTGATATCCAGGTGCCGAATGGAAACTGCTGTGTGATGGCTTCCTGCAGTTCAAACCGGCTGTCGCTGATGCTCTGAAAATGCAGCTCCAGGTTTCCGTTGGACAAATACCCCAGTGAATCAAATTCCAGTTTAATGGGACATTTCTCATAGACCTCCTCCTCTTTTACACGTCCCTGCATGAAGTACTGGATGTTCATCCCCAGGGAATCCACGACTGTCTTTAAAAGATCCTGTGAACCCAGCACGTAAATTTCGTTGAAGAGATTAGGATCCGACGCCGGATCGCCACCGCTTTGATTGCCACCGCTAAATTTCGTCAGGATGGAACTCGCGGGGCTCACATCACGCTGCTCTATCAAAAGCGTACTTTCCATAGAGTAAATGGCCGTGGTATAACGAAGATAGAGGAAGGCTATAAACAGCGATATCGCTAACGAGAAAACAAACCAATACCAATTGGTAACCACCATTCCCAACAAGCGCTTGAAATCCACGCTGGTGTTGATCTGCTTGATTATATCGGGCTGTGTCGGGTTAGTTTCCATCGAAGACTGGTAAAGCCTTTTTGTTTTTAATTTTTTATGTTAGATATCTGCACTACCCCATATACAGCAAGTACAGTAGATATCAGGCTCGTTATCGCCGGCAAATACAATCTGAAGAAATCACTTCCTTCCTGCTTGCGGATGCTGTTAGGCTCTACATATAAGATATCATTCTGCTTTAAATAGAAATAAGGACTTTTAAAAACGTCGCGGCTGTTCAGGTTGAGTCTCGCAAACTCCCTGTTGCCTTCCGTTTCTCTGATCACCAGGATATTATCTTTTTTACCTGAAATAGGGATATCGCCTGCAGAAGCAATGGCATCGATCACATTGATCTTGTGATTAGGTGCGATAACCGTACCGGGACGTCCTACTTCACCCAACACCGTAATCTTGTAGTTTAAAATATTAACCTCGGCGACCGGATCTTTTACATAGTCTTTCAATTTTAAGGTCAATGCATCCTTGATCTGCCGGATAGTGAGCCCGCCTACTTTTATTTTCCCGATCACAGGATAGTCGATAAGCCCGTTAGGATCCACCAGATACCCTTTTCCTACTCCACCGCCGGTGCCACCGGTACCCCCGCCGCCGCCGGAAGTAGCCACTATGGCATAGGGAGCGCCACCTTCATTAAAAATCGTGGCAGCTGAAGCCTCTACGATGGAGCTGATAGTAGAAATGTGAATGGACAAAATATCATCAGGCTGTACAATCGCCTCATGCACCCGGTCCATTTGCTGAACGATCACACGGGGGTCATTCGGTATATTATCTTTAAAATAGACCGTCTTTTTTGGCCCCATGCAGGAGGACGCCATCAGCATGATCACTAATGACAGCATAGTGTAAATCCTGTACATAAGGCAATGAAGTAATTTAAGGTTAGTACGGGGCACTTTAATGATCCATTGTTTTATCAAACTATTATTCCACTAATTTTTCCACAGTCCTGGCTTGTCTTAAAAACAATATCCAC
Source organism: Flavipsychrobacter sp. (assembly GCA_035497455.1). Taxonomy (GTDB): domain Bacteria; phylum Bacteroidota; class Bacteroidia; order Chitinophagales; family Chitinophagaceae; genus JAFIGV01. The sequence goes on from DATJDL010000016.1 coordinate 256,476, forward strand.
AATCTAAAAGTATTGCAAAATATGGATTATAGCTGAGATATGTATATTTTATTCACAAGATTTCCAGAGTTATCAACAGGTTATCTACATAGATTTGTGGATTACGGCTGTAATGTCCGGAGGTCTTAACGGGCTGTAAAATTGGAATAAACATTGCATAACCGTTACTAACGATTTGTTATTCGGAACAGGAAAAATTGAGGGAAATGAATTAAGGTGCCAGGCGGCATTTTGTCCAGGCGACGCCATCCCGTTCGAAGACGATCCGGTCATGCATACGGCTGCTCCTGCCCTGCCAAAACTCTATTTTCTGAGGGACGAGCCTGTAGCCTCCCCAATGCGGGGGGCGCGGTATGTGATCTGGAAACTGTTCCCGGTATTTTTTATAGTTAGCATCCAAAACGGAACGATCGGGTATAACCTGGCTCTGAGGACTTGCCCAGGCACCCAGGCGGCTACCTTCCGGCCTTGAGTAAAAATAGGCATCACTGGAAGAGACCTCCAGTTTTTCTATCCGCCCTTCTACGCGTACCTGGCGCTCCAGCTCCTTCCAGAAAAACACGAGTGCCGCGTGTGGATTTGATGCGAGCTGTGTGCCCTTATCACTACCGTAATTCGTGTAAAACACGAAACCTCCGTCCTCTAATCCCTTTAATAATACGATACGGGCATGAGGTTTCCCCGCTGCATCACAAGTGGCCAGTGTCATAGCATTCACTTCATCGATTTGTGCAACAATCGCTTCATCCAACCATTTGGAGAAAAAAGCAAGCGCATCATCCCCCGCAAGCACTTCATCCAGTGCCGCCTTCCGGTAGTCGGTGCGAATAGCTGCTATATCAGCCGAATGCGACAAAATAAGATCCGTTGAATTATTTGCGTTTACGGGGAAGAAGGTACTTGGACATTACATAGATCAACTCAATGGTCATCAGCAGTATAAAAATCCAGCAAAAAATCCAGCCAATACCATATTGTATAGAATCGTAAAACGCGTTGAGTAGTAAACCTTGCATGAAAAGGATGATTTGCCGTGCAAGATAATAAACATTGCCGTTTTATTGAAACGCGTCCATTTCATTTTTAGTTTTGCATTTTACATTTGCATCATAGCAAACCGAACGATGAACGGAGCATCGCAGTTCCGGCTTCATAATTCACTGCACGGCTAAATGCAAAAACCAATCTCATAAAAGCTCATGAAAAAAGCCCTGCTACAAATGCATCTCGCCGTATTACTTTGGGGCTTTACCGGCGTATTGGGCAGAGCCATCACGCTGGATGCACCAATGCTGGTATGGTACAGGATGTTACTAACTGCGCTATTCATGGCAGGTATTCTATTTTACAGGAAACAGTGGGTGCCGATTGCCAAAAAAGATTTTAAACAACTGATATGGGTGGGTTGCCTGATGGGTATTCACTGGGTGGCCTTTTACGGAAGCATTAAGCTCGCAAATGCCTCCATTGCCCTGGTCTGCCTTTCTACTGCCAGCATCTTCACTACGCTCACCGATTCATTATTACACCGGAAAAAGCCGGATATGGGAGAAGTGTGGATCGGTTTGCTGGCCATTGCAGGTGTAGCAGTCATGTATTTCGCTCCGCATGAACCCTCTGCAGCTGCAGAGGGGGACGCTGCCATGCCTGACCGTAATCTCGGCATTATTTGCGGCGTTATTGCAGCCATTCTCAGCGCTGTGTTTACAGTCCTTAACAAACGTATTGCCGCCAAATACCCGGCACGGACCATGGTGTTTTATGAGATGGGGAGTGGATGGCTATTTATCAGTCTGTTGCTGCCGCTGCAATTCTTATATGTTCCTGAAACGAGATTGATACCCAACATGTGGGATTTAATATGGTTGGTCATACTCAGCCTGTGTTGTACGGTGTGGGCGCAGTCGCTCGCATTAAGCGCATTGAAACATATCAGCTCGTTTACTGCCACGCTCAGTGTGAATCTAGAGCCGCTATACGGTATAGCATTGGCTTTCTTTTTCTTCCAGGAAAACCAGGAGCTGAATTGGGGATTTTATGCAGGATTAGGCCTTATCCTCTTATCAGTTGTGCTGCAAATGTTGCGGGTGTTGCGACCATCGAATTACGTAGCCGACAGAGGTGCTATAGACTAGCACCATAGTTACCATCAGCTAATAACGCAAAACAACCCGTCTGCTATCATTTATCGGACGGGAAGTAAACGGGCATCAGAGATGGTGGCATGTTGAGTTGCCTTTTTCTTGGGTCTTGGTTTTCCATCGACCAATATTTGCAAACCAGCCTACGGCATCAACAATTATCCTTTCGGTAGATTGGTAGTGAAGCTCCAGTTCATCGCAAGACTTCTTGTTGGAATAGTAATTTTCAAGACACAGCATATAAGCGGCTTCATAGGTAAGTGCCACTTTCTGCCTGAAGAACAAATTGACCAGGGATCCCAAAATACCCAAGAAGAGCAGGATCCATTTGGGAATGACGATAATGAATGAGTTTTGGTGGACCAGGTGATTGAGTTTATTGTAAAATGCTTTATAGCTGAAGCCTTCGTTGCAAATCAAATAATGCGCCCCAATTTCTGCCTTCTCTATTGATGTTGCAATTGCTGTAACCACATCCTGCACGTGTACATAGTGTTTTCTGCCAGGAGGTACCCACAGTAGCTTCCTATTGTGCGCATGGAGCAGCAACTTACCTGAGCTGGGCTTCATATCAAAGGCACCTAATACAAAACCGGGTGAAAGAATAACCGCAGGAAGACCTTGTTTAGCTACTTGCTCCAGGATATATTGATGCGCCAGGTACTTACTGTAGAGGTATCCGGAATTCAAATGCACCAGCTCAAAATCGTTTAATTCCGTTGCCGGGCAGTGCTTTTTACCGCCGTTCACAAGGCTTGCTGTGCTGATGTAAATAAGCTTTCGCACATTATTCTTCAAACAGGCATCTGCAATATTTTTTGTACCCTCATAATTTACGCGGAGATATTGCTGCATGGAGATACCCGTATCATGCACCTGGCTGGCTGCATGTAAAACATAATCACAATCTTTAGTAGCGCGGTTCACAGCTTCTTTGTCAGTCAGACCTCCGATTAGCATTTCACATCCGGATTTTAACCGTGTTTCCGGCACCGAACTTTTCCTCGTTAGAATCCGGACATCAAAGCCTTGCTGCAAAAAATAATGTGCCGCATTGGTACCTACAAGTCCTGAAGCGCCTGTTATTAAGATCCGCCTCTTTTTCATGCTACCAGTTCATTTTTGATGGTCCTGGATATCCATTTTGAGACTAAACGTTCCGGTAATAGTTGCGCAAGATTGAATTGAATCCGGTTGAAAATACCCGGGACAATCTGTAGGCTGGAGGCACTTGTTTCCTGTAAAATATATCCGGCAACGTCAGTCGTGGAGCAAAGACTCAATCTTGCTTTGAAACCCTGTTTTACAATACGCTCCGTAGTATGGGTATTCGTTACCATCGGCCCCGGGAATACAGTGGACACGCTTACCCCCCGTTCTTTAAACTCTTCATGAAGACTCAGGGAAAATGCCCTGATAAAGGACTTGCAGGCCGGATAGATCGTTTTATAGGCTACGGGTACTACTCCGGCGATACTGCTCACGTTTATGACTTGAGACTTCCTATGTTTTAATAATTGCGGGAGAAGGGAATAGGTCAGGGTTAAGGAAGCTTTGAGATTTAAATCGATCATCAGGTACAAGCTGCTCAGGGAGGCTTCCAGGAAACTACCGCTACCCCCGATGCCGACATTGTTCACCAGGCAATCGATATCATACTGCTGCAGACTTTCTTTACAAAGGCAGTTTACCATTTCAACAGAAGACAGGTCGCAGACGAAATGCACCACATCGACGTGATAGACTTCTTGCAGTTGCCGGCTGAGCTGCGGCAATCCGGAATTGGGCATCGAGATGAGCAACAGGTTTCTCCCCTGTCGGGCATAAGCAACAGAAATCGCCTTGCCCAACCCGGAAGAGGCTCCTGTGATAACAACATAACTTTTCATGGTAACGTTTGTTTTGTTAGTTTTTTGATATACCAACTGCGGATGGCACAGATGATGAGAATCGTAAGCATAGAAGCGGGTTTTAGTTTTCGAGAATAGTTTTCATACGGTACAGTGAACTCAGCAGGTTATCCCGGATGATCGGATCAGAAATGACTTTGGGTATCTCGTCTTTACGCTCGGAGAGAATACGATACGTAATTTTAAGTTGATTATCTCCTGCGTTCTCCAGCAACCAGCTCCCTTTCACATGATTTACACGGCTTACACTCCGGGTCTGAGGAAAGGCTTTGGATGTGATGCTGGAAAATTGAATATTCCAGCTTTCCTGCTGCATTTCGGAAATGCTATAGAGCAATAGCGTCTCCTGATCATCAAAAGGGAAGGGAAGATCAAATCGTGTATACGCCATCCACGTAGAAGGTTGTGCACCTTTGACAATCTGATATTTGTCGATCCGTTTGTTCCAGCTGCTGATGCGTTTCTCGTCCTTTATCAACCGCACGACATCTTCAGGTTTGGCATTCAGCAAAAATTCAGCTTTGACCTCTCTTACTTTTTTGTCCTGGTAAAAAAGTTCCCTTTCATACAACCGTATTCCGTTTTGTTTTTTGATGAAGATGAAATTCTCTGCCAGGCAGGGAGTCACCAGGAACACCATCATAAATAAGCCTGCAACGACTACTTTAGTTTTTTGGGCAATGAACGATTTGAACTGCATATCAAGACTGTTTAGTGAATGTTATATCAGTATGACAGACCATCACTTCTTTACCCCTATGCCTTAGCTTTTTTTTATGAAATGGGTAGACGACAGTTATAAATATCAACCTGGGTTAAGCCGTTTTCAACCAACGGCAATGCGAAATAAAGCTGCAAAAGATGAAGGATACCATTGCCCTAAAGAGCATTGCCATCCCTCAGCCCGGATTCAAAAAGAAAAATCCCTTTTCATTACCGAAAAGGGATGGGAAAATAAAAAAACAATAAGGGATTATTTCTTTCCTCCTTTACCGTTTCCTCTATAATTCATCATATCTCTATCGAACAGGTAAAGCCCGCCACGGTCTTCACCGATCATTTCCAGTTTGTCGTTAAGTGTACGGGCAGTGCGCTCTTCTTCCAGTTGTTCACTTACATACCATTGCAGAAAGTTGTGGGTCGCGAAGTCTTTTTCCTGCAAGGCCATATCCACGAGTTCATTAATGCTGTTACTTACCTGCAATTCATGATTCAGAAACTCATCGAACAATTTTTTTAAAGAAGGGAAGGTAACCATAGGTTGTTTGAGTTCTGATACCATGCCGTAGCCGCCGCGTTCATTAATATAGCGCAGCAGTTTCAGCATATGCACACGCTCTTCTTCCGACTGATTGTAAAAAAATTCCGTAACGCCCTCTAAGCCCGGTTGTATCTCGGCCCAGGAAGCCATAGCAAGATAAGCCTGTGAGGACTGCGCTTCCATTTGCACCTGGCGGTTAAGTGCTTCTTGTATTGTTTTTGACAGCATAGTTCAGTTCGTTTTCAGACACTAAATTTATTCATTTCTATGCAGTTATGCAATGAGAATTTTCGACAGGCTGATCGATGAACTCTAAAAATCAAATGGTTGCCTCTTGTATGAAACAACCATTTAACAGCAGATCGAATATAAGATCTTCGTTTATTTTCCGTATTCCTTCAGCGCAGCTTCCAGGCAATCCATGGCTCCATTAATGGCTTCTTCGTTCAATACATAAGCCAGGCGCACTTCATTCCTGCCCCTGCCTGGTGTAGCATAAAAGCCTGCCGCAGGTGCCATCATTACTGTTGCACCATTATGGGAAAACCTTTCCAGCAACCACTGGCAGAATTTTTCGCTGTCATCCACCGGTAGTTTGGCCATGGCATAAAATGCGCCACCTGGATTAGGACAGGTTACGCCGTCCATAGCCTGTAAGCGCATTACGAGCAAGTCTCTGCGTGCATTATACTCCGCATGAACCTCGTCGAAATAATTGGCAGGGAGATCGACCGCAGCTTCGCCTAAAATCTGGGCAAATGATGGTGGGCTCAGGCGTGCCTGTGCAAATTTCATAGCGGCATCCAACACCTGCTGGTTACGCGTGACAAAAGCGCCGATACGCCCGCCACAAGCGCTGTAGCGTTTTGAAATGGTATCCAATAAGATGGCATGCTCTTCCAACCCTTCCAGGGAAAGCGCGGATATATGTTTACGACCGTCATAGCAAAATTCACGGTAGGCTTCATCACTAAACAGGAACAGGTCATGTTTTAAGCAGATTTCTTTCAATACGTCCAACTCTTCCCTGCTATACAAATAACCGGTAGGATTATTAGGGTTACAGATCATGATGGCTTTGGTGCGCGTGGTCACGGCTTTCTCAAACGCCTCGATAGGTGGCAATGCAAAACCCGTTTCTATACCGGAAGGAATAGGGACGATTTTGATACCGGCGCTGGTGCCGAAGCCATTATAATTGGCGTAAAAAGGTTCAGGAATAATCATTTCATCACCCGGGTCCATACAACTCATGATAGCAAATAAGATCGCCTCTGAACCGCCCGTTGTGACAATGATCTGGTTATGATTGACATCAATATCGTTACGTTTATAGTATTCCACCAGCTTTTTGCGGTAGCTTTCGAAACCCGCACTGTGCGAGTATTCCAGCACCTTCATATCGGTATGCTTTACGGCATCCAGTATGGATGGGGGCGTTTCTATATCAGGTTGCCCGATATTGAGATGATACACTTTTGTTCCACGTTTTTTTGCTGCTTCAGCGAAGGGAACCAGTTTTCTTATGGGTGAGGGCGGCATTTGCGCGCCGCGATGTGCTATTACCGGCATGAGGACAAAAATAGAAATTGCAAGGGTAATATTCTAAAATCAGGTTCCGAAACTTACATTTCAAAACGTCTTTTATTACTAAACTTTTACAGGTACAAAGGCGAGCAACGAAAAGCAGCCCGGATATTTTCCAAACAAATAAACCGGCGCTCAAACGCCGGTTTATTCAGTTATTGATAAGTTTTACTTTCTTACCTTATTGTCTGCCGGTATGGAACTACCTGCCGACACGAATCCCTTGATATGAAGCTCTGTGGGTATTACCTTTTCGGTAGGCACATTAGACGTTACGAATATCTGCTTGTCGAAAGGCTGATTGCCTCTGCCTGCTGTATTATATGTCACGGTTACCTTACCTTTTTTTCCCGGCAATACAGGCTCTTTAGTCCATTCCGGTGTTGTGCAGCCACAGGAAGCACTTGCGTCTTCTATGACAAGCGGGGCATTTCCTACATTCTTAAACTCGAATATATAGGTTACGGAAGGACCTTCCGGAATGGTGCCGAAATCATGAACTTGTTTGACAAATTTGAATTTCGGAGCCTTTGCCTTCACCGTTTTTTGTTTTTCGGGTTCGGGCACATTATTGATAGCCTGAGCATGCACACTCACACTTCCTACAAGCAATGCTAATGCAAGAAGAACGTTTCTCATCGATTGATTAGTGTGTTTTTACAGAAGAACTGTTTTGAGGTACAGAACTTGCCGGAGCCGCTTCTACCGTACCTTTAATGGTCAGCATTTTAGTGCCTTGGTTAGAAGTTACTGTGATGGTTTTTGTAAAAGGTGCAGCAGCAGCGGCATTGTAAGTCGCTTTTACTTTGCCGGTTTTACCAGGCAGGATGGGTTCTTTTGTCCATTCCGGAGTAGTGCAACCGCAAGATGCACTTACGTTTGATAAGGTGATCGGTGATTTGCCGGTATTTTTGAATGTAAATTCTGTGGTTACCGGTTTACCCTGAGGAATGGTACCGAAATCATGTACCTCTTCATTAAATTTCATCGCATCCGGATTTTGAGCAGCAGCTTTATCTGCAGGCGTAGCCTCGATAGCTTGTTTTTTATCCTGAGCAAATGATGCAGAAGCTGTAAGAGCCAATACCGCTAAAGACAAGATGATCTTTTTCATTTTTGTAGATTTTTAAATTGAGTTGTTTATTTTTTGATATTTAAGACTACTAATGTCGCTCCAAAGTTTGTTAAATTACAGTTAAAGGAATTTCTATCTTATTTTTGACCACTCTTGAAAAAATTTCTCATCATACAAACCGCCTTCATTGGAGATGTTGTTTTGGCCACCGGCATTTCAGAAAAATTACATCAAACTTTTCCCGATGCTCAGATTGACTTTTTGCTTCGTAAAGGTAATGAAGGCTTAGTAAAAGACCACCCCTTTCTTCATAATGTTTGGGTTTGGGATAAGAAAAATCAAAAGAATAAGAATTTATTAAGAATTATCGGGCACGTTCGTAAAGAAAAATATGATTATGTGATCAACGTTCACCGGTTTGCTACATCCGGTCTGATTACCTGGTTGTCCGGTGCCAAAAACAAAATAGGATTCGATAAAAACCCGTTTTCTTTTTGTTATACGCACAAGGTAAAACATGTACTTTCTGAACCGTATACCTCCAATCCGCTTCATGAAACGGATCGAAATCATCTTTTGATCCGTGACATTACAGACGATCAAAAAGCGCTTCCTAAACTCTACCCTTCCGCTAAGGACTATAATAGTGTAAAAGCCTATAAGAATCAGCCTTACGTATGCATTGCACCTTCGTCCGTCTGGTTCACCAAACAATTTCCGGCAGAAAAATGGACGGAATTGATCGATGAAATTCCAGAACGATTTTCCGTGTATTTGTTAGGTGCGCCCGGCGATGAGGCGATAGCGAAAACCGTTATCCATGCTTCCACCAATAAGCGGGTGGTCTCGCTTTGCGGCAAGTTGAATTTCCTGGAATCCGCTGCACTGATGCAGCATGCCACTATGAACTATGCCAACGATTCCGCACCTATGCATTTTGCATCGGCAGTCAATGCACCCGTAACCGCGGTCTACTGCTCCACCGTTCCTGCATTTGGTTTTGGTCCCTTGAGCGACTATAACAACGTGGTGGAAGTGCCGGAACGATTATCTTGCCGTCCCTGCGGCTTGCATGGACACAGCGCCTGCCCCGAAGGGCATTTTAATTGTGCAAAAAAAATTACCAATTCGCAACTCCTATGGTGGACTTCGAAAACGACATAAAGAACTGTGTGCGCATCCTACAGGAAGGAGGCACCATCCTCTATCCTACCGATACGGTTTGGGGATTAGGCTGTGATGCCTTTAATGAACAGGCGATCGATATAATCTTTTCCATCAAGCAACGTCCTAAAGAAAAATCACTGATCATCCTGCTGGCTGATGCCCGTGATATCCTGCAATATGTAGCTGCTCCCCCGCCCGATATTGTTGCTATCGCCGAGGGCTTCGAAGAGCCTACTACCATCGTTTATGACGGTGCTTTGGAGTTTCCTGAAAATGCGGTGCATGAGTCCGGAAGTATCGCTATTCGTGTCACGAAAGATCCTTTTTGCAAAGCGCTCATTAAACGGTTTCAAAAACCGATTGTTTCCACTTCTGCCAACCTGAGCGGAGCTCCCACTCCTTCCATTTTTTCCATGATGGACGATCGGATCATTTCCCAGGCGGATTATGTAGTAAAATACAGGCAGGACGACATGACCATTCGAACGCCCTCCCGAATCGTCCGTATCAATGACGAGGGAACGATCCAACAGTTAAGATAGTTTTGGGGGAGGTCCAAGCCTGTATGACTATTGAATTTTGGTGGCGGCAGCACCATTCATCGGATGATTTCTATTACAGCGCTATAATTTTCCACCACAAAATTTGCAAAAGGTTGCGTCTGTTTCGTGTCCCTGTTTATGACAATTGGGACAGGTCTGTGTCGTCACCTTATGTTCTGTAATTCCTTTTACCATGGAGGCCGAAACAATGCCGGTAGGCACCGCTATGATGCAATACCCCAGCAACATAATAAAAGACGCCATTACCTTACCTAAGGGTGTCACCGGCGAAATATCACCATACCCTACCGTAGTAAGCGTTACAATAGCCCAATAGATGCTTTGCGGAATACTATGAAAGGATTCATTCCTGCCGCTCTCTATGACAAACATGATAGACCCGCAAACGATCGTAAGGAGGATAACAAAAAAGAAGAACACCAGAATCTTACGCCGTGAAGACCAGAGCGCATCTACGAGAAATAAGCTCTCGCGGAGAAAATGTACCATTTTAAACACCCTGAATACCCGTAGCAGGCGCATAGAGCGTATCAGCAGCAAATAATGTAGTTGTGGGAAAAAGAAAATCAGGTAGGTAGGCAAGACAGAAATCAGATCGATCATCCCGTAAAAACTTTTTGCATATACCAGCGGCCTTCGGGAGGCAATCAGCCTTAAAATATACTCGATAGTAAACAACACGGTGAATCCGATCTCCAGGGTATAAAATACTTGCTTATACTTCAGAAAATAAGCCTGCACGCTTTCCAGGCTTACTGTAACAATACTTGCAACAATCGTGATGAGCAGGCAAACATCAAATAGTTTACCGGCAGTAGTATCTGCTTCAAATATGATCTCATAAAGCCGCTCACGCCAGGTCTTCGTTTTTAATGATTGCATGGTCGTTATAAGTCTCGCTGCATAAATCTATAAAATTCTCGCCGCCATCGGCCTCCTTTTTCATTCGAGGGCTTCATTTTTTATTTTTGTGCCGCTTCATCACAAAAAAACTAGCATGCCTAACCTGAAACCGGTGTTATTTGTAGTATTTTTTTGTACCTGCATAAAGCAGGCTCACGGACAATTCACAGATACGACACGGAATATGGTCAACCTGTCTGCTACAGGCAATTTTAATCGCACGGTAGATGGCGTCTCTTACCTGTTCAACAACGGGGCAAAATATGGCTACAGGGGCAAAGATTTCGTTTTTAATGCCAATGCAAAATGGGTATATGGCACTACCCCGCAAAAACTGACGAATAATGACATCCTCACATCGCTGGATTTCAATCGTTATAAGTTCATACCTCGTTTTTACTACTGGGGACTGCTAAATTTCACTTCCAGTTACTCTTTACGTATCAATCAACAATGGCAGGCAGGGTTGGGCCTCGCTTACCGGATCATCGACCAGAAAAACATGATGCTCAGTATCAGCGACGGAATTTTATTTGAACATACCAATCTGGTAACAGATGAAGATCCGACGCTTATCTACCAGACTTATCGAAATTCTTTGAGGCTTCAATATCGTGTCAATCACCGCGATATGATCAAATTTAACTTTACAGGGTTCTATCAGCCGTCTTTGCAATACGGGAATGACTATATTATCAATATCACGAGCAACCTGGAGATCAAGATCTGGAAATGGCTGAATATGAGCGGAGGGTTTACTTACAATACGATAAGTCGTACCAACAGGGAAAATATGCTGATTACTTACGGATTGGTAGCCGAGCGATATTTCTAACGTTGCCTGTCACGTTCCATTTTTTGGGCTACCGCATCCAGCGTATCATAAAAATCGGCCCCATACTTCCGGGTGAGGGAGTCTTTCAAAAATTTGTACACCGGGATTTTCAGTTTATTACCCAGCTTGCAAGCCGGTTTACAAAGTGTTTTACGCGGTTCATAATTCACGAGGTCATAACCCTCCCCGTATTTAATACGAATAGGATAGAGATGGCAGGAGATCGGCTTTTGAAAAGCTATCAATCCTTCTTTCCAGGCTCTCTCGATGCCACATTTTACGATGCCAATTTCATCCGTATAAGCGTATACACAAATACCGTCTCCTACGGTGGGGGTTACCCAACCGATTTCATCATCTATCACATGCGTACCCTGTCGTTCTATTTCAGCGACATATTCATCGGGTAAGGTATGTTTTATGATGGGATAGATCGACGCGATAATTTCTGTTTCTTCTTCCGTAAGAGGTGCGCCGCAATCGCCGTCTACGCAACACCCGCCTTTGCAACTTTGCAGGTCACATACAAAATGACGTTCAACAACATCATCACTCAAAAGCACATTATCGATCGCGATCATTGGATTTATTATTTATGGCAGACAGACGGACTATGGCGTTACATATTCAAATAATTCATCAGCAATCCAAAACGATCCATTAAATCATCCTGATTCTGTTGTTCTCCATATACTTCTTTCACAATGATACTGCGTCTTTCAAAGGAATTAGCCAGTGCAGAAAGATTAGCCCGGTTGGTTTTCAACGTAATTTCAATTTTACCGTCAGCTCCATTATGTAATTGCAGGCTGATGATGCTCACTTCCTCGTTTTCACAAATTCTTGCTATTTCTGACAGGCTATAGTCCCTCGGAGCCACTTCAATCACTATAATGCCTCCGGGATTATCCAATCCGCTGTTTTCAGTAATGTACTTTAGCAGGTCTTCCTGTGTAATAGATCCCAGGTAGTTATTCTCCGCATCTATTACGGGCACTACGGACAAGTGCTGCCGGTTGGCCACCCGTAACGCTTCGAACGGGTGCCCCTGCGCAAATACGGCCGGTTTATATTCCAGAAAATCTGCTGCGCTTAAGGGTGACTCCGGTGTAACCCAATCCATCACATCATCTTCTCCTACCAGCGAAATATATTTACCCTCATTGACGAGGGGAAGTTGCGTTATATTATTCTCTTCCATCAACGACAAAGCCTTACTGCCCGTATCGGAAAGCGCAAGCTGTGGCACTGAGGGTGATATCAATTGTCCTATGGTCATTTTCTACTGTCAGTTCTTCTTCAATTATACATAGCAAAAGCGTTGCCAGATTGCAAAATCCTTTAGCAAACGGAAATAAACGCACAAAATTAAGGAAGTATTAGCCTTTATGTTGCTCCAGGAATTTATCAAGAATTACATTGAATTCAACGGGGACTTCCATCATAGGAGCATGCCCGCATTTATCGATCCAATGAAGCTCCGAAGTAGGGAGTAACTGATGAAACTCTTCTGCGACCATCGGCGGGGTGATGGTGTCGTTCTTTCCCCAAATGAGGCATACAGGCACTCGTATCTCTTTTAGCTCATTGCCCAGGTTATGTTTGATGGCAGATCGGGCTAACGTGATGATCTTAATGGCCTTCAATCTGTTGTTTACTATCCCGAAAACCTCGTCTACCAATTCTTTAGATGCTATTTTCGGATCGTAGAACGTCAGTTCTGTTTTCTTACGGATATATTCATAGTCTCCGCGCTTGGGGTATGTTTCTCCCATACCGTTCTCAAACAAGCCGCTGCTTCCGGTAAGCGTCATGGTTTTGACAAGAGGCTGATTTTTCAGGGTATAGACCAAGCCTACATGACCTCCGAGGGAATTGCCCAAAAGATGTACATTTCTCAAATCCATCGCTTCAATAAAACGCTGTACATGTTTTGCCAAACCGGACACACTTGTATCCAGGATATTAAGGTCAAACAGTGGCAACATCGGAATAATAACCCGGTGTGTGGTCTTAAAATGATCTACCAGATCCTTAAAATTGCTCAGCGCACCGAACAAACCGTGCAATAATATCAACGGTTCACCTTTCCCCTCCTCTACATATTTAAACTTGCCGCTCTGTTTGATTTCGTATTCCATGAAGGCTGATTGTAAGAGCTAAAATACTATTGTTACTCGAAAAACTAAAAGATTTTATTGTAACCAATTTACCTCTAATGATTTGGATATTACCCCCGATGCTTTCGTCAGGCGGAGAATTTCAGGTAATGCCGAAATACTTACAAAATCATGGCAAACAACCGTCTGATTTAATCTATTTATCACGCTGCATACAAAAAATCAATTAGCTTAATTTGTCATAGCCAGACCGAGTAGTAACCAGCCCACGACAATCAACGGTGCGGGGATCTTGGTGAAATAGAGAATGCAAAACGTAATAATAACGACGACAGCATTCAGCCATTCGAAAGGCATGGTTTGAAAAAGCACAATGCCGGAAGCCAGGATAAACCCTACAATAGCGGCGTTGATACCTTCTAATGCACGAAAAATAATGACGTGCTGCTTGAGATTATGGTACAGCGGGAATAGAAAAAAAAGCAATAAAGTGCTGGGTAAGAAGACAGCAATCGTAGCGGCTACAGAACCGGCAATCTGCCATTGCGGACCTTGATCGCTCATGACCATACCACCCACAAAACTACAGATGGAAAAAACAGGCCCTGGCACAGCCTGTACTACGCCATATCCTGTGAGCAATTCCGTAGAGCTAAGCCAGGACTGCTGGTGCATGGATATGGGGCGGTTGACAAACTGGTACAGCATCATGGGAACGAGGGCCTGCCCACCGCCGAAAACGATCGTTCCAAAACGATAGAAGTTCTCAAAAATATTGAAAAGCCGCTTGTGTTCCCAGTCATTGGTCCTAGCCGCTTCTGACAAAACACCCGCAACTAAAAATAAAAGCAGGAACAACCAAAGATTGATCCATTTAATAGGTTTCGGCTTTACCTTATTCTTCGGAATCCGCTTGTTGCTGATATTGCTCACAAAACCGGCAACTAATAATACAGCCGGAAATATCCAAGGGGACCGGACTATAAATGTAGCCAGGGTAGCCCCGAGCATCATGGCAAACGTAGCCGGATGCTTTACGTTTGTTTTTCCGATACGCATGGCTGCATATGCTATAAAGCCTACGGACATGGGCTGCACGAACAGAAAAAGATGTTGCTGAATTTCTTTTGCGTTGATATAAAGGAGCAAAAACGAAAGCGCCGACATGATGAGCGTCGCGGGCAGTATCCAGCAGAGTAAGGTAGCCACCGCCAAAGGGATCCCACCCCGTTTCAAACCAATCAGCACTACCGTCTGTGTCGAAGATGGACCCGGAAGCATCTGGCAAAATGCATTCAGCTCCGTTAATTCTTCCTCGGTCACATCTCTTCTTTTCTGAACGAATGTCCGCACCATCATTCCCAAATGCCCCTGCGGACCGCCAAATGCAGTGCACGCATACAGAAGAACAGCTTTGAGAAATGGTATATGACGTAAAAACATTCGCCCCTAAAAATGAAAAATTCATTACAAAGTACGGATTTCGCCTACATTTTACAGAAGCTCAGAAAGGATGGCATCCATAGCTGATGCCGTATAGCTAAATTGATATTGATTAGCAACATGTTGCTTTGCTTGCTTTATTTTTTCCTTTGTTTCTTCAGGTTGTTGCATGATATAGGACAGCTGCCGCGAGAAACTTTCCAGATCGTCCAGGTTATACAGCCATCCAAACTTTCCTCCTTCGAGTAATGCTTTTGTGCCATCTGTATTGACTCCTATCACAGGTCTTCCACAGTACATTGCTTCCAATGTGACCAACCCATAGGTTTCTCCGTGTGAGGACATGGCAAATACATCGATCGCTTTATAAAATAAAAGAACCTCCTGCTGGTAGGAACGGAAATGCACACGATGTTCGAGTCCGTTTTCCTTCACCAGCTGATGGAGGTATTGCAACCAATCGTTCCCTTCGTATGCCGTCACATCTCCCATAATCAGCAGGTGAACAGCTGACTTGCTTTTTAAAGAAGCCACCGCTTTAATCAGAAAATCCTGTCCTTTTTTAGGATCTACCCTTCCCAATACACCTATGATGAAGGCATCCGCAGGAAGTTCGAGTTGTGTCCTCGCTGATGATTGACTGATGTCCACATTTTGAAATTTGTCAAGCTCCAATCCAACAGGGACGATACGTATTTTCCTGTCAGGAATGGTCGTTTTTTCCAGCGTTTCCTGCCGCAGGTACTCAAGCGGTGTGATCCAAAGATCAAGCATATTATATCGAAGGCGGTGAATAAAATCGCGCTTCCTGACCCCCACTTTCATGTGTTGCTGATAAACGATCCGTATATTTTTCCCCGAAAATCTTTTATAGATCGCGAGCGGCTTGATGTCTTTATTATAAGGAGTAAACAGTAAACTGCAATTTTCTGTTTTATTCCATTTCCTTATGACGGATGCTGTATTTTTTTCCTTTGCATAACGCTGTATAGTTACTGCATCAAACAGCTCCCTGCTGTGGCCATAGAGGTTACTTTTTTCATTGAGTAACAACTTCACCTCCCAACCTAATTGCTTTAATGCTTGGGCAAGTTCCAGGGTGTACATTTCCAATCCACCAAAACCTGGCGAAGTACATACAATACCTATTTTCTTCTTTTGAGCAATCATTGAGGTCAAAAGTAAAACCTGCAACTTAGAATCCACCAGGGAAAAGGTTGTAGGGTCATAAAAAGAGACCGTCTCGCAGTAAGACGGTCTCTTAAAAGATCACTTAAAAACGATATTACCGTACGATTAATTCCTGGTTGTATTGCTGGTTATTGGCAGCATCTACTACTTTTACATTATAAACACCGGCTGCAAGGCTTTCAGGTATTGTTACAGTGTACGTACTGTTACCTTTGTGCTGCAATTTCACGGTTTTCACCACGGCGCCCGTCATACTCGTCAATGTTACATTGTACACACCTTCCTTCATACCCTTAAAATCAATATGCAGTGTTTTTCCCTGAACCGGATTAGGGAATACAGTGATGCCTGCTACAGGAGAAGTCGCTTCAGGAATGGCAGTTGCGGTATTATTGAATACGATCCTGAAGCGTAGGGGATTCCAGGTACCTGCATCATTGGTAACTGAGAACAAATATTCTGTTGTTCCGGTATCGGCAATTAAAGTAGAAGTATTAGTATAAGCATCTACCAGAAAAGCCTTGGTACCTTGTGTAAGATTTTTTGGCATGAAGGTCAGCTTATAATCTCTCAAAGCTGTCTTCCAAAAACGCAGTTGTACGGTTTCCGTACCTGCAACAGGAGCAAGTTTTTCGATTACATAGTCGCCTCCGGTATTCGTAACAGACAAGTTTTCTCCGTAGTTGTTTTCCAGTTTTACCACATCTTCAGCAGAGGGAGTATTGGTATAGCCTCCGTCAAACCAAACCCTGAAACCATCTGCCAGGGTGAAACTGTCACCATTGTCATAGCTTAAATTTACCACAAGCTCTTCAAGAGCAGAGGTGGTTTTATAAGGGACGTATTGTGGGAAAAAGAAAGGAGGCGTTGCAACACTACTTGTAACTGCTTTCATATTTTCTGTAAAATTCAGTGTCGTGTTGGCGTTCAAGTAAAATGATGAACCAGCATAAATATATCTATTGCTTGCACTGTCTGCACCATTTACATTGCTTGTTGCTGGCGTGATCACATAATTGGTTGCATTGACACGGGTTACCGTACGATAGCCGCCAATGGTACCTAAAGTAAAGTCCCAGATATAATAATTATTTAAGGTCGCTGGGCTGCCATTTGCTGTATAAACCGCTTCATAATCTACATTACAAGGATAAGGGTTGGGGATAAGCGACCAGCTGCTACCCGCTACGCCTGCTGTTATGTTGCCCTGATTAGGAGTGCCTGTTACCCGAAGTTTGGTCGTATTAGGAGGGGAAGTATAAGTATTTGCCGATTTATCACCGCGTACAAATAACATCCATGCCGCACCATGGTCGGTGACCTTAGTCACATTAGTGTTGGCAGGTGTAACGTAAGCAGTGCCATTCCAATACTGGATAGAGGTGCTATTTGAAACCCCATCAAATCCATTACTGACTGCTGCAGGATCTGCAGAACTTACCCATGTACCAAATCCGGAATTAGGATTGCCGCCAGACACTCCCTCTTGCCAGGAATTGAGTATCGTAGGCGCTGTTGCTGCCTGAAAAGGAACTGCCAGCAATCTCCAGGCACGTTTCACATAAAAAGTATTTACAGGCCATTCCATCGTTACATTTGTGGCTCCGGCAAGGGTACCTTGTATATTGCCTATCATAGCCTTTCTTACATTATTGTGATTGCCTTCTAAAAGCAATTTATTTCCCTGTAAGTTAAAAGTGCTACCCGTTCCTATTTTCAACATACTGAAGGGATTTGCAACAATACCATTCGGGTTGGTAACAATTACAATAGAGCCACCGGAGATAATCCAATCCCCGGTATAGGTAGGATTAGTAATATTGTTATTTACATAAAAATACTGAGACGGAGATGTAAAGTTAATGGGGGAAGTACCCGCGCCACCTGATACATCAGACGTCCAGTTAGCTACATTATTCAGGTCTGTAGATCCTGCACGGGGATAGTAACTGGTACCTACGTTGGTAGCAATACGAAAACTGTCAACACCCATTCCGTTGTCATTGCCGGTACTTATTTTTTCATCCGTCCAGCGAATCCAAAATGTGGCGTTTGACGGAATGTTCAAACCTGTGATGGCATGTGATTTTTTTGTACTGTTTGCAAAAAGGGACCCATTATAGCTTTGCGCACCACCTGCGCCAGTATAAATGGAATTGAACGCCAACGCTGATACGGTAGTCCAGGTAGCGGAGCCATCCGTGAGAGAAGTAGCATTGGTGGAGTACTGAAATGATAAAGAATCCGGTCCTACATTTCCCCCACCTTTCTGCCATTGCTCTCCTTTGTACGCTACCGACAGGTTGTGAATACTAACGCCCGTATTATTTGCGAAAGAAGCACCAAAATAGACAGGTGTTATGCTACTGGTAGTTATGGAACCCAATGCACGCTCGGTAGAAGCTGCACTACCAAAACTATGAACGCCACCCGTACTTGAACTACCACCGGATGCCTCGTACGTTGTATTTCCTCCCGTTTCGGAAAAAACCCACCCTGCAGGAAGTGTATTCGCCGCATTGGCGGTACCTGTTGTAGCTAGCAAATCGAAATCCTGGGCATAATACGTGTTTACAGTAGAGATGCTCACCTGAGCATTTGCGCCATTAGTCAGGGCGATAGAGGTTGCAATACCTAATAATAATTTTGTTTTCATGATAGATAATTATTTATCAAAACTAATTATAATATACAACGCCCTTCAAATAATATTATAAATAATAAAATATATTTTGTCTTGAACGATTTTATTAAACTAATAATATGTACGTCAAATTTGCATCAAACAGCTGAAACCCATGCTGGTATTGGGCTGATGGTATTTATTAAGTAGTTTTACTTAACCACTCATTAACCTCGACTTAACCGCAGATTAACATTAAAGAAAATCATAAACAATCTGGTAATAATGGTGCTAGATCAAACATTGGACATAGGGAATTCTGTCCTGTTAATGCAAACAAAGAGTATGATTTAGAAGGAACTATGCAGTTCTAACTTGAAATGAGGGCACAATTATTAACTGTGGTAGGAACGGTAAATATCGTCAAAAACAAATAACCCATTCTGCTATAAGTAGCTCCCGCCGATTTTGCATTCGAAATAGCCTGCTATAGCCTCGATACCGGAGTTTTCACGTCATGATAAAACAAAAACTGCCAATCTCCTTTCTTTCCCGCTTCAGCATATTGTTCGCGTAGCTGCATAGCTTTTTTACCATCATAGTCGTACTTGGCAACGTATTTAATTTTCATCTGCTTAAGTTGCGGCGCCTCATCTCCTCCGAAGAAGATTCTGGTTTCACCGTCATCGTACAGGAAAACGATATGATTTTTGCTGTGCCCGCCGCTGTGAGTGAAGCGGATGTTCTCGTCGATAATGCCGTTTTCGCCTTCCAGCCATACCACCTGGTCCGATTGTAAAACCGGGTTAAGCTCTTCCGGGATGTAAGAAAGAGATGTATCCTGAATAGCACCCTCCGCCTCTGCTTTGTAAATGTAATACATCGCCTCAGGGAAAGAAGGCTTAGAGTTACCTGCTGCATCCTTAAAAGACATTCCGCCAGCATGATCTTTATGCAAATGAGAGAGCAATACCTTGGTCACGTCTTCCGGCCGGTAGCCCTGCTTTGCAAGATTATAATGTAATTGCAGGTCATTACCTATATGGAAGCCCAGGCCGGTATCCAGCAATATCACATCCTGCTGTGTCACCAGGAGAAAAGGCTGCACTTCTACCAGCAACGATCCGGTGGGGCGGTCATTGAGTTCTTCGGTTTCAGGGTCAAAAGGATGAAATATTTTATCATGCCCGATCGTAAAAACGCCTTCGGACAGCGGGATAATTTTTATCATAGACCTGCAAAGTTAGCGTATCATCGCTTGCCTGTCTGCATCAAGACGCAACAGGATAAAAATGAAGATACTAAATGACAGTAACGAGGAACCACCATAGCTGAGCAATGGCAACGTGATACCGATGACCGGTGCCAAACCAATGGTCATAGACAGGTTGATGGCGAAGTGAAAGAACAGGATAGACGCCACACAATACCCGTAGATCCTGCTGAATGCCGATCGCTGCCGTTCTGCCAAGTGCAGGATCCGCAACATCAGCGAAACATACAGCCCGATAAGAATCAGGCTACCTAAGAAACCAAACTGCTCGCCTACAGCGCAGAAAATAAAATCGGTATTTTGTTCCGGAACAAAATCATTTTTAGTAGATGTTCCATTTAAAAAACCTTTTCCGAAAAGCCCGCCCGACCCGATGGCTATCTTCGACTGGGTCACATTGTAGTCTGAGCTGTTAGCCGATTTCTTTAGTGTGCCATCTGCAGTCTTCGATTGGTAATCTTCCGGCACTTCCCTTCCCAGCATGGAATAAATACGATCCACCTGATAGCCTTTCATCACATGTTTAAATACGAAGGGCACAGCCACCTGTGAGAACAAAATGCAAACAGCGCATACGCCTGCCAGGATGATACGCACCACCCAATCGCGTTTCAAAGCGCGCCGCATAAAGTAGGCAGCAAACAGGGTTACTCCTAAAATAATGTACAACAGAATAGACTTGTCGATCAGCAGAGAAGCAAGCGTGAGTACAATGAGCGAAAAGGCGATGATCAAAACTATATTCGGCAAACCCTCACGATACATGACTAAAAAAAACGCGAAATAAACCAAGGCCAGACCGGTTTCATCCTGCAAAATGATAATAGCACAAGGGAGCAATGCGAATGCTGCTCCTATGAAGCGGTGCTTCAACGTCTTGAAATTGGTTTCCGGAGAAGAAAGGAATTTGGAAAGCGCCAACGCTGTAAAGATCTTCGATACCTCACCCGGCTGAAATGCAAAGCTGCCCACTCCCAGCCAGGAATGGGAGCCTTTAACATCCTTACCTGCAAATATGGTAATGACCAGCAGAAAGAGTCCGATCGCATAAAACAAATAAGCGAAGGACGAGAAAAACTTACTGTCGGTAAAAAAAATAACGATCCCCACGAATAATGCTATACCCAGAAAAATCGTTTGTTTCATAAAGCTCTTACTCATCATGAAAATGCTGGGATCCGTGCTCCGGTATTCTACGGAAAACACCGAAAGCAAGCCAATAAGCACAAGCAGGAAATAAAGCAGCAGGGTAAGACCGTCTATTCTGCCAAATACCGATGTATTTTCTTTTGCCATTTAGATTCTTAAAGTTTATGGAAGTTTTTTACCATACATATTTTCGAAATACCTTCTGATGATAATGGAATCTCGTACATACTGATCACGTTCTTCCTGTCTTTTATTGGCTATGCGGGTTTCGTAACGAAGGCTGTCCTTATAGCGTTGTGCGGCTTCTATCTTAGGCAGATAAGGATTGATGAGATTGGCATTCATCAGTTTCGTTTCCAGATATTTGCGCTTTGAGGAGATGGAATCCGTCAGGTATTTTTCGATGATCAGGCTGGCAATAGGACCTGCCCATGTAGCGCCATATCCTGCATTTTCTATCATCACCGCTACCGCAATCGTCGGATTTTCCCTGGGCGCAAATGCAACGAATGCCGAGTGGTTCTGCATTTTCACGGCGACTCCGTCAATGGCAGCTTTATTTTCCACCGTACCTGTTTTTGCACAGATATTGATATTGGGAAGCTGCGCTACTTTACCGGTACCGTGTGTTACCACGTCCTGCATTCCCAAAGCTACTACCGCAAAAGAGCTGTCTGAAATACTGGTCACCTTATGCCTTTTCAGATAAGGTGCTAAAATGCTATCTCTCGGATTGCCACCTATGGATTTCACGAAATGAGGCGTATAATAATAGCCGTGATTAGCAATGATGCACATGGCATTTGCCATTTGCACGGGTGTCAGGGATATCTCCCCCTGCCCCATTCCCACAAAAAGGTTGGTACAGGAATTCCAGGATCCCCCGTACATTCTGTTGTAACGAGTTGAATCCGGCACAATACCTCCGTTTTCATAAGGGATGTCAATACCGGTCGGATGCCCGAAGCCGAAATTCCAACAGTAGTCATGCCAGGCCTGCAGCCCTTTTTTTACGTTTCCAAATTTTTTGGCATCTTCTATCAACCGCATGATGTGCACAAAGTAGGAATTGCAGGAGTTTGCAATTGCCAGGCGCAGATTGGCCGCATGACCGCCGCCGCTATGTGTACACCCGATTCTTTTACCGCAGGCGTAATACCCGCCGCCGCAAGGATACCCATACGAAGGGGTGATCACCCCGACATCCAGGGCTATCAATGCGGTCATCGGCTTCATGGTAGAACCTGGGGGATAGTAGGCTTGTGTGGCCCGGTTAAACAACGGTTTTTTGTAATCGTTGTTTAGTGCTGCATAATTTTTAGAGCGCTCTCTGCCTCTTAGCAGGTTCGGATCATAGCTCGGTGCACTCACCATACAAATGATGCCTCCCGTCTTCGGATCGATCGCTACGGCACTACCTACCATGTTCTTCATCAGCTTCTCCACATATTCCTGTATTTCAGCATCCAGATACAACTGCAAGGCCTTGCCGGCTACAGCCTGTGTATCCATCTGTCCTTTTTTATAAGATTCCGTGAGACGATTGTAATTGTCCCGCTCATAGTAATAAACACCGCGGGTACCTCTCAGCACTTCCTCATAACCATTTTCCAGCCCGCTCATGCCCACATAATCTCCCTGCGTGTAGGACGCATAACGGTCACGCTTCAACATGGCAGGCGATACTTCACCCACATAGCCCAACAGGAGGCCTGCACTGGGATTGGGATATTCACGGATGCTTCTTTCCAGCAACTCAAACCCGTCGAACAGGTACATATTTTCCTTGAAGCGTGCAGTCTGTTCATCGGAAAGCTGCTCAATAAACGTACCCGGTCTTCGGTAGCCGTTTTTGATGATGGCTTTTTGAAGAAGCTTATTAAACTGCCCAATATCAATACCCAGCGCAGTACACAACTCAGCAGTATCCAGGTTCTTCCCCACCTTATTGGGTGTCACAATGAGATCGAAGGCGAGGCGATTGTAAAGCATGGTCTTGCCCTTCCGGTCTAAAATGGTTCCGCGCGGGGGATAGACCACCTTCTTGTAGATGGCTATGTCATCCGCCATTACCTTGTATTTGTCCTCAAACAGCTGCAGGAATAGCAGGCGCATAAGAATGACAACAGCCGTGCTGATGAATATAAGCTTTACTATAAGTTGCCGGGGATTTACCGCAACAGACATGTCTTTATGGATTGGATTTCGGGAGAAATTATTAAGAAATACAAACCTAAACAGGAAATCTCAAATTACCATCTACAAGACTGCATGAATTGAAAAAATTGTTGTTCGTTGAAAATTTTTACTTGTTCAAAAAAAATATCCCATTGAAATTTTGGCATTTTAAAATCGGGATGTACATTTGCATCCCGTTTGCGGGTGTTTAGTTCAATGGTGTAATGGTAGCACAACAGTTTTTGGTTCTGTTTGTCTAGGTTCGAATCCTGGTTGAACTACAAAAAAGCTTCTGATTTATTCGGAAGCTTTTTTGATTTATGTCTTTTCCCTCGAAACCAAAACATATTGTTACTTGCACGAACGGGTGATAGGCAGGAATCTGCAACACAGCCACTAACTTTCTTTTCTTATTTTTGAAGCCTTACAATTTTTGGCTCCCATGCAAGCAACACAAGAAAAAAACGCCCCTCTCTTCGAAACGGACCAGGTTTCTGCCTTAGATGCCATCTCCAAAGCGCAATTCATTGCTTTTGCTCCCTATATTTTTCAAGCCAGTGTGTTGCTGAGAGATAAGGGGATTTTGAAGCTGGTGGATGATTCCAAGCAAAACGGCAAAACACTGGATGAGATCACCGAGGTTACGGCTATGAGTCGTTATGCCGTGAGAGTGTTGTTGGAAGCAGGCTTAGGAATAGGATTGGTTTACCGGAAGGAGGGAAAATATTTTCTTTCTAAAACCGGTCATTTCTTTATCAACAACCAGATGTCGGTAGTGAATACGGATTTTATGCGGGACGTGTGCTATGAAGGTGCTAAATCCCTGGAAGCGTCGCTGGCCGATGGTAAGCCAAAGGGGTTGAGAGAATTAGGAGACTGGACAACAATCTACCAGGGTCTTTCTCTTTTGCAGGAACCTGCCAAAACGAGCTGGTTCAATTTTGATCATTATTATTCCGACAATGCTTTCCCGGAAGCTCTGCCCATCGTCTTTGCTTCCAAACCTAAAAAAATAATGGATATTGGTGCGAATACAGGAAAGTTTACACTGGCTTGCCTGGATTATGACAAGGACGTGGAAATCGGACTGGTGGATCTCCAGGTGCAACTAAATGTTGCCAGGAAAAATATTGAAGATGCAGGCTATGGCAATAGGGCTACATACTTCCCTACAGATATGCTGGATGCTGCGTCCCAGCTGCCGCTGGGTTATGATGTGATCTGGATGAGCCAGTTTCTCGATTGTTTTGCAGACGATGAGATCGTAGCGATCCTCAATAAATGCCATGAGGCTTTGGATGATAACGGGCGCGTGGTGATCAATGAAACCTTTTGGGATGTACAACGATTCCCGGCTTCCGCATTCAGCCTGCAAATGACCTCGCTTTATTTTACCACCATGGCAAACGGTAACAGCCAGATGTATGACAGCGAAGTATTTTTAGCCCTTATCGACAAAGCGGATTTTAAAGTGGTAAAGCAAACAGATGAAATAGGTCTGGCACATACGATCCTGGAATTACAGAAAAAATAAGCCGCTTAACTTTTTGAAAATTCTAAAAAGAAAAAACCGGTTTACAATATACCTATATAAGAAATCCCGCTTTGAAAAATCAAAGCGGGATTTCTCTTTTTAGGTTGTTGAAAGCTTATTTCTTCTCTTCTGTATCGATTTCGTTCTTTCCTTCTTCCTTGGCATCTTTAAACTCTTTGATGCCTTTGCCCAAGCCTTTCGCCAATTCGGGGATCTTCTTTGCGCCGAACAGCAGAATGACGATCAGCAGGATCCAAACAAACTCCATTCCACTCGGCATAGCCAACAACAACTGCATATTTTCTGAATACAACATGGATCAATTTTTAGACCCTAAAGTTACGCAACTACAATGAATGGCTTTACCAATTCTGCAACCTGCACATCAGTCAATCCTTCATCGAATGCTTCGCTGGCTCCTGCAGCTGTAATACCGGAGGCACCGATATTAACAATGTTAACGGCAGGTGTACCTTGCACAGTCAACTCCTCGCCTGTATAGTTACCGTCAAAATTGGCGAAGGACGGAGCGGTAATACCACTTTGAGCTAACGTAATCCAGGGTTTCACGGATGCACCGCCCCCTGCAGAAGTCGCCCTCATTTGACGGATGTGCGATGCGTGACGTGCTTCTACTGAATGGATGTTCAATGCGGCTGTCAGTACTTCGCTGTTAGCAGACCCCATCAGGCTGGCATTTGCCTGTCCTTTATAGGCTCTTACGCCGGTATCTTCCAATACCTGCGCTACAGCCAGTAATATCGTATAATCTGTAAATGTAGGAAGTTGTCCGCCCACCGTAAAGTCATAGGTTGCAGCAGCTACCGCGGCGTTTGGACTCATGGAATTGATTACCGAAGTAAGAAATGCCACGTGTGCTGTTTCATGTTTGTAAATCGTATCTAGCGCCGCGTATGCCGGGGATGCCGGACTAATCGTAGGAAACGCACCTGCATTGATGGCAGCTAACGCTTCTTTATAAAACGCAGCTTCCAGATGTTCCAACCCTAAGGCATAATTCAATGCTTTAATGACGGTACCGTTGGATTGTCCGTAAGCCTTATTAAACGTGGTGCCCAATGCCAGGGGTAAAGCGGTCAGAGCCACCTTGCGTGTTATATTCTTCAATACGCTGCGGCGGTCATCCATTTTACCGAAAACTTCAGGATCTGCCTTTGATATTTCGTTGAGTATATTGCTGAAATTCATGATCGTATTTTTGAGCGGATTAAGGGAGTTTACAAATTAATTTCACTTTGAGGTAGCTGTTCACTGCTGTTACCACAATGCTTGGCTTTTTACTCATTTCAAGACCGTTGCTGTCCACCACATCATTACCGGCAAAGCTGCCGTTCGCAAGAAGATCGCGGATGTAAGCTGCGTGGCGCGCCTCTACCGACATGATCTTAGCCGCCAACACCAGGTTTGCAGGTGTTCTGAACTGAGAGGCGATACCGTTATAGCCTGCTACCGTAAGATCTTTCAAAAGCCTGGCATGTGTCAAAACGCTGTCTCTGCTGGTAAAATCCACCACGTTAAAATCAAAGGTCAATGTCTGGATCGCTTTTGTACCTACCGTAGACTTCCAAAACTCTCTGTGTGCTATTTCATGATCGCGTATATCCGTCAACAATGCCTTTTCGCTGTTGGTTGCATTCGCATAGAATCCTTTATTGACCAGCATGGTATAGAATGCAGCACCAACTTGTTCTAAAGCAAAATAGTAGTTTAAAATTCCGATATCATCATTGGTCAACGTAATTCCCGGAGCCGGACTTCTGTCATCATCATCGTTATTACAAGACGCGTTCAGTAATGCGCCGGCTGCTAAAAGCCCGCCTGTAAGCCCGAGGAAGTTGCGGCGAGAGAAGCCTTTAACCTCGTTGGGTGGCAACTCCGTTGAGAATTCTTTCTTGTTCATTGAAAAATATTTTGGGTTTAAGATATTATTATTTGCGGACTTTTTTATAATCTCAAGCCCAGAAAACTCAAATTTTGCGAAACACTGTTATTTATAGGGGGTAAACACTAAGTGATTTTCTGCAACCTGGCATGAAAAATCCTGCTGTCTGGTAGAGAAAGCAGGATATAGTACCTAGTTAAAAACCCGGGGCAAAGGAATACATGAAATGTTGTAGGATTCTCTATCAGGCAATATGCTTTGTCATCCTCATTTACTTAATTATCATTAAAATTCATCAGTATTCTTCAGATGAACGGAGCGTCGCAACGAAATGTTATCGGAGCGACGCAGCCGGTCAACCAAAAATAGAAACCACACAAACATCACGCTTCACAAACTATTTTTCAGCTTTCTTTTACCTCTGTGGTGGGGTTCATCCCCTCTTCTTTCGCATCTTTAAATTCCTTGATGCCTTTACCCAACCCCTTTGCCAGCTCCGGTATTTTTTTGGCGCCGAAGAGCAGGATCACGATCAACAGGATCATAATAAGCTCCATGCCACCCGGTGCTGCAAAAAGTAATTGAGTGTTTTCCATATTCATCATAACTAAAAGGTTTTATACAATAGATTATAAAAGGAACGGACCTACTATCGCTAAAATCTGGTCTTTGGATAGCGGTTCGTCAAAGGCTTCGCTGGCTGCGTTGGCAGACACGGACGTTCCTCCAATGTTTATAATATTGACATTGGCTTGTGTCGTAATTTGTTCTCCTGCATAACTGGCATCGAATGCAGCCGGTGCACCGCTAGCTGTAGCCCCCGACATGGTGACCCAAGGCTTAACGGCTATACTGCCACCCGCAGCGGCAGCTCTCATTTGGCGGATATGGGATGCGTGACGTGCTTCCACCGAGTGAATATTAAGTGCTGCTGTAAGCAGGTCGTTCTTCACGAATACTCCTGCCTGTCCCTTATAGGCTCTGACACCCGTATCTTCAAAAACCTGTGCTACAGTTAGCAAAGTCTTATAGTCGGTAAATGTAGGTAACGCTCCTCCGAGTGTAAAATCATAACCACCGGGGTTGACTGGCACTGCAGCTCCCGGACTGGCGGCATTGATGCCTGCTGTAAGGAAATTCACGTGTGCGATTTCATGATCTCTGATGGTAACGAAGGCATTCAGGGCAGCGGGAGTTGGGAATAACCCTGAGGAATCGGCTACCGCTTTCTTATAAAACTCCGCTTCCAAATGTTCTAATGTAAGGGCAAAATTGAGGGTGTCGATAATGGCATCCGTAGTTTTACCATAGGCTTTTTGAAACACGGAACCCATTGCAAATGGCAATGCAGTCAGTGCTACTTTGCGTCCTATGTTCTTCAGAACATTCCGGCGCTGATCTGTTTTTTCAAAAAATTCGGGATCGACTTTTACGATCTCATTTAATATGTTGCTAAAATTCATGACGGTAGTTTTTTAAGATTAAGGCAGATTGCTGTTGATTTTGGTAGTAATGAAAGCACTGGCTGCTGCAAGCACCACGGATGGCTTTTTAGATATGTCCATACCATTCATATCTATCTGGGCATCGCCGCTGGCAAACGTTCCATTGGATATCAAATCCCTGATGTAAGCAGCATGACGCGCTTCTACTGACACAATTTTACCGGCCAGTAATAAATAGTCGGTGCTCTGTATGTACACTCCTGCCCCGTTATACGCCGATACACCCAGGTCTTCAAATACTTTTGCCGTACCCAGTACACTGGTGCGATTTTTAAAATCAATCGTGCTGAAATTCACGCCCAAAGAGCCTATTGCCTTAGCCCCAAGTGCTGCTTTAAAAAATTCACGGTGCGCAATTTCATGATCCCGGATGTCGGTAAGCAATGCCTTTTCACTGGCAGTTGCACCATCATAAAAACCGGTTTCTACTACGCGTGAGTAAAAAGCCGCTTCCAATTGCTCCAGTGCATATGCATAGTTGAGAATGCCAAAATCATCATTCGTCAATGTAACGCCAGGCATAGGATTGCTGTCATCATCATTATTGCAAGACGCATTGAGAAGAGCGCCTGCTGCCAATAGGCCGCCTGTTAGCCCTAAGAAGTTGCGGCGGGAAAAGCCTTTCACCTCGTTAGGTGGTAGCTCTGTTAAGATTTCTTTCTTGTTCATGAGTCAAGTCTTTTGGTTTTAGAAATAGTTATACGCTGGTATCCAAAACAGATACGCAGCGTTTTATAAAAAAGATTTGTTTTTAAAAAATCTTTTTCAGAATTCTACTTCCATCAAAAAACTATGACTTAAAAGGGGAGTGTATAAAACAAGACTATGATTCGTCTGTTTTCTTTATCTCGCTTTCTGTAAAATGCCGGATGCCTTTATCCTCTGAAAACTTCTGGTGATTATAGGATGCAGAGTGATTGCGGGGAATGGAAAGACTTTGCCAATTATTATCCTTTATCATTTTGGCGATAAAAACAATCTGCCCAACGTGGTAGGAATAATGTGCGATTTGCCGGTTGATCGCTTCGAGGATGGTATGTCCTTCGTTACGGATATAAACGATCTGCTCCAGATCTTCATCAGTTATACTGCTGAGCGCATCAAATAAACATTGCCAGCCCTCCTTCCATTTTTGCAGGAGTTCTTCACGTGTCTTTATACCGGCTTCGAACTCTCCGTCCCGTTCGCGCCAGGGCTTCTCGCCATCTTCGGTCAGGAAGTTGGTCCAGCGGCTGAGCATATTGCCCCAAAGGTGTTTTACGATAATAGCGATGCTGTTGGTTTCTTCATTTACCTGGTAGAATAATGCGGTGTCTTCCAACTGCATCATCGCCCGCTCTCCCAGTGATTTGTAGTACTCAAATTGTCTTGTGGCGCTCTTCAAATAAGCTAATGGCATAATAGCGATTTTAAGAAATTATTGGTAAGCAGATTCTTTGAAAACCTGGTATTCCTTTTTCATAGAACTTTCCGGTATCCACATCATCAGTTCCCGACAGCTAAAAGTCTACCGTTCCATATCATAGTGTGCAGGTTTGAATATCTCCATCATACGATCGGGATAATACAAGGTGCCGAAACCGTATTTTTCATAGAGCGTATGCGCGTCTTTGGTAGCCAGCAGTATGCGCCTAAGGTTCTTCACCCAGGGAGTTCCCATCATCAGCTCCATCATTTTTTTACTAAGTCCTCTACCCCGGTGCTCCTGTTCTACATATACATCTGCCAGATAGGCAAATATGGAGTAATCGGTGATCAGCCTGGCAAAGCCGATTTGCCTACCTTCTTTTAACACGCCTACGCAGAATGAGTTTTGCACGGCAGTCGCTACGACCTCATAAGGAATATTAATTGCCCAGTGTGAGCGGGTAGAGAGCCAGCGATGTATATCCGTTACACGCATAGCACTCTGATCGCTGGTGATCGTATATTCCTCATAAAAAATGGTTTCAGGCAAATAACTTTTCATATGGTGGAAACGGTGTCTCAGGTACTTGTCACGTTGCGCTGTTGGCGACGATAGCCGTAATTTACTAAATATACGCCTGACGCGATAGCAGCAAATGCTAAAAGTGTGTGCCAGGTCAGCTTCTCATCGAGCCAAAAATACCCCAGGACCACAGCAACCAGCGGATTGACATATGCATAAAGTGTAACTACCCCCACCGGCAACTCCTTCAGTGCAAACATATACGCAGTATAAGCCAGCACGGACCCGAACAGGATTAGGTATAGCAACGGATAGAGTACATCTTTATGAAAAAGATCCATATGCGTATAGTCGTCTATAAACGGACTGCCAATGAAAAGAAACAATCCGCCGAATATTACCTGTAAACCGGCATTAAAAGTAGGATTGACCAGATTAGCTTTCTTCTTGTTCAGCACGCTGCCATAAGCCCAACAGCCTGTAGCGATGAAGGTGGCTACCATACCTGCTATATATTGCCGGTTGGAAATAGCGGCTATATCGTCTTTGAAGATCAGGGCTACGCCCCCCACACCCAACAACATCCCCATCACGATAAGTGCATTGACCTTATCTTTCTTCGAAATCATGAGATTGACCAAGACCGCAAAAATGGGCATCAGCGAACAAATGAGCGCCGCCACACCACTGGGAATGTACTTCTCTCCCCAACTCACCAGGCCGTTGCCCATCGTGATCAACAGAAAGCCTATAAGTGCCTGGTGCTTCAGGTTATTTTTAGACAGATCTACTTTTTTATTCAGCGAATAGCCGATGCCAAGAATAATAAAACCGGAGATGGATTGTCGGATAGCCGCAAGCAGGAATGCCGGGAACACCAACACTGCCAATCGGATAGCAAGGTAGGTAGTGCCCCATATGATGCAGATATATAGGAGTGCCAAATAGGCCTTCGTAGATTTTTTCATTGGTGCAACTTAAAAAAGGGAGGTGCAAAGCTATGGGTTTAGCCGGAAGCAATCCCTGACATTACAAATGCAGGTAAAAAGCTTGCATCAACGTTTTAAAATCTTCGCTGTAATGGTCCTTACCGGTACGAATATGTAGTGTTTCGGTCTGCTTGTGTACGCGCTGCTGCCGGCTGCAAATGCTGACAACCCGATTAGCGGGTTTTTGCGGAGCGGGGATAATATGCAACTCTCCTGAAATGGAATATCCTGCTTTCACAAGTAGATTCTCCCATATTTGATGCTCCGCAGCAGGTAATAATACGCTGGCACATCCGTTTTCTTCCATTTGCTGATCGAGCACTTTTACGAGGTGTTCCAGCGAAAAATACAGGGAATGTCTCGCCTGGTTTCTTCGGACACTGTCTCCCAGCAGGCTTTTACTGAAAAAAGGAGGATTACTGATGATGAGATCATATTTCCTGTGGAAAGAAAAGCCCTTTACATCTCCCTGGTAGCATCGCAAACGATCATTCCAGGGGGAAAAAGCGAAGTTTTCATTGGCTTGCAATGCCGCGTCTTTATCCAGCTCTATGGCATCTATTTTTATAAGGTTGTTCCGCTGCGCCAGCATCAGGGACAGCAAGCCCGTTCCTGCCCCTATATCCAGCACATGTCGAACTGTGGTATCGATGGGTGTCCAGGCACCTTGAATACAGGCATCCGTAGATACCTTCATGGCACATTGTCCCTGTTCTATTCTAAATTGCTTGAATTGAAAATAGCTGTTGCTCATCACCAGGCGGCTCTTGCGGTAGGCGTTGTACGAAGATCTGCGAAATCTCCCCGAAGGTATTTATAGTAAGCCGTAATGCCGATCATGGCTGCATTGTCCGTGCAATATTCAAATTTAGGAATGAACGTATTCCAGCCTTTCCTTTCACCGGCTTCCAGTAACGCCGCGCGCAAAGCGCTGTTGGCGGAGACGCCGCCGGCTATCCCTACATTTTTTATGTGTTGCTCATCAGCCGCCTTTTCTAATTTCTTCATCAGCGATTTAATGATCGTGTACTGTACCGAGGCGCAGATATCGTGAAGGTGGTTTGTTACGAAATCAGGGTCTGCCTTTTTCTCTTTTTGAAGGAAATACAGGATAGCGGTTTTGATGCCGCTGAAGCTGAAATCATAGCCTTTCATATCGCTGACAGGAAAAGAGAAACGGGTCGGGTTTCCTTCTCTGGCATATTTATCGATCAGCGGGCCACCGGGATAAGGCAGACCCAGCATTTTCGCCGTTTTATCAAAAGCTTCTCCTGCTGCATCATCTATAGTCTCTCCCAACACGTTCATATCCAGGTAGTCTTCGACTTTCACGATCTGTGTATGTCCTCCGGATACCGTCAGGCAGAGAAAGGGGAAAGTAGGTTTGGGATCTTCAATAAAGTGCGACATCACATGAGCCTGCATATGATGCACGGCTATCAGCGGCAGGTTCCTAGCCTGTGCAAATCCCTTTGCAAAACAGGCCCCCACGAGCAAAGAGCCGATCAGCCCCGGTGCCTGCGTAAAAGCTACAGCCGTGATTTCATTCTTGTTGACATCCGCCTGCTTCAGCGCCACGTCTACCACCGGCACGATGTTCTGGAGGTGCGCCCGCGAAGCCATTTCCGGAACCACTCCTCCATACTGTTCGTGCACTTTTTGTGTAGCAATCAGGTTGCTCAGCGCTACCCCATCGCGGATCACCGCTGCACTGGTATCATCACAGGAGCTTTCAATAGCCAATATGGTCACCGGTTTTTTCATGCGGAGGCAAAGGTATAAAATCCATCAGGATGAGCAGAACAGCACGAAAGAATCTGATGAATCGAAAGTAGCGTTTCATTAAAGAGGCTGTTGCCATTCCTTATTATTAACTTTTAACAAGCCTGCATGGCAAATTCGCTTAAATTTATCTCTCTTAAAAAACTATGAATATACAACGGGCCGCACCTGTCAACGAACTGCTGGCTAAGATCCTGTTTCTCATTATACCCACTGCTATTGTCGGTTATTTTCTTTTGTGGAATATCAGTCAGTATTTTGGGGTTATTGGTAATCCCGGCAGCGGACTTTTTGCTTATCTGCCCGGCACCCATAACATTAGCCTGATTTTCAGTTTTTTCTTTTTAGCAGGTATGGTCGGCAGCGCTGTCTTCCATGCCTTTCGCTTCCGGTTTTTAGTGCCGTTCCTGTTGCTGCTTTTTGCTTCCTATACTATTTACCAGGGCATCGACAGTCTCGCAACAGGAGAGTTTGATGCTTTTTTTATCTCCAATCAATTCCGGAGTTTCTCCGCTCTTTTTATGCTGGGATGGCTAGCGGGATGGGGTTTTATGCGTTTGAGGTATTTCTCCATAATAGTGGCTGCGAGCCTGCTCTGTGCCTGCATCCTGCTCATCGCTAAATCGAAAACCGATACCGTTGAAGGTCTGCTGATGACGTTTAGTCCCGCTTTATTATATGCTGTTTACATTATTTTCACTTCTGAACAGATCTATAGTTATAAGGATAAATCACAGAAATTCTGGTGGTTTCTTACCCGCCGGATGTTATTCTTCGGCCTGTTAGCGGCATTACTGTTGGGCAGCGTGGTGTATGTTATGCGCCGTGAAATAAAGGAAACCGTAGCCAACTATGGTGGTGGGGGCAAGGAGGGCAAGAACAGCATGCTCAAAAAGAACAAGGACGGCACTTTTGACCTGGAACAGTACACCCGGTTACGCGGCTCGCTCGGCAGGAGCAATGAATTGCTTTTTTGCGCTCATATAGACAACTATTTCCCCAACACGGATATTCCCAACCCGCTCTATCTTACCGCATTTCACTACAACGTATTTGACACCAGCACCGAGACATTTGAGAAGGATACGGTAGGCGTTCCTAAAAACGACCTGTTCGAACCTAAACCTAACCGGCTTCCTTTATTCTTTACAAAAACAGACAGTACTGTTATCCGGAACGCGATGGGAGACCAACTTCGCAGGACGGTGGAGATCGAAGTGTATAGCAAATCGCTTAGCCCGGAAACCTACCTCGCACCCAGTACCGGTTTTTTTGTTCAACCCATAACGGTAGAAAAAGATTTTAAGGATGAGTTTAAAACCGCGTTCAGAGCGAAGAGCTATGTTTCGGAATTGAACAGCGCCTATTTTATATATAACTCTGAAAATCCCCAGATACGGGCGTTCCAGGAAAAACGCTTCGAAGTGCTGCGGGAAGTGACCGACTATACGAAAGTGGATAAGCCGTTTATG
The DNA here is from genome assembly GCA_035497455.1 of Flavipsychrobacter sp. GTDB lineage: Bacteria > Bacteroidota > Bacteroidia > Chitinophagales > Chitinophagaceae > JAFIGV01. The sequence continues at coordinate 291,010 of DATJDL010000016.1, forward strand.
AGCTACTATACCAGAATGCCCCGTGATGCCAAATTTCAGAAAATTACGGAGTTGGCTCAAAAAATAACAGCGAAAGCCCACACACCGGTAGACAGGGTATTGGCAATACGCGATTATTTCCTGTCGAAAGACGAAAACGGAGAGCGGCTGTTTTCTTATACAGACAATCCCGGCATACCGGATATCCCCAGCGCTTCCAAGCTGATGTATTTTCTTTTTGAGAACAGGAAAGGGTACTGTGCCTATTATGCCGGTGCTACGCTATTCATGCTCCGCTCCTTGGGAATCCCCTCGCGCATCACCGTGGGCTTTCTGACCGTGGAAAGGAGCAGCAAAAACCCGGGCTGGTATTGGTACTATGCCGATCAGGCACACGCCTGGGTGCAGGTCTATTTCCCTGGCTATGGCTGGCTGGATTTTGACACCACCGTGGGGAATGATGAAGCGCAGGAAAGCCCCAAGCCTGACGGCACGCCCCCCATGCAGCCTCCAAAAGCCATTTTGGCGGCAGAAGGAACGGTAGAGAATATAGATACGCTGAAAAAGCTGATGACGATGCAGGTAAAAAGCATGGTCTTCCACGACAAAGAGTACGATTTAGAAAAACCTGTGCCTGTCAGCATGGACTTGAAAATTGCGGCTATCAGGATCGATAGCGCCAGCGTGCCCATTTCCGCTATCGTAAAAGGAGATATGGCTACAGCTGTATCCTATGCGGATGACATGAAGAAAATTGCGGTGAGTACGAATGAAAATGGCGTAACTGTTATAGCACGCTTTCCTAAACCCGCCCCCATAGATGAAGTCTATCTTAAACGTAAAGACCAGAGTAAACCTCCGGAAAAGGAAAAAGCACCACAGGAAAAGAAAGTTATTACAACGGAACGCGTATTAAGGACTTTAGGGATGCTGGTGGCTGCGATTCTCCTGCTGTTGCTGCTGCTGCCCACAATTATTTATCAATACTACCGGAGCCGATACAAAAATGCCGGGGCTGCGCAACAAGCATACTGGGCTTATAGAGCCAGTACCTTCTATCTACACCAGGTTGGGATTTTCAGGAAAAATGAAACGCCGATGTACTATGCCAATCGTATTGTAGATCCGCAGTTCGGCACCTCGTTTTCTTCCTTCATGATCATCTACCTGAAACAGAAATACGCGAAACAACCTCTGACTGACCAGGAACATAAAACTGTGAAAAATTTCCTAACTGTGTTCATTAAAACAATTAAAAACAAACTGCCGTTCAGGCAACGTCTTGCGGGCTTTATAAACCCGGTAAGGAGTGTCAGCTATTTTGTGAAACCGCAAGATGAAGAAAACGAGGGCTGAAAATAAGTGTGTTATGAATTTGAGTGCGCATCGCTCCTCACAGGAAGGCGAACGATGAACGGAGCGTCGCAAGGATGCCTCATAGCAACCCTTACACTAAGTGCATAAAAATCATCCTGATCCGCTGTTCTTGCGTAGCAGAGAAACTTTTTGGTTTTGCACTTTGACTGTTTACTTTTACTTGAATATTTAGCTTTGCCGCCATATGGCCCAACTCAAAGAAACTCCCAAAAAAAGAAACAAAGCGGTGCGCTTGTTATGGCGCGCGTTTTGGATAGGCGTCATTCTTTTTAACCTGCTGATCATCGGTATCAACTTCGGCATGCTGGGCTATATGCCATCTATGAAAGAGCTGGAAAACCCCAGCAGTGCTTTGTCATCGGAAGTATATGCGGCAGACGGAACGCTGATGGGGCGTTATTTTGTCCAGGACCGCTCTAACAGTGAGTATAAAGACATCTCTCCCAATGTCTTTAATGCGCTCCTCGCTACAGAAGATGCACGTTTTTATGAGCATTCCGGCATTGACGGACGTGCGGTACTGCGCGCTGTATTGTTATTGGGTAAAGAGGGCGGAGGCAGTACTATCACCCAGCAACTTGCTAAGAACCTGTTCCCTCGTCGGAATCCGAATATCTTTACACTTCCCTTCATCAAGTTGAAAGAATGGGTTCTGGCAGTAAAACTGGAGACCAACCTGACCAAAAACGAGATCATCACGCTTTACCTGAATACGGTGCCCTTTGGAGATAATGTATACGGTATCAAAAATGCCTCCCTTACTTTTTTCAGTAAAACACCTGATAAGCTTAACATAGATGAAGCGGCAGTTCTCATCGGGATGTTGAAAGGAAATACTCTTTACAACCCACGACGTAACCCGGAAAGAGCTTTGTCCAGAAGAAATGTAGTGATGGGGCAAATGGTGAAATACGGGTTTATCTCCATGGACGAATACAACAAGTTTGAAGATAAGCCGATCAAACTCAACTACCACAAGCTGGATTACCACGAGGGCATGGCGCCTTATTTCCGCCAGGAAGTAGAACAAGAGGTAAAGACAATCCTCAAGGATACCAAAAAGCCGGAGTCGGGAGAGCCTTATAGCATTTACAAAGACGGACTAAAAATCTATACAACCCTGGATGTGCGCATGCAGCGCTATGCTGAGCAGGCAGTGGAAGAACATATGCGATCTTTGCAAAAACTCTTCAAATCACAGTCAGGATATAGCGATGGCAGCATCTGGAACGGAAGTCTTAAAGCGAATTTACAGCGCTCTATCAAACAAACAGACCGATATAAATTACTAAAAGAAGAAGGAAAGTCCGAACAGGAGATCATGCAGGTTATGAAAACTCCTGTAAAAATGAAAGTATTTGCATGGAATAAAGACCACAGCCTGGATACGGTCATGAGCCCTATTGATTCCATTAAGTATATGAAGATGTTCCTGCAGGCGGGGTTTATGGTGATGGATCCTTTCACAGGCGATATCAAGGCATGGGTTGGAGGAATCGATCATACGCAATTCCAATTTGACCACGTCAATGTAGGATCCGGCAGACAGGTAGGTTCTACCATCAAGCCTTTATTATATGCATTCGCTGTAGATAACGGATTTTCCGCTTGCGGGTCTGTATCTACTGCTGCACAGCATTTCCCGGGCTTTCATCCCGCACTTTATAATGCGGGAGGGTCCAAATACGGCAACCTGCCCATGAGTAAGGCTTTGGCGCTTTCTATCAACAATGCTGCATTATACCTCATCAATCAGGTGGGCATCAATGCCTTCGTCGATTTTGCCCATCGTTGCGGTATATCATCCAAACTCGACAAGGTTCCCGCAGCAGCGCTGGGCGTTTCGGATGTTTCCTTGTTTGAGATGCTATGGGCCTATACCATGTTTCCTACCAACGGCATGAACACTAAACCTATCTATATTACCAAGATAGAAGACAAAAACGGTAATATCATCAAGAGTTTTGTACCTCAGCAAAAAGAAATCATCCCAACAAACACGGCCTATACCATGGTGAAAATGATGCGTGGTGTTGCAGATTTCGGTACGGCAAAAAGGCTGCGTTTCCGCTACGGTATCAATAGTGAGATCGCAGGTAAAACAGGTACGACCAACAGCCAGGCAGATGCGTGGTTCATTGGTTATACCCCACAGTTACTGGCCGGTGCCTGGGTGGGATGTGATGACAGAGCACTGCGCTTCCGTAGTGAGGCTTTAGGACAAGGTGCTGCAGCTGCGCTGCCGATATGGGCCTATTTTTTCAAAAAAGTATATGCTGATAAGTCCCTGGGTATCGACCCCGATGCGAAATTTACTGAGCCGGAAGGATACAAAGATTGTGCTTTCTATGACCCGGGCAGCGCAGAGCGTGCTGAAACAACCCCATGGGGACATACCGGCGGTACCGCTGAAAGCGACAGCAGTTCAGATTTTGAAGAGGTTCCTGCCTTGCCGGATGAAGAATGGAACAATTAATATTGTCACACCTTCGTCATTCTTTAAAAAACTTTTCACAATTTCCCAACGATTCCTTTAGAACGCTCGTCTTACTTATACGATTGTCATTTTTTTTAGTTAAAATTTGGATTATTGAGTTGATTTAACTTTTTTGCAGTCAATAAAATCTTCCGCACAAAAATTTTCGTATATATAAGCACATTTCTACTTAAGTAAATTTTCAGGATATCAATACGGACGGATTCCTGTATAATAACTACAAAAGAGATTTTAAAGAAATGATGCAAACTACCACATCCATTACAGACGCTGAACTATTAGAGGCGTATTTACAGGGCGAAGCGGCAGCAATAGAATCACTCATTTATCGCCATAAGGATAAATTGTACACGTCTATCTACCTTTTGGTAAAAGACAAATATGCTGCAGAAGACATATTCCAGGATACTTTTCTAAAAATCATCCGTACGATCAACGACGGCCGGTACAATGAACAGGGGAAATTCCTTCCCTGGGCACTCCGTGTAGCGCATAACCTCTGTATGGATCATTTCCGTAAAGAACGCAAACAGATACCCATCACCACACAAAATGGTGAGGATATTCTTTCGTTCTTTAACATGGGCGACGAAAAGCCTTCTTCACAAATGGAGACGCTTCAGACCAACAATAATGTGCGCCTTCTTATTGAGGAGTTACCGGAAGAGCAAAGGGAAGTAGTAGTCCTGCGGATTTATGGAGACCTCAGCTTTAAAGAGATCGCAAAGATAACAGGTGTCAGCATTAATACAGCACTGGGACGCATGCGCTACGCACTGCTGAATCTCCGCAAATCCATTAAAGAAAAAAAGATGATGCTCCGATAATCTGAGCCATTACTAGTTCATCCCGGCAGCAGCTTGTTTCCTGGGAATCGGAAATAGCAGTTAAAGAAAGCGGTATTTCACCATAATAAAAGACAGCTTGAGGCTGTCTTTTATTATGGGTATCAGGTTCTAAAAATCTATTTTTTCAGCAATGCAAAGTCCAATACCTCAGTCATTTCGTTTACATAATGAAATTTCACTCCTTTGATAAATGCCTTGTTGATATCGTCTACATCTTTTTGATTTTGGGCACAAAGGATAATGTCTTTGATACCGGCGCGTTTGGCTGCCAGCACTTTTTCTTTAATACCGCCCACCGGTAATACTTGTCCACGCAGGGTAATTTCTCCTGTCATGGCAAGATAAGGACGAATGCTCCTGCCCGTGAAGGCAGATGCCAAGGCGGTGAGCATGGTAACACCCGCACTAGGGCCATCTTTGGGAACCGCACCTTCCGGCACGTGAATATGAATATTGTTCTCCTCAAATTTTTCAGCGGCTATTTTGTATTCAGCAGCATGCGCTTTGAGGTAAGACAGTGCCGTTGTGGCGCTTTCCTTCATCACATTACCCAGATTACCTGTCAATGTCAGCCCTCCTTTCCCTTTTGACAAACCGGTTTCGATAAAAAGAATGTCGCCTCCTACATAAGTCCAGGCGAGCCCCACAGCCACACCCGGTGGATGCCCCTTGATATAGATATCATTGTTGAATTTAGGCTTACCCAGTACTTTCTCGATCTTCTCGATGGTCATTTGTCGCTCTACGGCTTCATCCATGGCTACCTGCCTGGCAATGGAACGCATCACAGCTGCGAGTAAGCGATCCAGCTCCCGCACCCCACTCTCACGTGTATATTCCTGAATGATTTTATGGATGATCTTATCCGAAAATTTCAGCGGAACATTTGCAATACCGTGCAATTCCTTCTGCTTGGGTATCAGGTGTCTTTTAGCGATTTCAATTTTCTCTTCTACCGAATACCCTGTTAATTGTATGATCTCCATACGATCACGAAGTGCAGGCTGTATCTCATTCAAGCTATTAGCCGTAGCAATGAACAGGACTTTAGAAAGGTCAAATTCCAATTCGAGATAATTATCGTAGAAGGAATTGTTTTGTTCCGGATCAAGGATTTCAAGCAACGCAGAACTGGGATCTCCACGAAAGTCTTTGCCGATTTTGTCTACTTCATCCAATATAAAAACAGGATTAGCGGCTTTCACTTTGCGCAGCGATTGGATCACGCGGCCTGGCATAGCACCGATATAGGTCTTCCGGTGCCCACGCAATTCACTTTCGTCATGCAATCCACCCAGGCTCAGGCGAACGTATTTCCTGTCTATAGCATTCGCGATGCTACGGCCCAGCGAGGTCTTACCGATACCGGGAGGTCCTACGAAACATAAGATCGGTGATTTCATATCTCCCTTCAGTTTCAGTACAGCCAGATATTCTACAATACGGTCTTTGATCTTATCCATACCGTAATGATCATCATCCAGTACTTTCTGGGCACGTTTCAGGTTATAACTATCTTCTGTATAGGTACTCCAGGGCAGGTCCAGCATCAGATCCAGGTGATTGTAGATCACCGAATAATCCGGCGTGCTCGGGTGCATACGTTCGAGCTTCTGGATATTTTTATCAAATAATTCCTTGGCAGCTTCAGTCCATTTTATACTTTCCGCACGCTTTTGCAAGTCTTTTATCTCGCGCTCATTCGGCTCGCCACCCAACTCTTCCTTTATAGACTTGAGCTGTTGCTGGAGAAAATATTCACGTTGCTGCTTGTCTATTTCACCACGGGTTTTGTTAGTCAGTTCATTTTTCAGCTCTACCATTTGCAGCTCCTGTTGCAACAGTGCCAGCAAACGCTCTGCTTTATTACGCACATCATTTTCCTCGAGAAGGCTTTGCTTTTCTGCCAGTTTCACGGGCAGATGAGCCGCTATGAAATTCATAAGGAAAGAGGGCATTTCAATATTACGAAGCATCATGCCCATTTCATTGGGGATGTTCATAGACTGCGATGCAATCCGCTCAGCATAGTCCCGGATATTCGATACCAGGGCATCAAACTCGCTGTCATTTTGCGGATATACATCATCCAGATAAGTAACCCTGGCTTTAAAAAAAGGGTCTGTGCTTATAAATTTTTCGATCTTAAACCGGATACGTCCATTAATGAATAAGGTAGTGTTCCCGTCAGGCATCTTGATTTGCTTCATCACACGGGCGAGCGTGCCGGTAATGTACATTTCATTTTCATTCGGGTCTTCGTTATTGATGTCCTTTTGGGCAACCACACCAATCCATTTGCCATTTTTATTAGCAAACTCAATAGCTTCCACCGATTTCTCGCGTGCCACGGTGATAGGCAGCACAACATCAGGGAATAGAACTGTATTGCGAAGCGCTATGATGGGAATATCCAGGGGCAGCTTTGATCTGTCGCCATCATTCCAACCTTCTTCCGAGAGTGGGAGTACCGGCATAAAGCCACCGTCCTGCAAATCATTTATTAAAAAGTTATCAAACATTGTTTTTACAGCCATTATGTCAAAAATAAATTCACAGTTTCACAGAGAAAGGCATTATTCTGGGGAAATATACATACTCCAATGCTGTGCCAATCACGTTGGCCTGAAAATTTAGCAGGCATCCTTTACATTTGTTGCAAATCTGCCCGTCCATGAAAAGAAAACTGCTTCTGTTTCTAGCATTGCTTGAACTATACTCTGTACAACAGGTACTTGCCCAAGATAAAAACAATAATTTTCTGCCGCCTGCAGATACAACCAATGCCAAAATACTGGTATCGCAGCCGCGCCGGTTTTATATGGGCAACGGCTATGATCTTTTTATGTTCTCTACGGCCAACCTCACTCAGCTGGACAGAAGCAAGCTTACACCCGTACGTTTTACAGCTGTCGTTAATATCGGACTCAATTTTCACTACGATCTGAATAAACGATTTGGATTGTTTACCGGGATAAGTTTGAAAAACCTGGGGTTAATTGAAAAGTCCGGCAATACTACAACCAAGCATCGCGTATATACGGTTGGTGTGCCTCTGGGATTGAAAATAGGAAACTTACGCGACCGCAACTTTGTATTTGGCGGTGGGGGTATTGATGTACCCTTCAATTACAGGGTAAAAATATTCAACGAACGGCATAAAAAAACGTACAAGGACAGTGAATGGTTTAGCGATCGTACTGCTTCGGTCATGCCTTATGCTTTCCTTGGCCTTTCCGTAGATCCGGGCTTGATCGTTAAAGCACAATATTACCCGGCGAATTTTTTCAATCAGGATTTCAAGGAAGCTACAGGTTATAAAACTTACAGTAACATGACTGCCAGCATCTTTTCGCTCAGCCTGAGTGTCGATATCCATTACAACCAATACAAAATACAAGAGCGGGAATACCGCAAAATGAAAGCGGAACGGGAAAACCTGAAAGCCCTGTAATTGAGGGCAGGTCATGAACGTTTCAAATAATAGTGGAAGCCGCCCTTTGCAAGGCGGCTTCCACTATTATTAAAGATTAATCTACTATTACTATGGGAAGATACCCAGTTCTTCGTAAGCAACACCCACTTTATTGATCGATACGACAAAGGCAGCCGTACGCATGTCTTGAATACCAAGGCTGTTCAGACTATCGCGGATCTCGTGGTAAGATCCGATCATTGTGTCTTCCAAACCGGAATAAACCAGATCAACCTCATCCGGTCCGTGTACCAGTTGCTTGCGTTCGATATCTGTTACGAGTTTCCCGGTAAGACCTTCTACTGTCTTAATGATAGAGGCATTTTGATTTTCTGCGAAGCGTTTGTCCATACGACCGAAACGTACGTGGCTCAGGTTCTTCAACCATTCGAAATACGAAACGGTAACACCACCGGCATTCAGGTACATATCAGGCACTACGATACAACCTTTTGCGTTCAGTATCTCGTCTGCTTCAGGAGTCAACGGTCCGTTCGCCCCTTCACCAATGATCTTGGCTTTGATGCGAGCTGCGTTGGTGTCATTGATCACGTTTTCCAATGCTGCGGGGATCAGGATATCACACTCCATTTCCAATGTTTCTGCACTGTTGGTGATATTAGTGGCGCCAGGGAAATTCAAAAGAGAACCGGTGGCCTTGCGATGTGCCACTACTTCTTCCAATGGCAAACCATCTTTGTTATATAACCCACCTTCATATTCAGCCAAACCCACAATGATAGCGCCAGCTTCATAGAAGAATTTTGCCGCATGGTATCCTACGTTACCCAGACCTTGTACAATCACACGTTTGCCTTCGATACCGGTACTCAGACCCAGACGGTTCATATCTTCCGGTACATTGCACAATTCACGGATACCATAGAATACACCCAGACCGGTTGCTTCGGTACGTCCGCGCACACCACCCTGAGATACCGGTTTACCGGTAACGCAACCAAGCGCGTTAATATCACCTGGAGTCAAGGAAGCATAGGTATCAGCAATCCAGCTCATTTCACGGGCACCGGTACCATAGTCAGGAGCCGGCACATCGATACCTGCACCAATGAAGTTTTTCTTTACCAGTTCAGAAGTATAGCGACGCGTAATTTTTTCTAATTCGTAAACAGAATAATTTTTAGGATTGATACGGATACCTCCTTTAGCACCACCAAACGGGACGTTTACGATAGCGCATTTGTAGGTCATCAACGCTGCCAACGCCATTACCTCATCCTGATTTACATCCATGCTATAACGGATCCCCCCTTTACACGGTAATTTGTGATGGGAGTGTTGCACACGGTATGCTTCTATCACCTCTGTTTTATCGCCAATACGAACAGGAAACTTCATGCGATAAACGGAGTTACATGCTTTGATCTGCTCTAGGATACCCGATTCAAATCTGGTGTAAGCTGCAGCCTTGTCAAAATTGCGTTCTACACCTTGGAAGAAGCTGTAATGTTGCTGAGGAGCTACCAGTGAGGAGGCAGTGTTTGTCTCTACCATAAAAATGAATGATTAAATTTTGAGAAGTTATTGTGATTGCTAATAGAAAGTAGTTACTTACTTTTTTCGAGATGAGATATCTTTCTGTCTAATCGTATCAGATAAATGATTAATCCGGCAAAGATAGTAGCTAATACTAAAACGACAACGTATATTTTTCCGTCGCTGCGCAGTCCATCTGCCATTTCGGGAAGTGCTTGCTGCGCCCGGGCGGGCATCGTCCAAAACATCAAAATAAGAAGGCAAAACCAACTGCCGGCGCGGGCTATATTATGCTTCATTTTCATTATCCAGTTTATGTTGTAAATATTCTACCCGTACCCTTAATGTAGTCATCCACAAACCGAGCAGAAACCACCCGATCACAGCCGGGTAAAATACCAGCCTCATGCTGCTATCGAGATCATAAGCATTAAATCCGGGATTACCTCCGTTTCCGGGGTGCAGCGAATCCACCATTCTTGGCAGAATGAACAGAAGCGGTATCATCAATGCAAAAGAAAAAATATTATAAACAGCAGCAATTTTTGCCCTTTTTTCTTCGTCCTTCATCCCGCCACGCAAAATGAGGTACGCGAAATACATCAGCATGCATACAGCGGTAGACAGTTGCTTGGGATCATTGCTCCAGGGCTCTCCCCAGGTATATTTCGCCCACTCCATACCGGTGACCATGCCCAGCAGGCTGAAAAGGACTCCGATCTTAATAAAAGACACAGATTGAATATCATGCCTGATATCTCCGCTACGCAAGTATTTGAGTGCATATATAAAAGAGACCGTAAACAAAATAATCATGCTAAACCACATCGGCACGTGAAAGTAAAGATTACGGATACTTTCATTGAGAATGAACCGGGCCGGAACGGGAAGAAGCAAGCCTCCGACAACGGTATAAGCCAACAGGACGACACACAGTATTTTCCACCAGATCCGGCGCATGCAGATTCAAAAAAATTTCGGCAAAGGTAGTTTAATTGCATTATGGTGCAATAGTTTAATTGCAGACAGTTTGTCCAGGCATTTCGTAAGAAACTGTCCCTGATCACATAGGCAAATTATTGATCCTGAGACGCCGGCAATTCGGAAGATTAGCAGCTTTTCAAAGCGTACTGGCAGAAGGGACCTATTCTTTCCACAAAAACGGGAACAGGATAACACCCAGTACAATCACCAGCAGGTTGAGCAGCAGGAGTATCAGCCCCAGAACCCACCATCCCGGCTGATAAACCGGGGAAATTGCCTTGAGTGAAAGATTACTTAACATCATCAAAACGGGAATAATAATGGGGAACCCCAATATTGCCATCAATGCAGCATTTTGATTGGCTTTGGCTGCGATGGCGGATAGAAATGTAAAGACCGTGGAGAGGCTGATACTACCAATGCAGGAAATCACTATAAATAGTTGTACCTGCAGAAGCGGCACCCCCAACAGCATCGCAAAAAGTAAAAGGCTGATCAGATTCATCCCTATCATCAACACAACACTGTAGCACATCTTGGCCAGTAGAAAATCTGCGGGATGTGAAATAGTGAAATAGTAACGAAATCGCTGCTGAGATTCCTGCAAAAAGCTTTTAGCCACGGAATTTACGGATATGAAAAGCTGCGTGAGCCAGAATAGGGCATTCCATGTTTTAGCCTCCGGCTGTCCGTTCATCATATATACAGCGAATACCGTGGCACCCACATATAGTATTACGCCGTATAAAGTATGCTTTTGACGCCATTCAATAAGCAGGTCTTTCTTGATGAGTGTGACAACGGCTTGCAATTGCATATGAGGTTGTCAAAAGTAAACAGCAGTCACTGATTAATCTCAAAAATATTTGAAAATAGTTTTTGAAATTTAGAAATGATGCTGCTATATTTGCACTCCCAAAGTTCTTAAGGGATATGCGGAAGTAGCTCAGTTGGTAGAGCATCACCTTGCCAAGGTGAGGGTCGCGGGTTCGAGTCTCGTCTTCCGCTCAACAAAAGTAATTCCATCCTGATTCTTCGAGATGGAATTTTTTGTTTGATTTTGAATTGTGATTGTACGTTAATTTCATTCATAATTCAAGATGAATGCCCTGGTGGCGAAATTGGTAGACGCGCAGGACTTAAAATCCTGTTGGCAGCAATGTCAGTGCGGGTTCAAGTCCCGCCTGGGGCACAGACGGGAGTAAATCCCAAATTGTATAAAGGTTGTTGGACTTCCAGCAGCCTTTTTTCCTTTAAAATAGCAGCTTTCGGAGCAAATAGGGGGCTTATGTAGGGTGTTCGATAAATATCACCACCATACTGTAAGTTTGAATTGAACACCTGCCTTATAAATTCCTGCTTATGCTCCAGTTTTGATTCATAAAACAGACCTGGTAAGTCTTCAATCAATCCTATCTTATCGTGCATTCTAGCCCATATTTTATCTATCGGGATATTAAGGCTTACTATATCATTTTCCAGCTTACCTTTCGCCGTTTCAAATTCTACTTTCCATCTTTTGTACGCTTCCCGATCAATATCACCAGCAATATATTTTTCCTCTAAGCTGTGAATCTTTTTTTTCACGGCAACCAGGTCCTTTTTACAGTCCTCGATCTTCTGGTAATTTGATTTTAGCCGGTCCTTTATACCCTGCTCTACCCTGTACTTTACATATTCAATTTCTTTTTCACCCAGCTTGAAATATTTGACCATTTCTGAAAGCTGATCATGCAGCCTGATGGCTGATAAATTTTCCCCACATTCCGGACAGACATAATACCAGTAATGCTTCTTTTTCCCCCTGCTGTTTCCAGCGGTAAGCATCTTTCCGCAATCATGCCGTAATACGCCCCGGAGCGGCACAGCTTCATTTAGTATGTACTTAGGTTGTGGCTTATTTAAAAGTGTCTGTGCCTTCCAGTAGTCACTTTCAGAAACAATACCCTGATGAATACCTTTTACAACTTTCGCAGGTTCATCATAGTAAGCCGGAACGTTGATTAAACCAGCATACACCGGGTTTTTTATCATTCTTACGATAGTGGTAATCTTTCCTACGGTCAGTTCCGGAAGTTGCCGCAGTATCTGTGTAGGAGTAACACCAAGGATGAACAATCTAAAAAGCTCTTTTACATAAGGCTCTTTGGCTTTATCTACTACTATGATCGGCTTTCCGAAAGAATCTCTCTGATTAATGTAACCTACGGGGGCTTTGCTGCAAAAACGACCTTCATTAGCCGCCCTTACCATTCCAGTTTTCGTACGATCTCTAATTACCCTTAATTCCAGCTCTGCACTCATCAATATTTGCGTACGCATCAAAAAATGATAGGGTGACTGACGTGGTAAACTGATCGGCTGCGTAATGCTAACAACATCAATATCAAAATGCTTTTCCAGCTTTAATATCATGTCTAACGCATCAGAAACGTTCCGGCTGAATCTATCATACGCTACAACCAGTAACTGATCAATCTCCCTATGGTGTTTTTTGATGAATGAAAACAATTCCTTCCATTCTGCACGATCAAAATTTTTTGCGCTTTGTCCATTATCACTGAAAACAGAAAGCAGCTGTATGCTGTTATTTTCACAATATTTTCTTATGTCCTTTTCCTGACCCGGCAATGACCAGTTGCTTTGGTCGATATCACTTATTCTCACATACCCTATTGCTTTTTTCATTGCTAAAATTTAGAAGGTTTATGAAATTACAAATATATATCCCGATAAATGCACCTAAAAAAGCCAGCATATATATACTGGCTTTCGTGATGCAAAAACATAACAACTATCTAGCCATTATTAGTGTCAGTATCGTTGTTATCAGCGCTTCCAGCACCGGATTCTGTACTCCCACCTACAGCGCCACTGTTGCCAGTATCGCCGCTATTAGGGTCAGCATAGAAAGAGCCATCAGCATCAATGCTCCCGGGCTGCTCTGTACCTGGTTCGTCTGTAGCTGGTGGAGTATCACCTGTACCCGGCTGTTCGCTACCTGTAGCTGGTTCCTCTGTAGCAGGCGGGTTATCACCTGTACCGGATTGCTCAGTACCTGGTTGTTCGCCGGTAGGAGTTTCACCGCCTGTAGCTGGCGGAGCATCGGCATACAGGTCGTCAATTTGTTTTACTAGCTCATCGGAACGGTCCAGTAAACGGGCTACAGCACCATCGTTAGCATTGCGGCGGTCCAGTTCTGCACGTAGCTCCTGGTTGATGCCTTTTTGCTCGTTGTAGAGTTCGCGTGCTGCTGTTTGTTCAGCCAGGATTTTTTCAAGGGTTTTACCTTGATCTTCGAGGCGTTGCTCGATGTTTTTGTTTGCCATAATTATGGTATTTAATTGTGAAAAAAGGTGTTCGTAAACTTCCTCTAGCAGGGCATGTTTGACCACCAGTAAGCTGATCATTTTGTCCAGTTTTTTGAGGCGGCTTTCAATTGTCTTTGCCATATTTAAAGTGTTTGGTTGCGGCTTTTATTTGATATTGATCTTCATAAATGAACCTGGTGCTATCTTTTCAAATTCGATCGTTCCATTAAGGTTCAATCTTATTTTGTTGTCTTGCAGATTTTCTGCCTTATCGCTCTCTAAAACAAACTCATTAGTCCATTTTACCGATAGTTCTACATCCCTCATTTCCTGATCGCTGGTGTTGTCAATTCTTAGTATCATTAGGTAAGTTTTATTACACGTCTTACATACCGCCTACCGCATTTACACGGCTTTTGGCTTTCACATCTACAGGCACGAACGATTGCTTTTATATCGCGGCTTGCTTCTGTGATCTCTGTACCTTCTGGCAGCTTCCGCAGCTTGTATTCGAAGTTCCCCCCACAGTAACCCAGTATCAGCAAATCCGTATATCCAAAGAGCCTTACCGGTGTATCTTCCAGCGAGTGAAACACCATGATCACATCTATACCCAAGCTGCGACAATCGATCAATATGCGTTTCAGCGGCTTGCTAGGGTCATTGGTCTCATAGTGTGCTGCATCATCTATTACTACTACTCCGTTCCTGAAATACTTGTACACCTGCCTTAGAAAATCTTCATACTCTATCCTACCCCCGTCAATAATGGCTTTGCCACCGGTATATTTTGAAAGCGGCATCACCGGATAGCCTATGAAAGCCGGGTCATTGATTTTGGAACCTTGCTTATACACCAGGATATTTTTATCCATCGCCTCTGCTATACTCCTAACTGTAGTACTTTTCCCGTGCCTTTTGGCTGCTGTCACCATAAATACCTGTCTCTCGTTGGCTGCCATTATTCATGAGGATATAGTTTTGCTATATCATCGTCCGAAAAATTGAAGGCTGCCTTCACTGTGGCTGCATCGTTTACCTCTACAATCTTTTCAATATCAGAAAGCGAGGCCTTTTCGCTACGCTTTGCCACTTTCAAATATGCACCGCTACCCACGGCGCGTGTATAGAACCCGTTTTCGTCAATATCAAACCGGCTTCTGTCTTTTTTGCTAAGTGGTATGGCATTAGCCACCGCCTTTTGCAGGGTCGTGTTGTCTGCCTTCAACCGGGTATTTTCGGCATTCACTTTTTGCAGCTTGCGTGCCATCTGGAATTTGCTACCCAGCACGATGGTTTCCACCAGGGCTATATCCAGCCACCAGGGAATCTTACCGCCGTGCTCCTCCATGATGGGCAGGTAGGCATCCTTAAGTAGTTCGTAGTCCTCTGCATCCATAGCGAATAATTCTCGATCAGCATCAGCAAAGGCAGCAAACGCACGGCTCTGTGCTTTGTCACGGAGCTTTAAGAATATTTGCAGCTTTTTTTCTGCCTTGCCGCTAGCCAGAGCATGTGCATTTTCTACAGCTGTAGCACCTGGTATTTCTTCCGCTGTTTCTGCATCCGGGAAAATGGGTTGTGCCAGTGCCGGTTCGTCCAGCTTAGGCGGTGGTGCGAACTGGAAGACATCCTGCACTTTGTCAACAAAGGTTGGCTCCTGTTTTTCCGCTACAGGTGCTGCACCTTCGGGTATTGCTGTATCGGTAGCCTGCTGGCGCGGCTGTGAAAGTTCTTTTTGCAGATCTTCCATAGTCATTAGCGGCATGGCTGCAGGCGTATCCGCTGACACAGACGATGCCGGCTGTGCGGACCCGCCGCCGTTATTCTCCCCCTGTTGTTCCTGATAGTAATTTTTGAGCATCTTCATCATTTATTGAGTTGAGCGCCTGTGAAAGGTCGTTTTCGCTATATTGTTTTACGGTGGCAATCATCCTCCCATCCTGCACCTGCACCACGTCTATAAAGGCGCTTTTGCCGTCCGGTGTTTTGCGGATAATGTATATCAATTCACACCCTGCCTCTTTCTCCCGTTCGTTCATAAAGTCGGCGATGCCGTGGGCTATATCACGGCTGGTTTCCGGGGTAATAATGCTCCTGATCAGGTCCAGTATATCAGCCATCTCTATATCACCGCTCATGATGCCCTTCATTCCTTTGAACATGGCCACCTTACCACCCAGCGCCGCTTTTTTTTCTTCAAACCATTTCTTAACACTCATTAGCAGACGGTTTTTTGATGGAAAATGATGCACCCTTTGTATCTCCTATCCTTGCTGATGATACTTCTAACTGTAGGCTCTGGAAATAACAATACATATTGTTCAGGGTGTAGTAAATCTGCCTTAAATCGTGATAACCTTTCCTTTCTTGTACCAGCATCGATTGAATGTTTTTTACGGTCAGGGGCTTGCCTTTTTCTTCATCATTTTTTAAAAGCATGTCCACTATGTAAAAAGGTAAAAGCTGCGAGGAACGTGGATTTGCCTTTTTTTTGAAGATTTTTTCAGGGTTTTTTTGAGGTTTTTCCAGCATTTTTTTACCGCTTTTCCTGAAGTAAAATTGAACGGGAAAAAAGTGATTTCCTATAGCACATCAAAGATGATGTAACAAAAATGATGTGCTTAAAAAATATAATACGGTTGTATATAGAAGATAAGTAAGCCTATTATGATACTTGCTAGCTACATCAATAATGATGTAATTGTATCAAACAGGATATGAAATGAAGGTGCCCATAAATAGGACTACCCAACCTCTGGACTTCCAGATGTACTTTAAATCTAATAGGACCAATTTTATAGCACAAAAAAGCACCGGCATAAAACCGGCGCTGACAAAAAACGAATTACTTTCTACCTCTTTCTTTCCTTAACTTGGCAAGGTGGTGCAGATTTTCACTTATCTTGTTGATTGTTATTAGCCCTATTTGTAGATCGGCATCAAAGAAATCAGGATCAATACATTCCACAACTATTTTGTAAAGTTTATCGAGGCTTTCTGCTGCTTCATCCACTATACACATTGATTCAAAACTTTCTAAAACTTGCTCTCTCGTAAGAGGCGTTTTTTCGCTAGCCACAATACACCTCCTTTTCAAGATACGTGATCAGATCAGTAGTGTTATTGCTTACGTAGTAATGCTTTTCGGTATAGACCGTAGGGATGGAACTAAGTCCCTCCTTATTGATCGTTTCCAGGTGCACGGTAAGTTTGAACGTAGTATTAAATCCTTCTTGATGTGCGGAGGTCTTAAAATGTTGCAAAAATACAATGATCTCCTCCCTGTCTGGTGATTCGAGAGTGCAGGTACGATCATGGGAGCTATCAACAAGCCGATCTTTGCGGGTGATAGCGCGTAACTGATAAGAATACTGTAGCTCCACCATCGGTGGAACTACAGCGGTGTCTTGTTTTTTTGTGTAGTTCATGACAAAAAATAAACAACAATCCCCCGGTACTTAGGTGTGAACTACAATTATACGCAGGGCGCAGAATCAGTGCATTGTTTCCTTTGCACCACCATATAACGGGGGATTGCCGTTATTAACAATATGTGATTTTAATCTGGAGTTACCCTGATTAGTATAATTGTAGTTCGAGAGCAAATATAGTGCAGTTGTGATACAAACCAAATGTTAATGGATGAATTTGATAGAAGGTAGTTAAGCCAGCCAAGCCCTTTATAAAATACCATATATGATTATACAGCATTATTTATCTTAGTAAAATGGAACAGAAAACAGCAAATTTGATTATGGAATACGCAAACAAAGTAGATCAAATTTATGGTCTATATCTTGATGCTACGAAAGGATTTACCCATAATGTAGAATTTATAAATAGAATCCAAAAGGACTCCACCAATAGGAATCCGAAGTTAACTATTGAATATCTTGATACCGTACCGTTTGCTTATGGCATTGGTCATCCCGCCGATGTGAACATGGTGTTGCAGCATGAAACTACGCAGGGAAATTACAAAAAGAGAAATGGCGACAATGGCGCAAATGTGATAGTACTTGGACACTTGTGCATAGTGCAGTTATATAGCTATTGGGAAGACAACTACAGATCGAAAATTGCAGAATCTATGAATGTAAAAAAAACTGAGTTGTCCAGTGATATTTTTGGAGATATTAGACATTACAGGAATTCCATTATTCATCATAGCGGTATTGCTTTAAAAGAGATAAAGAAATGTAAACTTCTGAAGTGGTTTAATGAAGGCGATCAAATAGTGCTTAACAAAAACCATATTCAGGATGTGATTTTCCATGTAAAAAACGAAATAATTGGTTGGGGCAAACCTTAAAAGAACGTATTTCTTATTCGACAACAAATATATGCTGGAACATCTGTTCAATTTTTTCGAGAAGTTGAGGTTCAGTATTGTGGCGATTTAATGCGATATATGCGCTGTGTTGCGGTATAGGTCGATGTTCAAAATTTAAAGGAGCTACCAAGCTTTCAATTATTCTTGAATAGAGCCTAAAGCGTTTGGTATTACTTTTCCCCTCATCTTTAAGCTGGCTGCCAATGAAAGCAAAAGAGGCAAAAGGATTGTTATTAAAGATATCCTTCATGATATGCCCAACAGTAGTTATAACACGACTGCACTCATATTTATTAGTTAACCGATTAAACCTCTCAGAGCAGTTTTTATGGCGTGCATTATAGAACTTTACAGCAAAAACAAAAAAATCATATTGCTCTGCCAATACAATATACCGGGTTCCACTTTTAGCAAAAAAAGTAAAATTGTGGGTTATTACACCATCTATAATATCAAAGTTTATTTTTCGATAGGGGAAGTGATCGGTAAACATCTATTACATCCAATAAGAATATGCAGGGTTACGGGCATCCCACAACTCCTTTTCGGCTTTATATTTAACTGCAGAAGATGAGGCATTAAACTGTGGCTGATTATAACGTTTCAGCTTTTTATCTAAAAGTTCCTCAAATGACAATACAGTCCTACTTATATCTTTCATTTGATTTACTAAGAACCTTAATAAAAAAGGCATATCCGAAGCATTAGTATCTTTTATGCTCATTAATACTTTCTTCATTTCCAAAATCCGAAGTTGTTGCTTTTTAAACTGCTGATATTGTGCAATATCATTGAATTCAGCTATCAACTTACTACTTTTGGACATTTTCCGTTCCTGATATCTCAAAAAAACACCTATAACTACCATGATAATGCATAAGATAGGTGCCAATATAACCATCAATAAAATATACTTAGAAAGAGTCCTATTAAAACTCTTCATAAATGCCCACAAGGAACTTACCAACTCTCCATTTTGCTGGTATAAGTCAAATTGAGCTGTATTTGATTGAAGGGGAAGCATACCAATTGGTTTCAAAAACTATACCTAATGCTAGACAACTAACTTTACAAAAGTGTGTAAAATCCTATAGACTTACAAGTTTTCTCCATTTTTATAACAATCACATAGCGAAATATATACTGCCTTGTTCCCCGTTATCAACTGCCAACTACCAATCTGCTCATAAGGTGAACCCCTAAAAGGGCGTTTTTTTGTGGACTTTTGGACTATTTTGACCCTAAAGGCAATACCGCCGCGCTTTCCCGCCAGTCCAAAAAAAACAGCGATTGCCCGAAAATGCTGGATTAGGCCAAAAGTTTCGGAAAAATGTAAACCGGTCATAAAATAATAAATCAGGCTTAGGGTAACTTGATTCTATCGTGCCAGTAATGGTATAGAAGAGATTGCTATTACTATTATTACGAAAATCAATAGTAGGCCAGCCTAGTTAGTTGTATTTTTGACATTGGAATGATCTTTAAATAGAAAATGGGAGGCATAGAGTCAATCTATGTTTTCCTCCCATAAAAGAACACAGTGTCCAGCTGTGTTGCTTTTGGCAAATTGAGCAATCACGCCTTAAGCGTTCTTACTACAGCCGCAGAGCCTTATTTTCAAGGCTCTATGTGGTGGTAAAGGGTAAACCTTTTCTCCATTACCGTCAAGCTTCCAGGCGCGGAAAATGTAACGATATGGAACACCACAACTACGGCACAGCTTATTGTCTGCCATATTTGTATCTATCAACATTTTAGGCTGCTGAAACACCTATTGGGTGATTTCCCAATTTCTTAATAACACAGTGTGGAAAAGGAAAATTTTGAGAAAGGAAAAGTGAGTTAATTTCACAGTGCTTTTGATTTGCTCCCATCTTCAAAAATTACCTTTATTAAACCTCTCCTGCAAGAGAGGTTTAATGTTTTCAAAAATAATTGATCGCATTACAGCACTTTGCATTTTTTATTCAGTAGGGTGTGGATAATCCATGAAAGTCTTAACCAGAAAAGAAAAAAGCCCCATTCTGGACAATGGAGCTATTATTTTTTGCACAACCAACCGGGAATATATCCAATCTTGGCAGACAATAAGCTGCACAAAAGTGAAAAAATTGAACCATACTTACAACTTTGTTCCCGTTTTTTTCTACTTTTCTAACATTGTTGTGACACAACGTTACATTTTCTTACTCTTTTTAGCGTTCTTCCCTTTATCAACTGCCAACTACCAATCTGCACACAAGGTGAACCCCTAACAGGGCGTTTTTTTGTGGACTTTTGGACTATTTGGACCTAAAGGCAATAGTGCCACGCTTTCCCGCCAGTCCAAAAAAATACCGCGATTGCCCGAAAATGCTGGATTAGGCCAAAAGTTTGGAAATTGTTATGCCTTCCAAATAATTATTTTATTTACGAATTGTTATTACGTTTTTTAACCATTAGTTGGCACCAGGTTTTTCATAATTTTAAAAAAAAACAAACTATGTATGTAAGAAAAAATGGGGCGAGTATCGCGCCCTGCATCATTTCAAGAGTAAAGGTGGCCTTGGACGTGCCCAATCAATACAAGGGAAATAACAAATCTTGTAGCGATGATTATTGGAATGACGTGGTCTATATCGTTGGCACCAAGCATAACGTGAGTACAGAAAGAATAAACCAGGCTTTAAGATAGCCTGGTTTAAAGATTAAAAATATGAACTGAAGACAATGAGTGAAATAAATAAAGAGTTACTAAAGTTATTAGCTTCCCCGATAGTCGGTTTCCTTTTTGGACTTTTAGCATACAACTATCAATTTAAAAAGAACAATAAATTTTTATATAAAAACAGAGTTCGGCATTTATTAAATCTAGTAAAAGAAACCCTATCCGATTCTTTATCAAATCTCGAATATAGAAGGGAATTTATAAAGGATATTCATTCTAAATTTGAATTATCGATACCTAAGCATACTGGATACAATATCCACTCAATTTTGAAAGAAAAAGTAACAGATGAAAACTATTACATTGCTACTACTTATATTTTCAAGGGCAATTTAAAATCTGTTGCGGAATTTGATAAGCTTAGGAGATCTGCCGTAAAGCTTAATCAACAATTTGAATCAATAGACGATTTAATCAATCAAGCTGTTAAGGAAAACCATATTAATAGAATTAGATTTCTGGAGTTATTTACAGAAAGCAGGAAAATAATGGGGAAGCATATCCAAGAAAATCCACCAACTGCCGAAAACCCCCAAGGAACAGGAAATACGCCTCTTTTCATCTCTACAGGATATGACAAAATTATATCAAAATTTATTGAATTGCTGGCCAGTAAAAATCAAGTTACTATTGAAGAGATACAGGAAATATTTGTTAAACCTTCGAACAACTTTTTCAAAGGGAAATTTTTAGTTGGTGATATCTATAGCTATTCGATGATGTTAAGTGAAATGAGTTTTATATATTCAAACACCATAGCAAATAACAAAAAAATAGAGGCTATAATAAGTTCTATGTTGATAAATACTACGAACCTTTTGAAAGAAATTAATAGAATTAATGGAGAATATAACGATGTTCAGGTATCAAAGTTCTGGAAATGAAAAAAATGCCCGATAAGGCATTTTAAACTTACTACCTCACTTTTCTTACGAGCTGTTTTTTTTGCTATTTTGCCGTGATGTTACGAATTATGGAGTTTGTAAATAGATGTGTGCTTTATTTTCCGAAAATGGGAATGCCGGCTGCTTTATAAATGTCAATCCTTGCATCCTTATCAGTTTTTAGCTGCTCCGCGGTCTTTCCCTCTACGGAAAGTAATTCCCCGGCAGGATTAAATATCTTGATCAGATTGCCATCCTTAACAACGTTGTTGCTTTTGCCTGCCAGTGCTTTATCCGCTTCCGCCTGCGCGATCGCTACGTCTGAATCTTTCTTCTTTTTGAAAATGAAGTATGCTATAATGCCGACTACAGCCAGGGCTGCGAATATGATGACGATATTCAGTGTTTTTGTGTTCATATTACTTTTTCTTTTTAAACAGCTTGTTGATAGCAGCTGTGACATTGTTTGCAGAATTTACTATCCCGGACAATCCACCGGTAAGCATTGATTTACGAGCCTCTTTTATAACGTTGACCCTATCCAGTGAGTTTACCGATTCTACCTTTTGATAAAAGTCCTGTTGCTTTTCGGCATACGTCTTTTTCCCTCCTGATATGTCCACGGTTGCATTATCCGCTACTGGCAAAGTATCGTCGCTGGGTACCTCCTCCGGATTTTTGCCATTCATCACATAGGCTACACCAACAATGGCAATAATTACCAGGATGACTACTAAAATTATTTTCGTGCTTTTTGCCATGTGCTACGCTTTTTAAGACCATCAACCCGCACACCGGTAGGGCTGTGCAGGGTGCCACTATTTACCCGGATGTGCGGTTGACGATCACTGTTATTTTTTGCCTGTGAATACGCATAAAGGCAGCCGGTGATAAAGGCTGCGATGATGAAGCATTCAAACAGGATGATTGATATTTTTTTGACTGTACTCATTTTATCCTATCGTAGTTATTCATCCGGCTTTCCAATACGGTGATGCGTGTGTCTTGTGTAGCATCGATATTATCCTTTGTAGTCCGGTAGGCTTTCATGTCTTCTTTTACCTCTTTGGTATAGCTTTCCTGAATTCTTGCCAATTCTTCCAGCCGATCTATACTGCCTTGCATTTTCATAATGAAAACGATACCTATGATAATATTGGTAGCCAGGCTTATCAACGTTTTTATTCCAAAGCTCATAGTATCTGCTTTTATTGATCTTTCCATCTTTATAAACTGTATTCATAACTAATCAGAGCCACGCTCTTTCTATTCCGTTCAGCCCACACCACCCAGGCGGCTACACCTGCCAGTATGACTATGAAAAAGATGTTCTTTCTCATAGCGTTGACCCCACGATTTGCAACGCCCCGCCCATAGTGCCTGCGTTACCCATTATTTGCTTCACACCGGCTTTCTTCGCTACGATGGACGGACCGGCTATAGGACCGGAAACGGCAATACCTGCCCCCGGGTCATTCCCTGTGATCACCGGTGCGACGGGTCCGGGTGATACGGGCACCGGCGGTATAACGCCGCCTGTTTGTGGGACCGTAATGACACTATTGTCTATGATTGCCGGTGTGCCGGTAACAGGTGCCGTGGTAGAGCCAGCATAAGCGCCGCTCCCGCCCTGATCAGTGACGGCAATACCCGTTCCGGATCCTACAGCTGTTTTCGGCTGTACTGCAGTCGCTGTTTTCTTCCGAAACAAAAAGTAAAGGGCAGCTGCTATAGCCGCTACGATGCCTATGGTAATAAGTTGCTGCTTTTTCATGCTAAAATTTTATAGTCGTTAGTTCTTTGAGCCGAGCTGCACTGAGCGGCACAAAGCCGGTACCGGTATTGCCGGTGTTTTCGGCTGCCTGTTTTTGTTTTACAAACAGCAAAATGACCGCTACAGCCAGCAGCGCCAATAGGATGAAAACAATGATATTGGTTCGTTTCATAAGATTATTTGTTTGCTTCCCAATGCTTATACTCAAAAAATCTCTTTAGAGATTTTAGGTCATTTTTCCCTTTAGTCGTACCTGGCTTTTCATTCTTAATCTCATTGATGTATGAATTATACATCACATCAAAATATAGCTTCGTTGAGGCGAAGGAATAAAGAGCAGAAATAAAACCGCCGTGCCAATCACCCGCGATCTCCGCTGCTCTGTTTTTTGATATAATTGTGCCGGTTGGCTTATTTATCTTTCCCATTACTTTTGATTTATACGATTCCTAATGCTATGAGAGCGATCAATACCATGATGAGAATGTATTTTGTCATGCTACTGTGCCTCCGTATTGTTTAAAGGTTGATATTGCTTTTGCCATGGTAATAGCCGGCTGCCCGTAGGGGTTGTTAGGCAGGGAAGCCCATTCTTTATTTGCTCCTGTATTCCGGCTGGAACCGTTTATTGCCTCCTCGATATATCCCTGTAAAATCAGGTCATATACACCGCGCTCCCGTAATAATTCAATAGCTGCTAAGTCCTGGCTTTCAGGGCTGAAATCAGGCAGCCCTAACTTTGCCTGTATTCTGTCCCAGGTATTGGTTTTCACCTTACCGGGAACCGAGGCCATAAACTGGTAAGCGCCGGCTGCATCTGTCCAACCCCAGGAGGATAGAAATGCTTGCCGGGGATGATCATCAAAGCTGCTGAACAATTTACCACCGTACATCATCCTATAGGCTCTGTCATCATCCTGTGAGCTTTCACCGCTACGTATCACGCGCAAAAACGCAGCAATGTTGCTGTTTGCTAGGGCTGATCTGTTACGGGACCTTCTTATTTGTTTCAGTATAAGCGACATGAGAAATGCTACAATTAGAATGACAAAGGCATAAGTGAGATATAGTAGTGTTTTTGATTTCATTAGAAAGCAGATTTCATCATACTGTAAGTCTGGTTTAATGTGATGCTGCTTAACCCGGTTAGCTTTTGCAACGCGTTGGCTGTATTGCTGCCGAATATGCCATCTTCCACTAACGCCGGTGAAAATTTCTTCACGGAAAGCAGGTTGTTATACTTGTTCATGGCTTGTTGCAGGGTCAGCACTTCGGAACCTTTTACACCGCTTTTCAGTACTTTATTCCAGTCTAATACAGAAACGCCGGTATTACCGGTTTTCACGGTTCCGGAGCCTGTGCCGGTGGTATTTGTTCCGGAGCCATCGTCGCTATTGTCTGTGCCAGCTGTACCCTTCACAAACTTTTTGATCGCATCCCAATTAATGGCAATAATCCCCCCAAACAGGAGGATGGTGCCGAATATCAGGATGAACTTTAAACCGTTTTCTTTTTTGGCTGCCATAGGTAATTATTTAAGTCCTTTTTTCATGGAGAAAAACAGCAGGAATATTGCCCCGCACAGCACGAACACCTTTACCAGGCTGATCGTTTCGAGGCTTACTATTACTTCCGTTTTGAATGCGCTATCGTTCATGATTTATTATTGTCAGTGGTGATGGATGCAGAAATATCAGCGGTGGTAGTTCCTTCATGCGGTGCTTTCTTATCCGGAGCGCCGCCCGCATAGTAAGCGATGCTGGTGCTTACTACAGTACCCAACAGAAAGCCCAGGGTGTTATCTACGAAACGCAGGTTTTGCTGCGGGATATTAAAAAAGGTAATCGCGATCACATACACGAACACAAAGCCGGTCGCGATAGTGAGAAACCAAAATATTTTGTCAGCCGATGCTTTCATTAGTCTATAAAGTTTTTGATACTAAAATCTTTCAGAGTGCCCTTATATCCGTACCCGTCGCTGATGTGCCCTGCTCCTATCGTGTTAATCAATAACCCATGATCCAGGTTGCGGGATTGGCTTCCAAATTCTTCCCCATCTACAAAAACCGTTAGCGTTTCCGCTGCATCATCATACACGATTGTATAGGTGTGTTCTGCCTCGATATCTATGCCTCGCATGTCGAAGCCTGTACCCCCGTCAACAATAAGATAGTATGCTGACCAAGCTAAACGCCTGTCATAACTTCCATCTGAGTTGTCAGGGCTCTTTCCGGTTATAAAATCATCGTTCAATGAATCTGTTCTGGTTCCTGTCCATTGTATTCTAAAGTCCCCGGGAAGGGATGCAGCTGTACCAAGCCGTGAATAACCATCCGAATTAAGCACTATTGCGCCGCCTGAATAGGTTGGAGTTGCCGTAACCCCCTCATAGTCGTAAAAGGCAACAGAAACGCTTCCGCTGGCTTCTTCAACGGTATTGTTGTAGCTAAACAACCAATCTATAGTACTGGTAACATCCGGCTGATTGAAATAAGTATTATCAAATTCGTAGGTACTTAATACCCTGTTCGCAACTCTTATGCGCTGCACATTGCCGCCAAACAGAATGGAAGGGCTTGCCGTGTAGCCACGTAGGAAACTTTCTATTTTCCAATAATCAAAATCCCAACTGGTAATAGTTTGCTTAATGCCTCCATTCACATATACTTTCAGTGTACTATCTGCATGCGTGTACACAAGCGCTACATTGCTTGTTTCTGTCAGGTCCGCGCCGCTTAAATCAACATTGGTAGTTACCCCATTTGCTTTTAGGCTCAGGTGGCTAGCATCCGTTACCCACAACCAGTGTTCCGTCCACCCCCCTTCACTGCCATTCATAAACATACCTTCCCCGGATGAGATAGAAAATGTAAATTCAAGCGTCCAGTTCGTTGTATCTGTAAGGTACCGTACCGTGTCCGGCTGCAAATCCAGTGAGCCAGAAACGTTCAACCCGTTTCGTCCGTCAAAGGTGCCGGTGCCGGCTCCCTCTTTGCTCAGGTTGTTACGGCTGAACAGTTCATCATAGGTAGTATTGCTGTACCCGTCTTTGAGTGACCGGAACAGGTAAATATCATCGAACGAACCCGGCGGGTCCTGTAGGTCAGATACATTTTCTGTAAGCGCCTTTTTGGTACTATTGCTGTACCAATTGTACACTACCTGTGCCACATCTTCATTTACTTCATTATAACCTAGCGCCGTATAGTGTACGCCGTCCAGTTTTAATTTACCGTTACCAGTAGTAAAGGCAGCCGCCGCGTACGTAGTGGTAATGGCTTCGTCTCTGCTGAAATTGATACGTTTTTGCGCCAACTGGATATTTTGGGTTTGCCCGGAAGTTGCAGAGGCATCAGGACCTATGCGGGTGACTGCCACAAATTGCATGCTGTCAAAGCTGCGTGTAGCCAGGTTGATAAATTGGTTTAACTTGGTGCTGTATTGCTCAGTACTCATTGTCAGAGCATCGTTTTCACCCTGTAAGTAGTGGGTGAACCGTAGATTTATCTGGATTTCATGATCCTGGCAATACTGCACCAGGCTATCATACACCGCTACCGCGCGATAGTGCAGCGGGCTGGTAGTATCAATAAATTCGTCAATAGAGGTGCTACCCTTTGCCACCTTTATCAGAATGGTAGGAACGCCGGTAAGGTCCGTAAGTGTGTTACCCAGAACGGTAATACCTGAATAATCTGTACTTATCCCTTCCGGGTTGTTGCCGTAGGGTTCCTCCAAATGGGAAATGTCATTTGTAGCCGTGCTATAGCCCCATACATCGAGGTTCGCTTCTACCGAATTGCCATCTACGGCACCGGTGCCCCGGGCGTTGCTTTGCCCGCGAACGATGCCGATATTAACGATTGTCGGAAACTGCCCCTGTGGGGTTAGGTGATTCGTAACAGTGGTTGTGAACGATGCCAGCTGATTGCCGGCTATGTCCCGGATATAGTTACTACCTGGTGTATAGCTTACTGAAATGCTGGTATTGGTATCGGAGTAGTCCGTATTTGCCAACAGGTAAATACTATCGCTGCTAAAGGTAACGCTGGTAACAGTTTTGCCGTGTGAAAGCCCGAACGAACCGGTAGTGGCGGCATAGCTGGCATTCAGATTTTCGCTGGCTTTTAGTATGATAAGTTTTTTGTTCGCATTGTAAATAGCTGCACTAACGATGGTAGGCGCCGTAATGTCACCTACTACATTATTTGTAACCAGGTGATTAACCAGGTTGGGAGCAATATTGCCAAACAGGTCCTGTATTTTATTTGTGCCTGCAGTATAGTTTAAATTAACTGTAGCACCGGAAGAAAAAGGGCTTGAAAAGTTTACATATACCTTATCGGCGCTTATGCTTACGGATGAAGTAGAATTTGCGGTAGCAGTAAAACTGGATGTTGCCGGTACAATAGATGAGTTCAGGGTTTTGTTATAGTCCAGGACTACCTGGTAAGCGTTAGAATTGAAGATTGTTGCACTTGTTAGCGATGGTGGTGTTACATCCACTATTTGTGTTCTGACCAGGTTCAGCGCGTAGTAATTTGAAAAACTTACTGCAGGAACACTAAGCGTTGATTGCAGTTTATTGGAACCTGGTACCGTATAGCCAATGTTGGGATAGTCTGTACTGGAGAAAGAATCAGTAAGCAGTACATGAACCCTGTAGCCGGATATATATACAGAATCCACCACCTTACCCACTACCGGGAATGCAGACTTAGCCGGAGCGGAAGCACTATTTAACGGGATATCATAAAGCAGGTCTATCCGGTTCTTTGCAGAATCCGGAACGGTAGCACTGACCAGAGACGGAACGGCTTGCAATATGGTCCCGTCCGTAAAATAGTTAAATGAGAAATTGTAGTAACTATATTCTGTAGGACCCTTTACGTGAAACGTAACAATAGAATCTCCGGTTGGGGATGTTATATATCCCTGGTTATCGAAGTCCTCAGCGTTGATAGTTCCGCTTATGTACGATGAAAAATTGGATATAATAGGTACTTTAAAAGAAATGGTTCCTTCGGAGCCGGCGCTGGTTCGATAAATCAGAATCCGACCGGTAACCGTTATAAATCTGCTATTGACAAAGGGAGTAACAACGTAGTCAAAAGAACCGCTACTGATTGAGGTTAGAATGATGTTAGAGACGTTAGTTATTGTGGGTGTATAAACTAATGCGTAAGCCGCCGGCATGACTGTCAGCGAACCGTTGGAATAGCTTAGATAATTGTAAGGACTGGCATTGCTGGGAATCGACTGGAAATAGGTACCCGCCGAGTTGTTAAGCAATACACCAGGTGTTCCGTTTAGTGATGGCAGCTTTATAAAATTGTCATTGCCGGAAAGCGTTAGTGTATCGCGTGACAGCTTCGGGCGCTGCATGTAGTTCGCGCCGGTATTGTTGACCAACACAGACGACCGTACCCGGATGCTGTCGTTAGGACCTCCGAGGTTATAAGGAACCAATTGCGCCGATGTGACCAGGGCGCAAAGAGAAAACAGGAGTGTAAAAATTCTTTTCATTATGATTTTTTGCCGGTTACTATTACGATGTCGTTTGTTACCAGTTCCAGGGCTGTAAGGTCAATTTCACCGGTATCGGAATCAGGGCTATAATTCGCAGCATTCCTGATCTCTGTGCCATCTACACCAGCCCGGAAGATGAAAACAATGTGCATGGCTACACCTTCTAACCGGCTGCTGTTGATCACTCCGCTAAAACCGTCTGCGATGGTGAACTTTTCAGACACACCGCCCGAAGATTCACCACCGCCGCCACCTCCGGAGCCTTCGCCTAACTCAAAAAAAAAATTGTCCTCGATGAAGGATTTCAATGCGGAAAGCGATTCGAAAAATTCATCGTCATCATTGGTTATTTCCCCGAATGGCCGGTTATTGATCAGCCGGTTGTTACTGTTATCCCGCTCCCAGATGGTAACGTTAGTGCCTGCATAAGACACAGCTAGGGAGCCTTTTTGATAAGGGTTCCCATTCACGTAAACACATCCGGATGAGGTAGATTTCAGTTGTGGCATTAGTTAGATTTTACGATGTTCTTGAACGCAGAAATGACAACTATAATTCCCATTACAATTGCCAGCGTTTCTATCATTTTTAGTCGTTTCCGATGTTGGGTGCAGTCAATACACATGCTATGCGATATTTAGGCGTTTGAAGCGTTCAAAAATTTGTGACCGTAGCACCGGGAATGTGACATCGTTTGCTATCTCATCATCAAGTGCCTGTTTCAGGTTCTGTTTGTCCTCACTGAAATATCTATTGTTCCAGTCATTCCAGACTTTTATCAGCTGGCAATCAGCCAGGCTCAACAAATCTTTGTAGGGTTGATGTTTTCGGCTAACCCAAAAGCTGGAATAGATATCTTCATGAACTGCATCCGTGTATGGCTTTGGGTCGAATCCGTCACACCCGCCACCAGTAGGCAGGGGTGCCGGACCGCTTTCGTAGATCATTTTTGTGATACGGGAAGTAAGGATGTATATCACACCGAACGCCAGCAGGAAGAATAGCAGTAAAACGCGCCAGTCCTTATTTTTTTTGAAAATAAGAGCTACAACAAGTGAAGCGCCCACAGTGGGTGCAACGTAGTCTATCGTGCGTTTTTTCCTGAATATCCAATGCCATGTTTGCTATGCTTTTCCTTCTTGCGTATTAGATCCCGTATCGTCAGCTTTATCTGTGATGCTCACAGTTTTACCTTTATAGTTTAGGTAAACCAGTACACCTACTACAATTGCTGCCGTCCAGAACCACCATTTGTTTGTGATGTTTTTCATGCTATTTTTTATTTGTTGGTAAAAAAATTATTGCTACGATGATCAGGGCGGCAATTGAAACACCAAGAATGATCATTGTCTGTTTACTTATACCTATGCTCCCCTGATATACCGAATCAATTTTAGCAGCTTCGGTATCAGATTGCATGTAGGCGGCATCAAATTGCCCTTTATACTTCCCCTGTAGTAGATCATTTTTGCACTGTTGGTAAAAATTATCCTTACGGGTAAAAAAGCCTTTTAAACCCTGCGATTTCTTTGCAGCTGCACAGGCGCTTGCATCTGCTTCCAGTTGCTGCTGTAGATATGCCAGGTTAGTTATACTCATTTTCTAAAGCGCATTACTATTATCAATCCGATCAATACCACTACAGCGGTTATCACTGTTACTATTATCTTTTGTTCACTTGCTGCATCCCCTAAAACGAAATTCAGCTTGCCTAATTTGGTTTGCTCATACAGTGTAGCATACGCCAGCTCCCTTTCCTTTGCTGCACGTTCGTTTTCAAGTTTCGTACTATCCACTTTGGCACCAGCGGTGAACGTATCACCAATGCCTTTGAACATTGCGCTTAGAAAATCCATTACTATTTTTTAAAACGCTTATACAGGAAATAAAGAACTATTGCACCCAGCAGGGCACCACCTATCCAAGCCCATTTTTTCCAATCCGTTTGCTTCACACTTTTCTCCAAACCAGCCGTATAAGGCAGCCAGTCCGTAACAGGTAAAGCAGCCGTTGTATCAGCTGCATTTGTAACAAGTACCGGTGATGCTGTAGATGCATCTTTTTGTTTGATAATTGCCATTACTTTTTTCTGTTCAGGTAGAAGATGGTTCCGGATAAAAGAATTAAAGCGGCTGCGATCAAACCAATCACCAGCCATTTATTTTTAGCTGCTGTTACAGTCGCTTCCGGCTGTACTGCAGCGGGTGTTTTTTTTGTTGAAACTGTAGGCTCGTTGAGCATAAGCCAGGACCATCCTTCACCGTCATAGCTCCAGCGGTATGTATTACCGAAAGAATCAGTTCTGGTAGAACCGATAGCCGGTGTGGTAGGTTGGTATATGCTTATTTCTGCCATCAGTTTATTTTCTAAAGGCGAATACTCCAACCAGCACCAGCAGCAATACAGCTGCGCCGATGATCAGCCAGTTTTTATTTTGTGGGTTTTGCGTTGGTAATATGCTATTGGTCGGCTGTACATATTGTTGCTGCCCTTTACCAGCTGCCACAACGTTAGCCACACCGTTCAAGGTTGGGCCAAGATTGGAAAAGATGCTATCCCAGATGCTGGGACCAGTAGCGGCGGGTGTTGTAGTATTTTCTGCCATATAGTCTTTTTGTCCGTAGGAGGTGTTGTTTAAATTGATACCTAAGTCACTCATGACTATGCTATTTTGGTCCAGTTGTCAGCGGATTGATTGTAAGGAATGCTAGCCAGCATTTGAGCGGCGTACAGATCAGGGTTACTACTTTCTTTAGCTTTTTTGTCAAGCAATGAAAGCATGACCTTTTTGGATTCCTCGTTTTTCTCGAATCCGGGTGCCCAATCATCTATTTCACTACCGTAAGCTGATTTTATCGCCGCATACGTCCCAGTAGGGTTGTTTTCTACTGCGTAGGATAAATGATTGAAATAATTGTTTTTCAGAAATTCTGAAAGCTCTGTATTGGTCATTGGTGCCGGTTTTTAATTATAAAATCCTGCAGGCATAGGCTATTGTAGCTATGCCCGCAGGTGATTAAACCTTATTATTTTGGCTGCACCATCGGCACTGCAGAACATCCGGCTATCTTCATGTAGATAGTGACTTGCTTGTCTGTCAAAATTTGCGACAGCTGCATGAAGAAACGGGCCTTATTGGTGAAAGGTTTGTCTTTGATAGTGATCACATCGCTGTAGCCGTTACCGGTAGAAACACGGTATTTGGTCATGTTCACTTTTTCAGGAACATCAACACCATCGAAACGGGTTTCACCCATGACTAAATCACCTGTAAAGTGGGAAGTGTCATCGGTTTGAATACGAATTTCTGATACCTGGAAATCTTCACGGTTGATGAATCGGAGCCAGTCAGCCCACGCACCGAAGGTATTAGGCACTGTCAGCCCGGTAGGAAGTGTAGCTGCGGAGCCATTGGTTATTTTCGGAAAAATATCAATGTTCTGGCGCGTAGCATTACTGCCGCCAGTGTTCAGGAATGTCAACCTTATTTCCTGGTTGGCTACGAAATTATTAATCGGGTTGTAGGTGTACTGCTGGTTTCCTTGTTGGTCCTGTGCTACACCCGTTGCCTGATAGCTGTTTGCCGATTGGGGACGTGCTATATCCATCATTGGTAAAAAAATTTGAGTTAACTTTTTTTTGAAAACTCAAAGCTGGTGCAGCTTTCAGGTCATAACTAGAGTTTTACGTTTATTGCATAACTCTAGTTATTTTCGAAATAAACAGAGTAAAGGAATAGTCCAAAACATAAAATGGACTTTAGGGCGTGTTTGGACTGCTTTTTGGACTGTCAAAAACAGCCATCAACAAAGGTTCTAAGCCCAGTTAGTCCAAAAGTCCAAAAACTTCTTTACTATTTATTGCTAATAACAATCAAAAAAAATAACAATAAAGAAGCGGCGGCGCTTTTTCAAAAGGAATCGCGACCGGCTACCGCCGCCGCGATGCGATATGCCGGCTACGCACGGCGTTAGCAATAAAGAACGCACGGATTGTACTTCCGGCACGTATAGCCTACATCGGCTGTACAACCTGGTCGTATAGTTAACTGCATCTGTGTGATCTTACAGCCATTTTAGACTATACTGCAGTAATGATATAAACAACTGTGAGATATCGGCTGTATGAGCCGTTCAGAGATGAGAAAAGCAGCTTCTACGCTGCTCTGAGGCTTTCTGCCCAGGTAATTAACTTACTTAAGTGTTCTATAGAAGTTTCCCAGGGGGCACAGGTTATCAATATAGAAAGGTTCGCTTGCGCGAACCTTTTCTCTTTAATTTTTCGCAGCTTTATCTTTTCTAAGAAAGATTTACATATTCTGGATTGTCTATCAGAGGGTCGCTGGTGCAAGCCCCATTAGATAAATATGAAAATCAACACATATACATATTTTACAATTGTTTTTTATGTACTTTCAGTGGCATTTTTTGATCAGCAGATTGAAAAAATGTAACGTGTAAAATTTGCAAATTGTTCCATCCGCAAAAATTCCACTTCAGTAACAATTTCAGTAAGATTTAAAAATTGATGCCGGGCGGTAGCCAGGAACTACAACACTTAGCCTGGTTATATTCTCTTGGTTATTGGTGGTGCAGGAAGGTTGTATGTGGCAAAAGGTGACAGACAGTAGATACCCCCTAAATTTCCCCAACATTTCTCTAAGCTGCAAAATATTATGTTCACCCTAACCGACAACAGCCGCCCGATTATACACGAACTGAAAAACCGTGATTAGGATACATCATTCAGAGAATTGGCTACTATGACAGATTAAAGACTACTGACCTTTGTGCCATATTAAAAACATAAAAAATGGCAACAGAAAACTGGACAGTAGACAATATCCCTTCACAGCAAGGAAAAACGATTTTAATTACAGGTGCAAGTACTGGCATTGGAAAAGAAACGGCAAAGCTATTTCAATCTAAAGGCTGGAATGTAATCGCTACAATGAGAAATCCAGAAAGCGGATCAGAATTGAAACAATTCGAAAATGTTTTGGTTATTAAACTTGATGTTTTAGATCTGGCTTCTATTCAAAAAGCATTTACAGAAGGCGTTCAAAAATTCGGCAGTATTGACGTATTGCTAAATAATGCTGGTTATGGCGCATACGGACCATTGGAGGCATTTAGCAGGGACCAGGTTTTAAGACAATTTAACACCAATGTTATCGGACTTTTGGATGTTACCAGGACCGTTCTTCCTCACTTTAGACAAAACAAAAAGGGGATCATCATAAATATTTCTTCAATTGGTGGCAAAATGACTTTTCCTATGGGTTCATTATACCACGGAACAAAATTTGCCGTCGAAGGAATTTCAGAATCGCTTAACTATGAAGTAACGCAATTTGGCGGACAGGTAAAGATTGTTGAGCCGGGTATGATCGCAACCGATTTTTCAGGCAGGTCTTTGGATTTTAGTAACGATGAAAATATGGTTGAATATCAAAATCTGGTTAGTTCTTTGATGGCAGCAATGCCTACAATGGCTCAAAACGCTTCGCCTGCAAGTGTGGTGGCTGAAATAATCTTTAAAGCAGCAACAGATGGAACAGATCAATTAAGATATACAGCGGGAGAAGATGCTAAAATGCTTATGGCAAACCGTCAGCAATACGATGACGCTACATTTATAGGCGGTATAAAATCACAGTTTGGGCTTAAACAGTAACAAGTAACAGCACATATTCCAATGGCAAAGCATCAAAGCCTATTATAAGGCTTTGGTGCTTTCTCTTTGGCTTTCCTCCTAACCAACCACAGCGTAAGTATGAACCGGAAGCCCTGATTAGGATACAACATTCAGAGAATTGGCTACTCTGATACTTTTAAGTTTTTTGACCTTTGTGCCATAGCTAAAAAGATAAAATGACAAATAAAAACTGGACAGCAGACGACATTCCTTCACAGCAAGGAAAAACAATTCTTATAACAGGTGCAAACAGTGGACTTGGATTAGAAGCATCAAAGGTATTGAGCAGTAAGGGTGCTTACGTGATCATGACTGCTCGTAACATGAAAAGTGGCAATGAAGCAATTTCCCTGATCAAAAAAGAAAATGCTGATGCCAGGTTGGACCTGATGCAACTAGACTTGTCCGACTTTGCTTCCATCCATCAGTTTTCCCAAGAGTTTCACCAGAAGTATAAGCAACTTGATGTACTAATCAATAATGCAGGTGTTATGTTTCCGGTAATGCGGGAGCTTACTAAACAAAATTTTGAAATTCAATTTGGAACTAATCACCTGGGACATTTCTTGCTTACCGGATTGCTTTTAGATATATTAAAGAGCACCCCGAACTCCCGTATAGCAATACAGTCAAGCGGACAACACAAGGCAAAAATGGGCAGGCCCGGAATCCAATTTGATGACCTGAATTTTAATAAAGGGTATAACAAATATATCGCCTATACTCAAAGCAAGCTTGCCAACCTGTTATTTGCGTATGAACTGGACCGACAACTGAAAGCAAACAATATAGATGTAACGGTTGTTGCCGCACACCCTGGATATACAAAAACAAATCTTGTAAGGCACTCGGGTTATTTTGTTCAAGCCATCATTACTAATATACTTGCACAGAGCGTTGAGATGGGCACATTGCCCATACTAAGAGCAGCAACAGATACAAGTGTAACAGGCGGTGAATATTTTGGACCTACCAAAATGAGTGAAATGCGCGGATATCCTGAATTGGTAAAGTCAAGTGACAAATCCTATGATAAGGAGTTAGCCGGAAAACTTTGGAAGGTTTCTGAACAGTTGACCCAAATTATTTATAATTTTAAAAGACCATGAGTTCAAAAGAGAATAAAATTATTAAAATAAATTCCATTTCGGAATTACATAAACTAATGGGTATCCCAAAGCCTAAGCACCCATTAGTTAGCCTGATTGACTATAACGATATCAAGTACGATGCTATTGAAAGCTCGGTAAAGGTAATACTCAACTTTTACACCATTTCTATAAAGCATAATGCTGATTGCAAGTTCAACTATGGCCAAAATTATTACGATTTTGATGAAGGGGTGTTGGCATTTATGGAACCAGGTCAAATTGTATCAGGCACCCAAAACGGAAATACACGATCAGATGGGTGGCTGTTGGTATTCCATCCCGACCTTATCAGAAACTACGCTATCGGGAAAAACATAAAAAATTACGGATTCTTTTCATATGCAATAAATGAAGCATTGCATCTATCTGAGTCTGAAGAAGCGATGCTTGGAGAGATTTTCAAGAATATTGAAAAAGAATACAATCATTCAATAGACCAATTCAGCCAGGATGTAATGGTTTCACAGATTGAGCTGTTACTCAATTATTCCAATCGATTTTACAACAGGCAATTCATAACGCGCAAAACAGCCAGCAGTGACCTATTGACAAGAATGGAAACTTTGCTTGACGAATATTTCGAAAGCGACAAAATACTTAAATCAGGACTTCCAACAGTTCACATTTTTGCTAAAAAATTAAACCTATCGCCCAATTATTTAAGTGATATGCTGAGAGCTATCACAGGACAAAGCACCCAACAACACATCCATAACAAACTGATCGAAAAAGCGAAGGAAGCGTTGTCAACTACAAATCTTTCCGTAAGTGAAATTGCCTACCAGTTAGGTTTTGAGCATCCACAATCATTCAACAAATTATTCAAAATCAAAATGAACGTCTCACCACTTGAGTATCGGGCATCCTTTAATTAATGAACGCAAAGCTCAATGCAAATAAAAAAGCAAGTGCCGACAGAATAGAGGAGCAGCAAATAACTGCAGTTTGATGTAAAACGGCGAAATAAAATAAACACCTTTTGAAAAAGATTTACAACACATTTTGAGGAAACCATACGACGGTTATTCACTTGCTATCCCACAATTTGGAGAAGCCATCAGAAACCTTGTTGAGGTGATTGGAGGAAATGTTATGGTTCAAAAAGGCGATGCTTTTAATCGGAAAACCATCAACCATTTGCTTAGCGATGGAATAGTAGTTGATATTGTTAGAGAAGGCAAGTCACTTTATTTCAGAACTCTGTTTACAGATAAGTGCGGTTGGAAAAATAGAAATGATGCAGCACATGGATGCCGGGTGCTGAACAGTTTCTCATAAACAAAATAGTGACAGGATATTGCATGCAGTAATATGCTTACGTAGGGTCCTTAATGGAAAATTAATTAGAGTCAACGGGCATCGCAGTTTTACATCTGTACTGTGTATGAAAACGGCCATGCATCTAGTAAATCAAACGCGAATGAAACAGTATGGAATTCCTCTTTTGAAAGCCGCCGACCCGAAAATCGAAAACCGTTTTTAAGCCATTGTTTTGTTAGAAACAGCTGACCCGATATTGCACAATACCGATTCATCCTTTTACAAATACCTTCTACTTCAGAATATTAAATAAA
The DNA here is from genome assembly GCA_035497455.1 of Flavipsychrobacter sp. Taxonomy (GTDB): domain Bacteria; phylum Bacteroidota; class Bacteroidia; order Chitinophagales; family Chitinophagaceae; genus JAFIGV01. The sequence goes on from DATJDL010000016.1 coordinate 328,632, forward strand.
TATCCTTTTCTTCTTGCTGACACTTCCAATACCTCTCGGCCATACAAGGTTACATAACCGCCGCCCTTACCCCCTTTATTATACTCTATTATCTGATTAATGTTTACAAGGTGCTTTTTATGTATCCTCACAAATCCATACTCCTTCAATTCTTCTTCGTATTCTCCTAACTTACGGCAGGCAATAATTTGCTTTCGACTTGTACAAAATAGGTTGGTATAATTACCGGATGCTTCACACCGGATAATATCATCGATTGGTATCAAGGAGAAACCGCTAAGCGTCGGGATACGGACTTTCCGGATCATCAGGTGCTTATATACATCCAGCAATAAATTTGTAGAATTTGCAGGATGGCTATTTTCTCTCTTCTTCAGTGCTACATCTACTGCATGTACAAAATCTTCTTCGTCTATAGGCTTAAGCACATAATCGAGTACAGCAGCTTTTATTGCCCTGATGGCATAATGATCATGGGCGGTTATGAGGATAACATCACCTGACCAATTGGTGCATTCTGACAAAAGATCAAAAGCATTCCCATCAGGCATTTCGACATCCAGGAACACCATATCCGGCAGCCGTGTTCTAATTAAAGCTGCGCCTTCAGCTACGTTTTCAGCCAGCCCTATTATCTCTATGTCTGGGAAAAACCGGTTGAGTAAATACGAAACAATATTCCGTCCATCAATTTCATCATCTATAATAACTGCTTTGATTAATGATGTTTCCATAGTCTGTTATACGAATTATTATTTTCACCACTGCCCCTGTTTTAAGAGGGGTATGATCCTGCTCATTATAATATTCAACCCGGATGTCCAAATTGAATAATTCATTGTAAGATAAAGCCCTGCCCCCTGCAAGATGCATACCCAGCGTGCCGGCAGGGTTAACCCCTGGAAACCCCGGGCCGTTATCCATTATAAATATATTCAGATCGCCGTCCTTTTTTTCAAATACCACCTGCACTTCTCCGCCTTCTTTATTGCCTGCAATACCGTGCTTTAGTGCGTTCTCAATATAGGGCTGTAATAACATAGCCGGTATTTGAGTGTCTTTATCGATATTGTTTTCCATAGATAGGCTATACCGGAGTTTATCTTTAAACCGCAGCTTTTCCAATTTCAGGTAACTGGATAAGTAATCGGACTCTTCAGACAGACTAATAAATGTTTGTCGCGAATATTGCATGGTCATGCGTATCAGCTTGGCAAAGATGTTAAGATATTCTTGACTTTGAGTGTATTCTCCTGTATAGTTTAAATATTTGACAGAATTGAGACAATTGTAAATGAAATGGGGGTTTATCTGTGCTTTAATAGCTTCCAGCTCCAGTTCGGCAAGATGCTTTTTCTGTTGTAAAGCAATATATTTCTTTTTCTCAACACGCATAAGCCATCGGCGGTAGATAAAAAGTAAAGCCAGAACTCCAAGAACAAACAATGTGATTTTGAAATACAGTGTCTGCCAGAAAGCAGGCCTGATGTTGATCCTTAGTTCAACAAGATGCTCACTCTTTGTACCTTTTGCATTGGTGGCGTAAGCGGTAAATGTATATGCCCCGGGAGGCAGCTCTGTAAAACGAATATCAGGATTCGTTGTCTGAACCCATTTATCATGTATGGGAGAGAGTTTATAATAGTAATTAATATTACCCAGGCTTTCGTATGAAATGGCACTCAATGATAACAGAATATTGTTCTGATTGTTCTTCAGTACAACAGCGCTGTCGGGTTCAAAGATCACAGTCGTATCGACCTGCATAGAATTAATAAAAATAACGGGCGGAGCCATCTGCTGCCAGGAGCTATCTTTTAATGGAATAATACCCATTCCCTGCATAGTAGTGAAATAAGCCGTATCCCTCAATACACAGATATCGGTCACACTGTTTGAGGGAAGCCCGTCGTAGAAGTTATAATTCACTACAGAACGAACAGACCAATTTTTATCCATCTTGAGTACATATGCACCGTTGTCCGTAGCCAGCCAGCAGGTACTGTCGTTCTGCATATATATACGTCTGAGCTGACCTATATCGTGTGAGATATTGATAGGTCTGATCCGATTTCCTCCATTCTGTACCACAAATAACCCTTTTGCATTTGTAGCTACTAAAGCACTGCCCTCTCCTATGGATTTTATATCGACAATGTTGCTTGCTGCTAAAACAGAATCATTCACTTTTACTTCCGGTGCATGAATATCCTGTTTGATCCATAAACCTGCCGGGGTACCGATCAGTATCTGTTTATGATTAAGAACCCCTACCGCAGTTGCTCTTTTCTTAAAAATAAGTCCCTTGTCATCCACATTATTATCCTGCGCCACCTTTCGGTCAAAAATATTTTCCACAAGATACACTCCCCGTATAGAGGCAAGCAACATGTCATTTTCTCCCATTAGGCAGGCACTTTTAATACTATTTGAAATAGCAATATTCTTAACGCTATTTTGCTCCAGATCAAAAAGCGTTGCTGCTTCATCAAAAAACAGGAGATACCTGTTTTTGATAAGCAGAATGTGCTTGCTCCCTTCGTTAAAGGATTGGTCAAGTAGTATTTTTTTAGTGTGGCGACCATTTATACAGGCTATCCTTTTGTCATTGATATAGCTGATATACAGTCGTCCGGATGGATCCCCGCATATGGCTTTGGGTATCTTATCAGGAAAGGGAAAATGATTGGTAAGAATAAGATTCTTTAAATGTCTTTCAGAGAGGAAGTACAAAGCATTGTTGGGCGCAGACAGCCATAAATTATTGTTTCTATCTATAAAGGGACTATTGATTACGGCAGGGAGTGCGAGGTGATACCAGCCTCCTCTCCGGTTTTTTTCAAGAATATCCGGATAGTACAGTATGCCTGGCTCTTTGGCCACCTTCATCCACAAGCTATGATTACGGTCCATCATAATAACCGGATTATTCATAAACGGCACTGCTATTTTTTTTAACAACCGCAACACGCTATCACCGGATTTTACATCGTAAAGTCTTAACTTCTTTTTGTCGGTATTAAACCTCCATCCAAGAAAATAACCATAGCAGGAACTATGTAAGGGTATTCCTTCCCTTGTAAAATTAAATACCTGCCCATTTTCCTGATACATTTTTTGGAGTACGTGGGTCTCCGGATTATAGCGGTAGAATTCTCGTTTTTTATTATTCCCATGCAACTGATTATTTATTACCATCAAATCGCTAAAATCCTCTAACTCTTTGGCTCTATAGACTGTGATCTCTTTATTGTGAAATCGACATACTCTATCCAGATAATCACCGAATAGCCACCAGTCACCTGTTACCGGGTCTTTCCAGCTGCGATTATCACTTGTCTGTGATCTGAGGAGTCTTTGATCATCGGCTACGGTAACCAGCTTGCCCTTATCCAAGTAACTGGCATTGCCTGTCAAGGGCAGTAAGAGGATGCGTGAATCGCCTAACGGACGGACATAAAGTATTTCTGCATCAAATGTTTTGTGTGTATTTAATAGGGTTCTGAATTTCTTCCCGTCGAAGATCATCCCACCATTATCGGTACCCAGCAGGATGTTGCCTTTTTCGTCCTGCTCTATCTCATAACCTTTCGTAGCAGTATAGCCGTCCAGCTGGGCATACTTACGCATGCCGGGCACCTGCGCTATCGTTCTGCTATTCCCGTAAAATAATACCAGAGCAAGAAGGTATCCAAAATATGACTTATTCATTCCTGCGTAAAAATATACTAATCATAAATTTAGCGGAATGGATTGTTACGGGAACAGGCACTCCAATCATCAGCTACGGTTATTCTGGTTGGGATACGCTTATACATTGGTTGTTGTGTGGCAGGATATACTGGATTTATTTAGTGTACAGAACACATTTTCCACCTTTAAAATTTAGTTTATGAAAAAGCATCCAACCTAGTTGCCCTAACAGATAAGATAAAAAATCAGCATAAACAACTTCTAAAATAACTATTATGAAAAAAGCACTTCTTTCTTCAATATTTACATTAGTCGCATTTGTGTCTTTTGCAAATTGGCTGGGCCAATTTCCAGGCACGAATGCATGCTATTCTTACAATGCACAAACAGGAAAAACCACTTTGAAAGTTAATTATGAAGCACATGACTGGACTCATGTTCAAGCTGCAGGTCCTCCGACCTCAAGATCCTGGGTGTATGTTAAAGACCCCTCCAACCCTGGATATCTGGGGCCATTCTCAGCAATATCTTATAATCCCGCAGCTAATAGTGCGGAGTATGACATAAGCGCAATCATTTCTGCCGTGAATTTTACCAACTGTATTGAATGGTTTGTTCTTACTGATTTTACTGCCATCCGAGGGACTACATTACCTCCTCCTCCAGGCTCAGTGTTTCCTCCTACTCCTGCTGGATGCGTTACATCTTCGCCACTATACGTACCGGCATACAATGCCTGTTGGGACTATTCAGGTATTACGTGGTCCGCATGTCTTTGTGCCGAAAGTGATCTTCCACCCGCATGCAATTCGAATTTTAATGTCAGTATAAATCATTCTTCTGTACCCACATTCTTTGGTCTTCAAACTTCCGTGACAACAGAATTGGAAGAGTTTCATCCTGCATCTACCTACCTGATTGATTGGGGAGATGGCACAACTAGTCCTACTCCGCAATCCCACGTATATACACCAGGACCTTCTTCCGGCACGTATACAATATGTGTAACAGAAACCATGGCTAACGGATGCGAATGTGCGACCTGTGTGCAATTTTGTTTGCCTGTCACTACAGCTTTGGGGTTACCCTGGAGCGGGTCAGGACCTTGTACTCCAGAAAGAAAACAGAATAGGAATCCTGATGGGATGAAAAAAACAGAGCGCGAAGCAGACGCTAGATCAAAAAAAGCTGTGGAAATCAATCCCAATCCAGCGGAAAATAACGCGGAAATCCTCTTCCAGTTATCTGACAAGGCGTCTGTAAGCATAAAAGTTATAGATGCAACCGGGAAGCTTGTCTATTCATCAAATGAACAGACCTATGATGCCGGTAGTCAGAAAGCTGTTCTGAATACCAGCAAATACCCCTCCGGATTATATATGATTCAGGTGAAAATGGGTAATGAGACTATTATTAAAAAGCTATTAGTAACCCACTAAAACAAGAGAAATGGCACCTGAAAGTATCCTGAATGATGACTCACTCAGGATACTTTCTCCTTGTTCACCTGCTTTTCATATTCATGTAATTCATAACCAGACATAAACGATTCAGAGGTTATTATTGCTTCATGTATCTAAAAGCACCATACAGAGGTCTCAACTCCTCTCTGATTTTCATTGTAAACTTTTTGACCCGCTAAATCGTGTTCAAAAAACTATTTTTTATCGCATCACTGTTTGGTGCACTGCTTGCTATGGCTTAACCCGCCGTCACTAATATCAGCACCAAAGCTGGCAGTTGTCCTAATCAATTTACGACCAACGCATATCACACTTCTTTTATCGGGCAATTTACCAATCGGTTCCTGGCAATACAGTCGTGTTTTTGGGGTTGACGGCTCCTCATCAACTACAATTTGGGGCAAGGCACTACACGGAACCTTAAAAATGCACATACTGATAGTTATTTTCCATTCAGGCTTGCATAATGTATGATCGATTAATATCAGAAAATGACAAACATACTACAAACTCCAATATTTGCACCAAAGGCAGCAGTTATGCCTTCAAGTTCAAACGAACGGGAAGTATGCAATCGTGTAAAAAAATATGAACAGCAATTAGACGATGTAATGATGTTAATGGATAAGAACGATTTGAAAATCAAACTGCTACAAGTTGAAAAAGAGTACAGTAATAATCCCAGTGAAGTAAATAAAGTCAGACTCGGGATTATCTTTCATGAGGTAGCATTTAATCTTTACTTTATCTCTAAAACCAGATATAACGGCTTCGCAAAAAGAAGTTTCGATATATTATCTGCCCTTTTCAATTCGTCAAAAACTTCACAAGGTCTGTTGCCGTTTATATCCTCTTACAGAGCTTCAGCACTTTCGCTGGTAGGAGCACCCAAACGATTAAAATTGTGGAACGAAGTATTTTCCCTTTTTAACGACGCTGTTAAAAAATATTCGTCCGTTTCGTATTTGCCTGAATTTCTGAGAGGACATGCATCCGAAAATCTGCCCTGCTTTTTCTTTGTCAGGAAAAAGTATTCGAAACAGGATTTTCAATCTATCATCGACAAACAAAGCGAAAATAGGGCGTACGCAAACAGCAGAATAATGAGTTGGGTTTACTACAAATGGTCAAAACAAAGACAGGGTAAGAAATACAGATCGCAAGTATTGGCTTACCTCGACAAGGCAATTTCATCAGATCCGGATTATAAAGCAGGAAGGGCAAATGCAGAAAATCTGAAGGAAGTCTTAGTAAAGAAAACGTAAACCCCATTTCTATATATAAGCAAATAGATACGCTTATTTTGTTTTGGCTACGCTTATACATTGATCGTTGTATTGAAGGGAATCGATAATGTATTATTGTGTTAATAGTACATTTTATCTAAACATTATACTTTAAATAATGATCATGAAAAAGAAAATAATACTGTTAGTACTGTCAGGACTATGTACGCGCGTCTACGCGCAGCTAAATACCCAAACGAATTTTTACAATTTCGAAACAGTGCAGCAAACGGTTGAACCAATACCCGGAACAGGAGAATATGTGTTAAGTGAAACCAAGCTACGTACAAGAGCTCCTGAAGATGACAACGCAATACATTTTACCCATTACAGACAAGACGGCACCTTGTTGGATGACGTGATAATAGATGAGACTGGTGTCGATGACAGGAACGTAGACATTGTAAGAATAAGTGATACGCGATTTGCCATAGTAGCCTATTATAGCCTGCTAGGCATGGGGAGGGTGTATGTAAACACGATGATAGTGGACGAAAGCGGTAATATTCTACAGCAGCAGCTATTGCAAAGTAATGACCCGACATTCAAAAACCTGTATGCCACCGACGCAGTATATGACCCACTGCGCGCGCAGATTGTGATTTGTGGTATGGCTACTGAAAATTCGGGATATGACGTTTTAGCTAATAAAACAGCATTTGTAGCTACGTTAGACCTTACACTTACTACTACGAACATGAGGTTTTATAACAGTAACCCCGGACTTGGCTCGCCCTATGATTATGATATAGCTACTCGTATAGTGATAAGCAATTTTACCGGCGGATATTACATTACCGGATCTGAAAATGTGAGTAAAAGCGGCGTCCACACAATGGGCATACGCAATATGCTGATAGCGCCTACGTCGTTGGGTATTATGTGGTCAACCCCCCTAATATTTAATCACCCGACATCGCAGGAAAATAGTATAGATATGGTGGAATACACCAGCCCTTCCGGTACGGATATATTTTACACCCTGGTAAACAGTACGTTGTTGGGATATTGGCACTTAATACGCCTGGACCCTATTACAGGAATGCCTAATCCTAGCGATCCGATCATTGAGATACAAATGCCATACGAAGGTTATGCACACAACATTGCTCTGGGAAACAACCCCTGGGAGCTTGTAGTGAGCGGTATGAAATATAGAAATGAGCGCCGCAACTGCTATACCCAAACCTTACAAGCAACACCATTTATGGCCACGTTGAATGTCAGCACGCGTACAGCGGCTGTACCATTGCATATTGAATACAACACCTTAACAGGCAATGACAATTATTGGGATCCTTATAGTTTTTACAGTACCAAAAACGGTTATCCGGTACCGTGCTATATGAACAACTTTGCCGACAGGGAAGCACCCGGAAGTCCGTACAGCGTTTTAACACCGATATCCAACGTTAATATGCAATTGAATACGAAGTATATTGATGTTGCTGCTAATACAAGGAACGGGTGCGATGATATAGAATGCCATTTTGGTTGGGAGATTGTTGGCATTGCGCTGCATACAGACCCGCAACTTAGTAGTTTTTCCGGTACCTGGAGCAATTTCGTTCCTAACGAAGTATTGACGCTTAACACGCCTGATATTGTATATGACTGTGTAGGGTTTGATTATTACTATCGAAAAGGGAACACGACGGCTATCCAAAACCTGGGTGAAGACGCTGCCATTGTCTATCCCAACCCTGCTAGCGGCAGCATAACTGTTGAGCTAAGCAATAACTACCATGACAGGAATGCACACATAGTGCTTTACGATGTAACAGGCAAGCAGATAGCTGTACTGCATGATGGTGTGGTAGCTGAAACTACCGTGAAATTATCTTTGCCCGAGCATATTGCTCCCGGGATATACCTACTGCAAATAAATTCAGAAGGCAGTAAAACTGTTATACAACAAAAACTAACGATCAACAGATAATAGTACAATAATTGAAGACACCATGAATGTCCTTCGAACACGTTGACAACTTGAAAATCGATAAGGGTTGACCTTTTTGGTCAGCCCTTATTTCTCTTGTCTTATAACCTTTACTCAAAGCCTACCTTCGCTTTTATAGAAGCAGCATAATGTCAAGCCGGTCTGTAGTTCCACGTGGTGTATGCAACCGGGTACCTTCAGCACTATATAAACAAAAGTTCGAGATAAGATGATGGAGTGGGTTTCGTACACCTACTCTTTTTTATGCCTTGCTGCTCCGGAGAGGGTATCAGACTATCTGAGATGCGGTCATTATTTCGTATCTTATAGCGGCTACGAGTATAAGGAAGACTACGAGTGTAAAAAGGCATCATGCAAAAAGGGCTAGGGGATTACTTTACGTTTAAATATATCAAGGGAGATTTGTTTGGTGGTATTACCTCCGGAATTGTAGCCTTGCCTTTGGCAATGGCTTTCGGTGAACAATCCGGTATGGGTGCAGCAGCAGGCTTATTTGGCGCAATTGTCATTGGTTTTTTCGCTTCATTGCTTTGTTCTACACAACCCCAGATCAGCGGGCCCACAGCACCCATGACGGCTGTTAGCATGATCGTCATTTCCAATATTATCCAGGAATTTGACGGGCAAGTCGGGACTGCATTACCTTCTATTTTGTTGGTTTTCTTTTTAGCTGGTCTGGTACAAGTCGTGTTAGGCTTAGTAGGTATAGGTAAGTACATCAAGTATGTTCCTTATCCCGTCGTTTCAGGTTTCATGACAGGAATCGGTATTATCATCATTATCAGCCAGATCTTTCCCCTGCTGGGTTATGATGCTTCTACAGATAAAGCTTTGATAGAAAAAAATATTCCCAAAGCAGAGGCAAAATTGATCAGCAAGATATTCCAGGAAGAAGACAAGCGGCGTATTGTTTCTATAAAAACCTTAGATAGTGTAGCAACAAGGCTGGTGATTGCAAAAGAAATAACACAGCAGGAGGTTTGGGCGGAAGCAACAGCGATAAGTAAAAACCAGGTGAAATCTCCTTTTGGAGTTATAAAGAATTTAAACCGTGGGATAAGGTATTTTAACTGGATAGAATTTTCGGTGGTACTATCTACCATTGCTGTGATTTATGGATTTCAAAAACTGATTGTCATCATTCCCGCAAAAAGTTCACTCATTCGTGGTTTAAAAAAAATAACAGCCTCAACACCCAGTACATTGGTAGCCCTGTTATTGGTATCTGCTACCACAGTCATGTTAGGGCTTAATTTAAGGTCAATAGAAGCAATCCCTCAGGGTTTTCCTTCGTTACACTTTTCAATGTTTACTGAATTTAGTTTTGATGCTGTTCGCCCTTTTATTATGGCAATATTCTCCCTGGCGTTACTGGGCTCAATTGACTCTCTTCTTACTTCTGTTATCGTAGACAATATGAACAAGACGACACACAACAGCAGCCAGGAACTCATTTCTCAAGGTGTTGGGAATAGCATGTCTGCACTGTTCGGAGGTATTCCCGGTGCGAGTGCTACGATCCGAACTATGGTCAACATTAATTCCGGAGGCAAAACGAGACTTTCAGGCATCATTGCTGCCTGTCTCTTGTTGCTGATATTACTGGCATTAGCACCTGTCGCCTCTAAAATTCCAGCAGCAGTCTTGGCGGGCGTACTCATTACGGTGGGAATCGGGATTATGGATTACCGCGGATTAAAAGCGATAGGTAAAATGCCCATTGGTGATGTGGTGGTAATGATCATTGTTTTGCTGCTTACTATATTTTGGGATCTCGTTATTGCAGTCGGGATCGGTTTGGTCATTTCAGCCTTGATATTCATGAAAAAGATGGGAGAGATATCTACAGACAGATCGGCGGTCGATAAGATTGATCCTGCTAACGATTTGCCCTGGTTGGAAGAGGATAGTTTGCCGAATGAGTTTAAAGATGAAGTTTTCATTAAACGCCTTGTCGGTCCTATATTCTTTGGTTATACGAACGAATTGCAAATTATGTCAACGCAGGTTCCGAGCAGTTCGAAGTACATTATTATCCGAATGGAGAAAGTACCCTATATCGATCAAAGTGGACTTTATGCACTGGAGGATATTTTTATAAATCTTAAGAACAATGATATAGAAATATTAATTACCGGTTTGCAAGAACAACCGGAATACTTAATCAGAAAAATTGAAATCATTCCGTTGCTGGTGGCGGAAGAACAAAAATTAAAGACATTCAAGGAAAGCGTTACCTGGATTGTCCGGCATATAGCTACAAAACAAACAAATAATGCCTCGAATTAGTCGAGTATCAACTCCTTTCATTCAGGCACAAAGCATAGCACTTCGTTTTGACGGGCGGGCGGGCTATTAGACATTATTTCGCATTGGCCATAAAGCGTCATTAACCGGTGTCTTTGTAGTTTATAACGCCCCATGACTACTCAAAAGGAACCATAGCTATGTGTAGAATCTTATTACTAATACAATCAAACATGTAAGATTAAGGCGGAGCAAATCCCACTTCTGTGATGTGGTAGGGCGGATCTAGACTTTGATCAGCAGCCCTGTTGAGTGGAGCGGTATCTTGCCGGTTAGGTAAGGATTATAGGTTCATAAGACGCCTGTGCTAGCTACCTGATAAATTGGCGGATGTAAGGGAGTTGTGGAATTCTAAAGAATAAATCCAACCTGTATAGAAGCGACCCGGTTTTGATATTTATTATCAACTCCGTTTGAGCTTCCCGGCTTAATATTCACAACACCATACCCATAGTTGGCATTGAGGGTGAAGTGGCTTATTTCCAGTCCGCCGATAAAATTAAACCCCGCATCGAAACGCTTAAAATTTCCTTCATAAGCACTTCCGTTATTGCCGTTCAGTCCATCATTACTGAATTTGATGTTTTCATCATTGGAATAGGATACGCCGACCAACCTGCCATCGACCGTATTTTTTCCAGCTATTCCCATTGCCACATACGGGCCTGCACCAAAGAAAAGCCGGACCTTATTGAATAGTGGCAGTTTCACCACCACATTTACGGGTAGCTCAAGGTAAAGCGGTCTTGCGGTGACGCGTGTATAGTTGGCGCTGCCTTCATCGCCGATGGTAAATTTCGAACCTTTACCGGTCAGAAAAAGTCCGGGCTGGATAGAGAAGACCGGCAACAAGGCGAGATCAGCATAAAAGCCAACATTGTACGATGCAATTGCTCTCTTATCATTCACATTGCCATCGTTGTCTATGGTAATATTGGCGATATTCATACCTCCTTTTACACCACCTTTCAGTTTGAAGGCTGCCTCTCTTTTATCTTCCCCACTTGATTGCGCATTGCTGCTTTGCGGCAAAACGGCGCTGAGGGTTACAACGGATGCAATTAATATTGATAATTTATTTTTCATAATACTTATTGAGTGGTTTCAAAAACCAATAACAGCTTTTTATTTCAAAACGAATCTGACAACAACGCTTTTAGATGAAGACCGGCTATGGTCAATGTTTTACGTCGTGTTTTTGGGACGTTGCGAAGGATGGAATCAAGGAGAAATTCTGATCTTGTCGATGGACAATTTTATGGATCAGGCTGCGATTAAACTTACTTTGTATTGATTGCTCTAATAACAATTCAAAGTTGAGGTAATTAATGTTGGCCGGCATTACACATTTCCGGCAGGAAGTTGCATACTTCCCACAAAGTGCTATCTATTATCGAAGTGAGAGGTTACCTATTGACCAAGCATCGATTACTTTGCCAGGATAGCTATGATTTCTCTGAAGGGAGCGGTTACATAGCTGAATACTGGGGCAGTTAATGACTGCTGTCTTTTCTTCTTTTCCCCCATTTTATCAATTCATACCAGGCAACAGACAGAAAACCTGCCGCTATGCTGACAAGTAACTGCTGCGGATCCAGGGGTTTAAACATAAAAAATGCGGACAATGGTTTTACAAACAGCAGCAAACAGGTAACCACAACAGTGACGCAAATAATAAGCGACACAAGGTTGTTCTTATACTTCAGCGTGCTGAATACGGAATAGTAAAAGGAGCGGTTAACGAGCGTCAGGAAGATGTTAGCAGCGATAAGGGTAGTAAAAACCATCGTTCGGGTAAGCGCTTCGCTGAAACCCTGATATACTGCATATTGGTAAATGATCAGGGTGCCGGCAGTAATCATCAACCCCTGTATTATGCTTGTGGTAAGCTCTTTCCAATTGAAAAAAGTCTTGCTAAACGGACGAGGTGGCGCTTCCATACTATTTTTTTCCATAGGCTCATTTTCATAAATAATGGAACAGGTGGGGCCCATGACTAATTCCATAAAAATAATATGCACGGGGGAAAAAATGTTCGGGTACATCCATCCCAAGGCCAGGGGCAAAAAAACAGTAAGGACAATCGGTATATGTATCGATATGATATACTGAATTGCCTTTTTAAGATTGGAATAAATTTTTCTGCCAGTTGCAACGGCACCCACCATTTTAGACAAGTCATCTTCCAGCAGGATGATGGATGCAGCCTGTTTAGCAATTTCAGTTCCTTTACGCCCCATAGCGATTCCGATATGGGCGGCTTTCAAGGCAGGCCCGTCATTTACCCCATCGCCTGTCATCGCCACTATTTGCCTATTGGCTTTCAAGGCATTTATAACCTTCAGCTTGGCATCAGGAAACATCCTTGTAAATACGTAGGTGTCTGCGACAGTTTTTTCAAGGTCTGCATCGGACAGCTTCATCAGTTCATCGCCTGAAATACTTTTCTCAAAGCCTTTAAAACCTATTTGTTTAGCGATGGCTGCTGTTGTTGCAGCATTATCCCCGGTAACGATTTTTACCGCGATCCCTGCTGTATAAAAGTCTTTCAGCACCGACTGTATGTTTTTCTTTGGCGGATCATAAAAAGCCACAATGCCTTTAAAATCAAATTGGAATTCCTGTTGCGTTAGCGGGAAATCATCACCGTCAAAATTTGCAGCGCTCACGCCCAGTACCCGGTAGCCTTCTGTGGTAAGAGTGGTAATGGCATTTTGCACGGCCTGCTTTTCCGTGGTGCTTAAACCCGATACATTTATCAGTGCTTCCGGCGCACCTTTGGCTGCAATGATGCGTTTGCCTGAATGATCCTCGAAAATATGGGTCATCATAGGAGGCTTGCCGCCTAATGGGTATTCATGAGCCAGCTCATATTGCGGTCTTTCATCCCAAGAACTTGTCCGGGCATATGCATCATGAAGGGCTTTTTCCATGGGGTCGAACGGGATGGGTTCACTTGCCCACATAGCCAGCCTGATCAGTGCTTTTGCCTCATCCTCTAAATTGCTCTCCGGGTCATAAATCTTTTGGGAAGCAAGCACAAACAGCTTAGCTACGCTCATTTTATTTTCAGTGATCGTACCTGTTTTATCGGTACAGATCACCGTGGCGCTGCCCAGTGTTTCAACCGTTTTCATTTGCTTTACCACGATACCCATCTTCATCAAACGCCAGGCACCCAGTGCCATAAAAGTGGTAAAAGCAACCGGAATTTCTTCAGGCAGAATACTCATGGCCAGTGTAAGCGCCTTTAATAAACTGTCCAGGACATTGTAGGAGCGATAATAGTTGATGACCCATACCACCAGAAAAACGATGGCTCCTGCCACTACCATTTTTTTTACGAAATTGTTGATCTGCAACTCCAATGGTGTCTTTTCTTCTGTTATATTTTCAAGGCTCTTTCCGAGCTTTCCGAGCTTCGTTTCATTGCCAACAGCTGTGACGTTGACGATGGCTAACCCGCTAGCCACAGTTGTTCCACAAAATACCAGGTTATGCTCTTTTACGGCATCCTTGTAAACCGGCATAGACTCTCCTGTGAGAACGGACTCGTTCACCGAAAAATCATTGGAATGGATAATTTTGCCATCGGCGGCAACCGCTGTTCCTTCTTCCACCATCAGGCTATCACCCACTACCAGTTCTTCTGCTTTTACTTCACAAACTTCATTGTTACGGATCACCTTACATACAGGCTGGGTAAAGTATTTTAATTGTTCAAGGGCATTCCGGCTTCTCGAATCCTGGTACAAAGAAATGGCTGACACCAACACAATAGCCGAAGCCAGGAAAATGCCGTCGCCTGTTTTTCCGCTGATAAAATAAATGACGGATGCGATGAATAACAATAGCACCATCGGTTCTTTAGCCAGGCTTCGGATGGCTTTAAAAAACCCATTTTCGCTTTTATATTCCACCTTATTGTTACCATATTTATTTCTTGCATCAAGTACCTGCCCATCGGTTAAGCCCTCGATGTTGAAATTATTTAGGGACATACGCTGAAATTTTTAAAAAGTATTTACTCCGGAATAACTTATACAGCTGAACCAGGGAAAGCGGAAATAAGGCAGCAATAATACAAACCAGCCACACAGTAGCCGGCAGCACAACCAAACCCAGTGCCAAACGGAGCTGCGGTACGACATATACTATGATCATTAAGCTCACGCAGATGAATAAGGCCCACCATACAAATTTATTTTTGGTAACCTCATTTACAATTAACCCCGAATGTGGGGCAGACATATTAAATACATGAAATAGCTGGGCAAATGCCAACGTGATAAAGGCAACATTATTTTCAACTTTGCTATCTGCCGTAATCATGTATTTACAATAGAGAACTGCCGCAATTACTGAAATGGTTATAGCGGCAGCATATAATATAATGACCAGCCAGTTACGGTTGGTGATAATTTCTTTCCCCGGATTCCTGGGAGGGCGATCCATTACCGTTTTATCGCCCTGGCCGACACCGAGCGCCAAAGCGGGAAAAACATCTGTCACCATATTTAAAAACAAGATCTGCAAAGGTAATAGCGTGGATGCCGGTGAGAAAAAGCCAATGGATGTTACTATCAGTATTTCGCTCAGGTTACAGGAAACCAGGTAGATCACGAACAGTTGAATGTTTCTGAAAATCTCCCTGCCATGCGCTACAGCCGTTGCAATCGAATTAAACGAATCATCTTTTAGAATGATACCGGCGGTTTCTTTTGCGACCTGCGTACCCCTTAATCCCATTGCTATGCCAACGTCTGCTTTCTTTAATGCAGGTGCGTCATTCACCCCATCGCCGGTCATGGCTACTATATTGCCTGCCGCCTGATACACCCCTGCTATCTCCAGTTTTTGCCTGGGCGTTGTACGGGCAAATACGGCTGTATTCAATACCTTCTCTTTCCATTCATCCGAGAGGCTTTCCATAGCAGGCAGGTCTTTACCGGCAAGTACAGCCTTTTCGTCTTCATTTACCAGTCCGGTTTCCTTAGCAATATTGAGTGCTGTCAACGGGTGGTCGCCCGTTATCATAATGATCTTTATTCCTGCCTTACGACAGGTGAGAATGGCTTCCTTTATATCCGCTCTCGGCGGGTCCAGAAAGCCGATCATTCCAATATAGACCAGTTCTTTCAAATAGTTTACCGCTTCGATTTCCGCTTCTTCCCGGAAAGCAAACGCCAATACTCTTAACCCCTGTGCAGCCATTTTATCCGCAGCAAACCGGATAGTCTCTTTACTGTCTTCCGTAAGGAGATCGATCGATGTGTCTGTTTGTATTCTGTTGCACTGAAGCAACAGGTGTTCTGCCGAACCTTTCGCAGCTACAAGATCTCCTGCCGGGCTTTTGTGTAGAGTTCCCATCATTTTAGTTTCTGCACTAAAAGGCATTTCGGCTATTCGTTCATATTTTCCCTTTAATTCGATGGCGGTAGTACCGGATGTATTTGCCAAATGGATTAATGCTATTTCGATAGGGTCACCCAGACAGGTTGCTATTCCCTCTTCCATTTTAACAACAGCATCGTTACATAAGGCGGCGATAAGTTTCAATTTTTCAAAATTCACTTTACTCTTTATAGTTCTGCCAGCTTCAAATCTGAGTTCGTCATTTTCAATCTGAACTTTTATGTTTTCCGCCGGGAAAGACAAGCTGTCCACATGAATTTCATTTTCGGTTAACGTACCGGTCTTATCCGTTAAGATCACATTGGTACTGCCAAGCGTTTCTACAACAGAAAGTTTTTTCACGATGGCATTTCTCCTTGCCATGAGCAGCATTCCATATGCCAACGCTACGGTAGATACCACCGGTAAGCCCTCAGGGAAAGCTGCTACTGCCAATGCTATAGCGGTTTCGAAAATAACTACCCAGGATTTGCCCTGTATCCATCCTGTCACCGCAAAGATGACAGTCATGACCAGCGTTATCCAGATGAGCTTTTTTGCCAGGGAGCTCAACTTCTTATCCAACGGAGTGGCAGTTTCTTTGGTGTCCGCTACCAACGAAGTAATGGTGCCCAGTTGTGTGTTTCGGGAAATGGCGGTTATAACAGCTCTGCCGTTTCCATTCATTACAGATGTCCCCTTAAATACCATATTGCGCCGGTCTGCAAGCTGCGTTTCCTTGGGAAGCGCTTCTATATCCTTTAATAAAGCCACAGACTCTCCGGTGAGCGATGATTCATCACATTGCAATTGGTTCATTACTACCAACCGTGCATCCCCAGGGATCATATCCCCTGCTTCCAGAAATATCAGGTCGCCCGGAACCAGACGCTCAGAAGGGATTTTCTGACTTTCCCCATCCCGGATCACCCTGGACAACATCACGTCCATTTCTTTTAAAGCATTCATGGAGCTACGGGCCTGCAGCTCCATGAAAAATCCGATAAGCGCATTTACTATGATGACAATCCCGATGGCACCTGCTTCCAGGTAATCATGGAAATATAGTGTCACAGCCCCTGCCGCTAAGAGCAAGTAAACTATCGGGCTTTTGAGTTGCAACAATAGCATCAACCCAATGCTCTTTTGCTTTTTTTCTTCATAACTATTGGAGCCAAATGTTATACTACGAATGTCGGCTTCGGATTGGCTAAGACCTTTATCTACATCTGTTTGAAAGCGGGAAGCGGTTTCCGCTACCGATAACGTATAAACTTCGTCATATGGGTATTCTATTTTCATACTTTAGTTATTTACACATAGACCTCAAAAACAAGCAAACAACCTCACCGTTCGATAATTTTCCGCCGCATGGCAATGTTACCTTTACCTGTACCTGTCTGTTCATGCGGTATTGTTCCATTTCCAGTTTAAAATTTCCGGGAGCTCTTTGCCATATTCCTGTACATCATGCTTATGTTCGATCAGTTTATCCTTTAGCTGCTGTTTGAGATAAGCGCCCCTGCTTCCAGCCGGCGAATCATATCTATTACCCAATGAAAACGGACAATATCGTTCTGCACGCGAAAATCAAATGGTGTAGTGATGAAGCCTTCGTCTTTAACCCGCATATGTAGGTTACGGTTGGTCCGGCAGTAAGTAAGTCTGTGGATCAGCCCTGGATAGCCGTGGAATTAAAATGACAGGCTTGTCTCTCTAATATCCAATCATCAGCGCTGTCGTTTAAACCATGCGGATGTTTCGACCCAGATTGTAACTTCTTCAAATCTACTACATTTACCAACCTTATTTTTACTTACGATGAGTGTTGCCCTCGTATTGAAACTATCGCCAGTAATTCAAGCGAGGAGCACGTTAAATGTCCAGGGAATCCGGTTTGAAAAAAATTGTTTGTTGATCTTGCTATGACGCGCTGATGCCCCATCACTCTTTTTGATCTCCCGACATAAACGCGACGCCAAAGAACTGCCGTCACTCTTTTGTTACCTGTGGAGCCATTCCTATTGCTCCGAAACGTTTATTGCAAGTTGAGTTGCTCTTGTCCATGCCAATCTTTATCGCAGGGATCGCTTCTTTTGAGGTACCTTTAATTGCCGGAATAGCATAGATTTAACTAATATTCTCATCCGGGTTTATCCCCAAAGTATTTTTACTGTTATGTGAAGCTCTTTCGTTTCTATGGATATATAGTAATACAGGTTTGAAAAATAGTTATGTAAATCACAGATTCCGGTAAAGAAATGCCTCCCGAAAGTCCCTTATTAAATACGTGATATGTATGACAAATCCTGTTCATTGAAGTCATTGCGATAAATAAAACCCTATTGGGACTATTGCGATGCCTGTACGCTATGGCTCCCTTAGAAAAGAAAATACAGACGGTTTTCGCGATTGTTAATGTGTTTGCTACTCACTTAGCAGCTCTGTGTAAAACCTGATAAAGAAAAACAAATAGCAAGGTTTCCGCACAGTGCGGGTTACAATATAGTTACCTGGGCTTTCCGACACATAAAATTTTACTTACCTGGTCTGTTAAATACTTATATTTTGAAGCTCTACATTAAATATATGGTCAGCTTACGCTGTAAAATGCTGGTAAAAGAAGAGTTGACAAAACTGGGACTACATTATGTGATAGTAGATTTGGGGATGGTCGAAATCTTAGAAGAAATTATGCCTGAACAGCGTTTGGAATTAAAAAGGAATCTCTTAAGATCAGGATTAGAGTTATTAGAAGATAAGAGGGCAATATTAATAGAAAAAATAAAGAACGTGATTATCGAGATGATTCACTACTCGGACGAATTACCAATCACGAATTATTCTGACTACATAAGCGGAAAACTGGGTATGGACTACACTTACTTGGCCAATATATTTTCGGAAGTTAAAGGGATTACTATTCAACAGTTTATCATCTTCCATAAGATTGAAAAAGTAAAAGAGCTTTTACTATATGATGAGCTTAATCTAACAGAAATTGCCTATCAATTGCATTACAGCAGCGTTGCCCATCTTTCTAACCAGTTTAAGAAGATCACGGGATTATCACCGTCCTTCTTTAAAAAGATGAAACAGAAGCGGAATAAGAATCTTGAAGATATGTGATATCTGTAATCATTGGTTTTAAATGTGTAAGGCGATGCCGGTCTAAACATTCTAAATTTGCAATCACCTACAAGTAAAATTACATACCACTATTGTATAATTTTTTATCGGCAATATGTACAGCATACTCGATTCACATTTCCTGCTTTATTAAAGCTTGATGCATTTAAAAATGATGAAGAATAAAGATGATAAAGAACTGGAGAAATCTACTCCACACATTGTAGTTCAGATCATCCAATACATTCCTGACGGGGTGTTGAGTAAAACCATTATCAAAAAACCGACAGGAAATATTACTGCAACCTCGTTTGATGCCGGGGAAGAACTGGCTGAAAAAACCTGTCCGTTCGATACTTACATTCAGATCATAGACGGAACTGCAGAAATTCAAATTAAAGGAGAGAAATTTATTTTAAAATTAGGGGATGGTATAATCATTCCGGCGCATGCCAAACACGATTTTAGCGCAGTGCATCAATTTAAGATGATTTCCACTGTAATTAAAAGTGGTTATGAAGATGCTTAGGATTGACATGGGTTGTAAGAGAGCGTCAATATCGGGTACTACCACTTGGGAGGTAAAGGTCAATTATGGTTTGTGAATGTCGCTGCCTGCCCGGTGTGTTTTATTGCGCAATATACTCCCATGTTTATCGCGTTACGAAGCATCACGGCGGGACTAAATGACTTACCGGGTAGATTTATTCTGAACCGACTCCATATATCCCGCTTTACAACAGAATAAAGTCGGGCAGAACTCCGGGCAATTACGCTCTGCTCAAAATTAAGGCGCGGTATAACTTCATTAGTTCCAATCAAGAAACAGCGCATGAAAACAGCTATCTATAGTGTCCATAAGTTTGAACGCGATTATTTACTGCAGGCAAACAACAGCAGGCATGAACTGATCCTGCTTGAAGAAACGCTTACTGTAAGCACAGTAAAGTTGGCGGCCGGCTGTCAGGCTATCTGCATCTTTGTAAGCGATAAGATAACTGCAGCGGTGCTGGATAAGCTATACGATGCAGGGATTTCCTGCATTGCATTACGCTCTGCAGGTTACAATCACGTAGATATAGCCGCAGCAAAAAAGCAGCGCATCCGTCTGGCAAGGGTCCCCCAATATTCTCCCTACTCCGTGGCAGAACATGCAACCGCGCTCATGCTTGCATTGAACAGGCAAATCATACATGCACATAACCGGATCAATGAGCAGAATTTCTCCCTGGACGGATTAACCGGATTTGATATGCATGGCAAAACAGTTGGCATCATTGGAACCGGGAAAATCGGAAGTCAGCTTGCCAGTATCATGCATGGCTTTGGCTGTAATATTGTTGCCTACGATACTGTTCAGAATAAGCAAATAACAACGGCATACGACATGAGTTATCTCGATTTAAAAACGCTGTGCCATCAGGCAGATATCATTTCGCTTCACTTACCCCTTAACAACGAAACAAATCATATCATTTGCCAGGAAAGCATGGGCTGGATGAAAAAGGGGGTGATGATTATTAATACCAGTCGTGGGGGACTCATTCATACAGGAGATATAATTGTAGCGCTTAAATCCGGCCACGTCGGCTACTTTGGAATGGATGTGTATGAAGAAGAAGAAGGGTTGTTCTTTGAAGATCATTCGCTTGATATTTTACAAGATGATGTCTTTGCAAGACTTTCCACGTTCCGTAACGTCATTATCACGAGTCACCAGGCATTCCTGACAGAAACGTCACTTAAAAACATTGCTGCAACGACTGTTTATAACCTGGATTGCTTTGAACAGGGCACTTTAAGCGGAAACGAGTTAAATATGTGAAGCTTCAATGTTTCAACCCCTCAGTTGACTTTGCTCCGGGAACATTCATCGCATTCTTCAAAAAAGCCTTCGGAGCATCTATGAATGGTGTGAAATAACCAGGCTACGAAACCGATTGCAGACGCTGCCATTAGCCAGTAAGAACCGTCTCAAAAACCTCGTTTATTATCTTTATGTCAATTAAAATGGCGGGACACCCACAACCCTCCCAAAGACACTAACTTCGGGACCAATCAATAAATTAATTCTAATCCCATTAGAATATGGAAGAAAAATTTGAACGACCTATGGTAGAGATTTATCAGGACACCATACAAAACTGGAGATGGCAGATTAAAGATGCATACAATCGTGAAACTATCGGAGCATCCATAGAAAGCTATAAGAACAAACTAGACTGTATTAAAAATTTAAAAAAAGTAGGGGAGACGATCATTACATCCACCATAAAGGAGCAGGTGGAATTTGAATTTAGGCAGATGTAATACTCTTTATAAAAAAAATCCGTTAATTGTAAGTTGTCTCTTGATCTTGTTTTCCTTAATAAAATCTCAGCAATAGAACACAGGCGACATTGTGATCGCCTTGTTCCATGATTCCCGACCCCCTATCTCCAAATTTTGTAACAGGAGTTTTCCCTACTGCAACAAATCCTCTGTCCTCTGTCCGGTAGTTATGACAAGCCATTCAGGAGGAATGAAGCCACCACTAATGCTATTATTCCATCCAGGAAAATCCAGTTTATCAGAATTTCATTTTCTGAATTCTCATAGCATTAAAAATAGCTAGCAGTGCTACCCCCACGTCTGCAAAAACAGCTTCCCACATAGTTGCTAAACCACCGGCGCCCAGTATTAAAACAACAGCTTTCACAACGAAAGCAAAAATTACATTCTGCCAGACTATCCGGTTCGTTGCTTTTCCGATCAAGATCGCCTTGGGTATTTTAGATGGCTGATCAGTCTGAATAATTACATCTGCAGTTTCTATGGCAACATCGCTTCCCAAACCTCCCATCGCAATGCCCACATCACTCAAGGCGAGCACGGGCGCATCATTAACGCCATCCCCGATAAAAGCAATCACGCTATTGGCATCTGTTTTCGCCTCTTCCACTTTACGAACCTTGTCCTCCGGAAGGAGATCTCCGAAAGCCTGCCCTATACCTAATATTCCGGCGACTCTATCCACAACAGCTTGTTTGTCACCTGAAAGCATGATAGTTCTTATCCCACGACTATGTAGTGTGTTAATCGCATCTTTACTGTCTTCTTTTAGTTCATCTGCAATGGTCAGGTACCCGGTGAGTTTCTTATCTATGGCCACTACAACCATTGTATCCTGAACCTCATTGATAGCATCATCGATCCGGATGTTCATTTTATCCATGAACTTTACATTACCCGCTAGCACTTCTTTACCCTTTATCGTTCCTCTCATGCCGTACCCGCTTATTTCCTCTAACCTATCTACTTTTATGTTCTTCGCTTTTTCACCGACGTATGCTACCACGGCGTGAGCTATGGGATGTGTAGAAGCAGATTCCAGCGCAGCAGTCATAGGCAACCAATCCTCTTCGCTTATACCAAAGCTTTTCACTTGCTGTACCTTGAAAACACCTTTAGTCAAAGTACCGGTCTTATCCATAATAACTGTATTTACCTTAGCCATCAGGTCTAAAAAGTTTGACCCTTTAAACAGAATGCCGTTTCTGGATGCAGCTCCAATTCCTCCGAAATAACCTAACGGTATAGAAATAACTAAAGCGCAAGGACAGGAAATTACAAGAAATACAAGGGCACGGTAAAGCCACTCCTTAAAGATGTATCCATCCAACATAAACCAGGGGACAACCGTAATGCATATGGCCAGGATGACGACTACCGGAGTATAGGTGCGTGAAAACTTTCGGATAAATTGTTCTGCCTTCGCTTTTCGTGTGGTGGCTTCCTGCACCATAGAGAGGATACGTGCAAGGGAGCTGTCGTTATAGAGCCGGGTCACTTTCAACTCTACAGCTTTGCTTTGGTTGATCATACCCGCAAGAACAGGTTCGCCCTTGCTGATTTCTGAGGGCCTGCTTTCTCCTGTAAGTGCCGCTGTATTAAATGTACTTCCTTCACTGAGCATTTCTGCATCTAACGGCACTCGGTCTCCGGCCTTTATCTGAATAATGTCACCGATAGCTACCTCTTGCGGATCCACTCTTTCAAAGGAATTACCTTTTTTTACCAGGGCTGAAGCGGGTCTGATATCCAGGAGCGCTTTAATGCTCCTTTTGGCCCTGTGGATGGCCGCATCCTGAAAAAGCTCACCGACGGTATAGAATACCATGACGGCTACACCTTCCGGGTACTCACCGATAAAAAATGCACCGATAGTAGCCAGCGTCATCAGGATAAATTCAGTAAATACATCACCCCTGATCAACAGCCTGACTCCCTGCATAGCAACAGGCAAGCCTACCGGCAGATAGGCTATTGCATACCAGGCTAATCGTATCCAGCCGGTAAAGAAAACGGGTTTCATGAAATAATCCATCGTAATGCCTGCCAGAAGCATCAGAAAGCTTATAGTTAACGGACCATATTTCTTCAGGTTACTTTCTTCTGTTGTACTATGAGCGTGATCATGCCCGTCTTCTTCCTCTGTTGCGGATCCTCTATCTTTATTTCTGTTCCCATGCTGATGTGCCCTTTGCTCTTCGGAAGGTTCTTTTCCCGGTGATGTTACCGTGTTAAGTCCCAATTCCCTGACAATATGCTCCACTTCATTTTTATTCGTCTGATCTGTATCAAGTTCCACTCTTACATTTCCTGTGGCGGATACAGCGACCTCCATAACACCTTTCAATGCACGGATTTCATTTTCCAGCATGGATGCCTGGTTTATTTCACGAATGCCGTTTACATCCAATAGTAAATGCCTGTAGCGATGCGTAATTGCCGCCCCTTCTTTAGCCGCCAGATTCTCCACCTGCCGGATTGAAATCATATCAGGGTCAAAGTGGAAACATAATTGTGCCTGCCGCTTATCCGTTCCTGCAACCAGATGTACGGCTTCAAGACCTTTATGTCTTTTCAGCACATCGATCATACGCCCGACACAAGCATCACGTTCGTCAGGAATTTCGGGAAGAAGTATGGCGAGATTTACTTTTATTTTTTGCATTTTCTGTTTTTGGAGAAAGGTTGATGTGTAACGAATTAATGTTCGTGTCCGCCGGCGTTCGTCATTTTTGCGAGAACGAAGAATGCTCCCTTCACGATAATTTTCGCATCTTCCGGTAATTCGGTTACCGGCTGGATTTCCGTAAAGCCCAGATCACTGACACCCTTCACAACCTGTATCCGTTCAAAGCTCAGCATTGTACCTTGTCCATTCTCTTTATGACCTTCCTCATCGTGAGCTTCATGCCCTTCCTCCGAATGTTCATGTTCTTCTTCCTTTTTGCTGGTTTGAATAAAGATATAGTCTTTGCCTCCGTTTGTTACAATGGCTTCACTCGGTATTGCCATAGCGGTACGATTGCCTATACTGATAATAGCTGTAACATTCATTCCTTCAATCAAACCGGATTTGTCCCCCTGGACCTCTGCATGCACGGGCACCGATTTCGAAGCATCTGTAAAGGCGGTGCCGATAGAGAATATCGTAGCATCATATTCCTTACCTGGGTTATTGGTCAGCGTAAAATGAATAATTTGTCCTTCTTTAATTGTCATAAGATCTTTCTCATAGACAAAGAGATCCAGGTGGAGTTGTGAATTGTTTACAATTTCAGCAACCGGCGTAGTGGCATCTACCTTTGACCCGATCTGAGCATGAATATCGCTTATCGTACCGCTAATAGGAGCTGTAAGAGTAAGGGTAGAAGACAGGGTACCACTTGCAACAGAAGAAGGAGAAATGCCCAGTACAGTTAATTGCTTTTTTAGTGCTGCCTGTTGAGCCCGCAAACTATTCAGTTCCGCTTCCGCTTTTTGCAGATTTTTTAATGGCGCCGCATTTCCGGCTACCAGCTCAGTTTGCCGGCTAAACTCCAATTGTACCAGCTTTAGTTGCGCATTCACGGAAATGAGGCTTTGTTGCAAATTGGTCAGCTCCGTATTGGTAACAGTGGCAATTACCTGTCCTTTTCTTACACTGCTTCCCGGGTGTACCAAAATCTGCTGCAACAACCCTTCGTATAGAGATGTAACCACTGCTTTATTCTGGGCAGGGACTTCCAGCTTTCCGTTTACTTTAATCGACTGTTCCAGGTTTTTTTGTTCGGCTACCCCCAGCTCAACACCCACAATTGTCATCTGCTCTTTTGTCAAGCTTACAATAGCAGCATCTTCCTCGTGTGGTTCTTCGGTAGCTGATTCATTACCCGTACTGCTATCCGTGCCGCAGGAATAGAGACATAAGCAACAGGCGGTAATTAGGATTAATTTTATCAATTGCATAAGACGGTCTTTATTAATTGTTGTTCTTATAGTTTGTTGTAATAGATAAATGCAATAGCGGATTGGTTGTATTGGTTCAATACGTCCAGGTAATTTTTACGGATATCTATGGCTTGTGTCATAAATTGAGACAACTCAGCGAAACTTATTTCACCGGAACGATAAGATAATTGCGCAGCATCCAGGATAGCTCCCGCTTGTGCCAATCCTTGCTGCTCGTAGTAATCCAGCAGCTCTTTATCTTTTTCCAGATGCTGTAAGGTTTGCTGCACTGCAGCATCCAGACCTTTTTGTTCCGCGTGCAATAAGATCTGCTGGTAGTCGCGCTCCAGGAGAGCAGCGCGGATTTTTGCTTTCTGGCTGCCGATGTTTAGCAAGGGAACACCTATTGCCACAGAAAACCCGGTAAAAGGATTGGGCATATCGTAAAGCCGCTGGGAAAAGAAACGACCGGAAAGATCCGGCAAGGTACTTCGCCTTGTGACTTTCAATTCGGCATCGGCAGCTTCCACGATTTGACGCTGCATCAGGATGCTTGGGTGGCTTAGGGCAGCATCCGTGTCAGAAGGCAGATTTATACGTGCCAGGAACCGGTTTTCCGGTAAAAAGCTGCTATCCGAATTCAGCAAGGTTTTTACAGCAATTTGCTGCACCGCTATCTCCTTTTCGATCATTCGCAGCTGCACCTTAATTTCCATGCTTTTCGCTTTTGCGGCAATGCTGTCCAAGCCGGCACTTTCACCTGTTTTCACGCGCAAGACAGCAGCTGATGACAGGGAGGAATAAATACTGTCTAGTTGTTCCCAAAGCTGCATTTTACTTTGATAGTACCACATAGCGTAATATGCCGTTTGTAAAGACTTGCGGATTTCGATCGCTTTCACCTGTCTGGCATATTCTGTCGCCATCGTCTGATGACTTAGGGCCTGCTTGCGAGCCGCATAAACTCCCGGCCATTCTATGCTTTGAGAAAGTCCGATTTTGAGAATTCCTTTATGATCCGTAGGTCTCAGATCTTCATTTTCAAAGAAGAGCCCTGTCTTTGCAAGAGACCAGGATGTACCCCGCAACACCGATGACCGCTCTACTGCGATATCACTGCTGCGCAGTTGTAAATTTCCCTCCAATGCCTTTTCATACGCCTCCTCAAAAGAAATACGCGACGGGGTCTGTGCAAAGACGGGTAACGAACATAAGCAAAGCAATACAGCAATTGCCAGTCCCTTGTGCTTAGGGCGATCGGATTTTTCTCCGAAGAGGATATAAAGTACGGGTAATACCAGGAGGGTCAGGACGGTAGCAGTTACTAACCCGCCAACGACCACTGTTGCCAACGGCTTCTGCACTTCAGCGCCGGCGCCGGAAGACATGGCCATGGGCAAAAAGCCCAGGGAAGCTACCGTAGCGGTCATCAGCACCGGGCGCAGCCTGATACGCGCACCTTCTATCACCCTCGATTTCCTGTCTTTTATCCCCTCTCTGCCCAGTTGATTGAACGTTGCTATCAATACAATACCATTGAGAACAGCCACTCCAAATAAGGCGATAAATCCGACCCCTGCTGAAATGCTAAAGGGCATATCTCTTAACACCAGTGCAAACACTCCCCCGATGGCGGCCATGGGAATAGCTGTAAAGATGAGCGTGGCTTGTCTTAAGGAACTGAACGTAAAATATAACAAAGCAAATATGAGCAGTAGTGCCAACGGCACAGCAATCTGCAATCTGGCAGAAGCCTTCTCTAAATTTTCGAACGTTCCTCCGTAGGTGATAAAATATCCCGTTGGCATAAGAGACGGCTTGGAAAGTTTTTGCTGTATCTCTTTCACTACGCTTTGCACATCACGTCCCTTTACATTAAAACCGATAACAGTTCTACGTTTCGCATCTTCCCGGCTGATCTGCGCCGGACCTTCCTTAAAGGATATATTGGCTATCTGGCTCAGCGGGATCTGGTTACCATCTGCGGTAGGGATGTAGAGGTCAGCGACGTTTTCTATAGAAGAACGGTACAGCGTATCCAGTCTTACTACCAGGTCAAACTTTCGCTCATTCTCGAAAACCACACCTGCCGAACGCCCCGCAAAAGCCGTGCTGATCACGTTATTTACATCTTCTATATTCAGTCCATAAGCGGCTATTCTGGCGCGGTCATACTCAATGGTAATCTGGGGAAGTCCGGCCATACGTTCAATTTGTGGTGGCGTGGTTCCTTTTACAGATTGTACCACGTTGGCTATACGCCGGGCAACAGCCGCAAGCGTATCTAAGTTCTCTCCGAAAACCTTCACCGCCACATCTTGCCGTACACCGGTCATCAATTCATTAAACCTCATTTGGATCGGCTGATTCGTTTCAAAGAAGACACCGGGAATTACTTCCAGTTTTTCCACTATTTTTCTGGCCAGTTCATTGGGGTCTTTAGCAGTCGTCCATTCCTTTCTATCCTTCAAAACAATAATCAAGTCCGAGGCTTCGGGAGGCATGGGGTCAGTCGGCAATTCTGCGCTTCCGGTTTTCCCTACCACTTCCTTCACGTCAGGAAAGGATCTGATAATCCGGGAAGCCTGCATAGACGTCTCTACGCTTTGGGATAACGAGGAGCCCTGGGGAAGGATGCAATGAAAAGCAAAATCACCCTCTTGCAGCTGCGGAAGAAACTCTCCGCCCATCCTGGAGAAAACAAACAGGGAAAGAACCATCAATGCTGCCGCAATACCCAGTACAGTATACCTGGCTTTCAGGGCCCATTGCAATACCGGGATGTATTTCTCCTGGAAGAATAACATCATTTTATCTGAAAAGCTCATCTTATGGTTTACGTTCTTAGATAAGAATAACGCACAGGCCATAGGAATATAAGTGAGTGATAAGATCAGCGCGCCTAAAATCGCGAAGCTCACGGTTTGAGCCATGGGGCGAAACATTTTTCCTTCAATCCCCACCAGTGTAAGAATAGGTATATAAACAATCAGGATGATGACCTCTCCAAAAGCAGCGCTGCTTCGAATGCGGGACGCCGATGTGAAAACTTCTTCGTCCATTTCATCTTGTGAAAGCTTATTTACTGTTTTCCTCATTCCAAGATGATGCATCGTAGCCTCGACAATAATTACGGCTCCATCTACTATAAGGCCGAAGTCTATAGCTCCCAGGCTCATCAGGTTGGCAGACACCCCGAAAAGGTGCATCATGCCCAATGCAAAGAGCATAGACAGGGGTATGGCAGAAGCAACAATAAGACCAGCCCTGATATTTCCCAGAAAGAATACCAGTACAAAAATTACGATCAGTGCCCCTTCGATCAGGTTCTTTTTTACCGTTGAAATAGCCTTATTAACCAGGTGGGTTCGGTCAAGGTAGGGTTCAATGACTACATCCGGCGGGAGTGATCTTTGTATCACTTTCATTTTCTCCTTTACACGATTTACCACCTCAGCGCTGTTACTCCCTTTCAGCATCATAACAATGCCGCTCACTACCTCGCCTTCACCATTTCGGGTAACAGCTCCATAGCGGATAGCATTGCCCATGCGAACTTTCGCGATATCCTTTACCAGTATGGGTATCCCCCCGGCAGACCTGATAACTATTTTGCCGATATCATCCAGCGAGGACACCAGACCTATTCCCCTGATAAAATAAGCGTGGGGCTTTTTGTCAATATAAGCGCCGCCTGTATTTTGATTATTCTTTTCCAGGGCCGTCATCAATTCAGCTATGCTTACGTTCATAGCTTTCAGTCTCGCAGGATCTAATGCTACTTCATATTGCTTTACATAACCCCCAAAACTGTTTACCTCCGCTACACCCGGTGTACCATATAACTGACGCGCCACAATCCAGTCCTGCATCGTGCGCAGATCCATTGCGGAATATTTTTTTTCGCTGCCTTTTTTAGGATGGATGACATACTGGTATATTTCGCCCAACCCGGTACTCACGGGCGCCAGCTCCGGTGTCCCTATTCCTTTGGGTATTTGATCCGTCGCTTCTTTGAGCTTTTCACTGATCAATTGACGGGCAAAGTAAATATCTACGTTGTCATCAAAGACTACGGTAACTACAGAAAGTCCAAACCGCGAAACAGAGCGTATTTCTTCAACATCAGGCAGGTTGGCTATACTCTGCTCTATGGGATAGGTTACAAATTGCTCAACCTCCTGGCTGGCGAGTGTTGGTGCGTTGGTAATAATCTGCACCTGGTTATTGGTAATGTCGGGAACCGCATCCACCGGTAATTGTTGCAGGGAATACGTCCCCCATATAATGAGCAGTATTGTAAAAATCCCGACAACAAGTTTATTTTTAATAGAAAACCTGATAATGCTGTCCAGCATATTATAATCATACTTTAAGGTTAAAAAAAACACTACCCCTTCTTTCGCTGAGGTAATGAGAAGCCCGATAAAATAGTGGATTATACTAATCGTGGAGGCTGCCAGACAGGTACGGCAATACCTACCGGCTTTTGTTGTAAATAGGATGCAAATAGCTGTTCAGGTACCGAAACCCGGAAGGAAACCTGCGGTATAGCAGGAATAGGGAGTGCAAAGGCTATTGCGCAACAGGCGCATTGGCAAAATGGAGAACAAAGGTCCTGGTGCTCCGACGATTGGTCCGGATTTACATCTGCCTTTTGCACAGCTGCCACATCACCGCGTTGTATAGTGAAACCTTCGGTATCAGTGCATGGAATGCAACTCAAAACCAAAATCATAACTGCCAATATAGAACAGAGAAGTTTCACTTGGCGAATTTACTGGATTCAAAGCAAAATAGCATACAAAATAAAAGCGCGTCTCTTGAAACGGTCTGGCAATTCCGTCAAGCGGCCAAGGCTGTATTGCAGAAGGAAACTTTTGAATGAATTAAAGAATTATACGGGCTCAACTATAAGAAATTCAAGGGCAACAGGGAAAACTTGTGTATGAGCGAAATGGAATAAGCTTACCGGATCAACAGGATTGCCTGGGATTATCATAGAGATCCAAGACCATCCCGGACCAGGCCAGGTGAGCCATTTATGGAAACAGTTTTTTAGTACGGTTGACCGGAAAGTTTTTCTTTAGACACAGTTTTCATACATGACGGCCACCTTACATGTTCCGCAAAATCCATATCCGATCATTAAAAATTATACGCGTGAGCCCGGGAATCATTACCGTTGCCGCAAAATCCCAAACAGGGAAGGCCGAAAAAGTTACCCGCTTTATGCTTTGGAAAGTTTGTGTTATTTTGGCCCTGATATTATCGGGAGCTGGAATGTATTTACCAACTGCCGCTTATCGCAAAACTCGCATTGCTGCTTCATAAATGTCTATTCTTATACGACAGGCTAAAGTCTTAGATACGCAATCACCGTTTCATAACAAAGTGATGGACGTGCTGATTGAAAATGGAAAAATCACCTCCATTGCCAAACACATCGATAAAAAAACTAAAAAGGAAATTGCTGTAAAAGGGCTGCATATCTCACAAGGCTTCACTGACGTATTTGCCGACTATTGTGAACCGGGTTTTGAACATAAGGAAACCCTTGAAACAGGATTGAAGGCTGCTGCTGCAGGCGGTTTTACGGATGTGTTGCTTGCGCCGAATACATCACCCAGTGTTTCTTCCAAATCACAGGTCGAATACGTGGTGAAGAAAGCAGCGGGGAATATCGTCAGTTTACATCCTTTGGGAAGTATCACACAACAGATAGAAGGTAAAGCGCTGGCTGAAATGTATGATATGAAAACATCGGGTGCATTAGCTTTTACCGATGGCTGGAAGCCTGTACAATATGCCAACCTGATGCTGAAGGCGCTGGAATACGTGAAAGCCTTCGACGGGACCGTGATTCAAATACCGCTGGACACTTCGCTGGCAACAGGCGGGCTGATGCACGAGGGAGAGACATCTACCCGGCTGGGCATGGCAGGCATTCCCACCCTTTCGGAAACGGTGATGCTACACCGCGATATTGAGCTGCTTCGCTATACCGGCTCTCGTTTGCATGTTACGGGAATCTGTACGGAAGAAAGCGTCAACATGATCCGTAAGGCTAAAAAAGACGGGCTGAACATCAGCTGCTCGGTAACACCTTATCATCTTATGTTTACGGATGAGGCTCTTCAGGATTATGATAGTGTTTATAAAGTAAGCCCTGTGTTACGAAGCGAAAAAGACAGGCAAGCTTTGATAAAAGGAGTGAAAGACGGTACGATTGACTGTATTGCCTCTCACCATCGCCCGCAGGAATGGGATGCAAAGGCAAAGGAATTTGAATATGCCGCTAATGGCATGAATGTGCAGGAAGTAGCTTTTAGTATGGTGCTGACAGCCTTGGGCGATAAGGTTCCTCTCGAACGAATCATAGAAGCATTCACCGCATCGCCCCGAAGCATTCTGGGGTTGACTGATGCCGGGATTCGCGAAACAAACATTGCCAATATTTGCTTATTCCTGCCGGAGGAAAAGAATATACTGACCCCGAACTCCATTCAATCCCTTTCCCGGAATAACCCGGTAATCGATAAGCCTTTACAAGGAAAAGTATGGGGTATCATTCACAATAATCAATCATCATTCAAACTATAGAAATGGAAAAAGTACAAACACACATGAAGTATGGCTTATTCACCGGCATTGCCATGATCGTATTAGGTTTAATATTGCATGTTGCGGGTCAGTCTTTCCAAAGCTGGTCACAATATGTTACCTATATCCCTTTGTTGGCCGGGCTCATACTGAACGCACAGGCATTTGCAAAAGCCAACAATCATTTTGTGACGTTTGGGAATGTTTTCTCCAGTGGCTTTAAAGCGTGTGCTATCGTTACGCTCATCATGTTGGTCTGGGGTGTTATTTCCCTGTACATTTTCCCGGATATGAGAGAGAAAGCGATGGAAATTGCGGAAAAGAGCATGACAGAAAGAGGCATGTCTGATGATCAAATCCAGGATGCACTGGAGATGACGAAGAAATTTTTTATTCCATTTATGATGGGAGGTATTTTATTCAGTACAATGTTTTATGGCGCTATTCTTTCGCTTATAGCAGCAGCCATTCCTAAAAAAATGGGAAACAATCAAACCCCATTTGACAACAACACCCCGCCTGAACAATTTCAACACTAGGCTCACCAACATCGGGAGATTGCTTTTAACCTCTTATTTGGTTTTTGGGTTTTTACTTTTGTTTTTTGAATTTGCAACATGCAACCTGACATATCACTGGTCATACCGCTTTATAATGAAGAAGAATCGCTGCCGGAACTGGCGGAGTGGATACATCGTGTGTGCCGTGAATACGGGTATGCTTACGAGGTGATCATGATTGATGACGGAAGTACAGACAAGAGCTGGAATGCAGTAGAAAATTTGTCTAAAGAATATCCGGAGATAAAGGGCATTCGGTTTCAACGCAACTACGGGAAAAGTGCCGCGCTGAATGAAGGATTCAAAGCCGCACAGGGCACTGTGGTGATCACCATGGATGCCGATCTGCAAGACAGCCCCGATGAGATCCCGGACCTTTATAAAATGATCGTAGTGGAGGATTTTGACCTGGTAAGCGGTTGGAAAAAAGTACGCTACGATAACGCGGTTACCAAAAACCTGCCTTCTAAATTGTATAATGGTGTCAACCGCATGGTATCCGGTATACAGTTGCATGATATGAACTGCGGATTAAAGGCCTATAAGAAGAATGTAGTGAAAAGTGTAGAGATATATGGTGAGATGCATCGTTTCATACCCGTGCTGGCAAAATGGGCCGGGTTCAGAAACATAGGGGAAAAAATAGTGCAGCACAGAGCCCGTAAATACGGAGTTTCCAAATTTGGATGGGAGCGGTTTATCAACGGTTTCCTGGACTTACTGACGGTACAGTTCATGGGACGCTTTGGTAAAAAGCCCATGCACTTTTTCGGAACCTGGGGCATGCTGGTCTTCCTGTTGGGTTTTGCCATCACCATCTACATGATCATTATGAAACTGATCTTACAGGATGAATACGGGCTAACCAACCGCCCTCCTTTTTACCTGGCGCTTACCGCCATGGTTATCGGCACCATGTTTTTTCTTACCGGTTTTGTGGCAGAACTGGTTTCCAGGACAGCTGCGGACAGGAATACTTATCTCATACGCGAGAAATTAGGGTTGTGAGACTCCAATGATACAACCATTCCACATTCTGTATGACAGTCCAAGCCATAGCTATCAAGGTTCCGCGATACGTACAAAAAACTTCACTTACCAGTTCATCCGCTGGCGTAGACTACGTATCTGCTCCATATGATGCCTGCCATGCCAGGCATACAGGTCAGTCATCTCCCAAAGGGGTACGTAGCGTTCATGTTCGGGGTGGAAATAGGTACGTTGCCAATCCGCTTCATCCATATTGCGAAGGGTATGCACCCAACGGCGATGAAGAGCATGCAATAAGGTTATAGAAATATTGACCGGTACGCCTTCGCCGGCATCCGGCAGTTCAGCCCACAGCTTTTCCTCGTAGGGTTTCACTACAGGGCTTTCTTCGGTAAGTGCCAGTTTAAGACGCACATAAGCGTTCATATGGCTGTCGGCCAAATGATGAATAACCTGGTTGATGGTCCACCCGCCCTCGCGATAAGGGGTATCCAGTTGCGCTGCATCCAGGTTTTCAATAACAGCGTCTAACCAAGAAGGGAGAGCGTCTATTGCCGCTATCCATTCATTTTGCATCTCAGTTTCGTAACGCTCAAAGGGATGAAATCTGCCTATCGGGTAGGCATACTGTTCATGACCATCGTCCATGGAAAGAATAAAATTGGTTGCTGCAAAGATAATATGTTGTTACAATTTCATCCTCTTCCTGAAATCAGGACGGAGATACGGCATCAAAGCCGTGTATGGAACAAATACTTCAATCTGCCCCACAGCATAAGCAGCTACTTCATACGGGTTGTACAAAAAGCCCAGCCCTTTTTCGCCCAGGTAGAAATTATCGGTAGGAGCAAGATAGTTTTCGAAAAGCATATCAGTAAGCGGCTTGGGAACAGGAATGTTATAATCTTTGCGGAAATATTGCTCCATAATTTTCTGCAGGGATGTGCTGTCGATGGTGGCGATATCTTTAAAGTTTAATTTCCTTCTGTTTTCTACATCCAGGTTGAGAAAGCCGCTGCCATAGTTGCCATGTGCCCCGCCGGTATAGGAATAGCCCATCGTTTCTATCACAACAAACCCTTTCTCGTTGTAGCGAATGGAGTAAACAACCGTTTCATCATAATTCCAGCTTCCGGGATATTCTCCGTTGTTTTCTTTGAGAATATCTTCGTCGGTGATCATATCCCGTCTATAGCTGGCGAAAAAACTGTCGTCCTGCTCTTTGATAATGGCAGTAAGAGACGATTTATCGGCATTATTGGTACCAAGATAGTTTCGTACCTGTTCGTTGATCCATCCCGCTTCAGCTGTGCTCCCGGTAGCTTCCGGTAGCTTGTAGGTGCTCGTAGCTTGCGGGGAGTTTTCTTTTTCAGGATATGCTTTCGCTGAATTGGTATATTTTCTCATCTCAAAGGTGTACGAACCGGCTCCGTAAGCTTCCTTTAACATAATGTCGAAGCTCTTCTTACCATCACTGCTGACCCATTTTCCCATGAGGTTGTCTCCGTTAAAAATGCAGGACAATACGGGTTGCCGGTCACCGCTGTATACGGCGCTCTGATCGTATTCAGTCAATACGAGGCTGTCTTTGTTTTTAGAAGCTGTTCCGTTGATCATGATGTTTTTACCGATCCTGGTGTAATAGTAATATCCGGAAAAACTGCTATCATCTTTCTCCAGGTAGACTACTACGGGCTGGTTGGCAATGGTACCTTCGAAACGTTTGTAAAAGCTGGGCGCCGTATGTGGAACCTGCGCTGCATTTTGTGCTTTTTCCGTGTCCCGGGTGGCCGCATCCGTTTCTGATCCTCCATGCGAAGACGTATTGGTGCAGGAGGCCAAGTACAGTATAATACCAAAAGAGAACAAGACTGTTTTCATAAGATAAAGGTAGGCAAATAGCTCTCTGATCCGGGGGAGTTATGAATTTACGTTTCAACCAGAACGGTATTTCCGGGAAAGAGCTTCAATATACCAAGAGGCGTCATTGATAAAGTTCATATACTTTCAGCCCTACGAGGCTTGTATCTTGAAACACTTCCGGGAAAGGCACACCTGCTTCGTCAGTGAAAGAGAGATGGGGTATATCAGCCGGCGAAGCAAACTGGAAGTAATATTTTACGCGGTAGCGCCTCAATTCGGCAAGTAATCGGTTAGCACTTTGAGGTGGCAAAGGCATGTAGTAAAAAGCATTTTGGCTGAAATGAGCCACGCGGACGACGGTCTGCATTTCTTCTCCGAACGATACATTGGAGGCAAAACTCCCTTTGACAGGGATCTGCTTCAATTGCTGCGCCAGCTGATGCTCAGCTTCTCCCTTTTTATACATCGCTTTCATATCCCATACCGGAAAGCTAAGGTAGCTGGCACAAAACACGACAAGCAATGCAGTATTTAACCAACGGGACGAAAGCCAACCGTGAAGCCGTTGCAAGACCAACGCACCCAACAATAAACTGACAGGCAATAAATACCAGAGGTACCTCGACTCAAAATTGATAAGCGTATAACCTAACGGGAAAAGCAAAAATGAAACGCTAACGATAAAAACCCGCACGGAGAACATTTGCCGTACCCGTTCTACGAATACTAGGGTCATGGCAAACAACGTGACAGGCAGGAAAAAAGCAGAAAGTTCATTCATGCTGTTGCTAAGCTTGAGCATATTGTAGCCAATACGCACGCATTGCAGCAGGAAAAGCTGAGGCGAATTCCAAAAATGGGGTACTGCCCCGTTCACCACAAACGGATCTTCCCAATAATAGATACCGTCCGCATACACCGGCGGCAACAAGAGATCGATGCCTTCTTTGAAAACAGGATGCGCGATAAGATACCAGGAAAGGTTCAACGAACCCGACGTAGCGGTCATCCACATACCGTATTTCTGATGAAGCAGGAAGATCCAGGGCGAGCTAAAAAGCAGAAAGCTTATTATCGTCACTACATTCATTCGCCACCAGCGCGCCATTTCAAATTTTCCGTTCCGGGCTTTTAACAACAAGGCTGTGATGATCGGCGTGCTAAATAAAAAATAAGGAAAGGCATAAGCTTTGGCCAGGTATGCTAATGAACCGATGCAGCCTAATGTGATCCACAGGAAGGGCTTTTCAGAAAACTGCTCTTTCAGGAGCAATTGCAGGGCAACCAGAAGAAAAAAGAAACCCCAGAGATCAGCAAAACTCTGCTTATATATAGCGAATATTAAAAAGATTGCCAGTGTACTATTGAGAAGGGTAAGCGTCAACCGATCACGCAAAAATTTCAGGAATAAACCATGAGAAGCCAGGAGAAAAGCGCCGGCTCCTAATGTATTGATCATAATCCCTGCTTTAAATGGTTCGATCTGCTGCTTTATCAGTAATGCTGTCAGCCAACAACTCCACGGGCTCCAATAACCATTGATCGCTTTCAGGTACTCGCCTTCTGCATATCTCTTAGCCACCACCACATAGGCTACTGCATCCGGATCCACATAGTATTGGTAATATGGATATACAGCGATCGTTCCTGTTAGCAGGAGCAAAAGTGGAAATACCCACGAAATGTGGCGGAGCTTTTCGTACACTGCTGTTATGTTTTAAGAGTACCTGGTGTTTTTCTCAAAATAAGCATAAAGCCGGTAATGCTGCAGCACATCCCGATAAGGGATATAGGAAGTACGTAGTGCGCGTTGGAAATGGGACCGGTGATCAATGCGAAATATAATATAAACAAAACTGTAAACCACTTCACGACAGGCGCGACAGGAGCTTTTATTAAAAAGAACAACATGCCGATGATCTTTAGGATATTCACAAACAGGATGCCCAGAGCGAACAGAACAATTGTATTATTTTTCAGGTAGTGTATCAGCTCTTTGCTGTTGCTTTCCCTGATAAAAGTGATAAACTTTTTAGATTTACCAGAGTAAAGTTTTCCTAATGTAGAACGTCCGGTAAATTCATCCAGTTCACCCCTGCCTGTTTCTAAAAAGAACATACAGCTTTTACCCAGATGGTAGGATATATAAGGGACAAAGTTCGACCGGAGTAATTCAATGCCCCGTGCGTTCGCTCTATCATACCTGTCTGCAAACGCAGGTAGTTTAGCAATTGCGCTCCGCTCCTGCTCAATAAAGGACGCTCCCTGTAAAGCATTTACCTTATCTGAAAAGTAGCGTTGATAGTAGAATATAGCGTTGAAAGACTGGATGCTGGAGAAATGGAATTTACCTGTCCGTATCTTGTTGCCATAACTATACATGCCGATACACATCAAAGGCAGTAACGCCGTAGCAAGAACGCTTTTCAACTTCAGGCTCTTACAGACAAGACTATAGATAATAATCATCAGCAAGTGTATAGCTGCGAAGGGATAAAGTACCGGTTTGATAAACAAGCCGGCAATAAGTGCCGCTGCCATATACCACGTATAGTTGGACTGTCTCTCCTTCAAAAACAATACAGCATACCTGAAATAGATGAGTGTACAGGTTTGCAGCAGTATATCCGGTGCCATCAGATTAGTATATACAAACTGGCTGGGAAAGAACAACAGGAATAACACCAGCCAGGCATCGTATTTTGGCTGATAGCCTAAGAGCTGTAACGTCTGCCTGCAATACAGGATATTGAACAGGCAAATCAGATTCTGCAAAAACAGGACGACCCAATTATTAATGCCCATCAGGTAAACCGCCAGCAAAAACAAGGGATAACCGGGGGTTCGCAATGTCATATACTCCGGTGACAGAGGCAGGACACGATTGCCACTGTAAAAAAAGAATTGCTCCTTTATATTGATCGCTTCCTGTATGTACTCAAATGAATCTCCGTTGTAAATATGCCCACATTGCAGTGCTATAAAAAAATAGACCGATTGCAACAATACTATTGCAACAATGAATACAAGGGAGCTTTTTGTATGGTTCACGCCCTAAAAATAATCAAGAACCTTCTTGTATAAATGTTTTGAGATAATCCACGGCTTTTACCATGCGACTTCCGTACCAGCTGAACATCTCTCCGTCAACTAATTTTATGGTAGCGTTTGGCAGCAGTTTCCGGATTTCCAGCACGTGGTTGTCTTTGAAAGGGTAAGGTTCGGAAGATAGCAAAACGACATCCGGCTCTGCACGTTTTAGCATGTCATCATCGATCTCAGGATACCGTTTCTCCCCGGCAAAGACATTTTCAAAACCACAACGCTGCAAGACATCGTGAATAAAAGTATCCCTGCCTACGCTCATCCAGGGCCTTCGCCAGATGAAATAGGCGGCTTTTTGCTTAGCGGTTTTGGAAGTCATCTGCGCTATCCCTGAAAAGCCATTTTTGATCCGTTCCAACATTGTGGATGCCTGGTGTACCCTTCCTGTCAGCGCTCCTACCCGTTCTATCATGCTGAGCCCGTCATCCACGGTTTGAATATCACTTATCCATGTCGGGATATATTGCGCCAGGTATTCTATTTGTTCACGGGTATTTTCCTCCTTATTGGCAATAACCAGATCAGGTTGCAAAGACAACACCATTTCTACATTCAGATTCTTCGTACCCCCGACCCGGGTCTTAGCCCGGAACCATTCCTGGGGATGAACACAAAACTTGGTAATCCCTATCACTTGCTCATCCAACCCCAGGTCATAAAGCAGCTCTGTTTGCGAAGGCACTACCGAGACAATTCGCTGTGGAGGGAATTTAATTGAAATATCCCTGTCCATCATATCCCTGAACGACTGCTTCATTCAAATCTTTTAAAGAAGAAAAGGATGCAAAAACAAAAAATCACATCGGCAGGAAACAACACCGCATCAAACGCTGGTATCTGCATTCTCGGCACCAAAATAAAATGGACCAGCAAACTGCACGAGGTAAGGAAGATATAGGCATATGCTGTCCACTTTTTCAGGGTACAGACTCCAATCCAGGAAAGCGCGTAAAGTGACAGGAGTAAAGGACGTTGCCAGTCTGCCACAGAAAAATCCAAATCCCGAAACGACCAAAGCGCATGAAGCGCTATAAAAATGTGAAACACCGCTACCAAAGGAAATAGTAACGGTGTTTTTTTAAAAAATCGGTTGATCAAATTATCCTTAATCACAGTTATTTTTCTTCAGTAGGAGTTTCTTCAGTTTCGGGCGTGTCAAATTCTTTCGTGACATCTGCGATCTTCTTTTCCTTTTGTGAGATTTTCTGTTCACATTGTTGGATCAGTTTTGTTAGATGTGCGCGCAATTCTTGCTCTTTGTTACCCGGCGTAATATTTTCAAGAGCATTTTTAAAGTCTTCCAATTTCTCCTGCTCTTCTTTCAGCTCTTCCTCCAGTTTATGAAGAAATGATTTCTTCTGTTCTGCACGACGCTCAGCATATTGCGCTATCTGTTGATTCCTCTTTTCCCGGTCTGCATCCTTACGGTCAAAGAAAAACCTTCTGGCACTCACAAATGCTTCCCATATTTTATTGACATGCTCACGGGGTACAGGTCCTATCTTTTTCCATTCGTCCATCAGTTCGTTCAATTCTTCCGTCGTACTGCGCCATTGAGAAGAATTTTTAATGCTTTCTGCACGTTTAACCAGAGCCAGTTTTTGCGCATAGTTATCTTCCAGCGACACGCGTACGGTTTCATTATGAGCACGTTTATTCCCAAAGAACGTATCCTTCGCTGCGGACATCCTATTCCACAATTCATCGGCTTTTTCCGCAGGGACACGGCCTGTAGCTTTCCACTGATCCATGATATGCGCGTACTCCAGGGACGTCTTATTCCAGTCTTCACTGTCTTTCAGGCTTTCTGCTTTTTCAACCAGTGCCAGTTTAAGATCATAGTTCAGCTGCTGCTCTCCTTGTATCAGTTCAAAATGTTGTTTTTTTCTGTCAAAGAATAAATTCTTCGACATGACAAAACGATTCCACAATTCTTCGTTTTTATCATGCATCGTCCTTCCTATGCTCTTCCACTCTTCCATCAACTGCTTGTACACTTCGGTAGTTGCCTTCCAGTCTTCTGAATCTTTTAAGCGTTCTGCTTTTTCAACCAATTCCATTTTCAGATCCAGGTTAAGAAGCATTTCTTTCTCCTGCTCATCGTGGTGAATGCGTTTCCGATCGAAGAAATGCTGGCGGGCCGCCTCCAATCGATTCCAAAGTTCATCATTGCGAGACTTATCAACATACCCAGCATTCTTCCATTGCTCACTGAATTCCTTGAATAACTGTGTAGTGTCTTTCCAGTCTTCAGATGATTTTGCCAGCTCTTCTGCATTTTGTACGAGCTTCAGACGTGCTTCATAGTGCTCATTCACCAGGCGCTGCAACTCTTTTTCTTTAGTTATCACATTTTCGATCAGCGCTTCAAAGTTGCCTATCGCATTTGTATGCTGGAGGTAGTCTTTGAGGCGAGACACCTTGCTCAGCAATTTTAATTTATCTTCGGCGGCATCCCATTCGGCATTTACTTCATTTACCCTCCCTTCCACCTCGGGATATTTTTCAACCAATGCTTTAATGGCATGTTCGGCATTTTCAAGGGTAAGATGAGAAATAGCACGTTCCTGTTGATGGGCAGATGCTTTAAGCACCAGGGTGCCGTCCCCTTTTAAGTCGCAATATTCCTTATTATTGAAATTTGCGTTGGTCCACCATTCTTGTAAACGAGTTTGTACTTCCAATGCGTTGTTTGTCACAGCAGTTTCTTGCGTCATAAATTCCAGAAGATAAATAAGTTCAGTTCAATATCGAAAATAGTATATGCAATATAACTATTTAGCACCAAAAACTTTTTTCAGCAGATCGGTTACGCGTGCAGCCGGGTCGGTCCGTATTTTGTTTTCTTCGGCTGCTACGGTTACAAAAAGCCCGTTAAGCGCCCGCTCTGTAACATAGGCTGTAAGGTCCGGGTTAATCTTCCTGGTTACAATAGGCAACTTATTATAGCTACTGAAAAGTTGATTCCAATAGGTGTCAACGTTCAATTTATTAAGGGACGTCTGTATAACAGGGCGAAACGCTGAAGTAAGTGCGGTCACCGTTTTAGATTTTAGATAATTAGTCGCAGCCCCGTTCCCGCCTTTCAAAATGGTTATTCCATCTTGGATGGACATGGACGTAATAGCATTCACAAAAATAGGCGCTGCTTTGGTGGCAGCATCTTCTGCCGCGCGATTCATTTGTAAAACCACCTTGTCTGCCAGGGAACCTAACCCGAATTGACGCATCAACTTTTCCGCTTGTTGTGCTTCGGGAGGCAATAGTATTTTCACCAGCGCGTTTCCGAAAAAACCATCCTTCAGGGATAATTTGGAACCGGCATTCTTAGCGCCTACTTCCAATGCCTGTTTCAGGGCGTTGACCACTTCGCTATTGCTGAGACTGCCCAGTGATATCCCGGAGGATGTGGTGTTTGTCCCCGAGGAATTGCCGGTTTTCCTGCCTTTGAGCAGGCCGTCCAATACAGTTCCTGCTGATTGAGCCTGAACTTGTGTAGCAGCAAAAAAGGAAAACCCTAAAACGAAAAATAATTTTTTCATGTCTTCGTTGTTTTTCTTGGATAAAACCAAAAATGATACCAAATGTACAAATGTGCTTCACAAATGCACCTTTGAATTGCCAGCTTACCTGCATCCATGGGTTTAAGATCGAATAGCAGCTTGTCAATAGA
Organism: Flavipsychrobacter sp.; assembly: GCA_035497455.1. Lineage (GTDB taxonomy): Bacteria > Bacteroidota > Bacteroidia > Chitinophagales > Chitinophagaceae > JAFIGV01. Next base: position 370,916 of record DATJDL010000016.1, read on the forward strand.
ACAATACCCGGCGTTTTTTCACCAAAACCTAAAAAAAACGGAAGTATACGCAGTATGCAGATCGTACAATCCTGTTCATTTCCTTTTTCGCAAAAAACTTATCGCTACATTTGTACGGAACCAACAAAAACAAACGCCATGCTCACCGGACTCCTCCATCTTCATAATCTGATGCGTTGGGTACTTATCATTCTTATGCTTGTCAATATTGTAAAGGCTGCAGGAGGCATGAGCGGGAACAAGGCTTTCACAACAGGCGATAAACGTAATGCTCTTTTTATGATGATCAGCGCAGATATCCAACTGCTTTTAGGCCTTGCGCTATATTTTATGGGACCCTGGGGTATCAAGAATATTCAGAACCAGGGAATGGGTAACGTGATGAAAGATGCAACGGGTCGTTTTTTCGCTATTGAGCACACTATGGGCATGCTGATTGGAATTGTATTGATCCATATAGGCTATGCCGCTGTGAAAAAAAATATTGCTGATAATGCCAAATTCAAAAAAGTTTTTTGGTTTACATTGATCGCTGCTATCGTCATGATAGCTTCCGTGCCTTGGCCGTTCAGAGAAGGCATGGGTCGTCCCTGGTTCCCGGGCATGTAATGATCGAAACCACTACCGGCTGTGCGTAAATTCTGGCAACCATTTTACACGGTATATGTTGTCATCACTTTTTTGGTGAGTATTGTGCTTGCGTTCCCGTTTTTTCTTACCTCCGGTTTGATCAACAATGCTGCATCGCGAAAGTTCATTTATAATCTGGTGCATTACTGGAGTAAAGGATGGCTTTTCATTACAGGAATGCCGTTGCGGGTAAGCGGTAGCTTTCCCAAAAACGGGAAATACATTATCATCGCCAACCATATTTCATATCTCGACACAGTAAATATTTATGGTGCCTTGCCGGAATATTTTCGTACCCTGGCCCGAAAGGAAATGGTACATATTCCTGTTTTCGGGATGATTTACAGGCAACTGACCATATTGGTAGACAGAAGCAGCAGCGATAGCCGTACCAAAAGCATGCGATTGATGTACCGCCAATTAAAAAACGAGTGCCATATCGCTATTTTCCCTGAAGGTAGCTTTAATGAAACCGGTGAAACCCTAAAATCGTTTTATGACGGAGCATTTCGCCTGGCAGTAACAACGCAAACGCCTCTCCTGCCTATGATATTTCCGGATACAGAACAGCGCTGGCATTATAGTGCCTGGTGGAAATTCTCTCCGGGCCGAAACCGTTCCGTGTTTCTGGAGCCGATTACCATAACCGGCAAGAATATCGACATGCTAAAACAAGAAGCGTTTACAGCAATGGAAACAGCTTTGAAAGACAATAAGTTAGCCCAGGACGAAAAAGAAAAAAATAAGCTAAACCTTTTTATCCATTGACGCGGCTCGCCGACATCAGGTTCATCACGACTCTCTCATCAAACAATATCTCCGTATACATGACAGGAGATGCTGCTGCTTTTCTGCCAGGCGAATGCATTCCCGTTTCAGATTGTTAACCCCAATTAGTTACATTTGCAATCCGTATAAAAAAAATATAATGGCAACTACAGCAGACATGAGAAACGGTCTTATCATCAAGATGGATGATGGACTTTATTCTGTAATAGAATTCGGACAAAACAAAACTGCACGTGCAGCGGCAAAAGTGTGGGCAAAGCTGAAAGGTGTGGACAATACGCGTTCCATTGAAAAAACATGGAATTCCGGCGACACGATCTATCCCGTGCGCGTAGAACGTCGTCCCTACCAGTTTTTGTACAAGGATGATACCGGCTACAATTTTATGGATACCAATACTTTTGAGCAGATAAGCATGGAAGAAAACAAAATTGATCGTCCGGAACTGTATAAAGATGGTCAGGATTGTTTTATCCTGGTAAACACGGAAAGCGAATTGGCTATGAGTGTAGAACTGCCTCCAAGTGTAAATTTAGAAATCACCTATTCTGAGCCCGGCATCAAAGGAGATACCGCCACACGTACTTTAAAGCCTGCAACAGTGGAAACAGGAGCTACTGTGATGGTTCCTCTTTTTGTGAACACAGGGGAAATCATTAAGATCGATTCGAAGACGGGTGCGTATGTAGAACGTGTAAAATAGTTTACTTATATTCATATCATCAAAACTGAAAAAGATTTCCCTATGGAATATAAACAAATACAGGAGTTGATCAAAGCGATCAACAAATCAAGCATCAGCGAGCTGAAGATTGAACAGGGCGACTTTAAGATAACGATTAAGCAACAGTCTTCGGTTAGCGAAACGCAATTTGTAGCGGTACAGGCACCGATGCAGTTGCCTCAAATGTCGCAGGCAGCTCCTCAGCAGGCTATACCGGCTGCAGCAGCCCCTCAGGCACCGGCAGCAGCCACTCCATCCAACAGCAATACCACTATTATCAAATCACCGATGATTGGTACGTTCTACCGCAGCCCGTCACCTGATAAACCTTCGTTTGTCAATGTGGGGGATGAAATCAAGCAAGGAGATGTCATTTGTATTATTGAAGCGATGAAACTCTTTAACGAGATAGAAAGCGAATTCTCCGGACGTATCGTGCGGGTATTGGCAGATGACGCCTCACCTGTTGAGTACGATCAACCCTTATTTGAGATTGAGAAAAATTAAGATTGATCAGCTAATCGGTTTAAACGCCGGTTAGCTGATTTGTTTTACGCAATATTCCAAACTAGGCTGCTTTATGGGTAGATCTCATAGACAAAGCAGCTGATAGCTAATTGAAAAAAGTATGTTCAAGAAAATACTTATTGCCAACCGTGGTGAGATTGCACTTCGCGTGATACGCACCTGCAGGGAGATGGGCATCAAAACTGTTGCAGTATATTCTACTGCGGATAAGGACAGTTTACACGTACGCTTTGCTGATGAAGCTGTTTGCATAGGGAAGGCTGCCAGTGCAGATTCTTACTTAAATATCCCGCACATTATGGCTGCGGCGGAAATTACCAATGCGGATGCCATTCACCCGGGATACGGCTTCCTGGCTGAGAATGCCAACTTTGCAGAGATTTGTGCCCAGTATAATATCAAGTTCATCGGCCCGACACCGGAAATGATACGCTCCATGGGCGATAAAATGACCGCGAAAGAAACCATGATAAAAGCCGGAGTCCCGTGTATTCCGGGCTCAAAAGCGCTGCTGGACAGCCTGGAAGAAGCTACAAAGCTTGCCAATGGCATGGGCTACCCGGTCATACTGAAAGCTACTGCCGGCGGCGGTGGCAAAGGGATGCGCGTTGTATGGGCTGAAGATGAGCTGGAACGCGCCTATAATACGGCTAAAGCAGAAGCTCAGGCGTCTTTTAAGAATGATGGTATCTATATGGAGAAGTTTGTAGAAGAGCCCCGCCATATTGAAATCCAGATCGCCGGAGATCAATTCGGTACCGTATGCCATCTAAGTGAACGGGATTGCTCTATACAACGTCGTCACCAGAAGCTGGTAGAAGAGTCTCCTTCGCCCTTCATGACACCGGAACTGCGTCAAAAGATGGGAGAAGCCGCCATTAAAGCAGCCTCCGCCATAAATTATGAAAGCGTAGGGACTGTAGAATTCCTGGTAGACAAGCATCGCAATTTCTACTTTATGGAAATGAATACGCGCATCCAGGTGGAGCATTGTGTGACGGAGGAAGTAATTAACTACGATCTTATCAAAGAACAAATAAAGATAGCTGCCGGTATTCCTATCAGCGGTAAGAACTACGAACCTCAGATGCATGCGATCGAATGTCGTATCAATGCAGAAGATCCTTATAATGACTTTCGTCCCAGTCCCGGGCAGATAACGGTGTTGCATACACCCGGCGGACATGGCGTGCGTGTAGACAGTCATATCTATGCAGGTTACAGCATCCCTCCTTTTTATGACAGTATGGTCAGTAAGATCATAGCAGTAGCCCAAACGCGGGAAGAAGCGATCAATACGATGGAAAGGGCCTTAAGCGAATATGTAATCGAAGGAGTCAAGACGACCATTCCGTTCCATCAACAATTGATGAAAAACAAAGATTTCAGGGAAGGTAATTTTACCACGAAGTTTATTGAGAGTTTTGAAATGAAATAACTCATTGCCGTTATCAAACAAAAAAGCAGTCGGGTAATAGTCGACTGCTTTTTTGTTTGACAGGTCGTCTACCTCCTCTTAAAAAAAACAAACCCGTTCTGCTCTCCGATAATTTTCAACTGGGGCATTTTACGATAGGGATCAGCAGATGTGGTTTTACATATAAAATAGGCAGGTTTGTCAACAGGACCTTTTAAAAGCCATTCTTCATGATAATGATTCGGATTGGACTGAGGCTGCTTCATTGTATAAAATAGGGCTGCATAGCTTTTATACCCCAATACATGCACATAGACATCCTTACCTTCAAAACTCTTGAAATAGCGGATGGCGGATCGTTGTGAATAGGCTTCGATTTTCGGGGTGAAATGCAGAACCGTAATTTGTATAATCACAATACTCGAAATGCCCAGCAGCAAAATCGCTTTCGCAAAATTCCTGCGGATCATAACAACAGCAACTATAATGGAAATCAGGTACAGAATTCCCCAGATACTCTCCGTCAAACTCCACGGTACATCAGCACCCAGGTTGGCAACGGCAAACGGATCTTTAATATAGGGTACCAAAATATTCTTGTAAGCTCCGACAACAGGAAGAGCCGCAATCAGCAGTGCTATGAAGCACCCGATCACAGGCAACAATATCTTTACTGCAGGTTTTAATTTTTCTTCCCCCTGCGCAAGGTTATAAAGCTTCAACGCTGCCAGATAGGTGAGGGGAAAATAGCAAAGCGAGGAATAGTGTACGATCTTGGTCTTTACAATAGAAAATAAAATCAGGGTCACCCCAAAAAGAATCCACATCCATCGTGTAAAATCTCTCGCTGCTTCATTATCTGTAGTGCGCTTTTTGCTGTATTGAAAAAGAAAGACCGACGCAGGAAAGCAACCGATCAACAGCACCACGAAATGGTAATAAAAAGGCTGCCCATGACCAGCGTCCCCGGTACGGAACAAACGGATCTGGTAGTTGATAAACTCCTGTATGAACCAACTACCGTAAGCCCAGCCATACTCTATAATACAAGCTAAAAACCAAAAACCGAAAGGCAGCATTGCAGCTACGGCAACCACCGCGAAATAGCGTACAGGATAACCCCACAACCCTTTGTTAAATAGGATGTAGACCGCTAAGGACAAGAGCGCGATCAATACGGCCACAGGGCCTTTTGTAAGCACTGCCAACCCCAAAAACAATCCGGCGAATACGGCATGTTTAAACCGGTCTGTACCGTATCGCAACAGGTGCATCTGAAAAAATGCAAGGAAGATAAAGTAGTTGAACGTAGGATCTATAATCCCGCTTTTAAAATAAAAATGCGGCAGCCATGTAGCGACATACAGCAAGACCCACCACATCGCCAGCTTCTCATGGACAATCCTTTTACCTACATAGTAAATTGAGATCAATGTAACGATACCCATCAAAGCATTCGGAAACCGGGCAGCATATTCATTCACGCCGAACAATTTCATAGAAAGCACTTGCATCCATATAAATAAAGGCGGCTTTTCCCAAAAAGGCTTAAAGTCTATTTGCACTTTCAGGTAGTCTCCGGAAACCAGCATTTCACGCGCGCATTCTGCAAAATTGATCTCATCCCAGTCGAACAAATGTACATGCCCCAAAAAGGGCAGAAACAACAAGGCTCCTAAAATGGTGATAAAAGAATATCTGAACAAATTGTTTACATTCATGAGATACGTTTCTATAACGTTACGTCTTGTACAGATAAGGTTTTTGATAGAAAACTGTAACCGCTAAGATACTAAAAAGCGCTCCTATTATACTTCCCATGTATACATCGGCAAAAAAATGAGCGGCAAGGTAAATGCGGGAATAAGCTACAGACAAAGCCAGCACGAAGAAAACAACACCCCACCCTTTGTGACCGGGCTTCAGCAAAAGCGATAAAAAGCAGAAAATAGCAAATGCCCCGGTAGAATGCCCCGAAGGGAAACTACGATGAAAATACCGATCCCATTCCGGCAGCATATGGATCAATGTGGCTTCTTTAAAATAAAGTAACGGACGGGGATAGTTAAAATAACTTTTTAATCCCTGGGAAAAAAGAAATGCCCCGATATTTGCGAACAATGCCGCACCAAGAAATACCAGGTTCCTGAACTGCTTTCGTAGGAGCAACAGCAAAGCAACGGGAATAATGAAACCTCCTTCACCCATATGAGTGACCCATTTCATAACGGTATCCAATACATCGTTGTGACGAGAGTTTACAAGAAGGAACAGTTCCTGTTTAGTTAAATATAGTTGAAAAACTGCTCCCCCTGCCAACCAAAGGAAAAACGGCACAAGAAAGAAGGGATTGTAAGAAGTATAGACCTTATGACGCTCCATTGGCTTTAGTTTTTGAAAACATCGCATTAATGCGTTTCCCAATATTTATATACCAATCCTTATTCAATACTTGTGCATCTTTCTTGGCCTTATTTATCAGAAAAAACGCAATCGGCAAAAGCATAGCTGTAGCCATCCACATTCCTACCCAAGGTACTACGGAGTTACTTTTAGCCAGCTTCTCTCCTGTAAGTGAGATAATATGAAAAAGGAGGAAAAATGATACGGCTATAATCAAGGGCAGTCCTAAACCACCTTTCCGGATAATTGATCCCAAAGGAGCACCAATCAGGAAAAGCAGGACACAGGCAAAGGAAAGTGTAAATTTTCTGTGCCACTCTATCTTATACTTCAGCACATTTTCAGTCTGAATCCGTTTTTCTGTTGCGGAAATATTGACCAGTCCTTTTGAGTTTCTGACCTGGTTCAAAGCAGCTTCCATCAATGTGCTTCTCAGCGAATCGGGGATCAATTCAATAAAGCTCTCCTTATACGATCTCGTATCGGAGGCAGGGGTATTGATTTTGCGGATGAGTGTATCCCTTTCTTTAGAAGGCATGGCAAGCGAGACATACGGGTTCAGGTAGCTGCTGATGTTTTGCTCCAGCCGATTACTATATCGTTTATTGCTGTCTATTTCATGGTTGAGCTGAGACAGGTTCATCATTTGATAGGCACCTTTAAAAAGATTTTCATCGGTACGTGTCAGTTTAAATCCGGACAGATCAAATACCTTATCCCAGCGTTTAAAATGCATTCGCACCTGTGTGCGACCTTTATCATTTACATTGTTTCCACCTTCTTCATACCGCCAGCCGTCTTGTAAACGGAATATCAGTGCCTGTTTGGAAGGTATCATTTTGCCACTGTTAGCCAGCACGACATTCTGATTGCCGAATCCTTTGGTATGGTCATATACCATAACATTCTTGATTGAAAAGCCATCCTTACTTTTTTCACCTACCCTTATAGAAAATCCCTCAATGTCATTATTGAACAATCCCGGTCTTATGTTTAAAGTGGGCTTGGAGTTCCGGAGATCATACAGCAAGGAAAGGGCTTTCAGGTTGGCAACCGGTATCACGTTATTACTAAAAAAGAACGCAAAGCCTCCGATGAAGATAATGACAACAAGCAACGGGCGCATGAACCGCAATAAAGAAATACCTGCAGCTTTGATGGCAATAAGTTCAAAATGCTCGCCCATGTTACCAAAGGTCATAATAGAACCCAGCAGAATGCCCAATGGAAGCGCCATAGGAACCATAGTAGATGACATGTAGAACAGCAATTGCAAGATCATCCATATACCCAGGCCTTTCCCTATCAGCTCATCCATATACAGCCAAAAAAACTGCATTACCAGCACGAAAAGAGAAACGAAAAACGTAACGATAAATGGGCCAATAAAGCTGCGAACTATAAGTATGTCAAGCTTCTTGATCAACGGGCGTTTTATTTGGGTGCAAACCTACAAATAAAATAGGCGTTTGTGTGACCCGCATCCAGTCATTAACCTTTTGTTGTATCGCATCCTTTAACACCTTATACGGATTTATGAGGAGTGTATTACAAATACTCAAGCTATTCTGGTCGTGATTACGTTCTGCCAATCAATAAAAAAGCCTTGCTCACAACAAGGCTATGATTATGTTTGAAAAGAAGATGATCAGCTGCCGATACGATGCTTAAGGTCGGCTACCTGCTGACTCCAAAGCTGTTCCTGATCTTTTAGATCGGCCTTATCGGCAAAATCTGTAATGCGCAGAATCGTTTCATTCGTCACTGGGCTTTGTTCAATTCGGAATTCGAAGAACTCGTCATCATTATAGTAATCCCAACGATAAATGACATACTCATTTTCGATAGCTTCCAGCATTTCGGCAGTATCTACAGAACCATTCCAGCTGAAATGAAACATATTTTCACGTTGATCTACCTTATCGGCAAACCACTCAGAGAGACCTACAGGCGTAGCTAAAAATTCATACAATATAGAGGGAGAGCATCGTACAGGATACTCCAGAGAATACATGGTTTTCTTCTTCATTGCGGATGTCTTCACTTCGTTTCGACTTAGTAAGTTGCAATAATAGAAAAACAACCCAATAATCAAAATTTATTTAAGAAAGTTTATAAGAATTCGGGCGTGTTTTTAGGAAAACATCCCTGACAATGCAATAATCGTGCTGTTAATTCTTTTTTAATTTTATTTGGGTTGCATTGTGCAGAACCTTAGATTTGCCATAGTAATGTCAAGAATTTGACTTTTAACTAATCTTTTCTAACCAAAATTTCATTGCTTATGTCAATGCGTCAACTCAAGATTACGAAGTCCATTACTAACCGAGAAAGTCAATCTCTTGAAAAATACCTGCAAGAGATCGGTAAGGTTGACCTGATTACCCCCGAAGAAGAAGTACAACTCGCCATCCGTATCAAGAATGGAGATCAGCGTGCGTTGGAAAAGCTAACAAAAGCCAATTTACGTTTTGTCGTATCGGTAGCCAAACAATATCAGAATCAAGGCTTGTCGCTGAGTGACCTTATCAACGAAGGGAACCTGGGTTTGATCAAAGCTGCACAACGCTTTGATGAGACACGCGGTTTTAAGTTCATTTCGTATGCAGTGTGGTGGATTCGTCAGTCGATTCTTCAAGCATTGGCTGAACAATCCCGTATCGTGCGTTTGCCATTGAATAAAGTAGGGTTGTCTAACAAGATCAGCAAAGCGTATTCACAACTGGAACAGGAATTCGAACGTGAACCGTCTACGGAAGAACTTGCCGAACTCTTAGACATAGGAAAGGAAGAAATAGAGACCACGCTCGGTGTAGCCGCCCGCCACGTATCCGTGGATGCACCCTTTGCTGATACAGAAGAAGGAAGTCTGCTCGACGTCCTGGAAAATCCTAATGCAGATTCTACCGATTCTTTATTAGAACATTTTGACTCCCTGCGTTGCGAAATAGACCGTTCTCTGAGCACGCTTACCGATCGCCAGAGAGATGTGATCAAACTCTACTTCGGTATAGCGGTAGAGCATCCTATGAGCCTGGAAGATATAGGCGAGAAATTTTCTCTGACACGCGAACGCGTTCGGCAGATAAAAGATAAAGCGATCACTAAATTACGTGCTACCAATCGTTGCTCCTTGCTGAAATCTTATCTGGGAAACTAAAAAAAAGAAAATCATTTTTATAGAAAAACCGCTCTTTGACAGAGCGGTTTTCTTTTTTAAAAATCGGAAGGTTACTTTTTCCTTGGAACTGCCTTTTTTGCTGTTGCTTTCTTGGCTGCTTTTTTGCCGGTAGACTTTTTTGCACTCGCCTTCTTTTCAAAGGCATCCGGCACCTGTGCCACGATCATTTTTTTCACTTCTTCTAAATCCAGGGTACTCAATTCTTCCGGAGTGTACTTTGTTTTATCTTCTTTATGATGAAGCTTGAGCATCAATTTTCCGAAACGGATAAAAGGTCCCCATCTCCCGTTTTCAATGGCTATCTTTTCACCTTCCCATTGCTTTATGTACCGGTTCGCTTCCTTTTCAATTTTGGTACTGACCAGTTCATCAATATCATGTTGGGTCAGGTTATCAAAATCGTATCGTTTCGGCACGTTAATGAATAGTTCATCCCATTTGATAAAGGGACCAAAACGACCTTTCCCTTTTGTTACCGGCTTCTCCTGATAATATCCTACAGGAGCGTCTGCCTGCTGCTTTTCGTTGATCAGTTCAATTGCCCGGTCCATATCTAAGCTGAGCGGATCTTCACCACGCGGAATAGAAATAAACTGTTCGCCCCACTTTACATAAGGACCAAACCTGCCGGAATTGACTACTACTTCCTTTTCTTGAAAGACACCCAGACTCAAAGGAAGTTTAAATAAATCAAGCGCTTCTTCCAGGGTAATGGTTTCGATGCTTTGTCCCGGTTTAAGGGTAGCAAACTTAGGTTTGTCTTCCTCATCTACTCCACCGATCTGAACCATCGGACCAAATTTACCCAACCGGGCCACTACCGGTTTTCCACTATCCGGATCATCTCCGAGTATATGCTCTCCTTTAGCCCTGGCAGCTGTTTCCAGCGTATTCTCCACCCTTTCATGAAAAGGATGGTAAAAATCATCAATCATTTCACTCCATTCGGTTCTGCCCTGCGCTATGCCATCAAACTCCTGTTCTATTTTGGCTGTAAAACCATAATCCATTACCCTTGTGAAATGCTCTTTAAGAAAATCTGTCACTACCATACCCAGATCTGTCGGGAACAGTTTTGCCTTTTCCGTGCCTACCGTCTCGGATTGTTTGTCAGTTGTTATCTTATCATTCTTCAACAGTAATATCCGATAATCCCGTCTGGTACCTTCCTTATCTTTTCTTTCTACGTAGCCGCGCTGCTGTACCGTGCTGATAGTAGGTGCATAGGTAGAAGGCCGCCCGATACCTAACTCTTCCAGCTTTTTTACAAGAGACGCTTCCGTATATCTTGGTAGCGGTCTTGTAAATTTCTCTGTAGCCCTCATTTCATTTAACTCAAGCGTCTGCCCTGTTTTTAACGGAGGCAACATCCCGTCATTTGCATCTTCGTCATCTTCCTCATCACGTCCTTCATTATAAACTTTCAGGAATCCGTCAAAGCGCAGTACTTCTCCCGTTGCCGTTAAAGGGTCCGCATGAGTCGACACACTGATTTTTGCAATAGTACGCTCCAACTCTGCATCTGCCATTTGCGAAGCCATTGTGCGCTTCCAAACCAGCGTGTAGAGTCGCTGCATATCAGCATCATCTACCATCATCACATTCATATCGGTAGGACGAATCGCTTCATGCGCTTCCTGGGCAGATTCGTTTTTATTTTTATAGGTGCGATACTGATGGTATTGATCGCCATATTGTTTTTTAATAACGGCTTCTGTATGCTGCAGGGCTTGCCCGGAAAGGTTTACTGAATCGGTACGCATATACGTGATGTACCCGTTTTCATATAGCTTTTGAGCCACCAGCATCGTTTTGGAAACGGAATAACCCAGTTTACGGCTGGCTTCCTGCTGTAAGGTAGATGTGGTAAAAGGAGCTGAAGGAGATTTTCTTGCAGGCTTCACCTGCACATCGGCTACACGGTAATCGGCATTAATGCATTTCTCGAGGTATGCCTGTGCACCTTCTTCATCTTTTATTTTATCCGGGCCCTCCGCCTTAAATTTTACAGGCTTTTTATTAATATCTTCTGCATTAAAAAAGGCTTCCACTTTAAATGCAGCAACAGACTTGAACTGATTGATTTCTCTTTCCCGTTCGACAATCAGGCGAACAGCTACAGATTGCACCCTACCTGCAGACAGGTTATTGCGCATGCTCATTTTACGCCAAAGAACAGGTGACAATTCAAAACCCACAATCCGGTCTAATACACGTCTTGCCTGTTGCGCATTCACCAGATCCATATTCACCGTTCGCGGGTTTTCAACTGCTTTTTTTATAGCGGGTTTGGTGATCTCATGGAACACGATCCGTTTAGTTGTCAATGGATCGAGATCTAATACTTCGCACAAATGCCAGGATATGGCTTCTCCTTCTCGGTCCTCATCCGTTGCCAGCCAAACTTCTTCCGATTTTTTAGCAAGCCCCTTAAGCTCATTGACTACCTTATATTTATCCGGGGAAATGGCATATTTAGGCTTATACCCGTTTTTCATATCGATGCCCATGTCTTCCTTTTCCAAATCACGGATATGTCCGTAGCAGGATTTCACCTGGAAATCTTTCCCAAGTATTTTTTCAATTGTTTTAGCCTTCGCAGGCGACTCCACTATGAGTAAATTCTTTGCCATTCTTACAAAAAAAATAAAACCCTTATAGACCGGTTCGGTGCAATAATAAGTTTGTTTTTCGGAAAAATAAAAATGGACGGTCTTTCGAGCCGTCCATTTTTATAAAATCTAAGTTAGATTAGTGTGTAACTGTGAAACGTTTTGTGATGCGTTGTCCGTTTGCCTCTACAGTATAGAAGTAAACACCATTTGCATAAGAAGTCACATCAATTACAGCCTTACCTGCCTGGTTAGCGCCAAAGTTACCTACATTTTTAGTAGTTACAGTAGCACCTACTGAGTTAGTGATTACTACATTTACGTTAGCTGCTTCATTCATTTGGAAAGGAATGTTGATCGTATTGTTAGCCGGGTTAGGATATGCATTACCTACTTCCGCAGCATATACGTCTTTAACAGAAACAGTTTGACGTGTTCCGAACACCAAACGGATAGCCGGAGCTGAGTTACCTAATGTGAAAGGCAATGTGCCGTTAGGGAAGTCAAAAGCGCCATTATTATTAGATGTATCGGTAAGACCAGTACCTTGACCCAAGATAGAGAAGGCAGGACCATCCGTACCCCAAATTCTTACTGTAGAGGTGCTAGGAACGTTATGCAATTGCACTACAGCAGCAACAGTCTGAGCTGCAGTCGCGTTACCAAGGATAACCGGACCACCGCTTTGCGTTTCATCTATAGTGAATCTTGCGAATGATACTTGTCCTGAAGCAGAAATATCAGCTGCAGTCAATGTCTTAGTATAAGTGCTTGCGAATGGAGTCCATGCACCACCGGAGAATTGATACATCTGAACAGAAAGCGTTACTCCGGGAGTCGTTGTATTCAGGAACGCTACGTTAATGTGAGTAAGCGTATCTGATTTACCAGCAGGGATAGCATAACGGGTACCGATAAACTGAGATTCTTCACCTTGGGTTGCAGCCGGGGAAGAGTGTGCCCAGTATGCCCATTTGTAAGTTCCAGACTCTTGGTACCATACGCTGTCTGTGATCGCGAACATGGTAGTATCTCTGTTATTTGTAGCATCTACATCACCTGTAACGTTTACGCTGGAAACAGCAGTATAGTTACCTACTGTAGAAGTGATCAGACCAGTTGATCCCGTTACATCAGTCAGGCTGTCATAAGCGTTGATCGGGAACGCAGGAAATGTATAAGGCAGGCTTAACACAGATGTACCACCCGCATTATAAATTGCATTGTTAACCGTCATATTGGTTTGAGGATCGCCACCAAAGTTAGATGCCAAAGTCAACGGCCAAAGTGTATCAACAAAAGTTTTAGGAACACCGCCTACACCTGTGTATGCTGTTCCGGTGCTCATAATCACACCACCTTTATCAATAGCCACATCAACAGGATCCATATCGATCAATTCCATATCATCTACCAACCATTGGTAAGCGCCACCCGCACGACCTTGATAGTTAAAGCGGATTTTTACGTTTGCCTGGTTAGCTGCTACTGCACTAATGTTGATGGTAGTACGGGTAGGGTTAACCGGTAATGCTTCGTTCGGAGCCAGGTTATTATTAGGGAATACCGGGAATGTTGTCCAGGTAGCGCCGTTATTATTACTTACATCTACGAAACAAGAATCCTGGAAATTAGTATACCAGTTATAAAATCTCAATCCCACTTTGGTATGACCTGTACAGCTGTAAGAAGGTGATGTCAATGTTCCGGTAAGGATTGTAGTAGGCAGGAAAGAAGAGATGGAATCTGCACGGTAACAAACATAACCGTTAGTTGCCGTAGCGGGAGCCGCTATGATGCCACGGGTATAATAACCTACCGGAGCAGAGTTACGCCAATCCCAACCACCGCTTGCCAACCAACCTGGAGGCGGAGTTTTACCTGATCCTGTGCTAAAATTCTCTGATTGGAAAACGGTAGCTGTAGTTTTCATTAGATGTGAATAATCCACACGAGCATTTTCTTTTGTTGCGCCCACTCGGGAATCAACCTGCTGCATTCTATGGTTTTGGTTCGTAGAATGCATCAATTGATTTGCTTGCTGAGCCGACACATTCAAACAAACGCTGCCAGCAGCCATCAATAAGAATAGTTTTTTCATCACGTTTTAAGTTTTAAAGATATTTGAGTAAAGATAAGTATTCTCTATAAACATAGACCAAAAGTTTTCTAAAAATGTTTGCCATATCGCTGTCATTTTTTGGTCATAATTTTTTCAGATTACATTTGTGCAAGTTTACATCATACCATGCTTCCAAGTTTCGACAACACAGAAATAGCCTTTCGATATAAAACCACTTCCGAGCTAAAACAAGCCCAGTTTCTTTTCAGCACCATGAATTTTCCAACCGTTTCTTCGCTGGGTATGAAATTCACACAATGGGCGATGAAAGTAGGGTTACCGGTAAAGGCAGCGGTGAAGAACACGATCTTCAAACAGTTTTGTGGCGGGGAAAACTTACAGGAAGCTGCCCAGACCGCCAACAAGATGGAACAATACCACATGGGGGTGATCCTTGATTATAGTGTTGAGGGGAAAGAGGGGGAGGACGAGTTTGACAAAGCTGTGCCGGAATTCTTAAAAGCAATAAAGCACGCAGCTACAGAACCCAACATTCCATTTACCTGTATCAAGATTACAGGATTTGCCCGGTTCGCTTTATTGGAAAAAATTCACTCCGATGAAACGCTTACAGTACAGGAGCAGGAAGAATGGCAAAGAGTTTTTAATCGCGTCGAGACCATTTGCCGCGCCGGTAAGGAACATAATATCATGGTGTTGATAGATGCCGAAGAAACCTGGATACAACATGCGGTAAACCTGTTGGCGGATGCGATGATGGAAAAATTCAATAAAGAAAAGGCGTTTATATACAACACTTATCAGCTTTACTGCCATACGACACTGGCCTGGCTGAAGAATTCTTACCAGGATGCCCTGACGAAAGGCTATATCCTCGGGGCCAAGCTGGTGCGGGGTGCCTATATGGAAAAAGAACGCGCCCGTGCAGCATCAAAAGGATACCCATCTCCGATTCAACTCAATAAGCAAGCTACAGATACCGATTACAATGCCGCCTCGCTTTTCTGCCTTCAACATTTAGACACCATTTCGGTCTTTATCGGCACTCATAATGAAAACAGCTGTATGCTGGCTGCGCAATATATGGAGGAACACCAGATTCCGTACAATACGCCCAAAGTGTATTTTTCTCAGCTATTCGGCATGAGCGACAACATATCTTTCAATCTTGCAAATGCAGGCTACAACGTGGCAAAATATATGCCCTACGGACCGGTGAAAGACGTGGTACCCTATCTGATGCGACGTGCACAGGAAAACACTTCTGTTGCCGGCCAGACCGGCAGAGAGTTGTCTCTTATCAATAAAGAATTAAAAAGAAGAAAAGGGTAACTTTTTAGGAAAAGTGCTATGTCGGAAACATCACATTGTGACCTGGTCTAATACTATTTTTCATTCTATCTTCAACTTAGTCTTCACTTATCCTTCTGAGATGTACCCCGTTCATGGGCGACACCACCATCGGATATTTCTCCACGGTCACATCAGATGAATCCAACCCGAAAGCACGCTCTTCTGATAAACTGAACTTTTTAAGTACAAAATATCCCTTCATAATAAAACGCTGAAACAATGCCTGCCTGTTATCCCTGGAAAGAAATTTTTCGATAACAATGAAACGGAAGTCTCCCATCACGTTGTTTTTGCTCAGGGACTCGTAGCGACTGACCACATTTACTTCTTTATTGGCTACCATATCTTCCACTACTTGCCGGAACATGGCCTGTATTCGATGCTCCACCCGGAATCCCAGACGGAACTCTACCCGGATGATCTCGTTAGGTATGATGGTCTGCACCTCATATTCCGCAGTGTAAGGATTATCCAATACATCCACGTGTACAAACCAGTAAATATCCGCCCGCTTGGGCTTGCGATACAGAATCGAATAGATGACCTTATGTTCTATTTCTTTAGGATTATTGGCACTCGTAAGATATACAAGGTGGGTTGCGTACTTCGGTATACTGCGATCGTTGCTTAACTCCTGCAATATGGATGTATAATCCTCCAATCTTACAAACTCCACATAGCGGTTCTTGATCTTCCTCGCCTTGTGCCATACGAACATGGTCATGAACAAACAAAACGCGATGATAAGAGCTACGTAACCACCATGCGGGAATTTTTCCAGGTTGGCAATCAGGAAGGAAACTTCTATGGTAAGAAAAACGATAAGGTAAGTAGCGATCCAGATGATCTTCACCCGTTTGATCAATAAATAAACCGAGAACAGAATGGAAGTCATAATCATACAGAGGGTAATAGCCAGTCCATAAGCCGCACCCATATTTGCTGATTTCTTGAAATACAATACTACCAGCACGCAGCCGATGAACAACAGCAGGTTAATACCCGGTATAAAAGATTGTCCGCGTTCTACGGTAGGATAATTGATCTTCATTTTAGGCCACAAATTGAGCTTGACCGCCTCGCTGATAAGTGTAAAAGACCCCGAGATCATTGCCTGACTGGCTATAATCGCTGCCAGTGTAGCGATACTGATACCGATATATAAAAACCAGCCCGGCATCAGTTCGTAGAACGGATTAAGTAAGGTAGAGTTCCAGTAAGTGCCATTCCTATGCGATAATAGCCACGCACCCTGACCCAGGTAATTGAGGATCAGGCAGGTTTTTACAAATCCCCAGGATGACCTGATATTTTGCTTGCCGCAGTGCCCCATATCAGAGTACAGTGCCTCGGCACCTGTAGTACACAGGAAAACAGCTCCCAACACCCAGAACCCTTTGGGATACATCACTAAAAATTCGACGGCATAATAAGGATTAAAAGATTTAAATACTGCCATCTCTTCGCTGATATGGCTGATTCCCAGCACTGCAAGCATCAAAAACCATACTAACATGACGGGACCAAATGCCTTTCCTATGGATGCCGTACCAAATTGTTGAAAAAAGAAAAGGGCACTGAGAATGCTCAGCACAATAATGATAATGGTCCAATCGGTAATATGCGACAAGCCCGGAACATTTTGCAAGCCCTCAACTGCCGAAGTTACAGATATGGGAGGTGTAATCATGCCATCGGCCAGGAGGGTAGCTCCGCCTATCATGGCAGGGTAGATGGCCCATTTGCTATGCCTGCGCACCAGCGTAAAAAGAGAAAAGGTACCGCCTTCCCCTTTATTGTCGGCATTGAGTGTAAGAAAAACATACTTGATAGTCGTCTGCATCGTAAGCGTCCATATAATACAGGACAATGCTCCGATGATCAAATGTTCTGTAATAATTTTCTTGTTGCAGATTTCGTTCATCACATAGAGCGGTGATGTACCGATGTCTCCATAGATAATGCCGAGTGCTATGAGCAGTCCGGCGGCGGTAAGTTTCGAATGTTTTCCCACGAGGAGTTGGAAATTTTGAGGCAGGCAAAGTTATAGGCATTTTCAACTATAATTTCACATTTTTTTAAGAGCTCAAAAACACATCTGTCAGTTTACTACCTTTGCCAATCTTTTCTACATGGTGAAGATTGAAAATATAGAACTGGGCGAATTCCCCTTGCTGCTGGCACCTATGGAAGATGTGAGCGATCCCCCTTTCCGGGCGGTATGTAAGGAACATGGAGCAGATCTGATGTACACGGAATTCATTTCCTCTGAAGGGCTGATACGTGATGCTATTAAAAGCCGGCAAAAGCTGGATATTTTCGATTACGAAAAACCTATAGGCATACAAATATTCGGCGGAGACGAAGATGCTTTAGCCCTTTCCGCCAGGATCATTGATGCTACGCAACCGGATCTGCTGGACATTAATTTCGGCTGTCCTGTAAAGAAAGTGGTGTGTAAAGGTGCGGGAGCCGCCGTACTTAAGGATATTGACTTGATGGTGAGGCTCACTAAAGCCTGTATTAAATCTACCGCACTTCCCGTAACAGTAAAAACCAGGTTAGGGTGGGATGACAGCTCCAAGAATATTGAAGAAGTAGCAGAACGTTTACAGGACGTGGGCATTAAAGCTTTGAGCGTTCACGGCAGGACCCGCACACAGATGTATAAAGGAGAAGCCAACTGGGAACTTATTGCCAAAATCAAAAACAACCCACGCATCCATATTCCTATCTTTGGCAACGGTGACATTGACAGCCCGCAAAAAGCCCTGGAGTATCGAAATAAATATGGTGTAGATGGTATGATGATCGGTCGCGCTGCTATCGGTTATCCGTGGATATTCAGAGAAATTAAACACTATTTCGACACCGGTGAACTGATGCCCGCTCCTACATTGGAAGAACGTATTGATGCCTGCAGAAAACACCTGCATGGCTCTGTGAAATGGAAAGGTGAAAAATTGGGGCTTTTAGAAATGCGACGTCATTACGGCAATTATCTCAAAGGATTGCCCAACATTAAAGAGTACAGGCTAAAAGTAGTAACATGTGATAGTATAAACGGCATTGAACATATCCTCAGTGAAATTGCCGAACATTATTCACATGACGATGAAAACTTATCAGTTCCGGAAAAATCAACTGTCATTTTTTAGATATCCTTCGCCTCAGCAGATCGCCTTGCATTAAATAAAATCATGAAACGTATCACTTACATCACATTATTTACACTGATCATTTCAATCATTGCCGGCACGTTGGTTTCCAGTGCCTCCTGGATCGGCCGGGTAGGCATTAGCGTATTCTATAAAGAGTACTCATTTCTGAAAGCATGGTGGAAGGTAGCTACGTTCATGTTCCTGCTGCTCATGCTATTTTATACCCTCCAATCCTGGGCACAGAAAAAACTAAGCGTGGGTGCAGCAAAAATGGTTCATATCTTTTGTATCCTTGCCGCATTGACAGGCTTATATCTCTGCTATGACGATTTTCAGGATGATTTTTCCCATAGTCTCCTGGGAGAGCGGTTTCATATCGGTATTTATTTATTCTGGATCGGCTGGATTGTAATCAGTGCTTACCTTATTCTTACCAGAAACACGCAACAGACAATTTCACCTTCCCGTAATAGCATCAGCAAACGGTCTTCTTCGCTCCGTTAAGCCTATTTTAATTTACTTTATGTTTCTTGGGGGTTAATGTCTTTATATAAGCATAAATAGCATCCGCTTCTTTATTTGTCATCGGGAAACCTTCCATCGGAGGACTTAGCTTCCTTCCGTCCCTGTCTATGCATTCCAGGACGGCCCTTCTAAAGTCCGCTTGGGAGTAGTCTCCTATTCCTGTCGCCCGATCCGGGGTGATATTAGAGCCTCTCACCGATCCGCCGGGCATTTTAAATTTCCGTCCGCCAGCCATATAGCCCTTTGTCTTTTCCGGCTCCAGGTCATTTAGCTTTTTACCTGCCGAATGGCAATGGTAACAGCCGATATTATCGACCATATACCGACCGTACACCACTTCGTTATCCATGTCGGGTTGCCTAACAGTGGCTTGATAAGGCAGTGGTTTTCCTAAAAACGGTTTGCCCATTTTGCCAATAATATTCAGGTGTGTGATCCCCTGTACATGGTCGTTTGCAACCACTGCTCCGTCATCAGACCGCAAAAAGGAAAGCATAGCACTGATATCTTCATCGGACATATTCGGACGTAACATATAGGGAAGAAAGCGACCGTCATGCGCTATTCCCGTACGAATCAGGTAGGCAAATTCGGCATCGCTGTAGTGAGCCAAAGGACTTTTCTTACTTTGGGTCAGGTTGGCCGAATAAACCTTGCCGGCGATTTTAGGAGTTTCCATGTACTGTTTACCGGTGAGGCTCTTCGTAGCGGGATCAAAATGGCAACCCGCACAGGAACTCATCACCAGCATTTTCCCCCGCGCTACGCTGGCTTGAGTATTAACGGGAAAAGCAGCCTTCGTGGTGTTGTAATGTGTCCGGCATCCTGCCGCCGCCATCCATCCGCATAGGCTAGTCAATATTATCTTCCGGGTATAGTCATTAACACGCATTATAGTTCATTTTATTAGGGAACATTTTAATAAAAATGTGCCATCAAAGCCTTTCTAAACTATATCTTCGCACTAAAATCATATAGAAACCGATGAAATTTTTCATAGACACGGCAAACCTGGAACAAATCAGAGAAGCGCATGATTTAGGTATTTTGGATGGTGTGACCACCAATCCTTCCCTGATGGCTAAAGAAGGGGTGAAAGGCAAAGATGCGATCTTGAAACACTATCATACCATATGCGAAATGGTAGACGGACCTGTAAGTGCCGAAGTTTTCGGAACCGCTTTTGATGAAATAGTAGCTGAAGGGAAAGTACTGGCAGAGATCCACGAGAATATCGTAGTGAAGGTACCCATGATCAAAGACGGCATCAAAGCCATTCGCTGGTTTGCAGAAAACAATATCCCGACCAACTGTACCCTTGTTTTCTCAGCCGGGCAGGCTATTCTTGCTGCAAAAGCAGGCGCTACCTATGTTTCTCCTTTTATCGGCCGCATTGACGACAGCAATTGGGATGGCGTGCAGCTTATCGAGCAGATCGTAAATATTTATAACTCACAGGGCTTTATGACGGAAGTATTGGCGGCATCCATCCGCACACCGCTTCATATCGTGCAATGTGCCGAAGCCGGTGCCGACGTGTGCACTTGTCCTCTTTCCTCCATACTGGGTTTGTTAAAACACCCACTTACCGACCTGGGGCTGCAGCAGTTTCTGACAGACGCAGCAAAAATGAAATAAGGATTTAAAAAATGATCGAATAGGGTTTCAGTCGCTATTTTTATAACTCGGCAATAGCTTTTCGAATTATACAACATAAATTACCTTCGAGGGTCGCGGCAAAGCCGCGACCCTCGTTTTTTCCACTTTTCATTTCTTTATATTATTTTGTAATTTGTAGCGTAACAAGAATACTATCTTTTTACGCGATAAGCTGTTTCCGGCTCACCCTTTTATTGAACAAATATGCCCCGCCATGTTACGGTCAGAAAATAAAATCCTCAAAAATCTTAAAGAAATTGAACGGCTGAATATTGATAAAGAAAGTCTTGAAATTGCCAAAAAATACCAGGAGTTTCAACAAGCTCAGAAACCCTACTGGAAAACCCCTTCGTTCATCACGGTTGTCATATCAGCCGCCTCCATCATTATCACGGGATTTTTGGGATACGGCCAGCTCCTGCAGCGCAAAAACCAGGAGATAGAAAATCAGAAAAAGGCATTCGAAAAAGAAAAGGAGACAGCGGCCCGTGAATTTGAAAACCAAAAAATGATCATTCAGAATTTCCTGAATGACACTTTAAAGGCATCCTCCCAACGTGCTGCTATTAACCTGCAAATTGCTTCACTGGCATTACAGGACGCTTCCAAAAACCTGCAGGACCAGCTTTCAAAAAACGTGGATGCGAACTTTCAGCTGATAGAGATCCGGAGAAACACTGATTACCTGAATGATCAAAAAAATAAGCTGGATAAGTACAATAATGAATTGGTTGACCATCAAAAAATGCTCAGTGATTCTATCCGTCTAGCGAAGCAGGAACAACGGAAAATCGATTCTACACACCGGCAACTACTGGGTAATGTCAATAAAATTACGTTTGAGAGAGAAAAAGAAGAAGCCCTGAAATTGCTGTATAGCTTGAAAAGTACCCTGATCACGTTTATTACACCTTCCAAAAACACCTTTAGCGGTGCACTTGTCACCACCGTAAACATTCCCGACGAGGTTCGAAAGAAAAACCTGCACGATTTACTGTCCCAGATTTCTCAAAACCGATTTTTGAAGAACCTTCAAATTTCCAACAGCTCTTTCACCAACGACTTCGGCACGCTGAATAATGATATCAAAAACCTGCAATACAAGTTTCAGTCTAATAAACTCCTCCGGAATTCCAAATACTACCTTAAACATATCAATCCCAGGATAGATAATATCATTGCTAAGATCGACTCGGTTTCGTTCCATGCTTAGAAAACCTACCGGTCTTTATTCAGTTTGTAAATGAGCATAAACTGCAAAAAATTATTCTCCCAGCTATTGCTTAAGACACTGCTCACGTCCTGCCTGTAAGAAGCGCCTACATCAAAATGATTCGTAAGATATTGGGTATATTGAACTCTTACTCCGAAATTCCATAATGCCGTCGGCTTATCATTTCGCATAAGCTCGTTGTAATCCTCTACCCTGTTCCGGGACTCCATAAGACGAAAAGCATCAACACCCATACCTGCCTTTCCCCTGGAATAAAGTTTATAATTCACACCGACGATGGCTTGTGCAAAGGTTTGCTGCCATGCCTTTTCTACTCCACGGTAGGAAGTATCAAGCCGTGTCGTCATGTTGCCGGTAGATGTAAAATCCACCACCTGCTGGATTTTTTCTACTTCATTCTGATAAAAACTGCGGTTGTTGGTATTTACGGCCAAAGCAGCGCTGACGCTCCATCGTTGGCTCAGGGGTTTATCTAAGCCCAGTTTCACAGCATAGCCTATGTTCTGCGACTGGTAATTAATGCCTCCGCCGCCTGAGAAAATAGGTGGCTTCGCTTGCGCCAGGACCTCCTCATCTCTCCACATAACATCCTGCGGATAGTTCTTCGGTTCGGCCATTGTCTTTTTGGGTATTCCGGACCGGGTAGGGTCGGCGGCTAGTATCGGGGCAGGTTCAGCTAAACTCTCAGATTGTGATGAATTCATGAAGGAATCTTCCGGAGAAGGCGTATCTTGAATATAAGGTAAAGACTTTCCGGTCACGGTAACTTTCCGGGAAAGCCCTTGCTTCGGTTCCTTTGAAGACGATGTTGTTGCTGATTCTGCAAGTGCCGGAGCTGTTTTCCCGGGAACAGGTTGTTTCCTTTGATCACCAGGTTGCATTCCGGCAACATCTTGCTCAACAGCATGTTGCGTTCCAGCCTGTTTGAATAGCAGCACAAAGAACAGCAGCGAGGCGGCCAAACCAGCACCTAATAATTTTATGTAGGCAGGTAGCACCAACACACGTTTCTCCCTGCCTTTATCCAACCGCGTACGCAGCGCTTGCCAATCACTATCATTAAATGGCAACTCATGTTTTTCTACTTCATTTTTCAGAAGTTCGATCAGTTCATTTTCTTTCACAAGGTCTTTAGTTTAACGGGTGAAAGTTTCATCCTCAGCATTTCTTTTGCTTTGCTTAAATACCACTGGCTTGTCCCATGGCTCATTTCCAATTCGTCTGCTATTTCTTTGTGTGACATTCCTTCAAATACACTCATATTGAACACCGCACGGTGTTTCTCGGGTAATTCCTGTATATGTTTGATGATTTCGTTAAAACTCAGGTTGTCAATAATAAAACTGCCTCTGTCGGAGGTGGCAAGGTGCAACTGGTCGTTGTCCATGGCGCGTTCCTTTCTTTCCCGGCGCATTTTTTGCTTTACATGGTCCAGGCAGGTATTGACCACTATTCTTCTTATCCACGCACCCAACGGACCATCAAAATTGTACTGATCTATCCGGGAAAATATCTTGAAAAATGCGTCGTTCATTATTTGCTTTGCGTCCGGTTCGCAGGATGCGTAGCGCAGGCAAAGTTTCAGGTACTCTGAATAATGCCGACGGTATAAAACCTCCTGCATAGTACGATCACCTTTCTGGCAACCCGCTATTATTTCTGCTTCCGAGTATTCAAGCGACATTCATCTGTTCTATTGCCATGCCCGGCAATGTCGTTTTTACATACAATTCTATGACGACAGCCGCAAAATTAACGTTGGCTGCTTCAGAAGATTTTTTTTAGATATTTTCGAAGATGCAAAATACTGGGGAGATAAAGGCATCGAGGCATAATTTTGGTTAAGGAATTTGCATTATTGTTCAATAACAATCTATAGGATTATGAAAAATAGTTCGATCGCTATCTATATCACAGGTATTCTTGCCTTGAATTCGCCTGTCCAGGCACAGGACACAGTAAAAAAACAAGAAGAATTACGCATAGAGGAAAGTAAAGCCAAAGAAGTAAAGAATGAGGTGTTAAACGGCGTAAAGGAAAGCGCCGCCGAAATCAAGCAGGCAGGCAAGGAAATTGGCAACAAGACAGCAGAACTTACTGTGAAGGGAACAGCAGCTGTTACGGATCAAAAGCTGCGTGATAAAACCGGCCCGGGTGGACAAACTGTATACGTAGATAAATACAATAATTATTATTATGTCAATGACCGTGGGCGGAAAGTATACCTGAGAACAGATGCCCTAAAAGACAAAAAATAATAGGCGTCACTCATTCACATCAAAGGATTTGACCTTTTACGGATCGTCAAGTGGGTAAAGTGCAGTCGTCCCATTCATGATTAAATCGAAGTCCTACACGTCGGAATTCATTTCATTTTCTATTCCCGCATACTAAAAACCCATCTCTGGCCGGCAGTATTAATACATATTTCCAAAGGATAGGGATCAGGTATAGACTAATTGCAGTTTTTGTCTATTTTTGAGAAAGCAGCTTGTAGTTGTGTATATTTCAAAAAGCATACTAAATCTCAACACCAATCGGTTATTATATAGTGTTCAGGCATTTAACTCCCCGAGGTTCCTATATCGTCTTCTTTCTGTTTTTCTTACTTTCGAATTTCTCGATGGTATCATACAGTACTGCCCAGCAGAAAGCAAATGCTGACAGTCTGAAACAGGAAAGACAACGGATGCTGGACAGCTCCCGTACCGCACAAAAAAGAGTTCTGGACAGCACGAAAGCGGCAAGAACACGTTATAATGACAGCGTGAAGACAGCACGGAAAATAGTGACTGACAGCTTAGCGACTATCAGGCAATACAGGGAAAGTAAAAAATTCAAGGACAGCGTCGCCGCTACACGTCAGCAAAAACTGGACGAGGTGAAAAACGCGAGGATGGCTTACAACGATTCGTTAAAAAAGTCCAGGCAGCATATATTGGACAGCACTACACGGGTAAGGAAGGCTGTTATAGATTCTATAAAAACAGTTCAGAAGAAAAAAACAGATAGCCTGGGTGCTATCCGTGCTTACCGGACCAGTAAACGTTATACCGATAGCGTCGCAATTATTCGCCAGCAGCGGCTGGATAGCGCACGCACTGTCAGAAAAAATTTCAATGATAGCCTGAAGACCGTACGGACTCACATATTAGATTCTGCTGCTGCTGTAAGAAAGAAAACGAATGACAGTCTTTCAACGGTGCGTAAGATACGAACCGACAGCCTGGAAACAGCGCGTAAAGCACGTACGGATAGTCTTGCCAAAAAGAAAGCGGATCGGGCCAAAATGGAAAAAGTGAAAGAGAAAAAACGTGAGGAGAAGATGCAGCTGGCACTGGAACTGAAGATCAAAAAGAAGCACCAGGCGTGGAGCAACGAAAAAATGCTGAAACGACGCTGGTCAGCCCCAAGACGTGTCGTGCAGAATACGTTCACCCGGTTCAACTATTATTTTAACGCAGATAAGAAAATGGACGAAGCCATGGCCAATATGCTTCGTGCAAAGAAGGAAAATTACGACTCCACGCTGGCGCTGTTTCCATTTGACCCGGACAGGGATTCTAACCTGCTCAAATCGGACATGGATACCATTATCCAAAAAGCATCGCTGGGCATTCAGATCCATGACCCCAGAACGAAATGGGGAGATGACCTATACCTTTTGCTGGGACAAGCTTACTATTACAAAGGCGATTATGAAAATGCTACATCAGCCTTCCGTTATATTATTAGTGTCAATCAACAAAAAAAGGCACAAAAACAACGGGCAGCGGCGAGAGAAAGCAAAAAGATAGATAAAGATATTTCGATCATCGAGAAAGAAAAAGAAGGAAAACTGGATTTTCTAAAACACAAATCTGTAAACAACGATGCCGTGCTTTGGCTGGCCAGGACCTATACGGAAGCGCGTAGAGAGGGTGAAGCCGAATCCGTCCTGGACTTATTAGATAATGATAAAAATCTCACTGAAGCGACACAGGGAAGGCTGGCACTAGAGAAAGCCAACCTGAACCTCAGCCGGGGAAATTCCCGCCAAGCCTCGCCACAACTGGCTATTGCTGCAGCTGATAGTAAACTGCCTCGCTGGATACGCACGAGAGCCGCTTATTTAAACGGTCAATTGCTGGATGAACAGGGTGACTATAAGGGTGCCGCCGAACAATTTCAACAGGTAATAGACCTGAATCCTAAAATAGAAATGGATTTCTATGCCCGGAAAAATCTTGCCAATATGCAGGTGGCACAGGGTACGAACCCGGAAGAAGCTATGGCAGGATTGAAAAACATGTTGAATGATGGGAAGTATGCCCCATACCATGAGCAGGTCTACTATATTCTTGGCCGCTTGGCGGCCAACGGTCAACGTTATGATGAAGCCATTACCTATCTTCAGAAAAGCGTCAATAGCGTCAAATCCACTAAAAAACAGAAAGCTATTTCCTTCAGTACACTCGGAACGGCTTACTACGCCAAGGGTGACTACCGAAATGCCAAGCTCGCTTACGATAGTGCATCTTACCTGGCCAAATATGCTGCTAATGACCCGGATGTAACGGTTGCCATGAAACGGGCCGGCGTGCTGGATAAAGTGGCTTACCCTACCCAGGTGATCCGGGAGCAGGACAGTTTGCTAACGCTTTCTGCTATGAGTGAAAAGGAACAGAGAGATGTAGTACGCCGCCTGATCCGCAACCTGGAAAAAGCCAAAGAGGACAGCATACAAAAAGCAGAGAGTGGTGATGCCGCTGCACTCCCGACTACCGATGCAGAAGATATAGGCAACATTGCCGGCAATTGGTATTTTTCCAACCCGGTACTGATGCAACAGGGATTGAATGATTTTAAACGGAAATGGGGCAACCGGACCAATGTGGATAATTGGAGACGCGGGGCCAAACAGGCGACAGGTGCGATCACCGAATTGCAAGCTGCACAAACGGAAGAAGAACTCGTCGGGTTTGATGAAAACGGCATCCCGACAGAGCTCAGCTTGTTGGCGGTGATCCCTTCTACCGCACAACAAAAAGATGCCGCTAAGAAAAAGATTGAAAAGGCTTATCTGGAATTAGGCGCCGCTTATGTAAATGATGTGAATGATTATCCGAGTGCCCAACAAACGTTGGATACTTTTGATACCCGCTTCCCCGATACGGATGAGAAAGCACAGGCACTTTATATACGATACCAATTGGCGCTGAAGCAAAACGAATTGAACTTAGCCCAAAACCTGAGTGACCGTATTCGTAAAGAATACGCTAAAACCAAATGGGCAGAACTGGTAGGACCTGCTCAAACAGCGAATGACGGACAGGCTGCAGTAGTTGCGTTGTCGTCTGTAAGCAGTTACTACGATGAGACCTACAATATGATTATGCAGCGCGATTATACCGGAGCATTGTCCAAAACCCGCGAAGGTCAAAAACTATACAAACAACCGAACTACAACAACCGCTTCAAGGTAATGGAAGCCATCGCACTTGCCGGATCGGGACAGTATGACGAAGCAGACAGCCTGATCAAGAAGTTTATTGCTGCTAACCCGAACGATTCCGTAAAACGCTGGGCTATTGCGGTACAGGACTTTGTAAAGAAAGCACGACCCGTTGTACCTGTAGTAACAGACACTACCGGGGGAATGCCGGTAAATATTATTACCAACCCGGGAAACAGCGTAAACGCTGTAAATACAGCTACACCTCCCACACCGCCTACCGCCCCCCCTATTCCTGCAAATAATACCGGCAATACTAAAATTCCGCCTGCTTACACTTACGATGCCAAGACCGCTCATGCTTATATATTCTATTTCTATAAAGCAGAGTCAAGAGCTATGGGTGTGAAGGTGGCACTGAATGATTTCAATACATTCAATTACTCAAGCCAAAAATTGAAAAGTACTTTTGAAATGTTGCAGGAAAACCAGGGTATCATCACCGTAAAGTCTTTCCCCAGCCTGGCGGCTGCCAAAATCTATATGAATGCCGTAAGTAGTAATAAACAGATATTCAAGGAGTTTAAAACAGGGGAATATCAACCGCTGCTGATCTCGGAGGAAAACCTGGAGAAATTGAAAGCGGACAAAGATATTTTGCCCTACCTGGAATTCTACAAAAAGCGTTACAAATAAAAGCAGGATTGTGCAGACTACAATGACTTTCATACTGATGATAAAGCATCAGTGCTGATTCGTTAAGATAGGAGTTAATATCTCTCTGCCCTACCATTTGCCACAGGGCCGCTATTTTCTTATTTCACTGTAAGTATCGGAGAGGTGAATTGTCTGTTTCTACCCTTAGAGCATAGAGCAATTGAATCTATAGATTTCCGCGCTTTTTTACGGTGGACTTATCTCCGCTCTTTTCCGGAGTAAACAAATAAACCAGTTATTATATTTGTATTTGGAACTTCTTTATCCATTTTTTGATTTTTATATTTCATTTTAATAGTTAAGCTATCTATGCAATCAAAAGCACTTTCCGTAGACGAATATTTAGAAGAGCTTCCGGAAGATAGAAAAGAAGCCATGGCGCAACTCCGTAAGGTCATTAACGAAAACCTGCCCGAAGGCTTTACCGAGGGCATGGGCTATGGAATGATAGGTTACGTGGTGCCGCATTCCCTGTATCCTGACGGATATCACTGTGATCCGAAGCAGCCCCTACCCTTTATGGGTCTGGCATCACAAAAGAACTCCGTCAACCTCTATCATATGGGGATCTATATGGATCAGGAACTGTACGATTGGTTTGTGGAAGAATATAGGAAACAGTGCAAGACGAGGTTGGACATGGGCAAAAGTTGTATCCGTATGAAAAAGATGGAAGACATACCGTATGGCCTGATCGGCGAATTGGCAGCCAGGATGACGGTGAAGGATTGGGTCGATCTCTATGAAACTGCGCTTAACAGCAGCAAGAAGAAAAAATAACGGGATAATGTTGCAGGAAAATCTGTTTCAGTTTATTTGGCAATACAGCCTGTACAATCCGGTTGACTTAAAAACGACCAACGGAAATTCCATCACAATTATCCATCCCGGAAGGCTTAACATACATGCAGGTCCGGATTTCGAAGAGGCAAAAATAAAAATAGGTAACACCACGTTGATAGGCAACGTAGAACTTCATACCAAAGCTTCGGACTGGACAAAACATCAACACCAGCATAATCAGGGGTATCAAAATATCATCCTGCACGTAGTATATGAAGATGACGCACCGGGTACGGAGCATCCATTTGCGAAGCTGGTAATGAAACCGCATATTCCGGACTATGTATTGGATCGGTATACCCATTTATTGCACACCTCTCACCACATTCCATGTGCGTCCCAATTGGATAAAGTACCTGTTATCATTAAGGAAGCACAGCTCAACCGTATGCTGGCCGAGCGATGGGAACTTAAGCTACAAGATTGGAATGATTTGCTGGCACAGAGTGCGGGGAATTGGCTTGATGTTTTTTATTGGAGGCTTGCTGTGAATTTCGGATTTAAGGTAAATGCCGCTCCTTTTTTACAATTAGCAAGATCCATTCCTTTTCATTTATTTGCCAGGCACCGCGAAAGTCTTTTGCAGACCGAGGCTTTGCTTTTTGGCCAGGCGGGAATGCTGGAGGGCTCTTTTAAAGACGATTACCCCAGGTTACTACAGCGTGAGTATACTTTCTTAAAAGCAAAATACCAGCTCCAGCCGCTTGCAAAACATCAGTGGAAGTTTCTACGGTTAAGACCGGTAAATTTCCCCACCATACGTATTGCCCAGTTTGCCGCTTTATTGCATCAATCCCTGCACCTTTTTTCGCACACGCTTGAGGCACAGACAGTAGACAGACTACGGAACCTGCTAAATGTAACAGCAAGTGATTACTGGATGGATCATTACCGTTTTGATGAAGCACACGATAAGCCGCTAAGGAAAAAGCTCGGCATGGCTTCCGTAGATAATATTATCATCAATACCGTTGCACCTGTACGTTTTTTATTTGCACATCATCAGGGGCACTTGTCAGAGCAGGAAAAAGCCCTGCATTTATTGTCTCATATCGCTCCTGAACAAAATAACATTTTACGGCTGTGGAATGATAGCGGATGGGGTGCCATCAATGCTGCTCAGTCGCAAGCATTGATTCAGCTCTATACACACTATTGCAGCAGGAAACGTTGCCTGGAATGTGCAATAGGATTATCGATCATTAAAAGGAATACTTAGTTATTAAAGGGAGCCTTCCTGTTTCTTCTCAGCCACAATAATACGATGTAACTTACGACGTACCCGATGATTGCAGTTGCTATGGCAAGCACCGTACCTCCCAGAAAAAAAGCAATTCCTTCTTCCTTTACGCGATCCAAGGTTAGCGTCCGCCAGTCGAGGGACCATTCGTCATAGCCCAAAATGATCTTTCCCGTTGCCAAACTAAGCATCCAGATAAAGGGCGTCAATGGGAAAATACTGATGTTGGCTGCCAAGAGGAACAGCGCCTTGTTCATTTTAAATAAAATGGAAAGCGGAATACCGATAGCCAATTGGAAGCCCCATACAGGTACAATGCCCATAAAAAAGCCAAAGCCCACAGACGTCGCCTTTTTATGATTACTTTCCTCCGGATGTTGAAAAAGGGAACGCCACAACTGCTTCCATCCTTCCTTTTTCAAAAGTGACATAAACAGATCTCGTGGTTTTACCCAAAGCAACGCGACGAGCACCAAAAATGTATTGAGGATGCTGATGCGTGTAAAATCTTTAAAAGGACGGAAGTGAGAAATACGTTCTTCAGGTGAGGGATAATAGACCGAAACGGGGACACTTTTTACAAGTACACCGCTCCAGGAGGCACGTACCATGACTTCGATCTCAAACTCATATTTTCTTGTAAAATATTTTTTATTAGCGATCTTTTTCAGCGGGTATAAACGGTATCCCGATTGAGTATCCGGTAACTGTGTTCCTGTATTCACCCAAAACCAAAAGTTGGAGAATCGGTTACCAAATGAACTTTTCGTAGGCACGTTTTCCTGATCCATGTTACGCGCGCCCACTAGCAAAACGCCCGGAGATTTCTCGGACTCTTCCAAAAATACCAGAAGATCACTGGCGTAATGTTGTCCGTCACTATCTATGGTAATAGCATTTTCATAACCCTTGTTCCAAGCCTCTCTGAAGCCGGTACGCAAAGCAAAACCTTTACCTTGATTCTGATCATAACTTACTATATACAATTGAGGGAATTGTTGTAAGATCGCTTGCGTATTATCCGTTGAGCCATCGTTCACTACGATGACGTGAGAAGTGTATTGCAAAATGCTCTCTAGCACGGAAGCTATGGTTTGAGCATTGTTGTAAGTAGGGATTAGGACACAAGCTTTGTTTTTCTCAAATTGTACTTCGTATTGCGGCAAGGTCATTCTTTTGGACTTGTGTATTTCGGTTGTAAAAATATTAATAGGAAAGACGGTACCCAAAAATGACAGTAAATTCCCTTATTTGATTTTTTAAAACTTTGAATGAAAAATCCTTTTGTATCTAGAAGAGATAGTCCGATTCAGGTGGACGCTCTATTGAACCGGTGCTATCACTTTAACTGCTATTTCTGTTTATTCTTAAACTTGCGGTTCTTGCTGTAGCCACTGCCCTGGTTACCAAAATTACGATTTCCGCCACCACTGGCATTGCCGCTGCCACCTTGGCTATTACGATTTCGGTTGTTGCTATTGTTATTATTGTTGCGGTTTTGCTTATATGTCCGGGTATCGAAATGTACTTTATAGCCACCACTTTCATATTTCAGCAGCCCACCGCTTAGTTCATACAGTTCGTTCTTGATCATGTCGTCGTGTACGGGCTCTTTGTGCCAGTTCGTGTACGCCAGTTTCATGTAGTAGCCAATCGTTTGGGTATAACCCTGGCGTTTTTCAAGGTCCTCTTCTTTTAATGCCTTTTCGATGAGCGCGGTAAGATTTTTACCGAAATGGCGGTTTTTCCCATTTCCGTTCGGGTAAGGAATCATTTCCGGGCGTTTCATGATCTCCTCGCGGGAAGGAGCAGGATATGGTCCATCCACCACCAGTTTGAAATCGGTCATTTGGTGCAAATGGTCCCAAAGCTTGTGCTTATAGTCTTCTATAGTTTTAAGATGCGGCGTCAGCGTTGCCATCAATTCCACGATCACCTCTGCATTTTTTAACCGTTTATCATTATCTTCTATGGTCATCAGGTACTCCACCATCCGCTGCACGTTTCTTCCATATTCGGGCATCAGCATTTTGCTGCGCGTAGTATTATATTCCATTTTACGATTTAGTAATTAGTAGTTAGTAATTGGTAGTTAGTAGATAATGCTAACGAAAGCGCTATACCTTGTATTATTCAGGCAGCTGTGAAGATTTCATTGCATTACACGAAACGAGGGAACATTCATAAAAGCTATG
The DNA here is from genome assembly GCA_035497455.1 of Flavipsychrobacter sp. Lineage (GTDB taxonomy): Bacteria > Bacteroidota > Bacteroidia > Chitinophagales > Chitinophagaceae > JAFIGV01. The sequence goes on from DATJDL010000016.1 coordinate 403,644, forward strand.
ACTCGTCTACGATTCAGCCATACAAGAAAAACGTCATGTAGCAACAAAGGACTTCATGCTGCTTATAAAACTTAATGTAGCACTATGGTGACAAGTCTTATTCCGAATGAGAAGAAAGGGGAATAATATTATCGGGGCATCTCAAAGGTATGAAAATTACTTCGATACTTTTTCCAAAACCCATTTCGTCTTATTCAGATGCTTCACATCTGCTTCGATACCGTATTTTCTGCTCAGGAACTTAGCCAATTCTTCTGCAGCAAATACCGATCTGTGTTGTCCTCCCGTGCAGCCGAACGAAATAGCGAGATGATCGAATCCTCTCACAAGATAATCCTCTACATTGATGCTTACCAGTGCAAATACATGCTCCAGAAATAACGGCATTGCGGTCTTTTGCATCAGGAAGTCCTGTACAGAAGCATCCTGCCCGGTGATGGTCTTGTATTCGTCAAAACGACCCGGGTTCAAAATGCCTCTGCAATCGAAAACAAATCCGCCTCCGTGTTCCGACGGGGCTTCAGGATACCCGTTTTTGTAAGAGAAGCTATTGATCTGGATGTTTAGCTTTGACTCTGTTTTTTCTACGGCTGGAATATCATAAATGGCTTGTACCGGTGCAGACGAGATATTTTCCAGTAATTTTCTCAGTTCAGGATAGGCAGGAAGTCCGGGGTTGTCAGAGAGGAATTGTCCCAGGTTTTTGAGCGCAGGTACTATGCTGGAAAGAAAATGCGGCTTTTTCTCCAATAAACCTCTGAAACCGTATGCCCCTAAAACCTGCAGCAAACGCAAGAGCACAAACTGCATATATCCTTTTCTGAAGTGAAGTTCATCCATACGTGCGGAAGGCATTTCCTGCAGTTTGGCTATATACCCGCGCAGCAGCTCTTCTTTCCATTCTTGCGGCAGGTGGGCTTTCGCCTGCCACAGTAAGGATGCCACGTCATAATGCGGGGGACCCTGCATTGCTCCCTGGTAATCTATCAGATACGTTTTGCCTTCATGCAGCATGATGTTGCGGCTCTGGAAATCACGGTACATCAGCACCTGCGGCTGTATTCTTCCAAGCTCCCTGCTCCACTCCTCCATTTCCTGCAATACACCAAGTTTATCGTAGTGGATCTTCTGGAGATCGGCGAAGTAAAATTTGAAGTAAAGCAAATCCTGCATAATAGCTTTCTCATCAAACTTTTTGGTGGCGAAACACTGGTCATAATTGGCTTCGGTGCTGGCTCCCCATTGTAATTTTGCGAGTTCGTCGAGCGCCTTTTGAAAACAAGCTTTGACTTCAGGCGTCAACCCCTCTTTCATCAGCTTTTCGAATAAGCTCATATTTCCGAGATCTTGTTGCAGGTAGTGCTTTTTGTCCTTACTGCGCTGGTAAACAACCGGCACATTCACACCATGCTTCAAAAAAAGATCCGTAAAGTAATAGTAGGAATTGTTTTCGTTTACATTACTGTTGTATGTCCCTATAGCCGTGTTTTTTGCATCGGTTAGCCGATAATATTCTCTATCTGATCCGGATACGGGAAGGGCTTCAATGAAATCGGGCTGGCTGCCAAACTGCGTTTCAAATAATTGGGCTAATGTCTCTTTTACCGTTGCTTTAGGTTTGGGTGCTGTCATAATTTTTTAGGGTATTCAAATAAAAAAACTTCCTTTTTTGTGGTGCCGAAATCTGCCCACTCAGCGGCTTCAAAGCGGACCCCTACCACACCACATGTGGGCATATCATCTATGCTGAACAGTTCCGAAAGGGTATTAACGAAATGTGTGATGCCCGGATTGTGTGCGACAATAAAAGCAGTGTCCACTTTACTGTCTATTTCAGTTACCACTCGCTGCAGCATTTCCGATTCGCAGTGATAGATGCGCTCCTGCAATTCAATCTTCTCTTTGTCAAAATCTGTTGCTTTCGCAAGATGCTTAGCAGTTTGCTTCGTACGTTTGGCGGCACTGGCTATGATGGCATCCGGTACAAAGCCCAGGCTTTTTAGGCGTTTTCCAATCAACGGGGCATCATGTTCTCCCCGTTCGTTCAGCGGTCGGTCAAAATCGCTTTGCATTGGATTTGCCCAGCTTGATTTTGCATGACGTATCAGAAATAGTTGCTTTTTCATTAAAAAAGAGAATTATTACCGGTCATAAAATTTCAATTTTAACCCATTTCCGTCAAAAACAGCATAACTGTCGAATTTGATCCAATCTCCCAGGTTAATGTAAGTGCTATTTTCCTCCAAAGGATAGGTTATCGCCACATGTCGGTGTCCAAATATAAAATAGTCTATGTGCTCTGTTTTTAATGTTTCCCTGGCAAATTGCACCAGCCATTCTTTTTCTCCCAGAAATTCCTTCTCTTCATCGTCGCCATCACCATGCTTGGGACCGAGCCGGCTGAACCAGCTTGCCATCCCTACACCTGTATCGGGATGGATACGACGGTATAGCCATTGTGAGACGGGATTACGCAGTACTTTTTTCAATAGTTTATAGCCATGATCCCCCGGACCTAACCCGTCACCGTGCGCAATAACAAACTTTTTGCCGTTGAATGTTCTTTCTATGAGGTGATGATGAACCGGAATATTCAGCTCGTCCTGGAAATAACCCCGCATCCAGAGATCATGATTTCCGGTAAAGGCTTCTATATGCAACCCCTCGTCGGATAGCTCCGCCAGTTTCCCCAAAAAACGTGTAAAGCCCTTAGGTACTACGTTCTTATACTCAAACCAGGCATCAAAAATATCGCCCACCAGATACAATTGCGCTGCATCCGCTTTTATTTCGTCCAGCCAGCGACACAGCCGCCTTTCTCTTGCTATGCTTTGCGCCTTGTCAGGTATGCCAAGGTGAAAATCAGAAGCGAAATATATTTTTTTGTCGGAGGGGAGTTGCATGAAACAAAGCTGCAAGTTAAATTATTTGTAGTGCACCTCGCAGCGAAACTCCAGATTTATAAAGAAATCAAAAGCTGAAATGCCGGATTAAGATAAGACCTGCCTGCGAGCATTGCGGTAAAGCGCTCTGTCGACAGCATGGAGGTTATGATCTGTTTTCTCGAATGTGCATTTTGTGCCGTATATGTCAGCCTGGTGCTGAATAATATGCCTTAATTATGGAGGGGCTTTGAAAAAAAACTTTAAAACCGCGATATCCGCATGAAAAATATCCTCGCCCAACCCAACATGTGTAAAACGAAAGTAGCTGCCGGGTGAAACTAACGCACTTTATAACCGTTCTGCCATGCCGATCCCAAACAAGGCATAGTCATATACTGTCGGATCTGCTGCATTAAATTCCTTGAGTCGTTCCGTCAGCAACACAGCATTCTTCCAATCAGCCTTTCCGGTAGGCAATAAGCCCAGCCTGTGCGATACACTGGCTACATGCACATCCAGCGGACAGATAAGCTGCGCAGGTTTTATCTTCTTCCACAACCCAAAGTCAACACCCTGGCTGTCAGCTCTTACCATCCACCGCAGAAACATGTTTATGCGTTTGCAGGCCGCATTTTTCAAAGGCGTGGCAATGTGCTTTTGGGTACGTGCGGGATGTTCAATGGAAAAGAAATAATCATGAAAATGGATCAGTGCCCGTCTTACATTTTCATCACTGTATTCTCCTGACGGCACAAAGGCATCTTCCAGGGAATCATACAGGAGATAGTGGTACTTCAGAAAATGAATGAAGTAGAGGGTATCGGTAGCATTAAACGTGCGGTGCACAAAATGTATAAACGGTTTAAGATCGTTATCACTGTGATTGACAATAAAATCATGCGGTGCATCATTCATCCAATGCATCAGCTTGCCGGCATTATTAATGATCGTCGTGCGATTGCCCCAGGCCAGGATCGCCGCGAAGAAACCTGCGATTTCGATATCCTGCCTTTTAGAGAAACGATGCGGCACGCAGACCGGATCTCCGGGAATGAACGCAGGCTGATTGTAAAGAAGGACTTTCTCGTTGAGAAGATGTTGAAGAGATTGGTTCAAGTTTCAAAATTGCGAAAACAGAAAATGTTGTAGCAGCATTCGTCGGTGTAAATTATAGTAAGATCAGGGATCGCACCCGGCAGTACTGCAATGCGACAATATCAGGCGTTGCGTCATAATATTCAACATTTTTAGTTCCATGCCGATAACATACTAAAAGAATATCCTGGCATGCAATATACTTATACGTTGCCAATTGCCTGTTCACATTTGCGCATTCCGTTTATATTTGCGTGTCATGCAAAAAATTCTTGTTGCCAATCGTGGCGAAATAGCACTTCGCGTCATGCGTACTGCCAAAGAAATGGGAATCCAAACCCTTGCTGTTTACTCAGAAGCCGATCGGGAGATGCCGTTTGTGCGCTATGCAGATGAAGCAGTCTGCATCGGTCCTGCGCCTTCGTCACAGTCTTACCTTCGCGCCGACAAGATCATACAAGTGGCAAAAGAAAAAGGTGCCGATGCGATTCACCCGGGTTATGGCTTTTTGAGCGAAAATGCCAGTTTCTCCAAAGCCTGTGCCGACGCCGGCATTACGTTCATCGGGCCCAGTGCTTACAGTATCGAAATGATGGGCAGCAAGATAGCCGCCAAGCAGGCCGCCAAAAAATTTAATGTCCCCATGGTGCCGGGCACCGAAGACCCGATAGAAAACGTGGAAGAAGCGCATCAGATAGCGGACCGTATCGGGTATCCGGTACTGATAAAAGCATCTGCCGGCGGTGGTGGTAAAGGCATGCGTGTGGTGGAAGAAGCCAGCCAGCTGGAAGAGCAAATGCGTACCGCAAAAAGCGAAGCCATGAATGCTTTTGGCGATGATGCCGTATTCATGGAAAAATATGTAGGAGCACCCAAGCACATCGAGATACAGCTGCTGGGAGACCAGCACGGAAATTACGTGTACCTTTTCGAAAGGGAGTGTTCTATCCAGCGTCGCCATCAGAAGCTGATCGAAGAAGCTCCTTCCAGTTGCCTGACACCCGAAATCCGCAAGGCAATGGGAGAAAGTGCCGTGAACGTGGCCAGGAGCTGTAAATACCATGGCGCAGGCACGGTAGAATTCCTGGTGGATAATGACCTGAATTACTATTTCCTGGAAATGAATACCCGTTTACAGGTGGAACATTGCGTGACAGAAATGATCACGGGTAAAGACCTGGTAAAAGAACAGATCAGAATAGCACGCGGTGAAAAGCTTTCTTTTACACAAGAAGAATTAGAGATTAACGGACATGCTATAGAATTGCGCGTATGCACCGAAGATCCGCTTAATAATTTCCTGCCGGATACGGGCAAGCTGGAGCTGTACCTGCCGCCCAAAGGACCAGGGGTGCGGGTAGACGATGCTTATGAGCAGGGCCAAGATATTCCCATCTTCTACGATCCGATGATCGCCAAGCTGATCGCCTATGCATCCACCCGGGAAGAAGCCATAGAGCGCTTGTGCAGAGCCATCGATGAATACCAGATCAAAGGCATTAAAACTACCTTGCAGTTCGGCAAGTGGGCAGTACAACAACCTGCTTTCAAAGCGGGGGATTTTGATACCAAATTCATTGAGCGCTACTTCAAGCCGGAATACCTGCAGCCTGACAACATCGAGCTGGAACAGGTGGCGGCATTACTTGCCGGGTTTGTATGGGAGAAAGAAAAAGATAAGCGTAAAACAGCAGTCGTCGCTACCGGTAACGGTAGTTGGAAGATGCGTAGAAAATAGTTTCGGTAATCCCAAACACTTGCTGTTCAGTGTATTGTTTATTGGAGATCGGCTTAAAAAGATTTACAGCTGTCGTCGCATATGCGTAAGCTCAGAAATATCATTATTGTATCGTTGCTCCTGGCTATAGGATTGGTCTTTTATTGCAATAAAAAGATCATTTCTGCATCAAAAGAAAAACTTTACGAAAGTATGGAGACCTTACCTTACAATAAAGTGGGATTATTGCTCGGCACGTCTAAATATTTATCTGACGGACGTATCAACCTGTATTATCAATACCGGATAGATGCTGCCTTGCAGCTTTACAAAGCGGGTAAGATAAAATACATTGTGGTCAGCGGAGACAACAGCCGTGTAACGTATAATGAACCTCAAACCATGTACGAAGACCTGATACGGGCTGGTGTTGATAGCACTCATATCTACCTAGACTATGCGGGATTCAGGACTTTTGACAGTATCATACGACTGCGGGAAATTTTCGGACAATCTAAAGCAACTGTTATCTCCCAACAGTTCCACAACGAAAGAGCCGTTTATATCGCTTCCAGGGAAAATATGGATGTGATCGCCTTTAACGCGAGGGATGTAAATCAGAATGCCGGAATAAAAACCCAATTACGCGAAAAGCTCGCCCGTGTAAAGGTTTTCGCAGATTTCATCTTCCATACAAAACCCAAGTTTTTGGGGAAACGCGTAAATATCCCGGAATAATTTTGCTGCTGCAATGGAATCCCGATAGCTGGGAGACGCAGCAAAGATCAGTTTGACATCTTCGTAAAATACAGGATGGTGGGAAAGTGATCGCTGTACCCGTTATTCCATTGGTTATTGGAAAAAGAGCGTTTAGGATACCCTTTATATTGCCCGAATTTTTCGGTCATGAAATCTTTTTTGAATACTTCTGATTTGTAAAACTCCCAGTGAGAACTGCCTCCCGGATGATTTCTTTTCAGGAATGAACCCGAAATGATAATCTGGTCAAAAAGATTCCAACGATCATCATACCCTAATGTACCATAGCCTTGTTTATAATAACGTACCCACGGATTGTAAAGCCCGCTACTGCCCACTTTTTCCTTATCGCCTTTGGCACCTAATACCAGGGTGATACTTTCACTAACCGGATCATCATTGAGATCGCCCATCAAGATGATACGTGCCTGCGGGTTTTGTACTGTAAGCGAATCCATTACATTTTTGGCTACTCGTGCCGCTACGGCTCGTAACGGTGCAGACGCGGCTTCTCCACCACGGCGGGAGGGCCAATGATTGACAAACACATCAACGGTATCACCGGCAAGCAACCCTCTTACATATAATACATCCCGGGTTTTACCCCCTTTCATGTCACCAACTTTGCTGATATCTACATACAATGCACGGGCGTATAGCACTTTGAAGTAAGCAGGATTGTAAAGCATGGCTACATCTACACCACGGGAATCATAACTGTCAAAATGAATGAATTTATAACACTCTTTTATAGCCGGTTGTTGGACCAGCTCCTGCAGCACCCGGCTGTTCTCTATTTCTGCCGTACCTATAATTGCAGGGCCATCCGGTGTTATGTCTGTAGCCATCCGGCTGATCACCGCAGTAAGATTATCCAGTTTCTGCTGATATACTTTTCCGGTATAAGCGTAGGGACCATTGGGCAGAAATTCATCATCTCCCCAATTTTTCGGATCATCCAGTGTATCGAAAAGATTTTCAAAATTGTAAAAAGCTACCGCACAGATTTGTGCAGTCTTTTGAGCATGTGTTATACCTGCCGTCAGTAACACCGTAAACAATACAGTTATAAAACGATACACTATCGAAAAGTTTCTCAAAGGAACGCAAAAAATAGGAGTGGCTGATATTCTATCGTCAATCGGTAACAAACAATTAATATTTAACAATATGTTTTATACCCTTAACTTTGCATGTAGGTTTAAGTAAATCCACCTCTTATGTGTAAAGTATTATTTGCATTTATCCCGTTGTTGCTGGGAATGGTGCTCTATGCACACGCGCAGGAAAAGCAAACAGCCATTGTAACAGGAAGATTACTGAACGAGTCCACAGGCGACAGGGCTTCCGACGTACAAGTCACCATCCCCTACCTCCGAATACTCGCCATCACAGATGGGAATGGAGAGTTTACCTTCAGTGATGTCCCTTTTGGCACCCAGCGCCTGGTGATCGGAGGAAGCAGTGTATTACCCGATACCATAACGATTCATATAGACAGACCGGTGGTGAATCTCGGCGAGTTGAATGTTAGTTATAATGAGGCTGCCCTATCTCCGCAAACAACACAGATACCTTTCATTGTTTTAGATGATAATGATGAAAATGACGATGAAAATGCAGGTACCCAGGCGGTGAGCAGCTTGCTCACCGCTTCACGCGATCCGTTTTTAAATACGGCAGCATTCATTTTCGGACCGTATCGTTTTCAGCCTCGTGGTTATGATCGTAATCAGCAGCAGGTACTTATCAACGGTGCACCTATGAATGATGTAGAAACCGGTGATGCGTATTGGAGCCAATGGGGTGGACTGAATGACGTATTCAGAAGCAGGAGTAATACATACGGACTACAATTCTCCGAATATGCTTTTGGGGACATTAATGGCACAACCGCCTTTGATGCCACAGCAGCCAGTCAACGAAAACAGACAAGGATCACTTACTCGATCGCTAACAGGCAATACCGGAACCGGTTGATGCTGACGCATAGTAGCGGGCTGAATAAGAATGGTTGGGGGTATTCTTTATCGTTTTCCAAGCGTTGGGCAGAAGAAGGTTACATTCCGGGTACATTCTATGACGGCTATTCCTACTACGCAGCCATAACAAAAAGGATTAAAGGAAAGCATGACCTGAACCTGACTGCTTTTGGCGCACCGACCAAACGGGGAAAACAGGCACCCTCTTTCCGGGAATCCTACGATATTCTGGGGACTAATTTTTACAACCCGAACTGGGGCTACTATAATGGCAAAGTACGCAACGCTAAAGTGGCTAACATTCACCAGCCGGTCATCCTGTTAAATTACGAACACAATCCGTCCTCTTCTATGCAATGGAATACGACTGTAGGATACCAGTTTGGAAAGAACCGGAATTCTACCTTAGATTGGTACAATGCCTATGACCCCAGGCCGGATTATTACCAAAAGTTACCGAGCTATACTATCAACAATGATAAATATCCCAATTTAACCACGGAGGAAGTCTCGCAGCTGTCCCAGGCATTTATTAAAAACTCGCAGATCAATTGGGACGAGCTTTATTACACGAACAAGATCAACAGAACTTACATTCCCAACCAAGATGGTTCTTTGAGCATCCAAAAGGGATTACGTTCCCTGTATGTGATCGGTGAGGATGTGGATGATGTAAAAAAATGGATATTCAATACCCAGTTGCAAAAATCCTTGAATGAACACATCACTGTACATGGTGGTTTGTCGCTGCTGAAACAAAATACCGAAAGCTACCGTGAATTATCTGATCTCTTAGGAGGTGAATTCTTTCTGAATGTCAATTCATTCGTGGAAAGAAATTTTGCCGGCTCCTCTGTTGAAAATCAAAACGACCTGAATCATCCATACCAGTTGCTTCATGAAGGAGACAGGTATAACTACCATTATAAAGTAGACTTTCTGAAATCATGGTTATGGGCACAAGCCGTTTTTACATACAATAAAGCGGATTTCTTCATCGGGGCCAATTACGGGGTAAATACGTTTCAACGGGAAGGTCTTTTTCGAAATGGTCTTTTTGCCGATGAGTCCTATGGAAAGGGAGAAAGGTTGACTTTTAATACATATGGCATAAAAGGAGGCCTCACTTATAAAATAAACGGAAGACACTACCTGTTCGTAAACGCCGGTTATGCTGCTGATGCTCCTACAGTAGATAATACCTACTTCTCTGCACGCGTTCGAAATGCTACTGTTACTGACCCTAAGGTTCAAATCACCTCGTCTGTTGAAGGGGGTTACCTGTTACGTGCTCCAAAGACCAATATTCGCCTGGCGGCTTATGCAACAGACCGTAAAGATGCGGTAGAAGTACAGCGGCTTTTTTATCAGGGTACGGGAAGTTCAAACAGCATGGCGGCTTATGTGATGGAAGGTGTAAACACCAGATATACAGGTATAGAAGCAGCCGTTGAGTACAAACTCAGTTCCACACTATCTGCTACAGCCGTAGCTGCGGTAGGACAGGCATTCTACACCAGCAACCCGAAAGCCACCTTGCAATTGGAGAACAATATCGCGTTAATCCCATTTAGTGAAACGACCTACATGAATAACAAGTACCTCGGCGTAGGTCCGCAGAGTGCCTATACCCTGGGCTTGAACTATCGTTCAAAACAGTACTGGTACCTGTCAGCTAATTTCAATTATTTCGACCGGATCTATATAGACCCTGCGGCACCGAGAAGAACCGAACAAGCCGTAGAAATGATAGAACCCGGCAGTGCGCAATGGCACAGCATCTTAGACCAGGAGCAGTTGCCTTCTTTCTACACGGTAGATGTTTTCGGGGGTAAGTCATTTTTATTATCGAAAATCAGTAAGTCCCTGCCTAAAAACACTTACCTCTATTTCAACGTGGGCATCAACAACCTGTTGAACAATAAAAGCATTGGTACAGGTGGTTTTGAAAGTGTGCGATTCAATTACGAAGGATCGGACGCAAGTAAATTCGCTTCTAAATATTTCTATGGTTTCGGCAGAAATTATTTCATCAACCTTTCACTTAAATTCTAACCAACTATTTAACTCCCATATCATGAAAAGGATATTCAACCTTCCGTTCACTGCTGCTTTTATTTTCTTACTTTCCATACCGTTCTCATGCGTCAAACAATCGTACACGCCACCGCCGGACAGTTCTACCGTTGACCCTCTGATCCCTGTCAACCTCACCATCGCCCAGCTGAAGGCTAAATATTCAGGCGCTTCATCAGCTATGGCGATAGACAGCGGGTGGACCATTTATGGCATTATCAATGCCGATGACCGCTCCGGTAATTTCTATAAGCAGATCAATATCGAAGACTCTACCGGGGGAATTACGGTTTTAATAGACGGTAACAGTCTTTATGCAAAAATGCCCGTAGGCCGTAAAGTCTATATCCGGTTGAAAGGGCTTTACTATGGCTTTTACAATAAGCTGCCGCAAATAGGTTTTGAGGCAGACGATGCGGGAAGCCTCAGCGGAATTCCACAGTCCTTAATTGACAATTATATTGTTCGGGCAGATTATCCTCACTCCGTTACTTCCACTGCTTTTGATGGGCTTGCTTCATTAAAGACAGTAAACAGTGACATGCTAAATCGCCTGGTAACCATCAGCAATGTCGAAGTCATAGCCGCCGACACAGCAAAAACATATGCTCAGCCTTCTACCGTTTCATCCGGTACCAGCATTACGCTGGAAGACTGCTCCGGCAACAAGATCGTGATACGTTCCAGTGCCTATTCTAATTTTCAAAAATTCAGCGTACCAAAAGGCAGAGGAGCGATTACAGCTTTATATACCGTATTTGGAAGTACACCACAGTTAGTCATACGGGATACAACCGATCTCAGATTCTATAATGATCGTTGCAACGGGTCTCCGGGCTCGTCTACGCTGATTACGATTGATAGCCTTCGTAAGCGATTTGCTGGAACTACGTTGACCCTGTCTGGCGTAAAGATCAGAGGGGTAGTAGTCTCCGACCGGAATGAGAAAAATGTGAATGGACAAAATGTGGTGGTCCAGCAGGGGAACCGCGGCATTTTAGTGCGTTTTAGCTCCACGCATAGTTTCAATGCAGGAGACAGCATCGAGGTGGATCTTGCCGGTGCCGAACTGGGTGAATACAAAAGTCTTTTGGAAGCCGGCATGGTCAGCACTGCTACATTTCCTCCAGGCAAAGCTACATTACTGGGGACAGGTACTATCGCACCCACGGTCGTGACCCTCGCGACACTTAACGGATCAACATTTGAAAATTACGAATCGACATTGGTACGAATCAATGGCGTCACCATCAGTGGTGGAGGCACGTATTCCGGGAACAAGGGACTTACCGACGCAACGGAATCTACCGGTGCTATAAAACTCTACACCCTGCCAGCCGCTGCCTTTGCCGGCCTTACTGTTCCCGGTACTGTAGTGAGCATCGTTGGGGTCGTCGGGCAGTTTGATCTCACGCGTCAAATCAGCATTCGCAGCACCCGTGACATCCAATAGTTGACATCCAAATTCCTATTTAAAGCTGCCTTAGGGCAGCTTCCTTTTTCGCTCACTATTTTAGTCTTTCGCTCAGTAATGTCTTGTTGCCCGGATCGCTTCGCCGGGCAATATTTTTTTATATCATTAGCCTTGCAGCGAGTTTCTTTATATTTTTGGCAACAAATTCCCCCTTTATAAAAAATCAATTTATGAGTACAGAAAAAAATGTGGATGTACTGGTGATCGGTGCGGGCCCTTCGGGTTCTATTGCCGCATCTATCATTAAGCAGTCAGGCTATGATGTCATGGTAGTAGAAAAAATGAAGTTTCCTCGCTTTGTGATCGGCGAAAGTCTTTTGCCTCGCTGCATGGAAGCGCTGGAAGAAGCCGGGTTTCTGGATGCTGTAAAAGCTAAGGGATTTCAGCAAAAGGACGGAGCCAAATTTGTGATGCATGATGGCCGCATCTGTGATTTCAACTTCTCTCAGCAGTTTACTGATGGCTGGAAATGGACCTGGCAAGTGCCGCGTGCAGAGTTTGATAAAACCCTGGCTGATGAATGTGAAAAGATGGGAATTCCGGTTTTGTATGAAACAGAGGTAACGGATATACAGATCCACGAGGATCATTCGATTACCACAGTGAAAACACTGGATGGTGAAACCAGTACAATACGAGCCAAATTCATAGTAGACGGGAGCGGCTATGGGCGGGTAATCCCCCGTTTGTTTGGTTTGGACCGGCCTTCCACCCAGGCACCGCGCAAAACTATTTTCTGTCACATGAGCGATCCGAAACGTGCGGAGAATTATGAACCGAATCGCATCATTGCTTACATTCATAATGAAAAAACATGGATCTGGGTCATTCCCTTCTCCAATGGTAACACATCGGTAGGGTTTGTAAGCGATCCTGAGTTCTTCGACCAGTTTGAAGGAGATCTGACAGCACAATACAAGCAGCTTATCCAGTCCATCCCTTATCTGAAAGAACGATTTGGTGAAGCCGAAATGCAATGGGAAGCACCTCGCTTACTACAAAGCTGGAGCGCCACTACAGATAAGTTTTATGGTAAAGGGTTTGTGCTGACGGGTAACGTTACCGAATTTTTAGATCCTATATTTTCCTCTGGTGTGACATTAGCATCTGTATCGGCTCAAACGGCTGCTAAGCTGGTGATCAAACACCTGAAAGGGGAAGAAGTAGATTGGGAGAACGACTACATGAAGGTCATGCAGAAAGGCGTGGATGTGTTTCGTACTTATGTGAATTGCTGGTATGAGGGACTGTTGTTTAAAATATTCTTCACTGAAAACCCTGATCAAAAGATCATGTCGCAGATATGTTCGGTGCTTGCCGGTTATGTATGGGATGAGAGCAACCCTTTTGTAAAAAACCATGAAAAGAACGTACGTACGCTAGCCCGCTTTCTCGATACACAAAGACAAACTGTATAACGGAACGATAAGTGAATAGTTATATCATTAACAAAGTGGGCATATTGGCTAACCAGGTTTCTGTAAACGGGGATAGGTTTTTTTCTGATATTGTAAGTGCGGAAGACCTGTACCGGAGGCTGAACCTGGGCTATGCGAAATTTTTCAAAATGGATACTTTATGCAAATGGGCTTTACTCGGTGCAGAGTGCGTAATGAAAAACGGAGATAGTTATGTGTATGAGGGGTTGGACAAAACGAAGATTGCCGTGGTGCTGATGACCAATAACGGCTGCATGGACGTGGATAAAAGATATTGGGAAACAACGAAAACGATACCGAGTCCGGCACTTTTTGTATATACACTTCCTAATATTATGCTAGGCGAAATATGTATCAGACATGGGTTTAAAGGAGAGCAGCTTTCGTTGGTAAGTGATACGTATAATCAGGAAGAAATTAATTTCTGGGTAGATGACCTGATAAAGAACCGGGGAATGGCTGCCTGTCTTATGGGTTGGGTAGATGTCAAGGAAGATGAAGTACGTGTAGAGATGAATTGGGTAGCACGCTAAGAAATTTTAGACTTATCCAACCGGTAGGGTGATAAAAAATGGTTGCGAAAATCAAAACGAAAAATTGTCAAAGTCTTATATAGTAAATACAGGGATCATCACTGCAATCGGTAACGACACTGGAAAATGTCACCAATCGCTGATGGAAGGACGAACCGGAATTTCCCAGGCGGAAATTTTACAAACCCATTGGCAGGGCACATTTCCGGTGGGCGAGGTAAAAATGAGCAATGCAGAACTGGCGGCAATCACCGGCATGGATGAAAAACTGCCCCGTACCGCACTCCTGAGCGGTGTGGCGGTAAAAGAAACGTGGCAGGCATTCCAGGAGTATACCGGCTCATTACGGACCGGTTTTTTCTCTGCCAATACAGTAGGCGGTATGGATTTGACTGAAAGCGTCTATGGCGCCTTGAAACAGGATGTTTTTTCTGTTGAACCCGGCAAATTGAAATACCATGAATGTGGTGCCATAACGGAACTTGTGCGAAAACATTTTAAGTTGAACGGGTTTGCGACAACGATCAGTACGGCATGTTCCTCTTCTGCCAACAGCATTATGATGGCAGCACAGATGATAGAGAATGATATGATGGATGTAGCTATAGCCGGCGGTGCTGACAGCTTATCGAAGTTTACACTGAATGGATTTAATACGCTGATGATATTGGACAAACAACCTTGCCAACCCTTCGATAATGAACGGCGGGGATTGAACCTGGGAGAAGGCGCAGGATATGTATTATTGATGAATGAGAAAGCCATGAAGCAATATGGCTTAGCGCCTATCTGCGCTGTAAGTGGTTATGCCAATGCGAACGATGCCTATCATCAAACCGCTTCATCGCCTGATGGCACCGGCAATAAGTTAGCCATGACAGAAGCCTTGAAGAAAAGCGGGTTGGCAATATCACAAATAGATTACATCAACCTGCATGGCACCGGTACAGCTAACAACGACAGCTCAGAAGGGAAGGCGATTGCAACCATATTTGAGGGAAATATCCCTAAAGCATCCTCTACCAAAGCCTTCACCGGGCATACGTTAGGAGCTTGTGGCGGTGTAGAAGCCGTGTTTTCTGCGCTGGCAATTCGTGACGGGCTCGTGTACCCTAACCTACGCTGGCAACATCAGATGGAGGATATAAGCTGGAAACCTGTTACAGCCTTACAAACAGGATTGGACATACGGCACGTGTTATCCAATTCGTTCGGTTTTGGCGGCAATTGTTCGACCCTTATCTTTTCAAAAGCATAACGAATGGAGTTGTATATACATAGTTCGGGCATACTAAGTGCTGCCGGAAATAATAGTGAAGAAAAATTTCTGCAACTGCCACCTGACCATCCGGGCGATATGCTCCTCTGCAAAGAGCCGGACTACACGGCTTATATCCCGGCGATGCAATTACGAAGGATGAGCAAGGCAGTAAGGATGGGTATTGGGGCCTCGAAGATAGCACTGCAAAATGCAGGGATAGAGAAGCCGGATGCTTTATCCGTAGGAACGGCCCTGGGTTGCCTGAATGACACGGAAGTATTTCTTTCAAAAATGACAGACCAGGATGAGCAGATGTTAACACCCACCGCATTCATCCAATCAACGCATAACACCGTAGCAGGTCAGATCGCCCTACTTTGTGGTTGTAACGGGCATAATCTCACCTATGTTCACAAAGGGCATTCTTTCGAGCACGCCATGATCAACGCGCAGCTGTACTTGAAGGAACATCAGGACTCGAACATTCTCGTGGGCGGCATTGATGAATTGACGCTTACGACAGCGAAAGTGCTAAAGCGCTTTGGAAGCAATAAAAATGCCGAAGGAGCCGCTTTTTTTGTAGTGAGTGACAAGCCTGATCGGGAACATTCAATTTGTATCCGGGACATACAAACCTTTACTGCTAAAAATGAGGCTGAAGAAATAAAGCGCGAAGTATCCAATTTCCTAAGCAGGAATGAATGGAATGCTTCGGATGTAGATTGTATCCTATTGGGGTTGAATGGCGAAACAGAAAATGATGCAGCGTATCAACGGCTGCAACAAGATCTTATGCCCGATACGGCGCAGGTATGGTTCAAGAACTATTGCGGAGAGTACCCTACGGCTTCAGCGTTCGCGCTGGGATTATTAGCCGAAGCGGTAACAAAAGGTTTTCCGGAACATGGCATCGCTAATTTTCCTGCCAAAAAATTACAGAACATCATGATCGTGAATAATTATTTTGATAGCTGGAGTGTATGGAGCGTCGTTGTGAGTGGATAGTGTTTTACTTTTATGTTTTGAAACCACAAACGTGCGCTACTACATTATAGCCGGCGAGGCAAGCGGAGACCTGCACGGCAGCAATCTGATTAAAGACCTGCATAAGCAGGATGATCACGCGATCCTGCGAGCGTGGGGTGGTGATAAAATGGAAGCTGCCGGTGCAACCTTGGTAAAGCATTATCGTGATCTGGCATTCATGGGCTTTGTAGAGGTCATCAAACATTTAGGCACCATTCTCAAGAATATTAAATGCTGCAAGCAGGATATCCTGGATTTCAAACCGGATGTGCTGGTACTGATCGACTATCCGGGTTTTAACATGCGTATTGCAGCATGGGCACATAAACAAGGCATAAAAATCGTTTGGTACATCTCCCCCCAGGTTTGGGCCTGGAAAGCCAGCAGGGTAGAAAAATTGCGGCGGGATGTGGACAAGATGCTGGTGATTCTTCCCTTTGAAGTAGATTTCTATAAAGCACGCAATTTTGGAGTGACCTATGTCGGTCATCCTTTGATAGAGGTAGTCGAAAATGAAAAGAAAAACCGGGATGTAGAACGACTCTCCGAACGTCCTGTAATTGCCCTGCTACCCGGCAGTCGCAAACAGGAGATTTCCCAGAAACTTCCGGAGATGTTGAAAATGGTCAGGCACTTCCCTTCATACCAGTTCATTATTGCCCAGGCGCCTTCCATGCCTGATGAAGTGTATCAGCAATGGATTGGCAGTGAAAATGTGTTGCTTGCCAAAGGGCAAACCTATAATCTCCTGAAACAGGCGGAAGCAGCTTTGGTGACAAGCGGTACCGCTACGTTGGAAACAGCCTTATTTGGTGTGCCACAGGTTGTTTGCTATCGAGGCAATCCGGTCTCCTTCTGGCTCGCAAAACGGCTCGTTAATATAAAATACATTTCCCTGGTGAACCTGATCATGGATAAGCCCGTCATCAAAGAGTTGATTCAAAATGAATTGAATGAAACGCAACTGAAAGAAGAGCTGGGCAAAATACTGGATGATAGCGGCTACAGAAATGAAATGCTTCGGAACTACGAATCTCTCTGGCATTTACTGGGCGATAAGCCCGCATCTGCATTGGCAGCAAAGGAGATCCTGGCGCTAGTGTCTGAATAGGCGAATGATCATAATCACCACCGCTACAAGGAACATCACGAGCGAAATGCGATTCATTCCGTGCATCATTTTAATGTTGATATTGCGTGGCTCGTTCGGGTCTCGTTTCCGGATGTAGAGATAAGTAAGAATTTGTTTCCAAATACCATTGCTCATGCAGATAAAGTTAGGAAATAAAACTTTGCGGATTGACAGAAGGAACATTATATTTGCGCTCCATACATGGGGAATTAGCTCATTTGGTAGAGCGCTTGCATGGCATGCAAGAGGTGACCGGTTCGATTCCGGTATTCTCCACCAAAACGACAGAAGCCGCTCTCAGAGCGGCTTCTGTCGTTTTATAAAAATGAATATTTGACATCTAAAAAGTCAAAATGCAAGCTGGTAAGGGGTTTCAGCGGTTCGATTCCGCTCGGGTTCGAGCCTCTTTTTCGTTAATTTTAGCCTTGTTTTTGCTTTAAAAATGATAGGTGTCGAACCATAAGGTTATTGGCCGTTAGATAATCTTTGATCGCGATTACCCTATCACATCCGGTATTAAGTGAGGATTCTTCCAAAGCTTTAAGACCAGGTCCAGTACTATTAGAAATCTCTTTAAATAAAATTTACCTGTTGGTAAAAAGTTTGTCATTTTGGCGATCATAGTAAATTCCGCCAGAAAACATCAGATCCTGAATTTCCATTTTTGTCATCCAGTCTCCATTTTCCAATATTGATGAAAGTTTCTCCTTTCTTATCTTTAACAGCATCTCCTTATCTAAATTACTCTGCATACAGTTATCCAGAAATGTTTTAAAAACGAGATGTAAATCTTCCGCGTACCCTTTTCATTCCAGGCATCCGGCAAAATCAATGATTGGTCTATAAATATCACATCTAGCTCTTGGTCATAAAGTGTATTTCCTTCCGTACAGACTGTGAGTTCCTTCTGTTCCCGATTGCACGTGTACACTCTTAATTTGAAGGTGTCATTAATAGCGCAATTCAAACAAAAGGTTTCTCGAATATCTAAGCAGTTTTTGTAAACGTTTAATAGTGGTGTTAAATGATGCGAGACGCTATCAGGCAATTGACCGATTACTTCTTTCTTAAGTGCACTTTTGAGTTCAGCTCGGCGACTTTTTTCTTGCGGTGAGAACACTAACCATATGATTATTGCCAGGAAGAATATTGTCAAAATGACCTGGTTCTATTCATATTAACCGCAAGCTCATAGATAGCTTGTTTTGCAATTCATGCAGTATTAGCGATAAACGCGATTTAGCTCCTACGACACTTTTTTACATAGCGTCAGTGGATAACGAATAGTTTGTCACTTACTTGCTACAGCGTTGCCACAAGTTATCTAGCATTTGTAGCAAGAATTTCTTTTTATTGTCAATAAGTATGAGAAATGCTACAGATGCTACAATTGTATTCCACAAATTGTCTAGAATTTTTAGACGGAATTCTAATTGTTTAGAAAAAAAACTCTCGACACCGTTAAGAGAAGCGATTGATCGAAAATCGGATACTCATTTTTTTCTTATCCTGTCACTTTTAGATATTGAATTTGTCCGTCAGCAATTTCAAAATGAAATTTAAGAATAAGGGGACTTCCGGGAAATGTACCGGAACATTCTGCAGACAAGGTACTTGAAATGCCGCTTTCGGTATAGTCAAGAGGTTTCATCACTGATTGGTATTTTTTGTTTGCTTCTTCTATCATATGCCGGATTGCCATTCTTCCCTTATAATCCCTGCCCTCCTCATGCATTATTCCTGTTTCGGAGAAGCAATTTGCATAGGCAATACTGTCAAATGTATTCTGCGCATTGATTAAATCGGTTACTACTTTCGGTAAATTCATTTCTGATTTTTTTAAGGATATTAGATTGTTGGCACTGTTCCGCCATCGATTACAAATTCAGTTCCTGACAGGTAACTGGCTCTTGGTGACACAAGAAAGCCAACTAACTCGGCTACTTCTTCGGGTTCGGCAGGCCTGCCATAAGGTATTCCACCCAATGCATCCATAACACTTTGTTGAGCCTGTTCTATGGTACTATTTGCGTTTCTTGCAATCTCGCCCAGCCAGGCTTTCGATGCTGTCGTATTTATCCATCCTGGCGAAACAGTAAGCACTCGAACACCTTTAGGAATAACTTCATTTGATAAACTTTTACTGTAATTTATCAATCCTGCTTTTGCTGCGGCATAAGGCAAGGTCGAATCATACAGAGGCAGTTTGCCCTGAATAGAAGCTATGTGAATAATAACGCCGCTTTTTCGATCTATCATTTGAGGTAAAAATCCTCTGTCCATTCGAACGGGAGCAAGCAAATTGGCTTGTAAGGTTGATTCCCAATCTTCATCAGTTAGAACGTCAAAGCCACCTGCGGGAGTCACTGAAGAACCAAGGTTATTCACAAGAATGTCTAATCTCCCGTAAGTTGACAAAACTTCGCTTACGACTTTTTCCGATCCTGTTGCGGTACTTAGATCCGAGGCGATAAAATGCAACTTGCTATTTTCTTTTTCCGGTGCGTTTCTTGCGGTAATAACAACAGTTGCACCGGCTTGGAACAGCCTTTCTGCAATAGCTTTTCCTGCTCCTTTTGTACCTCCTGTAACCAGGGCAATTTTCCCTGACAACTCATTGTTGAAATTAAATGCTTGTTCCATTTTTTTTTAATTTTCTACAAAATTGAGGAGTATATAAGTTCCTGACAATAAGGGAAAATGGAATCGCATATGGATAAAATTATCCCCTATTGAACAATTTGGAACATAGTACTAACTTAGCAATATGCACGAGAGGAAAATACCTTTAAATTTGAATTGTGGTCTTGATCTTATAGGAGAAGTGTTATATGGTAAATGGAAAGTCCGTTTGTTATGGTTCATTAATGGAGGACACTTGCGTCCAAGCGAATTACAACGAAAAATCCCCGATGCGACGAAACGTGTACTAAATATTCAATTGAAAGAGTTAGAAGGCCACGAATTAATTAGCAAGAAAATTTATCCCGTTGTACCGCCAAAAGTAGAGTATAGCCTTACTGATTTTGGCAAAACCCTAATCCCGGTAATATCTGTGTTAGGGAACTGGGCCGACAAAAATGAAGAACGTTTACGCTCGGTGATTTTGAAACGCTTGAACCCCGAAAATTGATTGTATTCATTCATTACGAATACTTTTCGCGGGTAACTAAAAAGGAAACTTCAATAGCTTTCCTTTTTGTTTACCTCGCTCAATTAGAAAAATTATCTATAATTTTTTTACGCCCGGCAAGGTGTTACCGGTAATGGGTTTGACTGCTAATCAGTTAAAAGCCTGGCGAAATTCCAGCGGCGACAAATTGGTCTTTTTTTTGAAAAGTGTGCTAAAGGATTGCGCATACTCAAAGCCTAAGGCATAAGCGATCTCGCTGACCGAAAGCCTGGTCGTGGAAAGTTTTTCTTTGGCTTTTGCGATCAGCCTTTCATGAATATGCTGCTGGGTGTTCTGCCCGGTATGAACCCGAAGCAGGTCGCTCAGGTAATTCGGTGACAGGTTCATCTGCGCGGCAATATATTGTACCGTGAGCAAACCGGTGACCTTGCCGTTAAAGTGGTCATCGATCAACTGCTCGAAGCGGGTCAGCAGCGCTGAATTATTATTCTTGCGGGTCAAAAACTGCCGCTCATAAAAACGGTTGGCATATTTTAGCAGACTCTCAATCTGCGTGAGAATGATCTCCTGGGTATGCTTATCAATATGCTGGCACTCCTTATCCATATGATGGAGGATAGTGATCAGGTCATCTTCTTCCTCGGCCGACAGGTGCAGCGCTTCGTTAACCGCGTAATCAAAAAAACCATAATGATGAATAGTATTTGCCAGGGTATGCTGTAACAGGAAATCAGGATGAAAGATCAGCAGATAGCCAGACCCGCATTCGGTATTTTGCAGGTCCAGTTGTTGCACCTGGTTAGGGGCAGTAAAACTCAATACTCCTTTATCGTAATCATAGTGCTGCTGTCCGTACCGTATCTTACCCTTAGCTTCGCGTTTAAGTGCAACGCAATAAAAGCGGTTAACGAAACCTTTCCAAATCTCATCTTCCAAAAAAACGCTTTCCGCCAGGTTGATCACGCTCACCAGCGGGTGACGGGGTTCGGGCAATGACAGCAGCCGGTGAAATTCGGATATAGAGTTAATGGAGTTCATAAACAAATTTAGTCAATTAAGCCCATGCTAAACTCATCATAAGGTGCACCCGTGTCGGTACCCAAAGGCACAATGCTTTCCAACTGAGAAATATCCGCCGCCGTCAATTTTACGCTGGTGGCTGCAATGTTTTGCTCCAGGTACTTCCGGCGTTTCGTTCCCGGGATGGGCAGGATGCCCTTGCTCATAATCCACGCCAATGCCAGCTGTGAAGGAGTAACGTGCTTGGCTTCGGCCATTGCTTCAATTGCCTTCACCAATTCAATATTCTTGTTAAACATTTCGCCCTGGAAACGCGGGATCGCTCTACGGAAATCATTCTCAGGCAAGTCATCGATGCTTTTGATCTGCCCCGATAAGAAGCCACGGCCCAGCGGTGAGTAAGCAACAAAACCAATACCCAGTTCCTTTAAGGTTGCCCACACACCACGTTCTTCCACCGTTCGCTCAAATAAAGAGTACTCGCTTTGTACGGCAGTGATCGGGTGCACGGCATGCGCCCGCTTAACCGTTTCAGACGAAACTTCCGATAAACCGATATAACCAACTTTACCTTCCTGAACCAACTTAGCCATTGCCCCGACTGTCTCTTCTACAGGCGTATTTTTATCCAGGCGGTGCAGGTAATACAGATCAATGTAATCCGTATTCAGGTTTTTGAGCGACCGCTCCAAAGATTTCTTTACATAGTCTTTTTTACCATTGATTGCCCAGGTCACTTTGTTGTTGTCATCGATCTCCCAGCCGAATTTGGTGGCTAAAATATACTGATCACGTCTACCATTGATGGCTTTAGCGATCAACTGCTCATTCTTCAGCGGCCCGTACAAATCGGCGGTATCCAAAAAATTACCACCCAACTCAAGCGAACGGTGGATCGTCGCGATTGCTTCCTGCTCATCCGCAGGGCCGTACATATGCCCTTCTTCAAAACCGGTCATACCCATACATCCCAACCCGATCACCGGCACAACCAAACCCTGGCTGCCCAATGCTATTTGTTTTATTTCCATGATCCAAAGGTCGGTAAGACAAATCAGGCGTAAGTATGCAAACCCCTGAAACTTGTAAGCAAATCAAGGGATGATTTTTGGAAGTAGATCCAACGATAGGCTTATTTGATATAGAAGAATCAAATGAAGGATTGACGTTTTTATAATGTCATTCAAAGCTTCTAAACCACATTTTATATAGCTGCTTCGAGAGTAGCAGTCTGATAGTAAAAAATGTAAACAGGGTTAACAGGACCTTATTTGCAAAAATGTTTACCATGTATATGCCGATCTACAACAAATGAGAACATATAACTCAGTAATAT
This sequence comes from Flavipsychrobacter sp., assembly GCA_035497455.1. Taxonomy (GTDB): domain Bacteria; phylum Bacteroidota; class Bacteroidia; order Chitinophagales; family Chitinophagaceae; genus JAFIGV01. The sequence continues at coordinate 426,512 of DATJDL010000016.1, forward strand.
TTTCAGGCATATGGTATGATATGACATCACATACAACAAACAATATAGTGTTTGTAATTCTTCGCGAAGATCAGGAAATTGAGTTTTGAGGGCGCGGTTGCCTCTCAGGTCTTCATTCTCCTGTTTGAAATTTGTTTCACTGCCTTTTGATCTGTAACGAAGCATTTTTATTGACCGACCTGGTTATTTTCAAACTGATTTTTTTCGCGGCATGCTGATGCATGAAACGGGTTACGGTTTTAAAGATACCGTAAACCATTTGAAACATATCTTCTGCGGCTTGTTATCGGGATCAGTGGCTGGTTTAATTTTTATATATTTTAAGGTATGAAAAGGGACGGCGCGTTAACAAGTATCTGGCAGGTGGAAACGGTATCAACCAAAGAAAATTTTCTTTCCGCTGATGTATATGATGTGGTTATCGTAGGAGCAGGTATTACCGGAGTGTCATGTGCAATTCAGCTGGCATCTGCGGGGAAAAATTGTCTTCTACTTGAAGCAGCCAATGTGGGTTTTGGGAGTACAGGCGGTACAACTGCACATCTCAATACATTTTTTGATGCCAGCTATTACGAGGTTATTAAAAATTTTGGTTTAGAGAATGCCAGGCTTTTGGCCCATGCTGGCAGGGAAGCGCTGTCCATTATCAGACAAAGGATTATGCAGTACAGGATTTCCTGTGATTTTCTGGAGCGTTCGGGCTATCTTTTTGCGTTGGATGAAAAACAGGCAGAAGAACTGGAAAAAATTAAGGAAGGAAGTGATCAGGTCGGTATAACCATGCAGTTTACCAGTAAAAATCCTTTCCCGATACCATTTACCAAAATGGTTGCTATTCCGGGTCAGGCGCAATTTCATCCGATCAAATATATTCAATCGCTGGTACAGGCTTATTTAGAGATGGGCGGAAACTTAGTGGAACAATGTAGAGTATTAAAAGCAGCGGAAAGCGAGGAAGATATAACTATTGAAACTTCAAAAGGAACAATTAAAGCCTGTCATTTAATATATGCGACCCATATTCCTCCGGGTATTAGCACTATGCATTTTTTTAATGCACCTTATAGAAGCTATGCAATAGCAGTAAAACTGAAAGCCGGCACCTATCCTCAAGCGCTAGGGTATGATCTTCAGGATCCGTATCATTACTATCGCACGCAAATAATTGATGGTCAGGAATACCTAATTGCTGGAGGAGAAGATCATAAAACAGGGCATATGGAGGACAATGGAGCCTGCTTCAAAAAATTAGAACACTATGTACGTCAATATTTTGATGTAAAAGAGGTAGCGTATCACTGGTCTTCGCAATATTATATTCCCACAGATGGACTCCCATTTATCGGCATAGCTCCCGGGAATACCCACAGGACACTTATAGCGACTGGATATAATGGTAACGGCATGATGTTTGGTACTCTTGCAGCCAAGATTTGCGCGGATTTGATCATTAAAGGCCAAAGTGAATACAGAGAGCTGTTCAATCCGTCAAGAATTAAACCTATGGCCGGTTTTAGCAATACCCTAAAGGAAGCTTTAGATGTAACTGTCCATTTCGTTAAAGATAAGCTCTCCGTGGAAAAGATAAATTCTCTCGCTGAATTATCCGACAACGAAGCCAAAGTGGTAAAATATGAAGGTCACTCTTATGCGATTTTCAAAGATCATTTTGGCACTTCACATATTTTAAAAAGTTCCTGCACGCACATGGGATGTAACGTAAGCTGGAATAGTGCAGAACAGAGTTGGGATTGCCCCTGTCACGGCGCACGATATGATATAGAAGGAAACGTCTTAACTGCGCCGGCTATAAAAGGTTTAGCACAATGGTAATCATCTTTTAAGTCCTATCAAACTGTCGGATCTCTGGCGTGGTAGGGCTATAGCAAGCATGTTCCCTAAAAATGTATTAAAAGTTTATGAACAAGCCGCTTTTAACCATAGGAGCAACAACCGCATTGGGCTGAGACTGTACTTTAGTCGCAGCATTGGGATGTCATTCGATTCAGAGGCTTTATTTTTTAATGATCAAAGCGAAGCTCGGCTTCGCTTTGACGGTTTCAACTTCACATCTTCGCCATAACTGCTTATTCTTCCTCCGTGTCACTTTCTTCGTCTTTCTCGTTGTCAGCCATAGGATTCACGTCTGACTCAGCAATATTCGTTAATAATTGGTCTGTGTCTTCTTCCTCCCACAGGGTCTTTTCTATAATCTTGGCTATATCCTCTCTATCGATCGTTCTGGCGATTTGAACTAGGCTGCCGTAAGAAGCTATTTCGTAATGCTCGACTTTTTGTGCAGCTATAATCAATCCAACATCTCTAGTCATAGTTCCTTTAGTTGTTTCCTTTATAATATTCTGCCCCTCTTTAATTAAACCTTCCATAGCGTCGCATTTTTTAGCTTCTGCGGTTTTATCTAATAAGGAAAACACTTTTTCCAGCCTGGTAATGTGTTTTTGAGTAACATACATATGGTCTTCAAAAGCGTCTTTTAGCTCGTCCGTAGTCGCTTCATCATGCATGGTTTTCAAAGCCGGAACTAAGTTTTTTTCAGACCAGTACATGTCTTTAAGCATGTCTAAAAATAACTTATCTAACAAAGATTCTTGTTGTTGATCACCTTTTCCTGGCTTGGTTAGCTTAGTACTTTGAGAAGTTGATTTCGCTGTCGACTTTTTTGCAGCTGTAGTTTGCTTATTCATGTAAATTCTTTTAGAATTTTCGTATGCACATACATACCTCTTATGTGCATACGAAAATGGTTAGTAAATTAATTTAGCTGTTGCCGCCGCCATGTGATGCACGTCCACCCTTCCTTGCAATTCGGGTACGTTCTTCCTTACTCATTGCAGCAAACCCTCTTTTACTAGATCTACCGGAATTACCGGAAGAACTGTCGCTACGTCCACTAGACGAACCGCTCCTTCTTGAGTTACTATTGCGTGCACTTGATGAGTTATTGCTTCCAGCGCTGCTGCTGCGTCCGCTGGATGATCCACCACGTCCTGAACTACTGCTGCGTCCACGGGATGACTCACTACGTCCTGAACTACTGCTGCGCCCGCTGGATGATCCACTGCGTCCTGAACTACTGCTGCGGTCATCAGAACCGCTGCGTCCACGGGATGACTCACTACGTCCTGAACTACTGCTGCGCCCACGGGATGACTCACCACGTCCTGAACTGCTGCTGCGATCATCAGAACTACTGCTGCGTCCACGGGATGATCCGCCCCTTCGACTATCGGTTTCACGATCAGAATCACGATCCCGTCCACTTGCCGAACTTCGTCTGGACCCTCCATGTGATGCACGTCCACCTTTCCTAGCAATACGAGTACGTTCTTCCTTACTCATGGATGCGAAACCTCGTCGGTTGGATCTTCTTCCCCCTCTATCATCATCATCATCGTAATCATCATCATCTTGGTCGTCGTAGTCGTCATCATCATCGTAATCGTCGTCATCATCATCGTCGTCATCATCGTAGTCGTCATCATCATCGTAATCGTAGTCATCATCATCGTAGTCGTCATCATCATCGTAATCGTCATTATCATCGTAATCATCATTATCATCGTAATCATCATCATCGTCGTATTCCTGATCATCGTCGTCGTCGTAATGATTACGGATATTGCGATCTTCATAATCATCATGCTGATTCCGACCTTGTCTTCTCGATCTGTTGTTATCGTTTCTAGCCATTTTTTTAATTGTTTAGATGGTTAAAAAAATAAAGGGATCCCGACGCTTGCTTCAAAATTTTATTCCATCGTTAAAATTGGCTGGAGATAATAAATACGTTATTTTTTTATAATTCTTTCAGATCAAATAATTTATCTAATGCTCGTCAAATATTTCGCCATAGACATATAAAACAATTAAACTATGTAAAACATTCCACAATTATGTTTTTGCCGCAATACATTGTGGAGGTTGAAACACCTGGTATGAATTTCTACTTTCAACTGAGGTAACCGAACAAAGTTTGATCTATTCATGAGAGATGGGGAAGCTAATCATGGCTTCCGTCCGACCGCACCTTATCACTAAAAAAATAGTGGTAGATTAGAATCTAACCTGTACCTTTGTATCACTAATTAATTAGTGATACAAAGAACCTTGTTATTCATTTAAGAATTACTGAGATGAAAATTCAATCGTTAACCAAAGCGGAGGAGCAGATAATGCAGTATCTCTGGAAAATTAAGAAAGGATTCCTTAAAGATATCCTTGAACTGTTTCCTGAGCCTAAACCCCATACCAATACAGTGTCTACCATTCTTAAAGTTTTAAAAGAGAAAAATTTTGTGGATTATACCGTATTCGGAAGGCAACACGAATATTTTCCACTTATCTCGCAAGAACAATACAGCCAGAAATCAATAAAAAGCGTTGTGAAAAATTACTTTTCCGGTTCTTATCAAAATGCACTCTCCTTTCTGGTTGAAAAAAAAGAGGTGAGCGTGGAAGACCTGGAAATATTATTGAACGAACTTAAAAATAAAGACTGATGGAAGCGGTATTATTCTATTCCGGAAAAGTCATCTTATACTCAGGTGCTCTTTTCGCATACTATCATTTGTGTTTAAGGGGCAAGACATTTCATCACTACAACAGGTTCTACCTTTTAAGCGCCATGCTGATATCCTTGCTTTTGCCACTACTTAAAGCAAGTTATTTCATGATTGAAGTAAATGATGGCGCTTATCTTCTCATGAGTCAATTTAAGCTATCCAGCTATGGTACAGGGAACGATGAGCCCGCGTGGCTTCGGATCTTTTCGATCACATTTGGATTGATCTCTTTCTTGTTAGCAACCAGGTTCTTCTTTGGCATTTTTAAAATTTTGAAGCTCAAAAAACGTTTCCGGAAAGAGTCGTTTGAAGCGATCAATTTCTATCAGACAGATTTAAACAATGCTCCCTTTTCTTATTTCAAAAACCTTTTTTGGAAAAATACCATTGAGATTAATTCTACCCTGGGTAGACAGATACTAAAACATGAAATGGCACATATCGAGCAAAAGCATACCTATGATAAGATATTCATTGGCATCTTAAAATCCGTCTTTTGGTTTAACCCGTTTTTTTATCTAATAAAAAAAGAACTCCACCTGATACACGAATACCTGGCCGATGAAAAAGCTGTCCACCAATCAGACACGAAGGCATTTGCACAGATGCTTTTAGTAAGTCGCTTTTCGCCAAATATAATACCGGTGAGCAGTCCGCTTCTAAGCTCTCATCTTAAGAACCGGATCAATATGCTGAAAACACCCAAAACCAGATTCAGTTATGTAAGGAGAATTTTTGCCTTGCCTCTATTATTCGCTATGCTCTTTGCCAGTCTTGTAGGTGCAAAGAACAGGGAAATAAAAGCGGCTGCTTTCGAGATAACAGAGCCTGGCAATAGGAACAAAAAAAATACAGCTATTGCAAGATCAGACAGGGAAACATTCAGCTTAAACAACAGAATCCCTGCAAAAACGAAGGGATTAAAACAGCAGCAAACCGGCGATGTTAAATATGTGAAATCTGATGTACAGAACCTGCCGCAGAAAAATCCGGAGCAGTTACCGGGTGGAATGCCCGAGCGGCCTGCAGCTGATATTACCGGATCTGGTCACGACTTTAAATTTTCCGGAAAAGAAATTGAAAAAGTCCATGCTGATGCCGCAAGCATAAAAATAGCAGCTGAAGAGGTGCAAGAAAGAGCGCACCTGGCAAGAAAGCAGGCAGCCGCAGCAAACAGGCAAGCTGAATCAGCAAAACAATGTGCAAATAGTAGCTCAGCCGGAAGATATAACCTACATTATGGGACTATGATATAAGGCACACTCCAACAATTTATTTTCTAATCATAAATAATATCTAAGATGAAATTAAAAAATCTCGTCCTGTCCATCCTATTGCCCTTAATAGCCGTATGTAGTTTCGCGCAAAAGCAACCTGTGACGAGCAGGCTAGACTCATTATTCCGCACACTGGCGGGCCAAAACCAATTTAGCGGCAGTGTACTAATTGCTGAAAAAGGTAAAGTCTTGTACAAGGGTGGAAAAGGGTTTCGTAATGAGTTAACCAAAGAGCTCAACAATACCCAGACCATTTTTGAGTTGGCATCCTGCAGTAAACAGTTTATAGGAGTTGGTATCGCTTTATTGCACCGGCAAGGCAAAATAAACTATGAGGATGATATCACCCGCTACATACCTGAACTGTCTAATTTTAAAGGCGTAAAAATCTATAACCTGCTGCGGCATACAAGCGGAATACCTGAGTACCTGGCTGGTTTCAGGGAGGACTGGAAAAATGATAAGATTGCTACTAACCAGGATGTGATCCGCTATTATGCAGCGCGGAAAGACACGCTGGAATTCCAACCGGACAGCCGGTATCAATACTGCAATACTAACTACGCCTTTTTAGCCACGATTATAGAACGGGTATCTGGTCAGGATATCGGTATTTACCTGTCTGAAAAGATCTTCAAACCCCTGAAGATGGACAGAACGTTTATCTACAACAGGAGGCTGTCGCCCCAAAAAATCGACAACTATGCTTATGGCTATGTTTGGCTAAAAAACTCGTTTGATAAAATAACAGAAGATGATGAAAGATACGGGGGCTCCAGAATGAGCTACTATATGGACGGGATTGTGGGTAACGCTAAAGTAAGCTCAACTGTCGAAGATTTATACAAATGGATCACTGCGCTTAAAAATAACCAATTACTTAGTCAGCAGGAATTTGATGAAGTCATGACGATCAGCTATACAAGCAATAATAAGGCGGTCAATTATGGGTTCGGATTTGACGTACGCAAAAAAGATGGCAAAATCATCAGTTACGGACATACGGGTAGCTGGGACGGCTATATCACGTTCATCTATTACAATGCTCAAAAGGATAGGACAATCATTGTATTGAATAACTTTGATAAAGGGGTATGCCCCTATGAGAATATTGTTGAAATCCTGGATAATGAGCCATCTGATAAACCAATGGCTAAAAAAGTAGATTTACCAGAATCTGCCCTCCGGACATTTGCCGGTGAATATATTGACCCCGAAACTCCTTCAATAAAGCATATCATTACCTATTTAGACAAGCATTTAGTCTATAATACAGATAAACTGGCCTGGGATATGCGCTTCTTCCCCACTTCCGAGAATACGTTTCAAGCCATTAGGCAGGGAGGAGTAGACGGTGTAATAAAATTTACGCTGCAGAACGATGGGAAAATGACATTAGAAATGAGTCAGTATAAACAAATTATAGGGAAAGGAGTAAGACAGCAGTAATTGTGATTCGGTTATAAAGAATTTGCTGTAAGCACCTGCTGCGAGGTGATAAAGCCGCATGTTTAAATTAAAAAAATGCCAAGCAGCGTTTCCCAATATCATCTGATTTTTTAACGCATAATGAATCACACGAGCATATAAACACATTAGTTTCTAAAAAACTATCCACAAAAAAGTTCGACAAATCCCCGCCCGGCTCCGCCAAAACGTAGAAGCCGCTTCCAGAGTGGATTTGTCTATTCTACGTCCACCGGTATTTGCACTGTATGCAAATCCATTCAAATAGCTTCCGAAAGCTGGTTTCTAGAGCGCTTACTTGCGCATCCCCTTCTTTCGTGATTTTGGATGACGGAAATATCCTCTTTTTCGGGGATTGAATTCGCACGCTCATAAAAACAATTTTGCATCATCAACTTCTTAAAAAATCAATTTTATGAAAAGAGCATTGCATCGACCTGTTATTGGGGTTACAGTATTGCCGGCTGTTTGTAAGGTGTGCAATGAAACTCCTGAGCCCTACGGCACTACACCACCCTTACACAATAAGTCTCGCGAGGGTGAATTATCAACTTATAACACCCATCATTTTTCGTTTAATAACTCAAAAAAATAGTTTTATGAAACAATTCTTCTTCTCATTACTGCTGTTTACCCCTACGTTGGTAAATAGTCAAACGATAACACCCAATGACGGTAATTGGTCGTTGAAAACTATAACCCTGGCCAACACGCCTGAAGCAGACTTGATGGTTCGTACGGGAGATATTGACAATTTAGGATTTGGCTGGCCCACAGGTTTTAACCCGTTCTCCGGTAGCAATACTCCGGCGCATGGTTATCCCTGGACAGCGGATCCTTCAGATCCTCCGGGTACCGACAGAATCATGGTTATTTCCAGTTATAACGGTACATCTCCCTACAGGGACGGTTATACCAGCAACACAAACAGACCCGATAACATTGTACATCCCATCTCGTTATCATTCACACCACCAGCTACCATCAATAGTGCACAACTGCAAATCTTTGTAGATGATTTTCAGGCTTCAGTCTGGGGAGCAAGTTATCAGGTGTTTTTAGATGGCTTAAGAAGCAATGGAATGGAAAATATCATCAACAGCCTGGTACAGACAGGACCTATCGGTAAAATGATTACATATAATATCCCGTCAAACATGCTTCCACAATTGCAAGACGGCGCATTGAGCATTTTGTTTGATGATTCAACCTCGGGCGTGGGAGATGGTTACGGAATAGACTTCGTAAAACTGCTGATTAATCCCTATAACACAGCCAGCACGAATACCTATCTCCATGGCACCATCACCGACGCTTCGAGCAGCAGTCCTATTGCCGGTGTGGTAGTAAGTGCCAGCAATAGTAGTGTTACAGCTACGACAGATGCGGCGGGTCATTACCTTATCCCTAACGTCGCTCCCGGCATCGTGCAGCTTACCACTTACAAACCTGGCTATGGCCAGGCGAATTCCATTGTAAGCCTTCAAACAGGTGACAGTACGGGCGTAAATTTTCAATTGTTGTCTCCGGCACCTCTGTTGATTTACAGTAGTCCTTTTGTAAATGAGACCAACGTGGATACACAGAGAATAATTAAGTTATTTTTTGATCAGCCTATGGACACCGGCACTTTCAATCTGGCTTATTTTACGCTTTCTGATACGTTGAAAAATATCACAGGTAGCTTTTCCAGCTCTAATGATACTTTAATCTTTACACCTAACCATGCATTGAATCCCCAAACAGACTATACTATTTTGATTTATCACAACTTAAAAAGTATAAACGGAGTTTCATTAGCGCAAGACATTCAAATACCTTTTTCTACGTATTCACCAATGAGTGTAGCGGAAAGATTACCAATGCTTGTAAATATTTACCCGAACCCGGCTAAAGATGTGCTTGTGTGTAAAAGCTACAAAAAGTTAGAATCAGCTACTATTTCTATAAGTGATTTGGCCGGTAAAACGCTACTTGAAGTTGATAATGTTTCGGTAAAGGAAATAAGGTTGGATGTTCACCATCTTTCTTCAGGACTGTACATTCTTAAGATGAATGATGGACATCAACAATCGGTTCAAAAATTCCTTAAGCAGTAATTTCGCCAAAAAAAAAAGCGAGTTTGTCGACTCCAGACTTTGGAAAACAGCACCGATTTGAAAAAGACTTTGTATTTTTACGTAAGCTTTAGCCGCCGAAAGGTGGCTTTTCTTTTTATCATGAAACAATAACCTGTCGTTGCAAAAATGCCGGGGTTACAGATTCCGCTTCCGGGTAAACTAGTTTCGTTGGTGTGCTTTCACTGAATTCTTTATAAAATATTTATAGCTCCGCCCCCACCTTTTATATAACACTTACAGGAGCTGATCTACCTTTGTCCCAGAATGAAAAAGAATGGATACGATTCGTTTCAGTAAAATTAAAAAACGCGATCAGTATTGGCTAAGCCTGGCTGCTATTGCTCTATGCTCCGTTATCGGTTATCTGCTTTCCTCTGTTGTTGGCTACCGCGTTATCGGCTATACGTTTTTAATATCCGTGTCGCTGTTGGCAATGGTTTTTGATATTCTGCCGGTGCTGCTAGCTGCCCTGCTATCTGCTTTGATCTGGGACTTTTTTTTCATCCCTCCTTATTTCACTTTTCAAATAGGTAAAGCCGAAGATGCCATCCTCCTGCTAATGTACTTCGTCATCGCCATGGTCAATGCTGCGTTGACTCATAAAATAAGAAAGATGGAAAAGGCCGCTATTCTGAAAGAAGAAAAAGAAAATACCGTTAAGCTCTATAATACATTGCTTAACTCCTTGTCACATGAATTACGCACTCCCATAGCCGCTATCATAGGCGCCACAGATAACCTTCAAAATGGAAGCTCCAAGCTAACGCTCCAACACAGGCACGATCTGGTGAGCGAGATTTCAAAAGCATCTTTTCGATTAAACCAGCAGGTGGAAAATCTCCTGAACATGTCACGTCTGGAATCAGGTTATATTCAGCCACGAAAAGACTGGTGCGACATTAATGAGATTATCTATCGTACTGTGAAAAGAATTGAAGAAAATAAGATCAGTCAAAAAATCAGTATCAATATCAATCCGGATCTTCCCCTTTTTAAAACAGACCAGGGAATGCTGGAGCAGATACTGTATAATATTCTGAACAATGCAAGTTTATATACACCTCCTCAAAGCCTTATTGATATCGTAGCAATGTATCATGCAGATGTCCTGGAGATCACTATAGAAGACAACGGGCCCGGTTTCCCCAAAGAAGAAATTGCAGCCGTATTTAATAAGTTTTATCGCCTGAAAAGTGCAAAAGCCGGTGGCACCGGGTTAGGCCTATCTATCGTGAAAGGTTTTACAGAAGCTTTGGGAGGCACGGTAGATCTTGTCAATATACCCACCGGAGGTGCCCGATTTACGGTAACGATACCTGCTGAGACCTCCTACCTGAAAAACATGAAAAATGAATAAGCCCGGTATATTAATCATAGATGACGAGTCTCAGATCAGGAAGTTGCTGGAAATAACGCTCCAAAGCAATGATTACGCTGTGGCGCAAGCCGGTACAGCTAAAGAAGGGATGGCGATGGCAGCCAATCACCCTCCGGATATGATCATCCTCGACCTGGGCCTTCCGGACCTTAATGGACAAGAAGTGTTGAAGCAATTGAGAGAATGGTATACGAATCCTGTCATGATCCTTTCCGTACAAAGCGACGAAGAAAACATCATCAAAGCACTGGATAACGGCGCCAACGATTACCTGGTTAAGCCTTTCAGAACCGGTGAATTGCTGGCCCGCATTCGATCTGCATGGCGTGTGCATGCTTCTGATGCACTGACACCGGTTATCACCATCGGAGATCTGCATATTGACTTGTCTCTCAGGCTGGTAAAAAAGGGAGACATGCCCGTGAAGCTAACGGCTACTGAATATACCTTGCTCAGCTTATTCGCCAAAAATGAAGGAAAAGTATTGACGCATCAGTACCTGCTGAGAGAAGTATGGGGACCCGGCTACATTAATCAATCCCAATACCTGAGAGTATTCATTGCTCAATTGAGAAAAAAAATAGAAAAGGACCCCAACCGACCGGAATACCTGGTAACGGAATCGAGGGTAGGCTACCGTCTTTCGGCTAAAGAATAACATCTAAAACATACAGGTTTTTATATGAAATCAAATGGACAGCATTTGAACAAGGTGACTATGGCCTCCTTGCTCGTGGCCCTGGGTATTATCTACGGTGATATCGGCACTAGTCCGCTCTATGCTTTACGTGCCGTGGTGGGCGAAAGAACGATAGATGAAGTGCTGGTATACGGTGGTGTATCTTGTATTTTCTGGACACTGGTGTTCCAGACAACGGTTAAATATATATGGTTAACACTGCAGGCAGACAACCAGGGTGAAGGGGGTGTTTTTTCCCTGTACGCCCTGATAAAAAGATATGGGAAACACCTGGTAATACCCACCATATTAGGTGCCACAACACTATTGGCGGACGGCATTATTACCCCTCCCATTTCGGTTGCTTCTGCCATTGAGGGGTTGAACACGGTAAAAGGATTAGAACATGTCATTGTACCCGGAAATAACCTAACGGTGGGTATTGTGGTAGTCATCCTGTCTGCTTTATTCTTTTTCCAGCGATTCGGCACACAGCTCATCGGCAAAACCTTCGGACCTATCATGGCAATATGGTTTACGATGCTCTTGATAGTGGGAGGAATGAATGTGCTGAAATACCCGGATGTGCTGAAAGCCCTGAGCCCACATTACGGCTATGAACTCATCACGCGGTATCCGCACGGTTTCTGGCTGCTGGGATCCGTATTTCTATGTACGACAGGTGCCGAAGCCCTGTATTCTGATCTAGGCCATTGCGGCATCAAAAATATACGCATGACCTGGGCATACGTAAAACTCAGCCTGGTTATGTGTTATTTGGGACAAGCTGCATGGATCATGCACCAGGGTAAGGTAACGCTGGATGGTGCTAACCCCTTTTTTGAAATGATGCCAGGCTGGTTCTTACTACCCGGAATTGCGATAGCGACGGCTGCGACCATCATTGCCTCGCAGGCGCTGATCAGCGGCTCTTTTACCTTGATTAGCGAAGCCATGAATCTCAACTTCTGGCCGCGCGTAACCGTCAGGCAACCCACCGACATAAAAGGGCAGATATACATTCCCAGCGTCAATATCATCCTGTGGATAGGGTGTGTACTGATGATCCTGTATTTCCGGAGTTCATCGCATATGGAAGCAGCGTACGGCTTTTCCATCACGATCGCCATGATGATGACCACCTATCTGCTCACCTTTTACTTGTTGTACAAACGGAAATGGAACAAACTCTTCGTAGCCGGGATCGTACTGATATTTGCAGCAATAGAATTATCCTTTTTTGTAGCCAATACCGCCAAGATAAAAGAGCGATGGATGTTCTTGTTCTTCGAGCTGTTCATTTTCATGATCATGTATGTATGGTACTATGCGCGAAAGATCAACAACCGGTTCGTCAAGTTTGTAGATATAGGTAAGTATATCCCTTTACTAAAAGAGCTCAGTGAAGACGATGCGATTCCCAAATCAGCCACCCATCTTATCTATCTCACCAAAGCCAATAACCGCGTGCATATAGAAGATAAAATAATAAAATCCATTTTCTCGAAGAAGCCCAAGCGAGCAGATGTGTATTGGTTTGTGCATGTTCACCGGACGGAAGAACCCTATACACGTTCGTATGATATTTCCGAGCTGTCGGATGACAAGGTCATTAAAGTCAATATTAACCTCGGGTTCCGCGTGCAGCCCAAAACAGAACTGCATTTTAAAAAGATCGTAAGAGAACTTGTAGCCAACCAGGAACTGAACCTGCACATAAGACCCGATGGCTCTACCAAATACAACACAGAACCGGATTTCAAATTTGTAGTCATTGAAAAATTCCTGTCGGTGGAGAATGAGTTTACCCTCAGAGACGGGCTATTACTGAACTCCTACTTCTTTTTAAAAAACCTGAGCCTGAGTGATGAGAAAGCATTCGGGCTGGATAAAAGCGATGTCATTGTAGAAGAAACGCCATTGGTCTATCACCCCATTCAAAATATAGAATTATCCAGAAACCAAAATATATGAAAAGACAACTGAGATTGATAACACTATTCGGTTTGCTATGCCCTTCATTGTATGCTCAAAAGGCCGACAGAAGTGAAACCGATACTACAGAGACAGCGGCAGAAGTGAAAAAAGAGATAGTGCCCTTTGAAGGTCAGGATCAGACCTGGCAAAATGGTATGGACAGGAGATCGGAAACCGTATTGCAGTCAAAATACTTTACGGGGTCGCTGATGTTCGACGGTAATTATAATTACTCCTTCAACAACCCTGTAGACAATACCGTGATAGGTTCAACGGCTATGTCAAGACACAATGAAATGCAGGTTATGTTTTTAGGATTGGGTGGCGATTTCAATTACAAAAATGCCCGTGCCAGGGTAATGCTCCAGCTGGGGAACAGATCAATCGTTATACCACGCAATGACTACAGCCCCTATCGCGGCCAATACAAATTGCATGATGCTTATCGGTACCTGAGCGAAGCTTATGCCGGTTATCATTTTAATATCGGGCAGGTAGGCATCAATGTGGATGCAGGATTATTCATGTCTTATATCGGGCTTAATTCCTATTATCAGGTGGAGAACTGGGAATACCAGGCATCCTTTACGTCTGACAACACTCCCTGGTTTTTTAACGGAATGCGCATACAAATATTCCCAAGCACAAAACTGAAAATTGAACCCTGGATCATTAATGGATGGCAGAGTTATGGAAAGTTTAACAGTATGCCCAGTTTTGGTGCTAATATCACATGGTGCCCTAATGAAAATATAAAGCTTATCACCAATGACTATTATGGAAAAGATGCAGCGATGATTCCCGATAGGAAACGTTTTCATTCAGACAACAGCTTGCTGGTCAGGTACTATAAAAACCCTGCAAACAAAGGCATTTCACAAATGGCATTTTCCCTGACAGGCGACCTGGGTTTTGAAACCGGTGGCGGCGTGAACGGGTTTAATGATAAAGATTCCGGCAAAGGTCCTGCTCAGTATTTTTTAAGCGGCATGATCTACAACCGCATCTGGTTCAATAAAAACAGGTTTGCCTGGACGATCGGCGGGGGGGTAATGACCAACCCGGGGCGTTATCTGGTCCTATATCCTACCGGTGACGCCAGTCCGTTACCCGATCCGCTTGACCCGACTCAAACCGAAGGAACGCACCCTTTCAGTGCCACTCCCGGTGATAAATTCAAAGGCTGGGAGTGGTCTACTAACCTGGACTGGATGCCCAACCAAAGCCTGACCGTCAGACTGGAATACGTTCACCGCCAGGCAGACATACCTTATTTTGCCGGCCGGGGTGGTGTCACATCTCCCACAGGATATACAACAACGCCCCTGCCTGCGGCATGGGTACCGGATCTTGTAAAAGCAGAAGACAGGATTATTCTTGCCCTGTTGTTCAGGCTTTAAATGAAGTTGCCATACACTTATAAAAACTTGATGAGATGGAGCAGTCGTGATAGACAAGGAGAAACAGGGAATGAACGTTACTTTACCATAAATAATTTCTATTTTACCGGTGCTCCTGTTATTCTCATCTTATTTATGAAATGGAATCGAATTCTTGCGTTATTATTTGTAATAATTTCTTGTCATGCATTTGCACAAAGCAGCGTTCACATCCAAGGACAAGTAAAGGATAATGCGACGCTGAAGCCTGTAATTGGAGCAATCGTTGAATTTTCTCAGACAGGTGCAGTTACAAATGACGATGGCGTTTTCGAACTATCAGTTCCTGTTGCAGGAAAGCAAATAAATGACTCTTTAACCGTCGTTGTAACAGGATATAAAAAATTTGCTCAGTACTTATCGTTGCAGGATGGCGAGACTAAAGAAGTCGTTATAAGCCTAAGTACAGATGAAAATATCCTGAATGTACAAACCATAAGTGGCAGCCGTTTTCAGAAGAAACTATCGGAAGAAATCGTGAGCATGGAAGTAATAAAGCCGGACAAAGTACTGAAGATGGGTATTAATGAAATGGATGAAGCCGTTAACCGGGTACCGGGTGTTGATGTCATAGACCAACAGGTAAATATTCGCGGCGGTGCCGGCTGGAGCTATGGTGCCGGCAGCCGCGTCCTGGTGCTGGTAGATGAAATGCCGATGCTGAGTGCCGATGCCGGAGACGTAAAATGGGACTACCTCCCTATTGAAAACTGCGAACAGGTAGAAGTATTAAAAGGTGCCGCTTCTTCCCTGTATGGCTCCTCGGCACTCAATGGAGTGATCAACTTCCGTACCGCCTATGCCAAATCGAAACCGGTTACCAAGGTCATGCTCTATAATGGGATATACGGTAATCCGAAATTCAGGGAAAGCAAATGGTGGGGGAATCAGCAACCGCAGTTTCAAGGAGGCTATTTTTCCCACGCACGAAAAATCGGCAACCTCGATTTTGTATTGGGCAGTGCCTGGTATGGAGATGACTCTTATCTTCAAGGTGACCTGACCCGTCGCGCCCGGGCGAATGTCAACCTCCGCTATACGTTTAAGAAGTTGGAAGGTCTCGTTGCGGGCGTCAATGTAAATGCACAAAAAAGCAGGACCCAAACCTTCTTTTTCTGGCAACCTGATTCCAATTACCTCGAGAACATTTACAAGCCATTCGGCGGTTTAGACGATTCTACAACTACGGTAAACAAGAACAGGGGTACCCGGTTCAATATCGATCCCTATATCACTTATATCGGCAAGAATGGGTGGAAGCATTACTTAAGAACACGCTTCTTCCGGACGGAAAATAAAATCCCTGAGAAGAACCAGTCCTCAAGAGGCGATCAATATTATGGCGAATACCAGGTGCAAAAACGCATTACCAGCAATAATATCTGGTTGGATAACTTCAATATCGTTGCCGGTATGGTGGGCATGTACAACAGTGTAGCTGGCGAGCTATATGGAGCGCACACATCCAGTAATATGGCACCCTATTTACAGCTGGAAAAGAAGTTTAATAAAATGTGGGTCTCTCTGGGAGGACGCTATGAGATTAACCAGATTGACCGGCAGGCTTCTGAATCACGCCCCGTATTCCGCGCAGGGCTAAACTACGAAGCGGCTAAATCCACTTTTGTAAGAGCTTCCTTCGGACAGGGCTATAGGATGCCCAGTATCGCAGAACGCTTTATACGCACCAACTTCGGAGCATCCAGCGTTTTCCCTAATCCGCAATTACAGTCTGAGACGGGCTACAGTTGTGAAATAGGCATAAAGCAATTATTCAGATTAGGTTCCTGGGTGGGCTATGCGGATGCTGCAGGCTTTTGGACCGAGTATAAGAATATGATGGAATTTAATTTTGGCATCCACTTGCCGGAAGATTCTACGGTGACTACCCCCATGCGCTATTTAGGATTTAAATCCATCAACGTAGGTCAGGCACGTATATATGGCGTAGATCTGGTGTTGCATGCAGTAGGTAAGATTGGCCCTGTAAATACCACCCTCCTTTTAGGTTATACCTATATGAATCCTGTACAGGTCAACCCGGACTCCGTGGTCAGAGCGAATCTAAGCGGGGAAACCAATACCTTGAAGTACCGGTATAAACACTCAGCAAAAGGCGATATAGTGATGGAGTATAAAGGCTTCAGCCTTGGCGCTACCTTGCTCTATCATAGCTTTATGGAAAATATTGATGAAGTGTTTGCCAATACTAAACCACAGCAAAATCTGTACGGCTTGATTTTCGAACTAGGTACGGGATTACCGTCCACCATCACTGATTTCAGAGAACAATACGGGAAGAAAGGAACATTCGTAATGGATTTGCGGGCAGCGTATACGCTTACCAGGCAAATACGTTTAGGATTTATCGTGAAGAATGTGACGAATACGCTTTATGAGGTCCGTCCGGCTTTAGCCGGGGCACCCCGGAATTTCACCTTGCAACTGATGGTGGATTTATAAGCTTTGTTAAATGGTGAGTCCGGCTGTCGGGGTTCCCGACCGGGAATAAGCCGTACTCCTGGTCATCGATTCAGGGCACAGGGTCATAGCCACTACCTCCCCAGGGATGGCAGGACAAAAACCGCTTCATCGCTAATCGAAATCCCTTCCAGGGGCCATGTTTTTTAATGGCTTCGATGCCGTAGGCAGAACAGGTAGGTGTGTACCGGCATTTTACGCCGAACAGGGGAGAAATGAATGCCTGATAAAAGCGCACCAGTCCGATAAATAGGCTTGAGAAAATTTTCTTCATTCAAATACAGCTTTCAGTTTTCCGATACATTTCAAAACGGAACTCTCTATCTCTTTAAAGCTAATAATCTCTTTGCCGGTATAGATCAGGAAGACATGAAGCTGTTGTTCTTCAGGGATAAAGTCCAATTCATGTTTATGCAGTCGCCATGCTTCACGCAGCAGTCGCTTTATCCTGTTACGATCCACCGCATGTTTGAATTTTTTCTTCGATACGGAAAAACCTGCTAAAACGGGTATGGAATCTTCTGAAGCAGGTTGCACAACCAAATATTTGATCGTAACAGGAAAAACAGAATACGCTTTCCCCATAGAGAAAAGCGTATCAATATGTTTTTTTCGCTTCAGCCGTTCATAGCTTTTCAGCGTATGACGCACTACTGGTGGCGTATGGTCGTTCCTCTGCGTCATGATGCAGCGGATTATGAAAATAGCTTATTTGAGGCGGCGTTCGTCAGATATAGTCAGTTTATGACGGCCTTTTGCACGACGAGATGCTAATACTTTACGTCCGTTCGCAGTTTCCATACGCTTGCGAAATCCATGTACGTTTGCACGACGGCGACGGCTTGGTTGAAATGTACGTTTCATTGTAGTATACTTTAAATGCTTTTAAGCTAAATTTTTAAAAGGATTGCAAAGGTATGTTTAATAATTTATCTGAACAAATCAATTATTGGCTACTGCTTCTTTTGTTGCCTGTGCCAGTTCTTTTATGAGTGAAAGGTCTTTTTCGATGGCATTACCCACCACCACGACGCTGGCTCCGGCTTTACAGTTAAGATGGACCTTTTCGGGAGTCTGAATGCCTCCACCCACAAACATGGGCAATGCAATATTGGCGCTTACTTTATGAATCATTTCTTCTGATATAGGGTATTTGGCACCACTGCCTGCATCCATATAGATTACATGCTTCCCTTGTAATTCTCCCGCCCAGGCAGTACAAAGCGCAATATCCGGCTTGTTGGCCGGAATAGGGGCTGAATGGCTCATGTAAGAAACAGCTGTAGGCACACCCCCATCCACTACGATGTATCCGGTTGAGATGACTTCCAGTCCGCTGGCTTTTACTACGGGTGCGGAAATAACATGCTGCCCGATCAGCAGATCCGCATTCCTGCCGGAGATCAAAGAAAGGTACAGCAACGCATCAGCATAAGGAGAAACCTGGGCCGGGTTTCCGGGGAAAAGTAATACAGGAATGTCGGATTCGGCCTTGAATTGCTGGATGCATGCATCCATTTGGTGCGCCAATACCAAACTTCCCCCTACCAAAAGAAAATCAACACCGGCTTCGTTGCAACGAGACGCCAGACCCGGCATATCCCGAGGATGCATTTTATCAGGGTCTGCCAAAACAGCAAAACCGCTTCTACCCGATTTTTTCAGACCGCAGAGCGACTGATAGATAATGCCTTTCATTTGCAATGCAAAAATGCAGAATAAATTGCGAAAGCCTACACGTTTCTTTTTTTCAGTTCATCGCGTATTTCCATCAGCAACTTTTCCTGTGCCGTTGGTCCGGCAGGTGGAGCGGGCGCTTCTTCTTTCTTGGACAACGCATTCATGCCTTTCACCATCCAGAAAACAACAAATGCGATAACGATGAACGTCAGTACCGCTGCCAGAAATTTGCCTACAAGAATTCCCCCGGGTGCCCATTCTTCGATTCGGGTGACGCCGGCAGCTTTTAATGCAGGGTTAAGCAGCAAAGGAGTTATTACATCCTCCACCAGAGAAGATACGATCTTGCCAAAAGCACCACCGATGATCACACCGACAGCCAGATCCATTACATTTCCTTTCAGAGCGAATTCCTTAAATTCTTTCATGAAGCCCATAGACAGCTAGATTTTTTTTAAAACTAATAAATAATGCTTTAATACGGTATGTCTTTAAAAGGAACGACAGGAAGGTTTTCCACATTTATACAGAAGTTCGGAAAAAACTAAAGCGATCAACGTAAATTTGCATGAACTGACCATAATCTGACACATTCCGATGAATTTTACTTTTTACGGACAATCCTGTTTTAGCTTGGAAATAGGCGGAAAGCATATACTTTTTGATCCTTTTATCACCGGTAACCCGCTGGCGAAAGACATCGATGTCAATAGCCTCCCGGCCGATTATATACTTGTTTCGCACGGGCACGGAGATCATGTCGCTGATCTGATCACCATCGCCACCCGCACCGGAGCCACCGTGATCAGCGCATTCGAAATCACCGAATGGTGTGGCAAACAAGGAGTGCAGAACGTTCACCCGCTGAACTTAGGAGGCCAGCGGAAATTTGACTTCGGAACCGTGAAATATGTAAACGCCATCCACAGCAGTGTATTGCCGGATGGCATCTACGGAGGAAACCCGGGCGGATTTGTGATCACAACGGATGAAGGTAATTTTTATTACAGCGGCGATACGGCATTGACACTGGATATGCAATTGATCCCGCGCTTTGCAAAGCTGGACTTTGCCATCCTTCCGATCGGCGACAATTTCACTATGGGCGCTGATGATGCCATCATCGCAGCGGAATTTATACAGTGTAAAAAGATCGTTGGAGTTCATTTTGACACCTTCGGCTATATCGAAATAGACCATGAACTCACCCGAAATAAATTTTCAGCTGCCGGTCTGGAGCTTACCCTCCCCGAGATCGGTAAAACCATAAGCTTATAAAACAATACAGAACAGAGACGGGAATAATGGCAAAGATCATAGCAATAGCAAATCAGAAAGGCGGCGTAGGGAAAACCACTACAGCGATCAATCTTGCGGCAAGCCTTGCGGTACTGGAATACAAAACACTTTTGATAGACGGGGATCCGCAGGCAAACAGCACGACCGGGAATGGTTTCGACCTGAAGAATATCCAGCTCAGCCTGTATGATTGCATGGTGAATGAAACACCGATGTCACAGGCTATTCTGGAAACAGAAACTCCCAATTTACATATTGTGCCGTCGCACCTGGATCTTGTAGGGGCAGAGATAGAATTGATCAATCATCCTAACCGGGAGCATATTATTAAAACTTCGCTGCAAAGCATAGAAAAGGACTATGATTTCATCATTATAGACTGTTCGCCATCACTGGGGCTGATCACTGTAAACGCCCTTACTGCGGCGGATAGTGTTGCAATTCCCGTGCAATGTGAATATTTCGCATTGGAAGGATTGGGCAAACTGCTGAATACCATCAAAATAGTCCAAACCCGTATCAATACCAATTTGCAGATCGAAGGTATTTTAATGACCATGTACGACGGGCGCCTTCGCCTGAGTAACCAGGTAGTGGAAGAGATTAAAAACCACTTCGGAGAAACCGTGTTCAATACGATCATTCATAGAAATACCCGTTTGGGCGAAGCACCCAGCTTCGGCAAGCCGGCTATTATGTATGATACGGAAAGCACCGGAGCGGTGAATTACCTCAACCTGGCCAAAGAAATCCTGCAAAAAAACAACCTCACCAAAATAAAGAACGAAGACAAAATATTTGAAACTGACGAGCATGGCCCAAAACAATAATGCGAATAAAAAGCAGGCTTTAGGACGAGGCATCCGCGCCCTCCTGGATACGATAGATGAGGAAATGAAAGTGCCTGTAGCAGGGGTTGCCTCCGGAAACGGAAGCAACAGCAATCCTATGGCACGCATTCCTGTTGACCAGATAGAAGTAAATCCCAAACAGCCCAGAAGAGATTTTGACGAGCAGGCTTTGAAAGAACTTTCGGAAAGCATTAAGTTGCACGATATTATACAGCCTGTTACGGTGGTAAAGATCAATCCTACACGTTACCAGCTGATCTCCGGTGAGCGCAGATGGCGCGCTTCTAAAATGGCGGGCTTGAAAGACATCCCGGCTTATGTACGTACGGCGGATGACCAGCAGATGCTGGAGCTGGCATTGCTCGAAAACCTGCAACGTGAAGACCTCAACGCCATAGAAATCGGCTTGAGCTACAAGCGCCTCATGGACGAATGCGACCTGACACAAGAACAGGTAGCAGACCGTATGAAGAAAGATCGCAGTACGGTAACCAACTATATGCGCTTGTTAAAGTTACCTCCGGATATACAAAAATCTGTTCGCGATGGCCAAGTCAGCATGGGACACGCACGTGCCATCATCAGCCTGGATCAAATAGACCAGCAACTGTATGTACACCGTGAAGTGAAAGAGAAAGGACTGTCTGTAAGACAAGTGGAAGCACTGGTAAAAAGCATGCTGAACGACAGTAAGGCACCCGAGGCAAGTAGTGCATCATCAAAAATCAATAGCCTGCCACCTGCTTACAAGCGCATAGAAGACAATATGGCTTCGCATTTCTCTACCCGTGTAAAAATGGACAGAAAGAAAAACGGGAAAGGCATCATCCAGATCGAGTTTTACAATGATAGTGACCTGGAACGGATCATGGAGAAGATGAGCTTGTAGCATCAGGGCAACTATTTACCAATTACTATCTACTAATTACTATCTGCTAATTACTATTAACCATGGGCATCCGCATCCTCGTTACCGGCGGCACTTTCGATAAGGAATACGATATGATCAACGGCAAGCTCGACTTTGAAGAGACGCATGTGCCGGAAATGCTGAAACTGGGACGCTGCACCCTGGATGTGGAGATCCGGACTGTGATGATGATCGATAGCCTGGAGATGACGGACACCGACAGAGAACTGTTATTGCATAATTGCAAAACGGCTCCTGAAGATAAAATACTGATCACGCATGGCACGGATACCATGGCCCTCACTGCCGCTTACCTTGCCATGGAAAAGCTCAACAAGACCATCGTTATCACCGGTGCAATGATCCCGTATAAATTCGGCAGCTCCGATGGCTTCTTCAATCTCGGTGCTGCCATGGCTTTTCTGCAAACTTTACCAGCGGGTGTTTACGTGGCCATGAATGGGCGTTACTACCATTGGGACAATGTGGTGAAAAATAAAAAGACCGGGTATTTCGAAGAGTTAGGGTAGTATTTGCAAAACTGAAGTGCCTAATAAAAATCATAGTGCATCATTTGTGCGTGAGGAATTATTTCAGTTCTATCCTTTATTGCCAGAATGGAATGGACTCAGGTATTTTTCAAGACCGCTCCTCCACAATTAAAATGAGTTCATGAACTTTACTATATCCATGGCTTTTCATAAAGCATACAGAAAATTTACGTTCAAGAAGACATGAAAGGCTGAAATATATTTGCAAGGTCTCTCTACTTATTTTCTACATTCAATTCCTTTATTATTGTTTGCTTCACTTTGTGACAATTTCCATAGAGCGTTATAGGAATTAAGACTGGTTTTACCAGCACCATTCGCGAGGTAAATCCAGTCTTAACGAGCACGTAGCATTCTAACTTTCAGCCGCTGCCTCCAAATCTGCAATAATAATCTTCTTCATTTTCATCAGTGCCTGACCTGTCCTTTGTGCCTTAGCTTCATCCGGTTGCCGGAGCAGTTCCACCAGGCGCTGCGGCACGATTTGCCAGCTTACACCGAACTTATCTTTTAACCAGCCGCACATGCTTTCAGTACCGCCTTCCTGTGTCATATGATTCCAGTAATAGTCTGTCTCCTCCTGGTCTTTTGTCAATACCTGGAATGAAATACCCTCGTCAAAATTAAACTGATGGTCCAAAGAGCTATCCATGCATCCCAGCGTGTAGCCATCAATGGAAAATTGCGCATGCTGAACATTTTCTGCAACATCATTTTCACCACCTGCACCATATTCCATGATCCCTTCTGTCTTCGAGCGAGGGAAAAGCGTCGTGTAATAACTGATAGCTTCTTTAGCACGCCCGTTGTTAGCTCCTATAAACATCAGCGTCGGTGTAAAGTACTGATCCGTATCCCCTTTTTCACCGGTGTAAAGTTGCCAGGTGATACCGTATTTATCACGTACCCAGCCATATTTTTTACTGAAAGGATAACTATCCAGCGGCATCAGGGCTATACCCCCGTCTGCCAGCAAAGCATATAATCTTTCTGTTTCTTTTTCATCCATATTGGCGATAAGAAAAGAAATGGACGCATTGGGTTGGAACATCGGTCCGGCTGTGAGAAACATCATAGATTGTCCGTTAATACGGAGCATTTGCACCATACCATTGTCGCTCACCAATTCAGTATTGGGGAAGATGCCCGCATAAAATGCTGCAGCTTCACTGCCTTTGCTCTCAAACCAGACACAGGGAAAAATGTTGTTGTTCATGATTTTATTTTTGAATTTTAGATGCTGAGGATTGAAATACGGCTTCATAAGCTATTGTAACCGCCGCTTGGACGAGGTCGTCAGGTACCCGAGCCAGTTCAAAGGTTGTCCATCCTTTTTCTCCCCATTTATTGGGGACGGGATAAATGCCTTTGGCGTTCATCTTGCAAAATGCTTCCTGCTCTTCCGGAGACAATACCACGTTGACCGTCTGGTCTTTTTGCAGAAGTGTGGCAAAAATACGTTTACCGGTTACCTTAAAAGCATTCCGGTCAAAATGGGGATTACATTCTGTATGAGGGAATGACAAGGCTAACGCAGAAAACGCTGCAGACGTCATGGCTGTTTGTTTTTGAAATTTAATCTATGCTCCTGTAAGACTGCCCGCAAAACAGGAATACTTGCCTTACCCACTCCATGCAATGCCAGAATTTCATTTTCAGAAAATTCCGCAAGTTGCAATGGTTCAGTTACCCCAATGCGTTGCAACGCGCGTCGTGCCGGTGCCGCTAATTTCACGAAATAGGTGCTGTTCTTCTCTGTTTCGCATACGGGGCAGGCAGGACAGTCCGATGTCTTTGTAAAGCGATGTCCTTCGGGGCAGGTTTTTTCCATGCTATTTTCCTTTTTGCTTTTCGCCGGCTTCCCGTACCCTGTACTTCACGATATCCGCTATGAGTTTTTTAGGGAGTTTTTCCGTTAGCGGGAATTGTACAGAACCCTTTCCCTGTTTGTATTTGCTAAGTTCTTCCTTAAACGCCTCGTGGCCGGTGGGCGTGGCATAAAATCCAATATGTTTCTCATAACCTGCGAAATATACCAGAGGCTTTTTAAAAAGCTTGTAAGCGGGCATTCCATAGCTGATGCTTTCTTCCGCAGCAGGCGCGGATTTCACAATCAATATCCTCATTTCATTCAGCAGCTGCTGTGTTTCTTCCGGAAACCGGGCAATGTAAGCGTCGACATTTTCTGCTTGAACGGCTTTCATGAAAATTTATTGGTTTCTAAAAAGAATCTAAGGTGTGCGAGACGATTTATGTACTTAAAGATAAGACCGCCTTTCCTTATTATTTATTGTCATAGGAAAACAAATTCGTACCGATATGGTTTTTCCAAGTGAAAATCTTAAAAATTCATCAAGTTATTCGCAAAAAAAACACGCAGGAAAGCCCGCATGTTTTTACTATCTATCCGTTGCTATTATCTTACATTTTGAAGCCTAATGTCAGAGCCAAAGAATTGAACCGATTCGATAAAGTGGCAGTCGGCGTCACGACATCAGGCAGCGAATAAGGTGTTTGATACTCATTAAGACGGGTATGCATGAAACCGAGATCTGCAAAGAAATTATCAGTTCTGTATCCCAGTCCTGCAGAAATATTCAGGCGGTTCATATCACTTTCAGCATTTTTATATGGGCTGCCATAAAATCCGAAGCCTGCACGGATGAAGAGATTTTCAAGTTTGGCTTCCGCGCCCAGCCGAATGTTGGAAGCCGCTTTGGTAAGTTTGCGGATTTCTGCATTCCGGATGCTTTCCTGCTGCGTATATTCCGAAGAAAATCCGAGACGTGCAGATGTATAGTCTACATATTCATAGTCTGCGGTGATAAAGCCGTACTTCCCCAGGATGCCTGTCATGCTCAATACACCTTTCCAGGGTGTTCTTACGCTATAATTAAACACATTTTCCGGAGCATCGTAGCTGGTAATCGGGTCGGTATCGGAAGCACCGATAGATGCTTTATACCCTTCCGTATTCGATGTGATGGACTGATTATAAATATCGCTCAGGGCAATCCAGGTAGGGGTATGAATGGCAGCACCTATACGAAAGTTATCAGCAGGTTTATAGATCACCCCAAACTTTGCATTAAAACCAATACCGGTTGTTTGCAAATTTTCCGTGTAGCGAAATGCCTTAAAGAAATTTGCAGGATCATTTGTAGCATCCACTTCTTCAAAATAGGATTCTCTTCTGAAGTTCAGTGTAGGAAATCCTAATGTAGCTCCCAACAACAATTTTTCACGATAATTTCCGCCCAGGGAAAGAACAATCTCATTCATGCCCCCCCGCTCTTCCACCTTTCGCTTTTGACGAAGCTGATCTGTAGCATAAAAAGGGATGGAATAATATCCCTGATTATCCAGCTCCACGATGTAAGACGTATATCCCATGTAAGCAAGTGAAGAAGGATCATTGTTGACATTACCAGGATAGTTATTTGCGTCGTTCGCCATCATCTCGCTAAAACTGCTTTCCGTATTTAAGCCGCTATAGGAATAGTTCCTGCTGAAATCGGCGAGCCGGTTGACACCCAATCCAAACGAAACAGCCTTCCAGCTGCTGCTCTCATAGCGTTTACCCTTAGGTGTTTTGGTAAAAACGATCCCGATATTGTTGAAATTGACCCTACCGTTGGGCTCGGAATTGGTTTCATTCAGATAAGTACTGTTTACATTATTGATCTTCAGAGAGGGTGTAATCATTACCTCTGAGCGGCGATACACCCCTATCCCTGCCGGGTTAATACTGAGGGAACTGAAATCACCTCCTACAGAACCCATCGCATTGCCAATACCCAAACCACGGGCCGTACCCATAGGATTGATAAAAGAGTAGCGTAAGGCATCGGTGGCATCCTGTCCATATACTATGCCGTTGCATAGACTGCCGGATAGGACGATAAATAAAAACTTGCTGAGCAATTTCATAGATGCTATCGTTATGAAAAAAGGTTTTCAAAAACTGTACCGAAAAAAATAAAGGCAGTATCCCGATGGGCTCACTGCCTTTATAGTACTTTATCATGATGGATGAGGTGCAGCTTATTCCAAAGCTTTGCTACTCACCTTAGCGCCTGCCGCCGCCACGCGATCCGCCACCGAAGTTGCTGCCGCCGCCCCGGCTACCGCCCCCAAAATTACTACCACCTCCTCTGGAGGGAGAAGAATAACTCGGACTGCTCCTTAAAGGTTCGCTTCGTTGTTGGTAAGTAGGTTGTGAACGCGGAGTCTCATAGGTGCGTTCCTGTCTTCCAAAAGGGCGTTCTGTTTCGGACCTTACCGGTTGACGCGAATTATTGATGCTTCTGGAAGGAGCGACAGTATTATTATCCATATCAACAGTACGCCCCCGTACCCGTCCTCCGTTATTGAAGGAAGGCGATGCTACATCATCTCTGGAAAACACGCGGCGATTGGGATTTTCGCTGTATACCCCTCTTTCTGTTGCGCCGTTTACCGGTCTTTCTATACCAGCTGGTCTGCTGCTACTTATATTTTCCCGTATTCTCGAACCGTTTCTCGGATAGCTGCTGCCGGAAGAAGGGGCAATCCCGCCCTGTGCGCCTCTGACACCTGTTCTGCCTCCATTAACGATAGAATTGTGGACCACGTTATTATAAGAACTTCTGGGTCCATAAGTTTGACGAACTGAATAATTACTTCCGTAATTATTATATAGGCCTGAATAATACCCGTTCCAATAACCGCTGTAATAGCTGTTGCAGAAAGAACCGCCATAATAAGGATAATAGTAAAAGCTGTTGAAGCCGGGGTAGCCATACCAGGAATACCAGCTCCAATAAGAATTCCAATACGGTCCGTATCCGAAGCTCATCGAAAATGCAGGGCGGTTCCAATAGCTGTAGCCCCAGTAAGGGTCATTCCAGTACGGATCATATCCCCAGGGATTATAAAACGAATTATAATAGCCCATACCATAGAAAGGATAGTTGAAACGACGGATGTTAGACGAGTACAGGTAATCGTTATCATTATTGTAATAATCTCCATCCGATTCATAACTGCGATTATAGGATTCGTAGTTTCCGTTGGGATCATAGCTGGCTTGCGAAGCGGAATAATCATAGTTTTCCTCTTCCTGAGCACGCCGTCTTGCTTCCTCCTTCGCACGTCTTTTTTCCTCCTGTTTCTGCTTCTCTATGTCACTGCTGTTATAGTAGATGTCATCTTGTGCGTAAGACACCGAACTTACAGCCATCAGCAAACCGAGGATAGTGAGCAACCGTTTCATCACGTTAGGTTTTAAATTGTTTTAAACTTGTTGAAATTACTACATTTGCGGCATTCTGCCAATCAGAATAGCATCGAAAACTGTGCCAAAATTATGAGTATCTTAACATCGAAAGAAACCGACTACGCGCAATGGTATAACGACCTCGTTCTCAAAGCCGGATTAGCTGAAAACTCAGCAGTTCGCGGATGCATGGTCATCAAGCCCTATGGCTTTGCTCTTTGGGAAAACATGCGTGACGAACTGGATAAACGCTTTAAAGCCACCGGGCACCAAAATGCCTACTTTCCTATATTTATTCCCAAGAGTTTTTTAAGTAAAGAAGCCGCACACGTGGAAGGCTTTGCCAAGGAATGTGCTGTAGTCACCCATTACCGTCTAAAAAATGACCCGAACGGCAAGGGTGTGATCGTGGATCCGGAAGCCAAACTGGAAGAGGAGCTTATTGTCCGACCCACATCCGAAACGATTATCTGGAGCACTTATAAAAACTGGATTCAATCCTACCGCGACCTTCCGATCCTTGTGAATCAATGGGCGAATGTTGTGCGCTGGGAAATGCGGACCCGTCTTTTCCTTCGCACCACGGAATTCTTATGGCAGGAAGGACACACGGCGCATGCGACCAAAGAAGAGGCCATTGCAGAGACTGAACAGATGCTGAACATTTATGCCAGCTTCTGCGAAGAATACATGGCACTGCCTGTGATCAAAGGAGTGAAAACAGCAAACGAACGTTTTGCAGGAGCAGAGGAAACCTACTGCATTGAAGCGATGATGCAGGATGGCAAGGCGTTGCAAGCAGGCACCTCCCATTTCCTGGGGCAGAATTTTGCGAAAGCATTTGATGTGAAATTTGCTGACAAGGACAATAAAATGGAATACGTGTGGGCAACTTCCTGGGGAGTTTCTACACGCCTGATTGGCGGATTAGTGATGGCGCACAGCGATGATGCCGGCTTGATACTGCCCCCAAAAATTGCGCCCTTGCATGTGGTCATTGTGCCGATTTACAACAAGGACGCAGCTGTGAAAGAACGCATCGATGCCAAAGCCCGGGAGCTGATGAAAGCGCTGCAGGCAAAGGGAATTCGGGTAAAATACGACCATGACGATACGGCACGCCCGGGATGGAAATTTGCGGAGTACGAACTTAAGGGCGTACCGGTTCGGGTAGCGCTGGGTGCCAGAGACCTGGAAAACAATGTAGCAGAAGTCGCCCGCCGCGATACAAAAGAGAAAACCAGTTACTCGCTTGAAGGGTTGGATGATGCAATCATAGCATTGCTGGATGAAATTCAGCAAAACATGTACAACAAAGCCTTGAGCTATCGCAATGAGCATCTTACAGAAGTCAATAGCTGGGAAGAGTTTGAACACACCCTGAAGAACAAGGGAGGCTTTATCTCCGCGCATTGGGATGGTACGCCGGAAACCGAAGCAAAGATCAAAGAGCTTACAAAAGCAACAATTCGTTGTATCCCATTACACAATAAACAGGAAGAAGGCAAATGTGTACTGACTGGCAACCCTTCCACACAACGGGTATTGTTTGCTATGGCATACTAAACTTGAAAAATATCACTTCATTGTAAACGACTTGGGGTCCGCTTTCAGCGGACCCCAAGTCGTTTACAAATGTGCCTTCAACGCTCGTTTACTATACGCGGCCCAAATCTTACAAAAAAACACTCATTTCCTGCTGGTAGGCTCTCGCGGCTGTATTCACCTGTTCTGCAAAATGCTCATCACTCCCTGCATAGATCACTCCTCTTGAGACATTGATCAGGATACCGGCATCATCATTCAGCGCGTTTTTGCAAACCGTTTCCACGTCCCCTCCCTGCGCACCGACACCGGGAATCAAAAAGAAATGTTCCGGGCAAATGGTTCTGACATGTTGAAGCTGTGCTCCTTGTGTGGCGCCCACCACAAACATCAGATTCTCTTCGCTGCCCCATTCCATCACTTTCTTAAACACGCGTTCATACAACATTTCCTCTCCTACACTCTGAAGTTGAAAATCATGGCTTCCTTTGTTGGAAGTTAGCCCTAAAACAATGGCCCATTTTCCGTCAATCTGGAGAAAAGGCTTTACACTGTCTTCGCCCATATAGGGTGCCACAGTAACGCTGTCAAACGGATAGGTTTCGAAAAATGTTTTTGCATATTGTTCAGACGTATTGCCAATATCGCCTCGTTTGGCATCGGCTATACTAAAAATATCATTAGGGATATAAGCTAAAGTCTGTTCCATGGTTTCCCAGCCCTTAATGCCCTGCGCCTCATAGAATGCCGTGTTGATTTTATACGAAACAGCCACATCTTTTGTAGCATCGATGACAGCTTTATTAAAGGCGAGAGCAGGATTTTCTTCTCTCAATAAATGTTTTGGAATTTTATTGAGGTCGGTATCAAGCCCTACGCAAAGCACGGATTTTTTTGTGCGTATATTTTCTATTAAAGTCTGACGGTTCATAAATTGACTGGATAATCCGCAAATGTAGCCAATGATCCTACAATCACCACACGGCAACAGTCTAAAGGAGCTTGATGGCATTTTAGGAGAATGAGTGCTAATCTTTGCGGACACTTCCGTTATTATATTTATTGTGACCTATCTATTAGCCCGATATTTCGCCTTTACCTTGAACATACTTACTAGCGTAAATTCAGCTTGAGCAGCAGGCTTCAACTTTTGATCCTGTTGGCGTTACTGATGTCACAGGTGAAAGTCGATGCGCAAGCACAGGCATGCGACTGGTTGACTCTGCAAAACGTCATGCTCTGCGGGCATCTAAACGATTCTGCTTTCATGCATATCAGCTATATGGATACAGATCAATACGACAGTGCACCAATATGGCTCAAGCAGGCTGCTGACTGTGTATCGCCTCAAAAAACCACATGCTTTAATTTCTGTCTGGGCAGCAACCAGGCTATAACGTGTACATATAAGAGTAGAAGTCTGAAATGGGCAGCACTTCAGAACGACATGATATATAGCCGCAATCCGGATTACCGTATAAAAAATGGGCTTGCACAATCCTATGCAAGCCCATTCGCTATCTGACTTTAGTTCTAAATTAAACTCACGCTTCGTTCCACAAAAGCCGTAAGGTCTTTTCCTGTCAGCATGCCCTGCGATAACAAAGCCAGGTCAAAAGCTTGTTTGGCCAATTGCTGTTGTTGTCCTTCATCAGCAGCCTCCAATATTTTGGATACCAGTTTGTGATTACCGTTTACAGCTACTTTATAGTTGTCGGGCATCATACCGTAGAAGTTCATGCCGCCATTACCTCCCATTTTAGCCATATCTTTCATACGGCGCATAAACTCTTCCATAGTCACGGTCACGGGGAGTTCTTCAGGTTGATGACTTTCTACTTCCACATGCATGTTACCATTGTTTATAGCTTTAGTGAAAATATCTTTCACTTTATCCTTCTGCTCATCCGTCAGCACCATGGCTATTGTTTCATCTTTCTCAATCAGCCTGTTTGCTACATCAGCATCTACTCGTTTAAAGGTAGTTTTCTCATTCTTCTGCTCTAGTTGGCCCACAAAATGTGTATCAAGCGGACCATCCAGCACTAATACATCATAATCTTTCCTGTTAGCTGCCTGGATGAAGCTGTCTTGTTTTGCAGCATCGTTGCTGTAGAGATAGACAACATTTTCACTCTTATCTGTCTGGATAGCTTTTATTTTTTCACGGTATTCTTCCAGCGTATAGAATTCACTTTTGGTGTTGGTAAGTAAAGCAAAGTCTTTTGCCTTTTCATAAAACTTCTCTTCGGTAATCATACCATATTTTACAAACAAGCCGATGTCTTTCCATTTTTCTTCAAATCCCTTTCTGTCGTTTTTATATAACTCGCCTAGCTTATCTGCAACTTTTTTAGTGATGTAGCTGTTGATCTTTTTTACGTTACTGTCTGCCTGTAAAAAGCTACGCGATACATTCAGTGGTATGTCCGGGCTGTCAATCACACCATGTAATAGCATTAAGAATTCCGGAACAATATCTTTCACCTCATCGGTGATAAATACCTGGCGACTGTACAACTGGATTTTGTTTCGTTGCAGTTCCATATCGTTCTTCACTTTCGGGAAATAAAGAATACCCGTCAGGTTGAATGGATAATCCACGTTCAGGTGAATCCAAAACAATGGATCTTCGGAGAATGGGTAAAGCTCTTTGTAAAATGCCAGGTAATCTTCATCTTTCAGGTCACTCGGGGATTTAGTCCAAAGGGGAGCGGTATTATTGATGATATGATCTACCACGACTTCCTTATACTGCGCTTTACCATCTTTATCCTCACCGTCCGGCTCCCGGTTAGTACGTGTACCGAATTTTATAGGCACAGGCAGGAAGCGGCAATGCTTTTCCAGGATTTGCTGCAATTTGTGCTCATTGAGAAAATCCTTATTTTCTTCATTAATGTGCAAAATTACCTCAGTGCCGCGCGTAACTTTATTTCCTTCTGAGATTTCAAACTCTGTACTGCCATCACATACCCAGCGTGCAGGCGTTGCTCCCTCCTGGTAGGAAAGGGTTTGTATCTCTACTTTATCTGCCACCATGAAGGCTGAGTAAAACCCTAAGCCAAAACGACCGATGATCTCATTCGCATCCTTTGCTTCCTTAAATTTCTCCATAAATTCGGTAGCCCCTGAAAACGCGATCTGATTAATGTATTTTTTGATCTCTTCAGCCGTCATACCGATACCTTTATCAGAAACTGTAATGGTTTTGGCTGTTTCGTCAAAAGACACTTCTACCATGGTATTGCCTACTTCTCCATTATATTGCCCCAGTGCAGCCAGCCTTTTCAACTTTTGTGTGGCATCTACGGCATTAGAAACCAGTTCACGTAAAAAAATCTCGTGATCGGAGTACAAGAACTTTTTAATAATCGGGAAAATATTCTCTGTGTGAATGGAAATAGAGCCTTTCTCTTGTATCATAATCAGTAAAATTTATTTTTCTCTTGCGGTAATCAATCATCGTTCCGAAGCTCCCAAAAAAGACATATTGTCAGTGACAAAAGCCAATCTTAGCTTGCACTTCCTTCTAAAAGAAAAGAGGGTAAGCAGTAGCAGGTTGCTACGTCTTACCCTCTTTATGTATCTTCTCTCCTGCTTTCGCTGTTCTCTCTTCCTAACGGATCAGCGTCACTTCACCGCTCTTCTCATAGTATTTCTCATCCGT
>DATJDL010000017.1:0-27491 GCA_035497455.1 Flavipsychrobacter sp.
GGAGTGCAAAGGTAATCATCATCCCCATTCCACCAAATATTTTTTTCAAAAAACTAAAAAAATATCCTCAATCCCTTCTCCTCAAATACCCGACAATAACCCAAGAACTTTATCCCCTGCCTTTTGGGGGATGCAAAGATAAGGATAAAGGATTCAACAAACCAAATGAAAATCCATTTAAAATGACAACTCACTAAAAAATGTCCGCCGCATATTTACCCCTGATCCTTGCAGGCTAAGGAAATGACCGGAAGACAGATTGCTTTTGAAGCCAATGAATTTTTACCAGCGTTCAATATAATTCTATGAATATAATACCCTGTTCCACTTGACGCATCAGAACGCGCAGGTTATCGTCTTAGCTTTGGCGCAGTATTTGTTGGACCACCATTGCAAAATATTTTATGAAGATTCCTAAATCGCTTCTCGTCTTACCGGCACTCCTTTACACGTTCACCCTTCACGCGCAATCGTTATCACTTACCGGTAAACTGACGGATGAAACAGACAACTCTACCCTTATAGGAGCTACTGTTGTTGTTGTTTCTATCGCTGATACTTCTATGCAATATGGGAATGTAACTGACGAAAACGGCAAGTTTATAGTGGAAAATCTGCCAAGCGGGCAATACCGTTTAAAAGCGGTATATGTGGGATTTGATAATTATTCACGCGTCTTAAGTCTCTTTCAGAATACAGACCTCGGGACCATTAGCATGAAACCGTCCAGCACGCAGCTGAAAAGTGTCACCCTAAAATCGGAGGCAGTCCGGGCAACACAATCGGGAGACACTACCAATTTCAATGCAAATGCTTTCAAAACGAACCCTGATGCCAACGCGGAAGACCTGATCAATAAAATGCCGGGAATCTCTACCCAGGACGGAACACTAAAAGCGGGAGGGGAAGAAGTAAAACAGATATTGGTGGACGGGAAACCATTTTTCGGCGATGATCCGAACGCAGCCATAAAAAACCTTCCCGCGGAAGTAATTGACAAGATACAGGTATTCGACAGGCTGAGCGACCAGGCACAGCTTACCGGCTTCGATGATGGAAATGCTCAAAAAACAATCAACATCATCACAAAACCTGGGAAGAACACCGGGCAATTCGGAAAAATATTCGGAGGTATCGGTTCACGCGACGAAACGCTCAACAACCCCTTGTATATAGCAGGCGGAAACCTGAATTACTTCAAAGGATCTACGCGTCTCTCTCTGATCGCGCTGAGTAATAACATTAATCAACAAAACTTTAGCGCCGATGATTTAACAGGCGTAATGAGCAGTACTTCCGGAAGCAATCGCGGAGGCGGTGGCGGGAGCGGAGGAAGAGGGGGAGGACGTGATGCCGGCCCCGGCGGACGGGGAGACAATAGCGCAGGCAATTTTTTAGTCGGGCAGCAGGGAGGTATTACTAAAACGAACTCGATCGGGCTAAACTACAGTGACGAATGGGGCAAAAAAGTTAAAGTATCGGGTAGCTATTTCTTCAACAATACGGATAATAATAACACGACGACGCTCACCCGGAATTACCTGACTACATCAGATAGCGGTCTCGTGTATAAAGAACACAGCGCTGCTCGTTCTAAAAACACGAATCACCGCGCTAACCTGAGACTGGAATACGAAATAGACTCCAATAATACCTTGATACTGACCCCCCGTATCAGCTTGCAACAAAACGACTATTCAAAAACGCTGACAGGCACTAGCCGATTATGGGATAGCAGCTTAGTGAGTGCTACCAACAACCGGACAGCTTCCAATAATTTTGCTTATAACCTGAGTAATAACCTGGTGTACAGGCACAAGTTTGCCAAACAGGGAAGAACAATTTCCCTCAACCTGAATACACAACTCAATGACCGGAAAGGAGATGGAAAACTCTATTCACTCAACGAATATACCGGAAGTGATACCAGCCTTCTTGATCAACAGTATGATCTGCAAAGCAACGGATATACCCTTTCAGGAAGCATTAATTACACGGAACCGCTTAGTAAAAATGCTCAGCTGATGGTGAATTACGCTCCATCCTATGCTAAAAACAAATCTGATAAAGAGACTAAAAACAATAACGGCTCCGGAGACTATGCAGATTTCGATACCCTGCTCTCCAACAAATATGAAAACACTTATCTCACGCAACGGGGAGGTGTGAATTATCGCTTCAACAACCAGAAAATCAGGTTTGCCATCGGTGCCGACTATCAATATGCTACCCTGGATGGAATACAGGTTTTTCCTTATGCTTTCAGCCTTCAGAAAAATTTCTCCAATGTATTGCCGAATGCCTGGTTCAACTATACGTTTACCAAGAATAAGAACATGCGCATCATGTATCGCACCAATACGAACGTCCCCACTATACAGCAGTTGCAAAATGTCATCGATAACTCCAACCCTTTGTTGCTGAAAACCGGTAACCCCAACCTATCGCAAAGCTATCAACATACTTTGATGATGCGTTACGGCGCTACCAATACAACTAAAGCAACCAGCTTCAATGCCATGGTATTCGGAAATTATACAAATGACTACATCGCCAATCAAACCATCATTCCCACAACCGATTCTTCTATTGCTGAAGGCATTTTATTAAACTCCGGAAGCCAGCTTACACGACCGGTAAATCTCGATGGATACTACAGCGTACGTAGCTTTATGTCGTACGGAATGCCATTAAAAGTTTTGAAAACCAATTTGAATTTAAATGCTGGCGTCAATTATAACCACCTTCCGGGCCTCATCAATAACCGGATGAACTACGCCAACAATTATACCCTCAGCGGTGGTGTTGTGCTGAGCAGCAATATCAGCGAGAACCTCGACTTTACGTTGGCCTATACGGGCAATTACAATGTAGTACGAAACACCATCCAGACGCAATCAAACGCCAACTACTATACACAGACCACCTCTGCCCGGATCAACTACATATTCCTGAACGGATTTGTATTCAACACAACACTTAACCATCAACTTTACAGTGGACTTTCTGAAGGATATAACCAGAACTTTTTGCTGTGGAACGCCGGATTGGGCTATAAATTCCTAAAGGATCGTTCCCTCGATATCCGACTGAATGTATACGATCTGCTCAATCAAAACAGGGCGATCGCCCGCACGGTCACGGAAACATACATAGAGGATAGTTACACCAATGTGTTACAGCGTTATTTTATGCTGAATGCCACCTATACCTTACGCCGGTTCGGGGGTAAGAAAGTAAGTGAGCAGGAACTTGAAAGACAAATAGACAGCGATGGAGAAGGCCGGGAAAGACAAAAAAGAATGAGAGAAAGAGAAAACGGAGGTATGATGCAGGGACATCCTCCCACACCTGGCGGAGGAACCGGATTCTAACATTTTACCATGCGTAAGAAAGCCGCGATTTCATTTAGCTTTTAAAATTGACATAACGAAGACAAATTCATTGAGAGAAAGATAGTTCCGAATCTCTTTCTCCTGCATTTGCTTAATAGCCATTATTCTGATGAATGAAGCTAACGCCCCTGTTGCCGTATAACACCCTCTATAGCCTGAACAAAAAAACTACTCGCGAATCCAGGGCTTTAAGGAGTCTGCAATTTTACGATCGTTGCCCAAACGCGGCACCTTATTTTGTCCGCCCAGTTTACCGAGAGACTTCATAAAATCCTGGAATCCGTTTTTCTTCATCAGCCGGATCTTTAAAGGCTGTAAAATGTTGCCGGAAATAAGATCCTGGTAATAAATATTCTTGTCACGGAGCCGGCTATCTACTGCTAGTGCAAACGCGTTCAGATCATCGGGTTCTTTTTCAAATTCCACAAACCATTCGTGGTAGGGCAATCCGCTGTCACTATGGATTTGGGGTGCCACTGTGTATTCAATGATCCTGGCGTCATAACGTTGCGCAGCCGCTGCGATCGCATCATCTACCTCTTCGGCAATGACATGCTCCCCGAAAGCAGAGATAAAATGTTTGGTCCTCCCGGTTACTACGATGCGGTAAGGATCCGTGCTTACGAAACGTACGGTATCACCGATATTGTATCC
This sequence comes from Flavipsychrobacter sp., assembly GCA_035497455.1. Lineage (GTDB taxonomy): Bacteria > Bacteroidota > Bacteroidia > Chitinophagales > Chitinophagaceae > JAFIGV01. Next base: position 4,050 of record DATJDL010000017.1, read on the forward strand.
CCATAACCCGGCATTACTGTTCACGATAAGCGCATAGTTCTCACCTAATTTCACATCCGCCAGCGAAAGGCGTGTCGGATGTTCATTAAAGATTTCCGAGGCAGGAATGAATTCGAAGAAAATGCCGGAATTGGTATTCAGCAAAAGCCCCTCTTCGCTCAGCGAATCCTGAAAAGCAAAAAAACCTTCGGAAGCAGGAAAGGTCTCTATTGTATCGATAGGACCACCCAGGCTATCAAAAAGCTTGGCTTTATACGGCTCGAAATTCACGCCACCATGTACAATCACCTGCAGGTTCGGAAATAACTCTTTAATTTTCTTACCCTTCCCTTTTTCCGACAACCAGTCAAAGTACATTTGTACCCACGGAGGAATGCCGCTTATCAGCGTCATATTCTGCGAAAATGTTTCTTCTACAATCTTCCCGAGTTTCTCTTCCCAGTCTTCTATGCAATTGGTTTCATAGGAAGGCAGCTGGTTTTTACGTAAATAACGGGGAATATAGTGATTGACAATGCCGCTTAACCTGCCCGTAGGAATCCCCCCTACCCTGTCGAGTTCCGGCGAACCGGATAGAAAGATCATTCGCCCGTCCGCAAAAGCTGTATTGCCGCTTTCCGCCATATAGCACAGCAGGGCATTGCGCGCTGTATTAATGTGATTGGGAATAGAGTCTTTAGTAATGGGTATGTACTTTACCCCGCTTGTCGTTCCGGATGTTTTGGCAAAATAGATCGGCTTACCTTTCCACAGAACGTTTGCCTTCCCTTGTTTTATTTCTTCTATAAACGGCTTAAAATCCTCATAGTCACGAACCGGAACTGCCTGGATGTATTCCGCATAGGTCTTCACATCTTTCAATACATGCCGGGCGCCAAAGGAGGTTTTCAACCCCACATTCAGTAACTGCTGCAAAATGGCATGCTGATCCACCACCGCATTCATCATTTCCTTACGGATCTTTTTTTGTACAATGGATGCGTAAGGTTTTGCAATGATCGATTTTATCTTCATGTCCCACCAAAGTTAGTAGCAAACAATTTATATTTTATGGTGGATTTTTAAACGTTTTTTTATGATCAGGCTTCCCTGTTCTGTGAAAACAAGCGATTTACCAGGATAATATCATTTTTTTGCCTTTTCTCATTTGCCGTTTAACTTTGAGCCATGCCTTTATTACGTTTTAGAGTTTATTGGGAAGACGACGATCAGATATACCGCGACGTAGAGATACGTTCCAATCACAATTTCTTAGACCTTCATCAGGTGATCATTAAAGCTTTTGAATTTGACGGCAAGCATGTCGCTTCGTTTTTTGAAAGCAATGATCGCTGGCAGCGCGCCCGTGAAATAAACAGCGAAGTGCTGGTTAATAAGAAGGATGCACCGGCGCTTTCCATGGTGAAAACCCCGGTATCAGCTTTGGTACATAAGCCCGACCAGAAATTTGTTTACGTGTATGACCCGGTAAAGCATTGGACTTTTTTAGTAGAATTGATCGGGGTAGAGAAAGAGGAGAATCCCAAACGCAGCTATCCTTTCGTACTGCGCAAGGAAGGTATAGGTCCTTCACAATATGGCGTAAAAGGTCCCGGGCATGATGCCCTTATTGAAGTGGAAGAAAAATATGACCTGAGTTCGGAAGATATGGCCGAAGGTTTTGGGAGCGAAGGGGAAGAGGGCAGCAGCTCTTTCGGTGATGAGGGCACCGGTGGCAGCGATGAATACTAAAACCGTTTACGTAATAGCAGGACCCACCGCTGTAGGCAAGACGGCAATGGCTATCCGGCTAGCTCAATACTTTCATACGTCGATCATTTCCGCTGACAGCAGGCAATGTTATAAGGAAATGAATATCGGCACTGCAAAGCCCTCGGAGGACGAGTTGCAGTCCGTGAAACATTACTTCCTGGATACATTTTCAGTAACAGAACACATCACGGCGGCTGATTTCGAACGCTTGTCCTTACAGTATTTAGAAGAAATTTTTCGGAAAAACGATACAGCAGTAGTATGTGGAGGAACAGGATTGTATATCAAAGCGCTGTGCGAAGGATTGGACGACATGCCGGCGACGGATGCTAAAATTGAGGAACAGATCTATAAAGAGTACCAGGAAAAGGGAATGCCCTGGCTACAGGAAGCCGTAGAAAATGAAGATCCTCGTTTTTTTGAAGAAAAGGAACATCAAAATCCCGCAAGGCTGCTAAGGGCGTTGGTCTTTAAGCGCTCCACCGGGAAAAGCATACTCAATTACAGAAGCGGGGAAAAGAAAAAGCGGAACTTTAACGTCATAAAAATAGTCTTGGGATTGCCCAGGGAGCAACTCTATGAACGCATTGACCGACGTGTAGATGCCATGATGCAACAGGGACTGTTAGAAGAAGTGAAACGACTTTACCCTTACAGGCATCTGAAAAACCTCCAGACTGTCGGCTACTCCGAATTATTCGACTACTTGGACGGGCATTCTTCCCAGGAACATGCGGTTGATAAGATCAAACAGCATACCCGCAATTATGCAAAGCGACAAATGACCTGGTTTAAGAGAGAAACAAAGGCGCTGTTCCTGGACGCAAATGACGAGACTATTCTCCAACAAATCATTCACTTCCAGGCGCAAACTTAAATCTTCGCTACTCTCTTCTCATGCCTGCCGCCTTCGAAAGAAGTTGCCATAAAAGCCTGCACCATAGCTTCCGCCATGTTTAATTCAATAAAGCGTGCAGGAATACAAAGTACATTCGCATTATTGTGCTGGCGCGCCAGTTGTGCCAACTCTACGTTCCAGCAAAGAGCCGCACGTACGTTCTGATGCTTATTAGCTGTGATACAAACACCGTTCCCGCTACCACAAACCAAAATTCCAAAACCGGCTTTTCCCGAGGATACCATTTCCGCAACCGGATGAGCAAAATCAGGGTAATCTACGCTATCCAGGCTGTGTGTACCCATATCTTCCACTAACTTCCCCGACTGGATCAACATTTTCTCAATTGCCTCTTTGTAGTCAAAACCTGCATGGTCTCCGCCAATAGCTATTGGCAATGTAGTATCGAATATAGTCTGCATGATATTAGTAGTTATTGTCTGCTGCTTTTTTTAGTTTCTGGTCTTTTAAAACACGGCCGCTGATGATGATGCCGGTTTCATATAAAATTACCAAAGGAATGGCAACTAACCATATACTGAACCAATCCGGAGGTGTAATAACCGCTGCGAGGATCAGAATAATGACAATGGCAAATCGTCTTTTCTCCTTCATGAATGCCGGCGTCAAAACCCCGATCCTGGAAAGGAAAAATACGACCACAGGCAATTCAAATACCAACCCCATACCCAGCACCAGATCATTCATGGTATCATAATAATTTGCTATCGTAATGATGTTTTCAAACGAGGGGCTGAGTTGATAATTTGCAAAAAAATTGATGGTGAAAGGCGCTATAACATAATAGGCGAATAACACCCCCAGGAAAAACAACAAGGAGCACCAAAACACAATACCCCGTGCATATCTTAGTTCAGAAGCTTTCAACGCCGGTTTGACGAATCTCCATACTTCCCAGAAAATATAAGGAAATGAAACAATAAAAGCAATCATAAACGATGTGGAAAACGCCATCATGAATTGCCCGCTCAGCTGATTATTTTGAAATTTCAGCTTCATATCTCCCAGGCAGAGTACATCCACATGTATCAATTGCCCTAATTGACATAACCATTTATAGGAAACAAAATCTGATTTCGCAGGGCCTAATAAGATGTTATCAAATATCCATTCGATGTTGAAGAAAATAAAAACCGAAACGATTACCAATACAATAAGCGAGCGAATGATATGCCAGCGCAGCTCTTCTATATGATCCACAAAACTCATTTCAGCACCGTCAGTGCCTTTACGGGTTTCAATGAATTTATCTATAAGACTCAAGGAAGTTCAAGATTTGATTGGCAAAGTAAAAGAATAACCCTGTAATCTACGAAAGAGAGGAGGAAATAGTTTGAATTTCCTCCGGCAATCCACCCCATTACGAGGCAAAGCCCCAACTAAAGTGGAGGGAAATTTCGCGACTACAGACCGCTGGAGCATTATTAGATGCCGGACGTTCTACACCTGAAATAAAATTCTTCCATCTCCGTATCTCTGGTACGCCCTGCATAAACAGGGGGAGAAAAAGTGGGTTTATAACTTCCCAAAAACGCTATAACTTCACGAAAGTACATGACAGCGTCTTTTTTTCGTTCCTTCAGGGCTGACCCATTTGCAGCGTTTGCCCATCCTATCAAATTGGCTGCGTTGAAGTCCATGATCGGGCTCTTTTTTTTACAATTATCTTTTTTTCCTGTAGCAAAGGCACAGATTTACCCTTTTTACAATCTCAACGTGGAAAATGGACTGATCCAGTCGCAGGCGCGTGGCGGTATGGCACAAGACAAATTCGGGAACCTATGGATTGCCACGTTAGGGGGACTTTCAAAATATGACGGTGACAACTTCACCAACTATACGGTAAGAGACGGAATGCTGAGCAATGAAGTCAGCACTATTACGGCAGACGAAAACGGGACCATTTGGCTAGGTGATGCGAAGGGAATTTCCCGGGTAGATGAAAAAGGATTTACACACTACCGGCTACAGTCTGCGGAATATCCGTTGGCAAACAATATTTCTGAGATCGTGCCTTTTAACAAAGGACTTTGGTGTATAGCCGATGGGAAGGTTTTTAGTTTTATCAATAACAAATCCCAGGAATTAAAGCTTCCGTCTGCCCACGCCAAAGCAACATCGGTGGCTATGGTCAAAAACGTATTGTATGTAGCTGCCGAAAACGGGACCGTATATCAGTATAAGAATAGAAACTGGGACAGCAGTAGCCAGCAGCTACCTAGCCGGGGCTATATCTTTCAGGTTTTCATAGACAGCAAAGACCGGGTCTTATTGGCTACCAGCCTCGGTATCTATCAGCTGCTCGGCAAAAAAATGCTGCCTTTCCTGGTCAATCATAAGCCTGTGCAAGTAGCAATTACTTCTATAGCAGAAGACAAAGCCGGCACCTTATGGGCGGGAATGGGAAGCGGCGTGTTGAAGCTGACAGATACTTCGCTAAAATGGTTTAATAAAAAAAACGGTCTTAGCGACAACCCATTCTACCACATGCTTACTGATAAAGAGGGCAACGTCTGGATGGCCTCAGACGGACAGGGTGTCTTTCGATTTTCAGGTGCTGAGTTTTCTTCGCTCGATGAACGGAGCGGATTACCCAGTGCGCAGGTGATGAGTATAGCGGCAGATAAAAAAGGAACTATTTTCCTTGGAACCTATGAAGCCGGTTTATATAGTTTTGAAAATGGAAAGATTCATAAAATAAAACTCCCGGAAGACAATAATGCGGTTATGGCCATGTGTTACGCACACAATGCCCTTTGGATGGGGATTTTCGGTTCGGGACTATTGGAGTATAACGGAAAGACTTTTAAAAGGTACACCACAAAAAATTCATCCCTTCCTTCCAACCACATCTCTACCATTTACAACGATGACGAAAACAGGCTATGGGTCGGTACGGTGAACGGGCTAGCTTACAAAAAAGGAAATGAATTCGTCAGCTTACCGCTCAAGGACGTTACAATACAAGACCTGGTAAGTATAGGCTATGACAGTATATTGATAGCGACCAGCAACGGGATCAAATTCTACCACCATCAGAAACTGGAAGATTTCAAAACCGGCGCAGCCCCAGACAGCGCCACGGCTCAATGCCTGCTGAAGCGCGGAAACGAATTATGGATCGGATCAAGCGACAACGGATTGATCTACTACAACCTCCGCTCGCAAAAATCATTTGTTCTCAATAAAAGTAATGGGCTACAATCTGATTTCATTTACAACATTATAGACGACAACGAGGGCAATATCTGGATAGGCACAGGATTCGGGATCCATAAAATAACTTATCGGGAAGGTAAAAAGCCCCTGATCCACTTCTATGGAAAAGAGCAGGGAATTTCCGGGATGGAGAGTAACCATAATGCGGCGCTGAAAATGCCGGATGGAAGCATTTGGTTCGGCACGACAAACGGTGCGGCACATTATAGCCCGTCTGCCACCAGCGTAACCGCAGCTCCCATCACCATCGTCATGCAATCGGTAAAACTTTTCGGCGAGAACATTTCCGACACCGCTTATTTCGACAGCACCGACCACTGGTACAAAATACCTTATGGCTTAAGGTTACCTTTCAAGAAAAACAACCTCACGTTCACGTTTCATGCAGTATCTCTTACCAGCGGCGAGCGGATTATTTACCGCTACCGCATCAAAGGACTGGATGCCCCTTGGTCTGAATGGTCGGGAGTAAATACCGTCACTTATCCGGCCTTGCCTCCGGGTAAATATACGTTACAGGTACAGAGCCGGGCACAGGATGATGAAAAGATGGTTCGGGAGTTAAATTATCCGTTTGAGATCATTACCCCCTTCCATCAAACCTGGCTATTTCGCTTCTCCATTCTGGGTGCCTGTATCCTGCTGGGTGTCACATTGCAATATATAGCTAACAGACGCAAACAAAACCGGCTGAAACTGGTACAGGCATTACGAAAAGAAGAGCAGGACAAAGTAAGGCAGCGCACTGCTGAAGATTTCCATGATGAAATAGGCAATAAACTCACACGCATTAATATTCTTACCAATGTGCTTAAAAATAAAATAGGCCCCACCACGCCTGATACGGAACGGATTCTTCATCAGATCCAGGACAATACCGGTCAGCTCTATAGCGGTACGCGGGATATTCTTTGGTCGTTAAAACCCTCTAATGATAATCTGCAAGAAATCCTCAATCACATAAAGGCATTTGGTGCTGATCTTTTTCAGGATACAGAAATTGAGTTTGTTTTTGAAGGGGCGGATCCCCGCTGGAATAACTATCGTCTGCCGCTGGATGTGAGCCGAAATCTCATCATGATCTTCAAAGAAGCACTGAATAACTGTCTCAAATATTCTCATGCCACCAAAGTGGTGTTAAATGCTGCACTTAAAAACGATGACCGACTGGAAATGAGCTTGGCCGACGATGGTAACGGATTTGATATGGAAACGGTGAAAAAAGGACATGGCCTGGATAATATGACCATCCGGTCCAAGCGAATCAACGGAATCTTAGCTATTCATAGTCTGCCTGAAACCGGTACGCTGATTTCATTAAATTTCAGACTACTTCCCGATCTACCGTTAAAAAGGGGATAGTTTTTTGTAAAAACTTTAAAGAACTTTAAGGTATAAAATCACACCTCATGAGCAAGGACTTTAATATATTAGTCAGCATTATTGAAGATGACGAAACCATCCGTGAAGGATACCGGTATCTTATTGACAACATGGAGGGGTTCAAAGTCATCAGTACCTACCGCTCTTTCGAAGATGCGTCAAAGCGAATTTTTAATGAAAAACCCGACGTGCTGTTGCTGGATGTCGAACTTCCCGGCATGTCAGGAATAGAAGCGCTTCCCAAGTTAAAAAAACTTATCCCGGACACGTATATCATCATCCTCACCGTTTATGAGCAGGAAGAAAAAATATTCAAGGCCCTGGGGAATGGGGCTTCAGGTTACCTGACTAAAAACACTCCACCGGAAAAAATAATTGATGCCATTAAAGAAGTGATGGAGGGCGGCGGTCCCATGAGCGCCCACATTGCCAGGATGGTCATACATTCTTTTAAACGCAATGAACAAACCCCGCTGACACGCCGCGAAACAGAGATACTGGAACAAATCGCTACGGGGAAAAGCCGCAAACGCATTGCTGACGAGCTTTTCATAGACCTGGAAACTGTCAAATCGCACATCAAGAACATCTACCATAAACTGGATGTGCACTCTAAGGCGGATGCGATCAAACTGGCAAAAGACAATAAGTTTATATAGTTCTGTTCAGGCTTTAGTTATAAGAATAATATGCTGCTCTCATCGCCATAGCATCAATGACATACTACTATACACTACAGTCGGCTATAAATAACACAAAAAACGCTTCGAAAATTCGAAGCGTTTTTTATATAGCGTTAAAATAGAATTACTTTTTAACTTCTTCAGTAGTAGTAGTGGTAGTAGTAGTGCTGTCAGGAGTAGCAGTAGTAGTGGTAGTAGTAGCGCTATCTGTAGTAACCGGGGCAGCAACTTCAGGAGCTGGGGTTTCAGTGATCACTGTAGTAGTGTCATTAGTAGATTCTTCAGTTGTAGCGTTGTCACCGCAAGAAGCTACGAAAAGACCCATTGAAAGCGCGAAGATGCCGAATTTTACGAATTTCATTTTGTTTGTGTTTTTATTTTTAATTTGACATTTATACCGCTTTCTGAAAAAGGTAACCGTAATTACTTCCTTTTTTATTTTCTTTAACATTTCAATAAGTTTATTTTTCAAAGAGGAAAAAACATATCCGGTTGCGGTTCTTGTATAAAAGATGTTAATCTAAACGTCAAAATCCGGGTTTCAAATTCAAAACTGGGTTACTTTTGTTTTGAAACAGTATTAACGAGTGTACCAAGCCTTAAATACAGAATTACAAACCCTGGATGCGCTGGCCAAAGGAAGCCGGCAGGCTACGGAACAGGTTTATCGTCAGCACAGTAAGATCGTAATTGGTTGGATCGTGCAAAATGGCGGTGAAGCGGCAGATGCAGAGGACATTTTTCAGGAATCCATGGTCATATTGTATGAAAAAGTACAATCAGCCGAGTTCCGGCTTTCCTGTAAGATCGGGACGTATTTGTTTGCTGTAAGCAAGCATCTTTGGTATAAGAAACTCCGGCAGAATCAACGCACGACATTAGGCGGAGAAGATGCACAGGAAATCGTCTATGAAGAGGACGTAATAGGGCATGAAGAACGGGAACTGCATTACGAGCAATTGGATCTGGCGCTGGATAAATTAGGAGAACCTTGCAGATCTTTACTAAAAGCATACTACCAACAGGATAAAAGTATGCAGCAAATAGCAGCGGATTTTGGTTATACCAATGCCGACAATGCTAAAACACAAAAATATAAATGCCTTAACAGGCTGCGTAAGTTATTTTACGGCGCATAAAGAAGATAATTTGAGATGATACAAGACTCTAACAACTGGGAACTGGCTGAGAAATACCTGGCAGGGACTTTAAGTCCTGAGGCTTACGAAGCGCTGCAACACAGGCTGGATCACGATGCTGCATTTGCAGCGACCTTCCAGGAAAGCCTCAATCTCATCCAATCATTGGAAGATAGTGGCAAACACAAGCGTTTCCGAACCATGCTGGTGGACATCCGTAAAGAAAACAATCTATCCAAATCCGTTCGTACCATACCGCTTTCCACCCACTATTGGCGTACTGCAGCTGTCGCGGCGGGTATTGCCATCGTCACTACCCTTTCCACTTTCTGGATGATCAGCCACAACGAAAAGCAACGCGTCTCTCAATACAGCATGCTTCGTAAAGAGTTGGAAAACATCAAACGTTCCCAAAACGTTATCATCAATAACATCAACGAAACAAAAACGGCTCCGCCTGCCGCTCCCGCCAGTTATTCCGGAACAGGTATGGCGTTGGCTAATAACGGGTACTTCATTACTAACTATCACGTAGTGGAAGGTGCGGACTCGGTCTATATGCAAAATGCTGCAGGAGATTACTACAAAGCTAATCTCATCGCTTTCGATAAAATTGCGGACCTCGCTATCCTGAAAGTAGAGGATAAAAAATTCAGGTTTTCTAAAAACGACCTTCCTTACAATTTTGCTTCCGGTAAGAACGGTATCGGAGCCCGCGTTTTCACCCTGGGATACCCGGATAACGAAATCGTTTACAACGAAGGATATATCAGTTCGAAAAACGGCTACGAAGGCGATTCGCTGCAATATTTGCTGAATATGCCCTCGAAACCAGGTCATAGCGGCGCACCGGTTGTTGACAGGATCGGCAACGTAATCGGTATTGTGTCAGCTAATAACAATGAAAATAACCTGAATACGTATGCAGTGAGTTCCAAAGTGATTTATTCCCTGATTAAAGACCTTCCTGTAAACATTAAATTGCCTAAGGGAAACAGCTTAAAAGGACTTACCCGCGAGCAACAGGTGGAAAAACTGGAAGACTTTACGTGTTCGGTAAAAGTGTATAAAAAATAAGCTCAGACGAAAACATTCTACTTGATTTTCAATGCCCTTTTTCTAAGAGGGCATTTTTTATGCCAGAGGCTTTATCGTCCGCAGGCAAAAAAAAAACCGGAGCATTTGCCCCGGCTTCTCTTATTAAGAAGATTTCTTAATTATTGAAATTCCGCATCATCAATATTCTTGTTCACTTCTGCAGAAATCAGTTTTGCATCCATGTTCATTCCCGGACCTAACGGTACTTTAATGGTATTCGGAACTTTATAGCCATTGCTGCCCGGAACTTCTTTGTAGTCTCCGAATTCTGTAGCGAGGCTGATGCTGCTTCCATCAGGCATATCAGCAGACTCTATTTTTTTAACCAAAAGACCGGTGGCAACTTCATAGAACTCAATGGTTTTATCGTCTCCCTTAACTGCCTCCACTTTGTAAGCATCTTTACCATTTACCTGCTCTATTCCGGAAAGGGTACGTTTAATACCATATTTTTCAGGATGAAGATCAGCTAATATATCTGCTTTTTCCTGGGCATCTTTCAGATCATCACCCTCCAGGTTTTGTTTTTGTCCCTGTGCTTCCTGGTATCCGCCTGCTCCGTCAAACACCATTTTCTGAAGGGTCATAGCACCCATTGCAACAATTTGCTTCGTTTTATTCGGAGCCTTTTTTATTTCGGTCAACGTCAGTTTCTGTCCCTGGAATTCACCTTCCATTACCACCTTCATATCTTTAATACTATTCAGGGCTTTTTCACCACCGATAGCGTTGATATATTTTTTCATCACATCGGAAGCGGTAACATTCGCCGTTGCAGCTGTTGACGTTTTTTCTGCTGCTTTAACGGGGTTGCCATAGGTATCAAAAAATTCCACGGTACCATCTCCGTCAAAACGTTTCAGTTTTTCCGCAATTTCATCTTTACTTCCTACTACGATGATATTGGCGATTGCCGGATCAATGTATTTTTTAGCCGTCGCTTGTACATCTGCAGCAGTAACAGCAGCCAGGCTTTTCAGGTAATTTTGGTAATAGTCTTTCGGCATTTTGTAACGTTCAATATTAATAGCATATTGAGCTACAGTAGCCGGATTTTCCAACCCGATGGCAAATGCACCACTCATGTTGGTTAAATGATTTTGTAGCTCTTCGCTGCCTACAGTAGCATTTCTCATTTTGTTCATCTCAGCGATCATTTCGTTTACCGAGCTGTCAGTTACCGCATTCCTGGCTTTTGCATACGCTGTTACATTTCCTTTCAGATCGTCCTGCGTGATGGAAGAATAAGAGCCATATGTCCAGCCATGTGCTTCACGAAGGTTGAGAAACAGACGACCGTTAGAACCACCACCCAAGATAGAGTTTGCCACTTTCGCTTTTATCACATCCGGTGTACCCGGTTGTAAATTTACAGGATAGGTAACGTTGACCACGCTTTGAACGGCCGCATCACGGGGAACAACAATCACACGTGTTTTAGCCGGCGCTTTAGGATCAGCATATTTCGCTACGGGTACATTTCCCTTTGTCCATTTGCCAAAGTATTTTTCCACCAATGACCTGGCTTCACCTAACGTGATATCTCCCACGATAGCCATGTACGCTACATTGGGGCGGAAATAGGTGCTGTAGTATTTCTGTGCAAAGGCAATATCTATATTCTTAATGGTTTCTTTAGTAGCTACTTCTCCATAAGGATGTCCTTTACCATAATTGATAGCTGCCGTTACCTTTTGAAGCATTTGATCAGGATTGTTTTCCTCTGCTTCCATACCGGATAACGTACGGGTTTTTACTTTTTCCAGTTCTTCCTGGGTCAGCTTCGTGTTCATGGCGATGTCGCTCATCAGGTCAAATATCTTATCCTGGTGCTTTTTCAGACCTCTTCCGCTGATACCGTCGTGAGATGCGTTAATGTCTGCACCTATAAAGTCGATCTCTTCGTTAAGTTTGTCATTAGAGCGAGTGGTCGTGCCTGTCAAAAGCAACTCGGACATCATATCCATCATCCCTGTTTTATTGCCTTCCAGTTCCGGCTTAATATCCAGCTGAACAGAAACCGCAATGGTAGGAAGCTTATGATTTTCCACTACAAATACTTTCATGCCGTTGGGCAATGTAAAGCTTTCGGTTTTTCCCAGTTTTATTTCAGGTGCAGGACCGGCTTTCGGGCGAATGCTGCGGTCCAGCGTTTGTGCATAGCTCGCAGAAGCCAATGCCAGTGCTGTTATAGAAAGAATTATTTTTTTCATTGTTGTTATGCTAAAAAGAAGTGATTGAATGGTTACTATTTTTTCTCCATTGATTTTGGCAGATAATACACGACCAGACGATTGTTCCTGGTAAAATACTTCGCCGCTACGCGTTTCAGGTCTGCTCTCGTGATCTTGGTGTATTTTTCCAATTCGGTATTGATAAGGTTCGCGTCTTTGAAGAAGGTATAGTAGGTCGCCAGGTTATTTACCACACCGGAAGAGCGCTGGTTTTGTGTCACGAAATCATTTTCAGCCTGGTTAATGAGCTTCTTATATTCTTCTTCGCTGATCTCAGACGATACCACTTTATTTATCTCTGCGTCCATAGCTTTTTCCAAATCTTCCGTGGATATACCGCTGTTGGCGATACCAAACATCATGGCTACACCCGGGTCTTCATTAGGCAGTGTAAACGCCCCTACAGCAAGTGCTTTTTGTTGCTGATCTACGATGGCTTTTTGAAAGCGTGAGCTTTTGCCCTGTGACAATAGTTGTGTCAATAGTTGTAAGGCGTAATAATCCGGGTTATCCATCTTTGGGGTATGGTAGGCCATGATCACCGCAGGCAACTGCACATTATCATAAAAGTTGATACGCTTTTCGGCAGTCTGCACGGGCTCTACTTCCGTAGGACGGGGAACCGGTTTCGTACCTTTAGGAATACCTGAAAAGTATTTATTGACCCATTCCCTGGTTTTCACCGGGTCGATGTCGCCTCCTATTACTAACACGGCATTTTCAGGCACATAGAACGTCCTGTAGAAATCCATGAACTCGCTCAGGGTTGCCTGGTCAATATATTGCGCCTTACCAATCGGAGACCAACGGTAAGGGTGTGTTGTAAAGGCATTTTCAAATACTACGTTCATTAACTGCCCATAGGGGGTATTATCATAACGTTGCTTCTTTTCTTCCTTCACGACTTTACGCTGGGTTTCCAGCCCGATATCATCAATTTTAGCATAGTGCATGCGTTCGCTTTCCATCCACAACGTCAGTTCCAATTGGTTGGAAGGAACTGTTTGATAATAATAAGTACGATCCTGAGATGTATTGGCATTCAGCTGTCCACCGGCGGCCTGGATCATCTTCATGTATTCCCCACGACCGATATTGTCGCTTCCTTCAAACAGCAAATGTTCGAAAAAGTGTGCGAAACCTGTACGCTGAGGATCTTCATTTTTCGAACCTACGTGGTACATTACCGCGGTGGTAACGATAGGCGTTGAATGATCCTCGTGTAAAATGACATGCAGTCCGTTGGGCAACTCATACTCTGTAAAATCGATATGGGTGGCTTGCGCCTGCGATTGCAGCGAGGCAAGTGCGGCAAAAACCGCTAAGGACAAAGCTTTTCGCTTCATAATAAAGTTAAATTTTGCGCAAAGGTACAACGGATGGGATTAAGGAAGGTTAATTAATGTAAATACAGTGTCGTCAGCCACCATTCGGGGCATTCGTTTCGAAAGCATACTTAAATTTGCAACCTGAAATTCTGATATGGCAGAAAGCGAAGAGTTACAGCAGCTGGCAGCACAGCTCAGGAAGCCCGAAGGGGCAAAAGGCCTAGAGATAGGCGATATGATGAATGCCACGAATATTGGCATGACGAAACATGCAATTGCGCAAATGAATCTGCAGGATCATGAGCGCGTTCTGGAATTAGGTCATGGTAATTGCAAGCATTTACAGCACCTGCTTTCGCAAGCAGATAATCTTGAATACCACGGATTGGAAATGTCGGAACTGATGCATCAGGAAGCAAAACAATATAACCGTGCTTTTACAGATGGACTGCAAGCTCATTTTCATTTTTATAACGGGCAAAAAAATCCTTTTCCGGACCAGTATTTTGATAAGATGTTTACGGTAAATACGATTTATTTCTGGCAAGACCCGTTACAGGTGCTGGCGGAGTTACACCGCGTGCTGAAACCGGGAGGCTTGCTTTGTATCAGTTTTGCAATGGAGAACTTTATGAAGCAGTTACCTTTTACCCGGTTTGGATTTGAATTGTATGATGCTGAAAAAGTGAAACAACTTATTGAAATGAGTTTGTTTTCATTTTCGCACACAACCCGACAGACCGAAACCATAATGGGTAAAACAGGGGACAGGATGGAACGGGAGTTTGCTACGGTAACGGCGCTTAAGTAACAACATTGCTGTTTCTTAGCTACTTTAGTCGCGGATGAATTATATCAGGCAAATAGACGGACTACGGTTTGTAGCTATTTTTTTAGTACTGGCTTTTCATTTTGCACCCTGTCTTGACAGTTACGAGTCTGTAGGCTATTTTGGCGTTGATCTTTTCTTTGTCATCAGTGGCTTTTTGATCACGGGGATTTTGCTGCGAACAAAGGATTCTTTTGCAGGGGATTACAAGAATTTTTTAGGAAGAAGAGCGTTGCGGATCTTCCCCCTTTATTATGCCACGCTGGTGGTACTTTTCATAACGGGCAATAGTGTTGTTCGGGACTATTTTGCCTATTTCATCAGCTACACCTATAACTATGCCTACGAGATCCATCGATCAGCAATCCCGGATAACCATAGCAATATGGTCCATTTTTGGTCGCTGGCGGTAGAAGAACAGTTTTATTTATCCTGGCCTTGTATTGTATTGTTGCTGCGAAACAACCTCACCTTACTAAGCCGAATTGCACTGTTCATTATCGTAGTATGTTTAGCCCAATATTACTTCTCATTGGTTCCATGGTGGGTTAAATTCAAGTATGTAGGCATTATCCCAAGGGCTTATTCTTTGTTGCTGGGTTCTCTCGGTGCCCTATCGCTGAAGCAAAATAAATTACCTGTCGCGTTGTTGCGTAGCAAATATACAGGGTACACGGCCATGATCATTTTATTGGGCATTTTGATGGTGGACCACCTCAGGCTTACATTCGTATTGAGCCCGTTATTCGCCCTTTTCATGGTTCTGAAAGCAACAAATGAAACATTTTTACCAACTTTCATCAACCGCTTTTTATCCCATAAAGCGATAGTGCATTTGGGGTTGATCTCCTACGGCATCTATGTATTCCATCTGCCGATCGCCTATTACGGGGATCTGTATCTTTTTGGTGCGGCTGGGGATAAAAGAACAGTACCATCCGGATTCTTCCATAGCCCAGGGGTGCATACGCAACTCATGAAATTTTTTTTATACTCCGTGTTGTCCATCGGAGCCGCCCATCTTTCCTATAAATTCTTTGAAAGTCCTGTTCTGACGTTAAAGGACCGGTTTTTCAGGTATCGCAACTCTAAACCTTGAGTCTCCTTCAAAAAAGGGATGTGAATACCACATTCCAAATTCATCTTACATTTGCCTACTTTTTAAAATCTGTTGTATTTATGAATATGAGCAAAGTGCTGAAAACACTCGGCATCGACAAGATAAATGAAGGCGCTTTTACCGGCACCAAAGTCATTAAGTCAAATGGAGAATCCATAACCTCCTACTCTCCGGTGGATGGAAGGGTGATTGGAATTGTGACAAGCGCAAACGCTAAAAATTATGATGCGGTAGTAAAACAGGCAGAAAAGGCATTCGAGGAATGGCGTGTGATCCCTGCTCCCAAACGCGGTGAAGTGGTAAGACAAATAGGCGAAGCACTGAGAAAATATAAGGAGCCTTTAGGCAAACTGGTTTCCTATGAAATGGGTAAGAGTTTGCAGGAGGGCTATGGTGAAGTGCAGGAGATGATCGATATCGCTGATTTCGCAGTGGGACTTTCCCGCCAGCTCTATGGATTGACGATGCACAGTGAGCGGCCCCAGCACCGGATGTATGAGCAATGGCATCCGCTAGGGATTGTCGGGATTATCAGTGCCTTCAATTTTCCCGTAGCCGTTTGGAGCTGGAATGCTTTTCTCGCATGGGTTTGCGGCGATGTGTGTGTGTGGAAACCCTCTGAAAAAACGCCGCTTACCGCTATCGCCTGTCAACATATCGTCAGTGCTGTTTTAAAAGCCAACGAGGTACCGGAAGGCATCAACGGGCTAGTGATCGGCGGCAGGGATATCGGTGAAATGATGAGCGCTGATACCCGTATCCCATTGGTATCTGCTACCGGTTCTACGCGGATGGGTAAAGCCGTCGGTGCTACGGTCGGTGGCCGCCTGGGAAGATCGCTGCTGGAATTGGGTGGTAACAATGCCATCATTATCTCCGAGCAGGCAGACCTGGATATTGCCCTGCGTGCAGCACTATTTGGTGCAGTCGGCACTGCCGGTCAGCGTTGTACCACCACCCGCAGGCTGATTATCCACGAAAATGTGTATGAAGCCTTTAAAAAGAAACTGGTAGCAGCGTACAAACAATTGAGCATCGGCGATCCGTTGGATGAAAACAACCACGTAGGCCCGTTGATCGATAAAGATGCTGTGACAGCTTATGAAAATGCCATCAAAGCCGTGAAGAAAGCCGGTGGCAAACAAGTAGTAGCCGGTGGTGTACTGGAAGGAAAAGGGTATGAAAGCGGTTGCTATGTGAAACCTTGTATATTCGAAGCTGAAGCACATTATGAGATCGTGCAGCATGAAACGTTTGCACCGATCCTCTACATCATGAAATTTAAAAATATAGCTGATGCTATAGCGATGCAGAACAATGTGCCGCAAGGCCTGTCCTCCTCTATCATGACGCTGAATATGCGGGAAGCAGAACAATTCCTATCCTGCGCAGGCAGTGACTGTGGTATCGCTAACGTAAATATCGGCACCAGCGGGGCTGAGATCGGAGGAGCTTTCGGAGGGGAAAAAGAAACCGGCGGCGGACGTGAAAGCGGCAGTGATAGCTGGAAGGCTTACATGCGCAGGCAAACCAACACGATCAACTATAGCAACCAGTTGCCATTGGCTCAGGGCATCAAGTTTAGTGTATAGTCGCTTAAGCCTATAAAAAGCAATAGAGTTTAATGATATTATTTAAAAACGCGTCCTATGACGCGTTTTTTTGTTGCAGGTGGGTCTCCAAACTTTAACGGACGTACAAAACGTGCGACTAGTGACATTTTACATATTGTTCAAAGGGTTTTAAATAACTGATGTCGAAGATATCCTTACTTTGAAGTTGACAATCTGCATTGTAAAACCGTTTCAATGATCCGTGTGCGGAAACTGTATCATTGCGAAAAAGGAAATTCATAGAGACCTCCAAACGTTTATCCTGCAGCTGTTGCGGCAACATGTCATAAGGATATCCCTGTTGTATCCCCTTTGCGTTTTTGCAACCAGCGGGACTGAAAATAGCCTTGGGTTGGGTTATGCTATAGCGTTTCATCAAATCATTAGATAATTCCGGGGAAAAGTCTGACATGATGTAGATCAGCTCTTCATTGAAGAACAGCACATATACCTCTTTGACTTCCACATTGAAGGCAGAGAACGATTTCAGGTAATAAAGTCTGGCTTTCCTGCAACGGGCATAATAAACAAAGTGACTCTGGACTATATCAAATTTCACCAGGTGCACAGAGCGTTCCCTTGCTTTGTTCAAACCGGCTTTACTCAGTAACGGAACCGGCGAATCATAATAGTTGTCGCGGAGCATATGTAAAAACTCGGTTTCTGTCATTTGCAGCCGCAGCTTACCTAACCCTCCTATTAATTCCTGCGTCCAAGCGTTTATAGGGAGGAAGGAAAAAAGTAAAAGCCCGATCCATTTTTTCATAACCGTAAATGTAAGAAGCCTCGAACGGGTCGAAAGGCCTCTGTACTATTTATCAAACTTACCTATCCTCTCCTATTTTGTCAAACCTTCTGCAGCATCCTGCTTTTTCTTACCTATCACTTTTTTCGCTGCATAGCCGATACCCGCAGCAGCTAAGATGGACAAGCCGCCATCGAGAGGGACATCGCATCCGTCATCTACGTTGGTATCGAAACCGGGACCTGCGTAAGTGAATGCGGGGCTAATTACTAATGTTGTTATTGTAATGAAGGCGATTTTAACTATAAACTGTTTCATGATTTGTGATTTGAGTATTTTGAATGATGTTTTTTGAATGATTGAATTATTGTTTTACAAAACGTTTCGTGATCGTATGGTTACCACATTTGATCGTAGCGAAATACAAGCCATTCGGAAGGTTTGCCACAGCGATGTTCATGTTGCCTTCTTTAACTGTCCCAAGATACTGAGTGAACAATTGTTGTCCGGTAATGCTAAGGATCTGAACAGAAGTTCTTGCTTGCTGACCTGCCTTGAAACTCAGGTTAATTTCACTCGTAGCCGGGTTAGGATACAGGTTGCTGCTGATAGCACCGTTGTTTACATCTTGTACAGAAGTAGTGCTGGGTACGGCGTTCAGTTCAAAACGGTCACCTTGCGAAAGCGGATCAGAAGTTACGGTGAAGTCATAGGTAGTATGCTGTGCAAGCAGTGTGTTCGTGTTAAGGTATTTATCATGTAA
This sequence comes from Flavipsychrobacter sp., assembly GCA_035497455.1. GTDB lineage: Bacteria > Bacteroidota > Bacteroidia > Chitinophagales > Chitinophagaceae > JAFIGV01. The sequence goes on from DATJDL010000017.1 coordinate 22,875, forward strand.
ATACACTGTACCGCCGGTAGTAATATCCAGATCTTCTACGTTGATCGTATAGGTTTGCTGTAAATCTGTTTCTAAACCCAGCTGGATCGTTTGCTGACTGAAAGGTCTTACGTCAACAGCCAGCTTCTTGGAATCAGCAGCGTAGGTATAAAAATCAAGATTAGGATTGCTCATTTTTTCTGCGTCCATCAGGGCATCCGCGTTATCAGTAGCCTGGTTGTTGAAGAATAACAGTACTCTATCCCATGAAGTTGCACCGCTGTCAGTCGTGATGCGAAGCTGTACAACATCGTTGCCAAATGAATTAGTGGTCTTGAACAATGAAGCAGGAGTCAGGTTCGCTTTAGATGCTTCGCTGAATGTAATCGCTTTATTACCCACAGAAGCTGCACGAACGATGAAAGAACTGTAGGCAGGAAGAATATACTGATATGCGAAAGGCTGGGAAACATAAGCACCTGCCACGCCCTGATTCGGATCCCAAACAGAGAAGTTAGCATTGATGGCTGCACCGATCGTAACCTGGCTCATATCCACGTTAGAAGCATAAGGATTACCTACAAAGTTGTAGCCCATGTTTGCATTGGTAGTTGCGGTAAATACCGTGTTACATTGATTAACAGGTCCGTTCATTTTTATAGTTACAGGGCTTGGCGTGTAATTGCAGCAGCTGGCAAGTCCTTCACCTTTGCTACCTCTTACCAGGATACGCGCACCTTGCATAGGATTCCATGCGTTGGCACCTTGCCCGTTTGTGTTGGTAAATGGTATCCAGCCTGTAGAATCGTTTACTGAAGAACCATTACCTGTCGCCGTGTTATACCAGAAAGCAGAAGGGTTGTTAGTTACAGTAGGAGTAAAACCATTTGCAGCACCGCCATTACCTGTGATGTCAATATAAGGAGTCAGCTGGTCCAGTCCGATAGCAGCACTGAAAGGATGTGCAAAGAAGCGAAAAGCGCGTCTGTTACCAGGAATATATTTGTTTACGATTACGTTGCCAACGATGTAATTGCAGATGGTGGAAGGTCCGATGGTTGCTGTCTTGTTAGGCCCGGAAAGAAGTTCCAATCCGCCGTTGGTCGTAAGCACGCCGTTGGTCGGCTTATAATAAGATGAAATATGGAGAGTATCGCCTGGAGTGATAGTTGCGCCATTTGTATTGTTCAGCTCCAGGTTAGAAACGGTTCCGTTACCACTGATCGTTTGCTGCGTGCTTCCTGTCATAGTCACGTTACCACAGCCTAATATACTACCTTGTATATTGAAGTTCCCTTTTATATCGATAGCGGTGGAACAGTTAATGTTTACTGTAGCGCCATTTTCCACTTTAATATTGTTTACAGCGGTATTAGCAGAAACAGTAGGTTGACAAGAAGATGAAGGAATCAATACACTGATCGTACCATAAGGAGCAAAACCTGCATCCCAGTTAGCACCCACACTCCAGCTGTTGCTGTTTGTACACAGCCATGTAATGTAAGGCTTTACGGTAATAGGCAGTGTCAATGCAGTAGATTGTGTACAGCTGCCATTGGTTGCTTTTACACTCAGATTACCGCTGGTAGCTGTTGTGCTGAAAGTAATGGAAACGCTGTCACCTGTACCATTGATGGTAGCACCGGTTCCGGAATAAGACCAGCTATATGTAGTATTTGCAATCGTAGGAACTTTATAGGTCACATTCACCTGACCCTGGTACGTAGTGCTGGATGAAGTGGTAAATGATGCAGGAGCGGGAGTAGTACAAGGAACTGAACAGCCAGCATAAGAAGGTTGAAATATAGCATAGTGATTTTCGCCACCCACGCTGGAGTAGGATTTTGCAATCACCTGCCCTTCGAGGTTAGAATAGTTTTGTTTGTCAATATCTGCAAATGGAGCAAAAACAGTCCCTTCAATAGCGGCACTGTTAGAGCCGATGGTTAAAGCAGTTGTATTGTAGAAGTTATAAAGGATATACTGGCATTCCGTAAGTCCACCGAAGCCTCCGTTTGTATAGGCATTCCAGGTAAAGCTGCCCGGAGCATTTACGTTCACTACAAGAATATTGGAAGCGCTCGGTTGATTATTAAACGTAAAGTTGGTGATCTGGTTGAGTTGTGATCCTGTCAGGTTCAACACGTTTACACCGCTATTCAATTGAATTTTCACTTGTCCGTTACCGGGAATCGTATATGGATAGGGCAACGTAACATTATTTGCTGTCCGGAGATCAGCATTATTGCTACACGTACTGATGCTTGTTGAAGTAGCTCTCATGGTGGTAAAGGCAGTACCGAAGTTGATCGAAGTCGTACCGATCACGGGGTTATTCACTGTCCCTACGGTATCGGATGAAGTACCTGATACATTAGAATAGTTTGCCGAAAAAGAAACGTTCGGATAGTGAGAGTAAGCCGTAGTACCTGGCGTAATACGAAGTGGTGAGCTGGCATTATTATTATCACGGTAATGCACTCTTATCCCTGAGGAGCTGGCAATTTTTGCATAGCCGTTGTCATTGATCTGAAGTGCACCTCCGTTAAATTCAAGTTGTCCGCCTACTACCAGCGAAAGATATTTTCCATTTTGCAGATAAGCGTTTCTATGGTTGGTAATGACATAATTGTTTGCCTGCAATTTCATATTGCCTCCCATTGCTATAGGACCTTCCGTTTCGGAATTGTACGTACTGAAATTGTTTTCCAGGAAAACATTGAAATTGAGAGCAGGGGCTGTGGGACTTTGCGCATAAACACCCGTAGCGAGTGCAAACGATAACAAAGTTGTTTGTAGTTTTTTCATTTCGTTGATAAATAATTTGATGATGCAAAGGTGAAGCGCCGAATTTTTCCTTCATAGAAAATGAGCCTGCTTAACAGGACGATTTAAAATAGTTAACGACTATTTTTCAAAGCATTAACGAGTGCTTGAAAAATCGTTAACCGGTTTTTAGCAACGCTGTTATAGGTTGAAAAAAAGGAACGATCTTATCTTTGCACTGTTATTTCTCTTGCACGCTTTACGCGATCACACTTATTTTTTAGCTTAATTATCAGCCATCATGAAAGAAGCCATTCTCCAGAATATATCCATGCCTGTCCATGTAAAAAGACTATTGATAAAAGCGTTGCTGCTATTTGCAGGTTGGATGTTTATATACCAGTTATGGTTAAAACCATTAGGTATTCCTGATAATATTTTCACACAAACCGTGGCTACCGGAGCTGAAAAATTGCTATTGGTGTTTATAGATGATATTCAGAAAGTAGGATCCAGCATTTTTATCCATGGGGTTCGCTCTGTCAATATCGCTTCTCAATGCAATGGGTTAGAGCTAATCGCTCTTTACATAGGGATTCTCATTTGCCTGCCGGGCGCATCTAAGAGAAAGATGATGTACAGCGTAGGAGGTATTGCCGGCATCACCGTTCTCAATATCATCAGATGCGCCTTACTCGCATGGATGTACTATCAAAAAATGCCTCTTACAGATTTTGCGCATCATTATGCTTTTAAGATTATTATCTATTTATTTGCTTTCGGAGGATGGTTCCTATATAGCAAGAACCTGAAATTCAATGAAGAATCTAATTAGAAAGGAAATCCTTGCCCTGGCGCTGCTTATTATCCTTTGCTGGTTCGATTATCAATATTTTACTGAAGGAAAGTCGGTACTTGAAATGAGTGCAATTACCCGGCGCATAGCACATCTTTTGTTCCTGGCAGTGCTGATACCCGTCGGTTATTGGGGGTTAGGAAATTTCCCAAAATGGATGCGGGGATTATGGTTCGCATCTTATGCTGCTGTTTTCTGCTTCCTGTTTATTGTAGGTGTATTGCAGGTAAAGCTGAAATTATTCAGTGTAGCTACCTTGGATCAGATCAGCACCATACGCCTGTTTTTCGGAAGCCCTATGCCGTTTATGATTCTCTATATTCTTTTTGTAATCACTCGCAATTCGCAAGCGAAAAGCCAGGGGTAATAGTCGCTGATTTCCATCGTACTTCTTTTAATAAAATCCATGCTATTCAGATTATTTCAGTCCTGACATGCAGGAAAAACAATTTTATTTCTAAGGGAGGGCACTGATCATTATAAAAACAAGAGACAGCTTTCGGGCTGTCTCTTGTCAGATTTAATTATTACCTGAAGTTTATTTTTTGCTCACTCGTACGGTTTGTGTATGATCCGCATCGGAGTACTTCATCAGGTAGATGCCACTTGCCAAGCTGCTCATGTCTATCTGCTCTTCGGATGATTGCATTTGTACGGTCTTCAACACTTTACCCGTCAAATCCGTGATCTGTACTTGTCCTTTAGCTCCTTTAACGCCGTAAACACGAACAGTCATTTCATTTGAAACTGGGTTGGGGTAAGCTTCTACCGTAAAGCCGGTCGTCTTCACGATCGCTTTCACCACTTCAGAATAGATGGTCTTGTTGTTCACGTCTTTCAGCAGCAGGCGGTAGTAGTTTGTGCCCGGTACCGGGGTATTGTCTACATAGGTATAGTGGCTCGCTCTGCCATTTGCTGCGCGGGTCGTGATCGTTTCGAAGTTTTTGCCATCTGCACTGCGTTGCAATTCAAATTTGTCACTCACTTCTTCCGACAGGGTGTTCCAGTCTACCTGG
>DATJDL010000018.1:0-148868 GCA_035497455.1 Flavipsychrobacter sp.
GATGTCAATAAGTAAACCCGCATTGGTAGTAGTGCTTACATTCGGCAAGGTAGGCGGCATAGCGCTTGTTTGAGTGGTTGCTCCTCCGCTACCCGGTGCTGCATAATAAGAAGTCGTAGTAGAAATAGACGGTGTCACAAATACGTTTCCTGTGGCAAGAACAGATCCTCCGGTAGGATTGGCATACCAGTTCACGATACCTCCGTTTGCCGCCTGCGCATACAATGCTACAGAACCTGTTCCGCAACGTGAGCCGGGTATGTTACTTATCAAAGTTGGATTATTAACGATGACCGTTTTGATATTGGAGTAAGTAGTGCCTCCACCCGGGCTGGTACAAGTAACACGGGCACGGAAATCGGTTCCAGAGTTTACGCCTACTGCAGTAAATGTATCCATGTTGGCTCCTGGAATGTCCGTGAATGTATTAGCACCTGCAGGTGAGGACTGCCAGTTTTTATCAATGCCCAGAGTGAGGGGATAACCGGATAATTTGAGTTTTACGTCGCCGGTAACACACACCGTATCGCGATCTACTGTGGCAGTGCCTGCAGTAGAAGGCGTTCCCGCGCAATTCGTATTAGGAACAATGGTAATCACAAAGTCTTCTGTTTCTCTCCCTGTACTGGCGTTAGCACATGCACCGCTCGCCCCGAACGCTGTGGTCAAATAGCTCCTCAGACGTAAACCTGTCATCCCGGGAGTAACACCTAATGGTACATTGATTGCTGCTGTAGCAGTAGTTCCGGGTGTTAATAAGGTATATTCAGATGCATCAAATGTACCGCTCTGATCCCAGTCTATCCACATTTCCGTACCATAGGTAGCACTTGCGATTCCGGCATTCAGGAAGTACGTAACCGCTTCAGTAAGTGTAGCTGTATTGGCAGCCACTGATGGATTATGTTGCGTATAGCCTCCGATTCCTACTGCAGAAGTGGTGACATTTAATGTAGTGCCGGGGATCGTTACACTGGTAATGTAGTTAGCCGTAGTACTGTGAATCGGTGTGCCGGTATTGGGTGAGCAATAGCATAAGTAGTTCGGGTTTTGACCTACCGTCAGAACGTTGGAATACACAGGAGTACCGGCATTGCAGCTTACTGCTGCACGATACCTTGTAGGAAGTGTGAAGGTGGCTGTATGCAGGCTGTTTGTAGCATTAGGTATAGCGCTCCAAACATTTGGTGCTACTTCTTCCTCCCATTGAATAGCTATGCCTGAGCCTGTAGAAAAACCTGTAACGGATAGTGTTACCAATCCATTGATACAGGCGTTGCTCTTATCTGCCGAAGCCGTACCGGCAACCGGTGCACCCGAACAGGCAGGAGGCAAAAATTCATATGCCCCCATGTCTGGTGTTGTGGTATTCCTAATAACACCATTAATATCATCATTGACATTTACATAAGTGCCCAGGTCGTTGACCATGGCGTTTAACGGAGCATAGTTACCTGTAGCCGGATTTGCAAACACAGGATCATTCGTCACACTGTTCATGTCCCAGGGGTTAGAAGCGTTAAGTGCCTGCCATGCTGCAAGAGATGGTATGTCGGCATTGAAATATCCCAGAAACCCGTTTGGCGCTTTTACATAGATATTGTTATTATTACTGGTATGAATGCTGTTGATAAAATACAACCCGTATTTCAAACCGGACCCGCCGCGGGTAACGGAAATGTTATTGTTTTTGATATCCACTCCACCAACGGTACCGGAGCTGTAGATTCCATACGTGGTACCGGCTGTAGCACCTGTATAATCTAATGAAATGGTATTATGGTACACTTGCACATAGTCGGCCCCGGACAGGTAAATGCCTCCTATAATCCCGTTTCCTTCAATAGAATAGATAGCGTTGTTGATCACTTTATTTTCGTTGCCTGCTGTACCATCTCCTGCCACAAAGATGGGATAAGAAGTGCTGGTAGTAGTAAGAGCCCCGCCGAACAAGCTACGTACTTTGTTCTTCTCTACCAGCATGTTGATACAGCTGGAAAGGTAAACGCCATAGCCTGTACTTGCATTTGCGCGGGTAGGTCTTTCAAAAACACTTTTAGATACAGAACAACTCCTGTTAAAATAATGGTAAGCCCCATACACGTAGAATTCTTTTACCAACGAGTTAGTAAGATGGTTATTTGAATCCATCGTGCTGGCATTACCGCTTCCATAGCCCACAAAACCAAAATAGCCTCCGGTCAATGTGCAGCTGTCGAAACTGTTATTGCTGCCATTTACTCCCGTAGTGGAATAGGAAGTGGCTGATCCGCTCATAGAGATACAGGCTGTCGTAGTACCTGTAGCTGTAGTGCTGGCGCTCACATTACATCTTTTGAACGTATTGTGATCGGCGCCGTTCATCAGGTGCACACCAAAACCATAGGTAGCTCCCAGGGCACCGATGTTCAGATCGTTAAAAGTAATATGGTCTGCACCATCTATGTTAATGGTGGCATAGTTGGTAGGTGTGCCTGTAAGCGTTTGTGTAATTGTTCTTCCATTGCCATTGAATGTAACGGTATTCGTGGCGTCAGCGCCAATCGTCGCCGGGAGGTTGATCTGTTCATTATAAGGTCCGCTGCCAGGTGCAACATTGAATACGATAGGTCCTGAAATACCGCAGGATATGGCTGCTACAGCGGCGCTGAAAGTCTGAAAATTTGTGCCGCCTGTTGCCACTGCCGAGTTAATAGTATAGGTCCCTCCGGGATAAGGTGTTGGTACGGTCACGGTATCTGCTACAGAAGGAACGGATGAACTTCCGCATGTTACCATACAACGATAATAAGTAGTTCCTACCGGTGGTGTGGCGGTAATCATGGCAGAGGAAGAAGAAGTACCCTCAGGCACCCATGGACCGGATAAGGACGTGGAACTTTCCCATTGATAAGTTTGTCCGCTACCCAGGCTGGCTCCTGTCAGGTTTAAATTCACAGTTTGCCCGAGGCAGGGCGTGGCGTTAGACGCAACGGCAACGCCGGGAGTGGGTGGAGAAGTGCAGGGACCAAAAGGGGCGAAAGTAACAGACCCGCACCAGTAGCGGGGTGTAAGGGTATAAGCATAGCCCACGTTTGCACCCGATATCTGGTAGTTCCCGATAAACAGGTTCACGCCGCCGGCAGAAAATGTATTTCCGCCGCTGCTGGTATAAAGTGGTATAGACCCTGCTTTTAATAAAGAAAAACGAAAGGTCGTATTGGGGGGAATGACCAACGTTTGGTTGGTCAGTACATTTTGAATCCCGGTAGTCGTAACACCGCTTACCGTTTGTGATCCTACGAGCGTCCAGTTAGGGTCCGGCCACACCGTAGGCTGCGCTCCGCTCAATGATGTGCTCGAATAATAAAGCGTGTACACTTGTCCATTGTCGGCTGTACTGAGATAATAGCCCACATCGGTCAGCTGAATCGGGGAACTGTTTGTATTTTGAACAGCGAACGTGACGCCCCCCGAGGTAGTGGTCGTCCCTCCGACAAGGTTGGTACTGATCGTGGTTTGTGCATGATTCTGATAAGCACCTGCAAGCAAAAAGATAAATACAGCAATCCTATGAAATTGTAATAATCTCTTCATATTATGTCATGGTTTCGTGCCTACTCTAAAATGGTTTTCGGCTTCCCCTTTTATAAAAAATTCAAATCCGGTAAGAAAAAATAGCAAGAGGGTCAAAAAACGGGATCAGCAATAAAAAAAATTCTTTATACACTACTTGTAAATATAAGGCAACTGATCTGTTTTAAAATCCCATTAGGCAGTAGACTCCGTCTTTTGAGTAAAACTACTCTACCGCAAAATAAGTACCCACTATCAATACCCCATCCGTTATACAAGGCTGCTCATTTCAAAAATGAAAGACATACTAAATACATGGTACGTTGGTGTGATAGGATCATATTTTTACCAATTTTAAATAGGCGTAAGATTCTAAAAGACTTTATTTGATGGTAATAGAAAAGCGATAAGACATTCATCTTATCGCTTTTTACTCAGGCCTTATATTTTAAACTTGCTATTCCACCTTCGCCTCTTCTTCTTTCTTGGGCTCAGCATCATTACGGTCGATAGAGAAAATAATTTTTTTCTCTTCTTCACTATAATCAGCCGTCACCTTATCTCCACCTTTAATCCTTTGGCTCAGCATTTCCTCAGCCAGTGGATCTTCCAGGTATTTCTGTATAGCCCTGTGCAACGGACGCGCCCCGAACTGCTGATCGTATCCTTTCTCTGCAATGAATTTTTTAGCTTCGTCACTCAGCACCAATTCAAAGCCTAAAGCATTCAAACGTTTCATCACATCCTTCATGATGATGTCGATGATCTGATTGATGTGGGCTTGTTCCAGTGAATTGAAAATGATCACATCATCAATACGGTTCAGGAATTCCGGAGAGAAAGTACGTTTTAATGCCTTTTCGATGATTCCTTTAGAAACGTCTTCAGTAGAAGTAGTTGTAGCTGCTGTAGCAAAGCCTACACCCGTTCCAAAATCCTTCAATTGACGGGCGCCAATGTTAGAAGTCATGATGATCAGGGTATTCTTAAAATCTACTTTTCTGCCCAAACCATCCGTTAGCTGCCCGTCATCCAGTACTTGCAGCAAAATATTGAAGATGTCCGGATGTGCTTTCTCGATTTCATCCAACAGAACAACAGAGTAGGGCTTGCGACGTACTTTTTCTGTAAGTTGTCCGCCTTCTTCGTAGCCTACATAGCCCGGAGGAGCACCGATCAGACGGCTGAGAGAGAATTTTTCCATGTACTCACTCATGTCCACACGGATCAATGCGTCTTCACTATCGAACATGTAACGAGCCAGGGCACGTGCCAGTTCTGTTTTACCGACACCTGTAGGTCCGAGGAAGATGAAAGAGCCGATTGGTTTCTTAGGATCTTTTAAACCTACACGGTTACGTTGAATGGCTTTTACGACTTTCAGTATTGCCTCATCTTGTCCTACTACCGCACCTTTCAGGTCATCGCCCATGCGCCGCAGTTTCATGCTTTCCGCTTCTACCATGCGCATCACCGGGATGCCGGTCATCATACTCACCACTTCTGCTATATCTTCTTCATGGATAGGGTAGCGTTTGTTTTTTGCTTCTTCCTCCCATTCATTTTTTGCTTTTTCCAGCTCTTCGCCCAGGCGCTTTTCACGATCACGCAGTGCAGCGGCTTCTTCAAAGCGCTGGCTTTTCACCACTTTGTTCTTTTCCAGCTTGATGTCTTCGATCTTCTTTTCGAGATCCAGGATATTTTGAGGAACATTGATATTCTTCAGGTGTACCCTTGCCCCCACCTCGTCCATCACGTCTATTGCTTTATCAGGCAGCAAACGATCTGTCATGTACCGGTCGCTCAATTTCACACAGGCATCTATGGCTTCCGCATCGTAGGATACATTATGGAACTCTTCGTATTTGGAGCGGATATTGTTGAGAATAGTGATAGTTTCTTCTACGCTTGGCGGGTCGATCAATACTTTCTGAAAACGGCGGTCCAGTGCACCGTCTTTTTCAATATACATACGATATTCATCCAATGTAGAGGCACCGATACATTGCAGGTCACCGCGTGCCAGGGCGGGTTTAAAGATGTTGGAGGCATCCAGCGAACCGGAAGCTCCTCCGGCTCCCACAATCGTATGTATTTCATCTATGAAGAGAATCACATCGCGGTTTTTCTCCAGCTCATTCATGATGGCTTTCATCCGCTCTTCAAACTGTCCGCGGTACTTGGTACCGGCTACCAATGCCGCCAGATCAAGGCTGATCACGCGTTTGTCAAACAATACACGTGATACCTTCCGCTGAATAATGCGCAATGCCAGACCTTCCACGATTGCGGTTTTACCTACACCGGGTTCACCTATCAGTATCGGGTTGTTTTTCTTGCGGCGGGACAGGATCTGAGAAACACGTTCTATCTCTTCCTCACGGCCTACGATCGGATCCAGATTGCCTAACTCTGCCAGCTTGGTAATATCACGTCCGAAATTGTCCAGGACGGGCGTTTTCGATTTCGTGTTCCCGGACGTCCTGCGTTGCTGGAATTGTTTCCGCTCATCGTCTTCTTCGAATTCCTCCCCGGGATCATTGCCATATTCGCTCGCCGGCGCATCGCCTCGCAGAATACCCAATTCATTTTTGTAGCGATCGTAGTCTACTTCGAACTGGTGCAGGATTTGCGTAGCAGCATTTTCCTTATTCTTTAAGATAGAAAGCATCAAATGCTCGGTTTCTACACTTTGGCTTTTCAGTGATTTAGCTTCCAATACGGTGATGCGAATCACTTTTTCAGCTTGTTTCGTCAGCGGCAAGCTATTGATATTAGCAACGGGGCGGTTGTTCTTATCTCTTATTGTCATCTCCAATTCACGACGCAAATCGGTAAGGTCCACGTTCATATTTTGCAGCACGTGTACGGCCAGGCTGTCGCCTTCGCGAAGCAATCCCAGCAGCAGGTGCTCGGTCCCAATAAAGTCATTTCCCAATCGCAGAGCTTCCTCGCGACTGTAAGAAATCACTTCTTTGACCTTCGGTGAAAAATTTGAGTCCATTCGGTTGTTTTCCTTTTTAATTGATTAAAGTTAATAAATCAGCAGTTTGCAGCGCATCATGTTTGGCTATAACTGCATTATTTTTGTACCAGTGTAAAAGAACAGATGTTGAAACCGTTTTTATTTAAACCAGTTTTTTTATGGAAGTCAAAATTGATACCAATGCCAATTATATTGTTCTTACTCCACAATCTCCCCAATTAGATGAAAAATTGACAGAAGCTATAAGCCAAAAGTGGACAGAATTGGTAAAACAAGGTCATGCCAACCTCATTGTTGACTTAAGCGCCTGTTCTGCCGCTGCAGAAAATGTGATGGATGAATTAGCACAGATGCATGAAGTGTTCTATGGGGAAAATCACTCTCTGGTATTTACACACCTTAAACCCGAGTTAAGAAACAATCTCTCGCAGCATGACTATTTCCATGGGATCAACATAGCACCCACATTGGTAGAAGCGGTAGATATCGTGAACATGGAAGTGCTGGAGCGGGAATTATTGGGTGAAGAAGGAGAAGACTTAGTATAATGCAGGTAACTATTCTGGGCAATAATTCGGCGCTACCTGCTTTCGGCAGACACCCTACGGCACAGGCAGTGGATATCGGAGGAGATGTGCTTCTCCTGGACTGTGGAGAAGGCACTCAGATCCAAATGCAGCAATACCATGTCAAATGGCGTAAGATTACTCATATATTCATCAGTCATTTACATGGTGATCATTATTTCGGGCTGCCCGGCTTAATCAATAGCATGAGTTTGCTCGGACGGACAGCGCCGCTTCACTTGTATGCGCCTAAGGAATTAGCCAATATACTGGACCTGATACTGCATGTCGCGGATACGAAATTGAGCTATCCCTTTCACTTTCACCCTATTGAGGACGGTGAAGCAACCCTGTTGGCGGACACCAGGAATTTTCGGGTGAACGTGTTTCCGGTAGAGCATCGTATTGCATGCTATGGTTTTTTAATTACCCAAAAAACGAGGGGCAGAAAGCTATTACCTGAAAAGTGCCGTGAATATGAGGTCCCTGCTTATTTTTTTGAACGATTGAAGGCAGGTGAGGATTATGAACGTAAAGATGGCATCCTGGTGAAAAATGAATGGGTGACGGAAAGCGGGCCAAAGGCAAAGAAGTATGCATACTGTGCCGATACAGTTTATACCGATTCATTTATAGAGCATATTGCAGGCGCAGACCTGCTCTATCATGAAAGCACCTACCTGCACGACAATCTGGAAAAGGCTGCTGCCCGTTTTCATGCCACGGCGCTCCAGGCTGCTGAGTTGGCGTTAAAAGCAAATGCAGGCAGGCTCTTGCTCGGGCACTATTCCTCCAAATACAGAGATATTAATGAATTTGAAAAAGAAGCAGCAACCATATTTCATAATGTGGTTGCCAGCGTAGAGGGAGCAACTTATGAGGTGTAATCCATATATTCTACTTATTGAAAAACACTAACACCAGAAATGAGACTTCTGAAACTCACCCTAACATTTTTATTGCTGTCCAGTACATGCTCAGCACAAACGTCTAACGCATCCCTGGCTCAAAAGGGAAAGGTCATTATTACTCCCCAGGCGGGTATAGGTTTAAGCCTTCTACTTTATAATACGGTTAACGACTATTATCAAACACATGGACGCGCTCCGCGGGGCGATGGCTCGGTGACTACCGGGCGCTGGATGGCAGGTTTGCATATTGGTTATATGTTGACGCGCAAAATAGGATTAGTGTCCGGCCTGGTCTATGACAATTCTTCCTGGAAATTTGAAGCCACTACCTCCCGTGATTATAAAAGGACGGCACAACACCGGATACAGGTGCCGTTGCTATTGCATGTACAAAAACTGGTAGATCACAGAGGGGGATATTATTTGAATGGGGGAGTAAATGTTTCGTTCCTGCAAAGAATAAACGACCACATCTACGGTGGTATCTCGAAGTCCGATCCCAATGAGTTTTCCAAAATAGCCGGTGCGTTGCAGCTCAATCCCGGAATCATTATTAGTCCCAAAAGGCAGATTTCTGCCACGCTGGGAGTCGATGTGCAATGCCAGGTCACCAACAACTTCAGTGCGCCCGGTTTGCAGGGAAATCTATTCTCTGCAGCCGTGGTGCTGGGCGTGCGATGGATAAGCAGTGGCAATACAGCAACCCGGAAGGAAAGCAGGAAAGATCCTTCCTAACAGCAGCTCTTGTCCCGGCTCACTATCCCCGCGTTGCAGAGATCACTGTTCCCCGCATAGGGAAAAATGCTTATTTCAAAAACATATGAAAGGTATCGCCTCTCAACCCATAGCGCATGCTTTCCAATGGCAGCATTTCCGCCGGTGCGATGTTCCCTAAGTTGACGTTAGCTCCCAGCAATTCGAGGAAATACACCTGTTGTGCTTTTTGCGGCGCTTCCCAGATGATTTGTTCAGCAGGTATCTGTGTAAGGATCTCTTGTACCAGACCCTGGCGTACTTCACCACTGTCACGATAAATGCCCACATTACCGGCTTCACGAGCTTCGGCGATTACATAACGGGCTCCTGCTTCCAGTTCAGCCCGCATTAATTCTATCCATTTATAGGGAGGCATAATATTCGTAGCGTCCTTACTGCCGACTTCAGACAGTACCGTGGCATGTTTAGCCAATTTCTCGATATAGCCGCATTTTTCCGCATGAGGTATCGTAATAGAGCCATCAGAGATCTCGACATAGCTCAGATTATGGTCCTTTATCACCTGTATGTAGTCCTCTATCTGGTTGCGTATAAGAAATGCTTCGAATAGTGTTCCGCCCAGGTAAACCGGCACGCCGGCATCCTGATAAAGATCGATTTTTTTCTGAAGATTTTGCGTAACAAAGGAAGTACCGAAACCCAGTTTTACAATATCCACACAAGGTGATGCTACTTCCAGGAAATCTTTTACCGCGTTTAACCCCATGCCTTTGTCCATTACCATGGTCAATCCATTGTTACGGGGTTTTTCGGTTCGTTCCGGGAGATTTTTCAAAGGAAAATTCATACGAGCTGGCTGTTTAAAGACGGTGCGAAAATAACTGATTATAATACTACTGTAACAAAATGCTTTTCCTATTTGTATATTAGCAGAAATTATTCGCCCTTTTATGAATCGTAGCAACGCTCCCTTTGGTTTTGTATTAGGAATTTTCTTTCCTATACTGGGGCTTATTGTTGTTTACCTGATCAAATTCTCAGGTGCAGGACTCGGCAATTTTTTTGAAGTGTTGTTCAATAATCATGAAACCGCAGCATTACTGCTGTCTTTCAGCCTTTTTGCCAACCTGATTCCGTTTATTTATTATACGAACAAGCGCCTTGACGCTACAGCAAAGGGCATCCTGATCGCTACCATGCTTTATGCCTTGCTCATTGTATTGCTGAAGTATGTCTGGCATTAGCTTAGCCTGCTTTCCGAGGCAATCCAGATCCTTCTTAAAAAAAACTCGATAAGCCTATAAACGGTTACCAAAAGCGATATGCTTAACTTTGCGCTCATTAAGTAACATTATGAGCAGAAAAGGCAAGGTATTAGTAGCCATGAGCGGTGGAATAGACAGCACCGTAGCAGCTTTAATGCTTCACCAGCAAGGGTATGAAGTAGTGGGGATCACTATGAAAACGTGGGACTATGCAGCAAGCGGTGGCGGTAAAAAAGAAACCGGCTGCTGTAACCTGGATAGTTTTAACGATGCCCGCCAGGCTGCCGTAGATAATGGATTTCCCCATTATGTACTGGACATCCGGGAGGAGTTCGGAGGTTTTGTCATAGATAATTTCGTAGAAGAATATATGGCAGGCCGCACCCCCAATCCCTGCGTACTGTGTAATACACATATCAAATGGGCAGCCTTATTGAAACGTGCCAACGCTTTGGATTGTGAGTTCATTGCCACAGGACATTATGTAAAAGTGCGTGAAGAAAACGGGCGCCACGTGCTCTCCAAAGCAAAAGATCTGACCAAGGACCAGAGTTATGTTTTATGGGGGCTGGGGCAGGATTGCCTGAGCCGCAGCCTTTATCCGCTTGGTGATTACCTTAAAACGGAAATTCGTCAGCTGGCGTTTGATATGGGATATAAAGAATTGTCCAAAAAAGCAGAGAGCTATGAAATCTGTTTTGTGCCGGATAATGATTACCGGGGATTTCTGAAAAGACGTATCCCCTCCCTGGAAGCCGGGGTGGCCGGCGGCAATTTTGTAGCGGCAGATGGCACCATACTGGGAAAACATAAGGGATATCCTTTTTACACTATAGGACAACGTAAAGGGCTGGAGATCGCTTTCGGTAAACCGATGTATGTTACCAAGATCCTTCCCGAAACCAATACCGTAGTATTGGGAGAAGAACATGAGCTGGAACAGCAGAAAATGCTTGTAAGCGGCGTGAATATGATAAAATATGAAACTATTGCCGACCAGATGCCTGCCATCACAAAAATACGTTACAAAGATGCAGGCGCGGAGAGTATACTTCATAATACAGCAGCGGGTGTGGAAGTGAGTTTTGCGAATGATGTAAAAGGTATTGCCCCGGGACAATCTGCGGTATTTTATGAAGGAGATGATGTGATAGGAGGAGGGATCATCCGTAAGGTTTTGGAAACCAATGCGGAGCTGCCGGAATAGTGAGGAATGCTGTAGCAAAATCGCTGCAGAGAATAAAATGCTATTGTTTTTCGTTTCTTTAACTATATTTACAGCTACACTCGTTTTGTTTTTTCTATGAAGAATAAATTGCTACCTGTATTTATTATTGCAAGTTTTCTTTCGCTCGCTTTTTTTTCATGCACAAAAAAAAGTGAGAAAATAACAGGTGATTATGGCAAGCGTTACTTTCCTTTGACCAAAGGACACTCTATAACCTACGAGGTAGACTCTACCCTGTGGGACAATGTTTTTGATGTAAGGACCATCCATCGGTATCAGATGATGTGGACCGTGGTAGATACTTTCCGCGATGAAACAAACCGGATATCTTATCGTATCCAGACCTACATCCGTACACAGGATACCGCCACCTGGAATGCACATCGTACTATCTTGGTAACACCCACGGAAAGTACACTGGAGTACGTAGAAGCAGGACTCCGTTTTATCAAGCTTACTTTCCCTGTTCAAAACGGCAATACCTGGAAAGGAAACAGTTTGATTCACGCGGATCTTGATGCCGATTATAAGTATTTTTATAACTGGGATTATTACTATTCCAATTTTGATCAGCCCTATAATACAGGAGCCGCTTATTTTGACAATACAGTAACCGTAAATGCCATAAACGATACTACCGGCAACCCTGAAGTAAATCCTGACAGGTATGCAGAAAAGACCTTTGCGAAAGAAGTCTATGGACATGATGTAGGAATGGTCTACCGTGAGATCGTTCGCTGGACGTATGATCCTTCCCTGCCCGGCACTCCTTTCCGTAGCGGTTACAGTGTAGTGATGCGGGCGATTAACCATAACTAAAAGCTACGATATGAGAGTTCGGTTTTTGTGCAGCTTGCTTTGTTTTTTCCTTTTTACTTCCGGTGCGCAGGCGCTTTCCAAGCAGTACGCTTTTCGTATAAGCTTTACGAATAAAGCCGGTTCTGCTAATATTAATAACCCGATCAGTTTCCTCTCGCAGCGGGCACTTGACCGCAGAACTAAGTTCGGAATCGCCATTGATACAACAGATCTACCAGTTTCTCCCGCTTATCTGGATTCTGTAAAGCAGCTTACTTCAGGCCTTATCCACACTACCTCGAGGTGGATGAATAACTGCGTGTTAATTGTTGACGATTCTTCAAAAATTCTATTGCTTCAGAACAAACCCTATATCAATAATATTGTGTTGGTAGGTTGGTTCAGTAACGGGTTGCATGATAAGCCTTCTCCGTTTCCGGACGAGAAATTCCGGGATAAGCTTTTTGCCGCTCCGGGCACCCGCAGTAAAACCACCGGCACAGCAGCCTACTACGGAGCTGCCTGGGATCAAACCCAGGTGGTGAGAGGTGATTGTTTACACGACCTGGGTTTCAAAGGTCAGGGAATGCTGATTACCGTGCTTGACAACGGCTTCAACTGGGTGAACTCCGCTCCCGGATTTGACAGCCTCTACACCTCCGGCAGGATCATAGATACATACAATATATCGAGAGATACTCCGTTGGTATACGGTTATGGCAGTCATGGAACGGAAGTATTGAGTATCCTGGCGGGATATATCCCCAATACTTTTGTCGGGGCAGCACCTTTGGCACAGTATGCGCTTTTCATCACAGAAGATGCCGGTTTTGAACAACCGATAGAAATAGATAACCTGATAGCGGGCATCGAACGCGCCGACAGCATCGGTACTGACGTTGCTTCGATATCCCTGGGGTATAATGTATTTGACGCACCTTTTCCCGCCATTACCGCATCCCAACTGGATGGTAATACCACTATCGGCACCCGGGCCGTAAATATGGCTGTGCGTAAAGGAATAGCCGTAATAGGTTCAGCCGGAAACGAAGGCACAGGTGGACTTCTGGCTCCGAGTGATGCTAATGACATTCTTACCGTGGGAAGCGTAGACGTCAGCAAGGTAGCCGCACCTACCAGCGGCTATGGTCCCAATGCTTCCGGGGTAATAAAACCCAATATCTGTGGCATGGGACATCCGGCGGCGGCGCTGACTACATCTACTACACCCAATTATATTAGCGGCACGTCTATGGCCACCCCTTCTATAGCCGGCTTTACCGCTTGCTTAATGCAGGCTAACCCGACCAAAGATCCATTCCAGGTTCGCAGCGTGCTGCAGCAAACCGCCCATCGTTTCACTAATCCTACTGCTAATCTGGGATACGGTGTGCCTGATTTTTGCAATGCCAATACGCTTTTGGATGTAAAAGGTGTGGTAAAAACAGATCCTGTAGCTTGCTATCCCAATCCTTTCACCCATTCCGTCCACATCACCTTGCACCTCCCTTTATCCGACCGGGTTTCTATAAAACTTATGGATATAACCGGGAAGGTAATTTACAGGGAAGATTACAACGTAAAAAAAGAAGAGGATTTGATTAGCCTATCTACTTCTTCCCTTAGCGCGGGGGTGTATTTTATCCGGGTAAGCTCATCCGTACAGTCACAGACGATCAAACTGGTGAAACAATAGATCCTTTAAAAGATATTTCAGGCCTTGATTCCACTGCATTGTTAGTTTAGCTACCAAAGCCCTCTATTTACTTTTTAAAATCCTGAACGTTTTAGGATGGTTCACCGCCATTTTCCGACTACCATCCTTATATAAAAATGCCCGGCTTCTTTTAAGCCGGGCATTTTATAATTGTTAATCCAGTACTCTCTATTTCAATTGAAAGCTGTATTTCATTTGTCCGCCATCTACTTCCATTTTATAAACGGTTTTTGAAGCCATATCAATCCATGCATAGGATTTCTTGGAAGGCTCATTTTTTTCGTACAACTCTATTTTTTTGCAGGTTGCAGTTCCTTTAGGCACGGTTACTTTTTCGTCGTCCAATACCGAGATGATGTAGTCCTTTGCTTCCATAGATTGCTGGTCGATGGAGGTGTAGCTGGTAGTGTATCCTTTCTTCAAAGGCAACAGGGCTATACACTGTCCCACACCTTCATCACCCGCAAAAAGTACTTTACCTTTTACATCCGCGTTGATAGGCTGTTTGTTACCCATGGCTTCCATGCTGCCGGTAATGCTTTCTCCGTTAACGGCATAGTTGATTTTGGCAGGACCCTGCTCAATCGTTTTGTTGATCAGGGCATAATCCTTACCGGAAACCAGCGCTTCCTGTTTCATATCTCCGAAAGGTGTTTTGGCACTTTCTATGAATTTCCAGTTTACTCCGTCTTTTTTGGTAGCGACGTTGTAGTCAAAATTCATTTTCTGACCTTGTGCTTCTATCGTCATATCATATACTAAGTTTCTTTCTGTAAGGCTGCCGGTTGTAGAGATAGGGGCAAGACTGCCTGCATCAACGGCTACATCCATTTTTACCGTGTTAATGTCCACGGTAATTTTCTTCTGGCGTTCTGCAATTTCGGGTTTCATGCTCTCCTGGTAACGTCCGCCCAGGTGCTTCGCAAGAAATTTTTCGGCTGCAGCCAGAAAAGCCATATTGTTTTTGGTATCATGAAAACCATGACCTTCGTCCATTGCCAGTAAATATTCTACGGGAAGTTTTTTGTCGCGCATGGCTATCACGATTTGATCGCTTTCTGCTTTTTTCACACGGGGATCGTTGGCCCCCTGTACCACCATCAACGGAGCTCTTATTTTGTCTACATGGAAAAGGGGAGAGATCTCTTTCAGGAATTTTTCTCCTTCCGGAGTTTCATAATTACCCATACGTTCTGTAAATTCTTTGCGTCCCGATTCCCAGTAAGCAGGTATGGATTTCAGTAATGTAATTAAGTTGGAAGGTCCTACGATATCCACGCCTGCTGCATACACATCCGGCGTAAAGGTAAGACCAGCAAGGGTTGCGTAGCCCCCGTAGCTTCCACCCATGATGCCGACGCGTTTTTTATCCACGATTCCTTTATCCACCAGGTATTTTACACCCCAGGTAATATCGTCCTGCATGAGTTTGCCCCATTCCAGGTTTCCGGCATCGATAAATTTCTTTCCATAGCCGGTAGATCCCCTGAAATTCATCTGCAATACCGCATAACCCCTGTTGGCTAAGAACTGGGCGAAGCTGTTATAACCCCAACCGTCTCTCGACCAGGGGCCTCCGTGAGGATTGACAATCAGCGGAAGGTTTTTGCCGTCGCTGCCCTTGGGAATCGTAAGGTAGGCGGGTATCATGAGCCCGTCAGATGAAGGGTAGCTCAGGATCTGCATGGGTGCCAGATCATCCGGGTTTAACTCTTTCCGGGGTCTGTATTGAAATGTGGTTTTCTTGGTTTTCATATCGTAGAGGTATACAGCCCCGGGGTCTGTATCACTGTACACGGATATCAACCATAAGTCTTCGTTTTTATTGGAACCATTGAAGGAAATCTCTTTCCCTGCAAATTGCTGTTTCAGGGAGTTGTAATGCGATTCAAAGTTTTTGTCTTTCCAATAGATCCGGGGCTTGTTCTCCTGATAGATACTGAAGATAGGTTCATGCGTTTTGTCGGATATGTTCAAGCCTCCAAAATCCACTTTGTTTTCGGGATCTTTCTCTACAAAGGTTGCGGCACCTGTAGCGGGATCCATTAACTGAAGCTCTGTCAGATCGCGATTGGCGCCTGTGTTGGTGACAAGGTATACTTTGCTGTTGTCAGGCGTGAAATAATAGGGATTAGCACTCTCAAACAGGGCAGCACTGTATATTTTTTTGTAAGAACCATCAGGTTGATAAGTGAGAATATCCGAAGACCCGTCGGCGTTGGAACGCGTAGCCATGCGCAACTTGTCATTCCAATCGAATACGTAACCGGATATGCGGTCTTTATTCTCGCTGATGAGTTTGAGTTCACCGGTCGAAATTTTCACCGAATAGAGGTCATGCCAGGATGCATCACGATCATTCATGCCTACAAACAGCATGTCGGGATCTTTCTCGGAAACCGCCATGATGTAGGCTACCACATTTTCTTTGGGGGTCAGGTTACGTTCTTTGGGAACGCCGGTTTTAGCATCTTTTGCATCCTGGGGGTTTACAGCGTAGATGTTGTAATTCTCATTGCCTCCTTTATCCTGCATATACAAAATGTATTTGCCATCCTTGCTCCAGAAGTAGCCGGATATCGGACGTTTATCATTTGTAAGCGGTTTCCCTTTGTCAAAGGCTTCTTCTGTTTTTTTTACCCAGATGTTAGGAATGTCGTTATAGTTCTTAATATAACTCATCCATTTGCCGTCAGGAGAGAGTTGTGCTCCCCTTACTTCAGGATCGCCGAAAAACTTCTCCCGGTCAATGAGAGGTGTTTGTTTCTGAGCCAAAGCAGGCAACCCTGTTGCAGCAAGGAGCAACAGTGCCAGAAAGGTTTTTTTCATATTGATGTTTGATTTGATGATGTAGTAGTATAAAGATACGGCTTAATTAGGCGCATACATAACGTGTGCAGCTCAAAAAAATTGCGGTGAGTATGATGACCTTTTGGCGGTCATTCCTATTAGCCTGTGTAAGACCAAGAATAGCCGGAGGACTAATACAAATTAAGTATTTCAAAGCGCATCGGCAATTCCAAATTTTACAACAATATTCTTAACCGTCTAAAACAAACAACATGAATCAGCAAACTTCTTTAATTGTCCGCCACATTGCGGGTTCAAAAAAGGGGCAGGTAGAAAAATTTCCTTTGACCGGCGCCACCGATATCCGTATTGGCAGGGGACTTAACAATGATGTAAGCTACGATCCGGTAAAAGAAGATACTATTAGCCGGGAGCATTGCCGTATTGTACAGGATACTGTACATACCGAACAATTTACCGTTATAGATTGTCAAAGCAAGAACGGGACATATGTGAATGACATGAAGATCACGGAGAAGACTGAAATTTTTGCAGGCGATGTTATAAAACTGGGAAAAGATGGTCCTGCCTTTGAATTTGACCTGGATCCGCGCCCGGCATCTCATGTGAAGAAGACCCGTGTGATTGATACACCAGCGAAAGAGACCAAAGCGCATGATACGCCGGAAGCAAAAACTTCGGAAAATATAACCCCCGTAAAAGAAACGATCGGTAAGCAGACCATGCAGCATATGCTGCAGCAATCTGAAAAGAAAAATAAAGCCGGTATGCTCATTACGATTATCGCACTGGCACTGCTGCTGGGCACCGGTGGATATATTATCTGGAATAAAAACTCTAAACGCGAGGTCGTACACGTAAGAGACCCCAAAACCACACAGACACCTGCTGAAATAGCCAAAGCCAACCAGGATAAAGTGGTCTATGTAGAAATGGCGTGGAAACTGACCAATACCAGTTCCGGGGAAGAAATGTATCATGTGTACTATCCCGTATTTCAAAAGAACGGAGCGGTACTTGGCTACCGTGGTGCTTATACCAAAGACGCCCAGGGAAAGATTGTACCGTTTCTGGTAACGAAAGGAGATTACCTGAAGGCACTGGGCAACTTCGCCGGAATCGAGTTAGACCTTGTGGCAAGCAGTGGCAGCGGCAGCGGTTTTGTGGTGGATGAACGAGGTTTTATAGCCACCAACAGGCATGTGGCATCTAACTGGCTTACGTCTTTTCATTTTCAGGATTATGCTTTCCCGGGTATCATGGTGGGGCAAAACGCGGATGGCACTTTTGGACCGGAATGGACGATGGAAGTATCTCGTGACATGGTGGGCGATTGGGTGCCGGGTAATGATAAACGGTATACAGGGGTGAACACTTACCTTGACGTAACCTTTGCCAATAACTCGCAACGTACACCGGCAAAGATCGTTCGTATCTCTTCCACGCATGATGTAGCGATGATCAAGATAGATCTTCCGGAATCTCTCCCTAAGGTGGATTTGAATGATAACTACGATCAAATACAACCCGGCGATGCAGCTGTTGTGATGGGGTATCCCGGTATTGCCCCGGCACAAGTGGTGCTAAAACGTTCACAGGATGTGTTCAATACCAACCCCAATATTACCACCGTGCCGGTGCCGACCATTAGTAACGGTAACGTGGGCCGGATGGTTCGCGGAACGGAAAAGAACAGCAAGATAGACGACTATATGAGCTCTTTCGGTGATTATTACCAGCTTACCATTAACTCTACCGGCGGAGGGAACAGTGGTGGCCCGATGTTCGACGACCACGGAAAAGTAGTGGGCGTATTCAGTGCAGGTAAATGGGAACCCGGTGCAGCCATCTCATTTGCTATTCCCATTAAGTATGTTATGGAGTTAATGGGACGGCAACAAGTAATCAAATAAGCATCGAACGCTGAACGGAACATTACAGCCAGGTTTCATAGCAGGTACGAAATGAATGACGCTATTGCCAAAGCTGTTCAGCGGCGGCTGCTAAAGAATGCTCATCCCTTGTTTTAGACGGGCGCTGTCAAGAACTACCACCGGGGCTCTGTTTATGCAGAGCCGGTGGACTGGCAGTAGCACCAATCATTTATCCTCAAATATCATTTGTATGCGCTTTCTCTTTTCAAGACCTAAAGAAGAAACGGAATTTCGACAACCATCGACTGAGCCCGCACAACCGTTCATGCATTGTATCGTTCATTCGCTTTCCGAAACCGGACCGGTGCGTGAACACAATGAAGATCACCTGCTATCATATTTTTTAACTGATGACCGGCAACAGTTGCTGTGTGTAGTAGCGGATGGCATGGGCGGACATCATGCCGGGGAAATAGCCAGCCAAATAGCCTGTGAAACGATGTTGAAATATACCCTGCAAAACAGGAACGATCCTCCAGGTAACCTTCTTTCCAATGCGATCCAGGCGGCACATGGGGCGATACGAAAAGCTGGTAACGAAAATCCATCGCAACGGGGAATGGGCACGACAGCCACTGCTGTCATGATAAAAGATAACACGCTCTCCTTCGCTCATGTCGGCGACAGCCGTTTATATCATTTTAGCGCGGGCAGCCTCCGACAACTTTCAAAAGATCATACGTTGGTGAACCAGATGTATGAAAACGGAGAGATCAGCCTGGCGCAGCGTGATACACATGCTATGAGAAACGTGTTATTGCAGGCGTTGGGCACGGTGAATGCTATTGTTCCGCAAACGGCTGTTGTGCCCATTGCATTGCAGGTGACGGATAAACTGCTGCTCTGTTCCGACGGGCTTTACGATGTCTTCAGCGATGCGCAATTGCAAAACCTGATGCGCATGAATGACCCGGCATTGATCCTTGAATGCTTCCGGACGATAGCCATGGAAAGAAGGGCTTCAGACAATTTCACAGCGGTACTTATTTCTTTTTCTGATGACATAGTATCTACCACACCGATAACCAAAGAGCACAACATCATGTCATGAACGCTTTTGAAAGTCAATATACGATAATAGAAAAAATAGGCGAAGGAGGTATGGGCACCGTGTATCTTGCCAATGACACCATGCTCGACCGAAAGGTCGCTATCAAACAGCTCAACAAATCTGCCAATGAAGATGAATCGCTCGGCGATCGTTTTCAGCAGGAAGCATTGGCGCTGGCCAAGCTTAACCATCCTAACATTACCCACCTGTACTCTTTTATTCCCAAAGAAGATACCTATTGGATGGTGATGGAATATGTGGAAGGCAAAACCTTGGAAGACTGGCTCCGCATTCATAAAAAAATAACACACCCGCTTGCTGCCAGCATAGCCGTTCAGATGCTGGATGGCCTGCATCATGCACATAAAAAAGGCATTATACACCGGGATATAAAACCTGCCAATGTGATGATCCATGAAGACGGTGAGGTGAAGATCATGGACTTTGGCATTGCCCGCATGAGAGATGCACAACGTATGACACGGCATGGCAAATCGGTAGGGACGCTGGAATATATGTCCCCCGAACAAATACAGGGACAGGAAGGAGATGAACGTACAGATGTCTATGCAGTCGGTAACATTCTTTACGAGTTGCTTTGCGGCATGCCGCCTTACCAGGCAGATACGGATTACCAGATCATGAAAGATAAGCTGGAGAATGATCCGAAACCTGTTATCGCTTTTAATCCTTCTGTGCCCGTTACGCTTCAAAAGATCATTTTCAAAGCACTGGAAAGGAAGCCGGAGCGCCGCTATCAGAAAGCAGTGGAATTTAAGGAGGAACTGAAGAAAGCCATGGGCAGCCTGCTTCTTTCGGATAGTGAACTGACGCAGGTGCTGAAGGCATCCCAGGTATTTACTGCTCCCCGTACCGGGAGTGAACCCATGTCAGTAAGTACCCTGCTGGCAAAGGCAAAAACGATTTCGGGTAGCTTGAAAGTACCGGACATAGAAAAAGTGAACAAACCGGTACTGCTCCTTGCGGCATCCGTACTGCTCTGTGTCATTTTACTCCTTTGGAACTTCGCAGGGGGCAATTCAGAAGAAAGTAAGGACGTCGTACAAGACCCCGTTATCCTGGAACAGCCGGATACCTCTTCTTCAAACGAACTGCAACAAAATATAGCTACAACAGCTTCTGTCGAGGAAACGCCCAATGAAATGTATCAGCGCATCAATAAGCAGAATGCAGCAGCAAATGCGAGGCAGGATAAAACCAGACAGTCTGAGAATGCTCAAAAAAAAACTTCAAATAGAAAAGCGGTAGAAGCGGCGGAATACGAAGACGAAGCAGCGGAAGAGTATCGAGGTAATACCCGGCAAAACAGCCGTGCTGGGTCCGGTCCGGTAGAAGTACCGGCAGGCAGAAGTATCCGCATCACCCTGGCGGAAACCATCAGCTCTGAAGACGTCAGCCGGGACGGCGATATCATCCGGCTTACCTGTGCGGAAAATGTGGAAGCAGCTGGTCGCCTGATCATTCGAAAAGGTGCTGCCGTAACGGGTAAGATCGTAGATGTGATCCCGTCACGTAACGAGCGAAAAAAGGCACTGATCGGGTTTATCATTCAGAAGGTGCAGGCAGTGGACGGAAGTGATATTAAGCTGCGGTCAGACCGTTACCGTTTGTTTGCGGAGGAGCCCGGCTATCCTGTGTCGTATCGTAACGGACAATCCTTCCGGGCGGAACTGGGAAGAGGAAAGGTTCGATGACCTTTCTCACCTGCTTCGATTAGTATTTGTATATCATAATCAACATAAAGCATTCTAAAACAGCACATCCATGAAAAAGCAAATCATTTACCCTCTTGTACTAGGTCTGCTGGCAATAGGTTCCTGTAAATTGACAGATGAGCCCAAGCCTAACGACCAGGATCCCAATGCCCCATCCAATTTAGGGTATACTCCTTCTGATGATATGTCTACCGTTCCCACTTCCACCCATGTAAGCTTTGGTAACAGCAATCTCCCGGCGGTTGTAGACCTGGTGCCTTTATTCCCGCCCATAGGCAACCAGGAGAGCTATGGGACCTGTGTAGCATGGGCGGTAGCTTATAATATGAAAACGGCGATAGAAGGGATAGAAAAGAATCTGAGCACACAGCAGTTGGCATCGCCCAATAATCAGCTGAGTCCCCGCGATTTATTTACGGCTATTCCTAATGATAAAAAAGGACAGGACTGTAACGGAACCAACTTTGGCTTCGCATTGGATGTAGTACAACAAAGGGGCATCGCCACCATGCAAACAGTGCCCTATAATAATTTAGGGAATTGCACCAGCTCCGGTGTGCAAACTAACTGGACCAGTGAAGCTGCCGGACACAAGATTAAATCTTACCGGAAGATTGCGGCCGATGTGAACACCATTAAAGAATACATCTATAAGAAAATACCTGTGGTGTTCGGTGCAAGACTGGCAGATAATTTCATGACCTGGAATTCGGATAATGTGCTCACCTCCAATACCTCCTTTGACCAGGTAGGCATTCATGCCTATCATGCTATGGTGATCGGCGGATACGATAACAGCAAAGGACCGGGAGGTGCTTTCAAGGTCATCAACTCCTGGGGAGGAAGCTGGGGCAGTGCCGGTTATATCTGGGTGGATTATAACTTTTTCGTCAATACATTTTGTGATGGCGGTAATGGAGAAAAGCCCCTGTTCATTGCTGAAAACGGAGCCAGTGACAATACGCCGCCAAACGACAATCCTACCAGCACAGGTGTTGACCTCGCACCCTGGATATTCGAAGACTATAACTATGACGGTTTTACCGGTCGCCTGATGAGCTTCAACCTGTACAATATCGGCAATCAACCGGCAGGCAGTAATGCCAACTGGGAGCTGTATTATATCTACTACAATGCCTATAATGCAAATGATTTTGGAATTGTTACTGCTGACCAGTTCAACACCTCTATAGCAGCGAACACTATCTATCAGGTAAATTCTAACCAGGCGATCTTCAATTATAATATCCCCGCGGGGGGTGACCTGGCTTCCCTGGTTTTCGGAACACAGTATATGCAACGCCTGTACTACATGCCTCAAAATCTTACCGGCTACTACTACCTGGTAATGGTAGCTGATGTGACGAACAAATTTGAGGAAGGAAATGAACAAAACAATCTTTTCTATACCACCTCAGCTCCAAAATATTTCCAGTATGGCGCATCATCTAAAGGTGTGAAAAATGATAATGCCTTTTCGTTTAAAAATGCAGACAAGAGCACTCCTTCTGACAACACGATATTCAAAAGCCCCTATAAAACTACAGTAACCCGAACGAACCCTAATGCCTATCGCCCGGATGAGATCATCAATTTCCTGAAAGCAAAACACAAAACAGGTGAACTCAAACAGAAAATAGAAGCTTATAAAAATACAACGCAGGAGAAAGGGGGATTTATCAATAGGAAATAATCGGAAGGAGAACAGTCATACATTTTTTTGGCGTAGGCTCGGCATCTTTCAGCATTTTATTAAACAGGAATCGTGGGGTGCATTCTTGCTCCACGATTTGCCTCGATATTCAGAAAATCATTCTATTCACTGGCATTGCTGTTATTTTAAGGAATGTCCGCATCCGATTTGCAGACTAAATACAACTATCATGACCCAAAAAATTCTAACCGGCTTTATATTATTACTGATCCTGTTTCCTCTGGGATCCTGTTTTTCACAAAAGAAGAACGTCAATAACGCATCATTTTCTGAAACGATCAGCCGTGGGGAAACGTTGCTGGTAGAGGGGAGAAAATTTGAAAATGCAGTGTCATTGATCGATCAGGGAAAGTCCACGCCAGAGAATGGGAACATCTACCGGTATGATATACGCGGGGCTGTTATCTTCAGGAAATGTCATTTTCAAAAATCATTGGCACTGGCGTTAAAAAATGGCACCGGCAGTTATTATACTACCATTGGGCAACAGGTGTTTTTTGATAGCTGCTATTTTTGGGGGGATGTGGATTTCAGGGGATTGGTGGTCAGGGGAACATTGAATTTCAACAATTGTATCTTCAACGGTAACGCCAATTTCGAAGAGCTGGAATGCTCCTCCAACGCCTGGTTCCTCCATTGTTTTTTCAAAAAGGAAGTCCGTTTTCAAAATGCATTTTTCAACCGGAAGGCTAATTTCTTTGCAAATACATTTGATAGTATCTGTAGTTTTCAAAGTGCGTTTTTCAATCAGGAAGCGCAGTTCAGCAACACCAAATTCTGGAAGTACACGGACTATTCCTTATGTGTGTTTAATGCCGGTTCTTTTTTCAACTACACCACTTTTTATGATCGGGCTATATTCAATAATACGCAATTCAGAGACCGGGTAGAATTCCTGGGAGCTACATTTAAAGCTGCGGCAGAAATGAGATCCTGCAAATTTTGGGAGGCGGCAAAATTTGACCAGGTAAAGCTTATCGAAATGCTGGATCTTAGTGACAGCCGTTTTATGGCAGGGAAGCCCCGGCTTCCGTCATCTGTGAATGGAACGGTGATTACCAAAGACGTGAACTATGCAGGGCAGGAAAGCTTGCAGTAAGAAAAGCCGTTTTTGCATCAGGGTATGCACTTGTCTTGCCACGTCGCTTTGCCTCACTGCTTCCGCGAGTGCATTATATTTTACGGGCAAGGTATGAGTGCGTCGTAGTGAATTGCTCTATACAGAAGGTAAAGCTGCCGCTTCAGGGGATACGTTGCTTACTGTGCTGCAAATCAGAAAAACGTTTGCCGGGACCGTTTCCATTCTTCTCTGAGCACCCCGGTCACAACAAGATTTTCGAGTTTTCCATTGATGAAATAACTATCACGCAATACCCCCTCTATCTTACAGCCCATGCGCTCGGCAAGTTTTCCGCTGCGGATATTGGAAGGCACGAAACGTACTTCGAGCTTGTTCATATCGAGGTTAGTAAAGATATAATGAAAGAAACGGTCAAGACTTTCCCTCAGGATACTTTTCCCCTGGTGTGAGGCGGATATCCAGTACCCGATCTGGGCTTTCTTTAACTCCTGCTCCCAGAGGAACATACCGACTTCACCTATGAGTCTGTTGTTTTCAAACACGCCCAGCATTACCGCCAGCTGCTCCTCGAACTGTATATGGGTATAGCGGATGTACTCCAGGGAATTCGCTTCTTTCAGATGGGAGTCGATCCAGCGCAGCCAGGGGCGAAGATGTTGCCGGTTTTGATTTACTAAATGGAAATGCTCCGCAGCATCGTCTTCGAGATACGTACGGAGCAGTATATTTTCGTTAACGGTTAACGAGAGCATACATTAATGTTTAAAATGTCTCATGCCGGTCATCACCAATGCCAGTCCGTTTTCCTTGCAATAAGTGACAGTGTCGTTGTCACGCATGGAGCCGCCTGGCTGAATGATCGCCGTAATACCTGCTTCATGAGCCATCCGCGCGCAATCATCAAAGGGGAAGAATGCATCCGATGCCAGCACAGCGCCTTCTAAAGAAAATCCGAACTGTTTCGATTTTTCAATAGCCTGGCGAAGTGCATCAATACGGCTTGTTTGTCCGCACCCCTTCCCGATCAGTTTACGATCCTTCACCAAAGCAATCGCATTTGATTTTAAATGCTTGCATACGATGTTGGCAAATTCCAGGTCTTGTTTTTCAGCATCTGTTGTGCTGCGCGCGCCTGCATCTTCCCATTTTTCATAAGCCTGACCATCAGCATCCTGTACCAGCACGCCATTGAGGATGCGCTTGTATTCTTTCTCTATTTTAAAATTTCCCTTTTGCTGTAATAAAATCCTGTTCTTTTTGCTTTTAAGCTTTTCCAAAGCAGCTGCATCAAACGCCGGTGCCACCAGCACTTCAAAGAAAAGTTCGTTGATCTTTTCCGCTACTTCGATGGTGATGGTTTGATTGGTGACCAGCACACCGCCAAACGCACTTTCAGGGTCTCCGGATAATGCTTCAGTCCACGCGTTGAATACGTTGTCAGCCAGCGCGACGCCACACACATTGGTATGTTTGATGATAGCGAACGCCGGTAAGCTAAACTCGCTCATAATCTGGCAAGCAGCATCTACATCTACCAGGTTATTGTAAGAAAGTTCCTTGCCATTCAATTTGTCAAACAGTGCATCGATTTCACCATAAAATACCGCCTGCTGATGCGGGTTCTCTCCGTACCGGAGGGATTGCTTATGATTAACAGAAAGGAAAAATTCGTTCGTGTTCTCGTTGGTAAAATAATTCGCTATGGCAATATCATAATGTGCCACTACTTCAAAAGCTTTGGCAGCAAAAGCCCTGCGCTGTTCGAGTGTAACAATGCCTTTCTGTTCGTTCAGCAGATTTTCTAAAGCATGGTATTCATTTCGCTGTGCAATAACCGTTACATCTTTATGGTTTTTAGCTGCTGCGCGAATCATAGAAGGTCCGCCGATGTCTATTTTTTCAATGATCAGCTTTTCTTCGCTGGTTGTTTTCAATGTTTCTTCGAATGGGTACAGGTCTACAATAACGAGGTCAATAAAAGGGATTTCATATTCCTGTACGTGCTGCACATCTTCCGGCAGATCACGACGGGCCAGGATGCCTCCGAATAATTTCGGGTGCAGTGTTTTTACACGGCCGCCCAGGATAGAAGGGTAGCTGGTCACCTGCTCTACGGGAACACATGGGATGCCCAGTTCTTCAATAAATTTTTGTGTGCCTCCTGTAGAGTAGATCGTGATGTCCAGTTCGTGCAATTTTCTCACTATCGGCTCCAAGCCGTCTTTATAGAAAACAGAGATCAGTGCGGACTTTATTTGGCGCTCCATGGGTATATTGAAATTTGCCGCGAAGATAAACTGCCTGAAGGAAAAACACGTGGGATGATTCCGGAAGTATTCCTTTCTGTAGGAATCAAGTCAAACCGCAGGTTACGAACCATCCTGTCGGTTTCTTTTCCGGGAAAGCAAAAAGCCGTTTACATTTGGTGATAATTATTCAAAAATATGCCTGGTAAAATAGCAATAGCCCTGCATGGTGGTGCAGGCACGATCCTGAGATCTACAATGACACCGGAGTTGCAGCAACAGTATGAATCCGGTTTACAAGATGCACTGGACGCAGGCTATCAATTACTGGAACAGGGTGGGACTTCTTTAGATGCAGTGGAAGCTGCAGTGCGGCAATTGGAAGATTTTCCCCTATTCAACGCAGGGCGCGGATCGGTGTTCAATAACGAAGGAAAACATGAAATGGATGCAGCCATCATGGAGGGGGCACATCTCATGGCAGGTGCGGTGAGCGGTATCAGCAGGGTGAAGAATCCCGTTACGTTGGCAAAGAAGATTATGCAGGAGAGTGAACATGTGATGCTTTGCGGTGCCGGTGCGGAACGCTTTGCGAGACAGCATGGGATCCGGTTTGAAGAAGAAAGCTATTTCTATAATGAAATGAGACACCGTCAATGGCAGGAAGCCTTGAAGGAAGACCGTGTACAACTCGATCATACGGAAAAGAAGTTCGGAACCGTGGGCGCTGTGGCGCTGGATGCTTTTGGTAATTTGGCCGCGGCGACGAGCACGGGTGGTATGACCAATAAAAAATTTGGGCGGATCGGGGATAGCCCGGTGATCGGTGCCGGCACGTATGCCAACAACAGCACTTGTGCTATCTCTTGTACCGGGCACGGTGAACTGTTCATCCGTTCCGTGGTAGCCTATGATATCTCCTGCCTGATGGAGTATAAAGGACTATCGTTAGAGGAGGCGTGTAATAAGGTCGTACATGATAAGTTAATAAAGATAGGTGGCGAAGGTGGACTGGTAGCTGTAGATCATTCGGGTACTATCTGTATGCCTTTCAACAGCGAGGGCATGTACCGTGCCTGTAGAGATAGTGAAGGGAAAAGGGAGATAAAGATTTATAAAGACTAACTGAACAGCTGCTTTACCTCTTCCGCGTCCAGCTCCCTGATATCCCCGCTTTCCATGCCGGCAATATCTATATTGCCGATGCTGTAGCGCACCAGTCGCAATGTAGGGAAACCTACTGCTGCAGTCATCTTTCTCACCTGCCTGTTCTTCCCTTCGGTAATAGTGAGTGCCAGCCATGAAGTAGGAATGTTTTTTCGAAAACGTATAGGCGGATTTCTTTCGGGAAGACGAGGCTCTTGTGGTAAGATGTTGGCAACCGCTTTTGCTGTAAGATATGGTTTGCCGTTTACAGAAATGTTCACCCCGTTTTCCAGCTCCCTGATGGCTTCACCCGTGATGGCTCCTTCTACCTGCACATAGTAAGTCCGGGCATGCTGATGCTTGGGTTCGAGTAAACGATGTGTCACTTGTTTATCATTCGTGAGGAATAACAGTCCTTCACTATCATAATCGAGTCTTCCTACGGGATAAACATCCTTTGAAAGCGAATGAAAGAAATCAGCTAAAGTTTTTTTATCTCCTTCTCTCGAAAATTGTGAAAGCACTTCATGTGGTTTGTAGAAAATAAAATAGTGCAGCATAGCGATCTGTTCTTTTGAAAGCCTTTACCGTGGCTTGTTTCAGGGGCATAAAAAAAGTTCGGTCAGTGTTATTTCGCTGCCGAACTTTTATAAGGATGGGTTAGTAAGTACAATCCTATCACAATATTAAAAAAGATTTCCGCTACTAAAAAAAATATTTAGAAAAAGTTTTTGTTTGTTGATAAGATGTGGATAGTTGATCGCAATTTCGGAGTAGCCTGGATCGACACGTTGCTGTTGAATTCAGGCGATGGTGTAGCCGAACAGCCCTTACCAATCTTTCTCTACTTTCACTTTTCCCGCTTTGCCTTTTTCTTTTTTATCGTGTAACTTTTTTTCTTCCTGGGCTAAGGCATTGAGCAATTGATCAGCCTGTTTCTCGCTGAGCTTACTCGTTTGTGGCTGCGGCTTTTGCTCTTGTTGCTGATCCTTCTGATCTTGCTTTTCGTCCTGGTCTTGCTGCTCTTTATTTTGCTCTTGCTTGTCTTTGTTTTGCTGCTCTTTATCCTTTTCCTGTTTGTCTTTATCCTTTTCCTTTTTATCCTGTTTTTTATCTTCCTTGTTCTTTCCACCACCGCCCTGGTTTTGTTTCATTTTTGCCAAGGCATAGCTCAGGTTATATTTTGCATCTTCATCCTGTGGATTTTTACGCAATGACTGTTTATAAGCATTCACCGCTTCCTCCCATTTCTGTTGACTCATATAAGTATTGCCTACGTTATAGTCACTTGATGCTTTGATCCTCGGATCAGTTGCTTTTTTTGCCAGTGCATCATAGGTTTTTCTGGAAGCTTCATAGTTCTTATCCTGGTACAGCGCATTGCCCAGGTTGAAAATACCCGGCAAATAGTTCGGGTTTTTCTTCAACGCCTCCTGATAGACAGTTGCTGCTTGCTTATACTTCTTGTCTTCGTAGAGCTTATTGCCCGCCCGCACCTGGTTTTGTTGTGCATATACCGCTGCTATGCTTAGTAACAGGTAACAGGTTACAAGGATTCGCTTCATTATCTTATTGCTGTTTTAGGATTATTCAATCGGGCTCCGGGCAAGATCCACTCAGCCAGCAGTAACAGAAATGCAATCGCCAAAAAGTACTGGAAATAACTTTCGTAACTGCTGAAACTCACAACACCAAGGTCTTTCTGTTCCATACCATCAATTTCATCTACCAATCGGGAAGCTACTTCATCACTATTGCGCAGCAAGCTGTAAGTGCCGTTGCCGGCTGCAGCTATCGATTTCAATTCATCTTCATTGAGTTTGCTTATAATCGGTTTCCCTTCCTCATCTGTTTTTACACCCTTGGTATCCGGGTCCAATAAAGTAGCGCCTTCCGGTGACCCGACACCTACCGTTTGAATAATCACACCTGCCTCGCGGGCTTCCTTCACTTTTTCTATGGCTGTTTCATCATGGTCTTCTCCATCCGAGATAATGACCAATGATTTGTATTTTTTTTCTTTTTGCGAAAAAGACCGGGTCGCCATATCGATCGCTTCACCGATGACGGTTCCCTGTGTAGGCACCATGCCGGGATTGACGTTTTGTAACATCATTTTCATTGCCCCGTAATCGATGGTCAACGGTACCTGCAGGTAAGCTTTACCGGCAAATACTACCAAGCCCACACGATCATTCTTCATTTTGTCAAGCATTGCGCTAATGAGTTGCTTGGCGCGTGTGAGCCTGTCTGGTTGAATGTCTTTCGCGAGCATACTTTTGCTCACATCCAGGGCTATCATCACGTCTAACCCTTTCCGCTGCGTCTTTTCGGTACCGCTTCCTTTCTGAAGGTTCGCCCAGCCTATCACCAGCGATCCGAACGCGAGTGAAAGCAGGATAAACTTTAGCGTTACCCGCCCGGGTATAAAACCGAGCAACTGTTCATTCACCAATCGGGCATCGCCCAGCTTCTTCAGTTTCTTGCTGCGCCAAAGAATCACTAATATAAACAGCAGTACAAACAATGCAATGCCTGCCAGAAAGTACAAATGTTCGGTATGTTGAAAGCGGTACATGTTGTAAAGTCAAAGTTCAAAAACAAGGTTAAACATCCAATCTAAGTTCTAATTTTCAAAAATTACCATTTCGTACGTTGGTACTATAATTTTCGCCATCATCATTTATATATTTTATCGCGGTTCTACTACTAACACATGTTTTACTCCCAAAGAACCGGGCTGCTATTTCGTTCATTGTTGCGGACGCTTCCAAAACTTGCTTGAAACGGTAACAAATTTAATTTCTCCTACAGCATCAGATAGTTATCAAAACTGCATTTTTATTTTTTTTAACAGGAGGACATGTTTCTTTCAGGTGCCGAAACTCCGCCCCGAAAATTTCCGACCCTTAACATAACTTCGCGGGCATGCAGGAATATTTAAGTGGATTGAATGAGCAGCAAAGCGAAGCGGTGCTGCATATAAATGGTCCGTTGATGATCGTGGCCGGCGCCGGCAGTGGTAAAACTAAAGTACTTACGACCCGCATTGCGCATTTGATGAACCAGGGCGTAGATGCCTTTAACATCCTTGCGCTTACGTTCACTAACAAGGCCGCTGCTGAGATGAAGGAGCGTGTGGAGCATATATTGGGCAATAGGGAAGCCCGTAATTTATACATCGGTACATTTCACTCGGTTTTTGCCAGAATCCTGCGGGCGGAGGCAAACAAACTGGGGTATCCCAACAACTTTACGATTTATGATACGGATGATGCCAAATCGGTTCTGAAAAGCATCATCAACGATATGCAGCTGGATGACAAGCATTACAAACCCAACTATGTTTACAATCGCATATCAGCCGCCAAGAACAGTTTAATAGATGCGACAGCCTATAAGCTGGATCATTTCATACAACAGGAAGATGCACGGGCCAATCGTCCCTTAATGGGAGAGATCTACGATGCCTATTCCAAACGTTGTTTCAGGAACGGTGCTATGGATTTTGATGACCTGTTGTTTAAGATGCATGATTTGCTGACAAAGGTTCCTGAGGTGCTGGCAAAATACCAGCATCGTTTCAGGTATATACTGATTGATGAGTACCAGGATACCAACGTGGCGCAGTACCAGATCATCAAGATGCTGGGTGCTGTACATGAAAATATTTGTGTTGTGGGGGATGACGCGCAAAGTATCTACTCTTTCCGGGGTGCCACGGTGCAAAACATCCTTCAGTTCCAGGATGACTATGATGATGTGAAGATCGTGAAACTGGAACAAAACTATCGCAGTACGCAGTCCATCCTGAGCGTGGCCAACAACATTATATCCAATAATAAAAACCAGATACCGAAAGCGTTATGGACCAGTAATGACGAAGGCGAAAAGATCAAACTGGTGCGCACGCTCACTGATAATGATGAAGGTCGCTTTGTTGCCGATTCCATTACGGAAATGAAGCTGCGCAATCACTATCATAACAAGGATTTTGCTATCCTCTATCGCACGAATGCACAGTCCCGTGCGTTTGAAGAATGCCTGCGTCGCATGAATATTACGTATAAGCTTGTCGGTGGCATTTCGTTTTACCAACGTAAAGAGATCAAAGATCTTTTAGCCTACCTGCGGATCATTGTTAATACACAGGACGATGAAAACCTGAAGCGTATCATCAACTACCCGGCAAGGAGCATCGGTAAAACCAGCGTAGACCGGATACTGGTAGCCGCCAATCAAACAGGCAGAACGTTTTGGGAGGCCTTGCAGTTTCCCGATATGGCAGGACTGAAAGGGGCTGCAGCCCATGCAGTGGAAAACTTTGTGACCATGATCCAGGGCTTTCAAACGATGCTTACCACGCATAATGCATACGATGTGGCATTCGCGGTGGGCAAGAGAACCGGTTTGGTAGCCGAGCTCCATAATGACAAATCGGTGGAGGGACTGGCACGTTATGAGAACATCCAGGAACTCCTCAACTCGATCAAAGAATTCACAGAAACACCGGATGAAGAGGGAGAGTTGCTCGACAAAAGCCTGGGAAGCTACTTGCAGCAGATTACCTTATTGACCGATGCCGATACTGATAAAGATGAGAATGCAGATGCAGTGAAGCTAATGACTATACATGCCGCAAAAGGATTGGAATTCCCTTGCGTATTTTCTGTAGGACTCGAAGAAACGCTTTTCCCAAGCAGCATGAGTATGTATGACCGCGCAGACCTGGAAGAAGAACGCCGGTTGTTTTATGTGGCTATTACACGCGCCAAACAACGCCTTTGGGTGACGTATGCTACAAGTCGTTACCGCTTCGGCAGCCTGGTACAGAATGATCCGAGCCGTTTTATCGATGAAATACCGGAAGATCGCCTGGATAGAACGTTTACGGGTATGAGCAACAAACCTTCTAATTCCGTAAATAGCGGATTTGGAAGCCAGATGCGGGGTAATTTTGATAAAACACCACCCTTAAAAAAGATCGCGGATAAACTGCAACAACAGAATAGTGTGAAAGAACACACCCCTTCTACTCATTTCAATATTGCCAAGCCTGCTGAAATGCAAGCCGGCATGAAGGTGGAACATCAGAAATTTGGTTTTGGGACGATCCTCACCATCGAAGGCAACCCGAATAACCGGATCGCCGCCATCGAATTTGAAGGTGGACATGGTATAAAAAAGATTATGCTGAATTACGCAAAACTGAGTATCGTAGCGTAGCAGGGTAAGTCGCTATGCGAAAGCTTGTGACGGGCGTTGTTAAGGTAGGTTGATCATGGTCAGGCAGGTTAGCATGCTTTTTATAAGCATTATCAAAAAACGTTGATGCAAGACGCCGTGCAACCGATTGAGGAATTGCCCAGGAGAAAAATAAAAGCTATTCTTAAAAGCCCGGAAAAGACAGCGGAAGCCGTAAACCTGGTATATGTAAAAGACGGAGAGACCAGGGGGATTCGGAGAATGCGTAAGGGGGATGGGTTTTCTTATTACATCGAAAACAAAGCCGTAAAAGACCAGGCTACACTCGCACGCATTAAAAGTCTCGTGATACCACCAGCCTGGGAAAATGTTTGGATATGCGCTTTGGAGAACGGACACCTGCAGGCAACCGGTTTTGACTTGAAGAACAGAAAGCAATATCGGTATCATCCTTACTGGACTGCCCTGCGTAACCACACTAAATTTTATAGATTACTGGGCTTTGGGAATGCCCTGCCCAGGATGAGGTTGCAGATCGAAAAAGACCTTTCCCAAAAAGAGCTCACACAGACTAAAGTACTCGCTACCGTTCTGAGCCTGATGGAACGCACGAACATACGCGTAGGAAACGGGCTGTATGAAAAGCTGTATGGCTCTTTCGGTTTGACCACTCTTAAGGATGCACATGTTAAAGTTGAGAATACACAGCTGCAATTTTCCTTTAAAGGCAAGAAGGGCATATATCACAAAATAGAATTGAAAAGTAAGCGGCTGGCGAGGATTGTACAGCAATGTAAGGATATACCCGGCAAGGAATTATTTCAATACTACGACGCAGACGGTAACCGCCATACGATAGACAGCGGAATGGTGAATTCCTATATCCGGCAGATAAGCGGCGAAGATTTTACAGCAAAAGATTTCAGGACCTGGTCGGGAACCGTAAATGCATTTTTAGCATTCAGGGAAATCGGCGATGCTGAAACGAATGCCCAGGCAAGGAAAAATATAGTGGCTGTACTCGATGCTGTGGCAGAGCGGCTGGGCAATACCCGCACGGTTTGCAAAAAATATTACATTCATCCCCTCATCTTATCATTATATGAAAATCATGGTATACACAAGTACTTTGCCGAACTGGAGAAGATAGAGGCAGATGATGACCGATCTTCGCTGACAGCCGATGAAAAAATAATTATGAAAATTCTAAAAACCGCCTGATGCGATTACGGACTTTTGAAGCCTACTTTCTATTGAAAAACGGCCTGCTATACAGCTACCCCATGCTACGCCATTCCATAGAAACGGAGATCGTGGTGGTAGGCGCGGGAATTACGGGAGCTTTAATCTCGCATGCATTGATGGAAGCAGGCTATAAGACCGTGCTGGTGGACAAGCGCGATATAGGACAGGGAAGCACCTCTGCG
This sequence comes from Flavipsychrobacter sp., assembly GCA_035497455.1. GTDB lineage: Bacteria > Bacteroidota > Bacteroidia > Chitinophagales > Chitinophagaceae > JAFIGV01. The sequence goes on from DATJDL010000018.1 coordinate 34,095, forward strand.
ACCACTGCTATGTTGCAATACGAGATCGATGTGCCGCTTTTCAAACTGTCGAAGATGATAGGGGAGGAGAACGCTGCAAGATGTTATGCTGAAGGCATTGAGGCAATCAGGAATTTAGGAAAGCTCGTCGATCAGTTTCAAATCGATTGCGGCTTCAAAAGCAAACAATCCCTGTATGTAGCACATCACCTTACAGCAAGGCGAAGCCTGGAAAAGGAATTTGAAATAAGAGAAAAGAATAAGTTGGGTGTACAATGGATGGATGCCGCTGCTGTTGCCGGAAGTTTCGGGATAACATCCGAAGGGGGAATTCTTTCAGATACAGCCGCCAGCACAGATGCTTACAGGCTGGCGCATGAACTGATACATCTTAATTGCCAGCGCGGTATGCAGGTATATGACCAGACACAGATCACCGGCCTGGAATTTGATACAAATGCCGTGACGATCCGGACAGCAGGCGATAACGTGATAAAGGCTAAGAAAGCAATTTTTTGCACCGGATTTGAAACGACACAAATGCTCAAAGAGAAGATTGCAAAGATCTTCTATACCTGGGCATGCGTAAGCGAAGAAAAGATAGTGCTGCCGGGGAGGCTTCATGACACACTGGTTTGGGATACAGCTGACCCTTATTTCTATATGCGTAGCACCGCTGACGGAAGATTGCTGATCGGCGGTGAGGACAGTCCGTACAGCAGTTCGGTTTCGAAACAGGTATTAAAGGAAAAGAAGTCAAAATTACTGGTGAAAAAACTTCAGAAAATGATGCCGGATGTTTTATTTGAAGAAGATTTTAACTGGGGTGGGACTTTTGGGAGTACCAAAGACGGCTTACCTTATATAGGTGCTTCTCCGGAGTACGAGAGCGCCTATTTCGTACTGGGTTTTGGCGGCAACGGCATTACGTTTTCCGTGCAGGGAATGAACATTATTACGGATCTGCTGGAAGGGAAAGAAAATGAACTTGCGAAATTATACAGGTTTGGGCGATAAGCCGATTCAGAAGATCCGTGTGAGGAGGTGCTGATATCACACGGATCAACCAGGTTTACCTATTATTTTGGTAGTCAACAATACCGCTTAAAATGCTCCTGCAAATTCGCTCCAGCGACTGGTTGTCTGTCAGCAGGGCAACCTGCTCTTCGTTGGCTATATTTCCCATTTCTATGGCAACAGAAGGCATTGAAGCAGCGCCCAGAACGACCAGGTGTTTTTGCAGCAAACGGGATTGAATATGTTGGTTGCTTAACCGGGGGCTGATGGCTGAAGCCAGTCTTTGACTTTTACCGTAATGAGGATTCCGATCATCAATGATCATTTCATAAGGTAATTCCCTGCTTTTGTCTTTGTCGTCTGTTGTATTGATATGGATACATAGAAACAAGTCTGCCCTTTTACTGTTTGCAATCGCCGGGCGATCTTTTAGAGCCGGATACTCATCTCCGTTGCGTGTTTTTACAACATCTATATTGTAATCTGCTGCAAGTTCCGCAAGCTTGTTGACAACTTTCAGATTAAGATCTTTTTCGAAGAAGCCATGCACGCCTTCCGCGCCTTTATCCTTTCCGCCATGGCCGGCATCGAGAGCCAGTAAAAGTTTCTGTTTAGCCTTTATAACGCCGGTATCTTTTCTTTCAAAGGAAAACAGAAGCAAACTGAGGGCGAATAAAGGTACTGCCATGAACTTGCGCAGCGATGCATACGATGTTTGTTTAAATGGATGAAGCATAATTAATCGTCTTTTTATAGGTGAATGAAAAAATGGATTTACCATATGGTTGAAGGAACTGCTGTAATGTGTCTGTAAAAGCATTTTGGCAAAGGTATCCGGGTCATTGTCCTGCAGGGCTTCTCCGTCAGCTATGAATTCGTGTACCAACGACAGTTCCTTTTGCAGGAGCCATAAAAATGGATTGAGCCAGACTATACTTGTGGCTACCTGCACCAGCAGCTTGTCCCAGCTATGCTTTTGACGGATATGGGTGAGTTCATGCCGGAGGATTTGTTTACCCGAAGCACTTTTCCTGTCTATATCCTCTCTCCAAAACAAAAGATTGAAAAATGAAAACGGCGCTTGCGGTAAAGGTGTATGGATAAGTGTATAATCCTGAAACCGGGTTACAGGATATTTTTGTTTCAGCTGAAATACGTACAGTACACTCAATGCCACAAAGGAGAGTAAGATCAAGGATACTATACCATACAGACCGATTAGAATACGGGATAGCGATACAGAGCCGGATACAGCAGGCGCAATCATTTCTTCTCCTTTTCCTCCGTCCGTCACATCCAATAGCTTGAATAGATGTTCGTTATAGGCCGGAAGCGAAACATGCTGCCATTCGAAATGCAAAAGGGGTAAAAACATACTTGCCAGCACAGTCGCCAACAGGTAATATCGATTGAAATGATGCAGGGGTTTATTACGTAAGAGCAAAGTATAGTACCCTAACAATATGCCACTGCATAGGGAAGATTTTAGAACAAATAGCAGGAAGGTCATGACTTCTTTTTTAATTGTTTAAGCAATAATTCAAGGTCTTTCACGGAAAGTTTTCTGTTATCCACCAGGAAAGAAACCACATTACTGAATGATCCCTCAAAATATCCCTTTGTCAGGTTGGTCAATGTAGTTTTTGAATAAGCGTCCTTGGTCACTGCGGGGTGGTACCTGTTGATGCGCCCCAGGCTTTCCACTTTTACAAATGATTTCTCTGCAAGTATCTTAAGAAGCGTCGCTACTGTATTCTTATGGGGCTGCGGCGCCGGCATGGCATCCACCACTTCCATGAGTAATCCGCTTCCCAGTTTCCATAATACGATCATTACCTGTTCTTCAGCTTTCGTAAGCGTCTTCATCTAAACTAATAATTTAGTCCAAAAATAAAACTATTTTCTTAGTTTCAAAATAAATAAACTATTTTTTTAGTTTCATTGTTATCGAAAGTCTGATTGGTCTATACGGAGTCGCGAAGCTCCGGTTCCCAATATGCTAAATAGCGATGCCTGCAGTGGCAATGCTCAGTTGTACCCCTTTTACTTTCAGCAGCTCGCTGGCACAAGCTTCCAGGGTGGCGCCCGTGGTAAGTACATCATCTACCAGCAGTACATGTTTCGCTGTGAGCTCTTTATCTGATTTTACATGAAAGGAATTTCGGACATTATCTATCCGTTCCTGTCGGTTTTTATCGGTTTGGGTTGCCGTGTTTTTAATGCGTTCGACGGCGTTCCCGAATAAAGGAACATGGAGGATACGGGTGATACCTTCTCCTATAAGCAGGCTTTGATTGTATCCCCTTTTTGCCTGTTTTTTTACATGTAAAGGCACAGCTACTATAGCATCAATGCCCCAGCTGAGCGGCTGAATGGCCTGCCCGATCATTTCTCCCAGATATAAGCCGATGCCTTGCCGGTTTTTATACTTTAAACGGTGCAGTAAATGTTGTAATAAATTCTCTTCGGTGAAATAGGCTAAAGATGTAGCATGTTGAAATGGAAACCTGCCTGCCAGGCGATTGGATGTTTCGTTGTCGGAGATAGGATGATAGTGGGTAAGCGGCAAATAGGTTTCGCACCCGATACACAGCACCTGCTCTTGTGCCAGCAAGGGTTGGTGGCAGGCTTCGCAAAGTCGTGGATATAAAATATGGCTGAGACCTTGTGCTATTTGTCGGATAGCGGAACGCATGATGATCAAGATACAAAATCAAAACAGCATCTTATACACATCTTCTATTTTATTACAGGTCTTGATCTCTATTTTAAAATTTTGTGTGTCCAGGCCTTTTGCATTGGCTTTGGGGATGAAGATAACGTCCATACCCAGTTTGTCAGCCTCGGCTATGCGCTGATCGATCCGGTTGACAGCACGGATTTCACCGCTCAACCCGATCTCGCCTACCAGGCAGATATTCGAGGGCAATGCACGGTCCTCCAAAGAAGAAAGAAGAGAGCAAACCACAGCCAGTTCTATAGAAGGATCCTCTATCTTCAATCCTCCCGCTATGTTGACAAAAACATCTTTATTACCTAACAGGAAACCGCCCCGCTTTTCCAGTACGGCCAGCAGGAGTTGTAGTCTTCTCAGGTCCAGGCCGCTTACGGTTCGCTGCGGCGTGCCATATACGGCACTGGATACCAGTGCCTGCACTTCGATCATCAATGGCCTGGCTCCTTCCATGATGGCGGCTATTGCGATGCCACTTAGTGGTTCATCATGTTGTGAAAGCAAAATTTCCGATGGATTGCTGACAGGGCGCATGCCTTTGGCAACCATCTCATAGATGCCCAGTTCGGAGGTGGACCCGAAACGGTTTTTCAGCGTGCGCAAGATCCTGTAAGCGTAGTGCCTGTCGCCTTCAAATTGAAGCACGGTATCTACCATATGCTCCAGTATTTTGGGACCTGCTATGGATCCGTCTTTCGTAATATGCCCTATGATAATGACCGGAACATGTGTCGCCTTCGCAAAACGCTGCAACTCAGCAGCACATTCCCGTACCTGGCTGACACTTCCCGCTGCGCTTTCAATATAATTGCTTTCCAACGTCTGGATACTGTCGATGATCAGGAGTTGTGGCTTTATTTTCTTTACCTCCTGGAAAATAGCGGTCATCTCGGTACTATTCAATACAAAAACACTGTCGTTGCGCACTCCCAGCCTGTCAGCGCGTAACTTGATTTGCTGTGCGCTTTCCTCACCGCTTACATAAAGCGTCCTGAAACCCTTCCACATCATGGACGATTGCAGGAACAAGGTCGATTTGCCGATTCCCGGCTCACCTGCCACGAGTACCACCGATCCGGGTACCATGCCGCCTCCCAATACACGGTTTAACTCTCCGTCCGGGGTGAGCATACGGAGTTCCTGCTGCATTTCTACTTCGTCTATCTTATGTGCTTTATTGGCTTCTTTTGCATAATCTTCCCGCCAAAGCTTGTCTGGCGCAGCCTTATCTTCCCGCTGTACGATCTCTTCCACCAGCGTATTCCATGCGCCGCATGATGGGCATTTACCGGTCCATTTAGGTGTCTCATATCCGCACTGCTGACAAAAAAATGCTGTTTTCAGTTTAGCCATGCCGGAAAATTAAAGGGAAAATCTATAAAAACGCCTTTCTGTTGCACTGGTTGTTTCGGGTAAATCTCCAGGAGGTACAAAACTCAGGGCCTTGTTAATGGACGCCAGAATAGTATTTGTTTTTATAAGCAGGTGACCTGGTTCAAAGAATTGCCGTGAATTACAAAAACTTCATAATACCTTTGCCCCTTACATGAAGAAAGAGTTTAACAAATCATCAGAGGGTAAAGAAGGGCGTAGTAACAGGACTGGCGACAAACCTCGTATGGATAAAGAGTTTAAGAAAAGAGACGATCGTCCGTTTAAATCGGCAAAAGCAAGGGGTGCGGAAGGTGAAAAACCCGCCGGCAGAAAATTTCCGGAACGCAGAAAAAGCGACAGTGATGTAAGCAGCGAGAAAAGTTTTGATAAAAAACCATTTCCCAAAAGACAAGAGGAAGGAGGAGCAGCTCCATTTGGAGAGAAGCGGACAAGAAGATCGGAGGGCGATAGTACCGGAGAAAGTAAATTTGAAAGAAAGCCTTATAAGCGCAGAGAAGAGGGTGGAGTGCAGTCTTTTGGGGAAAGAAAGGAAAGGAAGTTTGGAGATAATAAATTGGGGAAGAAGCCATTCGAGAAGCGGGAAGGCGGTGATAGAGAGAAGCGTTTCGATAAAAAGCCTTTCGAGAAAAGAGAAGGAGGGGATAGCGAACGTGGAGAGCGATCTTTTGAAAAAAAGCCATTCAAAAGGAGGGACGATGCAGGCGGAGAAAAGCGTTTTGATGGAGAGAAACGCGAACGTAAATTCGACAAGAAGCCATTTGAAAAAAGAGAAGGCAGTGATGGAGAAAAGCGTTTTAACGGTGAACGCAAATTCGATAAAAAGCCATTCAAAAAAAGAGAAGATAGCGCTGAAGGAAAGCGTTTTGACGGAGAGAAGCGTGAACGGAAATTTGATAAAAAGCCTTTCGACAGGAATGAAAACAGTGAGCGCAAGCCTCGCAAACGCCCCGAAGAGAGCGAAGTAAAGGAGAAACCACAGGATAACCGGAAAGGTATAGACGAGCCGATGACGCTCAACAAGTATATAGCCCATAGCGGTGAATGCAGCAGGCGGGATGCAGCCGAAATGGTGAAGCAGGGTAAAGTGCGTGTAAATGGCGAGTTGATCTTAGAACCCGGCCATCGCGTAGCACCCGGAGATACCGTTACACTTTCGGGAAAGAAACTCACCCCCCAGAAAAACCTGGTGTATCTGCTGCTGAACAAACCTAAAGATTTTATTACGACTACTGACGATCCGCAGGATCGCAAAACAGTGATGGACCTTGTTGCCAATAGCGAGGTAGACCGCCTTTATCCTGTAGGCAGGCTGGATCGAAACACTACCGGTTTGCTGCTGATGACAAACGACGGTGCTTTAGCGCATAAATTGTCACATCCAAGTTACCAGATCCGCAAGGTATACCATGTAACGCTGGATAAGAAACTGACAAAGGCAGATTACGAAAAAATATTCAAAGGAGTGGAATTGGAAGATGGTATTGCTCAAGTGGATGAAATAGCCTACCTGGAGGAGCGCAACGAAATAGGATTGGAAATTCACAGCGGTCGCAATCGTATCGTACGCCGTATCTTCGAAAGCCTTGGCTATGTTGTGGAAAAACTGGATCGCGTGAGTTATGCCGGGCTGACCAAGAAAAACCTTCCCCGTGGAAAGTGGCGTTTTTTAGATGAAAAGGAAATTATCTTCCTGAAGCATTTTAAAAACTAAGCACTGCCGGTGCCCGGGCTTTTGAATCCCAGGAAAATAATTTATTTATGATAAAAGTGGATAGGCACACTAGCTGAAGTGTGTGACGTAACGAAGCTTTATAGAAAGACAGACGCTAAGTGCAAAAAGCCCTATTCCTATACAATCATGTTTCTCACCGCAGATACGATCCATGACGGAAAGCAGTTCCTCGAAAGCGGAACGGTGCTGGAGTTGAACGCAGAAGGTACGATCCTGGCACTTCATCATCATGTCCCGGAGGCAACGCATTACGAGGGAATTCTTTGCCCCGGGTTTGTAAATGCTCATTGCCACCTGGAACTTTCTCATATGAAAGGTGTAATACCCCGGCACACCGGACTGATACCCTTTCTGCAACAGGTAATGAAAGACAGGGGCAATTTTACAGAAGCGGGAAAGAAAGAAGCCAGGACAGCTGCGGCTGAAATGCTTTGGGAGCAAGGCGTTTCCGCAATAGGCGATATCTCGAACACAACCGATTGCCTGGATATAAGGGCAAAGGGGAAATTGCAAATGCACACGTTTGTAGAAGCATTAGGATTTAATGAAGTATTTGCGGAGCGTAGTTTTGATTTTGCTGTGAACACCTATCAGGCTTATGCACAGCAGCTGAATGCGGGTCCAAACAGGCAATCTATCACAGCACATGCTCCTTACTCCGTTTCCCGGAAGTTATTTGGTTTAATCAGCGATTTCGACGAACGTTCGCTGCTATCTATTCATAACCAGGAATGTGATGCAGAGAACCAGTTTTACCGCGATAAAACCGGTGCTGTCAATGAATTGCTCGACAGCTTACATATTGATGCATCCGGATTTCAACCTTCCCGTCGTTCCTCCCTGCAAACTTATACGGAATGGATCGCCGGCACACACCCCGTGATCTTCGTGCATGATACTTTCACCTCGAAAGAAGACATAACGTTTGCTATGCAGCGGTTTGAACAGGTGTATTTCTGTCTTTGCCCTAATGCCAACTTGTATATTGAAAACACCTTACCGGATGTCCGCATGTTTATGGAAGCCGGTGCCCATATATGCATTGGCACCGATAGCCTGGCTTCGAATGACCGCCTTTGCATGTATTCCGAATTGCAGACACTGAAACAGCATTTTGATGTAGATTGGGAGCTGCTGTTGCAGTGGGCCTGCTGCAATGGCGCCCGTGCCTTACAAATGGAAAATCGTGTTGGAAGATTCTTGCCGGGAACACAACCCGGTGTTGTACAGATACATCAGGGTGTAAAGAGGCTGATTTGATTTTTTGATCTGTGCCCATTCGTCCGATCAACTTTCAGTGCGTCGGCACTGTTCGGGGTCGTTGCTGCTATGAGACTTTTTCTTTCAAAGCCTTTCCATATACTTCCAGTGCCCTTTTCCTAGCCATATCATGGTCCACTATCGGAGCCGGATATTTATTTGTCCCGAATTCCGGTACCCAGCGCTTTACATATTTTAGTTGGGGATCGAATTTTTTCAGTTGCAATGTCGGGTTGAACACCCTGAAATAGGGTGCTGCATCACAGCCGCTGCCTGCTGCCCATTGCCAGTTGCCGTTGTTGGAAGCCAAATCATAGTCCAGCAGTTTTTTAGCAAAATAAGCCTCGCCCCAGCGCCAGTCAATCAGCAGGTGTTTGCAAAGGAAGGAAGCGGTTACCATTCGCACCCTGTTGTGCATGTAGCCGGTTTGATTAAGTTCTCTCATACCCGCGTCGACCAGCGGGTAACCGGTTTCGCCTTTACACCAGGCTTCGAATTCCTGTTCCTGGTTACGCCATCGGATGTTGTCGTAGTCTTTTTTGAATGACTGTGCCACTACATCAGGATAATGCCAGAGGATCATTTGAAAGAATTCGCGCCATATTAGTTCATTGAGATAGGTTGCATTGGTTTTCAGGGCAAAGCGCGCAAGGCGGCGAATGCTGATGGTTCCAAAGCGCAGGTGCAAGCCCAGTTTGGAGGTGCCGTCTGTAGCCGGAAAATCCCGGGTTTGATGATAGTCCGCTATGAGTTTCTCGTCAAATGCCGCCGCGGGGAAATCAGTAGCAGCTTCTTCGAACCCTAATTGATCTACAGAAGGCAGCGGTAATTCAGCCTGTTTGTATAGGCGATGGAGACAAGAAGCCGAAGGATAGGAACGCAGATAGAAATCATTGAGTTGCGACTTCCACTTATTCGCGTACGGCGTGTACACCGTATACGGTGTGTTATCTGATTTAATCACCTCGTTCTTTTCGAAGATCACCTGGTCTTTGAAATGATGAACGGTGATGTTCTCTGACTGTAGAAAAGAATATATTTCGCTGTCACGCTCGCGTGCATAAGGCTCATAGTCATGATTAAAGAACACTGCCCCGATGGAATAGGTGTTGACGAGTTCTTTAAAAACTGCAACAGGCTTTCCTATCCTCACATCCAGCGTGCTTCCCATTTGTCGCAGCTCGTTCTGCAAACGGGTAATGGCCGCATGGATGAAAAGAACACGTTTATCCTGCCGGTCTTCTAATTCTGAAAGAATAGCCGTGTCAAAAATAAAAACAGGTTGTACCGGATCCGGCTGTTTCAACGCATAGAAAAGACCGGCATTGTCCTCTAACCGCAGGTCTCTCCGGAACCAGAAAATATTGACGTTATTAATGCTCATTTTTTGTCGGGTATCTTATCTTACTACCGTGACGTCTCCCTTCATCTCATAGGTTTTATCCGATCCGGTTATTTTGTACTTCAGGTACCAGAAATAAACACCTATATCCGCTGTAGTGCCATTATAAGTGCCGTCCCAGCCCAGGGCATTACCGCTTGAACGAAAAGCCTGCTGCCCCCAACGGTTATAAACCAGGAAGCTGATGACCTCTACATTGGGATTGTCTGTCACAACCGAGAACCGGTCATTTTTTCCGTCTCCGTTGGGTGAAAAGGCAGTAGGCAGCCACACCTCGCTCGGGATGTTGGTAACGTGTACAACATAGGTACAGGTATCGCTGCAACTGCTGCTGCGAATGACACACCGATAAAGGGAGCGCCAGCGTTTGGCTTCAAAGGATAACAAACCACAGTTTTCACAAATCAGGCTGTCATTCTCATACCAGTCTGTTTCAGCAGCATCCCCGCATGAGGGTAGGGAGACAAAGGTTTTGTAAGGTGCTGTGATGGCTGTATCCGTGAAGCGTCCCCGTGGAGTAGCTAACACAGCAAGAAGACGGTCGAATGTATCAGCCCCGCCCACATGGCTTGCAATAAGCTGTATGTTATAGACACCCGGACTTGGATAGCAAACGGAGCCTGGGTTAGAACCTGAAAACGTACCGGGGTTACCGCCTTGAAAACTCCATTCAAAATGTTGAGGGTAGTTACGCACGACGGCGACCGGATGTATGCATTCACCTTCGCATATTGTATCCGATACAAGGGTGATGTCTTCGATAACAGGAGAGCAAAAATGAACCAGGATAGTATCTCTCAGCATTCCGCACGGACTTTCCGCTTTCACCCAATACAACCCGGGTTGGGCAATGGAAGTGGATGCTGTCGTAGCCCCGTTGCTCCATTGGATGTCCGTAAGCATGGGCGAGACAGAAAGGAGGGCTGCCATGGATGAATTGCAGATAGTCGTATCATCCGGCAAACGGAGCTTGATATCTTCCAGTGTGTAGATGCGGAAGGTATCCGAATAAGTTCCGCAATCATTAGAAGCTTTTACCCAGTAACGTCCTCCTTGATTTAGATTTATTTGTCTTGTCGTGTCGCCTGTGGACCATAATATATTATAATAGCCTTCGCCGATATCCAGCAGGTAGCTGAAAAATTCACAAAAGATCGTGTCATCCGGTAGGGTTAATGTGGTGGGGAGATAGGTAACTGCCACAGATTGGGAAGTATCGGTGCACGTGCCGTCGGAAACTACTACCCTGTAACTGCCTGCCGTTGCTGCCTGGTATTGATTATTATTGGCGTTGCCGATGCTAGTATTGTTGCGCAGCCATGCATAGGAATAAGCAGAATGAAACGTCGTAGAGAAATTGACGGAAGTACCAGGACATATCAGCTGATCCGTAGCGGGCAACAGGTTGATATTGGGCGACGGCAGTACAGTGATGACTACCGTATCGGAAATAGCAATGCAACCTCCATTGGATATCACTGCATAATAAGTTCCGGTTTGATAAGCGCCCAGCACGGCACCTTGTGCTTCGGGAACTGAGATGCCATTTCGAAACCATGTGTATTGATAGCTCGGGTTATTGGTAGCGTATATGAACGCCGTATCGCCATGGCAGACTACGGTATCGGGTGCGTTAATATGGGCAAGAGGCATCGCTACTATCGTAACTGTTACTTCATCAGACGTATCTTTCGCACACTTATCCGCATCTACATATACCTTGTAGCTACCGGGAGTATTCGTAACATAGGTTTGTGAGGTAGCACCTGCAATCGTCATCCCGTTTCTAAACCATTGGTAATTCGAAGCGCCACTGTTAGCTACCAGGGTAGTGGTGTCACCGGCACAAAGCTGCAGGTGGGGCGAATAAATAGTTGCTTTGAAAGGAAACGTTATACCTGAAAACATGAGCGTATCGCTATAGTCACTCATACAGCCTGTGGAACTGTCGATGGCGATAGCCCGGTAATAGGCGATATCATACACTGCTACGGTATCGTTTTCATCGTACAGCTCAAAACCATGATGACTCCAGAAAGGACTATAATCCCAGGTATAGGTATACCCTGGTTGGACATTATTAATGGTCAGCAAAATAAGCGGCCCGCAGTGAGAGGCTATAACAGGGGTGGATGGCTTGGGATTTACGGTGATGATGGTACTGTCGTGCACCGTCAGGATGCATCCCGGGATGGTAATATATACATGATAAACGCCCGTTGTAGCAGCAGTGATGTGATACAGTGTCGGATTGGCGATAGCAGCGTTAAATCCGTTAGGTCCGGTCCAGCTGTATGTTGCGTTCAAAAAATGCGGGGCAGCTAACTGGATACTGTCTCCGTCACAGCCTACATATTTGCTGCTGCTGACCGTCCTGGAGGTCTGTAGGTCCAGGATTTTAACACGTTGCACTGCAAAACTGCCGCAGCTATCTACAACTTTTACATCATACACCGCATTGACGACGCCACCAAACCCCGTGAATATCCCGGTCATATTATTCGCTATATAGGGTCCGCTTATGCCATTCCCATTCAATGCCAGGTAGTATTGATAGTTATTACCTGAAAACGGAATGCCGTCCTTCCCACGCGCCACGATCGTAGAAGAGCCGCTGCCCGAACAGGCATAGCCTCCGGTTTTGTGTACGTCTATTTGTACTGGGTCCAGGACATACGTGAAGGAAAAGGTCTGGGTATAAGGATTAGGATAGGGTTGTTGCAAACGAAGCGTGCTGGAACCGGCTGAGGGCACTATGGTGTAAATCCCCGGGTCCGTTAGCAGGATGCTGTCGCCATTTGTGAATTGTTGCCAGTTGTAAGGAGGATTAGGATTGACAAATGCCGATCTTCCGTTCTTTAAAATAGAAAACTTGGACGGTACCGGCACTCCTCCGTTTTGCGCGGTGGTAACGGGAAATATCCATAGCCCCTGGCAGGTTTGTTTTTGTTTTATCAAAGCTGCCGTAAACTGGTAAAGATTACTGTTGGGAACTGTGATGGGCAGATAGTAGACGCCGCAGCTATCCGTTATCTTCCATACATAGTTACCGGCGGGAAAAAGCAATGTTCCCGGCGAAACCGGGGTCTGATTCTCGCTGACGATATGAAGAGTACCGTTCCATAAATCATAATATGTATAGCCCGCCGGGCCGCTGAACAGCTCTATAGTCTTATCTCCGAGTGCCAGGTTGGTAGTAAACTGAAACCCTTGTATGTAGTTATGCAGCCCGTTCGCCCCGGATAAAGCAGCTACCTGGTAAGGAGTTCCGGTTACGGGCGACGCACCTATAGGTTGCGTGCCACTGTAGCCATCGGCTGTAGTATAGTGGATGAGGTATGTGCCCAGCGGAAGAGAAGGCATGACGGCACTGTTGCCGGAAGCCATGAAGTTTCCGTAGGAAGCAGAACTGCCTGCGTCGGTAATGGAACACGTAACAGGATAACAAATCGGCCCCTGAAAGAAAAGCTGGCCGGTAAAGCTTATGTTACATTTTTGCGTTATGCTGGTGATGAGGGCAGGACTAGGTACCGTTTGGGTAATTTGAAAATTAGTGCCGCAGGGAGGTTTAATGGTGTACGTGATCGTTTGTCCGTAACAGTCCTTCAGTGAAAATCCAGGTGATAGTTTTATCTTAAATCCTGCAGCACTCAAAGGAATAAAGCCCGTTGCAGGGAATGCATTATTACTGATTTGAACGGAAACCTTATATAGTGTATCCGATTTGTACCCGCTCCAGTTCGAAGATCCTGAAAGATCTGGCGTGGCTATCGTGATGGTGTCGCATCCTATATTGGAAATACTGCTACCCACCAGGTTAATGGCAGGAGCAGCTGAGTCGGGAACAACAATAAAAGCCGGGAAGCTGCTGTTGCCGCATGCGTCTACTACCTGAAGCGTATAATTGCCTCCTGTTAAATTACGGATCGCTGTAGAAGATCCGGACATGGTGAAACTTGTCGGACCGGTATAAGATGCCGGTTTTGATAAGATCGTCAGCGCATAAGGAGGTCTGTTGTTGTCGACGGAAGCAGTGATTATACCATAAGCACCGCAGGAGAGATTATGCCTTAGCAGCTGCAGGGTCAATTGGGGAGGAGTATAGGTGCCAGGGATTTTAACAATGGCATTTTTCCCTACATACTTGCCCCCACAAAGCGCAACCACACTTATCGTATAGGTGCCGGGAGGTACGCCGCTAAATACATTTGAATTATTGAGCGGAACCGTATAGCCATTAGGTGAGGCTGCAATGCCGTATTGTATTTGAGCCAGGTTCGCTGCGTCGATGCCGGAAACGGAAACACTAAACCCACCGTTGCCTGCACAGGTGGAGCCTGTAATTAGTTGCGTAGAAATATTCCAGTTAGTGCATTGCGCAATAGCCGGATTATTCGCTGAATTATAGACGATAAAATATAGAAAGAAGAATAACCATTTACCCATGTGTTGTTCTGTTCATCAATCCAAGTTAAGCAATACTGCCGGCAGATGAATCTATTTGCTCAATGTTTTACAATACTTTGACGATAAGATGCCCATCGATTGGAATCAAGATTGATTCTGCCTGAAAGAGACAGAAATTTTCTTCGAAAGAGTGAGATCACGATCGTTTCATTTTAGTGATATGATTTTTTTTAGGAACGAAGTGGAATAAATAAGCACATGACAGTATGGCTGAATTCAGCTATTGACCGGCTTAACAGAATAGGATTTAAGCAACTCTCCACTCATAAACTTCAACCGGGATACTGGCTTCCAAAAAAACAGTTGCTATTCTATAAAAAAGACTCCTGCAACATGCAGGAGTCTTTTCAACTTCCCTTTTAGATTTCTGAAGTCATTTACTTCATAGGTTCACCGTGGGCCAATTGAATATCACGACTCATTTCTGTGGAGGCTCCTAGGAGTTTATTTCCCTCTTTGTCTGTCAGTGTCAGTTTGATAGTAGATTGACCTGTGATGAGGTTTTTGATGAAATAGGATTTCCATTCGGAGATCATAAAGCTGGTATCTTTACCTCCTGTACTGATGCTCGCTTTTACTTTGTAATCATTGCCCAGCGTAGCGTTCCAAACATAAAAGTCGAGAAGCACATTGTCAATATCTTTTCCCGTATAATCTCCTTTCGGGCGGCTGTAAGTTAGCATGGGCTTAGTCGGTGTTTCCAGTTTTTTCAGCTCTCCACGTTCATCTATTCTGAAATGATAGATTAATCCGGCCCCTTTGTTCTTCAGCGATTGATGGTAAGAACGCGAGAGGAAGGCCACTACATGATGTTCCGAATTCTTTGCAACGGTTACCTCGTTCTTGGGTTCGTAAAGTGCTTTATAAGGTGCATCGTTCAGGATGAAGTGGATATGTTGACCATCCTTGGAATTGTTACAATTTTTTTCGCCGGCATCTGACGTCTGCGCTTTCAGTTCATAATTGACAACATTAAAATTGAAACTAACCTTTACGGAGTCCCTTCCTGCATCTTCAGTCTTTACCTCACCCACCGTAAGTGCTGCATTGGGAAATTCCGGAGATGCCGGCACTTCTGCCAATGCTACGGGAGGTTGCTCTGCTACCTGAACGGTATCAAAATTCTGACTTTGTGTAGAATTCGATGCATCACTGCAGGCCGTGATTGCCAAGGGGAGTACGGCAGGCAAAGCCAGGGCGATAAATAGACGTTTGTAATTCATGATGGAGATTTTGAGTGTCATGAGTTCAAAAATAGGTTGTTTAAAAAAAATAAGAAAGTACCTATTTTCAGAAAATTTTAATAGAAGCAAATTTTGTATGGATAGCTTTGGTTTTACATTTGTCGCTAAAATAGTTTTACAATACTACCCTTTCTGATGCTTACCACTTCTGAAATACTGAAACGTGTCCGTCGCATAGAGATCAAAACCAAAGGTCTTAGTAATCATATTTTTGCGGGTGAATACCATTCTGCTTTCAAAGGCAGGGGTATGTCGTTCAGCGAAGTAAGAGAATATACACCCGGTGACGATGTGAAATCCATTGACTGGAACGTGACAGCGCGGTTTTCTCATCCTTATGTCAAGGTATTTGAAGAAGAGCGTGAGCTCACCGTGATGCTGCTGGTAGATGTAAGTTGTAGTTCGCTGTTTGGTACCTATCAACGCTCAAAGCGGGAATTAATCACAGAAATAAGCGCGGTGCTGTCGTTTTCCGCCGTTACCAATAATGATAAAGTAGGGGTTATTTTCTTCAGCGACAAGATGGAGAAATTTATTCCGCCAAAGAAAGGAAGGAG
The DNA here is from genome assembly GCA_035497455.1 of Flavipsychrobacter sp. Classification (GTDB taxonomy): domain Bacteria; phylum Bacteroidota; class Bacteroidia; order Chitinophagales; family Chitinophagaceae; genus JAFIGV01. The sequence continues at coordinate 49,882 of DATJDL010000018.1, forward strand.
CCATATCCTGCGCATCATTCGTGAATTGATTGCGTTTGAGCCGCTGCAGAGTAACGATACCAATGTACAGGTAGCGTTAGAATATCTGAATAATGTGGTCAAAAAGAAAACCATAGCCTTTGTACTTAGTGATTTTATCAGTCGTCCTTATGAAAAAGCATTGCAACATGCGGCCCGTAAACACGACGTGATCGGCATCCAGGTATTTGACAAAGGAGACCGGGAATTACCGCAGGCAGGCTTGGTGCAGGCGATAGATGCTGAAGACGGTCGCATGAACTGGATCGACACAGACGATAAAAACCTGCGTTTGCAATACCGGAAGCTGTTTGATGCACAGCAGCACTATTTTGTACAAAGCTTTAGAAAGAGCAATGCCGCCTTACTTTCCGTTCGCACAGATGAAGATTATATCAAAAAACTGCAGGGATTTTTTAAAGCAAGATAACCGTATGAGAATAGAGCGTTTCATTCTAATTTTTGCTGTTCTTGTTTCCTGCTTCGGGAAATCCGTAGTGGCGCAACCTGACGTGACGATTCATGCTAAGTTAGATGCGGTGGATATTACCGTGGGAGACCAGATAAAAATGTTTATCGAAGCGCGGAGCAACGGCAACAGTACGCTGCAATGGGCGTTCTTCCCCGATACCTTCAACAAGCTGGAAATAGTAGAACGCGGAAAGATCGACACCTCCAAACAAGGAGCGACGATCATTTACAAACAACGTTTGCTGATCTCCGGTTATGACAGCGGGTTGTTTCAGGTCCCACCCTTTCGCTTTTCTGTTTTGCCGAAGGGCAGCACACCCTATACCATTTCCACAGATAGTTTTTTGGTAAGCGTTACCACCGTTCCGGTGGATACTTCAAAAGCATTCAGAGGTATCAAGGATATCATGGCGGTGAAGACAGACTGGAAAGAATACCTGCCGTGGATCATCGGGGGACTGCTATTGCTTGCCTTGCTCGTTGTTCTTATCCGAAAGCTAATAAAACGCAAACCGGCACCGGTTGCAGTGCCGGCTGCTCCATCCGAGACCTTGCACCAGCGAACACTTCGCCTGTTGGAAGAACTGGATAGTCGAAAGTTATGGCAATCCGGGAATGTGAAACTCTACTATATAGAACTAACAGACATTCTACGCAGCTATATTGAGCTGCGCTTCAAAACGCCGGCAATGGAATTGACCACCGATGAATTACTGAACAAAAGTCATGATCACAAGGAAATGAGCAAGTATTACGATGAGCTGTCGCAGATCCTGCATACGGCAGATCTTGCCAAGTTTGCAAAAGCCCAACCACTTCCTTATGAACATACACAGGCCCTGGAACAAACAAGGCAATTTGTAAACGCGACCAAACCTGTAATAGTAGAAACCACCCATCCATCATCATAATTTATGGAAGCCTTATTAGATTGGAGACATATCAGTTTTGCGCATCCGTATTTTTTAGGATTGCTCCTCCTCATTCCATTGATGATCTGGTGGGAACAAAAAAAGCAGCAGCGAAATCCGGCATTTCGGCTGAGCAGTACCTACCATATCAGGCAAGTCACTCCCTCCTGGCGCGTTCGTTTTCGCCCGGTATTATGGGTGCTGCGCATGTTGACACTGGTAGGTATTATCATAGCCCTGGCTCGGCCGCAATCCAGCAACGTCACCGAGAGCATTGACAGCGATGGAATTGATATTGTGCTGTCTATTGACGTATCAGGCAGTATGCTGGCAGAAGACCTGAAACCCAATCGCATAGAAGCGGCAAAAAAAGTAGCCACGGATTTCGTTGATAAGCGAATGACTGACCGGATTGGGCTTGTTATCTTTTCCGGGGAAAGCTTTACGTTATGCCCCATCACCATTGATCATAATGTGCTCAAGCAACAAATAGACGGCATTAAAAGCGGTATGCTCGAAGACGGGACCGCGATCGGGGAAGGGCTGGCTACCGCTGTGGATAGAATCCGTAAATCGAATGGCAAGAGCAAGATCATTATACTGTTAACAGATGGTGTGAATAACGTCGGTAAGATCGGACCCGAATTGGCGTTGGAGATTGCAAAAGCTTATAAGATACGTGTTTATACGATCGGGGTAGGTACCAAAGGTATGGCACCTTATCCGGTACCTACCCCGATGGGGATGCAGATGCAAATGCAGGAAGTGCAGATAGACGAAGCGCTGTTGCAAAAAATATCCAAAGAAACAGGCGGTAAATACTACAGGGCTACTAACAACAAATCCCTGGCTTCCATTTATGCTGATATTGATAAACTGGAGAAAAACAAAGTAGAGATCAGCTCGTTCAAGCACTATGCAGAGCTATTCTTCCCGTTTGCCATGCTGGCCGTTATCTGCCTGACATTGGAGATGCTGCTGCGCTACACCGTTTTCAGAAGCATCACCTGATTTTCTTTTTTTATAGCCCGCTTGGGTCGCGCCGGTGGAACTCCCTTGCGACACTCCGTTCGCCGTTCGGTTCGCTGACAGGTACTGTGTGAGGTAAGGAGCTCTATAACTATCCCTCTCCAGAATGGTGCCATCCGCGAAGGGTGACCTTCAACTTGTTAATCCGGGTTTTTGCTGTCCATGCAAATCGTTACCGGTCCGTCATTTACCAGGCCTACTTTCATATCTGCGCCGAAAATGCCTGTAGCAACAGGCTTGCCCAGCAGCGATTCTACCTGTTTCGTAAAATATTCATATAAAGGAATAGCCTGTTCCGGTCTTGCAGCCCTGATGAAGGAAGGGCGATTCCCCTTTTTATAGGCGGCATGCAGTGTGAACTGGCTGATGACCAGTATATCACCTTCGGTTTCTTTAATGTCTTTATTCATCAGCCCGTTTTCATCACCCAATACACGAAGCTGTATTATTTTTCTTGCCAGCCAGTCCGCATCGTTATGTGTATCGTCTGCTTCTATGCCCAGTAATATTAAAAAGCCATGTCCTATGGCAGACACCATCCGGCTATCTACCACTACGCTTGCCTGGCTTACCCGCTGAATAACAACCCGCATCTTTTTTTCTCTAAAAGTAGTTTGTTATTGAAAAAATAACATAAACACAGTCCTATGATAACATGCGGATTTGACTTTCGCACCGATAAAAAGATACGTTATGATAAGACCATTTACAAGAGTGTTTTCTCTTATCGTTCCGTTGCTGGTAGCAATAGAGTCGCAAGCGCAAACTACCATCACACAATGGAACTTTAACTCCAACCCTCCTGACGCCAGCACTTCAACCGGTTCTGCCATTGCATCGACTGGCCTTGGAACAGTCTCAGCTATCGGAAGTACGACCAGCTCATTTGCTTCAGGCAGTGCTAATGGCGGCTCATCCGATCCGGCAACTACTGACAATACCGGCTGGGGAATTACCGGTTTTCCTGCCGCCAGCACAGGAAATAAAACAGCGGGTATCCAGTTTAATGTTTCGACTGCAGGTTACCAGGATATCCAGGTTTCTTTTGATCTGCGCCATAGCAGCACAGCTTCCCGCTATGAACAATTGCAATATACGCTGGATGCCAGCGTCTCCACACCGGTTTGGGTGGATTTTGGTGCTGCAGGCGATGGTAATGCAGGCGACACCTGGTTTAACAACCGTTCCTTTAACCTGACGAGTGTTACAGGCTTGAACAACAACGCCAATGCGGCGTTCAGAGTAGTCTCTACATTCAACTCCGGTACCAGTTACAGCGCTTCCAATGCCAGCAGTACTTACGCCACCAGCGGCACATGGCGCTTTGATATGGTGACGGTAAAAGGAACATCAGGTACTCCTGTTGACGTAACACCACCCGTTGCGCAGGTATATAAAACCAACAGCAATACAACATCTTACATAAAGTTCAGCGAGGCGCTTTCTGTGGCATCCGCTACCAATATGGCCAATTATGTGTTCAGCCCGGCACTTGCAGTCAGCAATGTTACACTGAGTGCGTCCGGCGATACGGTGTACCTGACACATGCCGCCATTACAGATGGTTTACCTTATAATCTAACGGTAGCCAATGTACAGGATCTGGCCGCTAATCCTATGGTGAGCACCAATTTCAGCGTACTATTCAATGGTTCGTTGCCTAATCTGGTAATCACGGAAATAGCACATTCGCCGAATACGATGGAGTTTATTGAAGTATATAATGCGGGTACAACAAGTGTCAACCTGAACGGTCTGACCTGGACAGATGGTACTACAGGCGATTTCCCGAATCTGACCCTTGCTCCGGGCGCCAATATCCTGTTTTCTACGAACCCTACCAGCGCAGCGGCGCTGATGGGAGGTACTTACTATACAATCAACAACGGTTTGGGTGCATCTACAGATGTATTGATCATTCGCAACTCCCTGAACCAGGTAGTGGATTCCGTAGAGTATTTTGTAGGAACCAACTCTTGGCCGGCAGCACCTGCTTCGGCACCCTACGGTTATTCATTTGAATTGAATGCTGCTGTCAACAATAATGCAATAGGCAGCAACTGGAGCGTTCCAATGAACGTAATATCCTCCTCCAGTGGACCTATCCTGGCAACACCAGGCGTTTATCCGCCACCGGCTGCCAATCCGGCACCGCAGGTAACATCATTCAGACAAACTTCTGCGACTTCCGCCTATATCGTATTCAACCAGGCAGTAGTCGGCAGTTCAGCCACCACGCTTTCAAAATATTCGTTTTCGCCTTCGCTTTCCATATCTAATGCCAGCATCAATAGCGGAAACGATACAGTGACCCTGACATTTGCAACAATGCCCAATGGGGTAGCCCATACGCTGACGGTATCCGGTGTGGTGAATGCCTCGAATGTGCCTAATACGACAGCTAACCTCAACCTGATCTGGAACCAATCGCTTCCTAACCTGGTCATTACCGAAATCATTCATTCACCGAATGATGTAGAGATGATTGAAGTATATAATGCAGGTGCTTCCAGTATTAACCTCGGTGGATTAATATGGGCAAACGGCACGACCGGCAATTTTCCGGTAGCATCTTTAGCGGCGGGCGCAACAGCTGTCTTTGCAACGGCACCCGTAACGGCTTCAGCTATATTAAATGTATCTCCGGTATATACGATCAACAACGGACTGGGTTCTTCAAACGATATTCTTGTAATCAAAAACTCTTTAGGTCAGAATATAGATAGCGTTGAATACTTTGTAGGTACCAACGGCTGGCCGACAGCTCCTACCGGTCAGTACAGCTATTCGTTCGAACTGAACGCTGCAACAGCAGATAACAGTATCGGCGCCAACTGGTCAGCCCCTCAAAATCCTGTTACCCCGCAACCCACGCAAGGGGTGATTACGGCGACCCCGGGCATTTATCCTACGCCGCCTTACACCCCTGTTACTGCTTCTATCAGCTTCGTGGGGGGCACTAAAGCATCCGTCAATGAAGCTGCTGCCACAGTAAATATCATTGCGAAACTGAACGGTAACAATACCGCAGCTGCTTCTGTTGACCTGCAGATTCTGCCGATCAGCACGGCGACTTCCGGGCAGGATTATACGGCTCCTACAACCATGCAATTCAGCTGGTTGCCCAACGCAAATGGTGCGAACGATACCTTGACATTTACCATCAACAACGATGTACTTCCTGAAAACGCAGAATATTTCATTGTAAGACTGATCAACCCGGTTAATGTGACGTTACCTCCTGCCAATGTGAATCACTTTACCGTATTGATCAACGACAATGATATGCAAGCGCCGTCCGCTACCAACCAGCTTACGCTGTCGCACCTGAGTTCTTTCAGCAACGGAGCTTCAGGCGCAAACTCTGCGGAGATCGTAGCGCACGACCCGGTTTCTCAACGATTATTTATTGCCAACTCTATAGGGGCAAAGATTGATATTGTGAACTTTCGAAACCCGTTAGCCGCCACGTTGATTAATTCGATCAGCGTAACCCCTTATGGTAATATCAATTCTATAGCCGTTAAGAATGGTATTGTAGCAGCAGCTATAGAAAATACCATCCCGGAACAACCGGGTAAAGTGGTGTTTTTTGATACAAACGGTGTTTACATCAGCCAGGTTGCTGTAGGCGCCATGCCGGATATGATCACGTTTAATAACGCAGGTACGAAGGTGCTGACCGCTAACGAGGGACAGCCTAATAATGCTTACACAGTGGATCCGGAAGGCTCGGTTTCTATCGTGGACATTACAGGTGGTGTGGTTTCCGTTACGCAAGCTAACGTTGCTACTGCTACATTTACCTCATTCAATCCACAGATCAATACCTTAAAATCAGCCGGTATTCGCATATTCGGACCGGGAGCTACGGTAGCACAGGATATGGAACCTGAATACATCGCGATTTCAGCTAACGATCAGACGGCCTGGGTTACTTGCCAGGAGAACAACGCTTTTGCGGTGATCGACCTTACTACCCATACTGTTACTCAACTTTTACCGCTGGGAAAGAAAGATCATTCCCTTCCTGCCAATTCATTGGATGTGAGTGATCAGGGAACGGAAATACAACTTGCCAATTGGCCCGTAAAAGGGATCTATATGCCCGATGCAGTTGCTCAATACACGGTGGGTGGACAAACCTACCTGGTTACGGCGAATGAAGGGGATGCAAGAGAATACGGTGGGCTGGATGAAACCGGCAGAGTCGGAGATGCTACGTATGTATTGGATAGCGCTACCTTTCCTTATCGTGACGCGTTGAAAGCCACTATCGGAAGGCTTAATATTACCAGGGCTTCGGGTGATACGGATGGAGACGGCGATTATGATGAAATACATGCCTATGGCGGTCGTTCCATTTCTATTTGGAATGCAACTACCGGGGCCTTAGTATGGGACAGCGGAAATGAGTTGGAGCTTATCACGTCAAAACATCCCGTATATGCGGCAATTTTCAACGCAAGCAATGCGAACAATACACTTAAAAACAGGAGTGATGACAAAGGCCCTGAACCGGAAGGCGTGACTGTAGCGAACATAGGCGGTAAGACGTATGCATTTATAGCTTTGGAACGTATAGGGGGTTGTATGGTGTATAATATCACGAACCCGTCAGCGCCGGTTTACGTCACCTACATGAATACACGGACGCTTACTTCCTACGGTGGTGATAATGGTGCGGAAGGTATCCTCTTCATCGATAGCGCAAAATCTCCGAACGGATTGCCCATAGTGGTACTGGCTAACGAGGTGTCTTCCACACTCAGTTTTTTCCAGGTTGCTGACAACGTGCCTTTAAGCATTGACGTGGAGAATATAGGTATAGCGGCTTACAATGCCGGAAACAAAAATGAAATTCTCTGGAATACGGTAGCAGAAGAAAAAGGAGACGAATTTGAAATACAAAGAAGCAAAGACGGATTCTCATTCACGGGGATCGGAATAGTAAAAGCGAAGGGCGTATCCGGCAAATATGTCTTTGTTGACGAAGCTCCTGTAGCCGGTACGAACTACTATAGGATAGGTATAAAAAACATCCATGGTACCATCTACTATACAAAAACGGTAACGGCGATCATGGAGAATAAAGCGCATGAAACCGTGCTGTATCCTAACCCTGCAACGAATGTGATCTATCTGATGAATAACGATCACAGTGACGGAACAGTGGCGATCTACGATATCAACGGGCTCCTGGTGAAAAAGCAACCGCTGCAAGCTGAATTAAATGTGTTGGCGATCCAAACACTAAACCGAGGCAGTTATATGGTGAAATACCCTCAAAACGGACAGGTCAAAACAGTGAAATTTATTAAGCAGTAGCGGATTACTTAACAACCTCCAAAACTGCCGGACTCTTGTAAAAGAGTCCGGCAGTTTTGTGCTCATCCCGTTTATAAAATTGATGTAAGACGGGCTGACACATTGAAACGGAGCGGAACTTGATTCAACGTGATGAAACTCCGGTTGGCATCGTGCTTTTCATTACTTTTATCAAAGTATGAATGTACGTGTACTAACTCTTTTTGATGAAGAGGAATTTTTGCCCGAGCCCATAAAGGCATCGGCTAAAACGCATACGCGGGGGAAAAAACCGAAGAAGGAAGCAGCTGTTGAGAAAGAAGTCTCCTCTAAGAAAACCAGAACGATCCCTTCGCTGGACAACTGGCAGCCGGAGAAGCAGTATTATTCTATAGGTGAAGTGGCGGACATATTTCAGTTAAGTACCTCGAATGTACGTTTTTGGACGACAGAGTTTCATTTAAAAGTTCGGACAACGAAAAAGGGAGATAGGCTATATACGCCGGAACAGGTATACGAGCTTCGTTCTATTTACGTATTGGTGAAGGAAAAAGGATTCACATTGAGCGGCGCCCGGCAAAAACTGAAGGACGATAGGAGGTCTGTTAATGAGACAACGAATCTCAAACAGACGCTTCTTAACCTGCGTAATATGCTGGTGGAGGTTCAAAATAGAATATAGGTATGATTATTGTTCTTTACACCGTGTAACCACTTAATCTGTTTCGGGATGAAAAATTTATTCATAGTGTTTTTATTGTTGTTGGGTGTCAATGCTCGGGCACAATCAGATTATGACCGTTCTACCGATAAGGAAAATGGAAGCGTGGTGTTACGTGGTCAAATGACATTTGACGATCTGCTGAAAGAAAACAGTTTTGACTGGTTGGAAAGCGGAGCTGCAGGATATACGCCCAATAACGAAGCGCTCGAATACCTGAAAAAAGAATTGGGAGAATATGAGATCGTCATTTTTGCAGGTACCTGGTGCGATGATTCAAAATTGTGGTTGCCCAGGTTGTATAAAGTAATGCAGGCTGCAAATTATCCTATGCGCCGCTACAGCATGTACGGTGTAGATCGGGCAAAGACTTCGAAATATGTAGAGAACAAACTCTATAAAATCGAACTGGTTCCCACGATTATTTTATTGAAAAAGAATAAGGAAATCGGGCGTATTGTTGAGAACCCCCAAAAGACCCTGGAACAGGATATGGTAGGTTTTATCAAAAAAGATAAAGCAGCTACCCATTAAGTGGTAGTAGAAAGTTTCCATGCTTTCATCCCTCCTTCCAGGTTGTAAAGATTTTCATACCCGCTGCTTTCCAGACGCTGTATAGCTAACTGGCTACGGATACCTTTTTCACAATAGATTACTACCGGTTCATTTTTTAGGATTTCATCTTTCCGCCCGAGCAATTCAGAAAGCGGTATATGCACACCGCCAATACTGTACGCCTGCCTTTCCCATTCCTCCCTCACATCAATTAAATGATAGGATATGCCATTTTCTTCCCACTGCTGCAGATCAGATCTTGTTGCCCGTTTCATGCGGTCAATATTACACTTATTCTTTTATAGAGAAACCTTATTGCCTTTTTCAATTAGCAATCCTACATTTGCCAAACAAAAAAATAGATGTACCAACATGAAAAAAATAGTATTAGCATTAGGCGCGGCTACTTTAATTTTTGCAGCATGTCAAGATGCTCCTAAAGCCGATAACACAGAAGCCACAGATGCGCAAACCGTAGATAGTGCAGCAGCAGGTGGAGCTGTTTACAATGCAGATCTTACTCAAAGTACTGTACAATGGACAGGAACGAAGCCTATAGCTAAACATGTAGGGACAATTGCTATGAAATCGGGTTCACTGAATGTGACAGATGGTAACATCACAGGTGGTAAATTCGTTTTAGATATTAATACGATCAACCCTCAGGACCAGGATTCAACCGGCAACGGGAAGCTGAAAGGACACTTGTTAAGCCCTGATTTTTTTGATGCCGCTACACATCCCGAAGCCAGTTTTGAAATTACCAATGTTACAGCAGGTATAGATACCACGAATAAAGACCTCGTGATGAAAGATGCCACACATACCGTTACAGGAAACCTGACGATCAAAGGAACCAGCAAAAGCATCTCTTTCCCTGCTAAGCTAAGTGTTACAGACGCCAATGTCACTGCAGACGCTAACTTTAACATCGACCGTACACAATGGGGATTGACTTACGGAAATGATAAAAGCCTGGGTGATAAGTTCATCAGTCCCACCATCAATTTCGTATTGCATCTGGTGGCTAATAAATAAGAATAGATTTGTTGATTTTTCAGAACTGCTTTGATTTCATTTTCAAAGCAGTTTTTTTATGAGCTGAGGTAACGGGCTTTTGTGAATAGTAAGACATTTCATGAACATATCGGCTCATATGCTCCGGCCTCCAATGAAAAACGCCCATCTCCCCGGAGATGGGCGTTTTTATAAGTTGCTGCTGGATTATTTGCAATCGTACGTATAGGAATAATTAAAGCTCGTGTTTCCTGTTCCCACTATTCTTGTCAGTTTACCCTTGCTGTCATACTCGTAAGAGAGGTTAGTTACCTGAGGATTGCCTATGGGATCATAGGTAGTGATGGATTTCAATAAGTTTTTGTTGATGAGGGCCAATGCTCCGTAATTCACCATTTGTGCCGTTTTGAGAAAATCACCGTCCAGGAAAGCCTTGTCGGTATAATAGGTGTAGTCAGTCAAGTCACTGTTTTGCGCTACCATACGTTGAAGATTACCACCGCTGAAAATGAACAGCGACGTATCAGCACTACCTGTAATCGGGGTATTGACCGCCATAGACAGATTCCCGTCTGTATTATAGGTGTAGGTGATGGTATTAGTGGTGTGTCCGTTTATGTTTTTTACCGTGATCATCACAATTTTCCCGTTTTCATTCAACAGCACTTCATTGCTGCCTGTTACTGCACCTGCTGCATTTCTATCTACTATCGTAATGGTATTACCTGCATAGTTGAACAGTTTAGAGCTACCTGCTCCTCCGGCTGTTGTGGTAGTAGCTAACCGGCCTTCGTCATATTTTAACGCTACCGTACTGGTACTGGTGCCTGTAGACACTATAGAACTGATCTTGCAGGTAACGGCTTTTGTTTTGTCATCATCGTCTTTGTCACAGGAAGTAATGCCGATCAACAAGCTGCTCATTAATAAAACAGATAAACCCAATTTCTTTTTCATGTATCGATATTTAAGTATAAAATTTTTGACCTCGTCCAATAGACGAAGGAGTTCCAGATTTCTTTGGTATAAAAATGCTAAAAAAAACTCAGTTTTTGTTGACAAAGTCTATAAGCAGGTGAGCCAGATGGTCTATATTATTAAAGCTGAGCTCGTTTGCCTTATCAAATATATCGTGGTAATAACCTTTTGCGCCTAAACCGAAGATAAAAATGGCCGGTACACCCTTTTCACTGAAAGAAAAATGATCACTGTTGGAGGTCTGTTCACGCTGATTCATTTTTGGAACATAAGCGCGTTGATTATTAATAGCTTCGAGCTTCGTGAAAGCCTCTTTTTGTTCCTGCCCGTTTACCACCGTAATGCCTTCCGTAGCATCCCCTGTCATGTCAAGGTTCACGACCATGGCAATTTGTGATAAAGGGAAAACAGCATGCTGCGTATAATGCTTTGATCCCATAAGTCCGGCCTCTTCCCCGCTGAAAGCCATAAATGCAATGGAGTATTTAGCCGGATGCTCTGCAAAATATTTAGCGAGGTAAAGCATAAGCGAGGTGCCGCTTGCATTATCGTGAGCTCCGGGGAACATGGTATTTCGTCCCATCATTCCCAAATGGTCCATATGAGCAGAAAAAACAATGAAGGAATCAGGTTTTTCAGTTCCGGGTACGAACGCGATGGCGTTTTTATTGGTAAAGGCAGGGAAATACTTGTTTTGGACGATCGCTGACATTCTTTTCAGGCGTTTAGGCAAAACGGTATCTTCTACGGTAAAAATGGTTGCTGCAACCGTATCCCGGGCTACAGACCACGTTATTTTACCATGTTTGGGTAAAATGAAGATTCCCGGGCCCAGCATCTGGGCAAGTCCCCGTCTTTTTAAGCTGAGGTATTTGACAAGCGTGTCATATCCGGTAAGCTGGTAAGCATACTCTCGGGACAGGCATGCTTTTACCTTTTGCCAGGAAGCAGAATCTTTTACCTTGGCAAGGTCTATCTTCCGTATTTTTTTATTTTCTACGCTTACTCCGCTGCTTCCTTCATAAATAATAAAATCGGCGCCCGGCACCAGCTCCTTTTTGTTTATTTTCAAATACATATCTCCCGGAAATGTATTAACGGAGAAGGAATAGGACTGGAGGTACGAACTGTCTTCGGTGAAGGGCATCAGGCCCAGTTCCCTGAATTGCCTGGCCACATAATTTGCTGCTTTTTCACCTCCTTTATTCACATACCCTCTCCCGGAAAACTTATTTCCCGAGAGAGTTCTTACCTGGTGCTTTATCCATTCTTTTTCACTTTGTGCCAAGGTGGTGAAAGCGAAAGAAACCAGGCAGAAAAAAAGCAATGCATTCTTTTTCATAAGCAAGAAAAATGATAATAAAGTTAGGAGATTGCATCAAAGCAAAAGACCCGCCTTTGCAGGAGGGTCTTTCAAAGAAATAATTTGAGGTTTACATTTTGCCGGTTACAAACGCAAATTCCATAATGTAAACGGAAATACGCTTACCGTCTTTAGCTATATCCGCTGTAGCAAATGCTTTCGCAGCATCATACAAGCTTGTTTTTGTTTTAATGCTTTGCTGAATTCTGTCTTTTTCAAGTTCTGTCTTTGCTTTGCGCAAATATTTTTCATCTGTTTTCAGACTTTTTTGCATCATCTGGTCTACATCTGCATACACTTGCTTGGCTTTAGTGTAATCACTCTTGTCTAAAAGACTTTTGATCTCTTCGTACTTGGCGTTTATCTGCGCTTTCTGTTCTGTTTTTATCGCGTCATAGCTGTTCTCTTTGTCGGATTGCTGAGCCATTGTCATGTTTGAAAATAACACAATGGAGAGAAGGAATAAAATACGTTTCATTTTTTTCTAAGTTTTTATAAAAGTAAGAAAATACCATTTACCCTCATAAGACAGATAGCATCTTAGGTTTTAGTTGGGTAAAGTTGCAATTTTTTTTTTGCATTTTTGACAAATATGATACGGTATGGAAGTTTTTGGGTTATAGTTCTTTTTTTGGGGGGGTGCAGGGGGGCTTCCCCGTCTCTCAACTTACCTGTGAAACCCGTGGCGCAATCCTATAAAACGCTTTGCGACAGTGCCGCCAGGTTGATCCATACAGGCGATCTTGTGCTGCGCCTGGGAAATGATTTTACCAGTTATTCACTGGCGCAATTCAACCAGTCTGACAAAACCTATTCTCATTGCGGTATTGCCTCGGTAGATAGTGCCGGGGCTGTTTTTATCTATCATGCCATTGGCGGCGAATACAATCCTGACCAGAAAATCAAAAAAGAACCTGCAGAGAAATGGTTTTCTTCGGAGCACAATTTTGCCTTGGGTGTTGCCCGCTTCGACCTGGACAGCAATCAGATCAGGAAGCTCATGGCGACTATCTGGCAATATTATGATGAGGGCCGGAAATTTGACCTGGAATTTGATATGTCCACTGACGACCGGCTCTATTGTGCCGAAATGATATATAAAGCAGTAACCGCGGCTGCGGGTGATTCTTCGTACCTCCCTGTTACCCACGCTTTAGGGCGCAGGTTTGCCGGGGTGGATAACCTATTTATTAATTCGCATACACACATGATTTGCCAGCTAAGATATAAGTGATACCTTTGCACGAAATTTTTAAAAATTAAAAAATTTAACCATGAAAAAATTGTTACTGTCTATAGCAACTTTATTAGTGTGTGCTATGAGCTTTGTCGCATGTAAAACTGATACCCCGAAAGCTGCAGCTGAAAAATTCCTGAACGGTTTATATCATATGGATTATGAAACTGCTAAATCCGTCTCTACCGAGCAGACTAAAGGTATGCTGGATCTGATGGCGCAATTTTCTACGATGATGCCGGATTCCGCGAAGACGGAAGCGAAAAAGATCAAAGTAACGATCAAAGACGAAAAAATTGAAGGCGATAAAGCAACAGTAACTTATACCAGCTCAGAGGACGGAAACAAAATGGAAAGAAAACTGGAACTGGTAAAGGGTGGTGAAGATGCAAAGGAAAACAAAGGCAAGTGGTTGGTTGCCTGGAATAAAGACGATGGCATGGGCGGCGATGCAGGACAGGAAAAGCCTGCAGACACTCCTGCAGAAGAACCAACAGATACCACGGTAGCTCCTCCTGCTGATAACATCGCAGATACGGCAACAGCTAAATAAGCATTAAAAAAATAAAGGCGGAGAAATGGCTATTCGGAAGGATAGCCATTTCTCATGGTACTAAGTATACCCCGTTATGCAGCCATTGCATGCTTCCCCGATAAACCAAATCCGAGCTGCCGGAGTCAATAGCAGCACGAAGGGTTATACCCGAAAATTACCTTCGTAATTTTGACTACCCCGGATGTTATTATTGCACATAGCCAAAGAACATATAGCAAAGTAATATAGCCGTAATGACACCTACCAGATCTGCCAGTAACATGGCGCCTACGGCATAGCGGGTATTCTTCACAGATACTGCCCCAAAATAAACGGCAATTACATAAAATGTAGTGTCTGAAGAACCTTGTAAGATGCAGGCCAACCTGCCGGCAAATGAATCAGCGCCAAAAGTCTTCATGGTATCCACCATCATCCCCCTGGCACCGCTGCCGCTTAACGGTTTTATCAATGCAGTAGGGAGACCATCTACAAATCTTGTGTCGCTGCCCAGCGCGGTAAAAAGGGCTTTCATGCCGTTGATCGCTACATCAAAACTGCCACTGGTGCGCAACAGGCTTATGGCGACCAGCATGCCTACCAGGTAAGGAATAATGCGAACAGCGGTTTCGAAACCGCCTTTTGCTCCCTCTATGAACGCATCAAACACGTTGATCTTCTTATAAAGTGCTCCCAGAACGATGGCCACAAAAATGAACAGGATCAGTCCATTACTTAATACACTCGAGAACTGGCTGACACCCTCTACGCTGAGCGAACGGATATACACGACCAACAAGGCGATAAGAGCAGATATTCCTCCTATCCAAGCAAGTATAACCGGCTGTAACAGGTTGATCTTTTGCTTAAAAGAAACAATGATCATAGCCGCAATAGTGGCTACAAAGGTGGCGATCATACAGGGTACGAAAATATCCGTAGGAGATGCCGCTTTTAACGCCGCCCGGGTAGCAATAATGCTCACCGGTATGAGCGTAAGCCCTGATGCATGAAGGCATAAAAACATGATCTGTGCATTGGTCGCACGGTCTTTCTGAGGATTGAGTTCCTGTAGGCTTTCCATCGCTTTTAGCCCGAATGGTGTAGCCGCATTGTCAAGGCCCAGCAGGTTGGCTGAAAAATTCATCATCATGTGGCCGTGAGCCGGGTGGTCTCTCGGCACCTCCGGAAATAGCCTGGAAAAGAACGGACCGATGATCTTCGAAAGCAGGCGGATACCGCCGGCTTTTTCGGCGATACTCATAAACCCCATGAATAACGCCATTATGCCAATGAGTCCGATACAGATATTCACCGCTGATTTACAGGTTTCGATGATCCCATCCGCCTTTTTCAATAGTTTTTTATCAATAGTCCTGTAAGTAAAAACCTGCACGTCAGGGTGTAGCGTCCGGGCGAACGTTACAGAATCAGCTGTCGTATTGGAAGTTATGAGAACCTGGGGTGCATGAGCCGAGTCTGCCGATTTGAAACCATAGGCGGCGACACGTTTTTGAAATCCGTCGCGGTCTCCGGTTTCCGGCGTGCCGATCATCTGATAGTAGACCGTATCATAGGCATCATCCGATTTGCCCGTTACCATCCTGCCGAATATGGTCGCATCTCCGGAGAAATACCTGAAACCGGCTACCAGAACAGCTATGAGTATAAATGCTGACCAGATTCTGCTTAATGCCATCTTAATAGGGGTATGAGAATGTTAAACCAAACGTTCCTGCTCGCGCAGCCAGCGTTCAGGAATCTCTCCATGACTGGCCGTTATATAATCGTTATAGGAACAAGGTACAAATGATTTGTCAGGAAGTTCCATCCACCAGCGACTCGTACGCTTGCTTTTCATGAACAACGTATGCGTTTCCGTAAAATTCACATGAAATTTGACAAAGGAGTCGGCATCGGTAAGACTGGCCTCTGTTTTACGCATGGCATAACCATCAATAAAATACCAGATCATTTGAGCTATTTGCTTCGCAGTCATTTGTTTAAGGTCTTTCAACGTATCGTAGCCATAAATACCGAACGTAGAAAGTTGCGCACTCATGCCGGCATAGCGGGTGAGGGTGCAAGCTTCTTCCCCCGTCAGTCCGTTAGGTGAACCGGCACTGTTTGCCGGTGCGTAATTGTAAGCAATAGCAGAAATATCAAAACTGAACAGGTCACTTGCCCGCAGCACAGGCTCCATGTCTTCTATATGTTCTTTTACCCTTCCCACCCGGTAAAAATCGAAGCGGAGTTTATCAAGCGTTTGCAGCATATGGGGATGCACATAATAGCTCTGAAATCCAATATGACTGTAGTGGCGTATATAATTCGGCTGTTCCGTAAGCATGTCCATCAGGAAACTGCCGGAAGTAACCGATTCCGTATCATCCAGGTCAATGCGCATATCGGCCACTGTAGCATTAATGACCGTTTGCGTCTTTTTAAATGCTTCATACTGTTGAAAGGTCAGGTCGTGAGAACCTCCCAGCACGATAGCCACCTTTCCCGCTTTACTGATCTCCGCCAATACCGTTCTCAAAGCGGCACGGGTGTCACCCACCGTAGCTCCCTCTAGGATATTACCGCCATCCGCTATTTTCAACTGAGGATGCCAGTTATACATTTGATACAGCTGTTTACGTACGGCATCAGGTGAATGCGAGTACAGCGCATCGTGGCTTTCTCCGCGCATTTCACCACATCCTATGATTATAATATCTGCTTCTTCCCAGTCGAATCCTTTTTCGGTGGCATAGGAAACGCTATAGCCCAGTTGCTCCGGCTGGTACGTACCGGCAGCCATTGTTTGCAAAAAATGAACGGGTGCCAGAAAATGTTGAAGGTCTTGCATGGTGTCTCAAATGTAAAGGCTGCGTTGCAAATTGTAAAATGCACCGCAGGTTTTTATGGTGGTTTGCCGCTTAGAATGCATTTAACCCGGTGGTTTTTAGAAAATCATGTAATTTTCCCGTATGAAAGCCAAATTGACCCTCTTGTTAAGCATGATTGCGTTCGTGGCCGCTTCTTTTGCGCAGCAAAAAACGGATTTTACCAAGAAAGGCGCTCCGTTGCCTAATTTTTACATCAACAGGACAGACGGCGGTTACATTATCCCGAACCTGCTCAAAAAATCCAAGCCGGTGATGATCGTGATATTCAGTCCGCAATGTGATCACTGCGAGTTCATGGTCGATTCATTAAGAGGAGTCCGGGACCAGTTTCAAAGCACCCAGTTGGTGATGGTGGCGGAAGACCGGCACAAGGATTTTATGGACGGTTTTATGGAAAAAACAAAAATTAAGGGCGATGCTCTTTTCAAAAATATCGGCACCAACAAAGGCGAACTCATAGCAGCGATCTATACCAATAAGATGTTGCCTCAAATTGTTTTTTACGATGCCAACCATAAATTAGTGAAAATATTTGACGGGCAGTATAAATTTGCCGACGTAGCGAAATACATTAAATAATGATCCTTTCCGATAAACGTATTCTTGAAGAGATAGAAGCAGGCACTATCAAAATAGTACCGTATGACCGTAACTGCCTGGGCAGCAACAGTTATGATGTACATTTGGGTAGTACCCTGGCAACCTATAAGAATCATATCCTGGATGCGCGTGAGCACAATACCATCGAATATTTCGAAATACCCGAGGAGGGATTTGTATTATACCCCCATGTATTCTATTTAGGCGTTACCGAAGAGTACACGGAAACGCATGCACACGTTCCTTTTCTGGAAGGGAAGAGCAGCACCGGGAGACTGGGAATAGATATTCATGCTACAGCCGGTAAAGGAGACGTAGGCTTTTGCGGCAACTGGACACTGGAGATCTCTGTTAAGCAACCCGTAAAGGTCTATAAAGGAATGCCTATCGGACAACTGATCTATTTCCCGGTCGAGGGAGAGATAGAAGTGAAATACAATCAAAAATCAAACGCCAAATACGGGAACCAACCGAATAAACCGGTGGAAAGCATGATGTGGAAGAATAAGTTCTAGGCTTGTTTTCGCAATACGGCAACAAACATACTGTCCGCCTTGTGGTCCATCCCGTTGATCAGCTCATGGTGCTCGATGTCCACATTAGTGAGCGATTGGATAACAGTTTCGTTTTCTTTTTTAAATACAGAACAGGTAATGTAAATCAGGGTGCCGCCCGGTTTCAGATAAACTAATGCGTTTTGTGCAATGGTCCTTTGAAGTGCTGAAAACTCGTCCAGTTTTTTATCGTCGAAGAAATAAAGCTGTTCCGGCGTTCTTGCCCAGGTCCCGCTGCCACTACACGGAGCGTCACAAATAATGTGGTCGAACTGTTTGCTTTGCAATTGTTTTCGGAGCTGGGAGGCATCGGTCATATCGGCAATAATGGACTCCGGCAACGTTTTGAAATATAGTGCGTAGCGCTTTTTTAAGTTCTGGATAATAGATTCCCTTTTATCCGATACGGTGAGCTTCACTTTGGGTTGTATATCTTTCAATAAAAGTGATTTTCCGCCTGCACCGGAGCAGCAATCCCACCAGGTTTCACCAGGCTTAGGCTTGAAATAGTTGCCGGTTTTCTGTGAAGAAGCATCCTGTACTGCGTAATCTTTTTCAGGTAAGATATCCTGCAGCTTCGTTGCATTGGGTAAGGCGAAACAATTTTCGGTCAGTTGGCGGTAGGGGAGGGTGTGCTCGTTCAGCAGCTGGGTAAGCCGCTGTGTGTCTTTTCGGTAGCGAATGAACAAATCCGGCTGTTTCAACATAGAAAGAAGCCAGTCTTCCAGCAGGATTCCCTGGGAAAGTTCAATGGCAAAAGGAAAGATGTGGGCTAGCGTCCATTTGATCTTCTCTTTTTCTAACAATCCTAATTTTTGCGGGAGAAAATAATCATGTTTTCCCTGCCATTCCGGTTTTAAGAACTGAAGGACCTGGTGTACCTGCGTTTCACAAATAAAAAGGCATATTTCAAGTTTTTTTTCAAAGGATATTTTTCCGTTTAATGCCTTGCTGCATCGATACCAGGCGAATGCCATTTCGCTCAGCATCTTCCTGTCGCGACTGCCCAGAATAGGGTGTTTCCTGAAATAATTTTTGAGGAAAAGGTTCAAAGGCATTTCCCCTTCGTAGCTGTCGACTATTTTGTGAATGTGCTGTAAAATGGAGCGCATAGGTTAAAGCTAAAACTTAGCGCAGACATCAGCAACTTCATTCTCCATTTTGCTAGTTTAGCGAAACGAGCGGTACGCCGGAGAAAGGCCTAACGGCAGCTGATAAATAAAGCATACTGGTCGGGCCGAAAGACCACACATTCCGGCGGGCGCTTCAAAAGAAAAGATAAAGGGGAGAAGATCAGACTATCTTTACAACATCTATAATATTAGCGCCGGGACCGCTCACTATTTGCCCGAATAGCTGCCATTGGCTTCCCGAACGTACCCCTACGACATAAGCGTACCCCTGGTAATCGCCAATGCCAAAAACAACAGGTGTTGTATTAGGATGATCTTTAAACCTGCCTTCGTTTTTGATCTTTGAACGTAACTCGCTTCCGTTTCCCCTGTTGCCGCCGGGTTGTATATGTGCCGCAACATCCCACGGATCAACAGTTTCTATATAGTATTGTGCATATTCCTGTAAAATAATCCCTCCTGCTATGATCAGCAAATTGTTCCGCAGGAAGGCCTCGGGCATTGTCTTAAGCTGATAGAGGGCGGTGGAGGCTTGCATAGCGTTTTTTTAGCAATGCAATGAAAATAGAAAAATGCTACAACTTAAAAAAGCATAGCTGCGCATTTAGCTGCGCAGCTATGCTTTATGTTTGTGTACAAGGCTATGCCGGTTTGCTGATCACTACGTGGTGGGGTATCGGTCCTTTGATGTCTTCCTTGTCAAATGCTTTTTTCACCAGCTCCTGCACGCCAAAGTACACATCCCAGTAATCATTTGCCGTGGTATAAGGGCGGATGGCTAACGTCACCATACCATTGGCCACTTCACTGACATTTACTTCCGGTGCGGGCTCCTGCAATACTTTCGGATGCGTTTTCATGGCTGCAATCGCTACTTGACGCGCTTTATCAAGATCCATTGTCGGGTCTACTGCCATTTTGAGGTCTACACGAAGATTGCCGTGTGTGTGATAGTTAGTCATAACACCGGTGGAAAGGGCGCCGTTGGGTATAATTACTGTTTTGTTTTCAGGAGAAAGCAGGGTGGTGTTAAAAATCCCGATTTCCGTTACGACACCTACCATACCTTGTGCTTCTATCAGGTCTCCTACTTTAAAAGGCTTGTAGATCATCAGCATGACGCCGCCTGCAAGATTGCCCAGGGATCCGTTGAGTGCAGCACCGATTGCTAAACCGGCACCGGCGAGTATAGCAGCAAAGCTGGTGATATTGACCCCTAGCATACTGATAGCCGTAAGGAAAAGCAAAAGCAAAAGGGTGACCTTCAGCATGGAGGAAAGAAAACTTTGCAGGGAAGGATCCAGATGACGTCGCATCATCATCTTCCTGACAACAGCCGTAAACTTGGAGATCAGCCAGCTCCCTATGAAGTACACCAAAATGGCACCTGCTATTTTAGGAGCATAGTCTATAGCCAGATTTTTTAGTTTTTCGGCCCAGGTGGTAGCGACAACAATTTGTTCTTTGCCTTGTGCAGCAAGAGAGTCTACAATTTGAAGAAGTAACATAATAAATAATTAGAAGGTTGAGGAATAAAAATGTATTTAGATGTAAATCAGCGGCTCGAATATATAAATTTTGATTTAAATAAAAAATGCCAGCTGAACCTGTGATCACTTATTCATTGGCATAGATTTTCAGAAGCCGGACAAAAATGAAAAAATGACGGCAGGAATATCGTTTTTTCAGCCGAAAACCGAATCCAGACTGCAAAAATGACTTATAAAATGCCTTGGCACAATTGCTGATACCAGCACTACACCAATTATTAAATCTTTAAAAACACGATAAAAATGGCTAACACGGTAAACATTACTCCATTACACGACAGAGTGATCGTACAGCCCGCAGCTGCAGAAGAAAAAACTGCAGGCGGCATCATCATCCCTGATACAGCAAAAGAAAAACCACAACGCGGTACAGTCATCGCTGCAGGACCTGGTAAAAAAGACGAACCGGTTACTGTAAAAACAGGAGATACTGTGCTCTACAGCAAGTACGCAGGTACCGAGATCAGTATTGAAGGAAGAGATTATCTGATCATGCGTGAAACAGACATTTTAGCGATCGTTTAATTGATAACGGGTAATTACGGTTCAAAAAAGCCGTTGTGCCTATCAGGTTGATCCTCAATTTCAAATTATTAAATTCTCAAACAAGTATAAAAAATGGCAAAACAACTTTTTTTTAATACAGATGCACGTTCTAAAATGAAACGTGGTGTGGACGTATTGGCAGATGCAGTGAAAGTGACGTTAGGTCCTAAAGGCCGCAACGTTGTAATCGAGAAAAAATTCGGTGCTCCCGGCATTACCAAAGATGGTGTTTCCGTAGCGAAAGAAATCGAACTGGAAGATGCGATCGAAAATATGGGCGCTCAGATGGTGAAAGAAGTAGCGTCTAAAACGGCTGACATCGCCGGTGACGGTACGACCACTGCTACCGTATTGGCACAATCCATCATCAGCGAAGGATTGAGAAACGTAGCTGCAGGAGCTAATCCGATGGATTTAAAACGCGGCATTGATAAAGCGGTGGCTGCTGTAGTGGAAAATCTTAAAACACAATCTCAAAAAGTAGGGAACGATAACAGCAAAATCGAACAAGTGGCTACTATTTCTGCCAACAATGATAACAACATTGGTAAATTGATCGCAGAAGCTATGGCGAAAGTGGGTAACGAAGGTGTTATTACAGTAGAAGAGGCTAAAGGAACGGATACTACAGTAGACGTGGTAGAAGGTATGCAATTCGATCGTGGTTATTTAAGCCCTTATTTCGTTACCAATACCGAAAAAATGCAAACGGAATTCCAGAATCCGTACATTTTGATCTATGATAAAAAAATCAGCACGTTAAAAGACATTCTTCCCATTCTGGAAAGCACGGTTCAAAGCGGTCGTCCCTTGTTGATCATTGCAGAAGATGTGGATGGTGAAGCATTGGCTACATTGGTAGTGAATAAATTACGTGGTTCATTGAAAATCGCCGCTGTAAAAGCGCCGGGCTTCGGTGATCGCCGTAAGGAAATGCTACAGGATATTGCTGTGTTGACCGGCGGTACCGTTATCAGCGAAGAACAGGGATACAAATTGGAGAATGCTACCATGGAGTATCTGGGACAGGCAGAAAGTATCACGGTTGATAAAGACAACACTACTGTAGTAGGCGGTAAAGGTGAAAAAGACGGCATTACAGGCCGCGTAAACCAGATCAAAGCTCAAATAGAGACTACTACCTCGGATTATGATCGCGAGAAACTGCAAGAACGTCTTGCTAAATTAAGCGGTGGTGTAGCAGTATTGTATGTGGGTGCGGCTTCTGAAATGGAAATGAAAGAAAAGAAAGACCGTGTAGACGATGCACTTCATGCAACACGCGCTGCCGTGGAAGAAGGCATCGTAGCTGGTGGCGGTGTAGCATATATCCGTGCTGTGGAAAGTCTTGCTAACGTTACGGGCGACAACGCTGATGAAAATACCGGTGTGGCTATTATTCGCCGTGCTTTGGAAGCACCGCTTCGTACGATCGTGGAAAATGCCGGTATAGAAGGCTCTATCGTAGTACAAAAAGTACGTGACGGTCAGGGCGATTTCGGTTACAATGCCCGCACTGAGGTATATGAAAACTTATTGGCAGCGGGTGTAATAGACCCTGCTAAAGTAAGCCGCGTAGCCTTGGAAAATGCAGCGTCAATCGCAAGTATGTTGCTTACTACAGAGTGTGTAATAGCTGACAAACCAGAACCTAAAACTGCTGCTCCGGCAATGCCGGGCGGAATGGGTGGAATGGATATGGGATACTAATAAAGAAGTGAATATGCTTTGTGACGAAATAATTCGTCCTTCATTGAAACTCAAGTGAGGTAGTAGTCCTCCTTAGATTTATTCCAGACGTATATGTAAAAAATGCACCTGCAGAGAAATTTGTGGGTGCATTTTTTTAACTTAGTGTTTTGGCGCTCCAACGAATCTGGAAATTTCTACGTCTTAATTTGAGTAAAAACCACTAATTTGTCCTGTATGAAACTAATATTCAATCAAATACTGGTAGGGTTGTTGGCCGGCATTTGCTTTACGGAAGTCTCTCAGGCTCAAATAGCCATACAGGATAACCAGACTGCACAAACATTAGTGAACAGGTTGGTAGGAGCTAACGTTGCGGTTTTGAATCCCGTCTTGACTTGCCCGACCGAGCATAATGGTGCATTTACAACAGTAGGAACCAACCTGGGGTTATCGGGCGGGATCATATTATCTACAGGTGTGACGGTGGATATTCGTGGTCCTTTCACAGATGACATATCGCAAGATGTACAAACTCCCGGAGATGCGGATTTGACGGCACTGGTGGGTGGCCGCGTAACAAATGATGCCTGTATTTTGGAATTTGATTTCCTGCCGGACATCGATACGGCTTCTGAACTTAGTTTTTCCTATGTTTTTGCGTCTGAAGAGTACAACGAATATGTTTGTACCCGGTACAATGATGTGTTCGGATTTTTAATAACAGGCGCTCCAAGCTATGCGAATACGAACATTGCCCTTGTTCCGGGCACCAATATCCCGGTAACCATCAATAGTATTAATAATGGGATACCCGGTACTGCGGGTGGGGTCATCGATAGCTGCAGGGTGATGGGTGCAGGCTCTCCTTTTACATCTTTTTACGTAGATAACACCGCGCAGAACGGACAGGACATCGCCTATGATGGTTTTACCGTTCCGTTGCAGGCAAAGGCCACTGTAGAGCCTTGCAGCACGTATCATATGAAACTGGCTATAGCCAATGTGGGGGATAACGGACTGCAATCCGCAGTGTTTTTATTAGAAAACAGCTTTACGGTAGAATCGGTAACTGTAGATATGAGAGGACTGATTACCTCGGCAACCGATAGCGGTTATATTGCCGAGGGGTGTACGGCAGGCATGGTCATCCACAGAGACACAGCCAACCAAAGCACGACCACCAAAAAACTTTGCTTTGACTATAGCGGCACGGCGATCAACGGCACGGATTATGAAATGTTGGATACGCTGATCTTCATTCCGGCAAAAAGGTACGAAACAGTCATACCCATTAAACCTATTCTGGACAATATTCCCGAAGCACCATTTGAAACCATCAAGATAAGAAGACTGAATTGCTGTACAAAGACACCGATCGATAGCCTGGAATTAAGATTATATGATCAGATCAGGATGGAATTATATAATAAGGATACGGCTTTCTGCGATCAAAAGACGATACCGTTGAATGCAGGGGCATTCGGGGATATTCAATATAATTGGACGTCTACAGCGGGTGGGAAAGTAGTGAACCCTAATGACAGCTTTACATCTGCATACACTGCAGGAACTACCACCTACACTGTTACAGGTAAATTCCTTAATTGCCCCGCCATTTCCAAATCCTTCACAGCTACCGTGGAACCCATCCCGCAACCGAATATCCTCACAAGGGATACACAGATCTGTGTGAACCAGCCTGTGACGCTTTTGACAACTGTTTATCCTGACAGCTTTAAGAGTTATATTTATACCTGGTCACCTTCTTTTGGTTTGAATAACACCTCCGTCTTAGAGCCGGATTTTTATACCACAGACCCCAATGTATATAACTACGTTCTTACCACCACCACCCCTTTACTAGGTTGCGAAGGCAAAGACACGATCACGATTGACGCACGTCCCGCTGCAGTGCTCATCAACGTTACGCCGGATTTTACTATCAAGTACAATGAAACAAAACAGCTAAATGCTGAAGGAGTGCTGTATTATGTATGGCTGCCTTCCGACCAGCTGGATTATCCTAATACCAACAACCCGACTGTTGTGGGTTTAAGACCCACTACTTTTTCGGTGATCGGCTTGAATGAATATGGCTGCTTTGATACCGCCTACGTCAGGATGGAGATTGACTACGATATGAGTGAGTTTTTACCTTCAGGATTTACTCCGAATGGCGATGGCAAAAATGATCTCTTCCGCTTATCAGGTCTTAAATATCAAAAATTATTGGAGTTCCGGGTGTTTAACCGTTGGGGAGAAGAAATATTTGCTACAACAGATATTTCCCAGGGCTGGGACGGAAGCTACAGGGGCGTACCACAGGAAATGGGTGTGTACAGCTACATCATACGGCTGGCTATACCGGGCGGGACGCAGAAAGTGTATAAAGGAAACGTGACACTTCTGAGATAAGAAGTGTCCGTTTATTAAGATTTCTCGTTAGCAACAGCCGGTTTTTTCATAATGGCATATACTTCCAGGGCAAAACCGATCATGATCATAATAGGAGCCAGCGTAATTCTTCTAAAGCTATAAATCTCATCATAGTTGAATTTATGAGGATCCGGACTTTTACCTCCTGCCGTCAGGGCAATGCCAATAAGGATCAATGCTAAACCCGCCAGCATGAACATATAGTTTGACTTATCAAAAAGAAAAACCTGGTTGCCACGGGGCGCATCCGATTTTTTGCCAGGAGAAGATTTTGCAGTTGCCATTATCGTATTTTTTAGATTGTTTTATCGAGTTGTTTTAATAAAGATCATCCACATGTATTTTTAAATACTTCAATACAGAGCGATGCGTACTTATTACAGAGATTAATATCCCCACCACGATCATGCCCAGAAGTAAAAGACCGATCATCAAGGGATCATGAAGCGCATTCAGTTCCGGTAAATTGGACGTGGCAAAAGAAATGACCAGCCAAAGTCCCACTACTGCGATAACGCCGCTTATTAAACCATTAATAACGGCACGTTGTTCAAATGGCCGGGAAATAAATTTATGTGTGGCACCCACCATTTGCATGGTTTTAATAAGAAAGCGATTGCTGAACATTGCCAGCCGCACTGTATTGTCTATAAGAACGATAGCTATCAGGAAGAAAATAACGGCAATTACACCCAAAATAATGCTGAGTCTTCTGAAATTGCTGTTTAGTTTTTCAATAACGGTATTGGGATAAACTACTTCTCGTACTACGTTACTCTGTTTCAGGAATTGCTCTATTTTTTTGAGGCTGTCTTTGTTGACATACTCTGAATGCATATTCATCTTGATAGAAGTGTATAACGGGTTGTATTCAAGTAGCTGCCCGAAGTCATCCCCCCATTCCTGTTGAAATTCTTTAGCTGCTTGTTCTTTCGTTACAATTACTGTGTTTTTTACGAAACTCTGTCCGTCCAGCATGGCCTTCATATCGCTTACTTTTTCAGGTCGGGTAGCATCATGGAACACTACCTGCATTTCTATATCTTCTTTGAAAGCTTTAGTAAGGCTTCTCCCGTTTATAAGCAGCCAGCCGAGAGTTCCCAGTAAGAAAAGCACCAGCGAAACGCCGACAATAGCATAAAAATACGATGGTTTAGATTTTTTCGGGGCTGACATTCTCGTTACACGCTGTTGTTAGCCGCCAAAAATAAAAAAATATGGAGGCTGGCAAAGTATTTTGCTGTTAAAAATAATGTATCTAATTATTGACGTAACACTTGTATCACTCAGTGAAAGAAGCGGTGTGCTACACATTCATGCCACCGCATACTCCTACCACCTGCCCGGTAACATAGCTGCTCATGTCACTGGCGAGGAACAGGGCGACATTCGCTATTTCTTCCGGTTTCCCGAAACGGGCTAAAGGTATTTTTTCAAACCATTTTTCAGAGCCGCCGTCTTTGAGATAATGTGTCATGTCTGTTTCTACAAAACCGGGAGCGATGGCGTTACACCGTACATTCCGGCTGCCAAGTTCCTGTGCGATGGATTTGGTAAAGCCAATGATACCTGCCTTGGAGGCTGCATAACTGCTTTGTCCGGGATTGCCTTTTATCCCTACGATAGAACTTAAGTTGATGATGCTACCCGCACGATTTTTCATCATGGGCTTGATCACCTGTTTGGTAAGATTATATACCGATTTCAGATTCGCCTGCATCACATCGTCCCATTGGTCCGGTGTGAGGCGCAATAATAAATTGTCTTTAGAGATGCCTGCATTGTTCACGCAAATGTCGATCCCGCCAAATTCCTTAATGACATCGCTGACCAATTGTTCTGCAGCTTCATAATTTCCGGCATCCGATTTATAAGCTTTGGCTTTTACGCCCAATGCCGCCAGTTTATTTTCCAACTCTTTTGCCCGTTCATCCGAGGACACATAGGTAAAGGCTACATTTGCCCCTTGTTCTGCAAATTTCAATGCTATCGCTTCTCCTATCCCCCTGCTCCCCCCGGTTACCAATGCGGTTTTATTTTCTAATAATTTCATAATAATTATTGATCATTCGTGATGAGTCATAGTTGCCGGCTGGCAAAAGGCAGTTTTCTCACTCTTCCCATTCTGAAGTTTCGATCAGATGCTTCCATTCTGCACCCAATTTAAGATTATTGCCGGCATAAAGTTGTATCATTCTTACGATTTCTTCAGCATGCCAGGAATATATTCCTCGTGCAAAACGAACAGGTTCATCTTTATAGGTAAAAAACAAGTTGCCGCTATGATGCAGATCCTGCAACAATAATTCGTGTTTATTGAAGTTCAGGTAATCATAGCAATCACTGCCGCAAGTATTTTGAATGTCCTTGCCAATATAATGAAGCGTTCCAATGCACCGCCAATCATAAGCATAGGTTTTCTTTGAAATGAGCGTTTGCGTGGTTAAAACAAAATGATGCGGTGTAATCTCAATTTTTTCACGGTAGTAGATACGTGAAGCCAGACGATACGATGCCAGTACATACAACACGCTCGCACCTATTCCTAGCAGCAATCCGACACCCCACATTTGCACCTGGAAAGAACGTAACAGAAAAACGGTCGCCATACTCACGGTAATGACAAATTCACCGCACAAGATCATCTTGATGCGGGATGCAACTCGGTTACCGAGGTCTATTTCTAGCCGGTCTTCACCCCAGAGGTATTGAATATCTGTTTTCTGCTTTTTCAAGACAATGATGCAGTTGCTTTTGCTTCTGTAATAGTTGCTTCAAAAACGGTTTCAAATTCACGTCTGATAATTTTTTTCACTTCCGCCTCATCTATTTCCCCTCCCAACTCTTGCTGCATGGAAGTGACTGCTTTATCGCCGATGCCACAAGGCACAATATAACCAAAATATCTTAAGTCTGTATTCACATTCAGCGCAAAGCCGTGAATGGTTATCCAACGGCTACAACGTACCCCCATCGCGCATATTTTTCTGGCTCTTCCCGGTATCTCCGCATCCAGCCACACACCGGCGGCTCCCTGCAACCTTCCGGCGGCAATGTTGTAGTGAGCCAGCGTACGGATTATCACCTCTTCCAAGCTGCGCATGTAGCGCCCCAGATCAGTAAAGAAAAGTTCCAGGTCCAATACCGGATACCCTACTACCTGCCCCGGGCCGTGGTAGGTAATATCACCACCGCGGTTGGTATTGTAAAACGAGATGCCTAACTCCTTTAGTCTGCTATCACTGAGTAAAAGATGCTCCCTATGCCCGCTTTTCCCTAACGTTAGCACATTCGGATGTGTACAGAAAAGCAAATGATTTTCCGTACCGGTTTCTTCAGGGAGGATTTTTACAGGGCTTTTGTAGGCTTCAGCCTTCAGCGCCAGGTTTTTTTTCAATAATTCTTCCTGAATTTGCCAGGCCGCTCCATATTCTATCGTACCCAGGTCTCTGAACACAATTTCATTCATACTGCAAAAAATAAAGTGCTGCAAATTACCACTTCTTTATACTACAAGGGGAATCTTTTTAAGATTTTCCGGAACATGGAACGATCTTTTTCCGGTAGGAAACATCACTTGTGAATCAAATCTAAAATCACCTGCAAACTCACGTCTGATTAGCGTTTAATTAACAGCAAACACTCTAAATTTGGTTAAATAACTTTATGCACGATATGTTAGAATTCATGAAGAACAAAATATTGATCCCCGTGTTGATAGTAGGAGCATTGGCCGCATTTTTTTCGTTTCGCTATGCTTTTGCCGAAGGAGACCAGAATAAAAAGACACTGACCCTGGAGACGGTAATGGAGACGATTAAAAGAGGACATTTCGACCCCCGTCCTGTTGATGATTCATTTTCTGTACAGGTTTTTAAAAAGACTCTAAACAGCTTCGACTATCGCAAGAACTTCTTTACTCAAAAAGAGATACAGGCGCTGTCCAAATATCAATACCAGATTGATGATCAGATAAATAGCGGGTCCGTAGAGTTTTTCAATGAGCTGGATAAGGTGTTTATCGCGCGGGTAAACGTGGCGGAAGGCATGTACAAAGAAATTTTGAAAACCCCGTTTAGCTTTACGGAGAATGATTCTGTAAAACTGGATGGTGAGGGGTTGGAGTATGCCCCGGATGATGCGGCATTGAAAAATCGCTGGGAGAAATATCTCAAATACCAGGTTTTGTCAAAGTATGTGGATCTGAAGAAAGGACAAGAAAATAATAAGGATAAAGATGCCAAAAAGAAAACAGATACCGAGTTGGAAGCGGATGCACGGCAGGCTGTATTGAAGAACCAGGATCTTTTTTTTAAGCGACTCCGCAGGCTGGATGAGACAGAACGTTTTGCCATCTTCATGAATGGCGTGACCAACGCGGAAGATCCGCATACTGATTTTCTTCCACCGGAAGACAAGGCTCGATTTGACGAAAGCATGAGCGGCAGTTTTTACGGTATCGGTGCGCAGTTACAGGAAGATGAAGGGAATATAAAAGTTGTGATGATCATTCCCGGAAGTCCCTGCTGGAAACAAGGAGAACTCAAAGTAGACGATATTATCCAGAAAGTAGCACAGGATAAGGCGGAGCCCGTAGATGTACAGGGTTATGATTTGGATGATGTAGTGAAAATGATCCGTGGTAACAAAGGTACTACCGTAAGATTGACGGTGAAAAAAGTAGATGGTTCAGTGCGGATAATACCCATTACCAGAGGGGAAGTATTAAGAGAGGAAACATTTGCCAAGTCGGCGATTATTGAAGAAAAGGGTAGTAAGACAGGATATATCTACCTGCCCGAGTTTTATGCAGATTTCAACAAGATTAACGGCAGACGATGTGCAGAGGATGTAGCGATAGAAGTACAAAAATTAAAGAATGCCGGTGTGGATGGAATTATTCTTGATCTGCGAAATAACGGTGGCGGTTCCCTGCAGGATGTGGTGGATATGGCAGGGCTTTTTATAGATCAGGGTCCGGTAGTGCAGGTGAAGACCAATGCAGGAGCACCTGAAAAACTGTATGACAGAGCGGGTGGAACATTATATGATGGACCTCTGGCTGTCATGATCAACCAGGGAAGTGCATCTGCTTCGGAAATTATGGCTGCGGCAATGCAAGACTATAAACGTGCCGTTATCGTAGGCTCTACCAGTTTTGGTAAAGGCACGGTGCAGCGTTTGATCTCGCTGGATGAAATGGCAAAATATTCCAGTAATGGAATCGGACTGGCCAGCAATGCAGACATGGTGGGAGATGGCATCGGTTCGTTAAAAATTACGGTACAAAAATTCTATCGGATCAATGGTGGTTCTACGCAATTAAGAGGAGTTACGCCCGATATCATGCTGCCGGATCCTTACCAGGACATAGATATGGGTGAGCGCCGTGACAAGGCAGCATTGAAATGGGATGAAATCCCCGCTGTGAAATACCAGACCGTTACCCATCCTGTAAATGTAAACCAGCTTTCGGCTCTAAGTCTGGCAAGAGTTAATACTAATGGTACATTCAAACTGATAAAAGAGAATGCCAAAAAATTAAAGGATAGGGAAAATAACCGCTACTACCAGTTGAATGAAAAAGCTTATCGTAAAGAACTGGATGAGGCGTCTGCGATATCTAAAAAGATGGAAGAGCTGGAAAAAAAGGCCATACCGCTTACCATCACCAATCCCAAAGAGGATATGGCTAAAATCAACATGGATAGTTCTACCGTAGCGCGTAACACAGATTGGCTGAAAAACATCAAAAAGGATATCTACATAGCCGAGACAGTCAACGTGATCCACGACATGCAGAAAGGCAGCGCCAAACTGGAAGGTACTACCGGAATGAAATAGTAATAGTGAAGATGAATTGTAAGCCGCTTCTTTACTGAAGCGGCTTTTTTTGTCCTAATCAGGCGTTACGATTGCCGCTCCATCCAGCATGGTAAAATGAACATCGAGATCGTATTTTAAACAACTGTCTTTCCAATCCTGTATTGCCTTTCTCCTCTGATCTCCTGTGATGATAAGTTTGCGGAATCCCAGCATCTTTTGAAGTTGTAACGCGTTGAAATTCCTGACAGGATACTCCACGATCACTATATCCAAAGAGTAAAAGCTGGTTGTGTCGATTGTAACCGGTGATTTTAATAAAGCTATTTTCTTCTTCCCGAATAAGAAAATGCTTTTTTGTGTCACCTTCTTTCGTTGCTTCCATGCCCCGTTCACGATATGATTTTCTTTTACAGCATAGTCGATTTTCTTTTGCGCTATGCTATCCCTGCTTTCAGAAATAACGGTAAAGTAATCGCCGGAAATATAATCAACATACACATGCCGCGATATATTATAGACAGTCAATTGCTCGCGGCGCATGACTTCCCGATGCCTGATGTTAAAAGAAATGAGAAGTAAGCTAAAGCCTGCAAGCATCCCGTAAAGTGCAGGTTTAGATTTTTGGAGGATAAAAACGGTGGTAGCGGTGATTAACAAGTAGCAAAGTACCAGTTCCGTGAGGGTAAGATGAAGAAACCGGAGCGATTCGGGGTTTAGCAACCGGACATGGGAGATGATAGCGTTGAATACATGAACTGTGCCTGCAATGATAGCAGACAGGGCGGACGCAACAGCATGGATTCCGCTAAAGAGAATAATTGCTAACCCCAGGCTCATTATGACAGTCATTAGCAATACGGCGACAACATTGGCAATCAGAAAAGAGGCCGGCAGCAAATGAAAATAATAAACCACTAAAGGTGCTACCAGTATCTCAGCTGCCAGGCTAGCGGCTATAGCAGACCACAAAAACTTCAGTATTTTATTGGACGGGACGTACAGGGCATATATCCTTTTATAGAAAAGCACTAAGGATAATACAGCAGCAAAAGACAACTGAAACCCTACGGAGAAAAGCCACATGGGTACTACCAGTAAAATAGCAAAAGCGGTAGCCAGCAATGTGTTGAGCGGATTATTATCTCTTTGGGCAAAACCACTAAATGCAAGAATGGAGAACACCACCGCTGCGCGAACTGCTGAAGGCGGCGCTCCGGCAACCATCACATAAAATATCACGACGGGCAAAGCAACTGCCGGTTTTATCCATTGGTCTTTTTTCTTCCTGATCCAAAACAGTGCTCCGGTGATCAATACCATCAGGAAAGCGATATGCCCGCCGGAAATTGCGACGATATGAATAATACCGGTATCCACATAAAGCTGCCTGTCCTCGTCTTTAAAATTAGTTTCGTCGCCCAGCAACATAGCTTGGAGTAATCCGAGCGCCCGATCGTTTTTTACATAAAATGCCAGTTGCTCCATAGCCCAATCATGTACCCGGTCGGCATAAGAAAGGGAGGAGGCTTCGACGTTTTCAATCGTTGCTATAGCATCACTGCTTAGAAATTGTTGATAGAAAATATTGTTTCGCTTACAGAAATCAGCATAGTCAAACTCGTGGGGATTCCCGGGATTCCTGAGCGGCTGCCATGTAGCAGGAATAATGAGCCTGTCGCTCCGGTCAAAAGATAGTTTACTATCATTTTTATAGATGTAAATAAACGCCTTCCCCTCTGCTTTTTGCACCATCAGGTCATGCCCTATTTTTTCTTCTACGACTACCGGCAATTTCCATGTACGTTCTTTTTCCTGAGGTTCTTCTGTAATTCGTACCATGTAAGCTCGTGCATCGTTCACATGGTGTCCGAACCAGTGTGGATGGTTTCTGATGTCTGCCAGCGAGGCACTTGTATAGCCGGTAAGAACCAACGCAGCATGCAAAAGGATAGTTTTGCAGGAATTGTAAATGCCACTGTTCTTTTTTATGAATACAAACAATAGGATGAACAGGAAGGTCATGAGCAGGATGAATGCCGATGCGGTCTGATGGTGTAGATCATACCAAAATATACCGGCAACCAATGGTAATAACAGGCGAAAAAAAGGTGCTTCTTTCCAAAAGTGGGCTGGAGCAGATTTCCATTGTGACATAGGATAGTGCTTTAGGAATATGATGCGATTGAAAGCATTGGATTATTTATCTGCATAAAATTTGATACATAAGCTATGCTATAATGCCAAGGCACTGCAGCCTTTGACTGACTAAACGATGTCAGCCTCTTAAGTTACTTATTAACTACCTGCCTGTCTCGTGATTGGATAGGAGGGGGATAGCCGGGTTTATACCCTATAGAGCTACCGTCCAATCAATTCTTTGGTTCTTTGCGACCAACTTGCTCTCACGTTCTTTTTTATACCTTGCTCTTTTTCGCCTGCAATGACACAATAAAATTATAATAATTTAACAAAATGCTAGATGTTAGTCAGGTAGCTAACTGCCATATTTATAAGATGAAATGGAAGCGGTTAGTAGTAATTCTCTGTTTTATTTTGTTTTCATCAAAAGGTTTTGCACAACAAGTCAGCGAAGGAGCACTCGTGGCGAAATTATTTAATGCTTTACAGCGACAACATTTCGAGTCCTATGAGCAGTTGTATGCAAGTTCCGATTCTCTTTGTGTTTGGGTATTGCAATATGCAGATGTGAATTCCGAGTCCTACCGGAAAATGTATTCGTTGCGGAACAATGTAACAGCTAAGGAAAATTATGACACGCTAATCCGCAGGGAAGTGTACGATAATTTTGATGCTTTTTTGAAGCAGGCGAAAGTACTTGGAGTGCATTGGAAAGAGACGGTTTTTGTTCGTTACGAACTGGAGAAAATGCGCAGGGGCAGTGGGTTATTAATAGAAAAAATAACACCGTTGCGATTTCTGGGGTATGTATTTTTTAAAGATAAAGCCACACGTAAAATGTATGGTTTTACGGTATATGATCTGATGCAGGTAAATGAGAAGTGGTACGGCGGAGAGCTAGGAGCTATTTATCCGGCAGAAAATAAAGAGCAGTTTCGTAAAGCTTTGGCAAAGGAAAAACAACGACTTCGGGATATCGAAAATGGGATCGTAAGAAAAGATAGTGCAGCTACGCATCGGGAAGTGGGCGAAGATACCCGGGCAATGAACCAAAAAGAAATTGTGGACAGGAAGCTGTATAAAGGTTCATTTGATAACGAGATAGATGTTCAGTTATATGTTCGTTCCATCAAAGGCGCTTGTCCCGGTGGCATTTGTACCTGGGATGCTTTATTTAAGTTTGGTGACCAGGAAGAATGGGTGCCGATGTCTGTAACACGCAGTGCTGACGGAGCATGGCTTTTTACCGAGGAAATCGGAGGTATGGAGCTAAAGCTGGAGGGAGGTGACTATCACGGCACCTGGGCAGCGGGAGACACGAAAGCGGAATATGATGTCTTATTAAAGGAAATTAATCTTTCTGCGAAGAAAGCGGAGAACCTGGATGCGGCTATGGCATCCCTTGATCAGCTGGACGAGTGATAGCTCACATGGCTAAGAACAGCAATGCAAACGAAAAAGAGAAGAGTGATCTGCATCGGACAATAAAATCTCCCGCTTTTAGTTTATACTTCTACCGGCTGATTGTCACGGTATTGAAATTTTAAAACATTTTTGTCATCAAAGAATCAAATATGTTTAGCGGCTATTGCCTGCACAGTGCTTTTATATTTATTTTAAAACGTCTAACTATATAACCTATGATAACCAGAGAAAAAAAAGCCAGTATCCTGATCGTTGAAGACGAGGAAAGTTTACGCGAAGCACTCAAACTGAATCTGGAACTGGAGCGCTATGATGTGACTACGGCGAATGATGGTCCTACAGTGCTGAAACTGGTGAAAAATGAATATTTTGATCTGATAGTTCTTGACATCATGCTGCCGGATATGGATGGTATTACCGTGTGTGAGACGATACGTATGCAACACAATGATGTTCCCATCCTCTTCCTTTCTGCCCGAAACAGCAGTGCTGATCGTGTGGAAGGATTGAAAAAGGGAGGAGATGACTATCTTACCAAGCCCTTTAATCTGGAAGAATTACTGCTGAGGGTGGATAAGCTGATCCATAAGAATAAGAAAATGAAAGCGCCGCAGTCTGTTCCGGATACTTATGAGTTCAAAAACGGCAAAGTAGATTTTTCGGCTCATGAAGCAACCGACAAAGAAGGAAAAACACAGGAATTAAGCAAAAAAGAAGCCGCATTGTTACGGCTGCTGATAGAAAACGAAGGGCAAGTCGTAAGCCGTGAGCATATCCTGCAAGTGGTATGGGGCTACAATGTTTTCCCTACTACACGCACCATAGACAACTTTATCCTGAACTTCCGGAAGTACTTTGAACAAGACAGCCGTAACCCCAAGCATTTCCATTCCGTACGGGGCATCGGATATAAATTCACGGCCGCGTAGACAGAAATGTTGCAGCATTCAACAAATTTTGTAATTTTCGGACTTTAATCAGAAAAATCAGATGCGTAAATATTTACTGGGTGCTGCCTTACTTACATTGACGGTTACTGCTTGTAATAAAGATAAAGACTTTGTACGTGCTACGATACTTGATTCGGGCGATATCACCGTTGACGGTTGTGGCTATTTGCTGCGCCTGGAAGATGGCAGAGAAGAAAAACCCCAATATTTACCCTCTGCATATCAGCACAATGGGATGCAGGTATTGGTTAAATACCATAGCACGGGTATCCTCGATACCTGCGAGTTTGCTGCCCCCCGCAAATTTTTCGAATTGGTGGATATAGACGATATTAAAAAACGTATCAAATAGACATGTAGTTTGCTTTTTGAGGTACGGCTGAATGGGCATCCAGGCTGATCCCACGCATTCATCAATAACTACTACAAATACTACCAGATACCGAATAAAAAGACCCGGAATATCCCCGGGTCTTTTTATTCGGTATTATAAAATATTACAGCACTTCCTGGAAGCGGGGATCCTTTACGAAATCCTCATCGTTTAAGGTGTTTAGGAAAGCTTTTAGATCTTCCCGTTCTTGTTTCGATAGCCGGATGCCCTCTGCAAGAGACGGATCTAACGTGGCAGATTTCTGAATTCCCGACGCATAATGGTCCAGCACCTGATTCAGTGTGGTGAAACGACCGTCATGCATATAAGGCGGCGAATATTTCAAATTTCGAAGCGAAGGCACCTTGAATTTATAAAGGTCAGTTACACTGTGTGTGATGATAGCTCTACCCGAATCATTTGCAGTTGTCACTGAAAGCCCGTTATTACGCAGGCTAAAATCGGAGAACAACGGTTCTTTGTGACAACCGGCGCAGTTAGCCTTGAAAATTGCCAATCCACGTAACTCGCCCTCGGTCATATTACCTCCTGCTTCACCTCTCATATATTTATCATACTTGGAATTGGACGAGACAAGCATACCCATAAACTGAGCCAACGCTTTCAAAATGCGCTGGGAATTGATAGAGTCATTACCATAGGTAGCCGTAAATCGCGCTTTGTAATCGGCATCACTGCTGAGTTTAACAATAATGTTCCCAAAATTCTCATCCATTTCCACCGGGTTCTGGATGGGGTTGATAGGCTGGACTTCCAAATGATTGACACCGCCATCCCAAAAGAAACTGGTATGCCAATTGAGATTGAAAAGAGAAGGGGAGTTTCGGGTGCCGATCTTATCCTCTACCCCGTGGCTTACATTGTGGTCCAGCTGTGCAAATGCCGAAAACGGTTGATGACAGGTGCCGCAGGAAACTGTATTCGTACGGCTCAGGCGGGGATCAAAAAACAATTTTCTGCCCAATTCGAAGCCGTTTTTGGAAAGCGTATTATTCTCAAAATTGTAAAACGGTTGCGGCCAGCCCGGCGGTATATCGAAGCTGATATCTTTAGAAGGTATAATAGCAGGATCCGGCTTGCATGCCACAAAAAAGCATGCAGCGGAAAACATCAGTCCGATAATAGCAATACATGTTTTTTTCATTATTCTACAGCTGTCATGACGTCTTCTACAGTAAACATATTGGCATAGTTATCTGCGATGGTCTTCACTTCCGTCAGATCACTCATTACGGCATTCATGGAGGCTATACTTATGGTGGTCGGTGTTTTAAACCATTCCATCACATCAGAACGAATGATAATATGGGGATAATACGATGGAATTACAGTTGCTTTTTTGGGAAGTTCGAGCACCACATCACGCTGGGCACCTTTCCCTAACTTGAATCCACCGGCGTGGTAGAAAAATTGTTTGGTGCCGGATTGCGGAGACCATCCTTCCATCTTTGCCATAATATAGCCCGTACTCCAGTCCCAAAACATGCCGTGAATAGGATCTAAGGCACCCGTTTGCGCGCCGCTGGTATTCCTGGCCACATCTACTCCTATCATAAATTTGATCTTGTCGTAATCGCCCGCGGGTATGCCTTCAAATGTGAACGTTTTTGACTGCGGATTCGATTCGTCAATAAGGTAGTAGCTTTCCGGAACGACATATTCTGAATCTCCTTTTACTAATACGAAATTGGTAACGTAATATTTGTACGAGCTTAACCGGATGGAATCCCCGTTTTCATTTCTGTACCAGGTATCCTCTAAAGACAACAATTCGTTTCCCACTACATTTTTAAAGGTGAAACTGATCGAAGTCTTTTTTTCCGGTTGTTGAATAACCGGTTTGACAGGATCGGGCTTTTTCCGGCAACCTGCAGTCAACAAACCCATGCTAAAAATAAATAAGATCAGATTTTTCATAATAAAGTGACTTTTTGCGAATTTACGAAAACCATAACGACAAATTAACCTCTGCTGATATATTTCCCGTACCTTTGCGCCTCGAAAAAAATATAACTTAAAACTCCAAGTGTTCGGGACAGTGCCGTTTTGGAATAAAAAATTGAGATATGAATTTAAGAAACATAGCGATCATTGCGCACGTTGACCATGGTAAGACTACCTTGGTAGACAAGATCATCCATGCAACAAAAGTGTTTCGTGACAACCAGGAAACCGGTGAATTGATCATGGATAGTAATGATCTGGAAAGAGAAAGAGGTATTACCATCCTTGCCAAGAACATTTCTGTTACCTACAAAGACACGAAGATCAATGTAATTGATACCCCGGGTCACGCCGATTTTGGCGGCGAGGTGGAGCGTGTGTTGAAAATGGCTGATGGTGTGCTGTTGCTGGTAGATGCGTTTGAAGGCCCGATGCCCCAGACCCGTTTTGTGCTTCAGAAAGCGTTGGCCTTGGGCTTGCGCCCGATCGTGGTGATCAATAAGGTGGACAAACCCAATTGCCGTCCCGATGAAGTGCATGATGCTGTGTTTGAGCTTTTCTTCCAGCTAGACGCTACCGAAGAGCAACTGGATTTCCCTACGCTTTATGGTTCTTCCAAGCAAGGCTGGTTCAATACCACTCTGGAGCCGACGGAAGATATCACTCCGGTATTGGATATGATATTGGCAAAAGTGCCTGCACCAAAAGTAGCGGAAGGTACTATCCAAATGCAAATCACTTCTTTGGACTACTCTTCGTTTTTAGGTCGTATTGCCATCGGAAGAGTGAGCCGTGGCGTGGTAAAGGAGGGGCAACCGATCCAATTGGCAAAGTTAGACGGATCTTTTGCGAAAGGTAGAATCAGAGAGCTATATGTGTTTGAGGGAATGGGGAAAAAGAGAGTAACTGAAGTAGCTGCCGGAGATATATGTGCAGTAGTGGGCATCGAAGATTTCCAAATCGGAGAAACAATCTGCGATTTTGAAAACCCGGAGGCATTGGAGATCATCCCTATTGATGAGCCGACGATGAATATGCAATTTTCTATCAATAACTCACCATTTTTTGGCAGGGAAGGAAAATTTGTAACGAGCCGTAACCTGAGAGACCGCCTGATGAAGGAATTGGAAAAAAATCTTGCGTTACGCGTTTCTGAAACAGATGATGCAGATAAATTTATGGTGTATGGTCGTGGTATATTACACCTCTCCGTATTGATAGAGACTATGCGTCGTGAAGGATATGAATTGACAGTAGGACAGCCGCAGGTAATCATTAAGCAGATAGATGGTAAAAAATGTGAGCCTTTTGAAGTACTGGTTGTGGATGTGCCTGCTGAATACAGCGGTAAGGTAATTGATCTGGTAACGCAACGCAAGGGGGAGATGCTCATCATGGAAACAAAAGGAGAGATGCAACACCTGGAATTTGACATGCCGAGCCGTGGATTGTTGGGCTTGCGTTCTCAAATGCTTACGAATACTGCCGGAGAAGCCGTAATGGCCCACCGATTCAGCGAATATAAGCCTTGGAAAGGTCCTATACCGGGTCGTAGTAACGGTGTTTTGATCTCTAAGAATGCAGCTTCTACTACCGGATATTCTATGGACAAACTACAAGACAGAGGTTCTTTCTTTGTAGATCCGGGACAAGAAGTGTATTCCGGTCAGATCATCGGAGAACATATCAAGCCGGGAGATCTTATTGTAAATGCCACAGAGCCTAAGAAACTCACCAACATGCGTGCAAGCGGTAGCGATGATGCGAACCGTATAGCACCTAAGATACAAATGAGCCTGGAGGAATGTATGGAATATATACAGCAGGATGAGTGTATCGAGGTAACTCCTCAAAGCATTCGTCTCCGCAAGATCATGCTCGATGAGAATGACCGTGCAAAATT
Source organism: Flavipsychrobacter sp. (assembly GCA_035497455.1). Classification (GTDB taxonomy): domain Bacteria; phylum Bacteroidota; class Bacteroidia; order Chitinophagales; family Chitinophagaceae; genus JAFIGV01. The sequence continues at coordinate 90,010 of DATJDL010000018.1, forward strand.
CCAGAAGATGATGAAAGCGGAAGCGTAAGTGATTTTTAAAAGGCTCATTTCACAAAATGAGCCTTTTTTTTGCTAGTCTATTCAGGAGCCTTGATGGAACATCGTTGTGACACGCCGGTCATCATTTGATTCGTTATTGAGCTTTTCTCCTATCTTTAAAAATAACGTTTAACTGAAGGCAATCTATTTCTTTGTAGATTGCTTTCTTGTTTGGATAACGTAACGTTTCGCAGAGAACAAGGTGTGGGGAGGGGTAGAGGATGGAATAAACCCTGTTCTTGTTTTATCCGTTTGAAGCGAAATGCTACATAGAAATTCTATTGACGAACGGTGCCAACGCCACTGAAGCAAAATAGAAGTCCCAAGCTTGGACAATAAAACTAAAGCCAATGAAACTAATACCCGGTGATATAAAGACAGCATTATTACATGCTTATTTGTTAGGCAGTGTAGGTCCGCGGCCTATATGTTTTGCGAGTACAATGGATGAGAACGGCGTGCCGAACCTAAGCCCGTTCAGCTTTTTCAATGTGTTTGGAAGCAAGCCTCCGATATTGGTGTTTTCTCCCGCACGCCGTGTGCGCGATAATACGACAAAGCATACGCTGCAGAATGTACAAGCCACAAAAGAAGTGGTGATCAACATTGTAAACTATAACATTGTGCAACAAATGAACCTGGCGAGTTGCGAGTATCCGAAGGGGGTAAATGAATTTGAGAAGGCTGGGTTCACGATGGAGAAATCGGATATAGTGAAGCCCTTTCGTGTGAAAGAATCGCCCGTGCAGCTGGAGTGCAAGGTTAACCAGGTGATAGAAACAGGCAGCGAAGGCGGGGCGGGAAATCTGGTCATTTGTGAGGTCTTGTGTATGCATATCAACGACGAAGTGCTGGATGCAGACGGTAAGATTGATCCGCATAAAATTGATCTGGTAGCACGCATGGGCGGTGACTATTATTGCCGTGCGTCGGGCAGCGCGGTTTTTGAAGTGCAGAAACCGAACTTAAACCTGGGTGTAGGCATAGACGCTTTACCGGATCGCATACGCAGAAGTGAGGTGCTGACGGGAAATAACCTCGGCATTTTAGGAAACAGCACATTTATCCCTGTTGTGTCAGAAATGCTTTATGATGATCGTTTGACACAGATCGTAAGGGATTATGAGCAGGACGAAAAAGCCAAGCAGAATGCCTTGCATGTGTACGCTAAAGAACTTTTGGAAGCGGGTGATACAGATAAAGCCTGGCAGGTGTTGCTGGCAGGAGAATAGGCAGATTAATGGATTTTTGGTGTTTCCGAAAACGGCTATTGTTGTACCGGAACTGAAAAATAATAGCCGACGCTTTTCAATGTAATGACCTCTACACCATCCACATCATTAAAATAGTCACGTAGTTTTTTGATATAAACATCCAGGTTCCGGGAGTTAAAAAAAGAATCATCTCCCCAAATAAGCTGCAGCAATTTTCGCCTTTCGATGGTTTGATTTTGATGCATACACAGCATGTTAAGGATCTCTGCCTCGCGGTTGGAGAGCTTGATTACCCTTTGCGGTGTCTTCAATTCCATTTTCAGCGGGGAGTAGAGAATCTTCCCCAATGGCACGTCGGACTTTAACGCTGTTGCTTCATTCTTTTTGCGGGATAATGTTACCTGATTGTCGATACGTACCATCAGCTCCTCCATGCTGAACGGTTTACGGATATAGTCGGTTCCCCCGGATAAAAATCCTTCTACCACATCCTGTGTTTGACTTTTGGCAGTAATGAAGATAATAGGTAGATGTGGATGAAGGTTTCGTACCACATTGCCCAGACTAAAGCCGTCAATATGAGGAAGCATGACATCAAACAGGCAGACATCCGGTGAAAATATTTTCAGATCATCCAGGATGTGTGAACCGTCTTCTTTGTGAAGAACCTCATAGTTTTTAAGCCGTAAGGTATCCGAAACGATTTTTGCCAGGTGAACCTCATCTTCTATATAGAGTATCTTAATTTTCATGACTGTAGGGTAAACTGATGATGAAATGGGCGCCGCCTTCTTTATTGTTTTCTTGAACTATAGTGCCGCCATGTGCTTTGACCACGTAAAGGGCATAGTTCAATCCTAAGCCATAGCCTTTCACGTCATGTATATTGCCAGAAGGAATCCGGAAGAATTTTTCAAAGATTTTTTGCTTATAAAGTTCAGGTATGCCGGGACCGTTATCGCTAACAGAAATGAAAACATGGGCATCCTGCTGTTTCAGCTTCATCGTTACATCATTTCCTCCATATTTTATAGCATTGTCTAAAATATTATATAGCACTCCCTGGATATGAATGGCATCCAGATCTAACAGCAGTCCCTTTACATCGGAGTGATAGTTTAACGTCTTTTGTTTCTCCGTAAACAGCGGTTGCATATTCGTAGTTAGGTTTTGCAGTAGATGGTCTATGTCCGTGGGTTGCCGGAGCATTTGCATGATCCCGCTTTCCATTTGCATGTTATTCATCACGCTAGCTACTAATTTTTCCAGACGTCCTATTTCCCATGCTGCCATTTCGAGGTATTCTGTAGTTTTTGCGGGGTCATGGATCCCTTCGAATTTTTGCAGGGCTTCAATAGCTACCTTGGCAGTGGCCAGAGGAGTTTTCAGTTCATGCGAGATATTGCTGATGAAACTATTTTTTTGTTCGTTCAATACAATCTGCTGCCTTATTGTGCGATAAGATAACAAAAATGCAAATCCGCACAGGAGCACTAAAAACAAGGAGAAGCCTATTTGCGGAGCAATTTTCTTTAACACAAATGCCTGGTAACGGGTGACGTATACAAGGTAGCCTCCTTCGTGTGGTTGCATTTTAACGCTCATAGCGGCCGGTTGGGGCGTCCATGAAATACCTATATCTAAGTTTTGCCTTTTTATGGCATTACTGAAGCCGTTTCTCACCTGGCTGCTGTCGGGGAAAATAAAGATAGGCAAGGTGGAGTCTTTATCTTGTATCTGTATCACAAAAGATCGCAGTCCCTTTGTGATGAGCTTGTCAGCAGGATCATCGGCTAAAGTGTCAGGAGTCTTGGTTTCATTCAGGGTTTTTAAACTGGAAGTTGCATATACTGTTTTTGTACTGATTCGGTAAGTTCCCTTCAGCTTAAGGGAGTCATCTGAACGGATATCAATTTTTACACGGTTCTTAATCGCCGGGTTTTTCATCTGAGTCGCAATAAGCTGATCCATGGCATTCTCAAACTCATCTTTATAGATCATGGACAATCGTTCGCGTAACATTCCCTGCTCTTCCTTGTATTGACTGATCACCCATTTCCCGACAAACAGGATGAGAGACAATAACGAAATGATCATCAATGTGGCTATGGTCTTCAGCTTTCCAAAACGCCTCTTTTTCATTGCAATGTGTTATAGTATGCAAAGAAAATCAATACTGCTGTTTGATCGCAGATAATTAACCTTAATTAACCCTAATTGGTTGCTCATTAACCGGGATTGCCTCTTGTCGCTTTTACTTTTACGGTATCAAAATCAATACGTATGAAACGACTCATTTTATGTTCCTTGCTGCTTTCAGCCGCTGCTGTTTATGCTCAGACAGGCCAGGTAAATTATACACGAACTATAGCCTTCGGAGAGATCGCTGTAGATGGTATCCCACCCGAACTTACGGCAATGCTGCCTAAGGAAGATAAAGCAAACTATGTCCTTTACTTTATGCCTACTGCTTCTCTCTATGAAAGCGTTGTACAAACAGAAAAAGAAGAAAAGGAAATGAGTGGCGAAGGCTTCAGGATAAGGATACAAACAGACCAGGATGAGGACAAATGTTATACAGATATCGCTAACAGAAATATCATTGAACAAAGAGCGTTAAGCGGCCGGATGTTTCTTATTACCAATCAGCAAAAAGAAAGAAAATGGAAAATGACAGGAAATCAGAAAAAGATGCTGGATCACGTAGTCATGGAGGCTGTTTCCATATCTGGCAAAGACACGGTAGAAGCCTGGTATGCACCCGATATTGCGATTGCTACAGGTCCGCAGGGAATCACAGGCTTGCCCGGACTTATACTGGAGGCTACGATCAATAAGAAGCAAACGATACAGGCTACAGCGATAAAAATGGATGCTGCGGTAGCCTCTAAAATAGTTGTACCGACAAAAGGAAAAAAACTATCCGCTGAAGCGTTCGATAAGCTGGAAAAACAGAAGCATGAAGAGCAGATAAAGGAGCTCCAAGCAAGCGGAGAGGGTGGTAAACGAATCATGATTGTACGATAAATTTTACCAACTTATGAAATCATTCTTAAGCGTTCTGCTTGCCTGCTTTTTTTCAGTTTATGCATACGGATCTGTCTCTGTAAAAGGCAGAGTGAAAAATAATGCGGGTAATTACCTACGTGGCGTCTCCATGGCTTTGCTCTATCCGGAGGACAGCACGCTCGCTGCCTTTGGCATGACCAATAAGGAAGGCTACTATGATATTGCCGGAATAAAGCCCGGACATTACCTACTTCAAGCTGCTTCTGCCGGCTACTATACAGAATACCTTCCCGTTAACGTGGGCGGCAATGAAACGGTTTTGGTAAACGATATGACCATGACCGTGAACGAGAAAACCGTGAATCTCGGAGAAGTGGTAGTTTCAGGAGAGAAAGTACCTATAAAGATGCTGGGGGATACCGTTGAATATAATGCCGGTTCTTTTAAAGTAAAACCGAACGCACCCGTGGAAGAGTTGCTGAAACAATTGCCCGGTGTGCAGGTGGATGCCTCAGGGAACATCAAATCGATGGGTAAGGACGTGAGTAAGGTTTTGGTGGATGGCAAAGAGTTTTTTGGTAATGATCCGAAGGTAGCCACTAAGAACCTTCCGGCTGATGCGGTCAGCAAAGTCCAGACCTTTGGGAAAAAATCGGACCAGGCGGAGTTCACGGGTATTGACGATGGCGAACGGGACCAGACTATCAATCTCGTGTTGAAAGACGGAAAAAGAAAGGGTTATTTTGGAGATGTATATGGGGGCTATGGTACGAATGAACGTTATGAAGCGGGGTTAAAGGCATTTCGCTTTGATACCAAAACACAGGTGGCCGCTATTGGTCTGCTGAACAACATCAACAATTTTGGCTTCACCTTCTCCGACTATATCACCTTTAACGGGGGCTTGGGCGGATTGATGAACGGAGGTAACGGTTTCTCTATGAACATGAACAGTGATTTTATCAACTTCGGCCAACCAGTAGAAGGTAACATTACCTCCGGCGCTTTGGGACTCAACTACACATTCGAGCCTAAAAAAGGAAACCGGTTCAATATAAGCTATATGGGAAACGGAACCGACAAAGACTTGATTTCCGAAACCAATAGCGTCAATTTTTTACCGGATGAAACGTATAACAGGCAAGTTCATGCTGTTCGAAATTCCAATGACATTGCTAACAGGATGAGTATAAAATGGAGAAATGAACTGGACAGTTTCAATCAGCTCACCATAAATGCCCGGGGGCAGATAAAAAATAATAACCTTACCTCCCGTTCCCAGTCCAGAACGCTTACTGCGGCAGCTTTGGAGAATAGCCTGGCAGACAACACGTCTGCGAGAGGCTTTACCACGGATGCTACCGGTGATCTCGGGTTTGTACATAAAACAAAAGGTAAATGGCAATTGGCACAGGCAAAGCTGGAAGCAGGATACTCGGCAACACGTAATAAGCAGAGATGGAGTAACCAAACAGAGTTTTACGAACCACCCGCCAGTATCTACAATAGCCAATACCAGAATGATGATAACTCCAAGTTGGTTACAAAGGCAACACTCTCCGCTACACGAAGCCTAGGGAATGCTACATACCTGACCCCTTCTATAAGTGCAGGCTACAACAAGGAACAGCTTAACCGGGATCAGGGATTGATCCCCGGTGACGGATTATCCATAGATTCTTTAAGCCCTCATTTTTTCAATGATATCTATACCATTTTCCCGGGTATGGCTTTGAAGAAAAGTACAACTAAACGTCAATGGCATATAGGGCTGCAGGCAGAATTCTTAAACATGCGGCCTACAGTAACAGGTCAGCCGGCCACAACAAAAACCTACAGCTATCTTCTCCCCAATGTCAATTGGCGGAGAGATCTTGGAGGGCATAAAAGCCTGGAACTTCGGTACCAAACGATGGTCAACACCCCCGCTACCAATCAACTATTACCTGTTACCTACTACACCAGTCCGTTATCCGGGATCACCGGGAATATTCACTTAAAGCCGGAATATAAGCATGATGGGAATATTAATTATAACCATTTTGATGAATTTACCATGTCTTCGCTATTTACGTATCTGAATGCCTCCTATACAGCCAACAAGATCAATGCGGCGCAAACCATCGACCCATTATTTCGCCAGCAAACGCGGTGGGTAAATACAGCTTATGAAGCACGCTTTAACCTGCACGGTTCCTATGATCGCCCGATCCGAAAATGGAAATTGAATGCAGGAGTTCACTTCACGGAAACAGTAAGTTTATCCGTGACACCGATCAACGGAGTAGATAATAAAACAACCAGCTATACTCACGAGATAGGGATCACAGCCGGTAACCGCAACAACAAAGTATGGGGAATACAAACAGAACTTTCCATGCAGATCACCGATGCCTATTACTCTATCAGCCGGGAACGAAACAATACTTTTTACAACTATACCGGTACGGGAAGCCTCAGTTTCCAATCGCCCAACACTAAATGGTATGCACAGCTCAGTGCCGATATTACGCACTACACAGCCCGTAGTTTTGACCAGCCGGTTACAGTGCCGTTGTTGCGTGCAGAGCTATCCCGTTTTGTGTTGGCCAATAATCGGGGTACCATCACACTGAAAGGATTTGACCTGCTGAATATGAATAAAAGTATTTACAGAACCAGCCAGGTAAACTATCTGGCAGAACAGCGAAGCAATATTATTTCGCAATACTTTATGCTCACATTTAATTACAAGCTTAGCAAAACGGGCAAGGGAATGTCCATCGGCTTTTAAATTATTCCTGTCCTGCAATAAGATGTATAAAAAAACGCGGCTTTTAAAGCCGCGTTTTTGAATGCTGTTAATAAATGTTACTAATAGCGGTAATGTTCTGCCTTGTAAGGACCTTCTTTTGAAATACCCAGGTAAGAAGCCTGAACATCCGTTAACTCTTCCAGTACTACCCCTATTTTAGCTAAGTGCAGACGCGCTACTTTTTCATCCAGGTGTTTAGGAAGGACATATACTTTGTTTTCGTAGTTAGTATGATTGTTCCAAAGCTCAATCTGAGCCAGAGTCTGGTTAGTGAAAGAGTTACTCATCACAAAACTGGGGTGACCGGTGGCACAACCCAGGTTCACCAGGCGACCTTCAGCCAGGAGAATAATGTCTTTACCATCTACGGTATACAGATCTACCTGAGGTTTGATCGTATTCTTAGTGTTACCATAGTTATCGTTCAACCAGGCTACATCTATTTCAATATCGAAGTGACCGATGTTACAAACGATGGTTTTGTCTTTCATCAGTTTGAAGTGTTCGCCGGTGATCAGATCGCGGCAGCCGGAAGCTGTAACCACGATGTCCGCTTCTTTTACTGCGTCTATCATTTTCTTTACTTCAAAGCCATCCATAGCCGCTTGTAAAGCACAGATCGGATCGATCTCCGTAACGATAACACGCGCACCCGCACCACGCAATGATTCTGCAGAACCTTTACCTACATCACCATATCCGCCTACTACTGCTACTTTACCGGCCATCATCACATCTGTAGCACGACGGATAGAATCTACCAGTGATTCTTTACATCCGTATTTGTTATCAAACTTAGATTTGGTAACAGAGTCGTTTACGTTGATAGCAGGCACAGGGAGGGTACCTTTCTGCATTCTTTCATAAAGACGGTGTACACCGGTGGTTGTTTCTTCGCTGATACCTTTGATGTGCTGGATCAATTCCGTGTAATTATCCAATACCATATTGGTGAGATCACCGCCGTCGTCCAGGATCATATTCAACGGACGATCTTCGCTGCCAAAGAACAGGGTTTGTTCGATACACCAGTCAGCTTCCGCTTGCGTTTGTCCTTTCCATGCGAAAACACCGATGCCCGCAGCCGCGATAGCAGCAGCAGCATGGTCCTGTGTAGAGAAAATATTACAAGAGCTCCAACGAACTTCAGCACCTAATTCTACCAGGGTTTCTATCAATACGGCAGTTTGTATGGTCATATGCAGACAACCTGCGATACGTGCACCTTTTAAAGGCTTATCAGCACCAAACTCTTTACGGATCGACATCAATCCCGGCATTTCTGCTTCCGCTAATTTAATCTCCTTACGTCCCCATTCTGCGAGGCTCATGTCATTCACTTTGTAAGGAAGTTTAAAGTCAATTTGATTGCGAGTGGCTGTACTCATGTTTTCTATATTTTTTTATTTTTTTTAGTGCGCAAAGTTACATATAAAATATCTATCAAAATATGTGGACTGTCCTGCATTCCTATTATTTTTGTTTGAACTGATAAATGTTTACAAAGAATGAAGTATATCTACCTTTTTGTTGCGCTCTTTGCGGGTACGAGCTGCATGGCGCAGGAGCAGGGATTTCCCCAGCTTTCTGCTCAGACCAAAGGCTTTATGAAGAATTATAATCCGGATGTATTGCCGGAAGATGCTGCCTACAGAAAACTGGCTGACGGTCAGATCTATTTCAGCGCCCTGATAAAAGTGGAAAATGCCGGTATGGCCGAGCGAAATCTTTCCGACCTGGGTGCAAAGATCGGCACCAAGGCAAAGGATATCTGGACGGTACAGATACCCGCTTCCAGCCTGGTCCGTTTTACCAAGACCAGTGGGATCAAGTATATTGAACTGGATCGGCCCGTTTACCCGGCACTGGATGCCGCGAAGCGTAAGACCCGAGTGGATTCTGTTCATCGTGGTCTGAATTTGCCTATGCCCTATACCGGCAAGGGTGTTATCATGGGCGTTATTGATTTTGGCTTCGATTATACCCATCCTTCAGTTTACGACACCAGTGGAAATAAGTTCCGCATTGTTAAGGTTTGGGAATTGGCAGGGACAGGTACACCTCCGGCAGGTTACAGCTATGGGAACGAAATTACAGATACCAACCAAATCAAGCTGAAAGGCACCGATAACCCTGTACAAATGCACGGATCTTCTGTGGCAGACATAGCCGCAGGTTCCGGCATAGGCGGTCCGGCTACTATTTTTGCCAATACCAGGGGTGTTGCTTTTGAAAGTGAAATGGTGCTGGTAGGTGTGCGCAGGGATACGTTAGGTAACCAATGGAGACAGGGCACCTTCACCGATTTTATAGACGGGATCAACTATATATTTACACATGCCACCACTGTAGGAAAGCCGGCTGTAGTCAACATCAGCTGGGGATCACAATCCGGTGCGCATGACGGTACCTCACTTTTTAACCAGGCTTGCAACAATCTTTCAGGTCCCGGTAAAATAGTGGTGATGAGCGCGGGTAATGACGGCAATGAAAAACTGCATTTGAAAAAAGTATTTTCAGCTGCTGATACCATGGTTTCCTCTTTCATCACTTTTAGCGATACGGTCTATAAACGCACCTGGATAGATACCTGGGGAGACCCGACGAAGTCTTTTTGTGCGCGGATCGGGCTTTATGCAAACGGTGTATCAGGCGCCTTTACGCCGCTTATGTGCACGGAAGGAAGTTCAAACAATTATTACCTGCTAAACAGCAATGGTACCGATACCTGCTATATTACGATGAGTTCTTCTGCTGCGGAAATCAACAATGGCAAGCCGCATCTCTTCCTCGAAGTATATAACAAGGGAAAGGACAGTATCACTATCAGCTTTAAATCCAATGACGGTACCATCAACGCCTGGGACGAATCTTATTTTTACGGTTATGTTCATCGGTACTCCAGCGAGTTTGATGGATTGGGTAAACCCGGCATGGTAAGCGGTGATACCTTATCTACGACCAGTGAAATGGGAAGTGCGGATTCCATCCTGCTGATCGGTGCTTATGCTTCAAGGACGTCCTGGACAAACATTAATGGACAGTCGTACGGCTACGGAGGCGAAACAGTAGACCGCCTGGCTTCTTTTTCCAGCATCGGCCCTATGGCGGATGGCAGAATCAGCCCTGATATTACAGCACCCGGCGTAGGTGTGGTGGCTGCTGTGACCTCTTTTGATACCTCTTACACGGAAACTGGCAGCGACAATGCGATTGTTGTAAGGTCTTATATCCATCCACTGACCGGTAAAAAATACTATTTCTCCGTATTCGGGGGTACTTCAGCTGCTGCTCCGGTTGCTTCCGGCATTGTGGCGCTCCTGCTTCAGATAGATCCCACATTGGAACCATATCAAGTAAAAGACCTTCTTTTTACCACGGCAATTACGGATTTCGCTACCGGCACAATTCCTGCCGCTGGCAGTAACTTCTGGGGACATGGGAAAATAAACGCTTACGGGGCTGTGAAGAAACTCCTGCAAACCACCGGAGCTTACGAATTCACCGGTCAAAAACTGGATTGTGTATTGTATCCGAATCCGGGTAGTGGTACATTCTGGCTGGATTATTCAGGATCAAAAAATGAAAACCTGTCGATCAGCGTAATGGATGTAAAAGGAGCCATTTTGCTTGCAGACCGGTGGACCGTGAACCAGGGAAATAATCATCGCAGCCTGGATATGAATACGCTCAGCAAAGGAGTTTATTTCGTGAAACTGTCTTCAGCCACGGGCAATACTACGATTAAACTAATTATTCAATAAGTCGCATGCTCGAAAAAATAAACACCCGTGCACCGGAATCACTGGATAAAGAAGAAACTAAAAAGAAAACAAAGGAATTACTCAAAGAGATCAGCGATCTGCAAAATCTGTTGTACGCTGAGGGCAAGCATTCCGTTTTAGTCATTATCCAGGGAATGGATGGTAGTGGGAAGGATGGATTGATAAAAGATGTTTTTACCTCAATTAATCCTTTGGGTATCAATACCCAGTCTTTTAAAGCCCCCACGGAAGAAGAATTAAAGCACGATTTTCTTTGGCGTATTCACCGGCATGTGCCGGAGAAGGGTAAAATCATGCTTTTTAACCGGTCGCATTATGAAGATGTTTTGATCGCAAGAGTTCATGAATGGATAGATGATGAAGTAGCAAATCGCAGAATGGAAGCTATCAATGCTTTCGAGAAGCTTCTGCAAGAACACAATGGTACAGTCATTCTCAAATTATACATGCATATTAGCCGCAAGGAACAAAAAGAACAGCTTAAAGAAAGGATGACCAACCCTGAAAAAATGTGGAAGTATAATAAAAACGATTTTATAGAAGCCGAAAAATGGGACCGGTATATGGAATGTTATGAAGATGTTTTCGAAAAATGCAATACAGTACCCTGGCATATCATTCCTACAGACCAAAACTGGTACAAAGCCTACCTGGTAGCGCAGTTGCTGCGGGACACACTAAAAAAGCTGGATATGCAGTACCCGTCTATGAAAAATTAATGTGAACAAGTAAAAAAACATTTGGAAAAGTGTTATTCTTAGCTAAATTTGCAACTCTGAAAATCACATCAAAAATCTAGAATAGTGTCGTACGAAAACAAAAACTACAGCAACGAAAATCGCAACAGCGAAAGCCTTTACAGTAAACGTATTAAGGCAGGAAAAAGAAGAACCTACTTCTTCGATGTAAGAGCTACACGTGGTAATGACTATTTCATTACTATCACTGAGAGCAAGAAGCGCTTTGACGACAATGGCTATGACAGACATAAAATGTTCCTTTACAAAGAAGATTTCAATAAGTTTGTGAACGCGCTAACTGAAACGGTAAACTATGTAAAAACTGACTTGATGCCGGATTTTGATTTTGATGCTTACAATCATGATCAGGAAAATGAAGAGGCTGCTGTTACCAATGTGGTGAGTGAAGCAGTGACAGACAGTAATGTAGAAGACTGGAAAATCTAATTTTTCTTATAGAACTTATTATACCATCCCGCAGCTATGCGGGATTTTTTATTTGTAGCTTTAAGCCCGCAATTTCTTAAGCTATGGGACAATATAGTGTGGGCGACGCCCTAAAGCTCTTATTGGAAAAAAGTAAGTGGAAACATAAAGTACACGAACTCCGTTTACAGCAAGAGTGGGAAACCGTCGTAGGAAAAACAATCTCCAAATACACCCGGAATATTCTTCTTAACGGGGAAACCCTCACCATTTTTACAGATGTCGCCGCCCTGAAACAGGAACTTGTTCTGGGAAAGGAACAACTCATCACTAGGATCAATGAATATTTTGGCGAAAGAGTGGTAAGTGATATTTTGGTGAAGTAGCCGCAGGCATTGTGTCCCGGTTTTCAAAATAAGTAGAGTCACAGGAATCAATTTTGTTTTTTTATTTGTAGTCAAAATCCGGCATCACATCAGAAGGTCTGATTATTTAAATCATTTGCCCTTGTTATTTATGAAGAATTTCCTCACGGTTATTTTGTTTTTTTTAGTGGTACTGGAAGTATACTTAACACTGCAGGGAGCTAGTTATTACACAAAGTACACCAACTCGCTGTTGTTATTTACAACTTGTCTATCCATAGCGTTCATCAGTTTTTTTTCACTGATGAATACGACATCCAAAGTCGTAAATCGTCGCCTGAACCTGTTTTTGATTATCCTGTTTGTTTTAGGTGCAGCTGTTGTATGCTATTACTACAGCATCGGGTTTCATCGTTTTTTAGAACCCGGGACTGCATCCGATGTATTACCCCAGCTGGAAGCACTCTACACCCGTTTTGCAAAAGGAGAACAACCCTATTACCCCGTGGAAGAAATCGGGCACAAGCCTTATCCTGTTTACATGCCTGCACACTGGATTATTATCGCCCCTTCAAGCCTGTTTGGTTTCGATCTGCGGTGGACAGGGCTGGTGATGCTGCTCATCACAGCAGGATGCTATTTTACACTGGTAAAAGACAGGGCAGTGCCATTTTTACATAGTTTTTTTACGATGTTGCTCTTCTTTTTCGTGATCTTATCATTTTATTTCCTGGCAGACGGGGATATATTCATCACGTTTGAAACCCCCGTTGTGGCGTATTATTTATTACTTTTTATCGGGCTTGCCAGGCGAAATCTTATCTGGACAACGGTTGGCCTTATCCTTTGCCTTTTGTCAAGATATACCTTTGTTTTTTGGCTGCCGCTCTTCGCTTTGGTGATACTACAGGAACGACCTTTCAAACAGTCCGTTCTGACGTGGGCATCCGTAGGCGTAGCTGTTCTTGCATTTTATATTGCACCCTTTATTTTAAAAGACCCGAACATCCTAACGGATGGTGTAGCCTATCATAACAAGGCAGCTGTTGCCGATTGGTATGGCTACGGAGAGCCACCCGTATCCTGGTCACAGGAAACAGGCATCTCGTTTGGACCCTATCTAAAGGAAATTTTTTCCGGCGATGCAGAAAGGGAAGTGTATAAAACCAGGATACTTCAGGCAATACTGATGATCCTGCTTAATGTGCTGGGCTGGATTCTTTATAAGCGCTACAAAACGAAGATCAATTACTTTGATGTACTGAGTATAATGCTGTTTGTGTTCATGGTTTTCTTTTACGTCTTCAGCCCGCTCAGCTACCGGTATTATTGGATCACGCTATTTATGGTGTCGGCAGCTTTGTTTGGTATTGCCAATACAAGACATTACAAGGACAAATCCCCATCCGGGAAATAACACCGTTTTTGAGAAAGCAGTCTTCAAATAATCTATAGCGATCCTTACTTAGAACCGTTCCAATAATTCGCTCAGGCAAGCTACCTCATAAGTGGGCTGTTTATCATGGGCATGTTGGGCCGGATTGAAATAGACCTGGTCCCACCCGGCATTAATCGCGCCTAAAATATCTACGTCCAGCGCATCTCCTATCATAATACTCTCTTCCGGAGCAGCGCCTGTCTGTTGCAAAGCATAATCAAATATTTCCTTTTTAGGTTTGAGACTCATGCTTTTTTCGGAAGTGACCACATGCTCAAAATAACCAGCAAGACCGGAGTTTTGCAGTTTTTGCCATTGTGTGGCTTCAAAGCCATTGGTAATGAGGTGCATCTGATAACGCCCCTTGCAATGATCCAGCAATTCTTTGGCAAAAGGCATTAGCAACGTTTGAGTAGGCAACAGTTCCAGGTAACGTACACTCATCGCATGAGCTAGGTCTGAATCGGTTACCTTAAAATCCAGTAGAGAAAGCCACATGCGTTTCCAGCGCAACTCCTCCCGTTTGATGTATCCGTTTCTAAATCGTTCCCATAATCGGTCATTATGAGCCGAATACACTTGCGCAAAGGCATCAAACGCTTCTATACCTTTTGCAAAAAGCCCGAACTCACTGTAAATAACCCTTAGTGTTTCTTCGGAGTTTTTTTCGAAATCCCAAAGTGTATGATCCAGGTCGAAGAAAAGATGCTTGTATTTAGTTCCCATACCCTGCAAAGGTAGGCGAATTAAACAGGCTGGCTTTATATAACAACAAGATAAAAGGCAAAACTACCTCTGAGTAAGATTTTGCAGAAATCGCCTATTTTTAAACCTGCATGCTTATTCGCTCTATTCTTCTTTTTGCACTTTTGATTTCCCATCCGCTAATGTATGCCCAGCCCGCAAAACGCAGTCGAATAGAGGGGCGCGATTTTAAGGAATATCATTTCGTGAGTAACTGGCAATTAAAAACGCCGCTTGACAGCGCCTGGAATGTAATCGTCAATTCGTTGGAATGGCATGAATGGTGGCGCAGTATGGAGGATGTAACCACTGTAAAGGAAGGAGGCCGGGATAGTATCGGGAACATACGCCGGTACACCATTAAAAGTCCTGTGGGTTACAGGCTCCGGTTCGATCTGCTGCTTACAAGGTATCAATTGCATTCAGCACTGGAGGGCATGGCCACCGGAGATCTGGTGGGAAAGGGATCATGGCATTTTAAACAAATAAAAGATATTACCTACATCACCTGCCGATGGGATGTGAAGACCACCAAAGGCTGGATGAATACCTTTCGGTGGGTATTAGCGCCGATCTTAAAATGGAACCATGCCCTGGTAATGAAAAAGGGAGCAAAAGGCCTAAGCCACCGCCTCGACTGTCCGTTGATCGCCTACTGACACCGATGCTTCTTAAGCCTTCTTCACTCCTCCAGATATTCTGCTGTATTACCGTAAGTTTTTTATTTCTTTGCACACGAAATAATTCTTCCTTTCATGCTTCCTAAATACAACCGTGTTCTTTTAAAACTCTCCGGCGAATCTCTCATGGGGGATCGCAATTTTGGTATCGACCCTAAAATGTTGGAGCAATACGCTATCGAGATCAAATCTATCACAGACATCGGCGTACAGGTAGCAGTGGTCATAGGAGGCGGTAATATTTACCGGGGGATGAATGAACAGGAGACCGGGATCGAACGGGCCCAGGGAGACTACATGGGAATGCTGGCTACCGTGATCAATGGGATGGCGCTACAAGCTGCTTTGGAAAAGGCGGGCGTGAAAACCCGGTTGCAGAGTGCCATAAAAATGGAACAAGTGGCTGAGCCATATATCCGTCGCCGGGCAATGAGGCATTTAGAGAAAGGGCGTGTGGTCATCTTCGGAGCAGGAACAGGCAATCCGTATTTTACTACAGATACAGCGGGCTCTTTAAGAGCCGTGGAAATCAATGCGCAGGTAATATTAAAAGGTACACGTGTAGATGGAATTTATACGGCAGATCCTGAAAAAGATAAAACAGCTACACGCTTCGAAAAGCTTAGCTTCAGCGAAGTGATATCAAAAGGATTGAAGGTAATGGATATGACTGCCTTTACCCTTTGCCAGGAAAACAATCTCCCTATTATCGTATTCGACATGCACAAATCGGGTAACCTGCTGGACGTAGTAAGCGGTAAAGCAGTGGGCACTTTAGTAAGCTGAGTGTCCGAAAAATCACAGAGACCGTTTTTAAACACGCTGCGAGGCGTGTTTTTTTGTTTCCGCAAAAGAGGGACTGGCACAGCGGAAGTTACTACTTCAATCCCTTCTCCGCCATCACCTTATTCAACCACTTCAGCATGACAAACATAATGAAGGTGGCGAACAACAGCAATCCGAAATTCACCAGGAAGAAGTTGCCCTTATGATCATAAGTATCCCACAAACTGGCAAGAACACCTGATAACTTATTCCCGATAGAAGTGGCAAGAAACCATCCCCCCATCATCAGCGATGTGATCCGCACCGGGCTTAATTTAGATACGAGCGACAAACCCATAGGGCTTAATAAAAGTTCTCCGATAGTAACGACACCATAAGCACCAATAAGCCATAGCACCGTTCCTTTCTCTGTACCATTCTTTGTGGCATATACGGCTGCTACCATCACCAGGCAACTCAGCGATGAAATCAACAGCCCGAAAGCAATCTTTGTAGGGGTACTGGGTTCTTTGTTTTTTCTTTTCAGGAAAGTGAAGAAGGCAACGACCAGGGGCGTGAGTAAGATCACCCAGCCAGGGTTGATAGACTGGCTGAGGTTAGTAGCCCATAGGCTGACGGTACTCCCTTCCGCCGGCTTTTCAGAAGGGGCTACATTCTTGAAATACACCGGGTAATTTATTTCCTTGATCACTTTATCTCCCTCCTTTTGCAGGCGGAACTGGTCATCATACAAGGCTACAGAATCCTTTTTATAGCTTATTTCCTGTGCCTGTTTTAGTCCCACAAACACCTGTTCTGTCGCGCCTTTAACTTCCCGGTTAGTGTACCTGTCTGCCCAGGTATTGAGAGCTGAACCATTTTGCTTGAATACCGCCCAAAACAAGATCACCGCTGCAAATATGGCCAGTAAGGCTGCAACGGGACGTTTTTCATCTTCCGTAGAACGGCGATATACATTCCAATAAAAGAAAACAACCGGTACGCAGGCAAAAATGAACGCATCAGTACTATCTGAACCCACCAGGTTTCCGGGTATCATCCAGCCGACTACACCCGCCACAACAGATGGCACTAAAATGAGCATAACGATCTTACTCATAGGCATATCTCCCGGCGCCACACCTTTCTTGATATCGAACGCTGCATAATGTTTGGTCCCAGCAAGAAATACAATCACACCGATGAACATACCAATGCCCGCAGCCATAAATGCATACGCCCAGCCCAACAAAATATACAAAGCGGCACCAAAGAAATTGCAAATGAACGCACCGATATTAATGCCCATATAGAAGATATTATAACCCTCATCTTTCCGGTGAATGTATTCCGGCGTTGTGTAGACATTACCCAGGAGTGTAGAAATATTAGGTTTAAAAAAACCATTGCCTATGATCACCAATGTCATAGCGAGATATAAAGCAGCTTCGTTGTGAATCCCCATCATACAATAGCCGACACCCATCAATATCCCGCCTATGATGATCGATTTCCGGTAGCCCCAATAACGATCAGCAATCAGCCCGCCGATGAAAGGAGTAAGAAACACCAACGCAATGAACGTACCATACAAGTCTGCACTTTCAGCTTCCGTCATGGCAAATCCCTGCTTCACATCTTTCAGATAGAGCGTAAAGATCCCGATCATTAAATAGTAACCAAAACGTTCCCACATCTCACTTAAAAAAAGAAACGGCAATGCCTGGGGATGTTTTCTCGAACCCGTTGTTTCCTGCATAGTACAACTTTAGGGATTCAAAATAGGTATTTTTATTGATGTAGCACGGTATCCCATTTTATTGAATCTGATTCATCCTTTAAGGTGAAGCAAACCTTTGGAAGACCCGCGAATGCTCCGGATAGGTAGAGCGATGCCAGATCAGCGTGATATAACCATGCCGCACACTATTTTTTAAGAAATTTTAAAACGCTGGGTTACCTAACTGCATAAATTAGATTAATCCCTACAAATAGAAATTAAACGTGCAAAAGCAATTACTACATACAAGTTTGGTGAAATGGGAGAGCAGACTGTCTATGAGGGCTGAAGAGTACCGCTATGCCCTGTTACAGGACTGCTTTTCATCGATAGGTAAGGAGAATGATGACATACAGCGACCGGAATATTATTTTATGTAGGTAAGTACTTACGTATGAAAGCCCGGTCGTGAAAACGACCGGGCTTTTTTATTGCCAGTTACGATCTGTTCGCCTTAAGAGTTTAGGATATTAAGCTTTCTACTGGAGGATACGGGTTCGAATCGGTACAGATAACAAAGCGGTTTAGTGTAATGGCTACGTGATCATCTTGCTTTCTTTCTGAAAGGTAAACATAAGATGAAGGTATTATTCTCCCCGGAGATGTAAAAGACATCATGAACCAGGTGTTGGTGGCAGAGAAGAAAGCGCAAGCCAATACTATCATGCGTCGTGAGGAAACTGGAAGTACGCGTAGCCTGCTGACTACAGCCAAGCTGATGGAAGAAAACACCATGCTTTGGAAGCTGAAGGAAATGGGATATGTCGAAAAGATTGCGGACAAAATCGGTGAGATCACTGTCAGCGGGAATGGAGTATTAATAGAGCAATTGAAACAGCTTTTTACGCCTAAATAAAAAGAGCATCCGATACCATGTCGGTGTCGGATGTTTTATAGAAAACTTAAAATAAACAAAAATGAAACTAAAAATAACAGGAAAAGAACTGCGTGCGATCGGGTATCCCGAGGGTCCTGTGATCAGCATAGCAATGAATATCGTGCAGAAAAAATTTAAGCATGAACAAAAGGAAACGGTGACGGAACTGCTTATGAAGATACTTGAAAAGCCGGAAGATTACCTTGATGATGAGAAGGTAGGGGCTATAGCTGATCAGCTCATGCCAAAAGCATCTGTAGAAAGCACCGGTATTTCATTGAATTCATCCGGTATTCACTTCCATGTGTTCGGACAAGAACATATCGAAGAAGGGGCCATGCATCAAATGTACCAGGCTGCTAAGTTGCCTGTAAGCGTAGCCGGGGCATTAATGCCCGACGCTCACAGCGGTTACGGTTTACCCATCGGAGGAGTATTGGCTACGGATAATGCGGTAATACCTTATGGCGTTGGGGTGGATATTGGTTGCCGTATGTGCCTTAGTATTTTCGATATACAACCGAAGGAGCTGAAAGATCGTGAAGCGTTCTTTGCACGCGAACTCACGGAAGCTACGTTGTTTGGCAGCGGTGCCCAGTTCAAACAAGCGGAGGATCATGCTGTAATGGAAAACGAGCTTTTTTACCGGTTACCGTTGTTGAAAAGCCTGCATGGCCGTGCCTGGAAACAACTCGGTTCTTCCGGTTCCGGGAATCATTTCGCTGAATTTGGTGTGGTAGAGATAAGTGAGAAAGACGAAATGCTGGGTGTAGAGGCCGGGAATTATATCGGTTTCCTGACCCATAGCGGGAGCCGTGCATTAGGTGCCAACATTGCCAATTACTACACGAAACTGGCTATCAGTAAACGAAGGCTGCCGCAGGAAGCAAAGAACCTTGCGTGGCTTTCTTTGGATGAAGAAGCTGGCATGGAGTACTGGCTGGCAATGAACCTGGCGGGTGACTATGCCAGTGCCTGCCACCATGTGATACATGCCAAGATTGCAAAGCAATTGGGACGAAAGCCATTAAGAATGGTGGAGAATCATCACAACTTCGCCTGGAAAGAATGGCATGAAGGACGCGAAGTGATCGTACACCGTAAAGGGGCTACTCCCGCGGGTAAAAATGTCTTGGGTATCATACCCGGCTCCATGACGGCAGATGGGTTTATAGTAAAAGGGAAAGGCGAGGAATCCTCTGTCAACTCGGCATCCCATGGTGCCGGAAGGAAGATGAGCCGTACCAGGGCCATACAATCGGTGACGGATAAGCAGTTCAAAGATGAATTGATGAAATTCGGTGTAAAGCTGCTTGGCGGTGGATTGGATGAATCTCCCTTTGCCTACAAGGACATTGAAGTGGTCATGAGATCGCAAACTGCTTTGGTGGATGTGGTAGGACGCTTCACACCTAAGATCGTGCAAATGGACGGTGCCAAGCATAAGATCTGGAGCAAAAAAGGACGAGAGGAAGTAGCAGGGGAATAACTTGCTTCCTGTAAGGATCGAAATACCCAACAGATGGAACATCCGTTGTCAAAAAACTATAGCTCTATAAAACAGGAAAAGCTCCATTCGGAGCTTTTCCTGTTCATTGGTTGTTCTGTTTTGATTTATTCAAGAAAGAACTAAGCGACTCTTACATTTACAGCATTGAGACCTTTTTTACCATTTTGTACTTCGAAAACAACTTTGTCGTTTTCGCGGATCTCTTCCTGAAGTCCGGATACGTGTACGAAGATATCCTGACCACCTTGTGCAGGAGTGATAAAGCCGAAGCCTTTTGTTTCATTGAAGAATTTTACTGTTCCTTCTTGCATTGTTTACTTGTTTTTATTGTGAAAACTATTTGATCTTTTTTACATTGATGGCACTAAAACCTTTCGGTGTTCTTTCTTTCTCAAACGAAACTTTGTCTCGTTCTTTCACGGGTTGCTGTAATTGATTGCTGTGCAAAAAGATATTCTGCTGCGTTTTATCTTCTATGATAAATCCGTACCCTTTTGCTTCGTTGAAGAACGATATGACACCTGTACATTCGGTTTGCTCTTCTACTATTGGAGCAGCACCCAGCTGTATATCTTCGGCATTAATTTCCTTGCGCATACGTCCATCTGGTGGCGTAGAGGTGAGGTTGCCGTTTTCATCTACATAGGCCATCATATCTTCAAGGCTTTTGCCTTTACTGTTATTGGCTTTACGCTCACGCATTTTCTCTGCCTTGTCTTGTTTTTCTTTGGCTTTTTTCTTTGCTTTTTCTTTCTTGGAAAAAGATTCGCTCATATTTTTCTATTTATAGTTAACAGTTTGTAGAACATTAGCTGCCTGCTTCGCCACAGGCATATTGAATCCTATTAGTTTTTGAATATTTTTCAGATCGGCTTTCTCTTCGTGGTCGCAAAAAGAAACCGCCACCCCGCTCATTCCCGCACGACCTGTTCTTCCGATACGGTGTACATAGGTTTCCGGCACTTCGGGTATTTCATAGTTTACAACATGCGGAAGTTCATCAATATCTATGCCACGGGCTGCAATATCTGTAGCTACCAATACCCTGATTTTACTTTCCTTGAAATCGCTCAAAGCTCTCTGCCTTGCATTCTGGGATTTATCACCGTGAATGGCTGCCGCATGAATGCCTGTTTTAGCCAGGCGCTTTACCAATTTGTCCGCTCCATGCTTGGTACGGGTAAATACGAGGGAACGCTGGATAGATGCGTCTTGCAGCAAATCCACCAACAAGGCCGTTTTTTCAGCTCTTTCGACGTAGTATACAGATTGCTGTACCGTACGTGCTGTTGAAGAAACCGGGGTGACGCTTACCTCTGCAGGGCGATATAAAATAGTATTCGCAAATTGACGGATATCCGGCGGCATAGTGGCCGAGAAAAATAACGTTTGTCTTTTTTGGGGCAGTTTCGTGAGTACTTTTTTTACATCGTTGATAAAGCCCATATCCAGCATCCGGTCAGCTTCATCCAACACTAATATCTCCACCTGCGATAAATGGATGAATCCTTGTTGCATAAGATCCAGCAATCTGCCGGGAGTCGCTATCAGTATATCCACCCCTTTTTGCAAAGCGGACACTTGCCGGCCTTGCGGCACGCCTCCAAAAATGGCAATCTGGGTTAACTGGAGATTTTTCCCGTAAGTTTTAAAATTTTCAGATACCTGTAAAGCCAGTTCCCGGGTTGGTGTTAATACCAATGCACGAATTCCTTTCTTTACAGCCGGTTTTTTTAACGTAAGCAATTGCAATATCGGCATCGCAAAAGCGGCTGTCTTACCTGTGCCGGTTTGTGCACAACCGATGATGTCGCCACCTGTCAGAATATGAGGGATGGCACTGTGTTGTATCTCTGTAGGCGCTGTATAGCCGGTTTCGGCTACTGCCTGCAGGATGGGTGTTATTAAATTAAGGTCTTTAAAGTTCATTTTAGTTGTTGCCGGACATTCGGCTTTTTGTTTTATAAGACTCCTGTTTACTTACAGGAAGCCGGTTCTTATTTTGATGAAAGAGAGCATCTCATTCATCGTTTTTTTTTTATAGCAAGACCCACCAGTGCCAAATGGACGATAGCAATGCGCAGTCAAGCGATAAAAATTGATTTTAAAATGTAGTGTATTGATGACTCAGTTTGCGTGTTTATTTGGTCGCCAACCAAAAAATAAATTCAAAAAATGTGGCAGCTGGGAGAGCGAAAACTGAAAGAGAGAAAAATATGATTACTTCAAACTGTACAGAGATGGCAAAAACAGAAGCCCTGTGTGGGGCAAATATACAACAATTTATATGAAGTTTTTATAAAAAATTGTAAACATTAAAATATCCTGGTAACAGCTTACTGTGACATGGTTTTAAAAAGAAATACAGACCCGTTTCAAACCCTGAACCCATTTTTTTTAAAAATAATTTTGAGAAACCAATCGGTTGCCCTTATATTTGCAACTGAATGGTTTCTTAATTGATATCGAAATTATGAGAAGAGATGTTTTTCAGGCAATAGCAGATCCTACGCGGCGAGCCATTATAGCTCTGGTAGCCGTACAGGCAATGACACCGAATTCCCTGGCCGATCATTTTGATACGACAAGACAAGCCGTGTCTAAGCATTTGCGCATCCTTACAGAATGTGAACTCATAAAACCGGAACAACAAGGGCGCGAAATTTATTACACCTTAGAAATTGAAAAAATGAAAGAAATAGATAAATGGCTGCAACAGTTCCGAAAGATCTGGGAAAGCCGGTTTAACCAGCTTGACAACGTATTAACTCAACTTAAAAACAAAAAATCATGAACTCAAACCTTTTATTTGACTTTACGGTCAACAAAGAAAACAACACGATCCGGGTAAAACGCGAATTCGCAGCCGAACTACCATTGGTATGGCAAGCGTGGACAGATGCTGAAATCCTGGACCAATGGTGGGCACCTAAACCCTGGAGGGCAGAAACCAAATCCATGGAATTTACAGAAGGGGGACGATGGCATTATGCTATGGTAGGACCTGAAGGTGATAAACAATGGTGTATTTTCGATTATGACAGTATCCAGGCGGAAAAGGAGTATGCAGGCTCAGATGCATTTGCTGACGAGAATGCCATAGCTGATAATACTAAGCCACGCGTGTACTGGCGTAACCGCTTTAGCACAGAAGGGGAAGGAACACTTGTAGATATCGTCTTAAGCTTCGAATCCATGGATGATCTGGAAAAACTTATGGAAATGGGATTCAAAGAGGGATTTACCATGGGACTCGGAAATCTTGACCAATTACTACCAACATTAAAAAAATAGGAATATGCAATCAACAAAATTAACAGTGAGCACCACGGTGGACAAGGACATCAACACGGTATGGGATTGCTATACGCAACCACAACACATTACTCAATGGAACTTTGCTACCGACGACTGGCAATGCCCGACAGCAGAAAATGACTTGCAAGCCGGGGGTAAATACAAGGCTCGCATGGAGGCCAAAGACGGAAGTTTCGGTTTCGATTTTGAAGCGATCTATGATGAAGTGGAGGATAAGAAGAAACTCGCCTATACAATGACAGATGGCAGACAGGCAATAACTGATTTTAAAGACGTAAATGGCAAGACCATTGTTACAACGGCTTTTGATCCGGAAAGTGTTAACCCGGTTGAAATGCAGCAGCAAGGCTGGCAGATGATACTGGAGAATTTTAGAAAGTACTCGGAGACCCGGTAAATAAGATATGAGTACACTTGCAATCTATTTCTTTAAAAACAAGAGGACATGAACGTTCAATTTGATTTTCTCGTAGACAGGGAGAAAAATTCTATCACGGTAAAGCGTGAATTTGCCGCAGCACGGCAGCTGGTGTGGGACTGCTATACGCAAAGTGAGTTGCTGGATCAATGGTTTGCTCCGGAGCCGCTTACTACGAAAACCAAGTCCATGGACTTCAGACCCGGCGGGCATTGGCACTATGCGATGGTAACACCCGATGGTACGGAATACTGGGGGTATACAGAATACCAAACCATTTACCCGATTGACAGCTATACCGCATTGGATGCCTTCTGTGATGCTGACGGGAATATCAACCCGGCACTGCCTCGTGCCAATTGGGATGTGACCTTCACCGATGAAGGAGATCATGCCCTCGTAGAAACTATGGTGGTCTATAAATCGCTGGCGGATCTGGAAGCCGTGGTAAAAATGGGCATGCAGGAAGGGCTCACCTCTACGCTTGAAAAGCTGGATAAGTTTTTACTGACATTGAAGAAATAAGATCTCGCGTTGTAAGGACGTGTTCTTGAGAGCGTCCTTACAATGCTTGTAAAATATCATTCAGTATATCTTCCCGGTGCTCCAGTCCAGCTGAAATACGGATCAGTCCCGCGGTAATGCCTACAGCCTCGCGTTCCGCTTCTGATAATTTAGCATGGGTCGTACTGGCAGGGTGTGATGCAATGCTGCGTGTATCTCCAAGGTTTGCGGTAAGTGACAACATCTTTAAATTGTCCAGGAAATTTCGGCCGGCTTCCAATCCTCCTTTCAACTCAAAACACAGGATACCACCGCCGTTTTTCATTTGCTTGCGGGCGAGTGCATGTTGCGGATGAGAGGGCAGATAGGGATAGCGAAGCTTTGAGATCGATGTATGATCCTGCAATTGTTCTGCAAGCCAGTGTGCATTGGCGGCGTGCCTTTCCATCCGTACCTCAAGCGTTTCTAAACTTTTGCTCAATATCCAGGCATTAAAGGGAGACAGGGAAGCACCCATGCTCCGGCAAAACAGGTAGATCTCGTTCACGAGATCTTTGCGTCCTGCCACAACGCCTCCCAGTACCCGGCCTTGTCCATCCAGCCATTTGGTCCCGGAATGAACGACGAGGTCCGCGCCATAGGCAACAGGTGTTTGCGCTACAGGTGTGGCAAAACAATTATCCACCACAAAGATCAGGTGATGCTCTCTTGCCAATTCCCCCAGTTTTTCCAGGTCCAGTATGTCCAGACCCGGGTTAGTAGGCGATTCCACATAGATCATTCGGGTGTTCTCCCGGATCTTATCTTTCCAGGTATCCGGTTCGCTGGCGCTGAAATAGGAATGTGTGATCCCGTATTTGGGGAGATACTTACTGAGCACAGTATGTGTACTGCCGAAAATAGCATTGCAGCTGAGGATATGATCGCCCTGCTTCAGCAAGGCTAAAAATGTGGAAGAGATGGCAGCCATGCCGGAAGCCATAGCATAAGCCGCCTCCGCGCCTTCCAGCGCCGCCATTTTATCGGTAAACTCCGTAGTGTTGGGGTTGATGAAACGACTGTAAATATTGCCTTCCCGTTCATCAGCAAAAGTCGCACGCATCTCTTCGGCATCTTCAAAACAAAAACTGCTGGTCATGAAGATCGGTGCTGCATGCTCCATATGTTGGGAGCGGGGTATCTGAGTTCTGATGGCCTGGGTGGCAGGGTGTTGTTCTTTCACTTTAATTAATTTGTACGTTATAAGTAATGGTGCAATCGGCACGGCGCAGGGTCTCGGCAACCGAACAATATTTGTTGATGGAAAGAGCTGCTGCCCGTTCTGCTTTTTCCATAGAAACATCTCCCGTAAACCTGAATAAAATGTGTGCTGCTTTCCATAAAGCGGGCACTACACCTTCCTCCCGTTCTCCTGTTATGACCATTTCAAAGCTTTGAAATGCTTCCCGTTGCTTTCCGAGGATCATTACCATGTCTATACCACTACAGGTACCCAGGGCAAGCAGTAGGGCCTGCATGGGGCGCATGTTCCTGCTTACAGCTTCCAATACCGGTCGTTTCCTGCCGTCAGGCACCGTTTGGAAATTAGCGGCATTTCCCAGTTCATCTTTTGCGGTGAAGGTGTTAGAGGCTATGTCGTACTGGATCGTTATAGTAACCATAGTATTGTGTTTGAACTTTCGACGTAAAAATAGATCACTGTGTCCTACAGTTGAATTTATTTTTTTGAGCTTGCCACAGCCCCTCTCTACTATAGCTTTTACCAGGCATAAATAAGCGTACCCCCTTTTGGGGAATACGCTTGTCAACTCAATAAAGCGAATCTTATTGGATGATTAACTTCTTTGTAGTGCTGCGATCCTTAGCCTGTATTTTTACAAAATAGACTCCTCGTTGCAGGTTTTTTACGCTGAGTTGTATAAAAGGTTTGCTGGCTGTTACCTGCTGTATTTTCTTCCCCTGGACATCCATTACTGTTACCGTCATGTTGCTGACAGGTTCCGAGCTGAGTTCGATATGAATCTGGTCAGTAGCAGGATTGGGGAAAATGTTTGCCATAAGCGCCTGAAGCTCCTCTACGCCTGTTGTCCCTTGATTCCATTTAATCAGAAAACCGTCATAATGATCACTTCCGGTACCTGAATACGTAGAGTTCATATAGTAAGATCCGTTAGGGTCACAGTTAAGGTTCCCAATAAATCTTCCTGCCGTATACACCGTATTACCGGTGACAGATAGGTGGTAAACGCACTCACCCAGACCTGTTCCTCCTAACCCTTTTGCCCATATAAAGTTACCGTTAGGATCCAATTTCAAAACAAAAGCATCTATGGAGCCGTTAGTCGTAAGCTGGGCAATACCGCCGCTGGTATTAAAATTGACTGTACCGCGATAGAAACCTGTTACGTAAACATTCCCAGTCGCATCTTGTACAATGCGTTGTCCTTCTTCCGTATCATAAAAAGAACCGATCTGCTTTGCCCAAAGGAAATTCCCTGCTGCATCCACTTTAGCGACAAAAATATCTGAAAAACCAGCGGAGGTCAGGTTCATTGGTCCGAATGCTACCGTGTTACAAAAACTTCCGGTGATATAGCTGTTACCCGATGCATCCGTACTTACGTAACGACAGGAATGGCTATCATAGAAAGGATCTCCTTCAGCACCTATTTTCTTCGCCCAAACAAACCCTCCGTTTGCATCCAGCTTCAGGAGAAATCCGTGAGCAATACCGGCATTCATCTTGTATTCAGCCGAGCTGTCCGGATCGAAATCCACCGTGCCTTTGAAGGTGCCGGCTATATACATATTATTTGCTGCATCGAGAGCGATAGAAAGCGGGGTGACTTCCTGGATCGCAGAGTCAGTAAGGAGTTGTTTCGCCCATAGAAAATCGCCGTTGGCATCCAGTTTCAAGATATAACCTTCATTCGCTTTACTGGTGAGGTTATATGCAGGGGTACCCGGGTCGAAGTCCACCTTCCCGATAAAAGCTCCTGTTGCATAATAGTTGCCCGAAGCATCCCAGGTTGCGGCAGGTCCTACCTCGTTGGTTTCTCCTGCGTCTTTATCATATTTCCAGTATTTCACCCATTGGTATTTTTCCGCGGCATCCAGTTTTAATAAAAATGTGTGTTTGCCGGAAACATAGATCGACTGGACAGATGTATCAGGATCGAAATCCACAGTACCGTTAAAATACCCGGAAACATAAAGATCGCCTGCTGCATCTTTTCTCATGGCACTCACGGTGCAGCTATAGCTACCGGAGGTATGCCCGAAGGTGATCACACCGATGAAATTTCCGGCGGCATCTGATTTGAGTATAAAAGCTTCGCCCCTGGGTGCTTCCCGAAAAAAGGAATCGGGTCCGGGATCAAAATCTACCTTTCCTTTATAGTGTCCCCCGGTATAAACAGTTCCCTGGTTGTCGGTGAAAACCGTGAGCGTCCTGTCTTCATCGGTACCTCCTGTTTGTCTTGCCCATCCGAGATTTTGTGCCTGCGAGAAGCCATACAGGCTTGCAAAGGCTATGGTGAGAAGTAGTGGTTTCATATTTAAAATGATTTTGTGAATGATATACATTTGGATAGTAGCAACCGTCACGCTGTCGTTGCTATTTCAGGATAATGGTGACTTTTGCTGTACCGGTACAGTTAGGTATGTTGAAATGCTCATTGGTAGGTCCGCCTGCCCAGGTAAACGTTCCATATACCCCTACAACATATTTTCCTTTCGCCTCAGCATTTGATGTATAAACATAGCCCGCATACCCCCGTACATAATCTGTATCGGAAGCGTTCCATGAATCTGAGTAGGTAGGATAATTTTTATTGGATAATCCGGTCACATATACAGAGTAGGATTTTGCATCGGCAACGGGCGGTACGATCACGGCACACCCTACAGCACAACCTTTCCCGTTACGATCGCTATGGATTGAGGTGGGAGAGGTGTAATAGATAATTTTCTTTTCATCATTTTCTATGGTCACCTTACCTTTTACCTCTTCACGGAGCATCCATTGCGTTTCGCCTTTGGTTTTGAAATACACTCTTGCTGTAATGTTTTCTGTCACTTTGGTAATATCATCATCATCAAATGCTGTATAAACGGCAGAGTTATCGTCATATTTGGTTACACTTTTGGTGTTGTTTTCAAGACTGCCGTAACTGCCTGCAGTACTCCAGACCACTTTATAATCTATTACCGGGTTAGGAAGAATATCACGCGTGCCGTCTGATTTTACGATGTATAACCTCAGGCTTTTTGATCCGCCGTTTTTTAAATTGATTGCCGCGTCATCCGGTTTCATTACCAGTTTATTCTTTTTTACATTCACCGTAGCCGTATCCGTGCCTACTGCTGTAAGAGCACTTCCTTCTTTAATATAAGCCGTCACATAGATCGTTTCGTAGTTATCTTCACCCAGCTGGCTGGCTGTAGCATTACTATAATAGTTGATGGCTGCCTGGTCGGTTTCGAGCGTAGGACTGGCTTGCCCAGAGGTGCCTATTCTTAGCCCGCCGTACTTACCGGGGGTTATCCATTTGTACCAAATGGTTTGATTGGCAGAGAGTTCCACACTGGCTTTCGCTGAAAGCGGATGATTTACATACGTGGAGACGGATGATTCCTCAGGGGTTATTTTTACATTGTTGTCTCGCGATTTCACTTCAAATTCTTCCATCTCGTTATAGTATGAATGAGGAGCAAGAATGAATTCTCCTGTAACGACTCCCGTAGCGTACTTCAACAGCTCCAAGCCTTTATTCATCTGTATTTCATGATCCTGAAGCGTTTGCTGCGATGGCAAGGAAATATTGGTATTTTGTACGGATGCCTTCATACATTCTATCAATGAAGTGGAAAGTAGTACCGTGCTTTGCCCCGAAGTAGTTATGGCATCAAAAAATCTTTGGGTAGTCCGGTGCACGACACCGGCTCTCAGGTCTTCCATGATAGATGGATCCGTTTTGGCAACGATCTTCACTTTTTCTGCAAAAGGTTTCAGCGCTTCTTCGTTGATACGTGCTATAAGAGATTTGTATCCCATGGCATCCAGCAGGAGTGGTGCCAGGATATCATAAGCCAGGTACTCATAGTAGAGCTCTTCCAGCTTGGTTTTTTCTGCATTGGTCAGCGTGGTGCCTACAGGCTTTCCCGGTCCGAGGATTCTTATTTTGTAGGTCGCTTCCATTTCGTTTGAAGCAACAGGGAGGTTGATGGGGCCTGTCTCTGCTGTTTTAAATCCTCTCCATACATCTATCATATCAAAGGCATTAGGCGTATAGCGCACTTTCTTTACCAACATATTCTTTTCGGCTGCATCATCATAATCGATGTTGGAAAGAAGTACGGTTTCCAACCCCTGCTGATTTCTAAAAGCTGTTTTGTAAACAAAGGCGTGAGCGCGCCGGTAGGTATGGTTGAGTATTTCTACATTTTCCACATCCACCTCGTTTATCTGCAGTTTGCTCTTGATGTCGTCATCTACGATATGTACCTGCTTACCATAGATGCTTACCGGGTTTTGCGTGGTGAGTTTCAAGATGGTTTCTGACAGCATACCCGCAAAGCTTCTCTTTTCCAATGCCAGGTAATCGGTACGGAAAGTTTGCTCCATTTTGGAATAGTAATCTGAAAGTCTGGACGATGTAGCGGATTTTTTCAGAAAATCCAGCTTAACCGAATCTGGTAAAAAGCTGTACTGCAACCCATTGAACAACAACACCTGGGCAGTTGTTTTAACGGAGATATCCTTGTTGTCGGAAGTAATGTAGGAAGCGAGCAGTAAGTTGTCCGATTGATCAAATAAAAATGCCAGTTGCCCGCTCCCTGCAAGAAACGGGACATTGGTTTTACCGTCTGCACCTACATTGGAAGAACCTGCGAGCGTAAAGACCCTGGTTTTGGAAAGATCTAAGGAAGACCCTGCAGGTAAGGTAACCTGTACATCTGCAGTGGTAACCTGTACATTGTGCTGCGGGGGATCATTCTTGTCTTTTTTGCAGCCTGCCCATAGTATGAACAGGGAAAAGACACTTAAAAGGATATAATTTTTCATTGCTGATTGATTTGACTTACTGCATATCGAAAGGAGCAGAAACAGGTCATCAATCGCCGGGGATTTTTTTCGGAATTTTATTATAGGCTTCCGGCATGGATGAGCACATCATGGGATGGGTTATTGATCAGAAAGAAACGAGGCGGATTTTTATCACGCATTGGATACATCCGGTTATTTTTGCTGCATTCAAATAGCCGAGATTGTTCCAGAAATATTTACATCCACATTATTTTGCATTAGAGAAGGGCGGGCAGCTGAAAAACCTGGAGATAGGCTATTGCACCTATGGCCAGTTAAATGCTGCAAAAAATAACGTGGTGTGGGTTTGTCATGCACTGACGGCCAGCGCGGATGTAGCTGACTGGTGGCCTGGCCTTGTAGGGGCAGGGAGCCTTATTAACCCCGAGGAGCACTTTATCGTCTGCGCCAACATTTTAGGAAGCTGCTATGGTACCACAGGACCGTTGAGTACACAGGCAGACACAGAAAACCTTTATTATGCAAGCTTCCCAAAGATCACGATGCGTGACATGGTGAGGGCACATATCCTGCTGTCGAAACACTTGGGCGTCGAAAAAATCAACTTGCTGATCGGCGGCAGCATGGGTGGTTACCAGGCTCTCGAGTGGTCTTTGATGCAGCCGGATAAAATCGAACAACTTTTTCTGCTGGCTACATCTGCCAAAGAAAGTGCCTGGGGGATAGCCATACACACTGCACAAAGATTGGCAATTGAAGCAGATACCACATTCGGAAACGCAACCAGTCATGCCGGTGAAAAAGGGTTGAAAGCAGCCCGTGCCTTCGGCATGCTGACCTACCGTAGTTACGAACTAATGGAAGAACAACAATCTGATGAAGACATCAACAAAACCGAGAATTTCAAAGCGGCTTCCTACATTCACTATCAGGGCGAAAAACTGACACAGCGCTTCAATGCCTATAGCTACTACAGGCTGACGCAGGCTATGGATTCGCATAATATAGCCCGGGATCGTACACATTCTTTAGAAGATGCATTAGAGCTGGTACAGGCAAAGACGCTCATTATCGGTATTGTAAAAGATATGTTGTGTCCGGTAACCGAACAGCGGTTTTTGCATCGTTATATACCCGGAAGCACATTGGTAGAAATAGATTCGCCTTACGGACACGACGGCTTTCTGACAGAAACAGAACAGATCGGTAAGGTGCTAAAGGGTTGGTGGAATAAACCCTGATGATTCTTAAAAGCCCGACTTTACCATGGAACATTTATTAAAACATATCCGGCAATTTTACCCGCTGAGCAACGAGGTCAACATGGCATTGGTTGACTGCTTTGAAGAAAAAACCTTTACTAAAAACGATTTTTTGCTGAAAGAAAACCAGGTCTGCCGGAACTTATATTTCCTGCAGCAAGGGGCACTCCGGGGCTACTACCTGCTTGATGGGAAGGAGATCACCCACTGGTTTGCTTTTGAAAATGCTTTTGTGACCTCTTTTCACAGTTTTATTACAGGTAAGCCCTCTGTCGAAAATTTACAGTTCTTAGAGGGAAGTGTCCTGTGGTCTATTTCAAAAGAAAAGCTGGAACAGCTATACAATCGATACCATGAGATAGAAAGGTTGGTGCGCATCGTTTACGAGCGCTATTATATTTTGTTGGAAGAACGGTATGTGAACGGGCATTTCAAAACAGCCTGGGAGCGCTACCGGGACTTGCTGCACAACGCACCTCATATCCTGGAGCGCGTACCTTTGGGTCATGTCTCTTCTTACCTGGGCATTACGCAGGAAACCCTGAGCCGCGTCCGCAAGCAGCATTAACAGTCCGGATTTCATTTTTTGATAAATGTCAAATGGAAGAGTGAGTTCATCCGATAGCTTTGTGTTTATCATCAAATTGATCAACGAAAATGGAAGCAAAACAAGTTTTAAAACCCTCAGCAGCATTCGTCGGAGCATCCTGGTTCGCATTGCTGGCAGGTATGGCATCGTTTATCATCGGGCTGTGGAATGCCGAGATGATGCTGAGCGAGAAAGGGTATTATTTTACTGTATTGATATTTGGATTGTTTTCCGCCATATCCGTGCAGAAAGCAGTACGTGATCAGCTCGAAGGCATTCCGGTAACCAATCTCTACTACGGCATCGCCTGGTTTGCCACCATTCTTTCCATTCTACTCATCCTGGTAGGATTATGGAATGCAGACTTGCTGTTGAGCGAAAAAGGGTTTTATGGGATCGCTTTTATACTAAGTTTGTTTTCCGCCATTGCTGTGCAAAAGAACACGCGCGACAGCAAAGCCGCAGAGCGCATCAATACATCCTCTTCATCGGATCAGCAGCAACCTTTCCTGTGAAAATTGCATGGTGGCGACTTTACTGTATGGATTTGACCACTGGAGCGTAAAGATGGTGCAGATCATTGCTCCACATCCATGCAAGAGACTGGTAAAAAAGAAGAGGTTATCTCAATATTCGAGACAACCTCCTCTGTAGCAAACTGCTGATTTGAGTTGTGACCGCTTGTTATTTTTTATGGATGCCGATCGTTTTGCTGTAACGATTGTCGGTGTACTTAAGCATATAAAATCCCGGAGCCATACCCGTCATGTCTACCTGAGCCATATTGCCCGTTAGCTGTTGGGCAATCATGATTTTACCGGCAATGTCCATAACCATTATGCGAGAATGATTGCCTTTGTCACCTGATACCTCCACATTCAATGTATTCAATACCGGATTAGGATATGCAACGATTGCAAAACCTTTGGCACCTACTGTTGCCATGGCCACATTGCTATAGGTAACATCTCCTTCACTTGCCAGTCGGAGACGATAATAGTTAACGCCTTGTGCCGCTTCATGATCCCATTGAGTATAAGCACGAGCTTCGCCTTTGCAGGAGATGGTTTCAAGTGTTGTGTAGCGGCGTCCGTCAAGACTTCTTTCGAGAATCAGGAGATCACCTGCATCTTCGCTGAATGTTTTCCAGTCAATTCTGTTGCTGTTACCTTCATTGGTGGCGGAAATGCTGCTGATCCTGATGTCTGTAGGAGCATTGTTAAACTCGTAAGCACCAAGATCCGGAGTGACAAGGTTTCTTGGAGCGTTTAATAAATCTGTAGAGACATTCAGGGCATTTCCTGCATTGTCCAGTAAGATATTGGTAGGCGTGTAATCGTAAGTGGACGGGTCGTAAAATCCAGGATTCTCACTGAGGCTGTTTGCATCCCAGACAGCACCGTTGGCACCTTGCCAGTTACTCAGCGCAGCAAACGCTGTAGAGAAATAACCAATACCTCTCGTGCCCGTAATAGAGCCCAGGTACAGGTTGTTAAAATTGGATGTTTTACCGGCAGCTCCAGAATAGTAAAGACAGTATTTGGTTCCGCTGCCCCCACGGGTAATGCTGACGTTGTTGTTTTGGATATTTACGCCTGCGGTGCCCGTGGCATAAATGCCGTAGGTAGTGCCGGCAGTAGAAGCCGCATTGTCAAGAGAAATTGTATTATGGTAGGCTTGAAAATGGGTACCGGTAGTGTAGATGCCATAGTTGCCCCCATTGTTAGCAAAATCTGACACCAGGTTGTTGTAGATCATATTTTCATTTCCTACAGTACTGGTCGCAGTGCAATAGATGCCATAACAGCTGGAAGTATTCGAGGGAGCGCCGGTTACGGGATGACGAACGACATTTCTTTCCACCAGAGAATTCTTGCAACCGTCACTAAGGTAGATACCGTAAAACGTACTTAAGCTGGTTCTTGTAGGGCGATGAACGGTATTGTTACTGATCAAGGCGCTATCCTGATAACGGAAATAGATACCGTATAAATAAAAATCGGCGCTTGTGGAGTTGATGATCTTGTTGCCGATATTAGTACCGGTACCCGTATTACCTACTACGTAAGCATTATAATAGCCGCTAAAAATGGTGCAGCCCGAAACCATATTGTAGCTGCCGGAGACACCTACCGCCGTACCGGAGGTAGCACTTCCGCTAATGGAGAAAGGTACCTGTGTGAGTGAAGTCCCGTTTGCCGGAGCTGAAAAAGTACAGTTATTGAAGGTGTTGTGATCAGCACCATTCCAAAGATGGCAAACCAGTGCATTGGTGCCGTTGGTTCCTTCAATAATAAGATTGTTTACCGTAATATAGTCTGCCCCATTCAATCCTAAGGTATGCATATTGGATGATGTTCCATTGAAGGTCAGCGTATTGCCATTACCATTGATGACGATGGGGTTGGATGCTGTCGCACCGATAGTAGCGGGTAAAGTTATTTGTTCATTGTAAGGAGATCCGAACGGTGCAACATTGAACGTAACGGCCGAGGTAGTACCGCAGCTTATAGCGGCTACGGCATCTGTAAAGCTGTTGAAATTACTGCCACCTGTAGGCATTGTGTTGTCAATGGTATACGTGCCGCCCGGAAACGGCATCATAGTAATCATAGCAGAAGTAGAAACGGCGCTGAATGCACCGCAGCTGACAACGCACCGAAGGTAATGTACACCGCCTGTAGATAGCGCGAAGGTTGAAGCGGCATTGGTAGCTCCCGGAACCTGCATCCATATACCGCTCATAGACAGGGAATCTTCCCATTGGTAGGTGAGTCCCGGACCCGAAGAAGCGCCGGTCAATGAATAATTTGCTGTTTGATTGAGGCAGGGAGCAGCGTTGGATACATTAGCGGTACCGCCCGTAGGTAAACCATTGCAAGGTGTGACAAAACCGGAAGCGAGGCTCCAGAGACTGGTTCCGGCTGAGCCGCAATTAGACTGCACATATGCATCATAAGATGTTAAGGCACTTAGACCCGAAGCAGCAACAAAAGGAACTGCAACCGTTCCGCTGGCCACGCCAGGCACCAAAGCAGGATCATTCCCCTGGTTGACTATTTTCCAGGTGTAGTTTGCCGGATTGGAAGTAGATGTTAACCAGCTTATATCTACACCATTGTGTACCACATTGGCAGTGTTAACACCCGAAGGAGGAACGCATGTGTTATTGTTAATAACGCTGAGTGTATAATCTACCCAATTACCGTAAGCATACGTGCCGCAGGGAGAATTTGCAGGAACACCATTTCCTGCGTTCGCAAGGCGGCTGTATACCCTG
The DNA here is from genome assembly GCA_035497455.1 of Flavipsychrobacter sp. Taxonomy (GTDB): domain Bacteria; phylum Bacteroidota; class Bacteroidia; order Chitinophagales; family Chitinophagaceae; genus JAFIGV01. The sequence continues at coordinate 125,596 of DATJDL010000018.1, forward strand.
ATCCGGTAAGATCCCGTAAGCACATAAGCTGGTACGGTAATGCTTAACGTGTAAGTTGCGGGGTCTGCAGCTATATAGCCCGGAAGAGCTAAAGACTCACCGGCATCTGTCAATACACCGTTGTTATCGAAGTCTGCCGCAACACCGACACTACACCAGCCTGCAGAAATAGCAGTGGCCGTATAAGTGGTACCGGCGTCTAACGTGATCGTTTGAGAGGTATAGTCGTGTACGGAAGCGGACGGACTATGTGAAAAGCCATTCACAGCAAACGAAGTGATACGCCAGGATGTGCCACCCGACGGATAGCTCGGGGAACAAGCGGGAGTAAGCTGTGCCGATGCCTGGACCGAGCCATAAAGCAGCAAAGCGGTTAAAGATAATTTCGAGTAGATGTTCGTCATGTTTTTTTATTGATTTAAATGTTAACTGTAAAAGTAAATATTTAGTAATTTTTTTAACTTATGTTTTTAAAATACAATTCCTTATGAATAAGACAAAAAAACAGGTACGAGGGTAGCTTTCCACTTTCCCGATTGTTGAACATCCTCATCATGGATGGTCAGTCAGCGAATGTAATGCACGCGCCAGATTGCTTGAGCTGTACTGCCCCAAGGGTATCACAGCTTTGCCCGAGGCTGTTTCAAAAGGCGGAACATCGAAACAGTATAACAAACCCAGCCGGCATCCTCACCAATATCTTGGAATACATACAGTGACTGCCACAGGCAAAAACGCTAACCCCGTACATAACGGATATCTTTTTTTGGATCACCAGGGCATTATCCTGTGCATGAAGCATCGGGCAGCTACAGCAATTTCCCTTTGTGAATTTAAAAGAGTATGGACAAATATTACCTGCCAGTTCCTTTTTCAGGGTACACCATTTGCATCCTATACACCTTAAATATATTGTGCGTTATCCGCGGATGGAGCGGATTTGGATTTTCAGCATTAAAAAGTCTGTCATTGGGTAAGTCATTTTTTTGCCAGCAGCAGGAAAAGGAATAACATTGACAGGGGTAGAAATGAGAAACCCTGTAAATCAATGACTTACAGGGTTTTGAGTGCCCAGGACTGGATTCGAACCAGCACATCCTTGCGAACGCTGCGACCTGAACACAGTGCGTCTACCAATTTCGCCACCTGGGCAACGGGTTGCAAATATAGGGAGATTGCGCACAATTTCTTCAATCTGATTTGTATAAATTTGAATCCTCCTCAAAAAAACTACAATGGCTTTCAAAATATACACAAAAACAGGTGACAAAGGCAGTACCAGCCTGATCGGCGGCGTCCGTGTTCCTAAGAATCATATCCGTATAGAAGCATACGGCACCGTTGATGAGCTGAACTCCTACTTAGGTATGGTGGGAGATGGCGTAACAGAAACGGAGATCAGGGAAGCGCTGCGTGAAATACAGGATCGGTTATTTACGCTGGGTGCCGTGCTTGCGACTAACCCGGATAAGGAAGTGAAAATGAAATTGCCGGATCTGCATGAAGAAGATATTCAGTGGCTGGAAAGCCGGATCGATCAGATGAACGAAGTGCTGCCCGAAATGCGTTCTTTTATATTGCCCGGGGGCAACCTTGCCGCTTCGACGGTGCACGTTGCCCGTTGTGTATGCCGTCGTGCAGAGCGTATCTGCGTAGGTATGATGCAGGATGAAGAATATGTGCCGGAGCTGGTGGTGAAATACCTGAACCGGTTGTCGGATTTCCTGTTTGTGCTGGCGCGGTATATCAGCCATTTGCACCATGCGGAAGAAATACCGTGGAGAGCGAGGATTTAGCCCAGCAATTCGCAAGGTTTAAGCCCTGTCGCTTTTTTAAAGGCAGTGGAAAAATGGGAAATACTGCTGTAGCCTAACACGCTGGCCACTTCCGAAACCGTTTGGCCCTTTTGCTGAAGCAGTTCCTTGGCTTTGGAAATGCGCAGATGCTGCTGGTATTCGTTAATGGTTTTACCCGTAATGGTTTTAAACCCTTTTTTCAAATAACATTCGTTCATGGCCACTTTTCTCGAAAGCTCCTTGATAGTCAGCGGCTGATCGATAGTGGATTCGAGGATAGCCCGGGCTTCTACGATCTTGTCCCGTTCGCTGTCATTCGCCAGAAAGCGGCAAGCCGGAACCGGGCAAACAGAAAATGGGATCGTGATGTTCTCGATCGCCCGGCGTAAGAGTTGCAGCGCAATCTCTGTTAATTGCAAAGACTGGAGCAAGGGAGTAAGTGCCGTAATATCCCTGAGTTGTTCCAGGAGTATCCGCGAAGGAGCACAAACATTAAATTGCTGTTCGGTCGTTTTGTCAAAGCGAAAAGGCGTATTGGTCATCAATACCTTTTCTTCAAACATATGGAAGAATGAAGGTTTGAATTGCAGCCAGCACACTTCCGGAGCGGTCATATCCTGGTCCGGTGCTATGTAAAGCAGGTGAAGGTGAAACTGCCCCTCATCCACAGGGTAGAGATGCAACCTGCCTCCCTCCTCTCCGAAACTGGCAGGGCTGCTCAGGTGGAGCTTTACGAAAGCTGCATGAACAAAATTGTTGATAAACACCGGTTCGGTGCTCACCACTTCTACGTCTTGCCCAACCAGATTGCTGAGGGTAGCGAAACGAATATTGTCTGCGGTCTTTACGTGCTGCACGGCTGCAAAAATAGGGAAGAATTTCTTAGAACTCAGGTGCTTAGAATTTATAGGCTTATAGACACGACGGCAAAGGACCTTCAGTAGCCATCCGATGAAAAAATAGTGTTATTTTTTCACCCATGCAGTAACCCGTATGGTCTCACCACAGAAAAGAATCCTTACTGTAAAAAGCAATTAGTGCAACGCATCACCGGGTGGGTCACTCGGGATCACTACTTCTCCTTTTTGAAGTTTGCTGTGTTTCCTGCTATAGCCAAAATAAATGATAAAGCCCAGCGCCAGCCAGCCTATCAGCCGTAACCAATTCAGCCATCCCAGTCCGAATATCATGGCAGCACATACCAGGATACCTACAATAGGAACTAATGGCACCAACGGTGTTTTAAATTTCCGTTCCAGGCCCGGTTCTGTTTTGCGAAGGATCATCACGGCCGCGCATACCAGCATGAATGCGAAAAGCGTCCCGATACTGGTCATATCCCCGACGATGTCGCCCGGAACAAAAGCAGCAAACAACCCTACGATGATCAAAATGAACAAGTTGGCTTTATAAGGAGTCTTGTATTTAGGGTGAAGATCGCTGAAAACTTTGGGTAACAAGCCATCGTTACTCATGCTGTAAAATACACGGCTTTGACCGAGCAACATGACTAATATAACAGAGGAAAAACCGGCGAGAATCGCAATGGTAACAGCACTCGACAACCAGCTATAACCCGGCATAAACTTATTTATAGCCGCTACTACAGAAGCTTCACCGCCTTCGGTACGGAAAAAATTGACATCCGCCAGCCCGGTAAGCACATGCGCAAACAGAATGTAAAGCACGGTGCAGACTGCCAGCGAGCCCAGGATCCCGATCGGCATTGCTTTTTTAGGGTTTTTGGTTTCCTGCGCGGCCGTGCTCACGGCATCAAAACCGATAAACGCGAAGAAAACGGTACCTGCAGCACCCAGTATGCCCATAATGCCTCCAAAATTATGGCTTACCCCTGCATGATCTACATAGCTGCCTGCAGGAGGAATGTAAGGAACATGGTTGGAAGGATTGATAAAGCCCCATCCCAAAACAATGATCATAATAACAATGGTCACTTTGGTAATGACAATAAGGCTGTTCACAAAAGCTGATTCCTGAGTTCCCTTAATAAGCAACAGGCTTAGTAAAAAGACGATGAACAAGGCAGGAACATTCATCAGCCCCGTGTGCGTGGTAATATAAGGATCAAATGTATTTCCCATTTTCTGCAGCATATCACCGCTCAATACCGCTTGCTTGCTGGTCAGGAATTCGGTGAACGCTTTGTCACCCAATACTCCTTTTAAAGCGTCCAGGTTCATTCCCGCATCATATAAAAGGGTTTTGGAATGCTGGAAGGGGGAATGGCACCATTCATAAGGTATGGGATTCCAGTGAAGCACATGTACGAGGAGGTTATTCAAATATTCACTCCAGGCAATGCCTACAGTAGCGGCACCTACAGCATATTCCAGCACCAGGTCCCAACCGATTATCCAGGCAAGCAATTCGCCCATGGTAGCGTAAGTATAGGTATACGCACTACCGGATATGGGAATAGAGGAGGAAAGTTCTGCATAACACAAGCCCGCTAAGGCACAACCAATAGCGGCGATGATAAAACCGATGGTAACAGCAGGTCCTGCATTCTGCGCAGCAGCAGCGGCAGTCCTGACAAACAAACCGGCACCGATAATGGCACCGATTCCCAACGCTACGAGCGCTGTGGCAGAAAGCGTTTTCTTCATGCCTTTCTCCGAGTCGCCGGCTTCAGCCAATAAAAGATGTAACGGTTTCTTAGTAAATAATCCCATAAACGTTATGTATAGCCTTCCAAACCTAATAATTAAATACCGTATCTACAAACCCGTACTATTTTCTATGGAATTGTTACAAAAATTGAAAAATCTTAAATGCTACTTTCATAAACTAATCATATTGCCTTAGGTTTGGCGCATGATTCGAAGCGTTGCGATCAGCGTTATTGTATTGATACTGGTTTCCTGGTCCGTTACCACACGTGCGCAAGCCGTTCTGCCTGATCTGCAGATCGATACGCAAAAGGGCATTAATGTCCTTAGCTGGCTCGCCCAGTTCGATGGCATTAAATCCATAGCGGTACAGCGTAGCAGTGACAGCATTTACAATTTCACCACCATCGGGTATGTAAAGAATGTAAAAAAAGGAGCACAGGGCTATGTGGATGCGCACCCGCTTCCGGGTAAAAACTTTTACCGGCTTTATATTGCCTTCAATTCCGATCTTACCTGGTACAGCAACCGCATCAAGATCGTGATCGACAGCACCCAGTTGCTGCAAAAGACCGTTCTGCCCCCCAACGACTCGCTGCAAAAAATGGTGACCGCAATCCTGGAAGAAGGCGGCGTACCGGATGCCTCTACGATTTCTACCTATAGCTATACCCGCTCCCAATATGTTTTTACGAATCCTTTTACCGGGCACATAAACATAGAATTACCGGAGGAAATTTCCTCCCAGGATGTTTACTCTCTTCGCTTTTTTGATTCCAGGAATGTACGCGTTTTCGATGTGCCGAAAGTGAGCGAACAATCGGTGATCCTCGACAAACGTAATTTTCAAAGAAAGGGAATGTATAAGTTCGAAATGAAAAAGAACAACAAGGTCATAGAGACTGGTTTTGTTACTATTTATTAGAAAGTTTTAGGATTTTACCCCGAGCATTGGCAACCGCATCATAGTGGTATCAACTGGCCATGATGGAGTTTATGTCTTGAAAACTTCTGACAATTCTGCCTGTCAAAATACCTAACTTTGCCGCCAATTTTTACAATTTAAGTTATGAGTGTTCCTACACAGGTAGTAGAAGATGTTGTGATAAAATTTGCCGGGGATAGCGGTGACGGTATGCAGCTTACCGGCTCCCAGTTTACTAATAATACGGCTCTAACCGGCAGTGATCTTTCCACCTTCCCGGATTTCCCGGCCGAGATCCGCGCCCCGCAAGGTACTTTACCGGGTGTAAGCGGTTTCCAGCTTCGTTTTTCCAGCAACAGTGTATTCACGCCCGGTGATGCCTGTGATGTACTGGTAGCTATGAACGCGGCGGCACTTAAAGTAAACCTGAAAGCATTGAAGCCTAACGGCATCATTATAGCAGATACGAATGGGTTTGATTCCAAGAACCTGCGTCTGGCAAATTATGCAGAGGGTGATAATCCTTTGGAGAATGATTCACTCCAGGGATACGAACTCCATAAAATGGATATAACCAAGCTGACCCGCGAAGCACTGAAAGATATCCAGATGGGTGTGAAAGAAAAGGACCGTGCAAAGAATATGTTTGTGCTGGGCTTCCTCTACTGGCTTTACAATCGGGATATGACCAGCACGTTTTCATTCCTCAACGATAAGTTCTCTAAAAAGGCCGATATCCTGGAAAGCAACATTCGTTCGCTGAAAGCCGGCTATAACTACGGGGATACCGTGGAGGCCTTTATGACCCGTTACAAGGTGGAGAAAGCAAAGCTGGCACCGGGTCATTACCGCAACATTACCGGTAATACGGCATTGTCTTACGGGCTGATCGCGGCTTCGGAAAAATCCATGCTGCCGATGTTCCTGGGAACCTATCCTATTACACCGGCATCCGATATATTACATGAACTCTCCCGCCATAAAAGTTTTGGTATCCGCACCTTCCAGGCCGAAGATGAGATAGCCGGTATTTCATCCGCTATCGGTGCCGCCTACGGAGGCAGCCTGGGCATTACCACCACATCAGGTCCGGGTATGGCATTGAAAGCGGAAGCTATGGGGCTTGCCGTGATGCTAGAGATTCCATTGGTGATTATCAATATCCAACGCGGAGGTCCTTCTACAGGCTTGCCCACCAAAACGGAGCAAAGTGACCTGCTGCAAGCCTACTATGGCCGAAATGGGGAGTGCCCTATGCCGATTGTTTCTGCCAGTACGCCCAGCGATTGTTTTGATGCCGCTTATGAAGCCGTGCGCCTCGCCGTACAACATATGACACCTGTCATTCTACTAAGCGACGGCTATATTGCCAACGGGGCGGAGCCCTGGCTTTTCCCGCAAAGTGAGCAACTACAGCCTATAGACGTACGTTTTAAAACCGGGTTATCCGAAGGAGAAGCGAAATTCCAACCGTACAAACGCGATGTTAAACTCGTGCGTGACTGGGCTGTTCCGGGTACTAAGGGTTTGGAACACCGGATCGGTGGATTGGAAAAAGAAGATATTTCCGGTAACGTTTCTTACGACCCGGAAAACCACCAGCATATGGTGAAAACCCGGCAGGCGAAAGTGGATAAGATCGCAGATTACATCCCGTTACAGACGTTGGACAGCGGACCGGAGAAAGGAGATGTTCTGGTGTTGGGCTGGGGTTCCACTTATGGTTCTATCAAGACCGCCGTAGCGCTTTTACTATCACAGGGCAAGTCCGTAGCACACGCCCACCTGCGTCATATGCGTCCTTTTCCTAAAAACCTGGGTGAGATGCTAAGCAACTATAAAACGGTGTTGATACCGGAGATCAATAATGGTCAGTTGATAAAGATCATCCGCGATCAATATTTGATCGATGCAAAAGGATTCAACAAGATAAAAGGAACGCCGATCACAAGAGCTGAATTGGTAGAAGCTATCGAAGCTTTGCTTTGATTCTCAACAAAAATACCTAACTGAACAGCCGGATGAGCCAGCGGTTCAGCGCTGCTACCGATTCCATGAGCTGCCATTGGGTTTTATCCCTTGCCTCAGCATAATTGGATACAGCTCTTATTTGCAGGAAAGGGATGTTTTTCTGAAGGCATACATAATGCAGCGAGGCTCCCTCCATGCTTTCGAGCTGGCAGCCGTATTTTTTTGTCCGTTTTTCAACAGTGGTATCACTGCCCGCTACCATATTTACGGTGATGGCTGTTGCGGACGGCAGCGCTTCTTCAAAAGGAAATTCGCTTATGGGGTTGATCAACGCGGTGTCTCGAAAAGGAAGCTCATCCGGGTCCTGCAGACCCAGTTCGAAATGATCCAGGAAATTGTAATGATCTTCGGCTCCCAGGTCGCCTATTTGTTCCGACCTGACCCAATAAAGGTCACCCAGCCGGATACGCCTGTCATAAGCGCCTGCGATACCTGCCTGCAATACCCAGTCATAGCTTTTCCCGGGCAGTAACGCTGTGAGATGATAAGTAGTGGCTACCATGCCTACCCCGGTAACGAGCACCTGTACCCGGTGTTGGTCATTAAAGAAAATATCCGTACCGAGTTGCTTGAAATTGGCCTTCAGGTGGTGTACCAGCGGGGCTATTTCCAGTTCTGTGGCGGCTACTATCAATATATTCATCTGTCAGCTTTTTTGTGAAACCCTTGCACGGTGTTACTTTTGCAAAATAATAGAATTGAAATGGTATATCTCACACGGGTGGAGCATTTTAATGCAGCGCACCGTTTATACAACCAGGAATGGGATGATGCAAAGAACGCGGAGGTCTTCGGCAAATGTGCGAATGCTAACTGGCATGGACATAATTACGAGCTGCACGTGACGGTAAAAGGCGATCCGCACCCGGAAACTGGATTTATCTTCAATGCGAAAACATTAGGCAAGTTGGTGCAGGATGTCATCGTGGAAAAAGTAGATCACAGAAACCTGAACATGGACGTGGATTTTATGAAAGATGTCTTTACCAGTGCAGAGAATTTCGCTATCGGCATCTGGAATCAGCTAAAGCCTCATATCGAAATGAACGGTGCCCAGCTTCATTCGATAAAGTTGTATGAAACACCGCGCATCTACGTAGAGTACCTGGGCTAACTCAGGCGTATTCTTCTTCAGAATTTTAAAGTAGTTGTCTTTACAGACCCGGCTGCTCTGTTTTGTTGTGCAGTGCACACATTACTTATACGGCGTGTAATAGCAGTGCTTACGATGAACGGTGCCAACGCCGTAAAAGCTGATCGTATTCCTTTCGCTCGGACCCCGAAAATTATGCGTATTTTGGCACTCCTAAAAATTATGTTCATGACTCGTTCGGTTACCATATTGGGTGCAGGGTTGGTGGGTTCGCTGTTGGCTATTATTCTCAGGAAAAAAGGATATGAAGTTACGATCTATGAGCGTCGCCCGGATATGCGGTCGGCGAAGATAGCCGCCGGTCGCTCCATCAACCTGGCGATGAGTGCCAGGGGTTGGAAGGCGCTGGATCTGGCGGGGTTGCGTGAAGAAATGGAAGTCCTGGCCATACCGATGTACGGCCGTGCGCTACATCAACCGGATGGCAATGCCGTGTTTCAGCAATATGGAAAGAATAACGAAGCTATCTATTCCGTAAGCCGGGGTGAGCTGAACAAAAAGTTGATGACGCTGGCGGAAAAGGAAGGCGTAAAGATCTTTTTTGAGAAAAGGTGTTCGAAAGTGGATGTAGCGGCTAATAAAATCTACCTGGAAGACAATGGAAGCGAAGAAGTGGTTGAGGCTGACCTGCTTTTCGGTGCAGACGGAGCGTTCTCTGCATTAAGGCATAGTTATACCTTTTTAGACCGTGTTAATGCGGCCCAAAATTACCTGGAGCATGGCTATAAAGAACTGAATATCCCTCCGTCGAATGATAAAAAGCCATTGATGGAGCAGCATGCCCTGCACATCTGGCCGCGTAAAAATTTCATGCTGATAGCGCTTCCCAATACGGATTATAATTTTACCTGTACCTTATTTTTGCCTTTTGAAGGTGAGGTATCCTTTGCTGCTCTGCAAACCAAGGAAGACGTCACCGCATTTTTCGAAACGCATTTCAGAGATGCGTTGGAAATGATGCCGGGTCTGACCACTGATTTTTTCGCTAACCCTACTTCATCCTTAATCACGACCCATATCAAGCCCTGGCATTATAAAGATAAAAGCGCGCTGATAGGCGATGCGGCGCATGCCATTGTTCCTTTCTACGGACAAGGAATGAATGCCGGTTTTGAAGATTGTACGGTGCTGGCCGGTTTGATGGAAAAACATGGCGAAGACTGGGAAATGATTTTGACTGAGTATGATAACCGGCGTAAACCTAACGGCGATGCCGTTGCGCAGCTCGCCCTGATGAACTTCGTAGAAATGCGCGATAAAGTAGCGGATCCGAATTTCCTTGAAAGAAAAAAAATAGAAAAAGAACTGGGTAAGCTTTACCCGGGCCAATTCAATTCGGTATATGAAATGGTGTCGTTCAGTCATACTCCCTACAGTACCGTTATGAGTTGCATCAACTACCAGGACGAACTACTGGCGAAGATCATGCAGGAAGGAGATTTTGCTGACAATGTTACGAATGAAATGTTTATACAGAAGCTGAACGGATGGATGAATGATTATGAGAAATCGGTGCAACCCTTGGAATTTTAGATGATGAAACAACAGAAGCGATGGACCCTGAAGCCTGCCAATGAGAAACACACACAGCAACTGGTAGAGGATTTGAAGATCCACCCGGCGCTGTGCAGGCTGCTGGCGGTACGTGGCGTTACAGAGTACGAGAGTGCTAAGAAATTCTTTCGTCCTCAGTTGAGTGAACTGCATGATCCCTTTTTAATGAAGGGGATGAAACAAGCTGTGGACCGCATTACAGATGCTATAGAGTGGCATGAACGGATATTGGTGTATGGCGACTATGATGTGGATGGTACCACTTCTGTAGCAACGGTTTATTCCTTCCTCAAACGACAGTACAACGGAGAGATCTCTTTTTATATTCCACACCGTTACCGGGAAGGCTATGGTGTTTCCAAACAAGGAATCGACTATGCGCATGCTAATGGCTTTACCCTCGTTATTACGCTGGATTGCGGCATTAAGTCGGCTGAGCTGGTCAATTATGCACAGTCCCTGGGAATTGATGTGATCATTTGTGATCACCACATGCCGGATAATATATTACCGCCGGCTTACGCGATCCTGAATCCGAAGCAATCTGATTGCCCTTACCCATATAAAGAGCTGAGTGGTTGTGGTATCGGTTTTAAACTGATCTGCGGGCTTGCCAAAAAATGGGGGCTGCCTGACGATACAACGATGCAGTATTTAGACCTGGTGGCTACGAGTATTGCTGCAGACATTGTCCCTATCGATGGAGAAAACAGGATACTGGCATTTTACGGAATTCAAAAGGTCAATGAAAACCCGATGCTGCCTCTGAAAGTGCTGAAAAATTACTCGGGTGTGCAGCGAAAGATGACCGTTTCAGACTTGGTATTTGTAATTGGTCCGAGGGTGAATGCTGCAGGGAGAATGGATGATGCACGTAAAGCTGTTAACCTGTTTATTGAGACAGATGCTGAAAAAATTGAACTGTTGGCAGCCGAATTGCAATCCGATAATACAGACCGGAAGGAGGTGGATAAAACGATCACCGAGCAGGCGCTCGCCTTGCTGGATGGTGATGAGGTCATGCAGCATCGCAAATCAACGGTACTTTACAAGGAGGATTGGCACAAAGGGGTGGTGGGCATCGTAGCATCCCGGCTGATCGATCATTATTATCGGCCCACGATCATCCTTACGAAATCAAATGATCGGGTCTCCGGTTCAGCCCGTTCGATAAGCGGCTTCAATATCTACGAAGCCCTGCACGAATGCCGTCATCTGCTCGAAAACTACGGAGGACATTTTTATGCAGCGGGTATGACGATGTTGCCGGAACTGGTAGAGGCGTTTACTGAAAAATTTGAAGAGGTGGTATCGCAAACCATCACTCCCGAATTATTAATACCCGAAATCGAGATTGATGCGGAGATACGGCTTGCCGATGTGAAGGACGCATTTTACAAGATCATACAACAGTTTGAACCCTTCGGACCTATGAATCTTCGCCCGGTATTCGTCAGCAGGAATGTATGCGACTACCAGGCAAATTCCAGGATCGTAAAAGATCAACATATAAAGTTTGTCGTGCATCAGAATGACGGACGCGTGATCGACGGGATCGGATTCAATATGGCTGATAAATTTGACCTGGTAAGCAATGGCGTTTTTGACATGGTGTATACCATCGAAGAAAACGAGTTTAATAATGTAACCAAACTGCAGGTGAAAGTAATAGACGTAAGAGCCGTAGTAAAATGAAAACAAGCATTCTTTGAGGAATGCTTGTTGCGCTGTTTTAATAACCGGTATAGCTCAGTTGATTGCTACCGGAGCTATTTTTAAAAGCTATTCTCCTTTAAATTCCGGTTTGCGTTTTTCCAGGAAAGCCTGTACGCCTTCTTTAAAATCATAACTGGCTGCAGCTTCCACCTGTATCTGTTTCTCCCGTATCAATTGTTCTTCCAGGGTATGATGGAAACTTTCATTCAGCAACCTTTTGGTAAGCCCTAATCCTTTCGTGGGCATTTGTGCGAGCTGCTGTGCCATTTTTTTCGATTCCGCTTCGAAACTTTCATCGCTGAATACTTGGTAGATCATGCCCATGCCCATCGCTTCTTTAGCCGTTACTTTGTCTGCTGTCATCATTAAGGCTGCGGCACGTTGCATGCCCACCAGGCGTGGAAGGAAAAAAGTGCCGGCACTGTCAGGTATTAATCCAATCTTGCTGAATGCCTGGATGAATGTGGCGCTTTCTGCGGCAACTACAATATCACAAGCCAGGGCAATGTTGGCGCCTGCACCGGCGGCTACACCATTCACCGCTGCGATGATGGGTTTCTCTATTTTACGTAGCCGGGTAATGATGGCGTTGTAATGTTGCTCTACGATATCTTCCAGCGAAATGCCATTAGGATCAATCGCCTCTGCCAGGTCTTGGCCTGAGCAGAACCCCTTCCCGGACCCCGTCAGGTAAATACAGCGAACGTTTTGATCCCGTGCGCATTCGTCCAGCGTTTTCTGTAATTCCAACGCCATTTCCCGGTTGAAACTGTTGAATTTTTCAGGACGATGAAGGGCTATATACGCTACTTGATTCTCAATGTGGAAGATGATGGTGCTCATGTTTTCAAAGGTAAAAGAAATTCGTATTGGACAATACGCCACATGCTGTTACGGTAGGGTATCTGGCTCCTGTGTTTTAACACAGGAGAAGATAAGTAGTGCGGCTACGGGTTACGTCCCAAAAGGGATCAAACTGAAGAAGACGGTTTTGGCATATAATATTTTCCTACCTTGCAAACACCTTATCCACAAACCGTTTCATGCAACTACAAGGGAAAAAAATAATTCTTGCCGTTACCGGAAGCATTGCTGCTTATAAGACACCGGAACTCGTCAGGCAATTCATAAAAGCAGGCGCAGAGGTAAAGGTCCTGATCACGCCGTCGGCTACGCAATTTGTGAGCGCGCTTTCGCTGGCAACGGTTTCCAGGCACCCTGTGCACAGCAATGTAAATGACGGTGCAGCCTGGAACAACCACGTAGAACTTGGCAGGTGGGCCGATGCGATGATCGTGGCACCTTGTAGCGCTAATTCGCTCTCCAAGCTTGCGAACGGCTTATGTGATAACCTGGTCTGCGCTGTATACTTATCAGCTATTTGCCCGGTATTTATTGCCCCGGCCATGGATGAAGACATGTGGCACCACCCCTCAACCAAAATGAACCTGGAACGTGTAAAAAGTTATGGGAATAGCATCATCCCTGTAGCACATGGTGAGCTGGCGAGTGGATTGATAGGGGAGGGCAGGATGGCAGAGCCCAACGATATAGTAACCTATCTCGAAACATTTTTTTCCGAAAAGCAACCGCAGCCGCTTAAAGGGAAAAAAGCGCTGGTAACAGCCGGACCGACGTACGAGCGATTGGATCCTGTCCGTTTTATCGGCAATTTTTCGACCGGTAAAATGGGTATAGCCCTGGCTGAGAGCCTGGCGGCAAAGGGAGCAGAAGTCACATTGGTAATAGGCCCCACACATCTCAGAACTGCGATAGCGTCCATCAATACGATTCAAGTGGAAAGCGCAGAAGATATGTATAAAGCCTGTACAGCTGTTTTTGCAGGGATGGATATTGGTATCCTGTCCGCCGCTGTAGCAGATTATCGCCCGGCAGAAAAGGCAAAGGAGAAAATAAAAAAGAAAGAAGAAGCGTTTACCATAGAGCTGGTAAAGAATAAAGATATTCTCGCGACGCTGGGATCTATGAAAACGACCGGGCAGGTATTAGTCGGCTTTGCTTTGGAAACAACCAACGAAGAAGAAAATGCCCTGAAAAAACTGAAAGCAAAAAATGCCGATGTGATCGTACTGAATTCGTTAAAAGATGAAGGGGCAGGTTTCGGGCATGACACGAATAAAATAACTTTGCTGGAGGCAAATGGGCATAAATCCGTTTATCCGTTACAAACCAAGCAACAGGCCGCAGAAACTATTGTAAACCATATTTTAGATTTAATACATGTTGAAGCAAATAATTAGTTTTTTTCTTCTTCTCCTGGGTATAGCCACACATGCTGTTGCACAAGAGCTGAATGTAAAAGTTAAGATTCTTTCTACGGCCATAGCTAACGCGGATAAAACCATTTTTACCACGATGGAAAAGGCGGTGACGGATTTCTTTAGCACCCGGAAATGGACGACAGATGAATTTGGTGTGAATGAGAAGATTGACATGAACGTTCTCCTCAACCTGACCGAAAAAACCGGAGAAGATGTTTATCGGGCAACCCTCACCGTACAGGCATCCCGCCCGGTATTCAATGCTAACTACACCAGCCCGTTGGTGAATTTTGTGGATAGGGATGTAGTATTCCGCTACTCACAATTTACGCCCATGCAATTTGACGACAACAGGGTATCCGGCGGTGACGCCATGTCTTCCAACCTTACCGCTATTCTTGCTTACTATGCCTACATTGTGATCGGTCTCGATTATGATAGCTTTTCGCAGGACGGTGGCAGTGTTTATTTCAAAAAAGCGCAGAATATCGTCAACAACTCGCCTGAAGAAGGAAAGTCATTGCCCGGATGGAAGGCTGTAGATGGCACGCGCAACCGGTACTGGCTTGTAGACCAGTTATTAAACCCCCGTTTCCAGGAAGTGCGGAATGTTTGGTACACGCTGCATCGCAAAGGATTGGATAATATGTACAGCAAACCCGAACAGGCAAATAAGGATATCCTGGCGACCATCAGCAAGCTGAGCCAGGTAAATAAGGAAAATCCCAGTTCCATGCTGATACAGTTTTTCTTTAATGCCAAAAGTGATGAATATACCAAGGTGGTAGGGCAGTTACCGCGCGAGGAACGCCCTCCTTATACTTCTTTACTGGGCCAGATGGATGTGCCGAATATTGCTAAATACCAACAGCTTAATAAATAAATGCACAGGCTCTTTTTTCCGTATCTGTTCCTGCTGGTAGTTTCCTGTCAGGAGACAAGCACACACCTGCCTCCGGGGAAAATGCAGGGGGTACTGGAAGACATTCATCTGGCAGAAGCATACAGCAGTATGGTAGCACGTGATAGTGGCATCAGGACCAGTCAGAAAAATAATGACTCGCTGGCATCCTATTATCAGTTGATACTGGAACACCATAAGCTTTCCGCCAATCAATTTGAAGAAAGTCTGAAATGGTATAAGCAGCACCCTGAAGAATTGGATAGTATCTACGCGAAAATGATAGATCATATAGCCGTCTTACAGGCTAAAAGTCTTCCGAAGCCCTAGTGTAAAGCGTCCAGCGCTTGTTTGAGGCGCAGAATGCCTTCGTTCAGGTTATCCATAGATGTGGCAAAAGACAGCCGGATACATTTGTCGTTACCAAAAGCGGAGCCGCATACGGTCGTGACGTGAGCTGTATGCAGCAAATACATAGACAGGTCGTCATCGTTTTGGATCATGGTTTTACCATCTGTTTTGCCAAAAAAGTAACTGATGTCCGGAAAGGCGTAGAAGGCCCCTTTAGGGTGGTTGATCTTCACCCCGTTGATCTTGCCTAATGCCTCGATCACAAAATCTTTTCTTCTGTGGAATGCTTCCACCATTTGCATACTCGGTTCCAGGTTGCCATTGAGTGCTGCGACTGCTGCGCGTTGTGCTATGGAATTGGTGCCGGAAGTGAACTGACCTTGCAGTTTCTCGCAACCGCGGACGATGTCGTTGGGGCCTACCATATATCCCAACCGCCAGCCCGTCATCGCAAAACCTTTCGAAAATCCGTTTACAATAACAGTGCGGTCTCTCAGTTCTGTAAACTGTCCGATACTTTCATGTTTGCCATTGTAGTTGATGTATTCATAGATCTCATCACTGATGATGGCTACCTGAGGATATTTCTTAAAAATCTCTGCCAAACCGGCCAATTCTTCCCGGGTATAGACACTGCCGGAAGGGTTGCAGGGGGAAGAAAAAATAAAGAGTTTGGTTTTGGGCGTAATGGCTGCTTCCAGCCGTTCCGGTGTCAGTTTGAAATCGGAATCAATAGAACACGGGATAAATTTCACAATGCCTTCCGCCAGTTGCACCAGTGCGCTGTAGGTCACCCAATATGGTGTAGGAATGATGACTTCATCGCCGGGATTGATAAGACAGAGGATCGCATTGGCGAGTGATTGTTTTGCACCGGTTGATACGATCACTTCATCCATACCATATTCCAGCCCGTTATCTCTTTTCAGTTTGTTGCAAATAGCTTCACGCAGTTCCGGGATTCCGACAACGGGAGTATACTTTGTATAACCCTTGTCCATGGCTTCCTGGGCAGCATCGCGGATGTGCTGTGGTGTGATGAAGTCAGGTTCTCCCAGGCTAAGATCGATGACATTAATACCTTTTGCTTTTAGTTCACGGCTCATCTTCGCCATCTTTAGGGTTTGTGGTTCTGAAAACCGGTTCAGTCGGTCGGCTAATTGCATGATAGCTGGTTGTAAAAATGAACGACAAAAGTAGGGGGAAAACTCCATAGGGCTTACGTTGTTACGCGACAAAATTGTAGGTATTCCTCTGCTACTGTCCGCCCGTTTGCCGGATCATGAAATATGATGGACCTGAATGTCCATCGGTGTTTTTGTACGAAGTTGTTTTAGCTCTTCCAAAAATGGCTGTAGTTGCTCGACTTCCACATGGTCCATCACAACGATCTTGAACCATTGGGCAGCACCTTCATGCGCATCCGGCACCAGCCCGTAGGCATCCGCCAGTTGTTGTGGTACATATTTCGATTTGATGGTGATAATATTCAGGAAGGGATTTCTGTAATATTCCACGCCCATATCACTCAATTGTTTACAGGCCCAGGTAGTTCTGTAGAGCAGCGTATGGATTTTTTCATACCATCCATAGGGGCCATAAGCCGCCAGGATCATCCAGATCGCAATGGCATTAGCTCCCGATCTGCTCCCGGAAAGTGTAATATCCATACCATTTACATAGCTCGCCTCCCTGGTAAATACATATTGCATCCACCCCTTCCTCACCAGGAAGATACCCGTGCCGTATGGAGCCTGCAACATCTTATGCGCATCCAATGTGATGGAATTCACGTGCGGGTTGGAAAAGTTGGTATTGTTATCCGGCTGGGCAATCGGGTAGATAAATCCACCGAAAGCCCCGTCCAGGTGCAACTTAAAAAGGACCTCGTGCTTGCTAAGGTACCGCGCATACACATCGGGATCATCTACAGAGCCGAACATAGTCGTAGCGACATTGCTCAGCACGATGAAGTATTTTTTGCCGGCTTGCTTAGCTGCTGCTATCGTCCTATCAAGCTGTTCCTCGTCGATCATCCGGGTATTTTCATGTACGGGCACACTGAGGTAATCCAAATGCATCAGGTTGCCTGCTTTTACTACTGAATAGTGCGTGTCTTCCGAAGCAAGGATGACTATTTCATTGTAAGCTGCATGATGGTTTTGTATGAAATAATTCCTGTAGATCCACACCGCCTGCAGGTTGGCTTCCGTACCGCCGGCTGCAACATACCCGTCTGTTTCGCCGGGTGCTGCTTTAAAAATATCTACTGCTATCAATTCTATCAACTCCCGTTCTATCTGCTGCGTTCCCTTGAAGAACATTTCTGAATCGGATAAGGTATGACACCCGATATGGTTCGGATTTTGTACAATGGCACGCAGGAAAGGAGCATCTTTTAAAAATGCCGCCTGATCATAAAAAACACGCCCGTCCAATTTGGAAGCCGGAATTCCCAGGCTCACTCTTTTACTGAAATCAATATTATTGTTCAATGCCTGGTCTATATAGTCGCTGCATTCAGCCTGGCTCAGTTTTTTCCAAAATTGCATGGGATAAATTTGGCAGCAAATTTACTTCTTTGGCGATGTTATCAGCTGTTGTTTTGTACAAATGCATTCCCTAATCTTTTTTAGGCAAGATGGTCAATCGCTTTCCGTCTATGATCTGTCACGCGTGTGTGCAAGAGTGTCTTTGTCCGTTCGCAGGTATTGGAATGGCAATGCCGGAATACCGCTGCATCCGGGGGACGAACGGTTTGCTTCGAATGAGATGTGGCTTCAACCGCACGGCAAGGATGCGCAGATTATAGAGAATAAATACTATTCTATACTTAGAATAGCACAAATGTACCAAATTAGCAAGAATGTAAGATGGCATACAACAGGAATTAGTAACTATGTATTCTTAAAGTGTACTGCTATGTCATATCCATATCAAATAAAAACAGAGAAAGCGTATCACGAAGCCTGGAAAAAAAGTGTGGATGATCCGGAAGGCTATTGGAGTGAAATCGCATCTTCTTTTCTTTGGAAAAAGCGCTGGGATCATGTTCTGGAATGGAACTTTAAAGACCCGGATGTTAAATGGTTCACCGGTGCTAAGCTGAACATCACCGAAAACTGCCTGGACAGGCATCTGGGTACTTTGGGAAACAAGCCCGCTATTATATGGGAAGCTAATGATCCGGAAGAACATCATAGGGCAATTACCTACCGTGATCTGCATGCTAAAGTGGTCCAGTTTGCTAATGTGCTGAAGAATAACGGTGTGAAGAAAGGTGATAGAGTTTGCATTTACATGGGCATGGTGCCGGAGCTTGCTATTGCTGTATTAGCCTGCGCCAGGGTAGGAGCTGTTCATTCCGTGATTTTCGGCGGCTTTAGCGCGCAGAGCATTGCCGACAGGCTGCAGGATGCAGAGGCAGCTTATATTATCACGTGTGACGGCGCTTATAGAGGCAATAAAGAGATCCCTTTGAAAAATGTGATAGATGATGCATTGGTACAATGCAAGTTTGTTGAAAAGGTCATTGTCCTCACCCGTACCCATACCCCGGTGAGTATGATCAAAGGAAGAGATGTATGGTGGGAAGATGAAATTAAGAAAGTAGAAACCATGGGTAATCCCGACTGCCCCGGGGAAGAAATGGATGCGGAAGATCCCCTGTTTATATTGTATACCTCAGGGTCTACCGGTAAACCTAAAGGTGTGGTGCATACTTGCGGAGGGTATATGGTTTACACCACCTATTCCTTCGTCAATACCTTTCAATATACACCGGGCGACCTCCATTTTTGTACGGCCGATATAGGATGGATAACCGGGCACAGTTATATTCTGTACGGACCTTTGGCAGCAGGCGCCACCACGCTGATATTTGAAGGGGTACCTACTTGGCCGGATGCGGGCAGATTTTGGGATATCATAGACAAATACAAGGTAAATATTCTTTATACAGCTCCTACTGCCATTCGCAGTTTGATGGGATATGGACTGGGGCCGGTACGTGGACACGATCTTAGTAGTCTGAAGACTTTGGGGTCGGTAGGTGAACCTATTAATGAAGAAGCATGGCACTGGCTGGATGATAACATTGGAAGGAACCGATGTCCTATCGTAGATACCTGGTGGCAAACAGAAACAGGAGGTATTATGATTTCAAATATGGCAGGGGTGACACCGGCAAAACCCTCCTATGCTACTTTACCCTTGCCCGGCATACAACCTGTTTTGGTGGATGACCAGGGCAACGAGATTACGGGGAATGATGTAAGTGGCAACCTTTGTATTAAATTTCCATGGCCTTCTATCATTCGTACCACTTACGGAGATCATGAACGATGCCGCACCAATTATTTTGCTACCTACCCTGAATTATATTTTACCGGTGATGGCTGCTATCGCGATGACCAGGGCAACTACCGTATTACAGGAAGAGTGGATGATGTGTTGAACGTAAGTGGACATCGCATCGGCACGGCAGAGGTAGAAAATGCCATCAATATGCACTCCGGCGTAGTAGAAAGTGCAGTGGTCGGGTATCCGCATGATATAAAAGGACAGGGCATTTATGCATATATCGTCTATGGCAGTCCACAACATGGAGATGAAAATTTGACCCGCCAGGATATTATGCAGACCGTATCCCGGCTGATAGGGGCTATCGCCAAGCCGGATAAAATACAATTCGTCACAGGGCTCCCGAAAACCAGGAGCGGTAAGATCATGAGGCGCATTCTTCGCAAAATAGCGGAAAATGAGCTGCAAAATCTGGGAGATACATCCACGTTGCTGGATCCCGGAGTGGTGGATGAAATAAAAGCAGGCAGGGTATAGTAGTCTGCTTCTGATTAGACCAATCAAATAAAAAAGCACACGAATAGTTGTTCGTGTGCTTTTTTAGAATAAACTATAGGTATTTACAGTCCCAGCAACGCATTCACCGGGTCTTTACCGATGAGCAACAGTTCGGGGTTTTCCAATAATTCTTTTACACGCACCAGGAAGCTTACACTCTCGCGGCCGTCAATAATACGATGGTCATAGCTAAGTGCGAGGTACATCATCGGGCGGGCTTCTATTTTACCGTTTACCACCATCGGGCGTTCCTGTATCTTGTGCATCCCCAGGATGGCGGATTGCGGGATATTGATAATCGGCGTAGACATGAGCGAGCCGAAGACGCCCCCGTTGGTAATCGTGAACGTGCCACCGGTCATCTCCTCCATGCTGAGCTTGTTATCGCGGGCCTTAGTAGCCAGTTCCACTACCTTCTTTTCGATCTCCGCCATACTCAGGCTTTCAGCATTACGTATTACCGGCACGACCAGTCCTTTGGGCGCAGATACCGCAATAGAAATATCGCAATAGTCATGGTAAACAATCTCTTCACCGTCTATATAAGCATTGACTGCTCTCCATTCGCCCAGAGCAATACATACCGCTTTGGTAAAGAACGACATGAAACCGAGGTTGACGCCGTGTATTTCTTTGAACTTGTCTTTTTGTTTGGAGCGTACTTCCATGATGCGGGTCATATCCACCTCATTGAAAGTAGTAAGCATTGCGGTCGTATTCTTTGCCTCTACCAGGCGACGGGAAACCGTCTTGCGGAGGTTGCTCATTTTCTCGCGCTTATCTTCACGGGAAAACGAGGTAGCGCCTCCTTTTACACCGGGATTGTTCAGCACTTCCAGAACATCGTGCTTCAATATTCTTCCCTGTGAACCGCTTCCTTTTACTTCAGATGGTTTAACCTGTTTATCGGCCATCACCGCTTTGGCAACAGGAGTTGCTTTTACATCACTGCTTACAGGTTCAGCAGCTTCCGTTTTTGCAGGGGAGACTGACTTTTTTGTATCAGTAGTTTCGGCTTTCTTTTCTTCTTTGGGTGCCGCACTACCTTCCGGACGGGCAGCAGACTCATCGATCTTACAAGCCACATCACCGATGTTAAGCGTGTCGCCTTCTTGAGCAACGGTATGCAAAATACCTGCCTGTTCTGCATTCAGTTCAAACGTGGCTTTCTCACTTTCCAGTTCACAAAGCAATTCATCTCGTTCTACATAATCTCCCTCTTTTTTCAGCCATTTTACCAGGGTCACTTCATTGATACTTTCGCCTACGGTAGGAACTTTTATTTCTATCATCTGTACAGAATAAATAAAGATTTGCGGACCGCTAAATTAGCAAAGGTGTAGCGATTAATCAAAAATGCAGTTTGGAAGCCTTGCTAAAAAAGTAGAAGTCAGCAGAAAACACCTCATGGGAGCTTTCTTGGTATGAAACTCTCTGAAAAAGACTGCAAATTTCAATTTTTTTCTTGGGGTAGGGATGTACAGTAAAATTTACTGAATTTCATGATTGATTTTCAATTGTTTAGGTTATGCAAAAACATGGATTAAAAACTGCATATAAATTAAATTTATAAGTTATTATCTGTAAAGCTCTTTTTTCCTAAGGTGCAGAATACTACCTTTGTACCAAGTTGTGAATTTAATGGGTTAGTAAGTAGAGCCGCAGTAGTCTTACAGTGGCTCTTTTTTATTTTGTTCCGGTGAGCACGCTTAGTGTCACACAGACCTGCCTGTGGCATGATGCTGTTTTTGTGTGGATATCAGCAAGCGGTTGTGCCGGTACGCTATTGACTAACATTTTTCCTACATTTGATGTCCTAAAAATTCTTTATGCAGAAAATACAAGCTGCGATCACAGCAGTGGGTGGTTATGTTCCGGAGTATGTGCTTACCAATGCTGAACTGGAAGCGATAGTAGATACAACGGATGAGTGGATCACCACAAGAACCGGCATTAAAGAGCGTCGAATTTTGAAAGGTGAAGGGAAAGGTTCTTCTGATATTGCTGTCGAAGCTGTAAAAGATCTGTTGAAGAAAAGAAATATAGGACCTGAAGAGATTGAGTTAGTCATATGCGCCACCACGACTCCGGATTATCAATTTCCTGCAACGGCCAATGTGATAGCCGATAAGGCGGGCCTGGTAAATGCATTCGGCTATGACGTGAGTGCGGCCTGTAGCGGATTTCTGTTTGCCCTGACTACAGGTGCGCAGTTTATAGAAAGCGGCAGAAATAAAAAAGTGCTGGTGATCGGTGTAGATAAAATGAGTAGTATTTTAAATTATCAAGACCGCGCTACCTGCATTATTTTTGGAGACGGCGGGGGATGTGTCTTATTAGAACCCAACACGGAAGGCTACGGTATTCAGGATAGCGTGCTGAAAACAGATGGATCCGGACGGGTGTACCTTCATCAAAAAGCCGGTGGGTCAGTAAAGCCGGCCACAGTAGAAACTGTGATGGCGAAAGAACATTTTGTTTACCAGGAAGGCCAGACAGTTTTCAAATTTGCAGTAAAAAATATGGCCGATGTAGCCGCCGAAATCCTGGAACGTAACCAGCTTACTTCTGACGATATAGCCTGGCTGGTACCTCATCAGGCCAACAAGCGCATCATAGCAGCTACCTCGGAACGTATGGGGTTGCCGGAAGAGAAAGTAATGATAAATATCGAACGCTTTGGAAACACGACCAATGGTACGCTCCCGCTATGCCTTTGGGAATGGGAAAAACAATTACATAAAGGGGACAATATTATATTAGCCGCTTTCGGAGGAGGATTTACATGGGGCGCTACCTATATCAAATGGGCGTATGACACCCACTAAAGAGTTTTTTATCTCAGCGCTCGAATCGCAATTCTTTGATCACGCATTTATTGCCCTTTTCTTTTACCGATACATAAAGACGGTACTCACCCTTGCAGGTGGTTACTTTACCAATAGCGAATTGTGATTGGTGAATGTCCCCTCCACGATGATCTATCTGCACATTTTTTACTTTATACTTTTCAAAAAAATCAGATAAAATCATGGTCGCCTGGGCATCGCTGTACGTAGATTGACTTCCGGGCA
>DATJDL010000019.1:0-14104 GCA_035497455.1 Flavipsychrobacter sp.
TGGCTGTGAGACTATGGACAGTGTGGATGTGATCGTGAGTACGGAAAGTGCATTAGCGATGCCGAATGCGTTTGCACCGGGTAACTCCGGCAGCAACAATACGCTGAAGCTGATCCGCAGAGGTCAGGCAGAGTTGAAGTCACTGCGTATCTATGACCGTTGGGGTGTGTTGGTCTTCGAGTCAAAGAATATCGATGAAGGCTGGGATGGTAAGTATAAAGGTACTCCGCAACCCACCGGTGTATATATCTACCAGGTGGATGCTGTAGCCCCCGGACCGAATGGTACCAAACGGAACTTCAACCAACAAGGAAACGTTACGCTGATCCGATAAAAGAAACAGATAAAAAACTATAGTAAAAAGGGATGCATATTTGCATCCCTTTTTTAGTGACACTTTTGTCCCGTCCTAAAAAAGTTAACATAAAAAGCCAACAGGGTAGAAATAAAAATTAAGTCTCATTCTGTATTTGGAAAAAAACAATATTCGATTTCCACAGTTTCGCTGGTTAATGGAAGCCATACAATCAGCTGTACCGACAAAGAGGGTAATATGTGGATAGCCACTGTAATGATCCAGCACTAAGTCTATTTATTATTCGCGTTTTTCGGAGAATACTACTTCACAAAATAATAAACATGAAAAATTCTATCCTTGTATTGTTGTTTTTAGTTTGTTCTTGGAAGCTATATGCGCGGTCGTCTCCTGACTCTACTTGCTATATCCTGCCGTTCGGTAATGGTAATTACCCGTTAGATACCTTGCACTTTGAAAGCAATATTTCTGTCTATCTTAAATTGATCATTGATACTTCCTTTCCGGGAAACATATGGCAGGTGGGAACAGTACAAAAAACAGGATTCCCCGGAGCATTTTCTGGTACGCATACTTTGCAAACTGACACTTTGAATTCTTATCCTATCGGAAATGAATCTGCTGCAATCGTCTATATAGATAGTAATGTAAGCACCTTCGCAGGGAACTTTGCATCATTGAGTTTTTGGCACTACTATGACGTCGACAGCTTATCAGATTCCTGCATCCTGCAGGTTTCAGCAGATTCAGGGAAGACATGGAACCATGCACTGAATTCCGGTTGGCAGCTTCTTTATTACAACGGGTCTTTGAACAACTACAGCGGTCATAGTTGGACTTCAGGTTCTTTGTTCTGGTCAGGAAAAAGTGCCGGATGGACAAAGGAAACTATTTGCGGAGAAATATACCTGGTAAAAGGGATGATATTGCCACGGTTATACGGTTTTCGTTTTTTGTTTAAATCTGATTCTACAGAAACTAATAAACCGGGTTGGATGATTGATAATATTGTCTCCAGGACGTCTGTGATTTATAATAGTGTTGAAGAAAAGAACTTAAGTCAACAACTGCTTTACCCCAATCCTTCTCACAACGGTATTTACGAGATTGACTATCCATCGCAATACGTTACGGGTGTCATACAACTTTATAATAGTTTCGGACAATTGGTAAAATCACAGCCGCTCAGAAAACAGATCGATATTTCGCAATTGCCAAGGGGAATGTATTATTACAAGATCCGGTTTGAGAATACGGGACAGGTATTTTCAGGGAGCGTCATTTACCAGTAAGCCGGTTAATAAATATGCCGGTGGTGGGTGACATCTCTTCAGGCAGGCGCGCGTTACCCTTTGGGCACCGATGCCCTTCCTGATTATTTTCTCTTTTTAGTTTTCTCTTTTTAGTTAAGATATATCTTTGTCCGCAAACCGAACACATTTTATGAATTTGGAATTCAACAAGAATGAGGATGCGATGAAACTTGCCGTGAGCCAGATGAGACAGCGTCATGCGCAGGTATCATTGGGAGGCGGGAAGAAATCGATTGAGAAAGCAAAGGAAAAAGGCAAGATGACGCCGCGGGAGCGCATCCAATACTTAATAGATGAGGACAGTACATTTTCGGAGATAGGGTCGTTCACCGGTTGGGAAATGTATCCTACGGAAGGCGGATGTCCGAGCGGCGGTACTGTTGGCGGCGTAGGGTATGTAAGCGGCCGCAGGTGCATGATCATTGCCAATGACAATACGGTGAAAGCCGGTGCCTGGTTCCCGATAAGCGGGAAGAAGAATCTTCGTTTGCAGGAAATCGCTATGGAGAACCGGCTGCCTGTTATTTATATAGTGGACAGTGCGGGGGTGTACCTGCCTATGCAGGATGAAATATTTCCCGATAAGGAGCATTTCGGAAGAATCTTCAGAAACAATGCCGTGATGAGCGCTATGGGCATTACCCAGATAGCTGCCGTAATGGGAAGTTGTGTTGCGGGCGGCGCTTACCTGCCCATAATGAGCGATGAAACGCTGATGGTAGAAGGTAACGGCTCGATATTCCTTGCCGGTCCTTATTTGGTAAAGGCTGCGATAGGGGAAGATGTGGATATACAAACTTTAGGAGGTGCCAAAACGCATACGGAGATCAGCGGCATAGCAGATTACAAATTTGATACGGAGCAGGAATGCCTGGATCAGGTGAAGCGTATCATGGATAAGCTGGGTGATACGGAGCATGCAGGGTTTGACCGCATTAAGCCGGAAGCACCCCGGAAAGATCCTAAAGAGCTATATGGTATCGTAAGCGTGGACAACAGCAAGCCTTACGATATATTGGAGGTGATCCACCGTATCGTAGACAACAGTGAGTTTGACGAGTTTAAAAAGGACTACGGAAAAACCATTGTATGCGGCTACGGAAGAATTGACGGATGGGCAGTCGGCATAGTGGCCAACCAAAGAACCATTGTAAAAAGCGGTAAAAAAGAAATGCAGTTGGGCGGTGTGATCTATAACGACAGTGCGGATAAGGCGGCGCGTTTTATACAGAATTGCAATCAAAAGAAAATACCTCTGGTGTTCCTGCAGGATGTAACGGGTTTCATGGTCGGGAGTCGCAGCGAGCATTCCGGCATTATTAAAGACGGGGCGAAACTGGTGAATGCAGTAGCTAATTCTGTGGTGCCGAAGATCACGATCATCATCGGCAACTCCTACGGCGCCGGTAACTATGCAATGTGCGGTAAAGCTTATGATCCCAGGTTCATTTATGCCTGGCCGAATGCCAAGATTGCCGTGATGGGCGGTGAACAGGCTGCAAAGACGCTGTTGCAGATACAGGTAGCATCTTTAAAAGCAAAGGGCGAGGAAATAGACCCGGAAAAAGAAAAGGAATTGCTCACCAAGATCACGGAACGGTATACTGCACAGACTACTCCTTACTATGCGGCCGCCAGACTGTGGGTGGATGAGATCATCGATCCTGCGGATACAAGGATGCGCATAGCAGAAGGAATAGCTGCGGCCAACCAGGCTCCGATAGAGAAAGAATGGAGAGGCGGTGTATTCCAGGTATAACCGGGAATACAGGTTTTGCTATTGCCTTCAAGCATTTTTGTGTTTGAAGGTAAGATGTTTGACTTTGCTCAATAGAAATCCTTTGATGAATGGTGCCAACGCCACAGAAGCTGATAGGGCAGCCATAGGTCCGGACAAAAAAAGTTAACAGGTAATCCGATGAACCCTTTTGCAGGATCATCGGCTATTGCTCAAAAACGGGTAAACATAATTCATGTCGAATAACATTATAGAAACGCCGGTAGTGATTATCGGTGCGGGACCTGCGGGTGTCGGCACATCCATTTACCTGACGCTGGCCGGTATCAAGCATGTGATCATCGAAAAAGAGACTTTTCCCCGGGATAAGGTGTGTGGTGATGCGATCAGCGGGAAGTCGGCGCATGTGCTTCGCAAAGCCAATCCTGCCTGGCTCCACGAAGTGTACCAGCAGCCTGAGGGGTTTACTCCGAGCAGGGGGATTATCTTTGTGGCGCCTAACGGAAAGCCCTTATACATCCCTTATGGAGATCACCTGAAACCGGGTGAACTCGCCCCGGGTTTTACCTCGCCGAGGATGATCTTCGATAATTTCCTGTTTGATAAAATTGACCGGAATTTTGCTACGGTGTATCAACATGCTTCTGTTAAAGCGATCACGAAGCAGCAGGGTGAAGTGACGGTTGAATTCATGAAAGACGGACAGTCTTATGTTGTAAAATCTCCCGTGATAGTAGCTTGCGATGGGGACAAAGGGATCGTGCGTAAGAAGTTTATCAATGATAATGCGTCTGAAAAATCGTATTCAGTAGGGCTGAGAGCTTATTATAAAAATGTAGGGGGATTGGATCCGAATGGGTATATCGAGCTGCATTTTCTGCCTGAGATCCTACCGGGTTATTTCTGGATCTTCCCGTTGCCGAATGGCATGGCCAATGTGGGCGTGGGTATTTTGAGTGAGCGGCTGCGCCGAAAGAAGATCAACCTGCGGGAACAAATGCTGAAGGCCATCGAAAGCAATCCTTCTATCAGTCATCGATTTAAAGGCGCCACCCTGGAAGGTAAGGTACAGGGCTGGGGATTGCCTATGGGCATGAAACGGGAATCCATATCCGGTGATAACTATATTCTTTGCGGGGACGCTGCCAGTTTAATCGATCCGTTTAGCGGCGAGGGTATCGGCAATGCTTTGTATAGCGGTATGCTGGCAGGTGAGGCATTGTCGAGATGTATTCCTAAAAATGATTTTTCAGCTGCTACGCTTAAAACGGAGTATGATGATATCTTATACCGGAGACTGGGTGACGAGATGCGCATCAGTGCTACGTTACAGCGGTTGTGCCGCTATCCCTGGCTGTTCAATATGGTGGTGAACAAGGCAAATAAAAGTCCTTCTCTCAGCAATATGATCAGCGGGATGTTTACGGACCTGGATCTGAGAGAACAGCTACGCAAACCGAGTTTTTATGCGAAGATCCTGCTGAATAAATAAAAGGCAGGTATGCCTGCCAAATATAGACCGGGTTGCGAAGCAACCCGGTCTATATTTGTTGTAGTTATAAAAAAATGTCTTCCGGCTTTATAGCGGCAAATCCAGTCGCACTTCTTTGGAAAAGCTCTTGCCTTTAGCATCTTTTCCTTCTATTTTCCACATCACACTTTGCAGCACGATGCTGACAGGTGCCTGTGTTACGGAACGTAAATTCCGCACACTGCTTTCCCATTCCGCTATTTCTTTGCGATTGTAACGGGCTGCCTTCGCAGCACGGCTTACGGCATTGCGCACAGCCGCCACGCTTGTTTTTTTATACGATAACTTAGAGGCTTCCAGTCCTTTAATACTATATACGCCGTTGTTTCCACTAACGGTTTGCCAGGAAGTGGTCTGTTCCATGCCGGGTAATTCTATTTTCCTGTCGCCTTTAGTGACTATGAACGTGGAAATATAGCGTTGCGATACCTTTTGAACAGTAGCTCCTTTTATTACCAGCTGATTTCCCTGCAAAGTGCCTGAAGTGATCTGGTAGCTCACACCGTTCAGGGATTTTATATTTTGATTTTTGAATGCCTTGGTAACGATGTTAGGAATAAAGACGGTGACCTCTGAGAACTCTACATTCAATCCTTTGCCTGTTGTTGCCGGAGAAGGAGTGACAGGTGGTGGTACTGCGGTTTTCGGCGTGTCGGGTTTAGTTACCGTGGCAGGTGGTGTAGTTGCGGTGTCCGCAGGTTCTTCCGTTTCCTGCGACATCATGGTTTGCGGTGTCACACTGCTCACATAATCCTGCAGGTAGGTGGAATCTGTTTCGGTAATGATGGTGGACGAATCGCCCAGGGCAATGGAGCCATGTGTTTTGCCGGATTTGTCTTTGCACGAGACCGCCAGTAATAATGAGGCTGTAATAAGGGGGACTATGATTCGCATGTGTATTTTTTGAGAAAGACGAAATTAGAGTTTGCCCGGGATAATTTCCTGCATCTGCACGAAATTGTTTATGAGATGTTATTTGAAAAAGATGCTAACGGCTTCGTACGCTACAGGAGCTCAAAAGCACGATATTAAACCGCCTCATCACCATAAAAACAGTTCTTCGTTTAACAACATTAATAATTTACAAGTTTTTTTACGGCTTCCTCCAACCGGGCTTTGGCGAGAAAGTTTTGTTCCAGTTCTATGGCGAAAGGCACCGGGGTATCCAGGCTGGCGCATCGTATAATCGGCGCATCCAGGTATTCGAAACAATGTTCCGATATCCATGCTGCTATCTCCCCTCCCAGTCCACCGGTCATACAGTCTTCATGCAGCAAAAGCACTTTCCCGGTTTGTTTTACCGCTTGTGCTATGGATGCGTAGTCCAGCGGCAACAGGGTTCTCAGGTCTAAAATGTGGAAGGAGGTTTCAGGATGTTTAGTGGCATAATCAGTCGCCCAATGTACACCGCTTCCATAGGTGATGATAGTGATGTCTTCCCCTTCCTGTACCAACCGGGCTTTGCCGATCCCGATGGTGTAATAGCCATCCGGAACCATTCCGCTTACGCTCCTGTACAATCCTTTATGTTCAAAGAAGATCACGGGATTCGGATCATTAATGGACGCGATCATCAACCCTTTCGCATCTTCAGGGGTGGAAGGATAGACTACTTTCAAACCGGGTGTATGGGTAAACCAGGCTTCGTTGCTTTGAGAGTGGAACGGTCCTGCTCCTACGCCGCCGCCCGTAGGCATCCGGATCACCACATCGGCATGTTGCCCCCAACGATAGTGGATCTTTGCCAGGTTGTTGATGATCTGGTTAAAGCCCACCGTTACAAAATCAGCAAACTGCATTTCCATCATGGCTTTAAACCCTTTGATGGACAATCCGAGCGCAGCACCTACAATGGCACTTTCGCAAAGAGGGGTATTGCGCACTCTTGCTTTCCCAAACTGCTCAACAAATCCTTCCGTCAACTTAAATGCACCTCCGTACTCGGCAATATCCTGTCCCATCAGGATCAGGTTCTCATGCTTTTCCATGCTCTGCCTCAACCCGTCGCTGATCGCCTGGATGAATTTCTTTTCTGACTTCGTACCATTTTGAACCTGGGTATAGGAATCCTGGCTGGTGAAAGGAGCATACACGTCCCGTACTTCTTCGTCTGTATCGGGCTTCACCGGTGCTGCCGCAAACCCTACTGCCAGTCCATGTTCTATATCGTTTTGAATTTCAGCGCGGATCGCTTCTATCTTATCCTTGTTCAATAAGCCCTGGTTTATCAGGTAGGCTTCATAGTTACTCACCGGGTCTTTCTTTCCCCATTCTTCAAAAAGTTCTTTGGGTACATATTTCACACCGCTTGCTTCTTCGTGCCCACGCATGCGGAAGGTCATACATTCTACCAATATGGGCTTTTGCTCACGGATACAATATTCGCGTGCCTCACGGATAGCTTTATGCACTTCCAGTATATTATTCCCGTCAATGGTGATCCCCTTCATACCATACCCTACGGCTCTGTCTGCCAGTTGTGAGCAGATAAACTGTTCATTTATTGGTGTGCTCAAGCCATACCCATTGTTTTCTATCAGGAAAATAACCGGTAACCCCCATACTGCCGCGACATTCAGCGCTTCATGAAAATCTCCTTCACTGGTACCGCCGTCACCGGAAAAGGCGAGCGACACTTTCTTCTCATTTTTGAGTTTGTGCGCCAGCGCTATTCCATCTGCAATGGCCAGTTGGGGTCCTAGATGCGAGATCATCCCGCAGATATGGTATTCGTTGGCACCAAAGTGAAAAGAACGTTCGCGACCTTTTGAAAACCCCTCTTTACGTCCCTGCCACTGCATGAACAATTTATCAAAAGGCATTTTTCTCGCTGTGAACACACCCAGGTTCCGATGCAAAGGCATGATATATTCATCAGTATCCAATGCCAGGGTGGCACCAATGGCTATCGCTTCCTGCCCGATACCGCTAAACCATTTGCTGATACGGCCCTGGCGCAGTAAGATCAGCATTTTCTCCTCGATCATTCGCGGGCGAAGGATTTCCTGATAAAGCGTCAACAACTGAGCATCACTGAGGTTTTCCCTGTTAAATTGCATGATGGAAATTTAGGGCGCAAAAGTAGCCAAATAAATAGGGTTTTGCTACGGAGCGGGTATAGTTTTCCATTTCACTGCCTGCTATGGGATTCTTAAAAATTGCAGCGTGGGAGACCGAGAAGTAGTTTTTCCAGCATGAAATTTAGGAGGTGTTTGGTAGATTTGCCTGTCATGACATCCTCTTTTATTCCGCTCATATCCAAAATTCATTGGGAAAGCATCGTTTTTCAGGGAGATGACGCTGCGGTTTTCGAATTGCTTGTACAACCGCTTCATGAGGAGCTTTACAAGCGTAATGATTTCGCTTTTCTGAATGATCTTTCTCCTATGCAGCAACTCTACCTGTCATTCGACTATCTGCGAGCACAGGCAGGGCAGGGGGGCTTTATCCAGTTTCTGGCGAATGGCTATGCACCTCTTATGCTGAATATGCCCGAATGGCTGAAACAGTTGGGAGCCGACGATATGGCGTTGCTTATTGATGATGTACTAAAGGTCTATGTGCTCAACAACGAATATTTTAAACAGGAAATTAGTGTGGAAGATTTCGGAAAATTGTATGAAGAGCTCAAGGAATTTGAACTGTTGGATAAACGATATGAAGAGCAGCTGATGCCCACACTACACCGGATGGTGGAGTATGCCATAACGCATCTTGGAGAATTTGCGGAGCTTATCTAAGATATAATCGAAAAACGTTGAATGATTTTCTTGCGTATTTTTAATACCCGATACCGTACATTATTGTTCAACTTTTCCATCATGACTTATTCCAGGCTGGTTACCGTGTTAGTTTTGCTGTTTTGTTTTCAGTTATCTGCGGGTCAGACCGGTGCAGGAAGGCTGAAAGAGCTGAATAAAAAGAAAGAAGCCTGTGAGACATTGCTTACGAATCTGGCGGGCAAACCGGAATCGATCGAATTATTGATCAAGGAAGGCCAGGAGGGATTAAAGCTGGCACATGATGAAGACCTGGAACAGCGTTATGTCTTTTACCTGGCAATCGGAATTGCTTATTACTTCAAGCAGGATTTTCCTGTGGCAAAAGATAATTTTGAAAAGGCGTATGAGGCTGCTGTAAAAGCTAACCAGATCGAAAAAAGCCTTCGCCCGCTGGGTAACCTTGTCACTATCTATCATTACCTGGGCATGCAGGACAAAGCAGATGAGGCTGCGCAGAAACTAACCAAGGCCATCCCCACCGTCACGGATAAAAAAGTGATCAGCGATTCCTACTACAACCTGGGCATTTATAACCAGCAACAAAAATCATTTTACAACATAGCACTTGAGAACTTTCTGAAAAGTGCTGAGATGAACAAGGTTCTTGTGGATACTACGAATTCGATGCGGGTGAAATCAGATTATGCCACCAAGTTGATGATGATCGCCGAGAGCTATCTCTACCTGAAGCAGCCCGAAAAAGCGCTTCAATATTTAAAAGAAGTGGAGCCTTACCTGGGTCTGTCCATGATTTTGGACGTGGCCATCTACGGAAAGTTTGTAAGGGCCTATGTGATGATGAAAGACGAGACCAATGCTTTAAAATATTACGCTTTACTACACCAGCAGGCGGCAAAAACCTCGGGTAAATGGTCGGAATTAGTGACTTCCAATATTCACCTGTTTGTTCTTGCGCTGGAAAGAAAGCAATTTGTAAAAGCGAAACAATACCTGGACGCGGGTGCCAGGCAAGCCGCCCTGGATAAAAATCCCATCATGGTATCGGGCGTGGATATGCACCTCGGAGAGTATTATAAAAGCCAGGGAGATAATGTGAATGCGCTGAAATATTATGAAAAGGCAGAGGCCGAAGGACTTGCCATGTTCAACAAGGAAGGTTATGTGGATATGCTGCGGTCCGTTGTTCCGGTATATCTTGCATTAGGTAATTCCCAGAAGGCGATGGCCTATTACGATAAGTACCTGAGCATGTCGGATTCCATTACTGCCAGTAAGATCGCATCAAATATTGCTGAACAGGAAGCCGTGTATCAAAATAAAGACAAGCAACGCCAGATAGATGTACAGGAGGCGCAGATCGCGTATAGTAAAAAGGAAAAGATCTGGCTCATCTTTGGAATCGTGATGCTGGCATTGGCTGCGGTAGCACTTGTAGTGAACTATCGAAACAAAAAACGTACCGCTGATATTCTGGACATGAACAACAAACGGCTGGAGCATCTCAATAATGAACTGGAAGAGGCTAATCGTACCAAGGCCAAACTTTTTGGCATCATCAGCCACGATCTCCGATCTCCTATCTACCAGGTATCCCAGTTTCTGAAAATACAGGAAGTAGAGCCGGATTATTATACGAAAGAACAGAAGAAAAATATCTCGCAAAAGATACAGGCGGCTACGTATTCCCTGATGGAAACCATGGAGGACTTATTGCTGTGGAGTAAAACGCAGATGAAAGAGCTACACGCGCAGGCGAAAGAAATGGATGTGTCTAAAATAATCGCTGAAAGTCTCCGGCTCAATCAGCTACAGATCGACACCAAAAAGCTCACTGTCAACAATCACTTAAAAGCTAATACACTCATCAAGTCTGATCCGTATTTTTTACAAACCATCGTACGTAACCTGTTGCAGAATGCCGTAAGAGAGTCGCTGCAACATGGGACGATCCACATCGGTGGTGATCAGCACAGTATTTTTATTCAGAACAGCGGCGGTTATTTTTCGCAGAAAGAATACCTGGCTATTATTACCGCCAGGGACAAAGACATCTCTCTTTCGGGCTTGGGTCTTCGCACGGTAGATGAGCTTTCCAAAAAAATCCATGCGCATATTGAGTTTGAGAACACGGAAGATCAGACTACCAGAGTGCGGATTCGTTTTTCATGATATTCATCACAGGAAACTTCACGTTGCTTCGCGTTTTACCCTTGTGTTTCTTTAGGTGTTTTTAAGAAGGTCATCATCTGCTGCATGGTACGTTGCAGGTTGTCGCTTGATCCATCAAGGAAGATGGTATTGCCGGTGCCGTTTTCAGCAAAATGTTTGATGGCATCCGTCCACATGGAAAAGAGAATAAAGGAAGCATCGAGGTTCGCGCTTTCCATTTCTTTTGCCGCCATAGCCATCCCCTTGGCTACTTCTTCCCTGAACAGCGCCACGCCCTGTCCGCGTAATTGTGCTGCCTGTCTTTCTGCTTCGGCCGATATTTTGATAGCGTTACCATCGGCTTCTGCCCCTTTGGTTTTGGTGATCAGCAATGCCTGTCCTTCATTTTCAGCTGCAGCTTTCAGATTATTGGATGCCACTACCTGCGCCATGGAGCGCATGATGGTTTCGTCAAAGGCAATGTCGTTGAGCTGAAGATCCAACAAATGATAACCCCAGTCTTCCAGTTGCTTATCCAGCTGATCTTTCACGTGAAGGATGATCTCGCTTCTCAATTGCAAAATCTCTGATTGCTTCTTGGTGGCAACGAAAGCACGTACCGAACCTTCTACACTCCGGATCAGTGCCTGCATGAAATTTCGTTCGTCCATGAATTTGAATGCCACATTTTGAATCGTATTATCGTCGTTGTTGAGAACAGAGTACAACAACATCGCTGCAAAATTTACGTTTGCCTGGTCTTGCGTGATAGCTTGAAACTTCAGCTCAATTGAACGATTCTGATACGAGATTCTTCTGAATATCTTTTCAATGAAAGGAATTCGGAAATTCAATCCCGGACGGAGCACCCGGCGGTATTTACCGAACACGGTCACCACGGCAACAGTTCCTTGCTGCACGGTAGCAATACCTGCGAAGATCAATGCTAATAAGACTACAACAACGATGATGGCGGCTGACATTGAATAAATTATTTACTGCAAATTATGGAAATATATCTAGACCATTCTTTTAGCAGGATATATAGGCTTTTTACAAAGTATAAATTCTACTAACGGAAATCAATTCTGCATTAAGTTTATAGTTCGTGTAATGTTGATCTGCTCCAGGAAATACAGGTCATGCGATACCGTAATAAGTGTTCCCTGGTAATCGTTGATAGCTTTTGTAAGTATTTCTATGTTTTGAATATCAAGGTTGTTGGTCGGCTCGTCAAGAACAATAATATCCGGTGAGTGACTGTGCATACTCAGGCAACAGAGTGCGAGGCGCATTCGTTCACCGCCACTGAGCGCACCGCATTTTTTGTCCCAATCGTGTAGCGTAAACAGGAAACGAGTCAGCCTGATCCTGACCTCATGTTCCTGTAAAGCCGTTTGATTGAAACGTTGGGCTTGTTCGTACACTGTCAGGTCACGATCCAGCAAGGAGTAATCCTGGTCGATATAAACAGACCGGATGGGTGGGCGGTGTATAGTTCCGCTTTGGGCTTCTAATGTTCCAAGGATCAGTTTTATCAACGTGGTTTTGCCGGACCCGTTTTTCCCTTTTAATGCTATACGTTCTCCACTGTTGATCTGCAAATTCAGGTTTTCAAACCATAGCACCTGTTCATCATACTTGAAATTTAGTTCATTCGCCATGAACAATATTTTCCCCTCGTGCAATGAGGAATTATCGAAACCAAGTTTCATTCTCCCTGCATCCGGGACAGCAGACCGCAATTGTTGCAATTCCTGTGAGATGCCGGTGATCTTTTCGGTATGCGCATTTTTGATTCGCGAGGTACTGTTCTCAGCGTTGTTGCGGAGGGTATTCATCATGATCCTTGCCACACCGGCTTTTTCCTGTTTGCCTTTACCCCTCGCATCCAGTTTCTGCTGCCGCTCTGCAGTTTCACGTTCTTTCTGTTTCGCTTTTCGCAGTGCTTTCTCTGTACTGTGAATATCCTGGTGAAGTGCGTCGCCTTCTATTTGTTTTTGCGCTACATAGAAATCGTAGTTGCCGCCGTATGCTGTGATACCGTTTTTCTTCAGTTCACAGACCCTATCCAGCAGATTCAATAGGGTACGGTCGTGGCTTACTACTATCATTGTGCCGGTATAGTTACGGATCAGGTCATACAATTGTTGCCTGCTTTCGTGATCCAGATGATTGCTTGGCTCATCCAGCAAAATAAACTCAGGCTGGTGAATGGAAATGCCTGCCAGGAAGATCTTTGTTTTCTGGCCCCCGCTCAGGGTTTCCAGTTTTTGGGTTAGCACCGGTTTTTCCAATCCCCAGTAAGTGAGTGCTTCCATGCAACGTTCTTCTATCATCCAGTCTTCTTCTAAAACGGTCATGTTGTCTCCGGTAACAGTACCATTCAGAATTTCACGGAGTGCTTGCAGCTTTTTATCCACCTGCAATGCTTCCGCTATAGTAAGCTGATTGTATTGCCCGAAAAGCTGCGGAACATAGTAGGGTTTTACTTTGCCAGCTAAGTGCCCGGATGTGGGTTGCAATTCACCGGCGATCATCCGGAGCAGCGAGGATTTTCCACTGCCATTGTTGCCTACTATGGCTGTTTTATCTCTGTCGTTGACGGTGAGTTGTACCCGTTCAAACAACAATTCTTTATTGGGATGTATATAAGAGAGTTCTTGTAAAACAAGCATGATTTCTTTCTTTAAAGATTGGGAATCGTGCTGCCAGCCTCGCCGGCCGGTAGCTGTCTTTAAGGAGTGGAAAGAAATTTTCTACATGATTGTTCCTGGGAATTGAAAGGCAAAGATAAGAAATGAATTTTATACCTGGAATTGCTCCGGCGATCTCCGTTTTTTTATTTGGCTAGGTAAAAGCCCAATAGCCGCAATGCGTTGAACGGTGCCATCGCCACTATAGCTTCACCGGCGTGAAATTGCCCGGACATTAAAAATCATCCGAGTTATTCGCTGCTCTTATTCTTTGAAGAAAACCCGAAATCAACTTTATAATAGAACAGCGGTAAGAATCCCAATTGATATTGTTCTACGAACGGATACTTCCCCTGTGCCGCCAGGTCAGGACTGTAGGTAACTGATAATAAATTCCTGATGCCAAAAAGATTGACCAGGTCGATGGCAATCTCGTGGGAGAGTTTTCTGGCATCTATCCGCAGGCCGAGTTTGGCATCGGCTCTGAAATAATTCCTGAATTGCAGGGTATTTCGTAAACTGTCGATCACCACCAAATCTCCGAGTGTATGGGAGGCATTCACATCGGGTGGAGAATAGCGTCTGCCTCCAGCGTAGGTGATCTTAACACCAGTGATCA
>DATJDL010000020.1:0-118634 GCA_035497455.1 Flavipsychrobacter sp.
CTGGATGGGTACACCCAGGGTAATACAGGAAGTATCCGGTTGCGCCTGTACATCTACGTTCGCGATCGGCTGGGTATCGATAGTATCCAAACAGGTACTGATGGTAGGGAAAGGGGTCAGCACCAGGTGATAGGCCTGTGCCACCGTATTGGTAGGATGAAAGGTAGTAGTCTGTGTTGGCGTTCCTACGGGATTCCAGCTTGCATCATACCAGGTATAGGTCATATAGCCTGCAGGCCCTGTCAATACGATACCCTGACCATCCAGGTCACAGGTAGCTACCGCGGTCTGGAACTGTCCGCAGTCGATCAGGTCAAAATAACCATAACCAAAGTGACCTGAAAGTGTACAATCTCCTGTAGCCACTTCAAGATAAACACTTTGACCGGAAGTACCGCCTAATACGATAATGTGATCCGTCCACGGTTTGTAACGAACACCTGCATTGGTAGGAGACGTGAAAAAGCCCGGGATGGAGGCAGCCGCAACAAAGGATTGTTGGGAGCAAGGTACCGGAAGACCGGTAACAGCGTCATAGGCATTCACCTCGAAACGGGGTTGTTCTACAGCAGCGTGTCCGGGGTCTTCAAATACCACAGCATATTTAAATTTAAAGCTGTAGTTGTTAATACCCACAGGTACCGTTAAGCCATACTTTACTTTCTCCGCCTGTGCTCCGGTAACATTATTACCCAATTTCAATGAGTAGTTACCGCCTAAAGGAGCTAATTGAGAAAAACCACCATAAGCATCAATGCCGGAAGCAGCCGAAGTGATCGTATGCCGACCCGGCGTGGGCACTGAAGGCGCCGTATTTAGAAATGATACGGTAGCCGGGGGGGTAGACGGAGGCGGGTTTTGTGCTGTACCGATCTCGCAGGACCACAGCAAAAAATTACCAAACTCAAAATCAATGTTGGGAGGACACGCCAGGCTCTGCGAATAGGAATGCGCCGGAAATGCTAAACTAAGGGCAACTAACAAGACTAGTCGCGGCAAAAAAAATACATATTTCTTCATTGGAAAAAATTGTTACTGCTTTATTAGACAGGTAGAAACAAACTTTGGTTTGGAAAATTACAAAAAACATTTAAAAAAAAGAAAGGTTATTTCAGGAGTGAAATAACCTTTCAATAAAAAAATAACAATCAATTATTTAGAATACAATTCCACTATCAATTGTTCCTTAATGTTTTCCGGAACAACTTCACGCTCAGGGTGAGCTAAATAAGTTCCTTTATACTCCCTTTCATTAAACTCCACCCAATTGATCTTAGGATTTTTCGCCCCTACCATTGTTTTAATGGAATCGCTTGCTTTTGATTTAGGCTTCAATTCTATTACATCTCCGGGCTTCAATGAATAAGAAGGAATGTTAACGATATTACCATTAACCATCACATGTTTGTGAGAAACAAGCTGACGGGCTGCAGGACGTGTAGGAGCAATACCCATACGATATACAGTATTATCCAAACGAGCTTCCAGCAATTTGATCAGGTTTTCACCGGTTGCCCCTTTCAAACGGGATGCTTCAGTGTATGTATTACGGAATTGTTTTTCCAATACTCCGTAAGTATATTTAGCTTTTTGTTTTTCTTTCAGCTGGATAGCATATTCCGAAGCTGATTTACGCTTGCGTGTACCTCCGTGTTGACCGGGAGGATTGCTGTTCTTTTGAAGATTTTTACCTGAACCTAAGATAGGCTCTCCGAAGATGCGGCAAATTCTGTTTTTTGGTCCTGTATAACGTGCCATGTTTGTACTTTATGCGATTTTATTTCTGATTAGCTTTCCCTTTTCATCAAAATCGCAAAACCGGAAAAAGGAAAACTATAATATTGATTATATTTAATGATGTGGAATTCTGATGATTTCAAACAATCAGCAAATTCCACTTCAACTATACTCTTCTTTTCTTAGGAGGACGACAGCCATTGTGCGGCATCGGTGTCACGTCCTTAATAGAAACGATCTCGATACCGGATTGAGATAAAGAACGGATAGCGCCTTCACGACCGGAACCGGGTCCTTTTACAAATACATCCACTTTCTTTAAACCTGCATCTGATGCAACTTTCGCGCAATCAGCAGCTGCCATTTGTGCGGCATAAGGAGTATTCTTTTTAGAACCGCGGAAACCCATCTTACCTGCAGAGGACCAGGAGATCACCTGACCGGTCTTGTTGGTAAGAGCAATAATGATGTTGTTGAATGTGGCACTGATGTGAGCATCACCATGAGGCTCAACTTTTACCACTCTTTTTTTGGTAGCCGTTTTTGAGGCTTTACCAGCTTGTGCTTTTGCCATTTTTTTTTAAATAAGGTAGTCAAAAATAATATTGAGCAGAAGATTCAAGTATAGCACTATCCGTATTCTGCTTCGAATTGCTCCTCCTTGCAACACTCAGGCATCTCAGGCAGCAACTCTATTATAAAGAGTGTTTTCTACTATAAAGCAAAAGCATTTCGTAACGGTATAAAACGTATGACGACTGCCGGTTACTTTATAATTAATTAGTTTATTTCTTCGGTGCTTTTTTCTTACCTGCAACGGTCTTACGCTTACCTTTACGGGTGCGGCTGTTGGTACGGGTACGTTGTCCGCGCAAAGGCAATCCTTTACGATGACGGAGACCACGGTAACAAGCGATATCCATAAGGCGCTTAATATTCATTTGCACTTCAGAACGCAACTGACCTTCTACTTTAAACTCACCACCGATGATATTACGAATTGCAGTTTGCTCATCATCATTCCATTCTATCGCCTTTTTATTACGGTCAATACCGGCTTTGTCAAGAATGTATTGAGCAGTGCTTGATCCGATACCATAGATATAGGTAAGGGCAATTTCACCACGTTTGTTCTTTGGAAGGTCTACACCAGCTATACGAGCCATTATATTTTTGAATTTTTGAATTTTGAATTTGAATTACCCTTGGCGTTGCTTAAAGCGAGGATTCTTCTTGTTAATAATATAAAGCTTGCCTTTGCGACGAACGATCTTGCAATCTGCGCTACGCTTCTTTATTGCTGCTCTTACTTTCATAATTACTATTTCTAAAAAAAGTTTAAACTTACTTATACCTGTATATTATACGCCCGCGACTCAGATCATAAGGACTCATCTCTACGCCCACTTTGTCGCCTGGAAGGATGCGAATGTAGTGCATACGCATTTTCCCGGAGATCGTGGCAAGTATTTCGTGCCCGTTTTCAAGACGTACGCGAAACATTGCATTGGACAATGCTTCCACAATTACACCGTCTTGTTTGATAAGAGACTGTTTAGCCATATAAAAAAGGAACGCAAAGGTAGGAAAATTTAATTTTCATTTCAAAAAATTTCTATAAAATACTTAAACCGCCGTCTACATTGAATTTCACCCTATTTATTCCCAGCATTTTAATGCATGCTCGTTTCGGACACAGACATCTGCCCTCCTTCTTTCTCATCCTGTTAACTGTTACCTTCGCGTCTATCTATGCCCGCATCCTCTTCTCTCCCCGCTCCGCCTATGAAATCTTTCAAAACTCAAAAAGAGTTTGAAACCTGGATAGCCAAAAACCATGAGCGCCAGGAAGGTATTTTATTACTGGTATATAAAAAAGACAGCGGCATCAAATCCATTACGATCCAGGAAGCCCTGGATGTGGCGCTCTGCTGGGGCTGGATAGATGGTATACGTAAAAGTCATGACGAAGTATCATACATCCAGAAATATACGCCTCGCAGGAAAAAAAGTATCTGGTCTAAAATAAACGTAGCCAACGTAGAACGACTCGCCGGGCAGGGTAAAATGCAACCAGCCGGATGGGCGGAAGTGGAAAAGGCTAAAGCAGATGGCCGGTGGGAAAAAGCGTACGAGAGTCAACGCGATATGCAGGTTCCTGAAGATTTTATAAAAGCAGTATCTGAACATGAAGATGCGCTTGCCTTTTTTGAGGGGTTAAGCAAGCAGAATAAATTTGCTATTGCCTTCCGCCTTCATAATATAAAAAAACAGGAGACCAGGGAAAGAAAAATAAAAGAGTTTGTTACGATGATGAAAGAAGAAAGAAAATTCCATTAACTGTCGTGCTGTTTTACAGGCTTCATTTTTTCCCCCACTTTACTGTCAATTCGTCAAACCTATCCTGCGGTAGCCGCTGTTGATCGTAATACCCTTTAGCACTGCGCTGCCGGTATGCTTCATATAGGCTAACCGCGCAAGCCACCGATACATTAAGTGAATGTATCATTCCTACCTGGGGAACTATAAAATTGCCGTCGCATAGCCCTAACATTTCAGGGCTTACGCCTTTGCGCTCATTACCAAAGACCAGGGCAACCGAAGCTGTAAGGTCCAGTTCATAAAGCGAATAAGCTTTTTCGCCAAGATGGGTGGCAAATATGTTCTCATATTTCGTCCTTACCTCTTCCAAACAAGCTGCTATGTTGTCAAACTGATGAATAGTGACCCAGGTAGAGGCGCTCCTGGAACTTTTCCATCCCAATTCCACAGGAGCACCGGTTAATGTATTCGCTATATAAATATCCTGTACACCCACGGCATCACAGGTACGTATTACTGCGGAAATATTATGCGGGTCTTCTATGTTTTCGAATATCAGGCTGAGGTCAGGTTGTCGCCGCTTCAATACCTGAGCGATCTTATGTTGTCTTTCGGGGGTCATACTGAATTTAAGGCTTCAATGTAGAAAACACAAGAAGAAGGATCATTCAAGCACGTCTAATTTACCTCCGGCTTTTTACAGCAATCATCCCAGGTAGCATATACCTCTTTATTTCCTTTGACATCATCCGCATCAAATCCTGCGGCTGCAATGACCATCCTCAGCTTTTCAGGAGATGTTTTTGTTTCATTATAAACAATGCTGACGGTATTGGATTTGTCATCCAGGTCTACACGTTTTACACCTTTTTCGTTGTATATCGCCTCTTCCAGCCTTTTTCCGCAGCTCTCACATTGCTTGCAGTGATCGCAGTAGATGGCTGCCTGTATCTTTATCTTTGTAACTTTCGATTGCGCATAGCCCATTGTCAAACCGACAAATAAGAATAAAAGCGTAAGCAGTGGTTTCATTTCAGGAAGTGTTATTTAAAAGCGGAAGTTACAAAACCAGGATCATATGAGCGGTTATACGGCAGTTGCCATCTGGACAATGCCCACACAGCAGGTCATTTACGGACGTTTTGAGGACAGAAAAATTTCAGTATGGAGTTACGGTCAGCCATCATAAAAGGTATCGGCTATGTGCTCGGAAAGAGAATTAAGTTCTAAAAAACAACAATCAGTGACTGCAATGACCTCATGCCAGGTATAAGGCGGGATTTCCATTTTCACCGGTCCGTATACCGTTTCCGACCTGAGTTCTTCACTATAGGCTTCGCGCCAGTTGCAGGTACAGGTACCCGACATCAGGAAAAGAATTTCCGGGTTTTTGCTTAGTGAAATGCCTTTGTGATAGTGCCTGCCCCGCACAGCACCGGCATGACTGAATACGATGAGGTGTTGCCCCGTTCGTTCATGGTAGTACTCCGAAACGGTACCGCGGTCGTCTTTGCTGAATGGTTCTATAACTGTGATCTTCATGAAGGGTTTGTATTTGCGGGGTCAGAAAGGGTGGATTCCGCCGTCTGAGTTTCTTCCACGGTGCCGACGAGCTTTACATCCCATTCATTGAGTGGTTTTGTCGCATCTCCTTGTATCATTAATACACCTGTTTTTGCCAGCTCACGCAGGCGCCAGGCAAGGTACGTATCTCCGGTAGGGATAGCGTATTTACTCCATGCCTGCCGTATGATCTTCGACGCTTTTTGAAATTGTTGGGAGCAGAAGCTGATCAATTGCTGATCATAGTATGTTACGTCTTTATGGGCCAGTTTCTTGCCTCCTTCATAGGTACGTATAGCTGCATTTTCATTTTTTATCTTCTCCCATTCATCTGCGTCTACTTCCATTTCCGACGGCGTAATAACGCGAGCGAGTTTACGGGCCTTGGTCAATTCCCTTGGGGAAATTTCACTGATATTTTTGGGGTAAAATAGTTTGCCGTTGGCATCCAGAAAAGGTAGTCCGCCTACATTGACTACATAAAACCGTTCGCGGTGCTTATGAAGATAAGAAAGCACCCAGTAATAGGCTGTAATGTCAGCCGGACCGGGAGCCATCCAAAACCAGGCCTTCACATCCGTTGATTTATACATGTCGCTGCTCACCTGCAACAGACGCTCCAGATCATCTACCTGCACCGGCTCCTTCATTTGCGGCGTCACTTCCTGCCAGAACGCACTTCGCATCGCGCTGAACTTTTGCCCTTCTTCTTTCAGCAAGGGACCAACATGTAAAATATCCTTCAGCACCACCACCGAATCCTGGGATCCGCCGTCAGCTGAAAGGGCTTCCAGTAGCGGTTTGGCAGCTTCATCTCCTACGACAAAATGATAGATCATGGCGGCAAATCTAAAGGATTTAGTCAATACGGAATACGGGGTAACGCATATATTCCGGCTCCAGATAAGGAGAGTTTTGGTAAATAAACTCCAGCTGTGCATGTCCATCGCCGGCAAACGCTGTGTCCGACTTTCTTTTTTCTTCCAGCCGGCTTTTCAGCTCCGGATGTTGTTTCAGGTATTGTGCTGCCTCATCTTCGAACACATAATCGCTGAAGTGCTCTTTCTGTTGTAAAATGGCGTCGAAGAAATTCCAGGCAAAGAAGGCATCCGGCGCGTCAGGCTCCAGCACTTCTACCAAGTATCGTTTGGCTTTTTGCTGCAGGGGAATCAGGTAGTCGCCTTTGAGCAGTTTTACTTTCTCCTTCTTTACTTCAAACTGCACATTGCTATGCGGGTAATGACCCTCGTAGGGCTTTTTTGAAGTTTCATAATCCTTTATCCTGTAAACGGTAAGCGCTATCAAGGTATCATTTGTCAACGGGATCATTTCTACATGATTTACTTCTAACCACCGTACCGCATCCTGCCAGCCTTTTGGAAGCACATAATATTGTGGTGCGGCAGCTGTTTTGGAAGGAAGGTATTTATCATAAAACGGCACCTGTTTCGTATAAGGCATACTTTTATCATAGTAGAGTCTTGGGTTACCGGAAACATCACTGGGCTTATATTTCGCTTCATAGCCTTTAAATGTGATCTCGGAATGCAAAGTCGTATCCACTTTCCAGTCGATCGTCCACTCTTTTCGCTCCTGCATGAACTGCCACTCCATTTCGCGAACTCTTTTTATTTCTTCCTGTTTGTCTGCTGCAAAGTAGATAAAGCACTTCATTAAGGCATAAGTAGCATCCACACGTTGTTTATAGGGTTTGAGCATGTGCGTCTCCGGCACAAAGGCAAATGTGCGAAAAAGGG
The DNA here is from genome assembly GCA_035497455.1 of Flavipsychrobacter sp. Lineage (GTDB taxonomy): Bacteria > Bacteroidota > Bacteroidia > Chitinophagales > Chitinophagaceae > JAFIGV01. Next base: position 7,380 of record DATJDL010000020.1, read on the forward strand.
CTGCATACCCGCTTGCAAATCGCGGCGGTTCGTAGAATTGCTGCCAGCCCTTATCGGGGGTACTGCCCCAGTGATTCACATAGGGTACCAGGTCGTAACCCTGTTGTTTCATCATCTCATAAATACGCGGCTCAAAGGAGTTCTTCAAAAATCTGCCGGTATAATACCCTTGTTTCCTGGCATTAGGCGTGAGCAGGGTCATAACATGCTGGTAGTCCGCGCCGTTGCTTACATGGTTATCAATGAATATATCCGGATCTAACGAGCGGAAAAGCTGAACCAGGTTCCTGGTTTCCTTTGCATCCATTTTTATGAAATCCCTATTCAGATCCAGGTGCTGCGCACTACCCCGGAAACCATATGCTTCAGGCCCGTTTTGATTGGCACGGCTGTAACTTCCGCGGTTCAACATTCCCCCGATATTAAAGACAGGAATAACGGCCAGCACAACATGCTCAGGAATTTCAACCTTACCCATAGCCAGATCGCGCATTAGCATCATGCTGGCATCTATGCCGTCCGGTTCACCGGGGTGTATGCCATTATTGATCAATAAAATCACTTTACCCAGCCGCTTCCATTCATTCACTGCAAACTCTTTATCCCTGCTGTAGTACACTACGTGCAACGGGTAATTGGCATCTGTACCTCCCGCAGTTTGCATTTTGATGGTCTCGTACTTATCGTCAAGCTGTTGGTAAAAATCAATCAGTTCAGCATAAGTTGCGGTCTGCGCACCCTTTGACTTTTCAAATGGTGTTTGAAAAATCTGGGCTCCGGCAAAAGGAGCGGTAAGCAATTGCATAAAAGCGGTAAGAAGCAGTATTCTTTTCATTTTTTTTGAAACGCATCAATGGGTTTTCAAGATACAGATTAGACGAAAACGCGGGGCAAGTTTCTTTGTATGCGAAAAATGCTTCTTCGTAAAGCGAACACATAGCGGGCGATTATAATTTCAACTTTCGCCGTCATGCAGGTTGCACAACTTGTGCTAAATTCGCTCCATCATGCCGAAAGAGGGAAATCAAAAATCCAAGCCATCAAAATCTGACTCTCAGGTTCCAAAATCAAAAGCGGGGAAAAAGAAAGTAAAAGCCTCCCACAACAACGAGGGAGTGGATCAGGTGATCGATGAAAAAGTGGAAACGTCACCGCTAAAAATAAAAAACAAAAAATCAACCGTATTCGGATTGTCTGAACCGGAAGTGACGCAAAACCCCGCATCCGACATGCAGGCTCCTTCAGAAGATATTTTTATCAAAGGGGCTCGAATGCACAATCTGAAGAATATTGATGTCTCCTTTCCCAAAAACAAGTTCATTGTTGTAACCGGTGTTTCAGGTTCCGGCAAATCGTCGCTTACCATGGACACCTTGTTTGCAGAAGGTCAACGCCGCTATGCAGAAAGTCTCAGTGCGTATGCCCGCCAGTTTCTCATGCGGATGGACAAGCCGGATGTTGACTACATCAGAAATCTGTGTCCCGCCATTGCCATTGAGCAAAAAGTAACTGCCCGCACGCCGCGCAGTACGGTTGGATCGATGACGGAGATCTATGACTACCTGCGCCTGCTTTTTGCCAGGATCGGCAAAACCTATTCCCCTGTAAGCGGTAAAGAGGTAAAAAAAGATACCGTGAGTGATGTAGTGGATTTTGTACAGGCATTGCCACAGGGCGCTAAGGTGCAAATCCTTGTCCCGCTGGTAATGCGTAACAAAAAAAACCTGAAAGAAGAACTCGACATCCTGATGCATAAGGGTTTTTCGCGCATGTATGCTGAGGGAGAGGATAAACCGATCCGTATTGAAGAAGCACTGGAAGATGAAAAAACAGTGAAGGGAAAGAAGTTGTATATCCTTATTGACCGTATCGTCGTAAAAGAGTTTGACGAGGATGATCTTCATCGTTTATCGGATAGTGTACAGACAGCATTTTATGAAAGTGAGGGAGATTGTATCGTAGAGGTGAATAGCGGTGAGCTGCATCGTTTCAACAACCGTTTCGAAGCCGACGGTATGCAGTTTGACGAACCTACACCTAACTTATTTTCATTTAACAATCCTTACGGCGCTTGTCCTACGTGTGAAGGGTTCGGTATGACGCTGGGTATAGACGAAGACCTGGTGATCCCGGATAAAACGCTGAGTGTATATGAAAGCGCGGTAGCTCCCTGGCGCGGCGAGAAAATGAGTGAATGGCAACGCGCCTTTATCCGCGATGCATCCCGTTATGACTTCCCCGTGCATAAGCCCATTATATCCTTATCAGAAAAAGAATATGATCTGCTGTGGAACGGGAATGACCGGGTAGAAGGCATCCGGCATTTTTTTGCCATGGTAAGCCAGAATCTATACAAGGTACAATACCGCATTATGCAAGCCCGTTATCGCGGTAAGACCACATGCCCCGATTGTAAGGGTTCACGTTTGCGAAAAGAAGCCTTATATGTGAAAATTGCGGGGCATGATATCGCCGACCTGCTAAAAATGCCTGCCGGAAATCTACAGACCTGGTTTGATGAGCTGAAGCTAAGTGAACATGACGAGGCAGTGGCCAAACGTATTTTGCTGGAGATCAGCCAGCGGCTGAAAACCTTACTGGATGTAGGATTAACCTACCTTACCCTCCACCGCACAGCAAATACACTGTCCGGTGGCGAAAGCCAGCGTATACAGCTTACCAAGTTTCTCGGCAGCAACCTGACCGACTCACTCTATATTCTTGATGAACCCAGCATCGGGTTGCATTCACGCGATACCGAGCGGCTGATCCACGTATTGAAATCCCTGCGCGATCTGGGGAACACCGTAGTGGTAGTAGAACATGATGAAATGATGATGCATGAAGCAGATCACATTATTGACATGGGTCCTCTCGCATCCCATCTGGGAGGCGAGGTGATAGCTGAAGGCAACGAAAAAGCGATTATTGCCAACGAAAACAGCCTGACCGGAAAATACCTGAGCGGTACTTTGCAAATTAAAATCGGCGACATCAAACGGAAAAGCAAAAATGCTATCCGTATCGAGGGTTGCCGTCAAAATAACCTGAAAGATATTTCGGTGGATTTCCCGATGAATCTGCTTTGCGTGGTAACAGGTGTAAGTGGCAGTGGGAAAACAACGCTTGTCAAACAAACACTGTACCCTGCCTTACAGAAACATTTTGGGGAAAGCAGTGATAAACCAGGACTTTACAAAAGTCTGAGCGGCGATCTCAAAACGATTGCACAGGTAGAATTGGTGGATCAGAACCCGATCGGAAAGTCATCACGCAGCAATCCGGTAACTTATATAAAAGCCTGGGATGAGATACGCAAGCTTTTCGCTAAACAGCCGCTTGCTAAAATGCGTGGCTATGCGGAAAAGCACTTTTCATTCAATACCGACGGGGGCAGATGTGATACTTGCAAGGGAGAAGGTGAGGTGGTGGTAGAAATGCAGTTCTTAGCCGACATTCACCTGCTTTGCGAAAGCTGTAAGGGAAAACGCTTTAAGGAAGAAGTATTGGAAGTGACCTACCGGACTAAAAACGTCTTTGATATCCTGGAAATGAGCGTGGATGAGTCTATCGAGTTCTTCAAAGACGAGAAAAAATTACCAAAGGCGATCCAGCCGTTGTCGGATGTAGGTTTGGGTTACCTGAAGCTCGGGCAAAGCAGTGATACACTCAGCGGCGGCGAAGCGCAGCGGGTAAAACTTGCTTCCTTCTTAAGCAAAGGAAAAGAAGCCAACAAGGTGCTTTTCATTTTCGACGAACCGACTACAGGACTGCATATGCACGATATCAATAAACTACTTTCTTCCTTCGACGCACTCATCGAAAACGGTCATAGTGTTCTCGTTATCGAGCACAATTCCGATGTCATCAAGGCGGCGGATTGGGTGATAGACCTGGGTCCTGAAGGGGGCAGCGGTGGCGGATACCTGCTGTATGAAGGACTACCGGAGGGTTTAAAAAAGGTAAAAAAGAGCTATACCGGTAAGTACTTATAATTTCCTGCTTGCGGTGCTTATTTCTAAGTTCTGATACGTTATGGCTCTAATGTATTGAGGATCCGTAATTACGTTTGTCGAAAGACTACTGCCTAATCGTGTCCTAGAAATCTCCTCTCACATACAGAAAAACTCACCTATTTTCAATAAATTAGTAGCCTTTTACCACTGAAACGATTTAATAACCATACGCTGCGGAAGTATTGTTGTCTACTAGAGGTTGTACCGTACTAATTGGATGATGACCGGGGAGTTCCTGCTCGCTTCATTGAACTATTACGATTGGGTCAAAAGGGAAACAACATCCTTATGCAGTTGTAAAAAAGGCTTATGCCATGATTATCTAGCATGAAGAAACTATTTACACTGTTCTTATTAGGACTTAATTCAGTTGCATTTGCACAAAACTATGTAGTGCAAATGCAGTCCGGAAACTTTTTACCCTCTGAACGATCCTTTGCAACGGAGGTATCGTCCGGAGAAATAGTGAACAATCACTATTACCGGGTGATCCAGTTTTACCAGATACCCACCGATCAGCAAAAGGCTGCTATAGAAGCACAGGGTGTAATACTTTATAACTATTTACCCAATAATTGCTTTATGGCGTCCATACCCACGGGTATCACTTTAGGCAATATTAACAAAGACGGAAACATTCGCAGTATTTTCCCGTTGGGGCAGCAATACAAACTCTCTGCGGATCTGGCACAAAAACAATATCCATCTTACGCCCTTAAAGGTGGGGGAAAGATAGAGTTGTACCTACTTCATCACCCCAACATGGCTACAGGAGAGGTGGCACAGGCACTTCGGGAAAAAGGCGTAGAGGTCCTCTTCACACTTCAGGATCAGCAGGGACTTCGTGTTATCGCTAAAACAGCTGACATTACCAGGTTAGCGGCATTGCCTTATATTTATTTTATCGAGCCGGCTGATACCAATCCACAGGCTGAAAATCTTGTAGGAAGAACAGACCATCGTTCCAATACAATAGCCACAGACTACCCGGGTGGTTTAAAATACGATGGATCGGGCGTTTCTGTCGCGCTGAATGATGATGGTGTAATCGGACCCCATATAGATTATACAGGACGTATCATCAATCAATATATCAGTTTCAATAACGGGAATCACGGGGATCATTGTGCAGGCACTATTTTCGGCGGGGGAAACATCGACCCGACTACGAGAGGAATGGCTTTTGGCGCTGAGCTGGGCGTATACGGTGTAAGCGGAAGCTTCGCCAATACCTACCAGGCGTTCGACAGCATTTACAATCACTATAACACGGAAAAGATACGCATCACATCTACCTCTTACGGAGATGGTAATAACACGGGTTACACCTCCAGGGCAAGGTTAATGGATTTGCAGATCAACACAATGCCGGAGCTGATACACGTTTTTTCTGCCGGAAACTCCGGAACTTCAGATTATTCCTACGGTGCCGGTGCCGGCTGGGGAAATATAACGGGTGGACATAAACAGGCAAAAAATGTGGTAACAGTAGGCAACCTGACTTCGACCGACGCACTTGCCAGTTCCAGCAGCAGGGGACCTGCAAAAGACGGAAGGATAAAACCCGACATCTGTGCTGTAGGTACCAATGTCAACTCCACGATGAACCCCAATTCGTACCAATCTCTTACGGGTACTTCCATGGCCTGTCCCGGTGTAGCCGGGACGCTGGCGCAATTGTATCAAGCTTATAGAGAACTGCATGGCGATACGACACCCGTTTCTTCCCTTATCAAAGCAGTAGCCTTAAATACCGCGGATGATTTAGGTAACCCCGGACCCGACTACCGATTCGGATACGGACGTATCAATGCAAGAAGAGCCTATGGCATTCTTCAATCCAACCAACATTTTTTTGATACGGTGAGCCAGGGCGGCTTGAAAACACGCACGATCACCGTACCTGCGGGCACCGCGGAATTGCGCGTCATGATTTATTGGCATGATAAGGAAGCTACCGCAGGTGTGGCCAAAGCCCTGGTAAATAATCTGGACATGACGGTTACAACACCGGCGGCGCAAACCGTGCTTCCCTGGGTATTGAACAGGACCCCTACTGTCGCAACTTTGAATGCTAACGCCTTTCAGGGGAAAGATACGTTGAACAATATGGAACAAGTGACCATCACCAATCCGGCAGCAGGTGCATACACTGTGAATGTCAGCGGTTTTGCTGTTCCCAGCGGACCTCAGCACTATGTGGTGGTTTACGAATTTGTAAAAGATGAAATTACAGTTACCTATCCTCTCGGCGGCGAATCAGTGGTTCCGGGTGTGTCGGAGATTATCCGGTGGGATGCTGTGGGTACGGCGGGCAATTTCACCGCACAATATTCCGTAGATAACGGTGCTACCTGGACCACTATCTCCACATTGATTTCAGGTGCTTCGCGCTTTGTAAACTGGACACCTCCTTCGACCGTTACAGGAAGAGCCCGGGTACGCGTGAGCAGGGGAAGCTTGTCCGATGTTTCTGATACGACGTTTTCAATCATCGGCATTCCCTCAGGTATTACCCTGGATTGGGTATGTACCGACTCCTTTAAAGTAAGCTACAACGCCGTGACCGGCGCTACCGGCTATATCGTTACAGTTTTAGGCAATACCTATATGGATTCTGCGGCCACTTCTTCTGCTACGTCCTGTGTTGTAAAAGGTATCAACACCACCCTCCCCGGATGGTATAGTGTACAGGCTATCGGTCCAAACGGTTGCATAGGCCGCCGTGCTTTCGCCCAACAAAGACCGATTTTACCTTTTAACTGTGTTATTCCGGATGACCTGGGTGTGGTAAGTTATTCTGCACCGGTTGACAGCTCCGTTTTTTCTTGTCAATTCATGCCTGTTACAGAACAGGTAAGCATCCAGATCAAGAACAATGGGCTCACTGCATTAAACAATACGATAGCGAAATACACGGTCAATGGCGGCGCTCCTGTTATCGAAAATGTAAACGGACCTATCCCGGGTCAAACGACGATTACGCATACGTTCGCACAACCAGCTGTATTTTCAGCCCCGGGGATTTATACAGTTAAAATGTGGATCGAAAATCCGGCCGACTTTACCTTAGCCAATGACACGATCGAGATGATCAAACATATTATACAGCCGACACCTCAGCCTGTTCCTTTTACAGAGGATTTTGAGAGCTTTACCATCTGCGATACTTCTTCCAACTGCGGTATTGGTGAATGCTTACTTTCCTCCGGCTGGACGAACGAGCGAAATGCAGTAGATGACGATATCGATTGGCGTATCACGAGCGGACCTACTCCTACATCATCCGCAGCAGGCACTACAGGACCTACGATGGATCTAAATCCCGGCACGGCTACCGGCCAATATGCTTACCTGGAAGCCACGAATTGTTTCGGCAAAACAGCCAACCTCGTTTCTCCCTGTCTCGATCTTACCTCTTTGGCTACACCGGTCCTCACATTTGGGTACCATATGTTTGGCAGCGCCATGGGTTCGTTGCATGTAGATGCCCTGGTAAACGGTCAATGGCAGACTGATATTACCACGCCGGTTACAGGTAATCAGGGGAATAGCTGGCATACAGCAACAGTACCATTGATTGCTTTTGCACAACAGACTATCAGCCTTCGCATAAGAGGCGTTACCGGCACCGGCGAAGAAAGTGATATGGCAATAGATGATATCAGAGTAGGCGAACCGCTATCCGTTACTGAAAACAACCTCAAACATGTGCAGCTTCTCCCCAATCCTTCAAAAGGTATATTTTATTTACAATTGCCGGATAAAATTTCTGCCGGACTGAACGTAACAGATCTTACCGGTCGCATTGTTTTGGAGCAAACGATCAGCAATGCTGCCACGATCCTGGATTTGCAAAATCAACCGTCAGGTATTTACATTGTTACAGTAAAAAACAATTCGGGTGTGGTAGTGAGAAAAATTGTGAAGCAATAGTATTTTATTAAAAAAGTTTCTGCGAACCGGGAACAGGCTTTTTAGAAGTCTTTCCCGGTTCTTTTTTGTATTGACCGATTTACCTAAAGCCCTTCCTGCACGGGCAATACATTATTTCGGTTTTCTGCATGCGGATTCTAAAAAGAAAAATAGACGTTGCTTTCTTTTCCCCTTGACAAAAGTCAGTATGGCTGTAACATTTTTCCATTCCGATACGTTACAGTATATTGATCGTGCATATTTATCTTATGAAGGCAATCCTTACGCTTTTTTTTATTTGTTTTATAACATTTGACGCTTTTGGTGGTACGCTGAAAGGAAAGATTACCGACAGCAAAGGAGAACCACTTTCCTTTGCCATCGTGTATCTCAAAAACACGACGATTGGCACGAGTGCCAATGCTGAGGGCGAATTTGCACTGACCGTGCCAGACGGTAGCCATGTAGCGGTCGCACAATACATGGGTTTTAAACAAAGCAGTTTCAGCTTTTCCGTTGCATCGGCGCAAACCATCGCCCATAATTTCGTACTGGAGGACGAAGCCTTGCAAATGAAGGAACACGTTGTAAGATCCAGCGAAGATCCGGCAGTTTACATTATGCGAAAGGTCATAGCCCGGCGCAGTTTTCATCTCGACCAGATCAAAACATTCCAAACGGATATTTACGCAAAAGGAGTATTCCGTACACGCGATATCCCTAAAAAAATAATGGGCGAAAAAATAGATGGGGCAGAAATAGGATTGGATAGTGCCGGTAAAGGAATTCTGAATCAATTTGAAGAGCATGCCACCTATTATTCTCAAAACGGGAAAGAAAAAACGATTATCCACTCCGTGCGCGAAAGCGGTGACCCCAACGGTCTGGGCATGTCACAGTTTCCGGAAGTGATCAATTTCTACAAAAACAATATTGAAATATCTCCGCAGATCGCACCCAGAGGCATGATCTCCCCTGTAAGTGACGGCGCGTTGAACTACTATAAGTATAAACTGGAAGGGGACTTCAAAGAAGGCAATCACACGATATATAAGATAAGCGTAACCCCCAGGCGTGCCTACGAGCCTCTATTCACCGGGATTCTTTATATTGTAGATGAAGAATGGGGGATTCAAAGCCTGAATATGTCCGCTACTGCAAAAGCCAATATTCAGCTACTCGACACCTTAAAGATCACACAGACTTACATCCCGGTTAAAAAAGACGAATGGGTCATCAAACAACAGGCTTTATTCTTTGCCTTAAAGGTGCTGGGCTTTGACATCGTGGGCAATTTGATAACCGTATATGACGGACAACAGATCAACAGCACCATCCCCGACAGCATCTTCAACAGCAAAGTCATAAGCGAATACGCTCAGGGTGCCAACAAAAAAGACAGTGCTTTCTGGACACAAAACCGACCTATTCCCCTGGAAGAAGAAGAGGTAAAAGACTATATTAAAAAAGACAGTCTCCGGGTTATCTATGAAGATCCTCAACGCCTGGATTCCATGCGAAAAAGAAGCAACAGGATAAAGCCTATGGATTTGGTATCCTCCGGCTATAGCTACAGAGGAAAGGACGATAAAATGTATATCTCTACCAATTCCCTCCTTAGCGGGTTGGTTAACTTCAACACCGTAGAAGGATGGAATACTGCTGTAAAAGTCGTTACCCGGGTTAAAGTCGATTCCTTCCACTACGTTACCGGCAAGGCCGCCCTGCGCTATGGCTTCTCCAATACCCACCTCAACGGCATTGCGCGGCTGAACTATGTGGTGCAAAACCGCAGCTGGCGCGGCAGATGGTGGTTATTTGGGGCGGAAGGCGGACGTTATGTATTTCAATATAACCCTTTCAATCCTATCCAGCCTTTGTACAACTCCATCAGTACCCTGCTCTATCGCAAAAATTATCTGAAGGTCTATGAACGCTGGAATGCTACGGGCTTCATCGACCGTAATTTCGGAAACGGATTACACGTCAATGCTCAATTCGGGTTTCAGCAGCGACTTCCCTTGAACAACTCGACCGATTTTTCTTATGCCAGGGAGGGCGTCGGAGGCTTCACTCCTAACATGCCGGATGAGTTCCAGAAGTTTACCTGGGAGAAACACAATGCCGTGATAGCTGGAGTAAGCATTTCTTACCAACCCGGCTTCCGGTACACCAAGTACCCGGACTACCTGATGCCCCATGGCAGTAACCTGCCGACCTTTATCCTCTCCTATCAAAAAGGAATTCCCAACCTATTAAACAGTAAAACGGATTTCGACAAATGGCGCTTCAGCATCGCCGATGATATGGATTTTAAACTTTTGGGTGCTTTGCGTTATAATGTCGGTACCGGTGGCTTTTTAAACAATAAATATGTGAGCATCCCGGATCTCAATCATATCCAGGGCAACCAGCTCGGCGTAGCAACTTCCTACCTGGAAGGATACCAGGTAGCTCCCTACTACACGTTCAGCAATAAGCAACCGCTGTACAGTGACGCTCACGTAGAATGGCAACTGCGCGGCTTCCTGACCAATAAGATCCCGATGTTCCGCAAGCTGGCCTGGTATCTCGTTACGGGTGCCAATGCCTACTATGCCAATCCAGATCTTTATCATACTGAATATTTTGTGGGTTTAGATAATATCGGCTATGGTATTTACCGTTTTCTACGGGTGGATTATGTAGTGGGCTGGAACAGCCTCAACCAACGCATTTCTGCCTTCCGGCTGGGTATTTCCACCAATGGACTCATCAGCATAAAACTGGAGAATACGAATACTGAATGGTAAGGAAGTTTTTGTTATCGCAACACTAGAATGTCGAAATAGCTTCAGTGGGGTTGGCACCCTTCATCGAACGATCTGAATTAAGCTTGTTGTGCGATAAGCTCTCAGACGCATTTATTGGATTTATGTTATTTTCAAATGAATTTATTATGCATATTTGCGCGTATAATGAGTTCTTTTATGTTAGTATATAAATCACCATTTAAAATGTCGTCCCATGACTGCTCCCAATCCCGAAGTTGATTTCTATTTCAGCAAAGCAAAAAACTGGAAGAATGAAGTAGAACAATTGAGAAAAATCGTTCTCTCCTGTAAGCTCACGGAAGAATTAAAATGGGGCGTACCATGCTACACTTTTCAGGGAGGCAATGTGGTGCTTATTCATGTATTTAAAGAATATTGCGCGCTATTGTTTTTCAAGGGCGCTTTGCTCAAGGATAAAGAAGGTATGCTCGTTCAACAAACAAAGAATGTACAGGCGGCACGGCAAATACGTTTCAAGCACGTAGATGAAATAACAGACAATACTACCCTCCTGAAAGATTATATCCGGGAAGCAATGGAAATTGAAAGATCCGGTTTGAAAGTGCCGCTTAAAAAGACACAGGAATTTGCCATGCCGGATGAATTCAAACAAAAACTGCAAGATACGCCCGCTTTAAAAACTGCGTTCGAAGCGCTGACACCAGGACGGCAACGCGCCTATTTATTGCATTTCTCCTCAGCGAAGCAACCCAAAACCCGCGAAGCAAGAATTGAAAAATCTATGCCGCTGATTCTGGAAGGAAAAGGCTTAGATGATTAGTCAGCCTGATTAAAATTTATTTGCCAAGACACCACCAATACTATAGAATATGGAACATACTACCCGCGAAACGGCAAGCAGAACCATCCATATCACAAAACTGTTAGAAGCGCCCATTGAAACCGTATGGGCGGTATGGACAAGTGCGGCACATCTTGCAAACTGGTGGGGGCCCACTGGTTTCGCAAATACCATTCATGCGCTGCACCTGGTACCTGGTGGTGAATGGAGTCTGACCCTGCACGGACCGGACGGGAAAAACTACGCAAACAAAAGCCGGTTCGTTGAAATTATATTCCAAAGAAAAATTGTATTTCAGCACTTCAATCCCGACTATGAGGCGACTATTAGTTTTGAATCAAAAGAAACTGGTACGCTCCTGGAATGGACGATGCTGTTTGAAACACCGGAATTACTGGAGACCGTCGTAAAAGTATTTAGGGCAGATGAAGGTCTCCGTCAAAATGTAGAAAAACTGGAAAATTATATAAAGCTAAAAACACCGTAATGAACAGTAATAAAAAAACGCTCTCTTCAAAACAACAGGAAGAATTACTTGGCATACTAAAAAAACGCTTTGAACAAAATAAGAACCGCCACAAAGGCGTTGAGTGGAATGCGGTACAAGCCAGGCTGGAAAATAATACGAAGAAGCTTGCGTCCCTCTACGAGATGGAAGCATCCGGCGGCGAACCGGATGTGGTAGGACAGGATAAAAAAACCGGGGAGTATCTTTTCTACGATTGCTCGGCTGAAAGCCCTAAGGGTCGTAGAAGTACCTGTTTTGATGACGACGCCCTTGAAGCCAGGAAGGAAAACAAGCCCGCTGACAGCGCCACGGCGATGGCAGCTGCTATGGGTATTGAGCTGCTATCCGAAGAAGAATACCGGTATTTACAACAGCTTGGAGAGTTTGACACGAAAACATCCAGTTGGGTGCAGACACCAGCTGCTATTAGAGCATTGGGCGGCGCGCTATTTTGCGATCGCCGCTATAATACAGTCTTTGTATATCACAATGGTGCCTCCTCTTACTATGCCGCCAGGGGATTCCGGGGATTGCTACGTGTTTAGATACCAGGATGGGATTCCGGCAGGAGCTGCCTTTGGGGAGGTACATAGTTTTCTGACAATCAGCCACAACAGGATGGAAATAAACCAACCCCAAAAAAATTATCCACCATCGTAATATTGAACTTCCGATGTTCAGATAGTGTTATAAAGAATTATAGCGCAAAAAAACGAAATCCCAAAGCTTTAAACACTTCGGGATTTCGTTACAACTTAAAAAAAGTATTTATTTCGCTGCGTCAAAACGTTTAGCCACTTCAGCCCAGTTCACCACATTCCAAACTGCTTTTAGATAGTCAGGGCGTCTGTTTTGGTAGTTTAGATAATAAGCATGTTCCCACACATCGATGCCAAAGATAGGAGTACCACTGCAACCTGAATCAGGCATCAGGGGATTATCCTGGTTGGGGGTAGAGCATACTTCGAGTCTACCGTCTTTCACACAAAGCCAGGCCCAGCCGCTGCCGAAGCGTTTCGTGCCCGCTTCGTTCATTTTTTCTTTCAAGCCATCCAAGGAACCAAAGGCATCGTTGATCGCCTTTTCCAGATCACCCGCAGGAGCTCCACCATCTGGTCCGAGCACGGTCCAGAAAAGGGAATGATTAAAATGCCCGCCACCATTGTTACGTACGGTGGCATCATAGTTATTGATATTTTTCATCAAATCTTCCAGGGAAAGATTTTCTGCGTCGGTACCGGCAATGGCTTTGTTGAGGTTATCTACATAAGCCTGGTGGTGTTTGCCATGATGTATTTGCATGGTTTGCGCATCAATATGAGGCTCTAAAGCGGCAAAGTCATAAGGTAATGAAGGAAGTGTATGTGCCATAATTCTTAAAAAATTTTGAATTACAAATGTAGTTTTGAAATAAGGGTTTGCCAAAAAACCGTTCCAGTTCATAAAGAATTAAAATAGCGCTATATCGTTTTTTGGCATAATCGTTGTGGCTTAGCGTGTATCTTTGACCCCGATTTAGCAAACCTGAATGAGTTTACCTTCGCTCTCTTTAAGACGCCCTGTACTAGCCATTGTGATGAATATCATTATCGTGATCTTCGGCGTCATCGGGTTTCAGTCTCTGGGTATCCGTGATTATCCTTCTATTGATCCGCCTATTATCAATGTTCGTACCTCTTACGCAGGTGCCAACCCCGATATCATCGAAACGCAGATTACCGAACCTTTAGAAAAATCCATCAACGGTATTGCGGGTATCAAAAGTATATCCTCCACCAGTGCCTTAGGCGCCAGTAATATCAGCGTAGAATTTGACCTGAGCATAGATCTGGAGGCTGCTGCAAATGACGTGCGGGACAAGGTATCTCAGGCAACAAGGAATTTACCACAGGATATAGACGCTCCACCCGTCGTGTCTAAAGCAGATGCTAATTCTCAGCCTATCATTTCCATGACCGTACAAAGCGATACCAAGAATCAACTGGAGCTTACGGAATATGCGGAAAACGTATTGGTAGAAAAACTGCAAACCATTCCGGGGGTAAGCAGCATCAATATCTGGGGGCAAAAACGTTATGCCATGAGGCTATGGTTGGATCCCTTACGGATGGCTGGCTACAGCATTACCTTCCAGGATGTGCAGCAGGCGCTCAGCAGGCAAAACGTGGAACTGCCTTCAGGTAAAATAGCGGGCAATACCACCGAACTATCGGTACGTACATTCGGCAGGTTACTGACGGAAGATGATTTCAACAACCTCATCATCAAAAATGTAAATGGCACCGACATTCAGCTGAAAAGCATAGGCGAGGCAGTGCTCGGCCCGGAAAACGAAGAAAGTGTACTGAAAGAAAGCGGCGTACCGATGATCGCTCTGGCACTCACGCCCCAGCCCGGATCTAACTATGTCGCGATTGCCAATGAATTTTACAAACGCTACGAAGCACTTAAAAAAGATATTCCCGCCGACTTTAAAACCGATATCGCGATGGACACTACGGTGTTCATTAAGAATTCGATCTCGGAGGTAGAAGAGACCTTGTTAATCTCCTTTCTTCTGGTAATTATCATCATCTATCTCTTCTTCCGCGACTGGCTGATCGCCTTCCGCCCGCTCATTGATATTCCTGTCAGTCTCATTGCTACTTTCTTCATCATGTACATCATGGGATTCACCATCAACATCCTTACCCTGCTGGCTATCGTACTCGCTACCGGCTTAGTGGTGGATGACGGTATCGTGGTGACGGAGAATATCTTCAAAAAAATAGAGCGCGGCATGGACAAGCACCGTGCAGCAAAAGAAGGAAGCGAAGAGATCTATTTTGCGGTAATTTCTACGTCCATCACTCTTGCAGTCGTGTTCCTGCCTATTGTCTTCTTACAAGGTTTCACCGGAAGGTTGTTCCAGGAATTCGGGATCGTAGTAGCAGGAGCTGTATTAATCTCTGCATTCGTATCCCTGACACTTACACCCGTACTTAATGTTTTGATGACGCGTAAAGTGCACAAACATTCGCGGTTCTATACCTGGTCAGAACCCTTCTTTGTAGGGATGGAGCAGGGTTATAAAAAATTCCTGGTGTGGCTGATGCGCAAAAAATGGATTGCCATTGCCGGCGTGATCGTTTGTTTCGGATTAATCTATTTAATTGGTTCCGGCTTACAAAGTGAGTTGGCTCCATTGGAAGACCGGAGTCGCTTCAGAGTGCAGGTGAGCGCACCGGAGGGAACTTCTTATGATGCGATGGACGATTTTATGGATGGCTTGGTGAATATGGTGGTAGACTCCGTACCGGAAAAAAGAGTGGTACTCTCGGTTACCGCACCCAGCTTTACGGGCTCGGGAGCAGTCAATACAGGTTTTATCAACGTACGTCTGAAAGAACCGACGGAACGTACAAAATCACAGGAAGAAGTCGTGCAGGGAATGAATAAGAACTTTCAAAAGTTCAGCTTCGGTAAAGCCTTCGCCATCCAGGAACAGACGATATCCGTACAACGCGGCGGCAGTGCCTATCCCGTGGTTTTTATTTTACAGAACATTGATTTCGCCAAACTATCCAAAGTGCTTCCTGAGTTTCTGGATGCAGCCAATCAAAATCCCGTGTTCCAGGGTGTGGATGTGGATTTGAAATTCAATAAACCGGAACTTACGGTATCCATCAATCGCCCCAAAGCGTCTCAATTGGGTGTGTCTATTCAGGACGTAGGACAAACCCTCCAACTGGCCCTCAGTAACGGGCGCCTCGGATATTTTACCAAAAACGGTAAGCAATACCAGGTAATGGGACAAGTGGAGAGAAACGAGCGCGACAAACCTTCCGATATCGGCGACTACTATGTACGCAGCGCTTCCCAGGACCTGATCTCACTGGACAACCTGGTCGATAAAAATGAAACCGTAAGTCCTTCGCAAATCTATCACTACAACCGTTATAAATCAGCCACCATTTCCGCGGGACTGGCACCCGGCAAGACCATTGGCGATGGTATTGCAGCTATGAACAAGATCTTTACCGATCTGAAAACAAAAAAAGTGATCGACGAGTCTTTCTCCTCCTCTCTCGGCGGCTCTTCCAAAGATTACCAGGAAAGTTCTTCGAATACCATGTTTGCATTCATTCTTGCCCTGGTTTTAATTTATTTGATATTGGCGGCCCAGTTTGAAAGCTTTATCGACCCCTTTATCATCATGCTCACAGTACCGCTGGCTATAGCGGGCGCCATGTTGTCGCTTTGGTTATTCGGTCAGACACTTAACATCTTTTCACAGATAGGCATGATCATGCTGATAGGGTTGGTAACAAAGAATGGTATCCTTATTGTTGAATACGCCAATCACATTCGGGAGAAGGGAGCGACCTCCGTTACCGCAGCCGTATATGCCGCTTCGATGCGTTTACGCCCTATCTTGATGACGAGCCTGGCTATGATCTTTGGCGCATTACCGTTGGCCTTATCGCTCGGTGCAGCATCCACCAGCCGGATTCCGTTGGGTATCGTAATCGTGGGAGGCGTACTATTCTCGTTGTTGCTTTCGCTGGCTATAGTGCCCGTGATGTACAGTATCCTTTCCCGAAGAAAAAATATTACCCCTACTGCTATAGACAAATTGAATGACTAAGATGAAACGATCGTTGCTTGTTTTTTTGTGTTTCTGTTTTTTTGCCTTCCTGGCAGGAAGTACGATGGTCTATGCACAAGAACGATTGACACTTCAGGATGCAATCACGAAGGCCCTGCAGCGTAATTTCGACATCCAGGTGGCGGACGTCAATGCGAAAGCGGCCGACGCGAATAACACGCTGGGCAATGCCGGCTTCCTTCCCAACATCAATGGAAATGGTTTTTATAACTATAGTGTAGTCGATGCCAAAAACCAATTCTCCAACGGCACTTCCCAGGAGCGTAAAGGTGCGGTATCAAAGAATTTCGGTGGCGGTATCAATGCAGATTTCAGGGTGTTTGCCGCCGGCCGCGCCTACATCATCAAAAAACAACTGAATGAATTGCAAAAGCTGAGTGAAGAACAACTCAGATTGCAAATACAATCCACCGTATCGCAAGTCATACAAGCCTACGCACAAGTAGTGTTTCAACACCAGCAGATCATAGCGATCGATACAGGGCTAGGACTGGCAAAAGTGAGAATGATCTTGTCTCAAATGCAATATGAAACCGGACTTTCCGCCAAAGTAGATTTTTTACAGGCGAGGGTAGATTATAATGCCCGCCAATCAGATTCTTTAAATCTGATCGCTGCTACGAACGGTATGTTTGCCGATCTGAATTTGCTGATGGGTGAAGACCCTTACAAAACATATATCGTGGACGACAGTCTGACCCTGAATACGACACTGAAACCCCTTCAAAAAGAGCTGTTGCAACAGCAGAATCTTTCCATCAGTATAGCAAAAAGAACCTGGGAAGCATCGAAATTGAGCGCCCGCGCTACCAAAGCAGAAATGCTCCCTTCTATCGATCTGTCTGCCGGATATAATTATAATAAGACTCAAAGCCAGGCGGGATTCGCCCTGTTCAATCAGAGCTTTGGCCCCTCAGCCGGGGCTACGCTGAATCTCCCGATCTTCCAGGCGGGAAATCTTCGGCGACTTTCCAAAATAGCCACGCTGCAAGCCATGCGGGATGAGCTTTTATATGAGAAACAAAATACGGAGATAGCCCGCCAGTACCGTCGCGCATGGACTGACTATCAAATCAGTATGGCTGCCTATCAACTGGAAAAACAGAATATTGTATACGCAAAAGAAAACGTGGACATACAAAAGGCGAGGTTCAGAGTGGGCATAGCCACCAACCTGGAGACCCGGGAAGCAGAGAACAGTTACGTAACCGCTTTAGTGCGGCTATATAACGCCTCTTATAACCTCAAAGTGAATGAAACCAGAGTCCTGGAGCTGGAAAACAGGCTGGTGGAATAACTTGATTTTTTTACGCTAATCTCAAAAAAACAAAAGCCAATGACAGCGCTGTCATTGGCTCTATTATTTGTTTACGGATGTTTTACAAGCCGGCTATAACATCTTTCAGTTTAGCTTCCATCTCCGCTTCCGATACAACTTCCTTTACAAATTTGCTTCCGGTCACCTGTTCGTATAATTCAACATAACGGTCAGAAATATTGTTCACTACTTCTTCGGTCATTTCAGGAACCTGCTGTCCTTCCTTACCCTGGAATCCGTTCTCCATTAACCATTCGCGCACGAATTCTTTAGACAATTGTTTTTGCGCTTCGCCTGCCTGTTGTCTTTCATCAAAACCTTCAAGGTAGAAATAACGGGATGAATCCGGTGTATGGATCTCATCAATCAGGTAAATCGTGTCGCCAATTTTACCGAATTCATACTTAGTATCCACCAGGATCAAACCGCGTTCCTTAGCGATTTGGGTACCACGCTCGAAAAGTGCTAACGTATATTTTTCAAGCTGTTCGTATTCTTTTTCAGATACCAGTCCCTGCTTAATGATCTCTTCACGGCTGATGTCTTCATCATGACCTTCATGTGCTTTAGTAGTAGGCGTAATGATGGGTGTTTCGAACCGGTCATTTTCTTTCAACCCTTCCGGTAAGGCTACTCCGCAAAGTTCTCTTTTACCGCTTTTATACGTACGCCATGCATGTCCTGTCAGGTAACCCCGTACCACCATTTCCACCGGATAAGTTTCACACTTATGTCCCAGGGTAACATTGGGCAACGGCGTGCTTATCTTCCAGTTAGGAACTATGTCTGCGGTAGCGTCCAGGTACTTTGCAGCGATCTGGTTCAACACTTGTCCTTTGTAAGGAATAGGTTCGGGAAGCACTACATCAAAGGCAGAGATCCGGTCACTTACCACCATGACAAGATGGTTATCGCCAATCGTATACACATCACGGACTTTTCCTTTATAAAAATTTGTCTGATTTGGTAATTGCAGCATGATATTTGTTTGAGAACGCAAATATAATTGCTTTAAAATTTCGATTAATTTTAAAAACCAATTTTTGCCTTATGAAACGCTATTTTTTTCTGATCTTATTCGTCTGTGCTTCCGGTGCCGCTATAGTAAACACCTACGCCTCACCTCAATCCGCTAAGGGGAAAGACCTGTATGAACGTAAATGCTCCCGTTGTCACGGTGATGATGGTGCATTGCAAAAAAAAGGGGCAACGGACTTAAAAGCGGACAGTGATCTCTCCGACGCAGCACTGATCAGGATTATCACAGCCGGAAAGAAAAAAATGCCAGCTTTTGGAGAAAAACTATCTGCGGCGGAAATACAGGCAGTAGCTGCTTACACCAAGTCGTTGCGTAAATAAGCTTTAAAGACAACAAAAACAGGCATTAATATGGAAGCGAACATTTGAGGGATGTTCGCTTCCAAAAGATTTCAACTTTAGTTTTTCAATGCGTTGTTCAGCGCGTCAAAGTCAATCTGCACACTTGGGTTTGCGGTTTCTTCTGAGTGGATCACCGTACCGTTTTCGTCTATAACCACTACGCCACGCTTCGCTACGCCCTTCATACCGAAAGCAAAGTCTTCCAGGTAAAAATCATAGTCTTTTACCATGGTTTTATTAAAATCTGAAAGGAGATCGAAATCAATCTTTTGCTGTTCCTTAAATACACCCAGTGAAAAAGGCATATCGACGGAAACGCCTACTACAGCAGCGTTGGCGCTGTTATACACGTTCAGTGCATTGTTATTGCTGCAAAGCTGCTCGGTGCATACACCGGTAAAGGCTGCGGGAAAAAAGTTGATAATTAGTTTTTTGCCTGCAAAATCACTCAGCGAAACCTGTTTCTTGTCGCTGTTGGTCAGGGTGAAATCCGGGGCTTTTGAACCTACGTTAATGGCCATTTTCTTTTATTTTAAGGTGTGAAGCTAAGCAATTCACTGCATTGAAAACAAAACGTTCTCATCATTATAATATCCTTCTAACACCATATAACAACATCTACATGCAGCCCTGTGTATCTTTGCCGATCTTATGAAATTACTGTACAGTTACTTAAAAAATTACAAAGGTCTAATTTTCGTATCACTTCTCCTGGCAGCCATTAACCAGATCTTTTCCCTGTTCGATCCCATGTTAGCAGGTAAGATACTGGACAAGTTTGTCAATCATCCCCATGAAGGAGGAAGATCGCAACAGGAATTCATGTCCCAGGTAATGATATACCTTGGCGCTCTCATTGGTGTAGCCATGGTTTCGCGCATTGCAAAAGCCTTCCAGGACTATACCGTGAACGTAGTGATCCAGAAATCGGGAGCCAAAATATATACGGACGGCTTGCGCCATGCCTTGCGGTTGCCTTACCAGGATTTTGAAGACCAGCGCAGTGGCGAAACGCTTGCGATACTGCAAAAAGTCCGCACGGATTCCGAAAAACTGATCAATTCGGCAGTAAACATTTTGTTTGCCACCCTTATCGGCGTACTGTTTGTGATGATCTATGCCTTTAGTATTCATCCGGTGCTACCCCTGGTCTATTTCGGTGGCATTATCGGGTTGGGATGGCTCACCAAGATCCTGAGTAAAAAAATAAAATCCATCCAGAAAAGCATCGTCCAGGAAACCACGGCACTGGCGGGTTCTACCACGGAATCGCTCCGCAATATTGAACTGGTAAAAAGCCTGGGACTTACGCAACAGGAAATAAGAAGGCTGAACGGGACTACGATAAAAATATTAGGACTGGAACTTAAAAAAGTCCGTAGTATCCGATCCATTTCCTTTATCCAGGGTACCTGTGTAAACCTGCTGCGCCAGATCATCACCTTTGTGCTGCTTTACTATATTTTCGAAGATAAAATCACACCGGGACAATACCTGACACTTAGCTTTTACCAGTTTTTCATTTTTGGTCCTTTGCAGGAACTGGGCAATATCATTCTCGTGTACCGCGAAGCAGAAGTATCGCTGAACAACCTGCAAGCATTAATGGAAAGACCGGTAGAACATAAACCTGTCAACCCGCAGGCTTTACACCAGGTTACCCATTTGCGTTTCGAAAACGTCAGTTTCCAACACCAGAGTGCGACGAAACCTGCTTTGGAAGGCATTAGCTTTGAGGTAAAACGTGGCGAAACCATTGCATTCGTAGGTCCCTCAGGTTCGGGAAAAACCACGATGGTAAAACTACTGGTAGGCTTATATCATCCTAATAAAGGGCATGTGTTCTATAATAACCAGGCCGATAACGAGGTGGATTTTGACGAACTGCGTATGCAAATAGGATTTGTAACCCAGGATACGCAATTATTCTCGGGGACGATAAAGGAAAACCTGCTTTTCGTAAACCCGAAGGCAACGGATGAAGAAATCAATGACGTCTTGTTGAAATCTGCTGCCAAAAACCTGCTGTCGAGAGCGGAAAGCGGCATTGAAACCGTCATTGGTGAAGGAGGATTAAAACTTTCGGGCGGAGAAAAACAACGTCTCTCTATCGCCAGGGCTTTATTACGTAAACCCCGCCTGATGATCTTTGATGAAGCTACATCCGCACTCGATTCGCTTACAGAAGAAGAAATTTCCGGCACGATACGCCAGGTCACCGAACAGCGGGAGCATATTACGGTAATGATCGCCCACCGGCTATCTACAGTGATGTATGCGGACCGCATTTATGTACTGGAAAAAGGGAAAATAGTGGAAACCGGCTCACACCAGGAGCTTTTGGAGGAAAAAGGACTTTATTATGCCATGTGGAGACAGCAGATCGGTGAACGCAAAACAGAACCCAGAGCCAAACAGACTGTTTAAAATTACCAGGTTGCAAATGAAAATAGCCGTGGGTTATTATTAATCCTACCGGGTAAACGGGCATCGTCTTGAGGTTCACCGGAAATAAAAAGCGGCATAAAATTCTGCACTGCTATTCTAAAAAATTATATTTTGCCCTTCTAAACAATTAAAAACATTATGCTTAAAGTAGGAGACGAGTTTCGTCACAAATTCAGCTATACACAGGAAGATGTAGATGGTTATGCCCGTGTAAGCGGAGATACTAACCCGTTGCATATCGACGCACAAGCCGGTAAAGACAGTATGTTCGGGCGCAATATTATTCACGGTTTTCTTGGTGCGAGCGTATTTACCAAGATATTTGGGGCACTTTGGTATGTAGATGGTCATGTGTACTTAAGCCAGACAGCAAAATGGCTGAAACCCATGTTTACAGATCACGAATATGAAGCGGTCGTAAAAGTAAAAGAGATATTTCCGGAGAAAAACCGCGTGCTGTATGAATGTGCTGTTTACGACACAGCTACAGGAGACCAGACGATTGCGGGCGAGGCTTTGCTGATGAACAAGAAACAATATGTGTGGAGCTAAGCTCCGGATGATATAAAGCAAACAATAAAGATAGCTGTAGCGATGCTGCAGCTATTTACGTTTAGGCCTCTTCCGGTTTCCAGGCCTCGAAAAGAAGATTCAGGTAGTCGTTTTCTTCCTTAGTAATAACGTTATCTGCCTTGGTCAGTTCTATGGCAAATTTTATCAGCTTATTGCGCTCTTCTTCGGTGGCGTCGTCGTAGAAATCATCCATCATCTTGAGGAAATGGCTTTTCCACTCATTAGGTTTCAGGTTACTGATAATGCCCATCTCGCGATCCAGGTTGACACGAAACGGAAATTCATGAACAAGATAATCGCGGATCACTTTATCTTCTTCAGCACTAATGCGATAGTCCACGGCTGATAAAATCATCAACAGATGATAGCCTGCTATGGTTTTATTAAGTCTGTAATTCGGCATATCAACTTTGTGAGGCAAATAATAAATCTAAATCAGTGTATTTGAAATTGAAGCGCTTGGCGATTGGCGCGTTGGTAACGCAACCTTTGTAAACGTAAACACCGTTACGGATACCTCCCTTCATTTGTATCAGTCCTTCCATCCCTCCGCCATCGGCGCTTTGCAGCAGCAATGGCATCAATACATTGCTAATGGCACGGGAAGCTGTACGGCTTACAGCAGAAGATATATTGGGAACGCAGTAATGAATCACGTCGTAGCGTTTAAAAACGGGGTTTTCATGCGTGGTCATCTTGGACGTTTCAAAGCAGCCGCCGCGGTCGATACTTACATCTATAATCACCGATCCGGCTTTCATATTGCTCACCATTTCTTCGTTGACGACCACTGGCGTAATACCATTTGCCGGTTTTAACGCTCCGATAGCCACATCCGCTTCCTTCAGTTCTTCCGCCAGTGTCACAGGTTCTATGACCGATGTATAGCAACGGCGTCCTACATTGTTTTGCAACCGCATTAGCCGGTAGATGGAATTGTCAAATATCTTTACCGAGGCTCCTAACCCTAAAGCAGTACGGGCGGCGGACTCCCCTACCACCCCTGCGCCCAGTATCAATACGTTGGCTGGCGGCACCCCAGATATCCCCCCCAGTAAAATCCCTTTCCCATTGTGTACATTGCTCAGGTATTTGGCAGCAGTCAGAATGGCGAAACTGCCTGCAATCTCACTCATGCTTCTCACGATAGGATACGTACCCGCATCGTCTTTTATAGATTCGTAAGCGATACCGATGATCTTTTTTTGCACCAGCTGTTCAATCATCTCTGCCTTTAAGAACGGGAGATGGATGGGGGATACAATAACCTGATTGGCTTGTAACAACGGTATATCTTCATCGATTATAGGCGCTGATTTGATGATGACCGTGGCTTTGTATACTTCTGCCTTGTCATATACGATGCGGGCCCCTACCTCGCTATAATCATTATCAAAAAAGAAGGACCCTTCACCGGCAGCATGTTCCACCACTACTTCGTGCCCGTTATTCACCAGTACGGAGACCGATTCGGGTGTCAGCGCTATGCGGTTTTCCTGGAAGGCGGTGTCTTTGGGAATGCCTATAAACAGTCTCTTTTTCTTTGGAAGGATTTCCAAAGTTTCTTCTAAGGGTACATAAGAGAAAGATGTTAGGATATTTGGACGCGTACTCATTCCTTTCGCTTCGTTTTCATTGAGGCAGAAATATACGGCGAGGAACTGAAAAATGCAAAAGCTGCGACTGCCTGTAATCCAGTCACCTGGGAAGTTATGGGGCTTGTTCATTGATCCCCCTACTCCCCCCTCTCAATTATCTGTCAGTCAAAATAGCGTTCTGCTGGTATTAGGTTTCTGTTTAGTACCTAATCTTTACATTTGTAGCAGACACAATCCAGGATGCTATGCTGAGACAATCGCAACAACAGAAGCTTTTACAGAAACTATCCCCACAACAAATACAATTGATGAAGTTGTTGCAAATACCTACTGTCAACCTGGAAGAACGAATCAAGGAGGAGCTGGAGGAAAACCCGGCATTGGAGAATACGGAAGGCGATACGGGGGAAACGGATGAATATGATCTCGACGATAATAATGAAGACAATTTCGACGAGGAAACAGACGATGTGGAATTAACCAACGACACGTCCGAGAAAGTAGAACTGGATGACTTCCTGAAACATGAAGATGATGGAGAATATGGATATGACAGCGATTACTATGGAGGAGACCAGGAAACTAAAACTACCCCGGTAAAAGTGGAGACCAATTTTCACGATTATTTGATTGATCAATTAGGATTGCTGGAATTGGACGGCCACAAGCAACGTATTGCAGAGCAGATCATCGGCAGCATTGATGATGATGGCTACCTACGCAGGGAACCGACTGCTATTGTAGATGACCTGGCCTTCGGACAGAATATTAATACCACCTTGGAGGAAGTAAATGATATCATTTCCCAGATACAGCAACAATTTGACCCGCCGGGTGTATGTGCCTGGACACTGCAGGAATGCCTGTTGCTACAACTGAAGCGGATGCGCCCGTACACGGATGATCTGCAGCATGCTATTGATGTCATCGAAAAATATTTCAATGAGTTTACGAAGAAGCACTACGATAAGATACAGCGTTATCTCAACCTGAATGATGAGGACATAAAAAACGTCATCCACCTGATCATTCGGCTCGCGCCCAAGCCCGGTGCAGCATTTGTTGTTACCAACAAAGCAGAGAACTATGTAATACCTGACTTTTTCGTTTTCAATAATAACGGGATTCTCGAACTTTCCTTAAACGCCAAAAATGCACCGGAACTACGCGTGTCACAAGGATACCGGGAAATGATGCAGGCTTATGACCGGGGCGACAAGAAGAATAAAAAACAGAAGGAAGCCGTCCTGTTCATCAAACAAAAACTGGATGCTGCCAAATGGTTTATTGACGCGATCAAGCAACGGCAGCATACCTTGCTACAGACCATGCAAGCCATCATAGACTTTCAACGGGAATTTTTCCTCACCGGCGATGATACGAACCTGCGCCCCATGATCCTGAAGGATATAGCAGCAGTTACATATCTGGATATTTCGACTGTATCCCGGGTAGCGAACAGCAAATATGTACAAACAGAATTTGGCACGTATTCCCTGAAATATTTTTTCTCGGAAGCCCTGCAAACCGACAGCGGCGAGGAAGTGAGTACGAGAGAAGTCAAAACCATCCTGAGTGAAATAATCGGTGCTGAAAACAAGCGCAAACCTTACTCCGATGAGAAACTGACGGATATGCTTATTGAAAAAGGCTACAACATTGCACGTCGCACGGTGGCTAAATACCGGGAACAACTGAACATCCCCGTGGCGAGGTTGCGCAAGGAGCTTTAGAGTAAAACTGTTCATTGCCGGTTCAGGCCCGGCTTTTTAACAGGTGCTTTTTTAAATCATCCATACCCTCTGTAGCCGGCTTTTCGATCGGTATGATGTTTTGATACCTTCCGACGTAAGGTACTGATTTATCTATCACGTATTTATCGACGGAAGGTTTCACATAGTCTATTAAACCCGCAGCAGGATATACTGCAAGGGAGGAACCTACGAGAACAAAAATATCGGCACGTTCCATTATAGGAACCGCATGCCCGATCATGGGTACGGCTTCTTCAAACCAAACAATGTTGGGTCGCAGCTGTGCACCATCTTCAGCCAGGTCACCCAATTTCATATCACCTTCTATAGGATATATCATGCGTTCATTCTTCTCACTGCGCATTTCCAGAATTTTTCCATGTAAATGCATTACATGCTTCGAACCGGCGCGTTCGTGCAGGTCATCGATGTTTTGAGTGATGATATACACATTAAATTGCTCCTCCAACTCTACCAAACCTGTATGAGCTGCGTTCGGTTTTGCGGCTCGTACATTGCTGCGGCGCATGTTGTAAAAATCCAATACCAACTGAGGATCTCGTTTCCAGGCACGCGGTGTGGCTACATCTTCTATCCGGTGCTCCTCCCATAAGCCGTCTCCATCACGAAACGTTTTGAGTCCGCTTTCAGCACTGATGCCGGCACCGGTAAGAACTACCAGATTTTGTTTTGCCATAGGTTATAGTAAATAACGACAGGTGGGAAGGTCGAGTCGAGTTGCCTTCGCTAACCCACCAACCTGCAACCTCTATTTAAACGTTTTTATTTATCCGTTCTCTTTTTCGAGCAGTGCTTCCGCCTTCTTCCGGAAAGAAACGGCAAAAGCCTTCATTTCCTTTGCCAGATCTTCATTCCGGGTAGCACGCAGGTACGTTTCCGCCATACCGTACAGGGACTGGTAGAAGAATTCGTTCATCTCATCCACCATCATTTTTTTGGTCCACAGATCAATGCGAAGCGCTGATTTTTCATTGCCGTCCCAAAGACCCAACAAAAGTCCTTTAGCTTCCTGTAATCCGTCTACACCCCCATCCGGGGCTTTCCACTCAATGGTTTCCGGCATTTTCTCTTCATCAAGAGCTATCTCAATTTTAATTTCCGATTTCATATCACTAGAATATTTTTAGATTATCTGCTCCATTTATTCAGCTGGTTTACACAGGCTGCCATGTCTTTGGGCAAGGGAGCCTCAGCTTTTACAGCCGTACCGTCTTCTTTCACAAACTCTAACCGGCAGGCATGCAGTGCCAGGCGGCTTAGCAAAGGACGCTCTGCCTCTTCTTTTTCTGATAGACGATATTTTTTCTTAATTGCCGAGAGGAAGAAAGGTTTCCCATCTCCGTATACCTCATCAGCGACCACGGGATTGCCGATGGACTGCAAATGCACCCGTATCTGGTGGGTACGCCCGGTGTGCAGTTCCAGTTGCACCAAAGCATACAACG
The DNA here is from genome assembly GCA_035497455.1 of Flavipsychrobacter sp. Taxonomy (GTDB): domain Bacteria; phylum Bacteroidota; class Bacteroidia; order Chitinophagales; family Chitinophagaceae; genus JAFIGV01. The sequence continues at coordinate 34,619 of DATJDL010000020.1, forward strand.
CCCATTGTTCTTTTACTATATAGCCTGTTTGCGAAGGCTTTCCTTTCGCTGTTATGACCATTTTACCTTTGATAGTAGGATGTTCCGCGATACCCCGGTCTATCAACCCTTCCGGAGGATGGATACGACCTGTTACCAATGCCATATAGTACTTCTTCACATCCCGTTCCATAAACAGCTTAGAAAGATATTTATGGGTTGCTTCATTTTTGGCAAAACAAATCACACCACTTGTATCGCGGTCAAGGCGGTGCACTACATAAAGCTTTTGTTTCACCTGTTCTTCCAGCAGTTTATTCAACGAGGCAATATTCGGATCAAAGCGATCCGGAATTACCAGCACACCGGCAGGTTTGTTGACAATAATCAGGTCGTCGTCTTCAAAAAGGGTATCTATACGCATCAGAACCCGCAAAGCTAACTTGAATTTTGAATTTTATGCACTCAGCGGCTTCGCTCCGGTAAAACTTCGTTGCGTCGCACACGGCACCGTTCGGTTCCCCGGTGATTTTTATGTAGAACAGACCGATTTAGCCCTGTTTATTCATAATCAGGAGCGAATTGTCTGAGAATCACCCTGATTCAATACCAGGTTCAGTTGTTTCCGGTCCAATTGCTTTTCCCAGTTTGCGACCACGACGGTTGCCACAGCATTGCCTATCACGTTGGTTAAGGCACGGCACTCACTCATAAATTTATCGATACCTAATATTAATGCAATACCCGCCACGGGAATTTCCGGCACCACGGCCAGTGTAGCCGCCAATGTAATAAACCCGGCGCCCGTGACACCGGCAGCCCCTTTAGAACTGATCATGGCGACCAGCAACAACATGATCTGTTTCTCCATTGGCAAATGAATATTGCAGGCCTGGGCGATGAATAAGGCAGCCAGGGTCATGTAGATATTCGTGCCGTCGAGGTTGAAGGAGTAACCGGTAGGTACGACCAAACCAACGATCGTTTTGGAACAACCGGCCTTCTGCAGCTTTTCCATTAATCCGGGTAAAGCAGCCTCGGATGAACTGGTGCCGATCACTAACAACAGCTCTTCCTTCAGATAGCGCAGCAGCTTAAAAATATTGAACTTGTTATACCACGCTACCGCACCCAGTACCAGTACCACGAACAGAAATGAGGTCAGGTAGAATACCCCGATCAGGTAAAGGAGATTCAAAACAGAGCCAATACCGTACTTACCGATGGTAAAAGCCATAGCGCCGAAAGCGCCGATGGGTGCCAGTTTCATCAGGATATGTACAATCTTGAATACCGGAACCGACAAATCCTCCAGGAAGCCGGTAACGCGATAGCTTTTCTCTTTGGTCAGCACCAGCGCAACACCCATCAGTATAGAGACCAGCAGGACCTGCAAGATATTTTCCCCCACTATAGGGCTAAAGAATGAATCCGGGATGATGTTCCTGAGAAAGCTACCCAGCGTGGCACCCTGTGCTTTTTCTGTGTACTGGCTGATGTCTTCTGTAAGGGTGGCAGGGTCCACATTGAGTCCGCGCCCGGGCTGCAGGACGTTGCCTACTACCAACCCTATCACTAATGCCAGTGTAGAAAAAGTAAAAAAATACAGGAGAGCTTTGGCAGCGATACGCCCTACTTTCTTCAGGTCGGTCATATGAGCAATACCCAACGTCAGTGTAATGAATATAACCGGGGCAATGATCATCTTCACCAATTGAATAAATCCATCACCCAGTATCTTCAACTGTACCCCGAGACCCGGATAGAACTTACCCAGCAAAATGCCTAATACGATAGCAACGACTACCTGGAAATACAGATGTTGATAAAGCTTTTTACCGGAAGCGGCGGCTGACATAAAACATGGTCATTGGTACACTTCCAAAGTAGAAAAGATGTTTGGTTTTTTTGCATTTCGCTCTACCTATAGCTATTTGCCTGCTAAGCTCAAAGCTAACGATTCGAATGCGCATCGTTCCTCAAAGCCAGCATTCTAAAACCCCCTACAAATGTTATCTTTGCCCTCCTCTAAAAATTAACCGCATAGCGGCTATTAAAGACATGGAAGCACTGAGCAAAAATTTTTCGCATACGGAAGCAGAAAATAAATGGTACAAGCATTGGGAATCGGCAGGTTATTTTAAATCAATACCGGATGATCGTCCGCCTTATACCGTGGTGATACCCCCACCGAATGTAACAGGAGTATTGCACATGGGACATGCGTTGAACAACTCCGTCCAGGATGTACTGGTACGCCGTGCGAAGATGCAGGGCTACAATACCTGCTGGGTGCCGGGAACGGATCATGCGTCCATCGCGACCGAAGCCAAGGTAGTGACCATGCTGCGCGAACAGGGCATTGATAAAAATAAACTAAGTCGTGATGAGTTCTTGAAATATGCCTGGGAATGGAAGGAAAAATACGGGGGCATCATCCTGCAGCAGTTTCGCAAACTGGGGTTGTCGCTCGACTGGCACAGGACGGCCTTTACAATGGATGAAGATTATTATGCCGCGGTGATCCGCGTATTTATTGAGCTTTATGAAAAAGGAAAGATCTACCGTGGTGTAAAGATGATCAACTGGGATCCGAAAGCCAAAACCGCATTGAGCGATGAAGAGGTGATCCACAAGCAAACCAATTCCAAGCTTTACTATGTTCGTTATCAAATAGACGGCAGTAATGATTATATCACCATCGCGACCGTACGACCTGAAACTATCCTGGGTGATACAGCCGTATGCGTGCATCCGGATGATGAGCGGTATAAACACCTGAAAGGCAAATACTGCCTGGTGCCCCTGATCAACCGCCGTATCCCGATCATTTTTGATGATTATATAGATATGGAGTTTGGTACGGGTGCTTTGAAAGTAACGCCGGCACATGACATCAATGACTACAACCTCGGGTTAAAACACAAACTGCAGGTAATCGATACGTTGAATGATGACGGCACTATGAGTGATGCAGCTACATTATATGTGGGCCAGGATCGTTTCGATGTGCGCAAACAGATCGTGGTGGACCTGGAAACTGCAGGCAACCTGGTAAAAACAGAAGATTATACCAACCAGGTAGGCTTTTCTGAACGCACCAATGCCGTGATAGAGCCACGCCTGAGCATGCAGTGGTGGTGCAAAATGAACGAAATGGCAAGACCTGCCCTGGAAGCAGTCATCGATAACGAGATCGAATTTTATCCCGCAAAATTCAAAAACCTCTACCGTCACTGGATGGAGAACATCAAAGACTGGTGTATCAGCCGCCAGCTTTGGTGGGGACAAAGAATACCGGCTTGGTACACTCCTGACGGAAGCTACGAGGTGGCAGCAACAAAAGAAGAAGCTCTTGAAAAGCTCCGCGTACAAAATTCCGGACTTACCATAGAAGACATCCGGCAGGATGAAGATGTGCTCGATACATGGTTCTCTTCCTGGTTGTTTCCCATGCAGGTATTTGGGTGGAACGAAGACCCTGAAAATGCAGAACTGAATTACTACTATCCTACCAACACACTCGTTACGGCTCCCGAGATCATTTTTTTCTGGGTAGCCCGGATGATTATGGGCGGTTATGAGTTTTTAGGTAAAAAACCTTTTGACAAAGTATATTTCACCGGCATCGTACGCGATAAACAGGGTCGGAAAATGAGTAAGCAGTTCGGCAACTCACCGGATCTGTTGGGATTGATTGAGCAGTTTGGTGCCGATGCAGTCCGCTTTAGCGTGATGATCTCGTCGCCTGCCGGGAATGATCTGTTGTACGACGAAAATGCGTTGGAACAAGGACGCAATTTCAGCAACAAAATGTGGAATGCGTTGAAGCTGGTGAAAATGTGGGAGGCTCGTGTGGATGCTCATGCATCCATTGGCGATGCGCAATTCGCGATAGATTGGATGGAACAGCGCATCAATTCCGTGTCGCTGTCACTCGATGAATTATTCGAGCGTTTCAGTCTCAGCGAAGCGTTGAAGAATATTTATTCACTGATATGGGATGATTTCTGTTCCTGGTACCTGGAATGGGTAAAACCGGCACAGGATGCTCCCATGCCGAAAGCAGTATATGAAAAGACAGTAGGATTTTACGAAAGGCTTTTACAACTTCTGCACCCGTTCATGCCTTTTGTAACTGAGGAAATCTACCATGAGCTGACAGAAAGAGCTACAGGCGATGATCTTATTATGAAGCAACTGCCGGAAGCAAAAGAGGTAAATGAAACGATCCTGCAACAAGCCTCTTTTTTACAGGAACTCATCACGAACATCCGGGATGCAAGGAATAAAAACCAACTGAAGAACAAAGACAAGATAAAGCTGGCCGTAGAGACCAGAAATAAAGACTATTATCATTCCATCAACAGCATACTCAGTAAACAGGTCAATGCCGAGGCAATTGATTTCGTTACAATCGCCATTCCGGGTATGGCCATCGTAGTCGGTACAGACAAGCTCTATATGACCTATGAGGGGGGTACAGTGGACATTGAAAAGCAAAAAGCAGAATTAAAAAAAGAACTGGAGTATATGCAGGGATTCCTGGGAAGTGTGCAAAAAAAACTATCCAACGAAAAATTTGTACAGAATGCCAAGCCTGAAGTCATCGCAATCGAGCGAAAAAAACAGGCGGATGCAGAAGCAAAAATTAAAACCTTGCAGGAAAGCCTGAATATGCTGTAATTTTATTGGGATGAAAAAAGGACTTTCATATATCGTTGCATCAGCACTGTTTTTAAGTGGCATATTAGTCCCTGTCCATGCTATAGGTGATAAAAAAGGCAAAGGGATATCGTCAATAACACCTTATCTGAGCAATTCCGGTTTTAGTGGCGGTCTCATTCCTAAGAAAGTCTTTGACTCGTTGATAAAACAGGGTATTACAGCACGCGATTCTTCCGGCATGACGTACAAGGTGGTAGAGTTCACTTTCGGATACGGCGAACGTAATATTTACGAGGATTCCGTAGGCAGACCTACCATACTTACAGACTATTTTTCCGAGATCTGCCATGGCGATACCCTTTCAACAACCTTTAAAAATTTCATATTTAAAGACAACCGCAGCAAGCATGGCGATACCGTGTATTTCGATAAGATACGCGTGGCGCTGCCGGAAGGAGGAACGATCATTACCAAAAGCACCCGGTTTGTTTTGACCAAATGATTTTTTGCGCTTCTACGCTCATGCAACTGACCTTACAAAAACTGCTGCCGATCCCCTTACGCGATAAGATCACGCACAACAGCTCGGATATCTGGTTGCAGGATCTTTCATTGTCCAAAGGCGAACATATTTCCATCCAGGCGCCCAGCGGTACGGGCAAAACCACGCTCGTTCATATGCTCTATGGATTGAGAAACGATTACGAAGGAACGATCACCTGGGATCATAAAGCACTCCACCAGATCCACGTAGAAGAGCTTTCCAAAATGCGGGCAACTTACATCAGCATTGTTTTTCAGGACTTGCGCCTGATGCCCGAACTGACTGCATGGGAAAACCTGGAACTGAAACGAAGTCTCACCAACACTATTTCTCCCGAACTGATGGAGGATATGATGGAGCGCCTGGGTATTCGGGATAAGAAACACCGTCTGACCAAAACGCTTTCCTACGGAGAGCAGCAACGTGTAGCCATCATCCGTTCTCTGCTGCAGCCTTTCGATTGGCTGCTGATGGATGAACCGTTCAGCCATCTCGACCATCTGAATATAGAAAAAGCTACGGCGCTCATAGCGGAAATTGCCCAGCGAAATCATGCAGGTATCCTATTGGCCGACCTGGAAAAGAATGATTATTTCAGGTATCATAAAAGAATGTTTTTGTAAACATGGCAATCCAGCAAAAAATATTGCAAAAGTTGCTGCTACGCAAAGGCAGTCAATCTAGGCTTTGGATGGCCTGGATGACATTATGTATCGGGACCACCCTACTCTTGCTTACCGTGTTGATATGGTGGAATTTCCAGCAACTGCTGTACGGCAAAAACGATGCTGATAGTCTTGGCAGCAGCTTCATTACCATCAGTAAAAAAGTAACCAGTGAAAACATGGGTCGGCCGCAGCTGACCACCTTTTCGCAAGCAGATATCGAGGAACTTCGTAAAACCGCCGGCGTACAGGATATAGGTGTACTCACTTCCAACAAATTTCCTGCTTATATACAGCTTAGCGGAACCCTCAATTTTGCTACCGATATTTTTTTGGAAGCTGTTCCGGACCGCTTTATTGACAAAAAGCCGGATAGCTGGTTTTGGGATTCCAGCATTCGCCAATTGCCGATTATCCTTTCGGGTGAGTTTCTCAACCTTTATAATTATGGATTTGCCACCAGCCAGGGTTTACCTCAACTCTCCGAGGCCACCATCCAAACGCTTGCCTTCGATCTGGTCGTAGGTAATCCCGACAGGCGCGAAACCTACAGTGCCCATGTAGGAGGTTTTTCAGACAGGATAGCATCTGTCCTGGTGCCGCAATCCTTCATCAACTATGCTAATTCAAGATATGGATCTGCCCTTTCCGCTGCACCGTCCCGGCTCATTGTAAAAATCGCAGATCCGTCAGATAAGAGCTTCGTAGATTTCCTGGAGAAACATAATTATGTGACCAATACGGAAAATCTGCGGTGGAGTAAATTAAGGTCCGTTGTGGAAGTCGTTGTAGCTGCTACAGGTGTATTGGCATTGCTGCTCATGAGTATCAGCATGCTGGTTTTTACCTTGTTTATTGAGCTTACGATTGCACAGGCGCAGCAATCCCTGGAATTACTAACACAGATCGGTTATGCCCCTTCCTTCCTCCGGAAGTTTATGACCCGGCGGTTTGTACCCTTAACGTTAGGAGCCGTGCTGCTGGCATTATTCCTAACCTTCATAGCACAATATGCCACTTCCCTGGTTGTTGCACGCGAACAACTGGACTTACCGGTAATCCCGGGCATTCATATATGGATTACCGCGGCATTATGCCTGCTCTTGCTTTACTGGCAGATACACAGAGGAATTGCAAAAGCACTAAAATAGCACTGGCAAATTTTGCAGTTGCCTCCAACAAAAAATGCACGGAGTATTATTCTCCTGACGTTATAAATAAAAAGCCTCCAGAGGGAGCTCCCCTGGAGACAACTACCTATCTTTTAAACAACTAGCGCACCATTCCGATCACATCATTCAAATCCACATCGCCGTCTTTGTCTTTATCCAGGAACGATTTTCCCAATTGAGATATTGCAGATCCGCCTCCAGACTGTTGTTTTGCTCCACCGCCCACGAGGGAGCCTAGAATATCAGGAAGGTTAAAGCCGTTGTCGTTTGTATCGCTGGTACGCTTCGTCAGCTGAGACAAAACCATAGGAATAAGCATAGCCGCAATTTGGGTAGCTGTTTGTTTGCTGATACCGAACTTCTCCGTAATGCCGCCCAGGAAGTTATTCGCAATACCTTGTACCATCGGATTGTTCTGGTCTACAGACGCGCCGCTTTGCAGCATATCGGTCAGTTGCTGTGTCTGTCCGTTCGCAACCATATTCTGTAAACCGGCAAAGATGGCACTTTGTGCTTCCTGCATCACACCTTCGTTGTGTTCGTTCGGTACTTCGTTATTGTCTACTACAGCTTGTTGTCCAAATTGACGAATGAGTTGATTAAGTTGTTCCAACATGATTTTCTTTTTTTAGGAAGAGATGAATTTTTAACTGGTGTAATTTCCATAAAAATATTGAATTACAATCAATATAAAATTGGCATTTTCTTTGAAGAGAATCTATACAATGAGAAAATTAGGTTTGGCAGTTTTTTTTGTTTTTCACACGGCGGTCACACTTGCCCAAAAAAACGTAGTGGTGGATGTACTGCTTACTGAAACGTTACAGCAACGGAATGAAGTATCCTATGCTGCCCCTTTGCTTTCCTGGGATGATTTTAAAGGACGTCCTGATGAAAACACACCCTGGACAGCTGTAACCTACAGTGGTATAAAACTACGATGTGAAAGCAAGTTGAACAGCGGCACACTTCACTTGCAGATAAAACTCTTCCCCTATATGGATCGATCCCGGTCCTGGTATAAAGCGTCCGGACATAATAACTATACTTTGTCACACGAGCAGCGGCATTTTGATATCACTATCCTGGTGACAAGGCAACTGGCTGAAGCGCTGCAGCAAGCCACCTATTCCTATAAGACCTATAACAAGCAAATAGATGCGATACACGATGCCTACCTTCGGAAACTGAATGAAATGCAGGATCTGTATGATAAAGAAACCGATCACGGCATGAAACGCTCGGCCCAGCGCGCGTGGGACCGGGATATAGCGCAAAAACTGGCTCAATACGCCGTTAACTAACGGTTCCCGGGCATTTGAAGAAGCTGCTGGTTGATTTCAGGAATTACTTCGAAGGGTAAAACATAAAATATACGGCACCAACGATCAGGGCAAAAGCCACTACATAGTTCCATTTGAACGGCTCTTTCAAAAAGAACACGGCAAACAGGCAAAAGATGACTAAAGAAACTACCTCCTGGATGGTTTTCAATTGAAAAGGAGAAAATCCCTCCTGCCTTCCGAACCGGTTATTGGCAGGCACCATAAAAAGGTACTCGAAAAATGCAATGCCCCAACTGATCAGGATCAGTTTGAACAAAGGCATATTGGTTGTCCCTGATTTAAGATGCCCATACCAGGCATAGGTCATGAAACAGTTGGAAATGACCAGGCAGATAACAGTACGCATACCGGCTTAGGCTACTGCTTCTGTCTTGTTAGCAAACTCCAGTGCTTTTTCCACCATTTTCCTGGATCCGACATATACCGGCACACGTTGATGCAGCTCCGTAGGTTGTACATCTAGAATGGACTGGTTACCATTGCTCGATTTTCCACCTGCCACTTCTATGATAAACGACATGGGATTGCACTCATATTGCAAACGGAGCTTGCCGTTCTTATTTTTCTTGTCGGCAGGATACAGGAATATCCCTCCTTTGATAAGAGTACGGTGCATATCTGCTACCATCGAACCTATATAACGGTGCGAGTACGGGCGGTCTTCTTCTTTATTATCCTCCATGCAGTAATTGAGGAAAGCACGCGTACCCTCATCATATTTGTTCGTATTTCCCTGGTTGATGGAATAAATCTTTCCCTTTTCCTTACACTTCATATCCGGATGAGACAGGCAGAACTCCCCGATGGACGGTTCAAGAGTAAAACCGTTAACCCCTAATTTGGTAGCATACACCAACATGGTGCTGGAGCCGTAGATCACGTAGCCGGCTGCCATCAGTTTATTACCTTCCTGCAAGAAATCAGCTTCCGTGCAAGGGCTCCCCAGCGGGCTAACCCTGCGATAGATAGAGAAGATCGTGCCGATAGATGCATTTACATCAATATTCGAAGAACCATCCAAAGGATCGAACAACACCACATATTTTGAATTCACCGAAAACTCATCATCAAAGCAAATAAAATCATCATTTTCTTCAGATGCGATCCCTGCACACTCGGTACTGCTCTGCAATACACGTATCAGGGTTTCGTCTGCATAAATATCCAGTTTCATTTGCTCCTCTCCCTGAACATTCGTTGCCCCGTGTTTCCCCAGGATATCCACCAAACCGGCTTTCGACACTTGTTTATTGATGAGTTTACACGCCAAACTTATATCACGCAGCAAAGCAGAAAGATCACCCGTAGCTTGGGGGAATTTGCGTGTCTCCTGGATAGTGAATTCGTCAAGGGTTATCAGTTTGCGTCCCGGCATGTTTTAAAAAAATTTAGTGGGCAAAGGTAGTCAGAATGTGGTATTTCTTAAACGAAAATATCATGGAAAAATCTTTTCAAAACAAAACAGGGAGGATGAAAACACGATAGCAGGTAATTTATTTTCATTTTTATCTTTGTCACACTTTACCTCAAAAAATAATCATGAAACGAATCGTCCTGGCAGCACTTCTTTCCTCCCTGTGTGCGCCTGCAATCGCGCAAAACGACAAGGAGACTGTTAAAAGCAATACAGAATTTGCTAAAAACAACATTAAACTCAATCTATTTGCGCTTCCACTCAAAAACTTCTCTTTCCAATACGAAAGAGGTTTGAATGAACATATCAGTGTGGCGCTGGGCGTACGCTTACAGCCGAAATCAGGAATCGCATTCAGGGGGTTGATCACTAACGGGCTGGAAGATAGCGATGACGCCGTTTCAGATTTTCTGAACGACGCCAAAATGGGAAGTTGGGGCATTACGCCGGAGTTCCGGTACTATTTCGGAAAAAAACCTTTGAGTGGGTTCTACATCGCGCCGTTTTTGCGTGTCGGAGGCAACTCCCTGGAAGGAACTTATATCTTTAAAAAAGATGACGGTTCCTTAAAAAGCATTGATTTTTCAGGTAAAATGAATTCCGTTTTTGGCGGACTTCTCTTTGGAGCGCAGTGGCATCTCAGCAAACGGGTATTATTGGACTGGTGGATCGCAGGACCTTCTTATGGAAGTATAAAGCTAGACCTGGATGCCGAAGTCGACATGACAGACGTTAGCATAGATGACCAGGATGACCTGGAAAATACATTAAACAGCATCGGGTACAATGGGAAAAATTTTGACGCTAAAGTGAACGATAACGGCGTCATACTAAAAGGCAAACTTCCCATGGTGGGCTTACGGACCGGGCTCTGTATAGGTATATCGCTTTAATACCGCAGCTATACTGAACGTGCGGCATACCTGTTTCAATAAAAAATGGCTACCGATCTTCGATAGCCATTTTTCATACCTATAAAACTAAGAGAGAAATTACCTCACCATGGATTTGAATGTTTTTTCATCCACTTTCACCTCATATTTATTCCGAAGGCTTGCATTCCACTGTTTTTCCAGGTAATCCTGGTATTCTGCCACCACATAACCTCTGGCATCGTCCAGTGATTTTTGTGAAGATCCGCTAAAAACTTCGTCGGTTCTCACCACCGTATACGTGCCATCATTGTTCTTTACTGCTTTGGAAAGTTTACCTGCTACCAGCTGTTCGCGGGGAGCATCGGTGAATTTGGAGAATTCGTATCGGCCGGTTTGCATCGTCACGGCATCCGGGTTGCTGTCCGTATTCATAGCTTTGATTAGCTCTTCATTGCTGAGTTTTTTCTTTCCTTCCAGCAGTTTCACTCCTTCCCTCATGGCTGCCTCATCTTTGAAACGGTACACTACACCGGAAAATCCTGGTTCCCACTGGTATTTTGTTTTGTTTATTTCATAGAATTTTTCCAGACCGGAAGAATCCTTCGCCGCACGTGTCCATACATTCCTGTCCATCAGTTCAAACAACATGATACCGTCACGATACTCAGTCATCAGGTTTCTGAACTCAGGATTGGTATCGGCAAGCTTATGCTCTTCGTAATCGTTCACCACTTTCTCTACATACATGGTATAGATATCTTTGGCAGAAGCCTCCTTATTACCATTTATTCTGCCACGGGTGAGCATTTCAGCATATTCCATCATGTCCTTTTGGGTGTAGCTGGTCTTCTCCAGGCTAAACAAAGGTTTGTTCATAGATGCAAAGTCACTCGCCTTAAACCCACCGGCAAGTTTACCCGTGTCAGGTATGGCCTTGATAGCAGTAAGCAATTCCTGATAGTTAGCGGGGTATTCCTTAAATTGATTCTTTGCTTTGATTTTTTCGAAGAACGCATTTTTCGCTACCTGTGAGCGGGAGTCATTTTCGATTTTTCTTTTTAAAGAACTGCTGACCGAATCCAGCGGCTTTATCGTTGTTTTTTCTATGAGCTTAATAATATGATAGCCATAGTCTGTTTCGATCGGAGTTGAAATATCCCCCGGCTTTTTTAATGCAAAAGCGGCAGACTCGAATGCAGGCACCATGGAACCGACACCGAATTGCGGCATCACACCCCCCTCTTCTACTGTAAATTTATCTTCCGAATACCTTCTCACCATTTCCTCAAAAGATGCCCCTCCCTTCAATTCCTGGTACACCTTATCTGCATTCCTGGCAGCTTCGGCTTTACCTTCCGCGCCGCGGGATTGGGGAGTGGCAAAAAGTATCTGGGCAACTTTCACTTCGCCTACAGCAGGCCGTTTCTCCAGCACTTTTATAATATGATACCCTAAGGGAGTACGGAAGGGTTTAGAAACTTTTCCCACGTCGGTAGTGTACACTGCGTTCTCAAAAGGGTACAATGTCTGCATGGAAGTCATGAACCCGATGTCTCCCCCCTTATCCTGGGAGCCGCGATCTTCCGAATACAGCTTTGCCATTTGTGTAAAATCGGCGCCTTTCTGCAGCGCTTTGTACACACTATCTGTTTTCTTAAAACGGACCAACGTATCTTCCGGGGACATATTCGTGGGTGCAGAAATCAGAATATGTGCTATATGGCGATCTTCTTTGGACCGTTCATAGGCTTCTTTCAAGAGGTTTTCTGTCACTTGTTTGTCTGTCAGGTAGTTTTTGGATAACTGACGACGGTAATTGGCTAACTCAATTTGAATAACCGGTAAGGTATCCAGTTTTTGAAGTTCAGCCTCTTTTACTTTCATTTTAAAAAGTGCGTAGAGATCCAGATATTCCCTCAGGGCAGGTTCGGAAAGATCCGGCTTTTTGTTGAGGGCATTCTTTTCATAATTCCTGAGGAATTCTTCTTTTGAAACCTGATCTTTCCCGTAGGTAAAAAGAGTTTGAGCAGTGCCTTCATGAATGAACATAATGGCTGCTACAATAGGTAATACCAACTTTCGCATGGGAGGTAATTATTTTATTTTTTTGAAGATGATTGTTTGTTTTTCTTATCCTGGATTTCAATAACGGTAGCAATATTAGAATGATCTAATTTCTTACCGATAATGATCTTATTTTCGTCAAGCAGGTACACGCTGGGGGTCGTACGAATATCATATTTGCCGCGATAGTTGGAACTGTTATCGGCATCATATAAGTGCAGCCATTCATCCAGTTTATGTTTTTTAATGAAGTCCTGCCATGTTTCAACGGGGTCATCCGTACGCACTCCGATCAACTTCACCCCTTTAGCCTTCAGCTCTGCCTTGTACACCGAGTCAATTTTGGGAACTTCTGTCATACAATGCCCGCATGTAGGCTCCCAGAAAACAAGCAGGGTATATTTAGCTTTAAAATCAGACAAGCGGTAGGATTTCCCGTTCACATCCTGAAGGGTCAGATCCGGAGCAATCCTGCCAATGAGGTTGGGAGACTTCCGGGCTGCCTCGTCGTAATATTTTTGCAGACCATCTCTGTCCAGCCAGAAAGCATCACCTTTCATGTAATAGTTCTCTACAAGATGTACAAATACCCGGTCCATTCCCATAATCTTACTGGTTTGCGCATTATATGTCAGCCAGAATAAGGTGTATTTGAAAAGCTCGGTACGTTTCGGAATTTTCGCCAACAGCAAATCGCCTTCCTTTATCACGCTGTCTTCATAAGGTATCACCAAACGATTCATGTATTCTTCCAGCCTGGAGTCGTAAATCGGTGTATGAATCAGGCGATCGTCCTTAAAATTGAATTTATCCCAGTAATGCTGTTTATAAAACAGGTAATTATAATTACTATCTACAGACCCGTCGGCGAGAAAATGTTTTCCTTCCGGTACATCCGGTAGATCCATAGCATGGAAGATATTTCCCAGAAGTGTATTAGGAAATTTAGAGGCGTAAGTTCTTCTGTACCTGGTAAGCTCTTTGGCCGTTTCAGAAGCCTTTCCTCTGATCTCCGCGGTATCTGATGCTCTTTTTGCCTTACTAAGTTGCGCTTTATACTGTTCCTGTTTTTCACCAAATCCTTTCAAATAATGTACATATTCGTAAAAACGAATATTTTCATCCGAGTTTTTAAAAATCACCGAAGCCGGCAGGTCTTTTATATCTGCATTGATGGTAAAATCATCCCCGTTTTTCAGCAAAAATTCAAAATAGGTATTGCGGGAGGAGGGAAGGATCATGTAAATACCACCCAGAACCGAGTCTTTGCTTTCTAAAATTGCCTCCCCTTTCTTCAGGCTGGCAGAATCCGTTTTGTAAATCTTAGGAAGCGGCTCCGCGTAATAGTGCACCAGGTAGACCATGGTATCGGTCGTATTCTTCAGATTCACCTTGATCCTGTAGCCATCTTTAGCCAATGCGGAGGACAATACTCCCATGCTCAACAGGAATACAAATAGCTTTATCTTGTTCATAAACTTTCGCGAAAATAATTGTTTTCAGCTATCACAGACGGGATTGTAGGATTATGTGTTGGATAATCGGTAGCCAAAATTAATTTAATACGCATGCAGCGTTAGTCCGGAACTGTAAATTTGCACGGTTTTAACTTTTATAGCATTGTCCAGAAAGAAGAAAAATATCGTTGTTTCAGCTGTCACAATAGACGCTTATGCTGCCGAAGGAAAGAGTGTAGCTCATTTGGAAGACGGAAAAGTGCTGTTTGTGGAGAATGTGGTCCCAGGAGATGTAGTGAATGTACGTATTACCAAATCTAAAAAAAGCTGGGCCCAGGGCACGGTGACAGAGGTGGTCGGGCTTTCTCCGCTACGTGTAACTCCTTTTTGCCAGCACTTCGGCGTATGTGGCGGATGCAAATGGCAGATGCTGCCCTATTCACAACAGTTAATCTATAAACAGCAGCAGGTAGAAGACCAGCTCAGGCGCATCGGTCAGGTAGAGCTTCCGGGTATAGCCCCTATTGCGGGCAGCCAAAAGGAAACCTATTATAGAAACAAACTGGAGTTTACCTTTTCTGCGCAACGCTACAGGACCCATGAGGAAATAAAAGCTGCAAACGGCGAGCCGCTGCCGAAAGAAAAAGCACTGGGCTTTCATGCACCGGGTTTATTCGACAAGGTAGTCCCTATTTATACCTGCTATTTACAAGACGAGCCTACCAACAGGTTGCTGCAGGTATTACGTGACTTCTCCGAAGAGAAGGGTTACACCTATTACGACTACAGGTTGCAGGAAGGATGGCTGAGAAATGTGGTTTTCCGCAGAACCAAAGCGGGAGAAGTGTTGATTAACCTGGTCATCCGGGAAGAGAACACAAAAGAACGGGAAGCCATATTGGATCATTTGCTGCAGGAAATACCCGGCATCACTTCGCTGCATTATACAATTAACAGTAAAGTAAACGACAGCCTCTACGATCAGGAGGTAATTACTTACTATGGCAAAGGGTATATCGAGGAAACACTGGAGGAATTCAGGTATAAAATTTCGCCCAAGTCATTCTTTCAGACTAACAGCTACCAGGCTGAAAAACTTTACCAGATCACGCGCGAGTTTGCAGGTCTTACAGGAAATGAAGTACTCTACGATCTTTATTGTGGTACGGGAAGTATCGGGATTTTTTGTTCTAAGAAGGCGAAGAAGATCATAGGTATAGAGGTAGTAGCCGATGCCATACAAGATGCTAAAGAAAATGCGATGACAAATGGGTTAGACAATTGCCTGTTCTATGCAGGCGATGTAGCAGAGATTTGTACGGACTCTTTTTTTGAAGAACATGGCAGACCGGACATCATCATTACGGACCCGCCGCGTGCAGGCATGCATGAAAAACTCGTACAACAACTCCTGAAAATGGAAGCTCCCAAAATCGTGTATGTAAGTTGCAACCCTGCCACGCAGGCCCGCGATCTGCAATGGCTGGATACGAAGTACCAAGTAACCCGTTTACAGCCTGTAGATATGTTCCCGCACACACATCACATCGAGAATGTAGCCTTGCTGGAACTTCGGTCATCGTTATAGACAGCTCCCGGTAATCGGGCTGAGTGCATAGCACATTCGGTATCGCTCGTTTTTTCCCCTGAAAAAGGGGAAGAAACGGGGGATAATTCGGATAATGCTTCCCTTTATTTTTGCAATGTAACCCCTCATGATACATGAATCGCATCCTTACGCTGCTCGTGCTTTTATTGCACTTATCTCCCCTGCTTTCAGCACAAAGCAACCTTACGGATGCACCTGTTCCCAAACGGCAGTACGTTACACAACGCACGCCTCTCAACAGCATAAAATTAGATGGATCAGCAGATGAGGCTGCCTGGCAAATGGTGGACTGGAGCGGTGATTTCGTTGAATACAAACCCGATGAAAATACAGCTCCGGCTTATCCGACAAGATTCAAAGTACTATACGATGCAAAATTTCTCTACCTCGCCTATCATTGCCTGGATGCCCGCGACAGCATCGTCAAAAGAATGGGAAGGCGGGACGAATTTCCGGGCGATTGGGTAGAGGTGAATCTCGATTGCTATCATGACCTGCGCACCGCTTTTTCCTTTACCCTCTCCGCTTCCGGTGTCCGGGGCGATGAATTCATCTCCGGTAACGGGGAGAACTGGGACGGCAACTGGAACCCTATCTGGTATGCCAAAACACAAGTAAACGACTCCGGGTGGACAGCGGAAATAAAAATCCCCTTGAGCCAGCTGCGCTATAATAAAGATCCCGATAAAATATGGGGCTTGCAGGTGCAGCGATTGATCTTCAGGAAAGAAGAACGTTCCTATTGGCAGTACATTCCTCAAAGACTGAACGGCTGGGTGAGCAACTTCGGAGAATTGCACGGGCTAAATAATGTGAAGCCTCAGAAACAGGTAGAACTGGCACCCTACCTCGTAGCACAAACGACTACCTATAAAAAACAAGAAGGAAACCCCTTCGCTACAGGCAATGACAGCCGGGTTTCGGGAGGTATTGACGGCAAAGTAGCCATAACCGGTGATCTGATACTGGACTTCACCGTCAATCCTGACTTCGGACAGGTAGAGGCAGATCCCTCGCAGGTAAGACTGGATGGATTTGAGAATTTCTTCGAAGAACGCCGGCCCTTCTTCATGGAAAGCCGGAACATTTTTGACTATCAGCTAACCGGTTCCGTTGCCGGGGGAGATTATGATGCCGATCTTCTTTTCTACTCCCGCAGGATAGGAAGTTCACCTCATACCTACCCTCAACTCTCAAAAGGAGAATATGCCAAAGTACCCGACAAGACGACCATCCTGGGTGCTGCTAAATTCAGCGGTAAGACAAAAAACGGATGGAGTATCGGATTACTGGAGAGCGTCACACAGCGGGAGAAAGCCCTCATAGATAATAAGGGAGATCGGAGAAGAGAGCTGGTGGAACCGCTGTCCAATTATTTTGTAGCCCGGACACAAAAAGACATTGATGGAGGAAATACCGTGATCGGTGCGGTAATGACTGCAGTAAACAGGGAAAAAGGCCTGGACGACCTGCTTCACAGCAGTGCATTTTCAGGCGGGATCGACTTTCAGCATTACTGGAATAAAAGAAGCTGGTATTACGCGGGCAATATCGTCGTGAGCCAGGTGCAAGGAAGCCGGCAAGCAATTTTAAATACACAGACTTCTATTGAACACCTGTTTCAGCGACCGGATATAACAGAAGCCAAATTGGATAGCAACCGCACTTCTTTAACCGGTACCGGCGGCACCTTTAAAATAGGGAAAGCCGGCGGCACAGCCGGTAAATACGGGCAGATCATCAAGTTCCAAACAGGCGTTACCTGGCGCTCCCCTCAACTGGAACTGAACGATATCGGCTTCATGCTTTCTGCAAATGAGATCAATCACTTTACCTGGGCAGCCATCCAGTTTCAACAGCCTTTTTCCGTTTTCAGAAATGCATCCGTCAACTACAATCACTGGGCGCGCTGGGATTTCTCAGGTAAATTGCTTTATGTAGCGTTCAATACCAATGCGCATGGACTCTTCAGAAATTTCTGGAACCTGGGAATGGGTTTTGATTACAATCCCTATGATGTTTCCAATGTGGCACTGCGTGGCAGCACAGCACTTCGCAAACCGCAAGGCATCGGGGGATGGTTAGACCTCACTACAGATACCCGTAAAAAAGCATACGGGAATATTAATATTTCCAAAGGTTTCGGTCCGGACAGGACATTGACTTGGGATAACTATTCCATTTCAGTAAATGCCCAACCCGTCAATGCATTCCGTGCCGGTCTAAGTCTGGGCTTCAGCGATTTCTGGCGCCG
Organism: Flavipsychrobacter sp.; assembly: GCA_035497455.1. Classification (GTDB taxonomy): domain Bacteria; phylum Bacteroidota; class Bacteroidia; order Chitinophagales; family Chitinophagaceae; genus JAFIGV01. The sequence goes on from DATJDL010000020.1 coordinate 52,666, forward strand.
GCAGGATCAGTATGTGGCCACAACAGATTACAACGGATCGCCGCGCATCATAGTGGGTGAACTCCATCAGCAAACCATACGGATGACACTGCGTATGACGTACAACATTACTCCCGATCTTACCATTCAGTATTATGGTCAACCCTACATTACACGACCTGTTTATGGACACTTTGCTTACGTGAAAGATCCGCTTAATCCCGAATATGACAACCGTTTTCATCAATTTGATACCCGGCAAATCACACACCGGGACGGACAGTACTATGTAGATGAAAACACAGACGGCATAACCGATTACAGTTTCTACAAGCCGGATTTCAATTTCGTGCAATTCCGTTCGAACCTGGTAATGCGTTGGGAGTACAAAGCCGGCTCTGAATTTTACCTGGTATGGTCGCAAGGCAATACACCCGAGGTAGCTTCAGATATTTACTCCCCTATTGCCAACAGCTTGCTCAACCACGCTTTTAGCAACGAAGCCAGCAATATCTTTTTATTGAAGTTTACCTATCGTTTTCTGAAATAACGTCGCGCCATCAATATGCCCACTGAGTAAACATCTTGGTGAAGCTGCATATTATTCTGAATAGATGAACAGGTCGCAGACTAAAGGTCCGTTAATGCCTGTTAAGTTTGATCACCCTTACCGCATGCAACAACCGCATAGTGTGATAACCCATATCCCATTCAAACCAGCGTGTGGCATTGTTAGGTTTGCTGGGATGTTTATGGTGATTGTTATGATAAGCTTCTCCCCAAAAAACAAGATCCAGCGGAAGAATATTTTTGGAGGTATTGTTCATTTTATAATTTTCGTAACCGAACTTATGCGCCCACCAGTTGACTGCCACACCCTGTACAGACCCCATAGCAATAGTGATAGGCAGGAAAAGCCATTGCCACCAGGCTGTTGCCAGCCATGCATAGATCAATATATATACAATCATCCAGCTCACACGGGTGATCCAGTTATGGGCTATTTTTTCAAAGGCCTCCCATTCGGGTAAATTCTTTTTGAATTTTTCTTCAGCGCCTGTCTTACCGATATACAGGCTGAAATAGTTGTTCCGTGTAGTCCACATCATCAGGAAAGGATTGGGATCATTATGCGGAGAGTGTGGATCTTCCGGCTTATCCGTATTCGCATGATGCAATCGATGCATCACCCCATAAGTATAGGCGCTGATATAGGAGGAGCCTTGTGTGATGAAACATCCGATGTAAAATACGCGCTCCCAAAATTTAGACATGCTAAACAGATTATGTGCCGCATACCGATGATGGAAGATCGACTGGAAAAACAACGATGTGTACCAGTGAATAAGAATAAAAAAGAAAATTGCCATAGTATAGTTTAAGCTGTTGTCGCCAACCTTTGCGGGACAATACACAACTACGTATAAAGGCAAACTTAGGTTTGGAAAGAAATGTTATTTAATAACCTGAACGTAATAATACTGAATTTATTGCACAACCCAAATTAACTTATGGGTTTCACAACCCAAACCCCTGGCTATTTCCAGGTATTTTTCCTTAATATGACCGGGCATTGTTTTCTCCCGGGATAGAAACCAAAGGTATTCTTTGGAGTTCCCCACCACCAATGCATATTGGTAATCCTCATCAATCGAAAGAACATTATAAGAGGAATAAAACGGTTTAAAGAACGACACCTTGATACGCCCCACATGATCGCTTCCTATAAATTTTGCAACACCGATGCTTTGTTTCCACTTGTTTTTTGCCGTATCAAAGCCCCGGTTGTCCACTTTAATGTCACCGTTATCTTTCAGCGAATAAGTTGCCGTTACTTTTTCCATATCCTTTTCAAAGCGGTAATCAAAACGGGCAATCTCATGCCAGGTACCCAGGTATTTTCTCATATCAAAATCAGTTACCGCTTTTGCACCGGGGGGAATAGAAAGCCTGGCCTTACCGTAACAATAAGCAGTAAAAGCCACTGCAGCAGCAGTTCCTATTACAACCAAATGTTTACGTTTCATAACAGTTATTTGAACTTGTACCTTTTTAAAATAACCTTGCCACCCTTCAGCTGGTCACCATTTCCCGGCAAATCAAGGTGGTTTGATTTTTATCATTAGTCTTATAAAAAAAGATGATCACCCAACTCCATGATTTACCCGAAAACGTAGTGGGATTCACCGCAAGCGGTACCGTTTCCGCCGATGATCTTAAAAATATCCTCATACCGGCTGTGGACAAACACCTCCAACAGTATGAGCGGTTAAATTACGTTTTAGAGCTACATACCGGGATCGCGGATTTTACAGCCGGTGCCTGGTTACAGGATATGTGGCTCGGGCTAAAGCATATCACACAATGGAACAAGGCAGCCATTATTACGGATGATGAGCGCGTCATAAAATTTACAGATGCTTTCAGCTCCATCATTCCGGGTGAGTTTAAAGGATTCAAGAAAGCACAGAGACAACAAGCCATTCAATGGGCAGGCGAATAATTTAACAACAACAAAAATCAACAAATATGTCAACAGAGAATTTATCCAGCAGCGAAGCTGTAAAAAAATTAAAAGAACTTTCTGAAAAAGCAGGAACCTGTATGTTTTGCACCGAGCTGGCCAACCAGCCCTTCGAAACAAGACCTATGGGATTGCAGGAATGCGATGAGGAAGGCAACCTGTGGTTTATAAGCAGTAATGACAGTAATAAAAATTTCCAGTTAAAGGAAGACAACCGCGTACAGCTATTGTTCATGAACAATAGCGACTATGAATATTTATCCGTCTACGGAGAAGCTTTTATTTATACGGATCGTGCCACCATAGAAGAAAAATGGTCAAAAATGGCAAACGCGTGGTTCGAAGAGGGGAAAGATGACCCCAAAGTAAGCATCATACGTGTCGCCCCCGGAAAATGCTATTACTGGGATACAAAAGCCGGTAAATTAGTCTCGCTCGCAACGTTTGTCTGGGCAACCGTTACAGGGCAAACCACTGATAACAGCGATGGTGTGGAAGGGACGCTGAACACGTAATTTGCCTTATTTAGCAGACATTCTGACTTACTTGGTAATCACAAAGCAACTCCGGTGAAGCCTGCCTTGAAAATCAAAAGGTGTGGTGGCGCCGGTAATGTCTTTGATATCAAAAGCGGGAATAGCATCCCTGTCCAGTTGAAATTTATGATAATTATTACTGAAGTAGATCTTGCCCTCTTCTGTCGTGGCCTTTAACAACCGTTTCAGCAGCGAAACATGATCGCGCTGTACATCAAACGTGCTTTCCATGCGCTTGCTATTGCTGAATGTCGGGGGATCGCATACGATAAGATCATACGTATCAGCCGGCAATTCATTGATCACCTCCAGCACATCCGCCTGCACAAAATCATGCTTGGCATCATCATACAATTTATTGAATTGCATATTGCGCTTTGCCCAGTTGATATAGGTTTTGGATAGATCTACAGAAGTGACGGCAGCAGCACCGCCGGCCGCCGCATACACACTGAAGGAACCGGTGTAGCAGAAAAGGTTCAACACCTTTAAACCCTTTGCCTCATCTCTTACCCTGCTCCTGGTAACCCGGTGATCTAAGAATAAACCCGTATCCAGGTAATCCGTCAGGTTGATAATAAACTTCAGATCGTTCTCCCGTACTATCTTTTCTGCTTTTTCCTCTGCGAACTTATCATATTGACCTTGCCGGCCTTCTTTTCGCTTTCTCACCTTCATAAAAACGTTTACAGGCTCAATTTCGACTATCTGAGCGATACACTGCTTGCAGGCTTCCAGCCATAGTTCATGCTCCTCATCCTCCATGCCATGCCGGCGCTTGTACTCCGAAGCATGCACCACTCCATCATAAAAATCGATCGCAAAAGGAAATTCCGAAAGATCATGATCGTAGAAACGAAAACAGTAAATGTTTTGCTTTCGTGCCGGTTTGCTGTAATGCTTCCACATTTTCTGCAGCCGGTTTTGAAACATGATCAGCTTATCATCTTGTAGTAAGGTCAATGTAGTATAATTTTTTTCACTTAAATGATCAGGAAGGAAAAATAAGTTTTACGATGTGCGGCTTTACCTCGGCGGTGATAGACTTCGTCTTCCCCAGGTATTCCCCATCCACCTGAAAATAGATTTTCCTTTTCACTTCAATATGCAATCGCTGCGCCTGTAAAACCTCTGTTTTTTCAGGGTTAAACTTCCGGTTCAAAAACAGCATTTTAAAAAGCTCTGTGATCGATAATTTACGCAATATTACTACTTCAAAGATTCCGTCGTGTACATTTCCGAGCGGGTTGATCCGGGCACCTGTCCCATATTGGCTGGCATTGGCTATTACCACCATAAAAGCCTTACGCTGTATGCTATGCTTTTCACTGGTGATCTGTACATTCATAAGACGCCTTCTCCAAAGCACACGAAATATCTCCTTGGCATACCCCCATTTCCCCCGTATATCGTTCTCTTCAAAATATTTTACAAGCTGCGCATTGATACCGATATCACTGAGATGGATACAAAGATGGGATTGGTTGATCAGGATGGCATCCACAGGTTTGACCGTACCGGTAAGCAATACCTCCATACAGCCCTCTGCGGTTAAAGGCATTTGCAGTTCCCTCGCCATACCATTGGCAGAACCTGCCGGGAAAATACAGATTGGGATATCAATATCTTTTGTTGCTTCCACCACCATTTTTAAGGTGCCGTCTCCCCCGATCGCAGCTATCCGGTCAGGGCTTATTTTTTTTACAATTGCCCGGATACTTTGATGGTCGTTTTGGGCCGTGGTTTTAAATACCGTGTACGAATGCGGCAACCCGTCCAGGTAGGAGATAATTTGTTCTTCCCATTGGATAGGGTTAGGCGTCCAGATAGACTGTTCATGGTGCCCTCCCGATATGGGATTATAAATAAAGAGTAATTTTAACGGTTGTTGGTTTGGCACACTATTGTAAGATTCTACAACAGTACAAAAAAATAAGACCACCGAAGCATGGATGCCACCCAAAAGCCTTTAAAAGAATGGTTGCTTAATAAACTGCATATCACCAGGGTGCCTGTAGTAAAGGTTTACAATGGGTATGGCGATGATGATATGTTGTTAGTAATGGGGCATGTGCTGAAACAATCCCCTCTACCCAAAACGAAATTCAGGAAAAACTTTCTGAGTAACAGTTTATCATTGATCCGGCTTTTTATTGTAGAACCTTATAAAAATATCCCCGTGCAGCTGCTGTGGGGAGAAGAACGACTCGAAGGAGTTACCGATGAAAGCGGGTTTTTCAAGTTTGAATGGACATCGAAAAAAGCATTGGAGCATGGATGGCATGAAATAAATGTAAAAATAGCGGAGGGAAAATATACCGGTACGGCGGGAAAAGGAAAGTTACTCGTTCCGCACCCTACACAACATGCGTTCATTTCCGATATTGACGATACATTCCTGGTTTCCCATTCTTCCCGGCTCGGTAAGCGGCTCTATGTGCTGCTCACCAAGAACGCACGTACCCGAAGGCCTTTCGAAGGGGTAGTAAAACACTACCAGTTACTTGCCAACAACGCCAATGAAAACGAGCCCAACCCCTTCTTTTATGTTTCCAGTAGTGAATGGAATTTATACGACTATATCCAGGAATTTAAAAAGCAATACAAAATTCCGGAAGGTGTGTACCTCCTTAATAAAATAAAGGTGGGCCTTGAATTTCTGCAGACCGGGCAAGGCAAGCATGATGGAAAATACATCCGGATCGTGCGCATACTGAAGGAATTTCCGGCCCGCAATTTCGTTTTACTCGGCGACGATACGCAGCGCGACCCCGATATCTACACCAATATCGTGGAAAAATTTCCCGGAAGGATTATTTGCGTATACATACGGCACGTCAATAAAAAAAACAAGGCAGCAACCCGGCAAAAGATAGATCATATTAAAAATGCCGGAGTAGCAGCCCTCTATTTCGAAAAAAGCGAGGATGCAATTCACCATTCCCGGGTCATAGGTTTGATACAGAACACCGACCTTATCGGGTCTTTTTAGTCCTGATTAGAGCGCAGGACTGATAAAAAGCCCCAAAGCCAGCCTCCTTTTACAACCAATCACGCAATTCTTTATTTTTGCCCCCAATGAGGCCCATGCGATTTTACTCCTTTTTCATTATTGCCCTGATTCTTTTAAACGCTTGTGCCAACATCTCGCACCCTACTGGGGGGAAAAAAGACGTAGCCCCCCCCAAACTCGTTTCAGTCTTTCCACCCGACTCCCAGCTAAATACCCGGGTCACCCGCCTGGAAATGCGCTTTGATGAATTTGTGAACGTGAACAACGCAGCCTCAGAAGTCCAGTTATCGCCCCTGCTGGCCTTTCCGCCCACCGTCGAAGCCGTGAATCGCCGCGTTATCATTAAGATCCCGGACAGCCTTTTACAGGAAAACACCACCTACCGCATTCGCCTGGGCAATGCCATTGCAGATGTGCATGAAAACAATCCCTTTGTGGGATACAATTATATCTTCAGCACGGGTGCCTATTTTGATTCCCTGTCCATAGGAGGCACCGTGATGGATGCTGCCAGCGGCATGAAGGACACCGGCGCTTACGTATTGCTCTACGACGCATCCAAGTCGGACAGCATCGTGGTAAAGGAAAAACCTTCCTATGTGGTAAAGACCGAAATGAACGGGGAATTCCGCTTCACAGGATTACCCGCCAAAGCATTCAGGATCTTTGCCCTTCGTGATGGCAATAACAACCTGGTCTATGACGGCGGTGCAGAGATGATAGCATTTCACGACAAGACGATATTCCCGAAAGATAGTATAGACGAACCCGTAGAGCTTTATATTTCATCGGAATCCGACTCCGTAAACAACAGTAACGGCACAGCGCTTGCTGACGGTAAACGCCCGGGCGGACGTTTTAGCCGGGAAGGCGAAACCGTGCCGGCAGCCGCGGAGACGCCCGCCGCGACAGAAGGCTTTACCTATCTCGTAGCGGTTGACACCAGCGACACTAAAAAACGCACCCGCGAAATAACGACGCCCTTAGACATCGTATTCAACAAAAAAATAAAAACGATCAACGCCAACAGGATCAACCTGTCCTATGATAGCCTCGGCACCCTGATAGAAGCAAAAGTCGTGGCTGTTCAGGATACCATGCAGCAAAACAAGTTACAACTGCAAACTGCCTGGAAAGAAAATACCGTTTATATCCTGCGCTTGCTGAAAAACTTTGCCATCGACAGCAGCGGTACGGAAGCCCTGCCCTCCCGGCATACTTTTCGCACCAAAAGTGAATCGGATTATGCCAGGCTGCACATTCATTTACCGACAAAATACCTGGGCGAACAATACCTTTTCGTATTGATGAAAGACGGGAAACCCTTCTATCAGCAACCCGTTACTGATACCAATATCCATTTTTACCAGCTGCAGCCGGCTACCTACACCATGCGCGTCATACTCGATGAGAATAAGAACGGAAAATGGGATCATGGGAAACTCTTCGAAAAACGGCAGCCTGAAAAAGTGATCCCCAGTTACAACCCCATCAACCTGAAACCAGGCTGGGAGAACATCGTAGATTTTGAGCAGCCCCCCGCTGCCACACCCAATATACGTTCCCGCAGACCGGGGGTTGCACCACGGTAATTATGTCCTTATTTTTAGTCTCTAATCATTTTAATAATGAAAAAACTCTTTATTCCCTTAGTGCTCTTAAGCGTGACAGCATTTGCCCAGAACCGCATGACGCCTGATCTGCTCTGGAGCCTCAAACGGGTAAGCGGTGACGGCGTAAGTGCATCCGGCAAAACCGTGTACTACACATCCCGGTCTTATAACGTGGAAACTGAAAAATCTACCGCAAAAAAATACGCAGTCAACCTCGTCAGCGGCAATACACGCGAGCTGACCGGCAAGTCAGTATTTCAAAAAGAAGCAGATGCCTGGTATGCTATGGATGAAAAAGCTATCTACCGGAGCACCGACCTGGGTAAAAACTGGCAGGTGTTCTACAACGATGTGGCAGGCATGGAAAATGTCCGTATTTCGCCCGATGGCAACTTTATTGCCTTCTCCAAAGAAGTGCTGATCAAGCCCATGATGGGAACCGACATCTATAAAGACCTTCCCAAGACAACCGCTCAAATCTATACCGACCTCAATTTTCGCCATTGGGATACCTGGGAAGACGGCAAATTCTCCCACGTGTTTGTCACGGCGGCAAAAATTAAGAACCCCATAGACATCATGGCAAATGAGCCTTATGACTGTCCTCAAAAACCGTTTGGAGGCACGGAAGATTTCATCTGGAGTCCGGATAGCAAGAGCATCATCTATGTAAGCAAGAAGAAATTCGGTAAGGAATACGCACAAAGCACCAACACAGATATCTATCAATACGATCTCCATACGGGCAACACCGTCAACCTGACCGTGGGCATGATGGGCTACGATATGAGCCCCGCCTTCAGTGTCGACGGCAACTACCTCGCCTGGACCAGCATGGCGCACGACGGTTTCGAAGCAGATAAAAATGACATCTATGTCATGAACATAAAAGACCTCAACCGCAGCAAAATGAATCTTACCGCCAACTGGGATGGCACAGTCAGCAGCTTTGCATGGAATGAGGAAGGCTCAAGAGAACTTTATTTCAATGCAGCCTGGAGAGGCACCGAGCAACTATTCATGGTCTATAACCCCGGGCTTACTAAAATGATGCCCGTCGTCAGGCAGGTAACGGACGGGAAATTTGACATTAATGCCCTGGTAGGCGTTACACCGCAGCAAGTCATCGTTTCCCGCACCGATATGAACCATGCAGCCGAGATCTTCGCCGTTGACAAAAAAAGCGGCAGCATGACCCAGCTAAGTCATGAAAACGATGCGGCCTACAGCCGGATCGCCCCCAGCAATACCGAACTCAAAATGGTTCGCACCACTGACGGGAAACAAATGGGCGTATGGGTCATCTATCCGCCCGACTTCAATCCCAACAAAAAATACCCTACCCTGCTCTACTGCCAGGGCGGTCCCCAGTCATCCCTCTCCCAGTTTTACAGCTTCCGCTGGAACTTCCAGCTCATGGCTGCAAAAGGCTATATCGTGGTAGCACCTAACCGCCGCGGCATGCCGGGCTGGGGAGTGAAGTGGAATGCCGACATCAGCAAAGACTGGGGCGGACAACCCATGCAGGATTACCTGTCTGCTATAGACGCCATCTCGCGCGAAAACTATGTGGACAAAGACCGCCTGGGATGCGTGGGCGCCAGCTATGGCGGTTACAGCGTGTTCATGCTGGCAGGTATGCACAACAAACGTTTTAAATCCTTCATTGCCCACGACGGGTTATTCGATATGAAAAGCTGGTACGGCACTACCGAGGAACTCTGGTTTGCCAACTGGGATCTCGGCGGTCCCTACTGGAAAAAACCCGCACCAAAAGGCTATGAAAAATTCAACCCCAGCAATTTTGTAGATAAATGGAATACCCCTATCCTCATCATCCAGGGCGGGATCGACTACCGCGTACCGATAGAGCAGGGATTGGAAGCCTTCCAGGCAGCGCAGCTGAGAGGCATAAAAAGCAAGCTCCTCTATCTCCCCAACGAAAACCACTGGGTGCTGCATGCCCAGAATGCCATGGTATGGCAACGCGAGTTTTTCAAATGGCTGGACGAAACACTGAAATAGTAAATGATACTTCAAACACAAAAACGCGGCGATGATTGCCGCGTTTTTTTTTATGTACCTTTTGTGGTCCGGGCTGTGGGATTTCTATGAAAATTTTACGGCGTTGGCACCATTCAAAGCAGGAATGGCTATCAGGCATCTATCGTCATGCACTTATGAAGGAAGACGTTTACGAGGCCATTTCCATGCATAACGGATAATCAGGCAAAGAAGAGCGACCTCTATAGCTGCAGCAAAGTACATATGCAGCCAAGCCTCGCCCGCCAGGTTAAACAACATATAGGGAATAAATACCGCAGCCACTATCATGTTCGTGCGGCGATTCACCTTAGCCGGGAGGGCAACAGACAGGAAAATCATCAGCGCCGGAATTGCCACAAAAATCATGGCTACCAGTAGAAAGACATAGGAAATGTCAAATACAATTACCTTCCCCGCCAAAATATCGTTTAGCGAGCCGGGCATATACAAGTGGAAGTAATCAACGTATATATAGAGGAACATAAAACTCGCCCATAAGGTGGCCAGCTTCACGTTCAAGCTGACCGGAATCTCTTCCGGTGCATATTGCGTATTCATGATTGGTAGTGTTTTTCGTACGGATAAGTTTTCAACTAAAAGTTATAACCAATATTTAGTCCAGGTTCCGGAAAGATGAATTTGGACCACTTATCATCCAGCTGTTTAAATCCGTCAGGCAACCGCGTGTGATAAGCACGATGTGTCACGCACAGGGAGGGTTGAAAGAAGAACCGGTCTCTCAACAGTTTGATGTGATAACCCACACGGTATGAATTGAAAACCTGGAAACCATCGTCAATTTTCTGGCCGTTGTCGTTCACGAAAATTTGCCAGGCAGGCATAACATCAAGTTGTGCATACAAACCCTTCCATAAAAATCGCGTGTAGGACACTGTTACCCCATACTCACGCACATACCCCGGAAATTTTTCTTCCGGCTTTTTATACGCATCGTTCAGAAATGGGTGAATACCATTGGGCCAGGCATACTTCCAGGTCTTTGGAGCTAGTGTAATGACATCTCTTCCCGTAATTCGATAACCTATATTGAGTTGAACGAAGTCGGGAGGGTTTTGTCTGTCAAGATTACCCAACAGCACAAATAAAGAAGTCCCGGCGAACCACCGTCTGTACGTGCTGTCTGTTTTAGCATATTGTGCATGCACCTGTAAGCTACTTGCCAACACGAAGGCAAGCCCCATCCAAATAATTTTCTTTTGCAAATAATTGAAGTTTTAATGTTAAACGTTACTGCAAAAGTAGAGTTGCGGCATGCCGCCACTCGTTCACTTAAGTTAAGAAATACGCCTCAGCTCTTTTTTTCAAGAATCCGGGCTCTCAGCCTGCTTAATGATTGGGGTTTGATGCCTAGATAGCTCGCTAACTGGTGTTGCGGCACGCGCTGGATAAGGTCAGGTCTTTTTTGTAATAAACTAAGGTAGCGCTGCTCCGGCGAAGAAGTCTTAAACGCGTCAAAGTCTGTTTGTTGCCGGGCTAGCAATTCCTCCGAGAACATCCTGCACATGACATCAAACTTGGGAAACCGGGCGTTTATTTCCACTTCCATACCGGCATGGGAGATGAGAAGAATACTGTCCTCCACACAGCTGATGAAATAGTCAGAAGGAGTTTTATTGACCACACAGGGAGGCGTCAAAGCGTTCAGCTCCGTATAGAAAGCAGTGGTTTTTTCCTCTCCGTCCATGATGTAATACGTCCGGATACAGCCTTTGAGAACAAAGTAGCTCTCTTTAGAATGTTGCCCTTCTTTCAGTAACACCGTCCCTTTCTTCACCGTGTGAAACAAGTCCAGGGAAAGCAATGCATCCTTTTCATCCGCTGTCAGCGTAATGTATTTCGATATAAACTCAAATAGTACCTCTTGCATTGTTTTTACATCGGATGAATGTCATTTGTTGTCGTTGTCAATACCATTTAGCGGATTGTTTTTTGTTCGTCATCAACATATTCTAAAATATCGCCGGGCTGGCAGTCCAATACCTTGCAAATTATATCCAAAGTGCTAAATCTGATGGCCTTGGCTTTACCCGTCTTTAATATGGAAAGGTTTGATAAAGTCAATCCCACTTTGTCAGAAAGCTCATTAAGCGACATTTTTCGCTTTGCCATCATCACGTCTAAATTTACAATGATCGCCATAGCCTATACAGTTAAATCATTTTCGTTTTGAATGTCCACACCCTTTTTGAAAATAGTGGCAATAATATAGATTACGGCACCCATTAAAATAAACGCCTGGCTGTCTGCCCAAAATGGGTTCAGGCTGTCGGTCACCAAACCATGATGCACTAAGTTTTTAGCCAACTGCCTGGCAATGTAACTAAACATTCCAATGGCAAGCGTGTAATAACTGATCAGGGAGATTTGCTTCGCCACAAAACTGCTGAACGGCTTTGACAGATCCATTTGGTGCATGAGCCGGATCACTATGTAAAACAGGCAGGATTTTAAAATGGAAAGGAGGAGAATAAAGCTATAGATGCCGAAAAAAGCAGACCTGCTGTCTTTGTATAGTTCGGTTAAGTCCAGCTTTTGATAAAGGTGCTGGATAAATTCCGGCCTATACAGGCTAAAAAAGAAGTTTACCAGCAATCCTCCGGCTTCAATAGACAAGCCAACAAAGATAAGCCAGGCCACCACATACAAGACCCAAAATACGAAGCCGTTTGCTTTTGACATCATTGCTAAATTTAAATTTGATACGTCAAAAATAATAAAATATTATTGATAAACAATAAAAATATAGCATTATTCAAAAGATAGCTTCGGCAGTACAACCAGTAGGCGATAAGCCGCAGGATCATGGCGTTCTTTATCGGAGCATATAAATTCGGTTGGGAAGGTCCGTTTTATTAGAGCATGCTTTTCTTAGGATAGGGATGTCTTTAAAACGATCGCTAACGTTTAGAGTTTGGTATCCGGACCGGTATCGAAGCACAAAAGTCGATACTACTAATAAAGTTCAATTGAAAGCAAATCGGTCATGCAGATTATCATAGTCAAATTTCACTTCTTTGGTATAAAATTCAGTCAATTCGCCCCAATCCGAAATCAATTTTTGGAAGACTTTTTCAATGTCAGCTTCGTTATATATTATTTCTGGTTCTTTCATAGCTCAAATGACGCACAACGTTGAAGCACTGACTATGTGAGGACATTTGTTATTCATATCACAAACGATGCTTATTAAAGAATTAATGCAAAATTTCTATTCAAATGCTCATTAGAATTCGGTCTGATCGGATCAGTGGTGGTTAGGGAGTTATTCTCGAAAATATATTTCTCGCCTATGTATTCACAAGCTTCTTGTTCAGGATAAAAAGTTCTTATTAAATGCTTATCGCCACGCTCTTTGAAATATGCTATTCGTTCGTTTTTACAATTCGTTTTTTAAAAGTCAAAAGTCCGATAATAGTTATTATGCAAAATGCAATTATGCCCTTCATAACTGTAATTGTCAAACACAAGTTTTGTCCTGATACTATTGAAATACAGTCGTCTATATTTTCTGTTTCGTATTTCAAGCTAACCATAGTATTTACTATCCCAAAAACTAAAATTGGAATTACCGAAATTATGAAGGTCAATATGATATAAAATAAGGATTTTTTCAAAGTCTGCTTGATCTGTTGAGTGTTGCTCTAGGCTTGTCACTAACGAGTGGGTAGTACCGATGATGGGGAAAATTTTATTGCATTTTGTCAACCGATAACTTTTAAAGACTGTCAAGGTAACATTCAAAATAGGGGCGTTCCCGAAAAACCAAACTTCTGTCAAACTCCTCGTAAACTTCAGGAGCATGATAACTTTTTAAATTACCTTCTTTGTCAAGGTAAGAGTGATTGATGATTTCTGCAATGTCATTCGGTGAATAACCTTTAGGCATATCAAAAAAATCAAACAAGAGAGATGTTCCAAAAGAAAATTGTTTTCCATTTTTCATCTTTGCTATAAAACCCGTCCAAGCCATTTTTGTTTCACCATGAATTTGTTGTAGTATTTGTTCTGGAAAAGCGAAGTCACTTGTGTCAACCTTTGCAATGTCATAGTGATTTATACAATTTCCACTTGCGACAAATGTTTTTACAATTTCCCCGTAACCTAATCCGGATGATTTACTAAAAATACTTTTCCCTGATTGTTCCTCTTTAAAACGTCTAACTGCTAAGTCAAGAACTTTCGATGAATTGCGAAATACAACACAGGGCAAATAAAGGTCATCGGTAAGGGTAACAGAAGCTCTATACCCGTCACCATAGATTGAGTCGGGCAAAGGTGAAATATTTGCCTTGAGAAACTTAATTATATCTTCTGTCGGTAGTGGTGTCATGGCATTGCTTACAACGGCCAGGGCTTTATGCATGTTGGGAATTAGAGTTCCGTCTGCCGATAACCGCTGATGATGAAATTATAAACAAAAGTTGATAGTTATTCGTCTGCTGGAACTGAAGCTTGGATTTGCAATTAGCATAAAACCCAATGTTGGGCGAAGTTATTTCAAGAGACCTGTTTTTTTAAGTTTCCTTTGCAATTCATAAAATGTTTGTTCAATGTTGTCCCCTGTTGTACGTTCGCCCTTCTTTCGGGTGTGTCACCTGAACGTCTGTGTCCAGCGAAGTTGGGCGTGTCCCAGAAGCGTGGGAACAAGGCAGGCTCTTTTGCAAGGTTGGCTTTTGTGTTTCGGCTTTGTGTGCCTTGCAAATGTGCCTGACTTGGTGTGTCAGCTGATAATTATTCTATTGCCGTTTACTCGTCCTCCGTTTCCAATTTGTTTTCAAGTTCACTCTTAAAGTTGCCCTCCAAAAGTTGCCCTTTACGCAAATGGTCGAAGAAAACTATGTAAGAACTGGGGCTTAAAAAATGAAAGTGGTAAACTTCCTTTATTCCTCTTGCTTCCAATTCTGAATTCAGATTTTCAAAATGCTGTTTAGCATATTTGTTTTTGGCTTTATTTTCCGGGCTGACATCTCCGTCAAATTTGGTTTCGACAATTACGAAATGTGTAGTGTCACCTTTTTTAATCTTGATGAAAAAGTCTGGATTGAATGTCTGAACTTTTGAGTGTTTACCTGCTACTGACGTGATAGAATACTCTATGGAATAAAAGCCCATGTCCCGTGACTTTATCCAACCTTCAATTTCCTTTGCATTGTCAGTTTTACATAGATGCTCAATAAACTTCCTTTCCGGCTCATACTTGGTGAAAACTATGTCAATTGGAGTTTTGAAAAGAAAGGCATTGATTTCTTTTGAAGCGCTTCTTGGAAAAGTTTCATCTTCAATTACTGCTTCTAAAATTTCTCTTACTTCTGTTTCTAATTCCTTTGCATAGTCCGATGAGTAAAAGACTGTAGAGTAATGGCGAAGGTTTCCAACAGCCATTGTTTCTTTTATTACATCGGTCGTGGTAATTTTAAAAGGGTCTTTTGCTTTCTTCTGATATACCGTCGTTTTACCTGATTTTCGTAATAAAGTATTGAAGCTATTTTCAATCTTCATTTTGTTCTTCTCAATCAATCTATCTCCCAATATGCCAACCTTGTCCATTGATTTCCTAATGATGCTTTTGATTTCATCTTTCGGCGGCAAGTTTTCTTTTGAATATTTTCCGGTCGGAAGCTTTAAAATATTTCCCTCCCATTCTCGAAGTTTCAATTCAGAAAATATCTTGTTCACGATTTCATCTACGGTATAGGTGTTATATTGAATAAGAGTATTCTTAGCGTTAACTTCACCAGCTAAACTTGTGTATTCTGCTTCCTTCTCTGTTTCCTCAATTTGGGACTGTAATTCAATATAGCCTTTTGTATAATCGAATTCCTGATGCTTCTTTTTTGTTTCTCGTTCGATAGCTTCTTTGTCGTAGTTTATCTGATGCAATTCAAAATGATACTTTTTTCTTTCTCCATCCCTAATCGGAGCTGATGTTAGCCGCATTTCAATTTCCAAAATTTCATCAACAAGTCCCCTAATGTTTCTGCTCCAGGCATCATGATTGAACACTCTAACCTTCGGTTGAGGGCTTTGATATTCTTCTGGAACCCTTAAACCTCTACCTAATACTTGGGCAATCAAAAGTTTTGAATTAAATGCTCTGTCCTCCCACGGAACAATTTGAAAAACGTTTTTTACGTCCCAACCCTCTGTGAGCATGGAAACTGAAACAATCCATTCCGTACTATCTTCCTTCTTATCTACTTCTTTAAGCTTCCTGACGTTCGCTTTATGTTCGTTTGACGATGTAACTATCAAAACCTTTTTCTCACATTCTTCTGCTGTGGTGTGCTCTTTGTTTTGCAGAAAATCTGATAGTTCGGCAGCTAAATTCTTTGCTTTGGTGATGTCTTTGGTAACAAGTATTGTAAGTGGCTTAACTTTCCGATAGGTATTTTTATTCGTGATATGGTTATCATAAATCTCCTGAAATTTTATTTCATCTTCCGCATCGTCGTTTTTGCTGATGTAGTCAACCATTTTCACCATCTTATCATTAACCGCTTGCCGTAAAGAATAACGGTAAATTACATCGTTGAAATAATCGTCCTTAATATATGCTGTGCCGGTAAAACCAAGAATATATTTGAAATTATACTCTTTGCTCAACAAGAACTCTTTCCATTTCTTCAATGCTTTCGCTTCCTTATCCTTGCCTTCAACCTCATTGAAAATGTGATGTGCCTCGTCATTGAGCACTAAAGTCCGTTCGCCATTGCCTTCAAAACTGTCTTTGATTGAAGACCCCGTTCTTTCATAAACTGCATGAATATTTTCTACGCAAATGTCGCCTTCCTTGATTGTCACTTCGGCTGTTTTGATGGAAGGATTTTTGAATTTGCTATCGTCAGGAATGGCTTTGAGTAATGCAGGGTCTTCTGCCAATTTTCTGAATTTTTCTAATAGCCCGTCTTCGATTGTCAACGAAGGACATAATACTAATACTCTGTCAACAAATCCCAACGAAAGCATCATTTGTGCAATACCATAGATAACATAACTCTTTCCTGTACCTGTTGCTAAGTCAATGTTTGCAGAGAGTTTCCCTTTCATCTGCAAATGATGTTCATAATCAGCAATGGATTGATAACGAGTCTTTAGCTCAACCATTTTTGGGTTAAGCCAATTCTCATTCACTAATGCCTCAATGTTGCTATACACACCTGACGCCAAAAACACAATAGCTTTTTGTATTGCTTCTTTTTGGTACTGGCGGTTGCTGCAAAGGATGTCCAAATACCTATCCCATGCTGCAAGATTGAGTGTTGCCGGATTATAGTTTTTTGAAACCTGCAATACCAGGTCGGCTGTTTTATATTGTTTAATTTCCTGAACCATTACTTCAGCTTAAATTCTTCTTTAAATTCATTACCGTATATGTCCACATAAATTATCATCAGCTTTTTACCACAATCATTTTTAGGAATTGGCGGCAATACAATTTGGTTTGTGTGTTTAAGCCCTTCCTTTATGTTTTCGCTCTCATCATCTGCATCTTCGCTTTTCTTCTTCTTCTTTTTCGGCAACAGGTCTTCAGCAAAATAGTAAGTGTCCATATCGAAAGTTTCTCCATCAAAGTCTTTATCAATAAGCACCATTGCTAAACTTTCAAAATTCTCCATATCTCTTTCAGTTTCTTCCTCACTAAAATCTGAAACAAATTTTTTCAAGGAGATGTGGTATTCATTGTTTTTATCTTTTAACTCACTTTTTACTTCAGGCTGTCGCATGAAGTGAAAGCCAATTGCATCCTCCAAATCATTCACATTGCTTTTGCTTTGCGGCTGACGAAACTTTTTAAATTGGACTTTGTGTAACTCACGTATAATGTGGTAAGGCACCTTCAGAAAGTAATAGCGAACTTTGTCAATCTCATAATAGTCACTAATGAAGTCAACATAACTTGCAGGTGCAATTATATACACTCGCTTTCCTGCCTTTGCTCCTATATGGCTATGCAAATCATGCAAATACTCTTCGTCAACCGAACTATCTTTAAATTTCCAGTACTGCCAAATAATTACATTGTAGCCATCTTTTTTCTCGCCGTCGATTTGAATTCCGCTAATTGTTCTTTTCTTAGGTTCAACTTCAAAAAGGTTCATGACGAAATTCGAATACTCCTGACTTTGCAGGTCAAAAACCTTTTTTAAATCATAATGACCAGTGTTTAACGTAATGAAACTTTTTGCAGGCTTTTCATATAACGTGTTAGATTTATTAGGAGCTTTACTTGTTTGTATATTCAAAAGTCTTTTTTGCATTGTGTAGAATGAAAGCTTCCCAACATCACAAGTAACCCACTTCCTATTTAGCTTTTCTGCTACAGCAGCGATTGTACCAGAACCACCAAAAAAGTCCATCACTATATCTCCATTATTAGTTGTAGCACGTATAACCCTTTCAATAAGTTCCTCGGGTTTTTGTGTAGGATAATTAAGATTTTCTTTAGCCATTGGATTAACATGATTGATGTCATTCCAAAGATTATTCATTGGGACACCTTTTGACATGTCCATATATTGTTTGACCTCGGGGTACTTGGAATTGCCACTATTTCTAATCATGCCCTTTTCATCTAACTCTTTGTACTTCTTCTGCGAATAGGTCTTCAATGCAGACCAACGGTAAAAGCCATTCTCATCCTCGTACTTAAAACGTTTCAAATACTTAGCGGAATAATCACGAAATAGTTTATTAAACGTAAAATCACTTGCTGACTTGGCGTAATAAAAGATTGTGTCAGTATCAGCACTGAACTTTTTTGCTAATGCCTTGCTGCTGCCTGTGTTTGTTGTCCTCTGCCATATAATTTCATTTCTGAAGTTTGCTTCCCCAAAAACTTCATCTAACAATACTTTAATATAGTGTCCTTTCCTGTAATCAAGATGGACCATTATCGAACCATCAGGAGAAAGTAGTTCTCTTGCCACAATTAATCTACGTCTTAGAAATTCGACGAAATCAGCTCCTTTAGCTTTGTCGGTATATGCGGTTTGATTAGAGTTTGAAAAGTCACTGTCTGTGCCAAAAGGGGGGTCTATATAAATGAGTTTCACCTTTTCTTTGACCTTGTTCTTAATTAAAGGGTCTTTATTTTCATAAATGGTTTTTAGAAATTGTAGATTATCTCCAAAGGCAATGATATTCTTCCATCCATCTTCCCATTGCTCACGGTTTCCATTATAAATTTTTTCAACTTGTAAAGGAACCGGAAAAACTCCATCTTCATTTGCCAAAATATCTTCCCGACGCATTTTGCCACCATACACTAATTCATATTCCTTCTGCTTTACAGGGAATAATTTGTATTTGTAATCGTCAGGAATAGCTTCACCTTTTTGCAAACGGTCTATCAAATCTTCTCTCTCTTGGTTGCTCAATTTCATCTTTCCTTATTATTTAACATTCCTTCAGCCTGGAAACTGAAGAACTCTTTTTTTGTTACAATTATGTGGTCAATAACTTGGATGCCCATCAGCTTTGCGGCTTGGCAAAGCTGATTAGTTAGTTTTATGTCTGCCTCCGATGGTTGTGCATCGTCGGCAGGATGGTTGTGGACGAAAATTATTCCGGCTGCTCTGTCAGATATTGCATCGGCAAAAATCTCTCTGGGATGCACCATGCTATAATTTACTGTGCCTTTGAATACTTCCCGCTTCTGAATAACCGCCGATGCTCCTGTTAAAGTGATAGTAAGAAAGTGCTCTTGCTTCTTATCTCGTATATCATGAACCAGCGAAAGTATGTCCTCTGTGTTTCTGATTTTCTGCTCCTCTTTAACCAAGTAGCGTTTGGCAAGTTCAAAAGCTGATAGTATTTGTCCGGCTTTAGCTTTGCCGATACCTTGGACTTTTGTGAGGTTGTCCAAAGTAATATTCTCTTTTTCTATCTCAATAACCTTTAAAATGTCTGCTGCAAGAGCTGAAACGTCTCTTCCGGGTAGCCCGCTGCCTAACAAAACCATGATTAATTCATGGCTTGATAACGACTGTACGCCACGTTTTGCCAATTTCTCCCGTGGCTTGTCAATGTCTGGTATTTCTGATAATTTTTTCAACCTTTCAGGCAGTCAATAGTTTGATTGCGAATATAATTAGTAAAAGCGCATCTAAACTGCTCGATTTTGAAAGATTGTCCGGAGATGGTTTTTAAGGTGATAGAAATTCGTCAGCCGGGGTGCGTCGGCTGTGCGCTGGCATTTTTAGCTCTTTGCAAGGTTGGGTTTTGTGCGCCTTGCAATGTGCTAAAAATAGCGTGGGGTAGCGTCGGCAAAGTTTAGGGTGTGTCCACTGGGTACGAAGTGTGCCAATAGGGTGACGTACAACGGTTTAGGGCTTTGTGCCGTTTCGGGCGTTTAAAGTACAAAAGTTCAGGCTTGCACAAAAGTCCAAATAGAGCACAACTGTTGAGCCTTTGCACTTCAGCCCGAATGGCACAAAACCCGTGTTAGCGGCAGCTTTTAAGGTTTTCGTAAATGACGAATAATATTTTTTCGGCAGCACAGTTAGGCATTAATAGTTTGATGAACTTTCACGACATAGGCTTTTACTCCATTTGGGGCTACAAATTTTGCCTCATCTTCACTAATAATTGTATGATTTTCTGGTGAGAAAAAAGCTGTTAGAAAACTTTCCGCCTTTTCTCGGGATAAAAAGCCGAGTTCAGTAAATACATGAAAATCTTGCTCATTCTCTTTCTTTTCATTTGTAGTATCGTTACTTGTCAATGGGTCATTTGGAACAATATAGTTTCGCTTGTAGTCATCAATTGGTGGTAATATTTTACACAATAATGGAACGTGTTTCTCTTCATAATATTGAATAAATTCATTCAACGGCATTTCTGCTTTTTTCGTTACTGTAATAATTAGCTTAAACATTATTTATTATTTTGTATTGGTTTGGTCTTAAAACTGTCGGTGTGATTGTAAAGCCTTTTGAAGCGTTTCTTCTATTCTGACTTCGTTTCAACATAGGTTGTCGGTTAAAGTTGCCGCTAACGTCCCGGGTATTGCCGCAGGGCGGGAAATAGCGAACCGTAAGTTGAGTATATATTCAAAAGTTTAATAGTAATTCAAAGATGAGTTTTAGGCGTCGGCCCGCCTTGTGGCAATACCATGTTGCAGGCATGTATCTTTGTTCAGCTGCTGATTGTAGTTCATTTACAGAGGTCGGTTCAAACTCAATAGTATTACGTTGTCTGCAAGCCATTATTTCTTCTCTATCAACTTTTCCAACCTCGCCATCATTTCATCCTTCTCTCTCAACATCCTTTCATACAACGCCATCTTTTCATCATGCAGTTTTCTAAATTCCTCTAGCGAATTAATAGTGGAATTGTAGAAAACAGAAGCAGGTTGATTACAGTTTTCAAATGTATTCGCAACGATATTATTGATTCCCTGCTCCTCATCAAAATTCTGAAAAGCCTCCACGGGTATGTTCAGCGCTTTAGAAACCTGCTGCAGCACGGCCAGGTCCACCGTCTCCTTAGTTTCCAGCATCGATATCTTTTTCTGGTTCCAGTCATCGCCCAGCTCCGCAGCCAGCGCCTCCTGCTTCAGTCCCATCATCTCGCGGAAGCGTTTTATATTGCGGCCTTCATGTATCTTCTTGTCCATTGGTTTAGGTATTTATAAGAGGTCAAATGTAAGTTTTTGCGGTCTATAACCGCTTGTATAAAAATAGGTAAAATCCGGCACCGCCACACAGGGTATCCTGCAAAAAAATCCCTCTCCGTCCTCCCCACCACGCCGGCACGACCCATTCGCACTAAAATGCCCCGCCATCCGTAAAGGCTCATCACAATTGCTGCCCCCTATGCGCCGCTTCGCGCCCTCTTTACCATCGCGGCACCATTCCACACCCTCTTCCGAACCGTTGCGCACTCCTTCCAAACCATTACTCACCCTTTCCGAACCATTACTCAGTTCTTCCGAGGCGTTTCGCACTTCTTCCGAGGCATTTCGCACTCTTTCCGAGGCATTTCGCACTCCTTCCGAACCATTACTCAGTTCTTCCGAGGCGTTTCGCACTCCTTCCGAGGCATTTCGCAGCCCTTCCGAGGCGTTTCGCAGTCCTTCCGAGGCATTTCGCAGTCTTTCCGAACTATTTTGCACTCCTTCCGAACCATTTCGCAGTCCTTCCGAACCATTTCGCAGCCCTTCCAAGGCATTATTCACTACTTCCGAGCCATTTCACACCTTTTCCGGGGTGTTGCGCAGCCCTTCCAAAGCAGGAATCAACCATCCCTCCCGCAAAACCGCCCGTATGGATTTCAGCCAAACTAGCATCTTGCTGCATACGCGCTCCACCTCATGAGAAAAATCGCCTTTTCCGCTTTGCTGCTGCTGGCTTTGGGCTTAACCGCCGCCGTATGTTCCCTGAAAAAAGGAAACCTGCCCGTTATCCGCAACGGTAAGCTCACCACGCGGGATGCTGCCTGGCAGCAGCAGCTGATCCGCCGCCAGAAGTTGAAAAACAAAGCTATAGCCCTCAGAGATTTTGCAGGCGCAAACGGTATGGATACCACGGTCGGCTTCCTCATCCATATGAGCATACACTCCGGCAGCTACCGCTTCTTCGTTTATGACCTCACCAGCTACACCCTCCTGGATAGCGGGCTGGTCACACACGGGCGCTGCAACGAACGGTTCCTGTCACAAAAGCGCTATGGCAATACCGTGGGCTGTGGCTGCACCTCATTAGGCAGGTATAAGATCGGCGCGAAATACCACGGGAGATTCGGGCTGGCCTATAAGTTGCACGGATTGGACCGGAGCAATAGCAACGCGTTCAAACGATTTGTCGTGCTGCACTCCCACAGCTGTGTCCCTTCGTCTGATGTTCCCTACCCCATTTGCCAGAGTGATGGCTGCCCTACCGTGTCTCCCGGGTATTTGCAGCGTTTAAGTAAGATGATTGACAGGACTTCCCAACCCATAGCATTAGAAATAATTGACGAATAGTATCTATCTTCATAGTATAATAAAATAAATGTCGTTGCGATTGTACCATACCGTCCAGTTGGTAGAAGTACCCAAAGAAAAGATCAGCCTGGCACGCAAATTTTCGCTGGATGTCGCCCCCACAACCAACTATACCGACAGCAACCAATATTCACGTGAAAAAATACAAGACGACCATTTCATCAGTAAAATAGGAGAAGAGGCAGTGGTACAAGTCATGAAACGTTATGGTCAGTTATCTGGCCCCGACTATACTATTTATGTAGGCAAGAGCAAAAGCTGGCTGCATGACCTGGAAATGAACCACACCGGCATCGCTGTAAAAACGCAACGTCGCACAGCAGCAGAGCACTATGGATTATCCTGGACCTTTCAATATGGCAAAGGCAGAAAAGACAGCCTGCTCCAACAGCCGGATGCCTGGGTGGTATTCGTGGAATACAATGACCGGAAACCTTACGAGTGCCGGGTTTTCCCTCCTTACCAGGTAAAAGAACTGACATTTAAGGAACCCAGGCGGGACTACCTCAGGAACAGCAAAAAGGTAGTATACGCGAGTACACTACCTCCTGTCAGTATTCCGTAAATGTTTTATTTTTTCAGGTTGGTCAGCATGTCCTGCGTCATCTTATCCAGGTCAAATTCATGCTTCCAGCCCCATTGCTCACGCGCGGCACTGTCATCTATGCTCTGCGGCCACCCGTTGGCAATCTGCTGGCGGAAATCCGGCGCATACGAGATTTCAAAATCGGGAATTTCTTTTTGAATGCTCGCTGCAATTTCCTCCGGCGCGAAGCTCATAGCCGAAATATTGTACGCCATCCGCGACTGCAGTTTTTCCACGGGAGCTTCCATGAGTTCTATCGTTCCACGGATGGCATCATCCATATACATCATCGGCAGGTAGGTTCCCTTATCCAGAAAGGAGGTATATTTTTTATGCTTCAATGCTTCATGGTAGATCTCTACGGCGTAGTCAGTCGTTCCGCCGCCGGGTTCCGATTTCCAGCTGATCAACCCCGGGTAGCGCAGGCTTCTCACGTCCAGTCCCCAGCGATTATAGTAATACTGGCACCACAGCTCACCTGCATATTTACTGATACCATATACCGTAAGAGGCTCTACTACCGTTTGCTGCGGAGTGTCTTGTTTAGGAGTGGTCTTACCAAATACAGCTATAGAGCTTGGCCAATAAATTTTAGTCAGCTTCTCCTGCACACCCAATTCCAATACCTGCAGCAGGCTCTGCATATTAATGTCCCAGGCACGTTTCGGGTCCTTTTCCCCCGTAGCAGATAATAAAGCCGCCAGGTGGTAGATTTGCGTGATCTTCTCCTTTTTTACGATCTCCAGCATACGAAAGGCATCCATAGCATTCAGGTGACGGAAAGGACCATCCTGCAGCAGCGGATGGTTTTCGCGGATGTCGGTAGCGATAACATGATCGGTACCATATATTTTTCTTAGTGCCAGCGTCAGCTCTACGCCTATCTGCCCGCCGGCTCCTATGATGAGAATTCGTTCTTGAGACATAATACTATGGGATATGATTTATTGAGAGGTACAAACATAGTGAACGAAAGGCAAGGATGGAATGCAAAAGCGGAAGTTTTTCGCAGGGAATGACAACGCAGCGTGCGTAAAGGTCAGAGAAGAGTAACCGGCGTGCAGCAAACCATACCCAGGAGCGCCGCACCTAGAAAAAACAAACCGGTATTTGTTGGGCTTCGATTTTCGGAAGGCTATAAAATACGCCGCCTGGATAGGCAGGCAATGATAAAATTGCCACAGCAGCAGCATACAGGCGTTTAATCTGCCATGCGACACAGAGTAAACGGCCGTAAGCAAAAGGCTGGAAAAAAGCGTGTACAGCAGCAGGAGGAATGGAACGACAATTTAGGGTATCGGAATAGCAGACCGGTTATTTGTCTTAACCCCGATTTCTGAAGGGTTATTGCAATAAAATTTCCGGAAAAATCGCATTCATGCTGCACACCTGCGTACTAGCGTTCGCATGCTGCTGCTCCCACCCTCACAGCGGCAATACCATATTCAGTTTGTAGGTATTATTTTCTATCGATTTTGCACTCACCTCTTTTTCCACCACATATTTTTCGGGGGCTATGCCGCGTTTCATGGCTTTCTCGGCATCTTTTGCCTCATCCGCATTGCCTACTTTCCGGATGGTCTGTAGCTGGTTCTTCCCTGCCGGCACTTTCAGGTGCTTCACTTTCGTCCACCTGAATTTCAGCCCTGTATATTCTTCTACCAGCGATACATCCACCTGGAATACTTTTTTGTATTTGAAGTCGTTAAATAATTCGACCTCCAATCCCCGCGCCTTCTTTGACGCTATCATGCCCAGGTCCGTCATCCGCTTCTCATGGCTCATTACAAATGCCGTTGCGAATAATCCTTGCGGAGTGGGGAAAACCACCACTTTAAAGAACAGCAGCGGAATTTTAAAACTCTCATCCCATAAATAAGGCGGATCATTATCATTTATAATCGGCCCGGAGAAAACACAGATCTTTTTATTCCCGCCGATAGAAGCTGCCTCGTTGATAATATAAGTCTCCAGCGATTTCCAGACACCCGTATTCAGGTTTTCCGCCTGCGGTACACTATTGGGATAATGGAAAGTCTGGTAGGCCTTTTCCTGGGCGTTCTCCCCCCATGCCAGCTCATTATTAGCAGCCATATGCCCGATCTCAAACTCAGTAATATCCCTGCGCAGGTTGTAAAATGTCTCGGCGCTTAGCTGGAGCGCATCCGTCACACGCGGGTCTAGCCGGAATTTATTCGCTCTTTTTATCCCCTCCTGTTTCTGGTCACCATCGATATTATAAGCGGCAAAAAACGGCACTTTCCTTTCTGCATGGTAAAACACGCTGAGATTCGAATAATGTAATATTCCCTTCCGCGACCCTTCTACCGGCGGCAAATACTGCTTCAGGCTTTTAGGCAATACCGTTTCGCAGGATACATGGTAATCTTTACCGATAAATTTCGGATCATACCCTTTACAGGCTAATAACGTGGCTTTGTCAAAAGCGGATTGGGACGGGGAAGGCATAGACAACGTATTACACCTTTAATTTACCAATTGCATTTATATTTTCATAACTGTTACAGCCTGGTAATGAAGACTTCCCAAAAAAGCAATCGTAGAAATACGTGAATAAAGCCAGGGGCGGAAACGTATTAATACCTAAAATTGACTTTACCAAAAAATAATTTGCTAATAACTTGTTATCGAAACAAACCTGTATTATATTTGATATGAAGACCGGAAATAGTAAAACTCACTGAATACCTACTCCCGCTCTCTTTCCCGATACCCTTAAAAATCTATACCTCTCGCAAAATGTTTCACGCCCGCGAAAAAACACTTTGCAGTAGCGATAGCTTTATACTCCTGGCTTTCTGTGCTGATGTCCTTATTTAACTGACAAACACAAACTCAACATCATCATGTCCGTTTCAACCTCACCTTCATGGTATGTTATCTACACCAAACCACGTCATGAAAAAAAGGTAGCGGAACACCTGGGCTATCTTAATCTTCAATGCTTTCTTCCCACCATGCGTACGCTGAAAATGTGGTCTACAAGAAAGAAGTATATGATTACGCCCCTCTTCCCTTCCTACCTGTTTGTAAAACTCGATAATACACAACAGTATTTTGAGAGCCTGCAGATACCCGGGGTGATGTACTACGTGAAAACAGGTAACAAGATTGCCGAAGTAAGCGAACGGCTTATCCATAAAATACGAACGATATTAGCCGGCGATGCTGAAAGTGTCGAAGTGATCGGAGAAAGGATCCTGCCGGGTAGTGTGCAAAACATACGCTCCGGCCCCTTCGCCGGACACGACTGCGAGATTGTGGAACACAAGGGTAAGCACAAAATGCTGGTTCGCATAGAGTTGCTTCAACGCAGTATTATGGTAGATCTGCCGATCGAAAGCCTGGCAGAGACTCCCTCGTTCAATTAAAGGCTTTAAACCCTGGTTATAGGGCGCTCCGGATGCCTATCGTGCAACCCGTTCGGCCGAATATCTTTACAGCCTATACACTCCATCCTGTAATTGCGCATAGAATACCTACAGCCAGCCGGACAGCTATGTGAAAAGGATCTTCCTGAAACAATCCATGCGGCGGAAACCGGGCACCACGAGCGAAAGGCTTTATCCCGGTGTATTCAACCGAGTGATGATTCAACGCAAGCTTTTATACTGCTAAATAACGATTCACTTTTCATTTAAATTTTTAAATCATGCCAGTACTACCAACTTATCCGGGGGTTTACATAGAAGAACTACCCAGTGGCGTAAGAACCATTACAGGTGTTGCCACCTCCATTACGGCCTTTATCGGGCGGGCGAGTCGTGGAGAACTCAACAAAGCTACGGTAATCAATAGCTTTGCAGATTACGAGAGACTGTTCGGTGGTGTGTCTGCAAAGAGTATGATGAGCTATGCGGTGAAGGATTTTTACCTCAATGGTGGTAGCCAGGCAGTGATCGTACGAATATCGAAAACCGGTAAGACGGCGGAATACAGTGTAGCGACCAACGGTACTGCCATCGGGCTGAAGGCCTCCAGTGAAGGCGTATGGGGCGATAACCTGCAGATCACCATAGACCATAACACCAAAGACTCCACGAATAAAAAGCTGTTCAACATCACCATTACCGAAATCGGGGGAGCTACGGAAACCTTTCGAAACGTTTCTACCGTTCCCGATGACGCCCGCTATCTTCCCCGCGTGCTCGATCAGGGATCATTGCTGGCGAAAGTGGGTACGATGTCGGATAACAGCGAGCCTACGGACACAGCAGCCAATACACCGATCGTAGTAACTGCAGGCAAAAAAGGGGATGACGGTGTAGATGTAACCGCTACGGAATATAAAGGCACAGAAAATACCAATACCGGATTATGGGCTTTGAAAAAATCAGAGTTCAACCTGCTGTGTATCCCACCGGCTACCCGCGGCGGTGACACGGCCAGCGATGTTTACAGCCAGGCACTCACCCTTTGCGTCAATCACCGGGCCATGTTGCTGGTAGATTCCCCTAATGCATGGGGCGAATCCCCTACTCCGGCTTCTGAAGCTAAATCCAAACTTACCACCGACCTCAGTCTTTCCGGCGATGCGGCAAGGAATGCAGCCTTATTCTTTCCCAGGGTAAAACAGATAGACCCATTACGGGACGGACAGATAGAAACGATGGTTCCCTGCGGTATCGTAGCCGGCATCATGTCCAGAACAGACACCTCTCGCGGGGTATGGAAATCTCCTGCGGGAATCGATGCCGCCCTGAATGGCGTTCAGGGTCTGCAAACCAATCTTTCCGATGCTGAGAACGGCATGCTGAACCCGTTGGGCATCAACTGCCTCCGCTCTTTCCCGGTAACAGGCCGCGTAGTATGGGGTGCCCGCACGATGCGCGGTGCCGATCAGTTTGCTGATGATTACAAATACATTGCCGTTCGCCGTACTGCACTTTTCATCGAAGAAAGCCTGTACAGGGGCTCTCAATGGGTAGTGTTTGAACCGAATGATGAACCCTTATGGGCGCAGATACGATTGAATGTGGGAGCCTTCATGCACAATCTTTTCAGGCAGGGCGCCTTCCAGGGTAAAACGCCCAAAGAAGCCTACCTGGTAAAATGTGATAAAGAGACCACGACGCAGAACGATATTAATTCCGGCATTGTAAATATCCTCGTAGGTTTTGCACCCTTGAAGCCTGCGGAATTTGTCATCATAAAAATTCAGCAATTAGCTGGTCAAGTTGAATCTTAAAAAAACAATCTTATGGCACAGTTTACAGTAAACGCGCAACGATTTGATCCCTATAAGAATTTCAAATTCCGCGTAAAATGGGATGGAAGGTACGTAGCGGGCATCAGCAAAGTAGGTGGATTGAAACGCAGTACCGAGGTGGTAGAACACCGCGAAGGCGGCGATCCCAGCAGCAGCCGGAAATCACCGGGACGCACCAAGTTTGAAGCCATCACATTAGAACGGGGCGTCACCCACGATACAGAGTTCGAAAAATGGGCGAACAAGGTTTGGAATTTCGGTTCAGGGCTGGGTGCTGAGGTATCGCTCAAGGATTTCAGGAAAGATATTATCATCGAGCTCTATAACGAAGCCGGGCAACTGGTGCTCGCTTACAGGATCTACCGTTGCTGGGTATCGGAATACCAGGCGATGCCCGATCTGGATGCCAACGCCAATGCAGTAGCCATTCAAAATATCAAGCTGGAAAACGAAGGCTGGGAAAGAGATTATGAAGTAGCAGAACCATCTGAACCAACTTATAACGAACCGGCATAAGATGCGATCGTTTTCCACCGCAGAATTACTTACAGTGTGGGAACGGGGTTTAGATCAGCCCTTGCTGAACAGGGTCTACCTGCTGCTGGGCACAGCCTGCGGCACAGCCGAATATGAAAGCATGAGCCTGCTGAGTATAGGTGAACGGGACGCCCGGTTGCTCCAGCTCAGGGAATGGATGTTCGGGGCAAAAATGTGGAATATTGCAAGCTGTCCGAAATGCAGCGAAAAGGTAGAATGGGAGTCCCATACATATCAGTTTAAGCTTCAGCCTATTCCCCCGGAGCTGTCAGTAAGGAAATTCTCCGTACAGGCGCAGGGTTACGATGTTACTTATCGCCTTCCCGACAGCAGGGACATAACCCTTCTCAAAGCCGGGAACTCACTAGAGGAAAATGAAACGCAGGTACTCCGGGCCTGCATTGTTGAAGCAAAAAAAAATGAAACCGTTGTTACAGATCTGCCACAAAGCTTACTGGAGCAGCTCGCTTCGGAAATAGCAGCGCTTGATCCGCAGGCTGATATACATATGCAGCTAAACTGCCCTGCCTGCTCACATCATTGGACGGCACGATTTGACATCATGAGCTTTCTATGGGCGGAAATCAACAACTGGGCGCAACGCACGATGCAGGAGATCTACTTACTCGCCAAATCATTTAGCTGGTCGGAAAAAGACATCCTGGAAATGACGCCCCGCCGCAGGCAACTTTATTTACAAATGATCGGTACATGAGCAGTTTTCTGAGCCATATTATCCAAAGACATACACTACCGGCAGAGAACATTCAACCGCGGCTTCAGGGCCGATTTGAAGGCGGAGGGTCAAATAGCTTTGAGCCTGTTGAGGAAACGACGATAGCCTCCCCGGCAGTCACATCTCCCGCTGCAAACAATATGCCTGTCGGGCACGTACCGGCCAGCCAACAATCCGGCTCTCCCTTAAAGGCAATCCACTCAGTTAATTCGCCGGCATCAACAAGTCAACACACTATCCCGGAAAAACAGACAGCACCTTCAGAAAACAAGCTGGTAGGGGATTTGCCGCAAAAGCTATCTTCTTACCATAACGTGGAATTAACGCCATTATCAAAAGCCATCCCGGAACTGGCTGAACGTGATGCAATCTTACCTACAAGCGACTTGAAGCCGCCTGTGCCGCATTCCTTTGCTGCACCACCCACACCGCTGGTAGTAAACAACTCAACCACCACAAATACGGAGCAGATCTTTACGACAGAAAAACGTTTTTTTAACAAGACTGTCAACAATTCGATTCTGAACGACCAGGTAAAAATGGAACTTGTAGAAAATCATTTTCAGGCACTGCAACCAACCCCTGCAGCTTCTTCCGTAATCAAAGTATCGATTGGCAGGATTGACATCAGGGCCACACCCACCGGCACAACAGTAAAAGGAAATCAGAACGAGCCTTCCTACAAACCGCAATTGTCTCTAGAAGCTTATTTAAAAAACAGAAACAGCAGGTAAGCCATGAGCACAGCACTCCGGATAGCCGCCGTAACCCAGGTATTGAAAGACCTTCTGAATGACGGATTGATCAATAACGATGCTTCCGGCATTACTCAAAACAACGTCACCGTCACATCGCTTCCCCCCGATAAAATACCCGTTGATTCAGGAACAGAGGTCAGCCAGCTGAACATTTACATGTATCAGACTTCCTTCAACCAGGGATGGAGAAATGCGGCCTTACCATTTTTCAACGCTAAAGGAGAACGGGTAGCCAATCCCCCCTTGGCAATAGACCTGCATTACCTGTTAACAGCATATGGCTCCGCAGAGCTTCATACGGATATCCTGCTGGGGTTGGGCATGCACTTTCTTCACGAAACACCTACTTTAGATAAAGAAGCGATAAAAAAAGCCATTGGCAATGTCCAGGTTTCCGATAATCCTTCCCCCAATCTTCCGGACGCTCTAAAGTTCTTATCACAGTCAGGACTGGATGAACAACTGGATCAGATAAAGATCACTCCCGAGCAATTACCGCTGGAGGAAATCTCGAAACTGTGGGCAGCTTTTGGTGCCAAATACCGTCCCTGTGCAGCCTATAAAGTAACAGTCGTTCTGATCGAAAGCAATAAATCTGTCAAAACAGGCTTGCCGGTAAAAGCGAGAAATATCTATGTACAGCCGTTTAAAATGCCCGTAGTCGACAAAGTATTATCACAATCATCGGCAGGGCAGCCCATTATAGAAGGGCAGAAAATATTGAATTTATACCGGCTTTTCCTGCAAGGGAATGCGTTAAAAAATGAAATAATCAACATCCGGATAGACGGGAAAGAGATCGCAGGCGGACCGGCGAATATTATTTCAGAGGCTACTGAAGTCAGTTTCAACCTGCCCGACCAGCTCAGCGCGGGAATGCATGAAGTGCAGGTAGTGCATCCGCGGCTTATGGGTACGCCGGAGGTGGTACATGAAGGTATCAGTTCCCAATCAAAACTATTTGTTATCTCGCCTGATATAACGCAACCTCCTACATCCTCCGGAGTGGAGACACTGAGTAACGGCACTCTCGCCGGAACTATTGAGTTAAAAATAAATCCGGCTGTTCAACCGGGGCAACGGGTCCTGCTCCTGCTGAATGAAATCACAAACGATGTCGCCGCAAGAGCTTATAGCTTTGCCATGGACAAAGCTCAATTCGGAGATCCGCAATCAGCCATCACGGATATTGAAATTGAGTTTTCAGGTGTAAAACAAGCCGCCTACCTGGTGCGTCTGCAGGTAGACGGAGCAGAGAGCCCGCTGGGTAGCGACGCTCAGGGTAAATACATTTCTCCAAGCATCACGCTGTAATGACCGAAGTGAAAACACCGCAGTGGCAGGTTGCCAACCAACAATATCTTTCGGGTTATGTGCACCTGCTCAAAAAGCGCCTGGAAACTTATGCAAACGGAAGCGCGGAAAAATCAACACTGCAGCAGGAAACACAAAAGCTTTCTACAATAGCTGAAAATATGGACAGTCCGCCGGCTATCGAGATGCTGTCCAGCTCTTTAAAGCTTTCGCTATTTGAAAAAAACATCTTACTGGTGTGTGCCGGTGTAGAACTGGATGCCGGCTTGAGCGAGATCATCAGTACCATTAACGGTAATCCGCTGCATACGCAACCATCGTTCGCCATGTTATTGGCAGCTTTTGAGGAATCACACTGGAGTGCTACGGCTCCTGCCTCTCCCCTGCGTTTCTGGCGGTTGATCGAGATCAATAAGTCACAGCTGATTACACAATCACCGCTAAAAATTGACGAGCAGATACTTCACTTCCTTACCGGCAACCGGGATGTAAGTGAAGGGTTGGTGCATATGATTGATCCCATCGAATTGTCGGTGGAACCGACCGCATCTCAAAAAAAGATGTTGGAAAGACCGTTAAAAATGTTGTCCGAAAAAACGGAACGTTACCCGGTCCTTCACTTCTTCGGAAATAATACTGCCGACAAACTGATAACCGCCTCTTATGTGGCCCAGCAACTGGACAGAAAGCCGTTTGTTATGTCAGCCAATACGGTGCCACTGGACGGCAGTTCATCCTGGGAGTGGATAAGGCTCTGGAACCGCGAAGCAGCGCTGCATGATTACCTTCTTTATCTGGATTGCAGTGCCATGGATTCTTCAGATAAACAACGCGTGCAAGCAGTAGAAAACACGATAGAAAAAATAACATCACCTCTCATTTTCAGCAGCGACAATTGGACACCTGTTCTGAGAAGAAATAAACTAACGATTGACATTCATAAACCCACACCGTCCGAACAAAAGGAACTCTGGCAATCCTTGCTACCCCACAGCAGGTCTGCAAAGACCTCTATTGAAAAGATTGTTTCACAATTTAGTTTGAACTTGGATACCATTCACCGCATTGCCCGGGAATCGAAACATAAAGAAAAGAAAAAAGGGAGCAGCCCATCCAATGCGGACGATGCTCTATGGGCTACCTGTTGTGATTTCACCCGACCCAAACTGGATGATCTTGCTCAGCACATTCAGTCCGTTGCTACCTGGCATGACCTGGTATTACCCGAGACACCCAAGAATCTTCTCTGGGAAATTGTTCACCAGGTGAAGCAGCGTAATAAGGTGTATGAAGATTGGGGGTTTTCATCCAAAACTTCCCGGGGATTGGGTATCACAGCATTATTCTCCGGTGAAAGCGGAACGGGGAAGACGATGGCTTCAGAAGTGCTGGCAAACGAATTAAAACTGGACCTGTACAAAATTGATCTCAGCAAAGTAGTAAATAAATACATCGGTGAAACCGAAAAAAACCTGAAGAAAATATTTGATGCCGCGGAAGACGGCGGAGCCATCCTGCTTTTCGATGAGGCCGACGCCTTGTTCGGAAAACGCAGCGACACCAAAGACAGCCATGACCGGTACGCAAACATAGAAGTAAGTTATTTACTGCAACGCATGGAGTCCTACTGCGGACTTGCCATACTCACCACTAATCTGAAAAGTTCCATGGATAAGGCCTTCCTCCGTCGCATACGTTTTGTGGTACAATTCCCGTTTCCGGATGCCACGCAGCGAACCGAAATGTGGCGCCGGGTATTTCCCCAGGACACGCCGAAGGAAAAACTGGATATGGACCGCCTTTCTAAGTTTACCGTTTCGGGGGGTAATATCCGCAACATCGCAATGAATGCAGCTTTTCATGCAGCGACAGACAATGCACCGGTGCAAATGGCGCATATCCTGAAAGCAGCCCGGGCAGAGTATGATAAGATGGAAAAGCAATTCAACAATATGTAGATCATGTCGCAGACTATAGAACTGTATATAGATCAGATCGTACTCCATGGAATGGAAGGACGCAACCGCTTTGAAATAGGAAATGCCATAGAAGAAGAACTCAGCCGCTTGCTGTCGCAGGGAAATCTGCCTGCCACATTCAGAAGCGGAGGCGGTATCGACATATTGAATGGTTCCAGTTTTCAGTATAACAATTCTTCACGAAGCAATTTAGTAGGAGAGCACATAGCCGGCAGCATCTTTCAAACAATGACCACACCCGACACAGAATAAGATAAGTCAAGATTCATTTTTCAACCAATCAAAGCATGTTCCCGAGATTAATAAAAGGCGGCATCGTGGTAATCAACCCGGAAACCTCAGCAGTGGAAAAAGTAATACCGCTGCAATACAATCCGGATACATTAACACGCACGTTGCAGGTTCAGGGTGTGGGAGGTGACGGAAATAAATCCGAACCCCTGCGGCTTTCCGGACCTCCCATTGAAACGATAAAACTGGATGCGGAAATAGATGCTACGGACAAGATGCAGGTGGGAGATGCCTTAACAGCGGAAACCGGCATACAAACACAACTCGCTGTGCTGGAAACGCTCATCTACCCCAAAAGTGCCCAACTCATGTCCAACAATAATCTTGCAAAAAGCGGCACGTTGGAGATCGTGCCTATGGAAAGTTCGCTGACACTCTTTATCTGGAATAAAAACCGGATCATACCGGTAAAGATCACCGACTTCAGCGTCACGGAAGAAGCATTTGATACCCGGCTCAACCCGATACGCGCCAAGGTGAGCTTGGGCATGAGAGTGCTCACTGTAGACGATCTCGGTTTTGACCATAAGGGGGGCAGCTTATTTATGAGCTATCAACAAAATAAAGAACGACTCGCTGCCAGGTTTGCCTCGGGAAGGCTTGGAGAGCTGGGGATAAACGCTATATAATGACAGATATTTCTCAAATCATCTTACAGCAAGCCGGCATCAGGGCCAGTTCATTTTCGCCAACGAGCCGGTACAATGGTTTGCCCACGAACAGTATGCAGGGCAAGAATGGCGAAACGATCGTATTTCTCAGGAGAAGAATAGTGCCGAAGGCAGAAAAGTTTTTCGTCCTGCAAAAACATACAGTAAAGGAAGGAGATCGTATCGACAATGTCGCTTATCAATACTATGGTGACCCGGAGCGCTTCTGGCAGATCTGTGATTCCAATAATGTAATGGATCCTGCACAATTGCTCGACCTACCCGGCAGCAAAATCAACATCACATTGCCTGACGGCATACCCGGGAACACGAATGCTTAAAGGAGCGTACATAACATTAATGATTGGTCCGGCAGTACCGATACCTGCTCCCAAAGTGGTGATAGACGCGGTAAGCAGCATCCAGGTAACCAACAGCAAAGAGAGCAGCGGATTCCAGATCACCTTTACGATAGGGAAAACGTCCCCTTTGCTGACGACGATGATACCTGCCGGCTATTTTGAACCGATCACTACCCGGGTGATCATCATTGTGACGATGGGTGGGATGCCTCATGTGTTGATGGACGGATTCGTGACTACACAAGAACTTTCACCATCCAATGAACCCGGGAAAAGCAACTTTACCATCACGGGCGATGACCTGAGCATGGTGATGGATATGGTGGAGATGATTATGCCCTATCCCGCTATGCCCGATGTAGCCAAGCTGAACCTGATACTCGCCAAGTATGCTGTTTTAGGAATCGTGCCGGTAGTTATCCCACCGATTATCATGCCGATTCAATCACCGACTAGTCGCTGGGAGACGCAGGAAACGACCGATCTGCAATACATAAAATCCATAGCGAGTGATTGCGGCTATGTATTCTATGTGCAGCCAGGTCCTTTACCCGGTCAAAGTATTGCTTATTTCGGCCCTGACGTTAATTTACCGATCCCGCAATCAGCAGTTTCCGTTAATATGGATGCTACAAGCAATGTTGAATCGCTGAGTTTTTCTTACAACGGACTGGCTAAGAAAATAAAGGTATTTACCATATTGGATCCGGTGACACGCAAAGTGCCCATACCGATTCCGCTACCCAATGTCAATATATTTAAACCTCCTTTGGGATTAAAGCCTGCACCGCCTTCCAAGATCGAATTTGCGAAAAATGCAGCCAACCTTGCACCGGACGAAGCTGCGAAAAAAATACTGGGCTACCTGATGAGTCCCAATAATTCCGAATCCATCACGGTAAACGGTTCGCTTGACGTACTGAAATATAAAAACGTATTGCGATCCAGGATGCTGGTGGGACTGCGCGGAGCAGGCTATGCTTATGACGGCATGTACTACGTAAACAGCGTGACACATAATATTAAACCCGGAGAGTTTAAACAAAGCTTTACACTTTCCAGGGATGGGCTAATTACCAATACACCACTTGTAATGACTTAAGACTTTATGGCAACTTATTTTGGAAAATACAGAGGAACGGTAGTAAATAATATTGACCCGGAAATGCGTGGTCGTCTTTTGATAATGGTACCCGACGTGTTGGGAGCAATACCTACCACCTGGGCAGAAGCCTGTACACCACTTGCCGGTCCTACGGGTCCTCCGATGGGATTTTATATTGTTCCGCCGATAGGTACCGGTGTGTGGGTAGAGTTTGAGCATGGTGATCCCAACTATCCCATATGGGTAGGTTGTCGCTGGGGCGCGCAATCCGATATTCCTCCTCTATCCAAAAAGGGGATACCGGCTACACCGCCAATTGTTTTTCAGACCATTACCCAATATGCTATTGTCATCAACGATATGCCGGACCCTACAGGCGGCATCATGCTGAAAAGCCCCACAGGTGCGTCCATTATTGTTAATGACACGGGTATCTATATCCAGAACGGGAAAGGTGCCAGCCTGACCATGGTAGGTCCCACCGTTACCATCAACAACGGAGCGCTGACGGTAATCTGATTCGTATAAATGGAGTAAACGTGCTGAACTTCTATTGAAACAGGAAAGCGGCATTCGAATAATATAAAACTCAAACCCACCATGCCAGGCTTTTTATTACATGTAGGTGCTACAGTGCTTTGCTCTCACGGGGGACAGGCACAGCCTACCTCGCCTAATCCAAGAGTTTTGGTAAGCGGTCAACCGATCGTTATGCAACCAGCGCCCTACGCTATCGCCGGCTGCCCGTTTACCACGCCGGGGGGCAGTCCGCTGCCCTGTGTTACAGCCCAGTGGGTCACAGCGGCTACCCGGATAACCTCCAACGGCATGCCGGTCTTATTAATGGACAGCCAGGCGACGTGCATACCGAATGGTACACCAGTCTCTATTGTTATTACACAAACCCGTGTTACGGGAACATAAGTATCGTATGAACATCAACTATCCTTACAAAATAGATCACAACGGCCGCACCTCGCTAGCCCGGGATGAAAAGCATATCATCGATATGATAGAGCAGGTGTTGTTTACTTCACCCGGTGAGCGTGTAAACAGACCCACTTTTGGAAGTGGTCTGATGCAACTGGTATTTCAGCCGAATAGTGATGAACTGGCTACGACGACACAATTTTTAGTACAGGGGGCATTACAGCAATGGCTGGGAGAATTGATAGAGGTAAATGATGTACAAGTGCAGAACCTCAACTCGACGCTATACGTGAAGGTGGATTTTGTCATTCGCAGTACACAGGAACAAAAACAGGCAGAGTTTAAAAAGATAGTGTAATGAACACACAGTTTTTTTGTAAGAACCGGGATCGCTGGAAAAAGATAGTTGCACAGGAACCGCATGCTATCAACGGCATCGACTACCTGGAGGTAGCATCGGAAGACCAGAAAACGCTTAAGCTGTTCTTCCTGTTTAGCCTACCCGGCCAGTCCAACGGTGTACCTTCCTTTCCTTTGCTTAGAAAAGAAAATATTTTCATAGAAGGTGGCGTAAGGGTAAAGAATATTAATGTACTGAATATTTCGGCGGCGGATAATACGCTGACTATTACCGTAGACAAAGCCGGGGATTTTTCTACGTATACGCTTCGATTAAGCGTCTCTGCAACGGACAAAGAAACGCCACCCGATGGCTTTGACCAGCAACTTTCGACCATTGATTTTTCATTCAAGATCAATTGTCCCAATGAATTTGACTGTAAAGACGAGAGCCTTTGTATGCCCTCCCGAGGAGAAGAGCCGAACATTAATTACCTCGCTAAAGACTACGCCAGTTTTAACCGTTTGATGCTGGACCGGCTCAGCGTGATCATGCCGGATTGGCGCGAGCGAAATGCAGCAGACTTACAAATAGCCCTGTTGGAAATCCTGGCTTATGTAGGCGACCATCTCAGTTACTACCAGGATGCCGTAGCTACAGAAGCTTATTTACATACAGCACGCAGAAGAGTATCCCTCAAAAGACATGCGCGTTTGCTTGACTACTCTGTACATGACGGGTGCAACGCCAGGACGTGGGTTCACATTGAAGTGGCGGAAGGAAGCAATGCAGATGGCGGCGTATTGAAAAAAGGTACATTGCTTTTGACCAATGGGGATGACACACAGGTAATGTTAAATTCACTTGACGTGGAAAGTTTCTTTACCAAACGGAACCCCATCGCTTTTGAAACGATGTATGCTGTAACACTGCGAAGTGAATACAATGAAATGCCTTTTTATACGTGGGGAGATGCTGACTGCTGCCTTCAAAAAGGGGCGACCCAAACTACGCTGGTAGATACCACATCGGGAAAATCTTATGGATTAGCCAAGGGAGACGTGCTCATTTTTGAAGAAGTTGTACACCCCGGAACCGGCAACAGCGCTGATGCCGATCCTACACATCGCCATGCAGTGCGTATCAAGCAAGTAAAAAAAAGGATCGATAAATTAACAGGCACCCCTGTGCTTCAGATAGAATGGCATGAACAGGACGCATTGCCTTTCCTCCTGCGTATTTCTGCTATCACGGAGAACGGGCCAATGGTCAATGCATGTGTGGCACGGGGTAATATTGTATTAGCCGATCACGGGATCACACAAAGCCAGGAGGCATTGCATCCTGCCATGGCGCTGGATGAAGAAGAATTTTATCCCAGGCTTTTAAATGTATACAATACGACTTCCGGAGAAAAATATGATCACACTGCCTGGAAATCAAAAGCAGCTTTGGCTGCTACCACACAGGACCCGCATCAAGCTTTACCTGCTGTATCACTCCATTACAATACAGAGATCTGGAATGCTCAAAAAGATCTGCTAGGCAGCGATCGGTTTGCAACGGAATTTGTCGTGGAGACCGAGCAAGACGGGACATCTTTTTTACGGTTCGGCGATGACATCTGCGGCAAAAAACCTATAGAAGGATTTAAACCGCGGGCAACCTATCGCATTGGAAACGGGAAACAGGGAAACATCGGCAGAGATACTTTAAACGTTGTATTGTGGGATACCGATGGAATTTTCAAAGTGAGAAATCCACTACCGGCAGCAGGAGGAACCGACGCGGAGACGGCAGAAGAAGTAAGACAATTTGCGCCCTATGCCTTCCGTACTCAGGAAAGAGCGGTAACAGAAGCAGACTATGTAAAAAAAACAGAACTACATGCCGAAGTACAGAATGCTGCAGCGAAATTCTATTGGACCGGAAGCTGGTATACCGTATATATGATCATTGACAGGAAAGGGGGAAAAGACATTGATGATGCATTCAAGGAAAACATCCGGCTGCATCTGGAAAAATACAGAATGGCAGGCTATGACCTGGAAATACGGGCACCTAAATATGTGCCACTGCACATCACCCTCCGTGTTTGTGTTCATCAGGGCTATTTCAAATCAGATATCAAACAGAAATTATTTCAATTATTCAGCAACGCTGAATTGTCAAATGGCGAAAAAGCCTTTTTCCATCCGGATAATTTCACCTTCGGGCAGCCCCTTTACCTCAGTACTATTTATGAAAAAGCCATGGGTATTGATGGCATTGCCTCCGTAGAGATCATATTGTTTAAAAGGTGGGCAAAACCACAGGGGAGCGAAATCCAGGATGCATTGCTACAACCAGCCGAACTGGAAATACTGCGGTTGGACAACGATCCCAACTTCCCGGAAAATGGAAAAATTGACTTCATTATGTTAGGAGGATTATGAGCAACCAAAACAACCATCTCTGCAGCTGCGGTTGCGGCGCGGAAGTCGATCAGCTTACGCCGCATCCTACCGAAAACACCCCCGGGTTATCTGCGTTGAGTTATCGTGCAGGTACGCATCATAGCTTTAAAGAATCCATGCTGCGTGCGCTTGCAACCAAAGCTGCCCTGAGAAAACTGACATCCCGCTACGATGATGATTTTTCGGTGGCAACAATAGATGCATGGGCTACGGTACTGGATGTATTGACCTTTTACCAGGAGCGGATCATTAACGAAGGCTATTTGGAGACTTCTACCGAACGCTATTCCGTTTTAGAACTTGCCAGGCATATTAATTATACACCCCGTCCGGGTGTGGCTGCAAGTACGCATTTGGTTTTCTCGATGAATGATGCCCCCGGTGCTCCTGCAAAAGCAATCATTCCGATTGCTACCAAAGTGCAAAGCATCCCGGAGCAAAACCAAAATCCGCAGTTGTTTGAGACCATTGAGGAACTGGAGGCCCGGGTAGAATGGAATAGTATTCCCTTGCAGACTTCGAGAAAAAAAATTCCTGTCTTCGGCGACCGGGAAATTTATTTGAAAGGCATCACAACCGGTTTGCAAAAAGGCGATGCTATATTGATGATCGGCCAGGAGCGGGAAACGGATACCGGCAGTGAAAGATGGGATTTCAGGAAGGTAGTAGCCGTATATCCGGATAGTAACCTGGACCTGACAAGAATAATATGGGACAGAGGCCTGGGTAAAGGGTATGACAATAGTAAGATCCATCCTGCTGCTAAAAATTTTAAATTCTACGCATTGAGGCAACGCACGAATCTCTTTGGTTATAACGCTCCCGAATGGCGTGCGATGTCCAAGGAAGTACGCGATCGCTTTCTTAACGGCTACAATCAAACAAGTGATGCGAATACGGAAACGGAATGGAAAGGAATGAATATCGAAACCATATCGGCTTCTAAGAATAACATTCTTCACCTGGACGGATTCAACAGCAAAATTGTCAAAGACAGCTGGATCGTGCTCAGCACTGAATCTTATGAGGAAGTTTATAAGGTGTCAGAAACCATAGAATCCTCCAGGAAACAATTTACACTGGCATCTAAAACCACTAAACTAAAACTGGAGGGAGAAAACCTGATCGATAAGTTCAATAGCAGGGTGCGGGATGCTGCAGTGTATGGGCAAAGTGAGGAACTGGAAATAGCAGAAGGACCTGTGTATGATGCCATAAAAGACGATCAGGAGATCACCCTTCAAAAATTGCTTCCGGGACTTACCTCCGGAAAGACCATCTTCCTCACCGGCAAACGAATGCGATTATTTATTTCCGAAGATGCCGCCGCAAAAAAAATTCAGTTTGTTGTAGAAAACAGTCCCGTAAAAACAAGGACGTTAAGTGAGGGAGAATCATTGATCATCTTAAAAAAACCAGCGTACCAACCCAATGGTGTGACCACATGGACGCTTATGGACAAAGCCGGCACAACGGGAGTGGCAACGGTTTTCAATTATACATTCATACCTATAGCAGCAGAAAAAGAGGATGAAACGGTAAGCGAGCTGCATGTTATTGACATTGTAAAAGAAAACCAGGAACCTACGGCATTAAAGGTGAAAGGATTAATCAATAATTATTTTGACCTCACTACCGTAATGGTACAAGCCAATGTAGCGGCGGCCACACACGGAGAAACAAAATCTGAAGTATTAGGAAGTGGTAATGGCTCGCTGGTCTTTCAAAAGTTCCAACTCAAGCAAAACCCGCTTACATACATCAGCGCAGCTACTGCTTCCGGCACTCAAACCAGTCTGCAGGTACGTGTCAATGATATTCTGTGGAAGGAAATGCCTACATTCTTCGGAAGTGGGCCGAAAGACAAAATATACACGACCCGTATAAGTGAAGGGGGCAAAGTGACCGTACAATTCGGGGATGGGATTACAGGTTCAAGACTGCCGACAGGCGTTGAGAATATTCGGGCCACCTACCGTGTAGGAATCGGTACCGATGCGCTGGTGAAAGCAGGACAACTCTCTATGCTACTCACACCGCAGCTGGGCGTTAACAAAGTCACCAATCCACTACCCGCAACCGGGGCGGAAAATCCTGAAACACTTGACAACGCCAGAAACAATGCACCGCTTACCGTGTTGACCCTGGACAGAATTGTTTCCACGCAAGACTTTGAGGATTTTACGGCCGCCTTTGCAGGCATCGCAAAAGCAAAGGCAGAAGTACTCTGGAGTGGTGAGCAGCAAATTGTTTACATCACTATAGCATCAGAAGATCAGACTCCGCTCGATAAAAACGGATCCATATACGAGAACCTGATCAATGCCATCCATGCTGCCGGGCATTCCAACCATATCATCCAGGTAGATAACTATGTAGCAAAATATTTCACTCTCGAAGCAAAAATCAAGGTGCATTCCGATTACCTTTTTGACAAAGTGAAGCAAAAAGTAGAGGAAACATTAAAGCAAAATTTCTCTT
Source organism: Flavipsychrobacter sp. (assembly GCA_035497455.1). GTDB lineage: Bacteria > Bacteroidota > Bacteroidia > Chitinophagales > Chitinophagaceae > JAFIGV01. The sequence goes on from DATJDL010000020.1 coordinate 95,138, forward strand.
TTACAGCAAGGACTTTCGGACAACAAGTAACCCCCGCTGAAATTATGGCAGTGATTCAAAAGGTAGAAGGTGTGATCTACACCGATATTGATAAGTTAAACGGGCAAAACCCATTTGCCACAAAACATTACAGGATACCAGCCCGACTGGCACTCTGGCAATCCGGGACTATTCTCCCTGCAGAACTTCTTATGATCCATGATAAAGAAATAGTCATCACAGCAATTTAAGACCTATGAGTACTACAGGAAAAAACATGTTTGAATTGCTGCCTGCCATTTATCGCATCCGGGATACGGAGACCGGCAGCCAGCTGAAAGCATTCTTCGACATCCTGGAACGGGAAGCGAATGTTACAGAAAACAACATCACGCAACTCTACAAAAACTGGTTTATCGAAACCTGTGAAGAATGGGTTGTGCCCTATATCGGCGACCTGCTGGGCGTTCGCGGTTTACATACGATCAACAATTCCTCTGCTGTAAGCCAGAGAGCCTATGTAGCCAATACCCTGAGTTACCGCAGGAGAAAAGGTATAGCACCGGTATTAGAACAGCTCGCGTTAGATGTATCAGGATGGAGGGCACATGCTGTAGAATTTTTCGATCTGCTGGCTACTACGCAGTTTATGAATCACATCCGGCTGCACCGAACAGTAACACCGGATATGCGTAAGATGAACCAGCTGGACCTTACCAATACACCTTTTGACACACTGGCTCACACTGCAGACATGAGGCATATATCATCAGGCAGGGGTAAATACAATATACCTAATCTTGGTGTTTTCGTATGGCGCTTACAAAGCTACCCTGTTATATATTCTGAAGCGAGGAAAGTCAACTGCGAAGCTCCGTCCACCGATCATTATTATACATTCGACCCTACCGGCACCAACCAGCAGCTATTCAATCGTCCGCAGACCGAATCAGCCATTACCAATCTTTCTACAGAAATAAACCTGCCCGCCGCCCTGCGCAGGCGAGCCTTGTTTGACGAGTTGGAAGCACGGCGCCATGCAATAGTAAACAATGAACCTATCCGCTACGAATATTTCGATAACCGGCCCGTTACAGAGGGCGATGTCACATCTAATCGCAGATCCATCCTTGAAGTTTTTGCCAACAATAGTGTCATTCCTGTTCCCCCGGAGGAAATGTTGATCTGTAACCTGGAAAAATGTTGTACACCGGAAAAAAACAGAACCTATAAACGCCTGAAGAACGACGGTACCTACGAAGATGTGACCTTGCCAATTACTGTATCCGTTGACCCGGTGTGCGGACGCTTTGTTTTCTCTGACACCGCAGCGATCACTATGGCACGCGTGAGTTATTCCTACGGCTTTAGCGGCGATACCGCGGCCGGAGTGTATAACCGGCAAACATCGTTGACTGCAATGTTACAAACAGAAAATCTGTGGCATGCAGGTGTCAGCAAAACCATCACGGCTATCCAGGGTGAGTCCATTTTCACAACACTAAAAGATGCTGTAAATACATGGAATAACCGGCCGGATGGTGAAACAGGGCTGATCACGATCATGGATTCGGCAAGTTATTTTGAAGATATCGATATCCTCATTAAAAGAAAAAGTAAGTTACTTATAGTAGCAGCCAACTGGCTGGAGAAACCCGACAACGAAGATCCAAATGTGTTGAAAAGATATCCCGGTGATATAGCGTGCGATTCTTTACGTCCGCATATCTGCGGCAAAGTCACAGTAAAAGGAAAAGTTGAAAAACAGGCTAACGTCGCAGACTTTGAAAGCCGGGAAGGCGGTGAACTGGAACTGAACGGGCTCTGGATAGAAGGAAAGCTCGCTGTACTAAAAGGTAACCTGGGCGCACTGAAAATAAACCATACCACCATCTCACCAACAGCAGGCACGTTGGATATCGGCATCGGCGTTCCGGATGCCGTATCCAACCAATGGCTGCAGCTGGAGATACAGCGCGCAATTGTCGGTGCCATCAATGTAAAGAATACGCCGCTTTCAGGAATTACCATCATAGAAAGCATTGTCGACAATGCGAAGAATTATGCACTGCAGGCAGAAAAAACCGATGTCAAGATCAGTAACGCAACATTTTTCGGAAAAGTATTGGTGAAATCACTTGAAGCAGAGAACAGTATTTTCAATGATCTGTTACAGGTTATACGCCGGCAGGCAGGATGTATACGCTTCAGCTTTGTATCGCAGGCTTCAGAAACCCCTCGCAAATTCCGCTGCCAGCCGGAGTTGGAAATTAACCTGGCAATAGCTAAAGAAGAGGAAGAGAACGGAACAGTAACGGCTACGGAGCGGGAAGCCATACGCAAGCTTGTGTCGGGGAGGTTGGTGCCTGTTTTTACTTCTCAGCACTTCGGGCATCATGCGTATGCGCAACTCAGTTACACTTGTCCCGAACAAATTGCCAATGGCGCCGACAACGGATCAGAAATGGGTGCTTTTTGCTATCTCCAACAGCCGCAACGTACTGCCAATATTCGCATTGCACTGGACGAGTATTTACCATTGGGACTGGAAAGCGGCGTATTTTTCGTCACGTGATGGGAGCACATTGCATTTCATGGAATGATGACCTATATGCTCGTGTAAAGCACATTATTACTCCTTTAGCCTATCCCTCCATCTATACTTTCACAGATAGCACTAACATAACAAATGGCCAACCCATATCTGAAAGCATCACTGTAACCAAGACAAAATATCTCATCCATCCATAAAACGACTCAAGATTATGAAAGGCGATTTTTCAAAAAATAGCTTTGATGCCAAAAAGCACTTCCGTGATGTACTCATGCAGCAGGGAAGAGTGCTGTTGGACACCGACTGGAATGAACAGGTGGACATCACCCATCATCGCATAGAGACGGAGACCGTCGACGTGATCGGTGAAAGTGGTGCTCCCATGCAGCATGCCGGCTTCGAGCTGCAAGCCATTGAGGATAAAAAGACCATTGAAAAGACCGGAGAAAACATCAGCATCTCCAAAGGTCGTTACTATGTGGATGGCATTCTTTGCGAAAATGAAGAGGATATCCTGTTCACCTCACAGCCTGACTATAAAGGACAGAAACTACCGGCAAAGGACGGACTGTACACCTTCTACCTGGATGTCTGGCAGCGACATATTACTGCACTGGAAGATCCCGCAATTCGTGAAGTAGCGCTCGGCGGGCCGGACACGACGACACGCAGCCAAACTATCTGGCAGGTGAAATGCGTCGAAGAAGATTCCAGAGTGGTATGTTCTACTCCACTACCATTTAAAGCCACTACCGGTTTGATGCATGCCCGTACAGAGCTTTCTGCGGGAGACAAAGACCCTTGCGGATTGGTGACAAGCGGGGGCTACAAACGCCTGGAAAATCAGCTGTACAGGGTAGAAATACACCGTGGCGGTGATAAATTAGCGGACACTACTATAAAATGGTCCAGAGATAACGGATCCGTACTGGCTAAATGGGAAAGCCAGGATGCAGCCGATCCGAAAAACCTCGTCGTAAGCAGTATCGGGCGGGACGAATTATTAAGTTTTAAAAGCGGCAATTGGATCGAACTGACAGATGATGATACGGACTTGCTGAACAAACCGGGGGTCATGGTACAGATAGCTTCTGTGAACGGGAATGTGATCACCATCAATCCGTCTACTATAGCCGACCCTGATAATGCCGCAGCCACGAAGGTAACCCGCAGTATTAAAAACCCGCGCATCCGCAGATGGGATTCCGATGGAGAGTTAAAGATAAAAGCAGATACCTGGACAGCACTTGAAGATGGCATTGAAGTGAACTTTAAAGCCGGCAGCTACAACACCGGCGATTACTGGCTGATACCGGCACGCACTGTGATAGCCAATATCGAATGGCCTTATACAACGCACCAACCTCCTAAAGGCATTCAACATCACTATGCCAAACTCGGCATTTTCAAGTTTTCCGATAAATTATGGAAACGCGTCAGTGATTGCAGGAATATATTCCCTGCTCTTACCGACCTCGTAGCTTTACACTATGTAGGCGGCGACGGACAGGAAGCCATGCCCGGAAAAGCACTACCGGCTGCGTTGAAAGTAGGTGTAGCCAATGGAAAATGGGCGGTGAAAGGAGCGAGGATCAAGTTTGAAATCCTTTCCGGGGGAGGTACATTGAACCCTTCCACTGGTATAGTCGTCACGAAAGACACGGGAATAGCTGAATGCGCATGGACACTGGGCACCAGTACCGCCGATCTCCACCTTCAGGTAAAAGCCACGCTTTTAGGCGATGGCAGTAATGAATTACCCGATGTGTTGCCGGTGATATTCAACGCCTCATTCAGCATCGCAAACAATGTAGCTTTTACACCTACCTGTAATAATTGGGAAAGTGCTGCCCCCCCAACGAACGTGGCTGACGCGCTGAACCAACTCTGCGAAAGAAAATCGGGAGGAGGAACCAGCTGCAGTTTTACCATCGGAGAGAAGGGAGATTTTAAAACCCTGGAAGAAGCCATCGAGATTTTAGGTAAAAAGAATCCGGAGTATGTCAAGCTCTGCTTTATGCCGGGTCCACATACTATCAAGAAAGACATCAACATGGAGGAAGCCAAGCTGAGCTTCAAAATGCTGACGATCACAGGATACTCAGCAGTCATAACTATGGAAGCCGATCGCCTTCAATTCAACTGCGTCCAGTTGGTATTGGAAGGGCTGTTCATTTCAGCTCCGTCCGCACAGGGAAGAACCAACAGCAAAACGATAGCAATTGACTCCGGAGAGTTCGTGATGCATCAATGCACTTTTGGCAGAGGGGGCTTGGCAGGCGTGCCTTTTATCAGCATTACCAAGGCCGCTCTTGTTTACATATCCAATAACAAGATCACCGCTAATATTGCCCTGGCGCTGGCAAACGGTACCCAGGGTGTGATAGAGAAAAATGTGATCACCAACATCCTGTTGCAGCAAGGCAATACCAAGACATACGAACCTGCTCCCATGGGCTGGGCTAGCGCGGAAATCAAAAAGAACATCACAGAAACCCTGAAGAAAGAACAGGCTAAAGAAATCACCTTAACCGATTGGTCGCTTACCATCATCAACAACCGGGTGGCTAATATCATAACCGATACCAACAGGCCCAAGCCCCATGATGTCTACCAAAACATGGTGATCGCTGAAAACATCATCCAGGGATTCGGAAACAGTTTTGCGGCACAGTTCCTCAACCTTACCAACAACCAGTTTACATTCAATGATGACAAAGCCACGGTACCGGCAACAATTTGTTTTATGGTGGGACTTCAGGTAATTGTTACCGGGAACAGCAACGTCATCCATACCCTAGCCACTACAGGCGGGCAGTTTAGCAATGTAGTAGATGTAATTGCCCTTAAGGCTATCCGAGGCAGCGGAATAGTGACCCAGCAAATCATGAATATCCTGACCGTAAACGGATGATCTAACAGCTAATACCCTGAATGTTTTCGCAGCAAAAAATAAAATCCGTAACCTCTGCGGTGCCACCCGTTGCCGTCGCCAACGAAAAATCAACACCTTCGGTGCAGCCTGCAACTACGCCTAAAGATTATCAATTCAGCAAGTTGCCGCTACATGCACTGAATAAAGCCGGTGATACAGGTGAACAACAAGCTAATGCGGTAGCAAAAACGGTGACTGCCGGCAAAGAAACAACAACGCTTAAAGACACGAAACCGGCGAGTGGACTGAAAGTGGACAACGCACTGGATAAACAAATACGCAGCAAGCAGGGCACCGGGATGACGTTGGATGCTGAAACTGAAGCGGGTATGTCTCAAAGGCTAGGCTTCGATTTCAGCCAGGTGAAAATACACGCCGATGCAAAAGCTGCGGCATTAACCGAGCAGGTACATGCCAAAGCTTTTACCCAAGGGAATGATATTTTCTTTAATGAAGGAGAATACGATCCGGTTTCTACGGAAGGAAAACAACTGCTGGCACACGAACTCACCCACGTAGCACAACAGGAAGCAGGCACGCCGGGTATCCACCGAAAAGAGAAAAAAGAAATTGAAAATCTAACCGATATAGGTGAAGCTGACCGGCTGGAAATGGAACGGGAGAAAAAGCCGGTGGAGGCATCGCTGGTCGAGCCTGCCAAGCTTACCGGACTATTTGCTACTGACCCGAAACTGGCAGGAGGCGCCACGGAATCAATAGGAGCACCGGGAGATACCGTAAAATTTTCGTCGAACATCAAAACGCTGACAGCTACCAAAGGATTTGATATACAACGCGGGCTGACCAGCGTGGCGGGTTTACTGCATGGCAGAGCCTCGGCATTGCCGCTCAATACCAGCACATCCATAGAACTGGATCTGACGGCCTTTGGCGGGTCAAAATCGATCTTCCGTTTCTCCTACTACGATAAAACAGAGGGCAAAGCCACCTCGGAAGAAGTATTGGTAGAAATGCTATCGACTACGGCAACTGCTAGCAAAAGTACGATGCCTACTTCATCCAAAGATTTTGGGATCGGCAAGCGAAAATTCACGTTGGAAAGTGGATGGGCGCAGGAAGAATACGACCAACTGGTACAGGCGTTGAACATGATACCTGACAGTGGTTTGCAAAATATAGATGGTATCCGCTTCAAAAGATCTGCAGATAAAGCTGATGATGCAGAAGCAGGACACTACTCACAGGATGACAACTCCATCACCATCCGCAATAAAGCGTTTAACAATAACCCGGTGCGCTATGGCAGCTATAAACCGGCGGTGCAAGTGATCGTTCATGAAGTGGGGCATGCCATTGACTTCTATACGGTGAACAAGGCATGGGCACAATATGAAAAAGACGGCAATGAGAAAAACCTGGAAAAAGAAAGTACGCTGAGCGGACAGCAGTGGCGAAAGAATGATGCCGGCGATTTTGAACTGAGAGATACCGGCATACAAACTGATTTCAGAAAAGCGGTAAAAAAGGATAAAGGCTCGAAATCTATAACCGGATATGGCAACACCGACACACTCGAGAATTTCGCAGAGGCTTTTTCCATGTATATCACCGACGCGGATCTGCTGAAGGCACTGCGTCCCAATACCTACGACTTTTTCAGGAAACGGTACAATCCGTAACCAGCACACAAAAGTGTACACGTAAATCCTCGTCAGTGGGCTTAGTAAAGAAGATAAACCTCTAAGTACACCGGCGATTTTTTTATTTTATAAAATGCCTGAGCGCGCAACAGATAAGACAAGAAGTAAGAACCGTTTCCGAAAACAGCCGGAGCAGGGATCACTTACTAAACAGGAACTTACAGGTTCAGTACTCACTTCCGGCACCATGGGAGCGCAAGCCATTGCTGCTCCCCGGCATAAGCCCATTCCATTTTATTTCAATACGCTTCCCTTAGGAGTTACCCGAGTTGTGAGCCAAGCAATTACAACCAACGAAACATACGAACAGGAAGCGGATAAGGTGGCCGAGCACATAAGCACTGCACCTTCTGTAATGTCACAAAATCACCTGCCACCTGCTCCTGTTTTACACGAATCATCGGAACAGGAACAAAAGCAGGTTAATAACCCGGACGCAACAGAGACAGCAGAAAAAAAGCAACTGGGCGCTATTAACCCCTATGATCCGAACAAGGGCGGGGCCGCATGCATCCTGCCTGAAAGTACATACAATGTGTTGCAGTCACCGGGCCAGACCATGGATGAACCTGTGCGAAAAAAAATGCAGGCATATTTTGGATTTGATTTCAGCAATGTACGCATACATGATGATACTAAAGCGAATAACGCGGCCACAGATGTGAACGCCCATGCTTTCACCGTTAAAAACCATATTACTTTTGGCAAAGGCGAATACCAACCCAACACCTATGCCGGGCAAAAACTGCTGGCACATGAACTAACGCATGTACTGCAGCAACGATCTTCCGCCGGCTTTATACAACGGAAAGGGAAAGACAAAGATGCGACTGTACCGCTGTCTGCAATGTCCGCTGAATTTATTCCTACGGCTAACCGGACAATAAACCTGAGCGGGGTGAACTTTACCCTTTCTGCGGAAGCCCAGTATGCCCCGGGGAAGAAAACTCCACAGTTGCTGCGCGTAGTACTGAAGAACCTGTTGAAGGAAAATTACAACGAAGACATTGTAGAGCCCGTGACAGCGTTGATCTCACAGAAAGAATTCATAAAAATCGGGGATTTTGCCGATCAGGACAACTCTTACTCCGGGGAAAAATTCCAGGATATTTTCATTTCCATTGATGTCTTCCGGAAAATAGTGGAATACCTGCGTACGCAAAATTTAAAAGTAGCATTTACAGATGAGGAGATTGCCAAACTGAATAAGGCACTGATGAACTGGAGTCTCTGGATCGAGTTTCAGAAAATGTCAGTTTCAGAAGATATGAAACTACCGTCCTGGCTCGGAAAAGACTTTTTCGACTACCTGGTAGGCACTTACCCCGATTTGTTGGCTTCCTATACAGAAAAAATGGCGTTGTATAAAAATGACAAGAATGAATTCACTAAAAGTGATCTGAAGGATGCTATATCTGAAATATTCTTTACGCTCTATAACATCATTATGCCGCTGGATGCCATCCGGAAGGATACTACATTGGCGGAAAGCCCCGATACACAGTTAGCCTATACCTCTATGTGGCACTTATCGAACGATAAAAAGAAAGTGAAGGCGCCCACCTACATCCAGAGCTTCAAAGCGATTACTGCATTTATGGACTTTGCGAAACTGAAACCGCAGCAACTGATGGACGCGGAGACAAGTGCATCGGAACGGCAAACGCTTCTCAAACAATTTCAAAACGACAGCCGGTTCAAAGATGCTAACCTGGCTATACTTCCGCCGTTCCATTCACTCATCTATTCGGTGGATCTGAATCCGGATCATACGACCATTACGTCTGCAAAGAATTCGTTTAAAATGGTCGTAAACTTCGATGCTATGCATGGATCTGCGATACATGGAGTGACTATTGCCATGAAGATGGATATGTATTTCTCCTGGAATGTATACGCTATGCCTTCGGCGTTGAGTTCGCTTAAAGGTCAGAAAGGCTACGAGCCTCATACGTCTAAAGAAGACGAGGCCATGGGACCCGATGGTATGGTAAAAGCCACCGATGAATTCGTAAAAAATGCACCGGATAACCTGGGATCATCAGTTTACAGTACCAGCCCCGACGAAGACGATGAAGAGATACGGGTGAAGATGAGCCAATTTTCGTTGGGTGACTATGTAGTAGTCGGAAAGGCAGCGCCGAAATACCGAAAAGACCTGAACTGGGCGCAACACCCAAGTGTTGCAGGATTTCCGTTTTTCGTCAAAACCGTAGAAGAAATTGCCAAAGCCTCCACATTTGCAGACGTAAATCAATTGGATGCGCTGAAGGAACGAGCTAAAAATGCAGAACCGGAAGAAAAAGCTGCGCTCGACGAACAAATAAAAGCCCTTGAAACGAGGGAGAATTCCGGGATGGTGGATCTTGCTTCGAAAGACCTTGCAGAGACGCGCAAGATACTGGATATGGCCAACCGCCTGAAGGAATTTATAAATACGGACCGGGAGAAAAACCTGAGTTCCAAAGGAGACAGCACGACAGATCCATTTATATTAAGATTAAAAAAGCAAGATGTAAACCTGTACCAGCTGATGATGATGATCGGGGAACGGTTCGACCTTCGCCGGTACAGCGAGACGAAAGCGGTAGACGAATTCATTACGCTGGTAACGAAACAGGCAGATGAATTAACACGACTCCAAAAACGATCGGTTGCGGGCGAGAAATCATTTAAAACCGGAGAAGACTCGCACCGTCTGGTAGCGACGCTGGTGAAAGAGGATGACGGCAACCTTCTCCCGATACTTTCTATGGTAGGTATGCACCCTGATGCAGACAGGGAAAAAGGCGTTTATAAAATGAAGTTGGTGGACGTGACATTTGACGCACCGGACCGGGATGACATGATCTATTCCGGAGATACCTATATAGTCGGTCCGATGACAGATGAATTGCTGAGATGGCTCATGCAGACGGGTGACAACTGGGGTGACATTACATCGGTTGCCACGCATGAGGAAGCTGAACGAAGAGCAATGCAAAGTGTCATTGCGGAATTTGGGCACTACAACAAATACGGCGAAGGAAAAATCAATTACAGGGTTCCGAAAAACGGACTTGCCGGCACCGTTCCTTCCGATACTACCCTTTTCGAATACCTGGAAATGGCGGTAGCGGTGATAGGATTACTGGTATTGATTGCAGGTGTAATTGCTTCCGCGGGAACATTGACACCGGCCGCTGCAGCGGTTGTTACTTACTTGGGCATATCAGTGGCCGTAATAGGAGCCTTGATGTCTATACATAACATCAATGAACGAAAAGAAAAAGGTACGCTGGAACTGGATCTTAAGACAGCGTTGGATATCGTGAACATTGTAGCCGGTGCGGTAGTAGGTATAGGACAGGTAGCAAGGATCACCATTGCAGCCTCCCGCGTGAGCGCCGCTGCCAAAGTGCTGATGCTGCAACGGATGGAAAAAGCGCTGTTCATTTATGATGCAGTAGATTTCGGCACCAACGTTATTCTCATTAGTGCTAAAGTGAAGAGCGACATTGATGCCATCAAAGCCCTGAAACTACCTCCCGGTCAGGAAGACGACATGATCGCCGCGGTGGCCTATGAAGCCTTGCAGCAAGGCGCTATGATGTCTGTATCCCTTCATGGAATGGGAAAACAAACCCTGGATTTTTACCGGGACAAAGTGGCCAATGCCGGGTACGACTCATGGGTAGAGCGGGGATGGATCTCTATAAACCAGGACGGGCAACACCAGCTATCAGACAGTGCTCCCCCCTTCCTCAGAGATGCAGTACAAGCCAGCCGGTCGCTGCCGGATGCAGATACCCGTGCTGAAAGTCTGAGAATGAAAGTGATCTATGAGGAAATGGACAGTATAAAAACTCTGGATGAGGAGGGATCTTTGACGCTTACAGAACGAGGTGAAATCATCTACTGCGGTCAAAACTGTGATACCCTGCGTGCAAGATACAGCGATACGCTGTTGGATAACCCGCAGCTCCATAAACAACTGGGCGATATAGAAATTAAAAGTAAAGAAGCGGCGACCACTAAAAATAAAGAATTGGGCAAAGAGGCTCTTGCAGAAGCCCAATCACTGGAAGCTGTTTTAAAGCTGGCTGTCACAAGTGGGGCTGCTCCGCCGGCAGGTACCAGGGTAAAAGATATCGATTCGCCTTCCTCCAAAGCACTGCCTCCGGACATTCGAAAAAAAATCCGGGATGAGGAGGAAGCAGTGATACTGGATGTACTAAAGGATTATACAGACTGGAAACACCTGGTGTTATCTCTTAAAAACGACAAGAAAGCACAGGATGCAGTGGTGACGTTCAGAAAAAAAATGGCAGACGAGTTCAGCACGCGATACCCGGGCGAAGAGAAAGGGGATGCCAGCAAATATCCGGAGAGCGATATCGACTATAACCTGACGGGGGAAGATGCCGGTAAAAATCTGATTGCCTTAGAAGCCGAAATGAAACAACGATATGGAGAGAACTGGAGCAAAATATTCCGGCTGAACTTCTACACCGATGGAAAACGACTCACAGCGGCTTATGACGCACCAGGCAATAAGACGCCCGAACTGGAAAAAGAGCTTACTGATCTTACCAGAATATTCTCCTTAGCCAAAATGCTCCAACATGCCCGGGGCAACTCCTCCTCCGAAACGCGAGTAAGAGACTATATCACTCAATATGCAAAAGATCAGTTACCCGAAATTGAGCGACTGGCAGCTTTGTCTCCGGAAACCATGCGAACCAGGCGAGATGAAATGCACCTGGAAGTAGATAGACTGGTAAAAGAGCTCAGCGAACTCAACTCGAAAGACCTGATGGATATACGTTCCCCCGAAGCACACCAAGAAAGAATAAACAACCTCAGTACCGAGATCACGAAGAAACAAGTTGAAATAAACTTCTACACGGATGAAGCGTACATAGGACCGGGTGCATTGCAAACTTCGATAGGAACACCACTCAGTAACGATCAGCGACTGCAGGCTATCTTCTCCAATCTCGAAATGATGGAACACATTATCAAACTTTCCGGGCATGATCTCACGAAGGCATGGAAAGAGTATGAGCTCTTCAAGTACATGTATCGTATTAGCGTAGCAATTGATAAGCCACAGAAAGACCTGTTTTTTGATGTCCTGAATAAGCAACTTGCTACGATAGACCGCGAAGGTGCAAAAAAAATGAGCGAGGGCCAGTTAAAAGGACTGTATGACAGCTTCATGAACCTGGTACACCGTGAGATCGCAGATTTGTCGGATACCCCGGTCGCTTCACAGCCGACACCTCCGTCAAACGGCAACAACGGACCAGCACCATCACCCCGCATTTACAAACCAGGCGACAGTGACTTCTTTAAAACGCTGGACATAGGGGAAACAAGGATGTACGAAGATCTCGATAAGAACCTTGGTAAGGCAACAAGGGTGGATCGCGATCGTCACGAAATAGAAACAGAACTTCGGTTCGATGTAGCGACCCGCGGAGATTTCCAGACAGAGGCGCTCCCGCGGTCCGAAGGACTTCCATCCGGTGAAAACGGATTTGAGGCATTGCATGCTATCGGACCCCTGCTCGGGCATGAGAGCCCGTACGGTATCCTGTTCGCTCCTTTCAAATTAAACCGGCACCTGCAGGAACATGGTATTGAATCATTTATCAGTGATTTCGGAAGACCTGACCAGGGTATCACCTTCAACCTGAAAGTATCCGTAGAACGGTATCTGGGAGACAAATATCCCGGCGTTGAATTTTTAAATGATGTACGCTATGAGATCATAGCCATTGGCGCAGGAGTAGATGAACCCACGGTAATTTTCAGAACGGAAATACTGGTGAATGAACCAGACAATCCCAATAGCACTTTCGAAACCGGAGCTTTCCTGGCACCTGATATTGATCGCTATTTCACAAGACAATTGCCGGCACAGGCTACCGCAAAAACGCAAAAACTGCGGCGCACGAAAGGCGATGTAAAACAGGAAAACGGCATGGAGTTTATAGAAGGCGTAAAGAGCATGATAGCCCAGCTACGGAAAGTGCCGTCCACGGATAAGAAAAGAAAGGCAGCCGCAAAACACTACATCCTGATTCTTCAGCAATCGATCGGGAACGGGCGACCTGATTTTGTAACGAAGGACATGATCAAGAACACGAAAGATGACGCGCAAGCTGTCTATACACTTTTTCCTGAGCTCAGAGAAATTTACAAACGGATTATGAAGGTAAAAGCAAAGTAAACTATGCTTTATTACGGGATTTGATCCTGTCTCAGGTAGGCAAGAATCATACTGCCTTATCCTACCTAAATGCTTCTTCTGGTTAAGAAATTACTACTTATTCTCTGCCTTCTCCTCTTCTTTCCTGAGATATTCAGCCTTCTTCCGGGTGCCCGTTCTCAGTTTTATCTGCACCTTTCCATCGCTGCCGTCTACCGCCTGCAGTCGCAGGACAATTCCCTTCATACTGCGGATGGCGCGCAGGCTATCATCCAATATATCCGCATCTTTCTTGGGATTCCTTAAAGGAAGGTCGATGAAAATACTGGTCCCGCCTTTCAGTCCGTACACCCCTTCTACCGCCATTGTGAACGCGCTGGATTCTACCCGTAGCGGGTTTATTTTTATAGAATTGCCCTGAAGATCAAATCGACCCTGAATATCACGGAAGGTCACATGCTCCAGGTTTCTATTACGAAAAAGAAACTTTCCTATCTTTTCAAAGGGCTCAAACTTTGTCAACTCCCCGTTTTTCAACATAAAGTGGACCGCTCCAAACATCGAACCGCCCACCACTTGCCCGTCATCGGTAATCTGAGTCTTCGCATTGATGTCAGCAGAAAGGCTGCCGTTCAAGTTCTCCGATCGAAGTGCTGTTTGTCCGAAGTTGCTGAACTCTGCAAAAAACTTCTTCACATTCACATTATCCACCGTAGCCTTTAACGCCACGTCATTGATTTTTCCCCGTTGATCTATTATAGCATTGAGATTGAGCAAGCCGTCAGAATTATGCACTCTTGCATTACGGATGGTAATGCCGGTCTGATCGAGGAGCATCATAGCCGTAATATTCTTTGCTGTGAATTTTTTATACACGACTTTGCTGATGTTCAGTTTCATATTCGCATTGCTTTTATCCAGCACCACATCCAGTTGGGAAGCCACCCGACCGGCTCCCCTGCTTGCCTTTACTGTTGGGGGAGCTTTCGCTTTAGCCCTTGCAGACAGTAACGATTGAAACTCGTTGAGGTTGATCAGGGGACTTGTGATGTTCCAATCCAGCAAGATTTTTTCCGGTGCCGTATAGTAGAGATTGAGGAAGTTCAGGATAGAACCCTCTACAAACAACACACTGCTTTTACTTTGCAATTTTGTTTTCCGCACCAGCAGATCATGCCCTGTAAAAAAAAGTGTCACATCGCTGTTATTGAAGGAAATATTACGAGGCAGATAGGTAAAACCCAGGTCACGGATGCTGACATAGCCTTTCAGAAACGGTGGTGAAGGATCGTCCTTACTCAATCCTACTCTGAACACCAGGTCCATCATAGCATTTCCTTTGCTGATATTCAGGGCTTCGCTGCCGATGGCATCATTGAGTTTGTCCAGCTTAAACGAAGATTGCAGATTGCCGGTCAATACTGGCTGGATCAGGTTTTCGATCAGCAGGGAATCCGCCTTAAATGGAATGCCGGAGTAATTCCCCACAAAAACGGGAACGCTGATCAGCGAGTTTTTATCATTGGTGCCCCATCCCGGTGTTTTGGAATTGAGGTAAGATCCCGTAAAACTGCAGTTCGTAATTTCCCCGCCCGGCGTGATAAATACATTGTTTTTCACTACCCAATTCACACGCACGATCGGTGTATCCCTGAATTTTATTCTTCCGTCTATAAAAGTGTATAGGTCAACCGGATCTTTCACATCCATCAGGTTGAGCTTTTGCTGAATGTTGGGAGAAGTCAATGCTACAGCATTCTTATAAAGGATTTGCCTTGCCGTAAACTTCAACGAGAATTGAGGAGGGGAAGTATTGAACATAAATTTCGCCCAGAAAGTCAATTCGTCATCATCCAGCTTGATGGACTGTGCCGGAATGAACAAAGCCTTTAGTTTATTATCAAAATGTAAGGTCAGCCTGGCTCTCAGGCGTTTATTCTTCACAAAACTCCCTTTTTCTTCATTGAACGTGAAATCTTTAAAGACAACATCTTCACGCGTCTGTGCTACCCAACCTGTATCGTTATAGGTTGCAGCCGCCACCAGGGTCCTGAAATCAAGACGGAACATTTTCTTTTTTGTGCGGTTGTCCAGGGCCAGTTCTACATCAGTAAAACTAATATGGCTGATCTCAGGTTGCTTTTTCTTTTTTTCCTTTGGTTTATTGTCTTTTTTTGCAAATACACTGGCATTGGTATAGCCACTGCTGTCAATATAGATATATACCGAAGCATCAGCAATATTTACATCCCGCACCTTTGGCTTTTTTTTCAGCAAGGAAAGTACGTTCACCGAGACATAGATATGTTTTGCATGGAGCAGATCATGCCGGTGTGTCTGCCAAAGACTGTCACGCAGGGTCACATTTTCCAAGCCTACCGATATGCCCGGAAAACCATGCAATGCCAGGCTCATATCTTCCACAGCCACTTTTCCATTAATGTTCTCGTTAAGTTGGGAGGTGATGCTTTCAAGAAGATGTTTTTTATTGCTTTGAATATAAAGAGCCAATACAATCCAACCGGCTACCAATAACAGCAGCAAGCTACCAGCAATGATCAGTGGTATCTTTACCCAGCGACTTAAACTGGAAAACGGTGTGATGGGAAAACGCATATATGAATATAGATAGTTTCTTCTTTCTGTTTGTTACACAATGCCTCATCTTTGTAAAAAATCATGCTTGGGTATATTTTTTGTAGGTATAACAAGGAAGTAGTGCATAAAACACCCACCTGAAGACTTGTAACGTATCAACCTGCCTGCATGTCGCATGGGGACGCCCTGAACTATCGCCCGGTTTCATCACAACACATGATCACTAAAAAAAATATTCTTGACAAAAAAATTCATTGTTCTTTTCAGCTTAAGCATTTGGTTTACTGCACATGCTGTGCGAGCCCAGTTTCCACTTGTAAAAAAGACTCTTACGCTGCTCAACGAACGGATAGACACGAATTACATATCGGATAAAACGCAGATGCTTACATTACGTGCTATTGGTTCCAGCAAGCTGCACAGCTACTCCTTCACCGATGGAAAAAATAGTCTTTCCTATAAAGCTAACAACAGCTATAGCATAGGTGTGGGGGCTGCCTACCGCTTTCTTGGAGCTAATATTACGGTAAAAATCCCGGGCGCACTCAACCAGGACACATCCCGGTACGGAAAGACGCAGAAGCTGGATATTCAGGCTTTCGCCTTTCCCCGTAAAATAACCCTGGATGCCTACCTACAATATTATAAAGGCTTTTATATAGCCGAAAAAGATATCCTGTCCAACCCTCTTTTAAACGGAATGCACGGGATCCGGTCCGATATTCAGACGGTGCACCTCGGCTTAACCGGCTCTTATATTTTTAATGCAAAACGATTTTCGTTCCGGGCTGCCTTCCTGCAAAATGAATATCAAAAGAAAAGTGCCGGTACGCCTTTGCTTGGTGGATCAATACACTACAACTGGGTAAACGGCGATTCTGCGCTCATTCCTGCCGATATCCGCTATGAGCAGTTTTTCAATGATGCACGATTTAACCGGATAGGCATTTTGAGTGCAGGCATGCACATCGGCTATGCTTACACATGGGTAGTCGCCAAACATTTTTTTGTCACCGGAGTAGCCTTGGCAGGCGCAGGCGGTAATTATTCCTTCCTGCGTGACAATACGAGTGATTTTTTCGAGCAAAAACTGGGTTTCCAGGCCAACCTGAGTTACAAAGCAGCGATCGGATACAATTCGGAAACATTCTACGCAGGATTATTTTATATCGGTTCTTTACAGCGGTACAGCACCCCTATTGCGAAAACCCAACTTTATAATGAGCCCGGTATGTTGCGCTTTGTTATTGCCAAACGACTGGAAATACATCCTCCCTGGGAAAAGAAAAAGAAACCGGAGGCCGTGTTGGAAGTGCAGTGATTCCAAGATCACCGGCATGCCCTGTGTCTGGGACAGCTGACCAGATGATCATTTACCATACCGGCCGCCTGCATAAAGGCATAGCAGATCGTGGAACCCACAAATTTAAAACCGCGTTTTTGAAGGTCTTTACTCATCGTATCGCTTTCCATGCTTTTTGCAGGGATTTCGGAACTTGACTTCCAGTAATTCACCAGGGGCTTGCCGTGCACAAACTGCCAGATATAGTTGTCAAAGCTGCCAAATTCCTTTTTTATTTCTTTGAACCGTTGTGCATTGGTGATGGTCGCTAATATCTTTAATCTATTGCGTACGATACCGGCATCCTGCATCAATGCTTCTACCTTCTGCTCATCGTATTCGGCTATCTTATGGATATTAAACTTGTCGAAGGCCTTTGCAAAGTTCTTCCGTTTGTACAGGATCGTCTTCCAGCTCAACCCCGCCTGGAAGGCATCCAACACCATAAACTCGAACAGCTTCTTATCATCATGTACCGGTGTTCCCCACTCTTCATCATGGTATTGATTCATCAGTTCGTCTTCACCCGGCCAGGTACATCCTTTGATGGATTTTATTGTTTTGCTCATAATTCAGAGATCATTTTTACAGTTTCATTAAAAGAAAGAGATTGCTGTTCTCCGCTTCTGAAATTTTTGATGCTGATCCGTTGCTGTTCCCGTTCGGTATCACCCAACAACATCACGAACGGTATGTTTCGCTTGTTGGCATATTTCATCTGCTTGTCAAACTTGGCTGCATCAGGATAGAGCTCCGCTGCGATGTGGGCTTCACGCAGTTGTTTCAGTATCTGCAAGGAATAAGCTTCATTGGCACCACCGAAATTCACCAGCATCACTTTACAACCGCTTTCCAGTTCATCGGGGAAAAGCTTCAGTTCGTCTATCACATCATAGATGCGGTCCACACCAAAGGATACTCCTACACCAGACAAACCCTTCAACCCAAACAACCCCGTCAGATCATCATAGCGCCCGCCGCCGCCAATGCTGCCCATTTTTACAGCCGTAGTAGTTACTTCCATGATGATGCCTGTATAATAATTGAGTCCTCGTGCCAGGCTGATGTCTGCCTCTATTGAAGCTCTCCACCCGGCATTTGTGATCTGTGCATGATACGCTAATGTCGTCCTGATTTCTTCCACTCCTGCCTTACCCATTTCACAATTTCCCTCCTGCATGAGCAGATCCAGCGTAGCCAGTTTTTCATCATTACTACCCGTTACCGCAATGATCTTTTGTATTTCAGCAATGCCCTTGTCATCAATGTTACGTTCCTGCAATTCTTTCACGACGCCATCCCAACCTATCTTATCCAGTTTATCAAGGGCAATGGTTATGTCCATCATCTTCTCCGGTGCGCCGGCAAGTTCCGCGATACCCGCCAGCAGCTTCCTGCTGTTTATCTTGATAGCAATCTGCGGTACCCTCAGCTGATCGAAAGCTTGCTGGTAGATACACAACAGTTCGGCTTCGTTGATCAGCGAGTTACTTCCCACCACATCGCAATCACATTGCCAGAACTCCCGATAACGCCCCCGTTGCGGACGGTCAGCGCGCCACACGGGTTGCATCTGGTAACGGCGGAAGGGAAACACCAACTCATGTTGATGCATCACCACATATCTTGCAAACGGGATGGTCAGATCGTAACGCAAGGCCCGCTCAGTCACGGCAGTAGACGAATACGGTCTATCAAGCAGCTTCGTCCATTCCTCATTCAATTTATCCTTATCCGCCTGTTTTTTTTCATGCAACCCGTTATTAAGTACTTTAAAGATCAGCCGGTCGCCTTCCTCTCCATATTTGCCCATCAGCGTAGACAGGTTTTCCATGGAAGGTGTTTCCAGGGGTTGATAGCCATAAAGCTCAAAAACGGATTTGATCGTATTCAGTATGTATTGGCGCTTTCTCACTTCGGCAGGCGAAAAATCACGCGTTCCCTGAGGTATGGATGGTTTCATATCAAAGCTCAAAATTAAAAAGGAAAAATTCAAAAGACTACTCTAATTGCAATAACACCTGTCCGGAATCATGCAAAGGTTTAATTGTTGACTTTTTTTGGAGGACCGGGCAACGGAATACGAATGAAGCGAAAGTGGCGATGGCACCGTTCAGCAAAGGATTACTATTCCGCAAGGCTCAGAATGCCGATGCCTGCCGGGGTTGCAGGGATATCCATTTATTGAAAATCGTCCCGGTGGTCCATCCGATGATCGCACCGATGATCCCTCCACAGAAAACATCCAAAGGAAAATGTACACCCACGTATACTTGGGCATAAGAAACCGCAGCAGCCCACAGCAAGGCCATCCACCAGATACCCTTCACATAGTGCTGTAAGGTCATGGCGATAAAAACACCTAATGCAAAATGATTGGCGGCATGGGAAGAAGGAAAACTATACCCTCCCCCGCAGGGCACTATAATATGCACCATATCTGCCAGTGCCACATCATTACAAGGTCTTACACGCTGGAAAATATGCTTGAGCCATTTGGCACTTGCCTGATCGGCCATACCAAACGTAGCCAAAAAAGACAGGCACCACCCTACCCCCCGCCATTTAAAATTGCCGACTGTATAGCTGAGTAAAAACAAATACAAGGGAGCCCAGGTCCATTGGTTCCGGATGAAGGGAATTACCGTGTCCAGCAATTCATTCCGCCAACTCACATTCAGGTAGTACCATATTTTATGGTCCAGTTGCACAAGACTTGTGGGTAAGGTTATGGGCATTCTTATTTTTTAAAGATCATGATCATCCGCGGGGAGTTTGCCGCATCATATTCATGTAGCTGGTAATCACCGAACGTATTTTCCAGAGTCAATCCCGCTTTTTTAAATATAGTCACAAAATCTTCCTGTGTAAAGGCAGCCACCGATTCGGTAAACTCCCTTGAGGTTCCGTTCTCATCCGTAAACCGAATGTGTTTGATGAAATGATTGTTCTCCAGTTTACGGCTGATGTTAAAATCAATTCCTTCTTTTGTCACTTTATCTTCTGCTACCAGGTTGGAAGCTGCTTTTTCCCTGTTCAAATAGTCAATCACCAGCCTCCCGCCTGTTCTCAGGCATTTGGCAAAACTCTTTGCCGCCATATGATGATCTCTGTCATGAGCAAAGTATCCAAAGCTGGTAAAGAAGTTAAAAGCGTAATGAAAATAATTTATATAAAACGGAAAGCGCATATCATGGACAAAAAAATGAAGCTGTTTTGATTCATGTTTTTGTGCCTCATGAATACTTTCAGAAGAGAGATCCAAACCGGTCACATCAAAGCCATGTTTCGCCAGCTGCAGCGAGTAACGGCCTTCACCACAGGCGATGTCTACCATCTTGCTTCCTGCAGCAGGTTTCAAATACCCCAATAGTTTCTCTACAAAATCCCGCGCTTCATCCAGATCCCTGTTTTGATAAAGGATATGATAATAAGGAGAACCAAACCAACTTTCAAACCAATCAACTTGTTCTTGAAGCATAATATACTGATGAAAGGGTCAAAGCTAAATATTATTTTAAGACAAGACAAAGAGAGTATGCTGCTGCCCAACGGCATAATTATTATTTTTAATTACTTAAAAAATCAATTTCTATGAAAAATCTGACTCTGATTGTTTTAGGATCTGTACTATTCGGCGCCAGCAGCTGTTCTCGTTATTACTACAAACCCAACGCTGTAAATGCACCTCTATTGACAGATAAAAATCAATTCCATATCGCCGGTGCAGGATCTATCAGCAGTATTACAGACGATGATAACAGTGAAGGCGGCAATTTTTCCTTTTTCGATGTCCAGGCTTCTTATTCCCCGGTAAAGCATCTGGGAATTATAGCTAACTACAGTACCTGGGCATTTCGTGCAGATAATATAGACTTTTCCAAAGGAAATGTAGATGCCGATGCCCATCTTGCTGAAATAGGGCTGGGTACCTATATGGCAAGTGGACAAGGAAGAACCAAATTTGTTGCCGACATCTACGCAGGCGGTGGGGCCGGTTCGTTAAAAAGTGATGTAGACATGAGAGCACGCAGGCTCTTCATTCAACCAGGTGTCGGGTTCAGGCATCCTGCTGTGGAAGTAGGTTTCAACATGCGTTTCAGCAACATCAAATATTTCGACCTGGACGACCACGGCAGAGGAACGGCTTACCTTACTACGCAGAACCTGTTTGATGTACAGCGAAATGAACGTATTGATGACCGAAGTTATTTCTTTTTAGAGCCCGCTTTAACACTTCGCACAGGTTATAAATTTATCAAAGCACAGTTCAATTGGACGCTTGCTACCGAACTTTCCAATGTAAGATGGAATTATAGCGAAAGCAGGTTCACTGTAGGACTGCAATTCAATCTGGAAGAAGCATTGCAACTCGCCGGAGAAAAATAGCTTTCATTAGCCTGCGGGTATGCAGTCCTTGACTGGCTTGTATTTTTTGTTTGCAATCCGACCAGGAATGTTGTAAATTTAAAACAAGCGCATATTACTATGGGGCACTTCGAAAAGAAAGGTGTATACATCACGGGCATTGGACAGATGAAGGTGGAGAAATCTTCTCCGCTAAGCCTCCGCGAAATGGGTGCAAAGGCGATTCAGCTGGCTATGAAAGATGCCTCTATAAATAGGGTGGATGCGCTTTATACCGGGAATATGCTTTCCGGAATGCTTAGCCATCAGCAGCAACTGGCGCCTATCGTAGCTGCCGAAGCGGGACTGACGGGGATAGAAGCTGTAACCGTAGAAGCAGCCTGTGGATCAGGCGGAGCGGCTTTGCGAAACGGGGTGATGTCCATTCTGAGCGGCATGTGTGATACGGTAGTGGTTTGTGGTTTGGAGAAAATGAGCCATCCTGATAAAGCTTTTATTACGCAGTCTATCGCTACGGCATCCGATTGGGAAATAGAAGGAGGAAAAGGAGAATCATTTGTGACATTAAACGCCAAGCTCGCTCAGCTTTATCTGGACACCTATCACTTATCGCCGGATTGCTTTGCACAGTTCGGAATCAACGCGCATCGGAACGCTGCTACAAACCCGAATGCCGTTTTTCAAAAAGAGATCAGCCTGAGTGATTATTTAAAGGCTAAAGTCATAGCAGATCCGTTACGATTATACGATGCTTCCCCTATTTGTGATGGCAGTGCAGCGGTTATTTTGTCCCGCTATCCACCGGATAACACATCCCGGCCGACCGTGAAGATCATTGCATCTACTGCATCATCGGAAGCGGTGGGTATTGACAGACGAAAAAATCCATTAGCGGCGGAAGGAATAGAACGATCCGGCAAAAAAGCACTGGAAATTTCAGGAGTGAGCTTAGACGAAATCGGCTTTTTTGAGCTGCATGATGCCTATTCCATCATTGCTATTTTATCTTTGGAAGCTATGGGCTTTGCTCCGAAAGGGCAGGGATGGAAGCTTGCAGAAGAAGGAACTATCAAACGGGAAGGGAAACTACCGGTGTCCACTTTGGGCGGACTTAAAGCGCGAGGGCATCCTATCGGCGCATCCGGTGTTTACCAGGCGGTTGAGGCTTTTATGCAACTGACTGGCGCTGCCGGAGCTAACCAAATTAAAAATGAGTCAAACATTGGATTAATTCAAAGTATCGGTGGTACAGCCTCAACGGTTATTACGCATGTTTTGGTAAGAGAGTAAAATATTCAAATAATCTCCCTGCACTTCTAAAAGCAGCTTATCCCATTATATTTTCGGTGCGCTATTAATTTTCGACCATAGTCAGCATCGCGGGTAAATGAACAGTCAGAATTGCAATAGGTAATCGGATCAATATGCGACAGAGGCTACATACCTGGTCGTTACAAAAACAAGAGAGACAGCCCGAAAGCTGTCTCTTGTCAGATTTAATTATTACCTGAAGTTTATTTTTTGCTCACTCGTACGGTTTGTGTATGATCCGCATCGGAGTACTTCATCAGGTAGATGCCGCTTGCCAAGCTGCTCATGTCTATCTGCTCTTCGGATGATTGCATTTGTACGGTCTTCAGCACTTTACCCGTCAAATCCGTGATCTGTACTTGTCCTTTAGCTCCTTTAACGCCGTAAACACGAACAGTCATTTCATTTGAAACCGGGTTCGGGTAAGCTTCTACTGTAAAGCCGGTCGTCTTCACGATCGCTTTCACCACTTCAGAATAGATGGTCTTGTTGTTCACGTCTTTCAACAGCAGGCGGTAGTAGTTTGTGCCCGGTACCGGCGTATTGTCTACAT
>DATJDL010000021.1:0-119012 GCA_035497455.1 Flavipsychrobacter sp.
TTACCGGTATTGCCGGAGGTCCTAACTGGTCCGCTGGCGTTATACTGCCCACTACAGGCGAATTGGTGGTGCGGGCAAACAACACAAACACTCCCATTTATAAAATAAACCTGACAACCCGCGTAGCTACTTCAATGGCAACCACGCTCACTGAGCAAATTGCTGACTTTGCTTACAGTCCTTTAACTGATAAACTCTATACCGTAACGAACATAAGCCGCGATTTATATGCCATAGACCCTGCTACAGGAACTACTACGTTGATTGGAGGTACAGGTATTCCTTCTGTTGTGGGAGCTATGTATGCTGATAGTTTTGGTAATATTTATGGAATTGGAGTGGATGCATTGCTGCAACCACAATACTATCAATTTAACCTGGCTACAGGATTGGCAACTGTATTAAATACAGCACAGGCGTCTACGAATGTGTTCGACGGTACATCTACAGAATTTCCGGTTGCCGTACGCGATAGCATTTGTATAGGCAGTGCTTTACAACTGGCAGGAAGCACCACTCCCGCTGCATCCAACCCATGGGTAAGCTCTAACCCGGCTATTGCCAACGTTAGTAACACAGGCTTGGTAACCGCAGTATCTCCGGGAGCAACTATAGTGCTATCCAGGGATGCAAACGGATGCGATAGCCTGTATCCTATTACGGTAGGCACCTACCCCAACGTCAACGCCGGCATGGACCTCAGTATCTGCCAGCTGGACACGATTGCGACAGCATTCGTTAACGGTGCGGCAGCGAGCGGCTACACGAGCCTGGTCTGGAGCAGTTACAACGGCACAGGCACCTTTGCCAACAACACGACAGCGACAGCACTAAGCACGACCACCTATGATCCAACGACAGTGGACCACAATACGAATCCACCCGGTGCGAACCTGGTACTAACCGCTACGGGTGCAACGGGCTGTGTGAGCAGCGACACGATGCGTCTGAACATCAGGACCACCTACACCTGGACAGGCGCGACCAGCGAAGACTTCGGCACAGCGGGCAACTGGCTCTTAGGCTGCGTACCTCCGCAACATGCGAGCATCAACTTTGCATCGAATGTGGTCAATGTATGTAAATTGGATCAGCACTACTATTTGACCAACATCACCAATGATTCAAATGCAGTGGCTGCAAAAAACATCTTAGATCTTAACGGTAAAAGACTGACAGTAGAAGGCAACTTAAGCTTCCCAATAGCTGCTGCTACAGGTAAGATCAAGGCAAACGCAGCTACAGATACGCTTGAGTTTAAAGGAACAGCAGCTCAAACGATTCCTACAACCGTATTTGTAGGTAAAACGGTATCGAACATGCGAATCGACAATGCAAGTGGCGTAACAGAACAAGACAGCATCTTCATCACTTATACCTTGCAACCTGTAACAGGTACATTGGCTACTGCTGGTCAGCTGGTGCTGCGCAGTAATGCTGCACAAACAGCACGCGTAACCCCCATAGCAAATACGGCTACTACAGGCGTAAGCGGTAATGTGATTGTAGAACGTTTTATACCAAGCGATACCAACCGTGCGTGGAGAATACTAAGCGCCTGTGTGCAAGATGCTACAGCACCTACCATCTTCCAAAGCTGGCAGGAGAACATGCGCGCCACAACAGGCAGCAACTACCAATCCGGCTACGGCACTTTTGTAAGTGCCCCGGGCGTAGGCATCACTAATGGTTTTGACTCCTCCTCCAACACCACTTCGCTGCAATACTGGAATGGTATGGCACTGGTAACGCCTGCTACTACCAACAATGCCAGTGCAGATAAGATTACAAGCAATGGTGGAGCATGGTTTCTCTTTGTAAGAGGTGATAAAAATGTACGTCCTGAGATGTTCCCTGCTCAAGGGATTACAACGCTTCGCCAGACAGGTATCCTCAACCAGGGAGACGTAACAGTGGGACAGGCTGGTACCAGCTATTCACTCATACCGAACCCCTATCCGTCACCGGTGGATCTAGATGCAGTAGGTACAGCAAACAACCTAAGCACCTTCCACATTTGGGATGCTACAATGAACAGCATAGGCGGTTATAGAACCATAACCAAAACGGGCATGACCTATACCGTTACTCCGTCAAAAGGTACGATTGCAGACGATGCAACTCTTCGTTACCTCAACAGCGGACAAGGCTTTTTGATACCGGGCAATATGCAACTGAACTTCACCGAAGATATGAAGGCAGGAACAACATCCGTATTGAATGTGTATAAAACCGCCAGCCTGGATCAGCAACTGGAAATGGATCTATTTAATGTAAATAACGCTACAATACCACAGCAAGTAGATGGTGTACGTCTTTACCTAGATGGTAGCTATAGCAATGCAGTAGTGGCAAATGAAGATGTGACCAAGCCAGAGAACATCAACGAAAACCTGGCGATAGGCGAAGGCACGAGCAACCTCGTAATCAGCAAGCGTCAAGAACCTACCGCTACAGATACGGTACAGCTGAAATTCTGGAAGACTACGCTGGGCAACTACAAAATGGTGCTTAAACCCCATAATTTTGGAGCTACTCTGAGTGCCGAGTTGATAGACAAATACACTAACACGGTAACACCAATCAGCACGAGTGGCAGCACAGATTATCCGTTTACGATAACGAATGCCACAGGCTCATGGAATGTGAACCGTTTCATCATCACGATCACACAAAACAACCCGCTTGCGCTGGCAGGTATCAAGCTGACAGCAACAAAACAAGGAAAGGAAGCAAAATTGACCTGGAATGTAGCAAACCAGAAAGGCATAGCGCAGTATGAAGTAGAACGCTCGGTGAATGGAAAAGACTTTGCTAACGTACAGGTATTAGCGAAGAAAAGCGGCGATGAAGCGACCACCTATACGTGGATGGATATGCAAGAGCAAAAAGCGAAGACCTACTATCGCATCAAAGGCGTATCGGCATCAAGCGAATATGTTTACTCCAACATAGCCCAACTGAGCGATGGCACAGCGACAGGGCGAATACATGTGTACCCGAACCCCGTAACGGCACAAACGTTCACCGTAATCCTAAGCGACCTGGTGAAAGGCACCTACACAGTAGGCTTGTACGACGGGCATGGACAACAAGTGCAGACAAGCATCGTGACCCACGCAGGCAACACCGCAAGCTACGAAGTAACCATAAGCAGCGAGCTGGCAGCAGGCAACTACATGCTAAAACTGACCCAAGGCAACAACATGATATTCACCCAAAAACTGATGATTACGAAGCCGTAACCAGCAAGGTGACCGAATAAGGAACTAGGATTTGAAATCAAGAACTGCCTCTGTAAATGGAGGCAGTTCTTTTATGATGAGTTTTCTTGGTCAGCTACGGGAGCACGATAGGCATCATAATAAGTTGATGTTTCAGAGTAAGCCTGGATATCTGGCACAAAAAGAAGTTCGGTGAAATCATCCTGCCCTTCTTGCCTTAATTAACAATTTAAATGTTTGAACCAAAAAACAAAAAACCTCTTGAAGCTTTAAACTATCAAGAGGTTTCTCTTTTTGGCTGTGATCCCGCTGGGACTCGAACCCAGGGCCCATACATTAAAAGTGTATTGCTCTACCAACTGAGCTACGGAATCAACCGTGTTCCTTTCAGAACGGGACGCAAAGATAAAAGTTTCCGCTTTGCTTCCAAAAATTTTGAAGAAAAAAATATTGGAATGGGCTGAAATGCTTTACAGCAAAGCATTTCAGAAAATATATTTTTTATGATAAACCACTTTTTGCCTTTTCAGATCCCGGAGTAACAGTTGAAAATCCATATGTTCCTCGATAGACTTTATACGGAATAGTTGGATCAGCTTTATCTGTACCTCTTCGTGATAAACCAGGATTAGAGACTATTAAAAATCAACAGCCAATTTAACGTTCAGCAATCGGGAGGTTAGCCTGTTCGGTACTGCAAACTGCCGTCCGGATGTCTGATCCTGGATGAACGTGTAGGACAGCGTGTTTTGGATGCCCAGCAGGTTAAATACCTCTGCGCTCAGCCAAATGTGATTGAAGTTCCTGAAGAAACTATGTGCAGGTCTTTCTTTTTTGGCGCCGTCCCAAAGAAGCGCTGCAAAACCAATATCGACGCGACGGTAAGCAGGCAGGCGCAGTGTATCACCATAACGTTGCTTGTCCGGCGGTCCAAAGGGTAATCCCGAAGCATAGAGAAGGTTCAGGTGCATTTTAAAGTTCTTATTGCTGGGCAGGTAATCTTCAAAATACATTCCCAACATAAATCGCTGATCGGTGGGGCGGGGAATATAACCTGGGTAAACCGTAGCACTGTCGCCACCTGTCGTGTTTTTATAAACGATCTTATCATTGGTAATATCTTCTTCCGTTTTCATCAAGCCGATGCTGATCCAGGAAGTAGCGTCTTTTACCAGGTCACCAAACAGGCGAAGCTCACCACCATATGCATACCCGACAGCGTTATTCTGACCGAAATACCGGATGCGCACATTGTCATATTCATAAGGCACAAGATCATTCAGTTTTTTGTAGTAGACTTCTGCCGTCAGCTTAAAAGGACGATGATACAGCTTGAAATTATAGTCGGTACCTGCCACAAAATGAATGGATTTCTGTGCTTTGAGGTCCTTGTTCACATTGCCGTCCAAATCGCGCATTTCTCTGTAGACAGGCGGTTGTGCATACATACCACCCGCGAGTTTAAAGATCACATCCCGCTTCCAGTTAGGGTTGTAGGCTATCTGCACACGAGGGCTCAAAATGAATTCACCGTTGAGTTGGTTGTAGTTGAAACGGAGACCCGCGGAAATAGTGAGGTCTAAAGAGTCGTTGAAACGAAAATTATCCTGGATAAACCCGCTGTAACGCATATAGGAGAAATCGGAGCTGGAGCGGTAATAACGCATCATCATCACGGAGTCTTGCAGGTAAGGCTGCGTGTAACCGGATGAATCTCTTCTTTCCCATTCCCGAAGCTGGTCGTTGATGGAAATATAGTTGGCATCTAATCCCCAGGCTATATAATGTTTATTGGCATCATAAAATCCCCGATGGGCCAGGTTTCCCACGTTTACTTTCAGGTAATTCCGGGCATAATTGTGAATGATACCCGTGCCGAGGTAGGTTTTGGTTTGCCCGAAATTGTCCTTCCCGAGGTCGGTCTCAATTTCGCCCAGCAAATACTCCCCGTTGATATCGTAGGTCTCTTTTTCATTGGTTTGAAAGCCCGATGCCAGGAGTTTTAGCTTCAGTTTCTTGTTGGGTTTATGGGCAATGGCGATACCGCCAAACCGGGAATCGAACTGGTCTATTTCGCTTCCCGTATAATAGGTTTCGAGTTTAAATGCCTGATTGATCAGCCCGAAGGTGCTGACAGATCGTTCGGGGATGAAGTTGAAACGGTTCCGGGCATAGTTGGCTAATACATCTACCTCCCATTTATCATTCGGCTGATAGTTCAGATTAGCCTGAACATCCGTGAACGAAGGGTTGTAAACACCTTTTGTCGGTTGCGCCTGAAGCAGGTACTGGTTGGTTTTCTGACGAAGCCCGATTAGATAGGTGAGCTTTTTATCACGCGTGGCGCCTTCCAGATGCAGGCTGGCTCCGAGTAAACTTGCCATAACACTGCCCCCGAATTTTTGAGGGCGCTTATAATTGACATCCAGCACGCTGCTCATTTTATCACCATAACGGGCCTGGAAACCGCCGACAGAAAAATAGACATTCGATACCAGATCCGCATTAACAAAGCTCAATCCTTCCTGCTGCCCGCTGCGGGTTAAAAAAGGACGGTAAATTTCAAAATCATTTACATATACCAGGTTCTCATCATAGTTTCCTCCGCGCACCGTGTATTGTGAGGTCAACTCATTATTCGTCCCTACAAATGTTTTTAAAATTCCTTCTATCCCACCGATGGTACTGGGCAGCATGCCTGCTTTTCTGGCGTCTATCTGTATCATGCCCGCCTCCGTTTTGGTGCGGTCATCGCGTTTTACGAATTCGGTAAGGGTATTATCGCGTTTGCGAAGCACCATGTTCAATACCCTGTTTTCATTTGCACTTAATGTTATTGATTTCTTCTCGGTGAAAAAGCCCACATTGTCAAATACGACGGTTTGTCGTTCACCGGCTGGTAAAGTAAGCTCGTAGGAGCCATCGGGTAGGGAAGTGCTGCCGATGCCGGTACCTTCCACGGCGACAGTTACGAATTCGATAGGTTTGCCATTTTCGTCTTTTATCATGCCGGTTAACGTAGCATTTTGCGCCACCGCTAAGAGGGTCATGAAAAGGGCGAATACAGAAGCAGTTATTTTTTTCAAGCTGAGAAAATTCGTTATGGGTTCGTAATTGTTCTTTTTGTTTTTTGCCACTTCCTTACGGTTGAATTTCACAGGAAATCAGGAAACCTTTACCTTTTCTTCACTAAAACGAATAGAGTCGGAAATTATTTCCCTATCGTTTTCAGTTGCCGGATAGTTTCTGAGGGGTTAGCGGAGGAAAAAACAGTATTACCCGCTACCAGCACATCGGCACCAGCTTCCAATATCGCACCCGCGTTCTCCAGGGTTACACCACCGTCTATTTCTATAAGCGTTTGTGCATTTTTACGTTGTATCATCTCTTTAGCCTTCCTGATCTTTTCATAAGTAAGCGGTAAGTATTGCTGCCCCCCGAAACCCGGGTTGATGCTCATGATCAGCAGTAAGTCTATTTCTTCTATGATATCCTGCAACATATCCACCGGGGTGTGCGGATTGATGGAAACGCCGGCCTTCATCCCTAATTTTTTAATCGCAGTAAGGCTGCGGTGCAGGTGCCAGCTTACTTCGTAATGAATAGTAAGGATATCTGCCCCGGCTTTAGCAAAGTCTTCAAAATACTTCTCCGGTTCTACGATCATCAGGTGTACGTCAAAAGGCTTCCTGGCAACCTTTTTCATTTGAGCAATTACAGGCATACCATAACTGATATTGGGTACAAAACGTCCATCCATCACATCCAGGTGAAACCAGTCAGCTTCACTGCTGTTGACCATTTCTATATCTCGTCCCAGGTGAAGAAAATCAGCGGAAAGTATGGAAGGTGCTATGATTGCCATGTGCTCTTGTTTTTTTTAATTCGTCGCAGGTTGAAAAATGAGATTCAAAGGTATAGTTACAAATGGAAAAATGCTTAAGGATGGCCGGAAAGTTTAATCGTTTGCACTAAACACCCTTATTTCTGCTGGTGAGTTTGCGGCATACAAAAATCCTTCACCGGTGCCGCTAGCTTTTAAGACCTAGTTAGCGTACTTTTGCGCCCAATAAATCTAAATTTTCCGTTGATGAAAAACACTCCGTTTACACAAATACATACGGAACTTGGCGCTAAAATGGCTGAGTTCGCAGGTTATAACATGCCTATTTCTTATAGCAGCATTAATGAAGAGCACCAAACGGTAAGGCAGAATGCGGGTGTTTTTGACGTAAGTCATATGGGGGAATTTATGCTTCGCGGACCTAAAGCGCTGGACCTGATACAGCGGGTTACAAGCAATGATGCGTCTAAGTTGACCGCCGGCAAAGCGCAGTATTCCTGCCTGCCGAACAAAACGGGGGGTATTGTGGATGATCTTATCGTGTATTGTATTAAAGAAAATGAAGAATACATGCTTGTTGTAAACGCTTCCAACATCGAAAAGGACTGGAACTGGATAAGCGGGCATAATACAGAAGGGGTGGATATGGAAGATATATCGGATAAAATAGGTCTGCTGGCTGTGCAGGGTCCCAATGCAGTAAAGTATATGGAAGAACTCACCGGTGAAGATATTACCAACCTGAAATATTACACTTTTGCTAAGGGTACGTTTGCAGGCGTGGAAGATGTGATCATCAGTGCAACCGGTTACACGGGCGCAGGCGGTGTTGAGATTTATTTCAAAAATGAAGGGGATAATGCAAAAAAGATCTGGGATGCTATTTTCAGCGTGGGTAGACCCAAAGGAATGAAACCGATAGGTCTTGCTGCCCGTGATACGCTTCGCCTTGAAATGGGGTATTGCTTATATGGCAATGATATTGATGATACGACCTCTCCCCTGGAAGCGGGCCTGGGCTGGATCACGAAGTTCACCAAAGATTTTACTTCCAAAGCGATTCTGGAAGCACAAAAAGCAGAGGGAATCAAACGCAAATTAGTAGGGTTGGAAATGATAGATAAAGGTATTCCGCGTCATCATTATAAGATTCAGAATGCAGCGGGCGAAGAGATCGGTTACATCACATCAGGGACGCAGGCGCCCAGCCTGGGTAAAGCTATAGGAATGGCCTACCTGAGAAAAGATGCTACAGCTGAAGGAACTGAAGTGTTTGTAATGATCAGGGATAAGGCTACCAAAGCTAAAGTGGTGAAAATGCCCTTTGCATAATTTTCCTGCCGGGAAATTTTAGTTACAGCCCTCGTATTTATCGGGGGCTTTATTTTTGATCCTTTTGTCTGTCCTGTTTGGCACGATGGTTGGCTTCAGCCTCATCAATGGAATGTGTTTGAAAGAAATCTTTCTCTTCACGCGACTTATTGGATAGGGTGACGTAGAACTCTTTTAGCTTATCCAGTTCTTTCTCCGAGAGGTCTTCAATATCGATCAGCCTGTTACTGGCGCTTAGCGTCGCTGCGATCAATTCATTTAATTTCAGTTGCATGGCTTCCGTGTCTTTGTTTTGGGATTGTTGTATGACAAACACCATCAGGAAGGTAATAATGGTGGTGCCGGTATTGATGATGAGCTGCCAGGTATCCGAATAGTTGAAGATAGGTCCGGAAATTGCCCATATAATGATGACGCTTAATGCTACTATAAACGTAACAGGTTTACCGGTTACCTTAGTCACTAATGTGGAAAACCGGTCGAAAAAGCTCTTCTGTTTTGGTTTATTTGAATTTGACATAGCTATGTTGGTTATAAGATTAAATACCTAAAGTACTATGCCATCAAAAAAGAAGCCCTCGTTAGAAAACGGGGCTTTTACACAATATGAACACTATAAGGGAAAAGAGTCTAATCCGGTTTTTTGCCATCTAAAAAAGTATTGATCGTCTGAATGGAGGCTGCATCATCATTCTTGCCCTCATTGTAACCCACGCTATAGCCACTGTAGAATTTATCTGCCGAAGCCAGCCCGTTGTCAATACTCATATTTTTACGAATATAGGCAGGAACGTTTTCCATTTCATCAGTTCCTTCATTTCCGTTGATATTAAAGCTCATCCTGCGCAGGCGCTCAGCACGGTCTTCCAAAGCTCTTTTTTGCTCTTCAAAAGCCTTTTTTTCAGCAACTTCTTCCGGGGTGAGGGTGTGCTCTCCTATTTTAAAACTGTCGTCGTTTTTTATTTGGTCGTCTGTTTTGTACACCAACTGGATATTATTCAGCTTTTGTTTAAAATCATCAGAAGCTGAAAATGCGGGTGGTATTTTTTCCGTAGTTTCCTCCGGCTTGTTATTGCTGTCAGTATTCCAAACAGGGAATGCCGGCTTAGGGTCAATAGCGGGTGCGCCGGTAACAGAAGCATCTACCAGGCGTGGTTCCAAAGAACCGGTGACCGCCGGAGCTTCTGTTTTTTCTACAGGAGCCGGGGTGGAAGCGGGAGGTGTACCCGAACTCAGGCTTACCAATATTTTATTAGGTTCCGCTTTTTTCATCGGTACATCTACAGGGAGATCCTTATGTGTAAAGCCGGTAGCGATCACGGTCACGCTGATTTTGTCTTCCAATGCCGGATCATGTCCCATACCGAGGATGACATCACAATTCTCACCTGCTTGTTGCTGCACATAAGCTTGTATTTCTTCAGCTTCATCCATGGTATGCTCCAAGGCTCCCGGAGCCGAATTGATATTCAACAGGATCCACTTGGCACCGCGGATGTCATTATCATTAAGCAACGGAGAGTTAATGGCTTGTTCTACGGCATGCAAGGCTCTGTTTTCGCCGGCTACCGCGGCACTGCCCAGGATGGCTACCCCGCCATTCTTCATTACGGTGCAAACGTCTGCAAAGTCTACGTTGATCTGACCTGTGGTGTTGATCACGTCTGTGATACATTTGGCCGCTGTTGCCAGAATATCATCTGCTTTGGCAAATGCTTGTGTAAACGGCAGGTTGCCGAACTGCTGACGCAGCTTATCGTTGGAAATAATAAGAATAGTATCTACGTGCTCCCGCAGGCGGTCTATGCCTTCCTGTGCCTGTTTCATGCGTTTCTTGCCTTCATAGGTGAAGGGCATGGTAACAATACCTACGGTAAGGATATCCAGGTCACGGCAAATCTTAGCTAATACGGGAGCACCACCGGTACCGGTACCGCCACCCATGCCGGCTGTAATGAATGCCATGCGGGTATTTACTTTTAATATTTTGGTAAGGTCTTCAAGGCTCTCTTCGCTGGCTTGTTTACCGATTTCCGGGTTAGCCCCTGCCCCGAGACCTTGTGTAAGATGAGGTCCGAGCTGGATCTTGTTCGGGATAGGACTAAGGGTGAGTGCCTGCTGGTCTGTATTGCACACAACAAAATCAACACCCTCTATGCCGAGGTTATACATGTAGTTTACAGCGTTTCCGCCGCCGCCGCCTACGCCAATCACTTTAATGATGGAGGACTGATTCTTGGGAATTTCAAAGTGTATCATGCCTGTTAGTTTTTTGCTTTTGGGTTAATAAATAAAATGGTGAGTTGTGAATTTTTAAATTTTAATGATGGATCTTCTGCTGTTTGATAATTTGAACTGCTTCTCTGGTTGGATTATTCTATTTCCTGGTCTTCCTCGTCTTCAAACAGATTTACAAATTTGTCTTTTAACCTGCCGAAGAGTTGCGTCATTTTATCCGCTCTCTTTTTTTGTCTTTCAGTGATCGGCTCTTCTGTCTCTTCTGAAAGCTGTTCCTGGTTTTTTTCTCCGGTGATCGGCATATACAGGTCTCCGTTAGCGCTCATGGCATTGGTACTGTCGCCTACAAAGCGAAGTCTTCCGCTTTCGTAATCATGATAGCCGCGCAGGATCAGACCGATACAGGTAGAGTACATCGGATTCATCAACGCTTCCGCATGTCCCCCGGCGAGATGTTCGTTCGGATAGCCTAAGCGCGCGCCCAAGCCGGTTACATATTCGGTAAGCTGTATGAGATTTTGCAGTTGCGCGCCACCCCCGGTAAGGATAATGCCGCCGTACAATCTCTTGTCCAGGTCCACTTGCTTGAGATGATAGACTACATAATCCAGGATCTCCTGCATGCGTGCCTGTATAATGTGCGAAAGATTCTTTACCGAGATCTCTTTAGGTGCCATGCCCCGCAGTCCGGGGATGGTGATGTACGCATTGCCGTTGGCTTCATCAGCAAGTGCTGTGCCGAACTGCACCTTCATTTGCTCTGCCTGGGCACGCAATACGCCCAAGCCTTTGCGGATATCGTCGGTAATATTTACACCGGCATAAGGAATGACCGCTGTATGCTTTAATATACCATCATAAAATACAGCCATATCGGTAGTGCCTCCACCGATGTCCACTATCGCTACCCCTGCTTCCAGGTCTTCATCGTTCATTACGGCAGCAGCCGATGCAAGCGGTTGCAATAAAATATCCCGGGTGATCAGGCCGGATTTGTCCACGCATCGTTTGATATTGCGAATGGCGTTTCTGTCGCCGGTAATGATGTGAAAATTGGCACCTACCTTCACCCCGCTCATGCCTATAGGATCCAGCACGCTGGACGTATTATCCACGGAAAAATCTTGCGGGATAATATCTATGATCTGGTCTCCTGCAGGAATGTACGTTTTATATTGATCGCGGATAAGCATATCGATGTCTTCTTTGCTTATCTCGCCGTCCGTATTGGAACGCACACGGTCTCCACGGGTTTGCAGGCTTTTGATGTGCTGGCCCGCAATACCTACATACATTTCTTTCAGCTCCAGATGCGGGTTGGATTGTGCACATTTTTCGATAGCCTGTTGGATAGATTTAATACATTGCTCGATGTTCATCACGACCCCGTGACTTACCCCCGCAGATTCGGCTTTGCCAAAGCCTAGTATTTCAAGCTTTCCAAATTCGTTTTTGCGACCGGCGATGGCTACTACTTTGGTAGTGCCAATGTCGAGACCGATGATGATGGGTTGTTCTTTCCTGGACATATTGTGTGGGGATTATGTTTAGTTTAGAATGTATTTAGGTTTTGGTTCGGATTTTTTTTCTGTGTTTGTTTTGGGCTTTTCTTGCCTGGGCGTTGTAACAGCCGGTTTATTATTGTTGCTTGTATTTTTGGCAGGTAAGGTGTTGGGTTTAGCTGATGCTGGGGGTGTTGCAGCTGGTTTGGGTTTTGAAACAGCTGTAGGGACCAGCTTCGTCGTGTTGTTTGAAGTGGTTACCTTTTGAGGTGTGGTAGCTTTGGTGCCGGTGGATGAAGGCGTACTTGTTGCCGGCGTTATGGATGTTGCAGCAGCAGGTGTATTACTCGTTCCCTGCGGTTCTGTAGCCATGATGGTTTTCACCCAATCCATATTGCTGATAAATCCTTTGGCGGGCATTTTCCAGGCAAGCGCAGGAGAGGCTACAATCTGATCTTTATAACGCGCATCCAGCAGTTCGTAACGATCCCATCCGATTTTGTTCAAGATGGTCTTGTAGAAACCGAGAAGGTTTTCAAATTTTCTTTCAGCGGCAGTAGTATCCCCGAATAGTATCTTATGTGTGCCTAATACCGGGTACATCTCGAATTCCAGATCGGGCGTCATGGTGATTTGTTCGATCTGTGCATTCCAGAAGCTGTCTTTTTCTACAGTGTGCACTAAAGAGACAATTTGTGCTCTTGCAGCATTATTTAAGCTATCATTATTGAACCAGGGCACATTGGTCACCACGGTAGTGTAGTAAGTGAATTTGCTCGACAGGGGTAATAGTTTAAGTGAATCGTTCAGATAATAGCTCTGTCCGTTCTCGAAAAATATCCGGGCGGCAGGAACATGCTGTGTGGCATAGATGTGCATGTTACGCTGGTTGTCGATGTATACCTGCGCCTCTGCCACCCATGGATCCTCATACACTTGTTGTTCAATTGCCTTGAGGTGGATCTGATTTAATGTCGTACTATTTGCTATGAGATGATTCTTACGCTTGATAGAAGCCAGCAAGGACTGTTTATCCAAAAACTGGTATTTGTTTTCATTTCTTACATGCAGGGAAATGCTCTTTAATTTTTCCGTCTCCTGAATTTTTGATGCGCTCAATATAGCCGCCACGCAGCCGCCTGTAAGCAGTAGGGTAAATACCGCTTGCAGCACTTTTCTGATGGATATTTTGCGTTTGGCTGTCATTTACTTTTTGTCTAAAATCTGTTTGATAGGTTGCGTTAGTTTATCGATATCGCCTGCGCCTGCCGTAATGAACAGGGAAACGGGCGCCTGTTTTACATAGTCGAGTAAGGCTTCTTTTGATAAAAGGGTGTGTACCGGATTGCTCATTTTATCTGCGATCATTTTTGACGTTACACCTTCCATAGGTAATTCCCGTGCGGGGTAAATATCCAGTAGCAATACCTCGTCAGCTAGATCCAGGCTGCGTGCAAAGCCTTCTGCCAGGTCGCGGGTGCGGCTAAATAAATGCGGCTGAAATGCAATTACACATTTGCGATCGGGAAACAAACGTTTAGCGCTTCTAATGAGTGCTTCCAGTTCTTCAGGATGATGTGCGTAATCATCTATATAGATGACGTCATCTGTTTTTACGATATATTCAAACCTTCTCTTCACTCCTTTAAATGCTGCAACCGCTTTTTTGATTTCGTTTGGATCCACCTTCAACAGCATGGCAACGGTTATTGCCGCTACCATATTCTCCACGTTGTGCATTCCGCCGGTATGAAGTTCCACTCCATACACAGTACCGTTTTTACCTGTGTAGTCAAAAACGTAGCCGCCTTTTTTCTGAACAATATTTGTTGCATAGGCATCAGCGGCGCTATTCTGCAAACTGTAAGTCATGATGTGGCTCGCATCAAATTCAATGCTGTGTTTCAATCCATGTTTTGCAAGGAGTGTGCCTCCGGGTTTTATATTTTTTGTGTATTGGATAAATGCTTTTTCCATTTCTTCTACTGTACCATAAATATCCAGGTGATCAGCGTCCATGGAAGTCAATACTGCAACATCCGGATATAATTTCAGGAAACTGCGATCGTATTCATCGGCTTCTATTACAGCGGTTTTATTTTCATCTCCCCAGTAATTGCTTTCATAGTTTACTGAAATGCCGCCCAGGAAAGCATTGCAGCCATACTGGGTTTCGCGGAGCAATACCGAGATCATTGTAGAAACAGTTGTTTTGCCATGTGTACCTGCAACGGTCACAGAAAATAATGATTGCGTGATCCATTGCAATACATCACTGCGTTTGACTACTTCATAACCCTGATCGCGATACCAGTTAAGTTCTTTATGATCCTTCGGGATGGCAGGTGTATATACCACAAGCTGTGCTTCTTTATCCAGCAGGTTCGTATCATCTGTAAAATGAATATCGATCCCTTCCTGCTGGAGCTTCCGGGTCAGGTCTGTTTCTGTTTTGTCATAGCCTTTCACCGCTACGCCATGTTCATTGAAATAGCGGGCAATGGCGCTCATGCCTATGCCTCCTACGCCTATAAAGTAGACTCGCTGTATGTTGTCAAGTTTTACCATTAGTTCGCCTGTGCTATTTCAACTATTTTATTTGCAATTCGTTTATCCGCATCTTTTATGGCTAATGCCTCCAGGTTTTCTTTCATGACTTCGCGCATTTCCACGTTATCGATCAGGCTTTTCAGCTTGGGCAGCAATTCATCCATTACGGTATCGTTTCTCACCATCAGCGCTGCATTTTTGTTGACTAAAGCCATAGCATTGCTAGTCTGGTGGTCTTCGGCTGCAAAAGGGTAGGGTACAAAGAGTACCGGCTTCCCTACAATGCAGAGCTCTGCAATGGACAAGGCTCCTGCCCGGGACACTACGGTATCACTGGCAGCATAGGCATAATCCATCTCGCGGATAAATTCTAGTACTTTTACTTGCCCGGTAAATTTCTCCGCACGTGCGGCAGCCTGCTGGTAATAGGGGGTTCCGGTTTGCCAGAGCAGCTGTACGTTCCAGCCCAGGATCGTTTCCAGATGCATATCAATCGCTTCATTGATCGACCGGGCACCGAGGCTTCCTCCGATGATCAGGATCGTGGTTTTTGTTTTATCCAGTCCCAGCCATGCTTTTCCCTGCTCTTCATTGATCACACTTTCTGAAATGCTTTTACGCACGGGGTTTCCGGTAGTGATCAGCTTTTCTTCGGGGAAGAATCGATCCATGTTTTCATAAGCCACACAGATGGCTTTCGCTTTTTTGCCGAGCAGCTTGTTGCTTTTTCCTGCGTAGGAATTTTGTTCCTGTACCAATGTAGGGATGCCTTTGCCTTGAGCGGCATTGAGCATGGGGAAGCTGGCGTAGCCGCCTACTCCCACTACCACATCCGGTTTGAATTCGCTCAGTATTTTTCTCGCCGCGAAATAGCTTTTCAGCATTTTATAGGGCAGCGAAATATTTTTCAGGATATTGCTTCTGTTGAAGCCTGCAATATCCAAACCTACAATATTGAATCCTTCCAGCGGCACCTTCGACATTTCCATTTTGCCTTTCGCACCTACGAACAGCAACTCGTTCGCTGCGTTCATGGCTTTAAGTGCATGACCGATCGCTACAGCCGGAAAAATATGTCCGCCTGTACCACCGCCTGCTATGATCACACGTAAAGGTTTCATGTTACTATTATGCCGGAGCCAATCCGGTATTTATACTGTTATCTGTTGGTTTTGTTTGAATCGGTTTCTTTTTTGTTGTGATCATCTCTTCATCTACATATCGGCTTACACTCAGGATAATGCCAATGGCAATACTGGTAAACCATATAGAGGATCCTCCCATGCTGATCAAGGGCAGTGTCAGACCCGTTACAGGTACCAGGTGTACATTCACCGCCATATTTAACATAGCCTGGAACACGAGGGTGATGCTGAGCCCTACAGCAAGGAATGCGCCAAAGGCAAAAGGACATCGTTTAAATATTAGAATGCTGCGCCATAAGAACAGCAGGTATAGAAAGATAACACCGGCACCTCCCACCAAACCATATTCCGCAATGATGTTGGCATAGATGAAATCAGAATATCCGTGCGGCAAATAGTCTTTGGCCTCACTGTGCCCCGGACCTTGCCCGAAAATCCCCCCGCTTGCTATAGCGATCTTGGCCTGCGTTACCTGGAAGTCTTCATCGCGTTTATCGTCGGGCGATTTTTCTTCATTGCTCATGAAGCTGTTCACACGCTTTTCCCATGTTTCCGCACGTCCTTTCCCTGTAACCTTTGAAACGGTATATATTAAAGCTACACTCAAAATTCCCGCTAATGCCAGGAACAAAATATGCTTTACCTGTACACGCCCGATAAAAAACAGTATGCAGCAAGTAAAGCCCAGCATCAATGCGGTGGACAGGTTAGCCGGCGCAATCAACGCACAGGTAAGGAGTACCGGGATCAATACTTTTAAAAATCCTTTTTTGAAATCCTGGATGACATGCTGCTTTGTACTGAGCAACCTCGCAAGAAACATAAACAGTGCCAGCTTTGCCATATCTGATGTCTGAAAAGTGAGATTGATCACAGGCAGTTTTATCCAGCGTGATCCTTCATTCAGTGTAGTGCCGAAAAATAATGTATACAGAAGCAAGGGAATGCTGACTACATACAGCAAAACGGCAATAGTGGCAAACTTGCGATAGTTCACCCTGTGAAGCATGAAGATGATAAACAATCCAAATGCCAATACCAACAGTTGTTTTACCAGGTAGTGCGTGGCATTTTTATCCATACGATAGGCCAGCGACTGCGTAGAACTATACACTGCCAGCAAACTGATCATGGACAGTAAGACCACTACTGCCCAGATCACTTTATCTCCTTTCGTATTTCTTAATATTGCTTGCATACGGTATGACTATAATTCTTTTACGGCCATCTTAAATTGTCTGCCGCGATCTTCATAATTCCGGAACAGGTCGAAGCTGGCACATGCGGGGGACAATAACACGACGTCTCCATTTTCAGCCAGCGCATAAGCCGCCTTTACCGCATCTGCGGCACTTGCAGTATCTATCACATGTTCCACCATTCCGTCAAATGCTTTGTGTATAGGCGCATTGTCCACACCCATACATACAATTGCTTTTACCCGTTCTTTTACGAGTTCTTCTATCTCGGTATAATCATTCCCTTTGTCCAGCCCTCCCAGGATGAGGATGGTCGGTTTTTTCATGCTTTCCAGGGCGAACCATACCGAGTTCACATTGGTTGCTTTACTGTCGTTTATAAAGTCCACACCGCGAATAGTAGCCACAAATTCTAACCTGTGTTCCAGTCCTTCGAAAGTGGTAAAGCTTTCGCGGATTTTTTCCTTTCTGATGCCCGATACTCTTGCCGAAATGCCTGCTGCCATGCCGTTGTACTGATTGTGTTTTCCTTTTATGGATAAGTCGTGAATAGACATGTTTGTTTCTTCACCGTCATAATTAATGTGCATTTCCTCTCCTTTGATAAATGCTCCTTCTTCGTTGTGTGGTAATTCGCTCATGGTAAAGAATAAAGTTTGGGGTTGTAAAAAATGGGCCTTCATATATTTTTCAATCACGGCATCATCCATGTTCACTATGAAGTAGTCAGTATTTGTCTGTTGTGCGGTTATTTTAAATTTAGAGGCAATGTATTTTTCAAAATCGTAGTCATACCTGTCAAGATGATCGGGCGTGATATTGAGCAGCACGGCAACATCCGGACGGAAGAAATGCGTATCATCCAGCTGAAAGCTGCTGATCTCCATTACATACCACTCGGTGGGTTTTTCAGCTATCTGCCGGGCAAAACTGTAGCCGATATTTCCTACCATGGCTACATCAAAGCCGGCTTCCTTCAGGATGTGATAGGTAAGCTTAGTCGTTGTGCTTTTACCGTTACTTCCTGTTATCGCAATGATCTTGCTATTTCCTTTATAACGAAAACCAAATTCTATTTCACTGCAAATTTCAATCCCTGCATCCCGGACTTTTTTTATTACGTCTACTTTGTCAGGAATACCGGGGCTTTTTACAACACAGGTAGCAGCCAGTATTTTGTCGATGCTGTGCCTGCCTTCTTCAAATGAAATTCCAGCCTCCGTCAACGTTGCCTTATACTTATCATCCATGTTGCCGGCATCGCTCACAAAAACGTCCCACCCCTGTTGCTTTCCGAGCAAAGCTGCGCCGATACCGCTTTCAGCAGCACCCAATATCACCAGGTTTTTGTTGTTCATTTTCACGTTATCTCAGCTTTAAGGTTACGATGCTCATGATGGCTAGTATGATCCCTATGATCCAGAAGCGCGTTACGATCTTACTTTCATGGTATCCTTTCTTTTGATAATGATGGTGCAGGGGCGACATCAGGAAGACGCGCCTTCCTTCTCCATACTTTTTCTTGGTATGTTTGAAATAAGTTACCTGAATCATTACGGAAAGCAATTCCACCAGGAAAATGCCGCAGATGATAGGTATTAAGAGTTCCTTGCGCATGATCAGTGCAAGAGATGCTATAATGCCTCCGATTGCCAGGCTGCCTGTGTCTCCCATAAAGACTTGTGCCGGGTAGGCATTGTACCACAGGAATCCTACACAGGCACCTACAAATGCACCAATAAATATGGACAGTTCCCCGAGATTGGGAATGTTCATGATGCCCAGGTAGTCCGCAAAAATATAGTTGCCCGATACGTATGCAAATATCCCTAAGCAAACACCGATAATGGCTGAGGTGCCGGTTGCCAGGCCGTCAATGCCATCGGTGATGTTGGCTCCGTTGGACACGGCGGTGATGATGAAGATGGTAAATAAAACATAGATCAGCGGAGTCAGCCATTCTAATGTATCGCGGTCTTTAGTGAAAAAGTTAGCGATAGCAGCATAGCTCATCTCGTGATTTTTGACAAAAGGAATGGTGGTAGTGGATGTACGTACGCGTACATACTCTCTGATATTACCTTTTTCATCCTCTCTTTCAAATGGTTTAGATACGATCTCTTCGGTAGGGTTGTAAAGAGTAGGGACACCTTTGATCACTTCACGACTTGTAACTACATGCTGATTGTAGTACATGGTCAAGCCTACGATAATGCCTAAACCCACTTGCCCCAGGATCTTAAACCGTCCCGCAAGACCTTCTTTATTCTTCTTGAATACCTTGATGT
Organism: Flavipsychrobacter sp.; assembly: GCA_035497455.1. Taxonomy (GTDB): domain Bacteria; phylum Bacteroidota; class Bacteroidia; order Chitinophagales; family Chitinophagaceae; genus JAFIGV01. Next base: position 19,323 of record DATJDL010000021.1, read on the forward strand.
AGTCGTCCAGAAAACCTACCAATCCCAGCCATAGGGTAGAAACGACCATGAGGGCAATATATACGTTCAGTATTCTGGCAAAAAGCAGGGTGGGTATGAGGATGGCTGCAATGATAATGAGTCCTCCCATCGTCGGTGTGCCTTTCTTCTGCTGCTCTCCGGCGAGTCCCAGGTCACGAACCGTTTCTCCTATTTGCTTGCGTTGCAAAAAACGGATCAGTCCTTTACCCCAAACCGTAGTGATGAAGAGTGAAAGGATGATGGCCAGCGATGTGCGGAAGGTGATATAATAAAATACCCCTGCACCGAACATGCCGAAATTCTCACGCAGATATGTAAACAAATAGTAGAGCATCTTCTCTTCTTGTATTGTTTATTTGTTTAATAGTTCAAATGTGCTTCTTAAAATCTCCCTGTCGTCAAAATGATGTTTCACCCCTTTGATCTCCTGATAGGTTTCATGCCCTTTGCCGGCGATGAGGATGATGTCACCGGACTGCGACAGTGCACAAGCGGTTTTAATAGCTTCCTTCCTGTCTGTGATCCTCAGCACTTTTCTTTTTTGTGTCAGGTTTAGACCGCCTTCCATTTCATTCAGTATTGTTTCAGGGTCTTCATTGCGCGGATTATCAGCGGTGAGAATGGCTTTATCACTGTGTTCTGCAGCTACTTCAGCCATAACGGGACGCTTTGCTGTGTCCCGGTCTCCGCCACATCCTACAACGGTGATCAATTGTTGACCCGCAGTGCGCAATTGGTTAATGGTTGCCAGTACATTGATCAATGCATCGGGAGTATGTGCATAATCGACAATGCCTAATATTTTTTCATTGGTGGAAATGATCGTTTCGAATCTGCCGGGCGCGCCATGCAGGCTGCTGAGTGCAGTTAGTACATTTATTTTATCTTCTCCCAAAAGCGTTGCCGCACCATATACCGCCAGCAGGTTATAGGCATTGAACGTGCCGATCATTCGGAAATGTGCTTCCTGGTGGTCTACCGTCAGGATCAATCCCGTAAGATTATTCTCCAATATCTTTCCTTTAATGGAGGCTGGTGAACGCAGGCTATACGTATTCTTTAATGCCTTCGTGTTTTGCAGCATGATTGCACCGCGCTTATCGTCGATATTCGTAAGGGCGAAGGCAGCAGCAGGAAGCTGGTCAAAAAACTGTTTCTTTACCCTGATGTATTCATCAAAGGTTTTGTGATAGTCTAAATGGTCGTGGGTAATATTGGTAAAAACACCTCCCGCGAATGTAATGCCAGCTATGCGCTGCTGGTGTACGGCATGGGAGCTTACTTCCATGAATGCATGGGTGCAACCGGTTTCCACCATTTTAGCCAACAATGATTGAATACTGATAGCATCCGGGGTGGTATGCGTGGAAGCCAGTACGGTATCATGAATTTGATTCTGTACCGTAGAAATCAACCCGGTTTTGTAACCCAGTTTTTCGAATAGCTGGTATAAAAGCGTAGCGACGGTGGTTTTGCCATTTGTTCCGGTTATGCCTACAATCTTCATTTTCCGGGAAGGATGTCCGAAGAATGAAGCGGCTATGAGTCCGGCAGCCATTGCTGAATCGGCGACTTCCACATACGTAATAGATTCGTTCCGGTCTTCAGGCAGTTTCTCGCATACGATCACGGAAGCGCCTTGCGAAATTGCTTTGGTTATAAAATCGTGTCCGTCCACACCGGTTCCTTTCAGGGCAATAAAAGCAAAACCCGGTGCTGCCCGGCGGCTGTCGATGCACAAGGCATTTACTTCCGCAAGCGCATTCCCGATGAGTTGTTTCACCGGTACCTCTGCTAATATGTTTTTGAGAATTGCCATTTATTTTAACTCAATACCAAAACGATTTGTTGCCCTTTTATGACTTTGGTGCCCGGTGCTATAGACTGTTCCTGTATCATTCCTCTGCCAGATATGGTCACTCTCATACCTTCATTCTCGAGGAGATATACGGCATCTTTCAATCCTAATCCTTTTACATCCGGGACAATCCCGTACGTGATATTTTCTTTTACTGCCTGGGCATTCTTACTGCTGTCTAATGTCAGCCTTGCCAAAGCCGTTTTTTCAGCGTTGGCAATAACAGGCAAGCCAAGTGTTCTCATGAGCTTGTTATAGGCATCACCCGTTGCTGCATGACGGGTGGCTAATCCATTGCTTTTCTGAGACAGGCTGTCTAGGGGACCATTCCACATGCCCATACCATTTGCAAATATTTTATCAGCCACCATTCTGAATACAGGTGCCGCTAATGCTCCACCGTAGTAGGAGGTGGCGTGTTTCTGTGTTCTGATGACAACACATACTGTGTATCGTGGACTTTCCGAAGGGAAATAGCCTACAAAAGAGCCTTGATACACACCTGCGGAATAAGGAATGCCTTTATCTGCTACCTGTGAGGTGCCGGTCTTTCCTGAAATAGTGTAGAATGGGGATGTGATCCCTTTAGCGGTGCCTGAAATCGCTACTTCCCTGGTGCAGGCTTGCAATTGTTTGATCGCTTTCTCATCTGCTATCTTCTCTTCCAAAACCGTTGGTTTGAATATTTTTACGTCTTTCCCGTATTCTTTCACAGCACTGATCAAATAGGGCTTCATCATTTTGCCATTGTTGGCAACGGCGTTGTACAACATACAGGTGTGAAGCGGTGTTATCATAACGCCATAACCTGTCGCCATCCAGGGGAGGGTCGTAGGACGCCAGTCTTTTTCTCCCGGTTCGATCATGAAGGGTTTCATTTCGCCGGACAGATCAATTCCTGTTTTCGAGTTGAGATGCAGATCTTTCAGGTGTTGCACAAACTTTTTCGGATTGTTTGCATAGTGTTTGTAAGCCAATGATCCCATAGCCACATTGGAAGATTGTGCGAAGGCCTTTCTGATCGGCATCCTGCCCAATCCATGGTGCGAATCATGCATCACGCGATCCCCAAACTGTCTTTGCCCTCCATAGCAGTCCACTTCATCTTCTACGGTGATATACTCATCATTCAGCAACGCCGTTAATGTAGCCAGCTTGAAGGTGGAACCCGGCTCAGCCCGCGTCATGGCATAATTATAATCTTCCCAATAGCTGCCATCTTTCTGAACGCCCAGGTTCACCATCGCTCTGATTTTACCCGTAGCCACCTCCATTACCACTACAGTTCCGTATTGGCATTTATATTGTTTTAATACACTAAGCAAGGCATGCTCCGCTACTTCCTGGATGCTGATGTCAAGCGTGGTAACGATGTCACGACCGTTCATCGGGTCGGTGGTAGAGCCTTCCAGCGGCATCCATACGCCTCCTGTTAACTTACGTTCCATGCGGTTGCCATCGTCGCCTTTCAGGATGGAATCGCAGGTGGCTTCCAGCCCGATGGTTTTAGCATTTTCGCGGTATAAGCCAATGGTGCGGTAGGCAAGCATTCCATATGGATTAATACGTTTCGTCTTGGATTCTACAATCAGCCCGCCGCGACGTTGCCCCTTGTTGAAAATAGGGAAGGTGCGCACCGCCTGATAATCATAATAAGGAATATTTTTTTTGAGCGAGTAATACTTGCTTTTTTTCTTAAACCCTTCTACCAGGCTTTTTCGGTACTGTGCTGCCGATGCATCCTGAAACGTATTGGACAGGGAACGGGACAATTCATCCACGTTATCATAAAACAACGCGGTGTCTATTACAGAAAAATCAACATGTAAATCAAACTGAGGGATGGAGGAGCACAGCAACAAGCCGTTTTCCGTATAAATATTACCACGTTCTGCGGGCAGCGTGGTATTACGGGTAAGCATCTGCTTCGCCATGGAACGCAATTCCGGGCCCTCCTTCATCTGCACCATGGCCGCTTTAATGATGATAGCCAGGCCAAAGAAGCAAATGCAGGTAAATGCTACATAAACACGAAATCGTATGTCTTGCTTGATGTTCACTTTTTTGCCGTCTTATCTTGGTGGGTGTCAATTTCTATTTTATACGCAGGCAATAACATAGGCTTCATGCCTATCCCAGCAGAATTGCGGATGATCTCGGTTTCCATTCCTGCATTCATCAGTTGGGATTTAATGTCCATATACTTCCAGCGGAGCTCCTTCAATACCAGGTTTTGCTTATTCAGCTCCCTTTGTATCTCTATAGTGCGTTGGTTGTTAGTGATATAAATAACTGTGAGCAAAACCAAAAAAGCCAGGAACGGCACATTGTTCACGATCCCTTTGTAGGACAGCTTGTCCAGGAAAGCACGCCAGTCGCTGCGGACACGCTCTGCAGTGGTGGGCGGCAACAGGATTTCTTCCTGTTCCTGGGTCGTTATGTCTTCCGGGTGCTGCATTTATAATTTCGCTGCTATTCTTAGTCTCGCGCTGCGGGAGCGCGGGTTGTTTTTTTGTTCTTCTTCCGAAGGCTCTATGGGTTTGTTATTCACCGCTTTCAATGTCCAGGTGGTGGTGACATTACCGAAAATGTCCGTTTGCTGCTCTTCCCAATCTCCCTTTTTTATAAACTGTTTTACAATCCGGTCTTCCAGGGAATGAAAAGTGATCACACTCAGCCTTCCCCCGGGCTTCAGGCATTGTTCTGCCTGTTTCAAAAAATCCTTCAATGCTCCCAGTTCATCATTTACCTCTATTCGCAGTGCCTGAAATACCTGAGCGAGATATTTATTCGGCAATCCTTTCATCACCGGCGTTATCATCGCCTTGAATGCCTCAATGCTGCTCAGTCCCCCTTTCATCCGATTCATTACAATGTGTTTGGCAAGCTGTTTGGCATTTCTCACTTCCCCGTTCTGCTCCAGCATTTTATGAAGCTGCTGTTCACTGTACTCCTGCAATAATTTCTCCGCTGTTACAGGTGCTCTCCGGTCCATCCGCATATCCAGTGCGCCCTCAAACCGCGTGGAAAAACCACGTTGAGCGGTGTCGAACTGGAAAGAACTGACTCCCAGGTCCGCCAATATCCCATCTACCTGCGGCTGCCGGTGCAATTTCAAGAACTGCTTCATGTAACGAAAATTCTCGCGTACATCGATGAGTCTTGTGTCGTCCGGTTTATTGCTCCAGGCATCTTCATCCTGGTCGAAAGCAATCAGCCTCCCCTTTGTACTCAGTCTTTTTAAGATCTCACCACTATGCCCTCCCCCTCCAAACGTTGCATCTACATATACTCCGTCCTCCTGTATGTTCAATCCATCTACTGCTTCCTGTAATAGCACGGTAGTATGGTAAAAGGTTTTGCTATCCATTTGTCAGTTGGTCTAAAGGATTGATAATACCGCCCCCCAGAACTTCTGATGCCAGATCGGCAAAACTTTCAGCCTTGCTTTGTATATATTTGTAGTACGTGTCTCTGTCCCAGATCTCTACTTTATTTCCCTGAGAAGAAAAAACCATGTCTTTGTCGATTCTTGCATACTCCTTTTGGCTCTTGGTGATCAGCAGCCTCCCGGCACTGTCAGCCTCTACCGGAGTCGCGCCATTCAGGAATAACCGTTTAAAGTCACGCACTTTAGGATTGAAGTCATTGAGCTTGCTGATCTTTTCTTCCAATTCTTTCCAGGTGCTTAACGGATATAACGTAAGGCAATTTTCAAAACCGCGGTTGATTACAAAACTCTCCGGCGAGCCTTCAGGTAACTGCTTGCGAAAACCGGCAGGCAGGGAAAACCGGCCTTTGGCATCGAGCGTTACTTCATATTCACCGAGAAAGTGGATCATTAGGATAAAGTGCGGAATGTCAATTTTATACTACAAAATAACACAATACCCCACAATTTCCCACTACGGATTTATTAGATATTTATCCACAGTTGGGGTAGTTTTTAAATTGATATTAATCAGTAGTTTACGTAGGATATGAACATCTTTGGTGCTGCATGTTTGTGGATGAATGTGGAAATCTTCATAGCTACACGTATTGAAAAAAAATTAATAAAAACTGTTGTTGCGGGTCACCTGCTGTAATTGTGTGAAAAAGTGGAGTTACGGCGCGCTCAGCCTCTAAGTAGAAACCCTTAGCTTTGCGTCCCAAAACCTCAACATGAAATCTTATTTGCTTGTAATACAATGTATTACCATGTTTTTGCTCGGCTTTAAAGCAAGAGCTACTTATTATACGCCGGGCACAGGCAACAAGTACCAGTTGACTGATTTGACAACGCAGAGTAATGGAGATGTAATATATAGTAGTGGAATTTTTTGGGTCAATAGCGCTATTTTCATCAGCCCCGGGGATACGTTGGAGATCCTGACGGATGAAACTGTGAAGTTCGCTGCGGCAACGACATTGGACGTAAACGGGGTATTGCTGATTGATCCACCCAACCAGGTGTTTTTTACTGCACAGAATACCACCTCCGGTTTTACAGGGGTGAGAATTGACAGCAGCAGTGCTACCGTTATCCGGAATCTTACATTCGAGTACGGAAATACACTTCGTATTTTCGATTGCAAACCGCTTATTGACAGTTGCAGGTTTCAATACAATTCGATCGGGACCACGCTCGGTAGTTCGGCGATTAGTCTTTTCAGAGGTAGCCCCGTGATCTCCAATTCTGTCTTTATTAATAACAACCGGGCTGCTATTACAAGTTCGGTGAGTAACAATAACGCTCCCAAGATCATCAATAATTTATTTCAGGGGAATAATACCATTCTTCAGAATGTTCCGCAGATTAACCTGGGACCTTCAGGAGCAGATACGACCCGGATCATCAACAATAAGATCTTGTCCGCGGCTACAACCTCTTCGGGCGGACTGGCATTGACCTCCTTTGCAACTTTGAATGCTGTCATCACTCAAAATACCATTAAACACAATCGGTATGGAATGACCGTCTATGGTTCCAATCTAGTCAATGCGATGATCAGCTATAATGTGATCGATAGCAACACTTCTGAAGGAAATGCTGCCACCGGCGGAAGCGGGCTGGCCCTCTACGGATCGAGTGCTGCTACCCCCAGCCTGCAACATGTTATTGTGAAAGGCAACAGCATTCGCGGGAATCTTTGGGGAATCACCCTGCTAACCGGCGCGCAACCGAACCTGGGGAATCTGAATAACATCGACACAAGTGACGATGGTAAAAATGAATTCTATGATAATACCAATACGACCACGCCCGGTATTGATCTTTACAACAACACATCGTTTAGCATCTCTGCAGAAAACAATTTTTGGAATACATCCTCGGCGGTAATTGTTGAAGACAGGATCTATCACCAGGCAGATGATGCTACCCTGGGTTGGGTGGATTTTCATCCGATCGGCGGTGCTCCGTTGCCTTTGAGGCTGATTTCGTTCAGTGGCAAATGGGCAGGAGAGAATGTTAATCTTACCTGGGAGACCGCAAGCGAAAGATGCATAGAGCGGTTCGAGATAGAGAGAAGCGGGGATGCCAGGCTGTATGAATATGCCGGTGAAGTGAAAGTTGAAAGTCCGTGTAAGGCAAAAGCCTATTCGTTTGATGATAACAATAGCTACGTTAAAAAGCCAAACGTATATTATCGTCTTAAAATGGTGGACCGGGATGGTTCTTTCTCCTATTCGGATGTTGTTAAAATGTCCTTTACTGCTCTTTCTCCCGGAAATATCGAGGTCTTTCCTACGCTTCTTCATAGAGAAAAGGAGCTGACCATCCGTACAAAAAATGAACAGCGCGAACGGGTAGTGATCACCATAGTGGATGGAGCCGGGCGCATCATTCTCACCAATGCATACGATGCCGCTGAGGGAGCAAATATATTTACGGTTCCTTCCTCCGAAATAGCGGCGGCAGGCAGGCTGTACGTTAAAATAACAATGGGAAATAAGCTGAAGACGGTTCCTGTTTTTGTGGGCGAATAAAGGCTCTCCGGTAATGCTATCTATTTTTTATAAACCTATAAACGACAGCAGTTGCAGAAGTTGTTATTTTGCAGCGCCATGAAGCAATTTTTCCTTCTTTGTATCCCCTTTTTCCTGTTTAGTAGCCTCCATGCACAACCCTTAAAATCGATGAGTTCGTCCGAACTCTTGTGGGAGCTGCACAACCTCAGCAATACAGGTTCCGCGTTGTATTTTGCCGCCCATCCTGATGATGAGAATACCCGGCTGATCAGTTATCTGGCAAATGAACGGCACATCCGCACAGCCTATCTTTCTCTTACGCGTGGTGATGGCGGACAAAACCTGATCGGTTCCGAAAAAGGTCCGTTGTTAGGCATGGTACGCACCCAGGAGTTACTGGCGGCACGCAGAACCGATCACGGGACGCAGTATTTCAGCCGTGCCTATGATTTCGGCTACTCCAAAAACCCGGAAGAAACGTTTCATTTTTGGAATAAGGACAGTGTCCTTGCCGATGCCGTCTGGGTCATCCGCACATTTAAACCGGATGTGATCATTTGCCGTTTTCCTACTACCGGCGAAGGCGGACACGGACACCATACCGGTTCCGCTATGATAGCCGAAGAAGCATTTACAGCCGCAGCCGATCCGACAAAATTTGCCTATCAATTAAAATATACATCCACCTGGCAGGCGAAACGTATTGTGTGGAATACCTTCAACTTTGGCGGTACTAATACTACTTCCCCGGACCAGCTGAAACTGGACGTGGGCGGCTTCAATCCCCTGTTAGGTAAATACAATGGTGAAATAGCAGCTGAAAGCCGGTCTATGCACAAGAGCCAGGGATTTGGTTCCGAAAAAAGCAGGGGCTCGCAGCTGGAATACTTTAAACACATCAAAGGAGAAAAAGCGGTAAACGATCTTTTCGACGGTGTTGATCTTTCCTGGAATCGTTATAAAGAAACCAAAGAGTTGAAGAAAAAGATCGATCAGTTGATAAACGACTATTCATACAAGCCCCGGGATGTTCTGTTGAATGATCTAATGATAGTTTATAAAGCCTTTCAGAAAATTCCGGGGACAGACAACGAACTGGCGGCACAAAAGGAATTGAAAATAACACAGCTAAAGAAAATCATCCTGGGGTACTGTGGCATCTGGGCGGATGCGACCACTTCTGTGCAAACGATATCGCCCGGAGCATCTCTGAAAATAAACTATGCTATCATTAACTCAGGTAAAGTCCCGGTGTCCGTTACAAAGATCAGTGCCGGGAAGAATGACAGCACAATAGATACGATACTCGGCGACAATGAACTTAAAACGCTTTCTCAAACGATCGTTATTACAGAGAATGCAGGATACAGCACACCTTACTGGCTGAGACGTTTCCCGGAAAAAGGGCTGTTCCAGGTGAATGACCTGTTTTGGAATACGCAGGCAGAGAATGAGCCGGAGATAGTATCTTCTATAACGTTTAAGATAGGGAACGATACGTTTTCTGTCACGCTTCCGGTTCGTTATAAAACGGTGGACCCCGTAAAAGGAGAAATTTATCAACCCCTGTACATCGTCCCGCAAGTCACTATCAACCTGCCTTATAATAATTATCTGTTCACAGACGGAAAGTCCCGGATGATTCCGGTTACCCTTACGTCCAATGTTGATAGTATAAACGGGAAGATTACCCTAGCAGCTCCGCGAGGATGGAAAGTGAAACTGCAAAAGGAATCCTTCAGTCTCAAAGGGAAGGGTTCACAAACGGTTATTCCGGTGGAAGTAACACCGGAAACCAATGCCCAAAACGAAGAGCTCGGTCTGGCAGTGAAAGCAGCGGGCAGATTGTTTAATCTCAGCCTCGCCAGTATTCATTACGATCACATACCCTATCAGAACCTGTTGCAACCTGCTATTGCGCATCTGGTTTACGAACCCATGCATGTTCCCAAACTGAAGGTCGGCTATATACCCGGCGCAGGCGACGAAGTAGCGGACTTGCTCAAGCAAATGAATCTGGATGTAGTGGTGCTCTCGGACGAACAATTAACCTCTTCCGCTCTTCAGCAATATGATGCGATCGTTACCGGGGTGCGTGCTTACAACACCAATGAAAAACTTCAGAGTGTTTATGCTAAAATGATGACGTATGTAGAGCAGGGAGGCAATCTTATTGTACAGTACAATACCAACAGCCGCGTAGGTCCGTTGAAAACCCAGATGGGCCCTTATCCCTTTACTATTACGCGGGATCGTGTAACGGATGAAAATGCTGCAGTTACGCTGCTAGATCCCAAACATTCTTTATTCAATACACCCAATGTGATCTCCCCGAAAGATTTCGACGGCTGGATACAGGAAAGAGGTATTTATTTTGCTTCAGAATGGGATGCGCATTACCAACCACTTCTGCGTATGAATGATCCCGGCGAGAAGGCAAATGACGGGGCACTCATCGTAGCCCCCTATGGTAAGGGGAATTTCGTCTATACCGGCTTGGTTTTCTTCAGAGAGCTGCCAGCCGGTGTGCCGGGCGCTTACAAGTTGTTCCTGAATATGCTTGCCTTGCCGAAGCATAGATAGCAGGAGATCGTCTGAAACCAGTAGCGTTCCATGAAATATTAACAGTATTGGCATGCTTCATCACAAGGCTGCTATGCGGCTTTTATATAAGTTTGTAAGCAACTTATACCAATACGCTGCAGGAACGGAAAACGCATTAACTAAAAAGAAACTGAAAGCATGAAGCATGCCAGGGAGCCTATCGAAGAGCCCAGCCCCATCCTGGGCAGCTGGAGGAACGTTTATTTACTGGTGGCGATCACTCTGGTGGTTGTAATCCTCTTATTGTACCTGTTCACTTTATATTTTCAATAAGACATGGCTACAATAGACTGGATCGTATTGGTAGTTACGCTTTTCATTATTGTAGCATACGGCATGTGGAAGAGCCGTAATACAAAAAATATTGAAGGGTATTTGCTGGCCGACCGCCGTTTGCCCTGGTATCATGTTGGATTATCGGTGATGGCTACCCAGGCAAGCGCTATCACGTTTCTCTCGGCACCCGGACAAGCCTACACGGACGGAGTGCGCTTCGTGCAGTTTTATTTTGGCTTACCCCTGGCGATGATCGTATTGTGTGTGACGTTCATTCCTATTTTTCAAAAGCTGAATGTTTATACTGCCTACGAATACCTGGAAAAGCGGTTTGACCACAGAACGCGCTTGTTTACTGCTTTTTTATTTTTGTTACAGCGAGGTATATCCACGGGTATTACCATTTATGCTCCTGCCATCGTATTGTCTACATTATTGGATATTCCCGTTGTTTACACCAGCATTATGATGTCGCTTCTAGTGATTTTTTATACGGTCTATGGCGGTACAAAAGCTGTTTCTTACACGCAGCTGTTACAGATGATTATCATTTTCAGCGGGCTGTTTCTCGCTGCCGGGTTGATCATAGCGATGTTGCCCAAGGAAGTGGGATTGATCGATGCACTGAAAGTAGCGGGGAAAATGGGTAAGCTGAATGCCATAGATACCACGTTCGATCTGAACAATCGCTACAATATTTGGTCGGGGATCATCGGCGGTTTCTTTTTGCAGCTCTCTTATTTCGGTACGGATCAAAGCCAGGTCGGCCGGTACCTGACCGGGAAATCCATAGCGCAAAGCAGGCTGGGCCTGGTAATGAACGGTTTGGTGAAAATCCCCATGCAGTTCTTCATTTTAATGATCGGGGCACTGGTTTTTACTTTTTACCAGTTTCAGAAGGCACCGTTGTTTTTTAATGAGGTGGAAATCGGAAGACTGGCAGCCAGCGACAAAGCAAAAGAACTTGGGACACTTCAACACCGGTACGATGCCTTGCAGAACGAAAAACAGTTGCATGTAACAAGTCTGGTATATGCAGAAAGAAAACAGGATGCAACAGCTATCGAAGGAGCAAAAACATCATTACTCCGTTCACAGCAGGACATGGATAGCGTTCGTGCTGATCTCAAGGTATTGATGCAGCAAAACAACGTGCTTGCTGAAACAAATGATGGTAATTACATTTTTCTCTACTTTGTCATGCACTACCTGCCACGTGGTGTGGTAGGATTGCTTATTGCTATCATCTTCCTGGCTGCCATGGGTTCCACGGCAAGTGGTTTGAACTCACTTGCTTCTACGACAGTAGTGGATTTTTACAAACGTCTGCGACCCAGGGAACGGACGGAACGTAAAGAGCTCAGCATATCAAGAGGCGTGACAGTAGTATGGGGAGTATTTTGCATGGTAGTAGCATTGTATGCGGGACGCATGGGCAATCTTATCGAAGCGGTCAACATTTTGGGCTCTCTTTTTTATGGAACCATTTTAGGCGTTTTTCTCGTAGCATTTTATATGAAGAGGGTAAAAGGCAATGCTGTACTGGTAGCTGCTGTTATCACCGAGTTGTTTGTCGTGCTGGCCTGGTGGATGGATTGGTCTGCTTTTTTATGGCTGAACCTGATCGGTTGTGTGATACTGATGTTGCTGGCCTGGCTGTTGGAAACTTTGATATTTGGGCGAAACCGGCCTGCTCCATAGATGTGCTTAGCTAATCGTGTCATTCTGGTATTATGAGTATTAAGGAGTGAGTTTTCTCAAAAGAACTTGAGCTGTAATACGTTAGATTTTGGTTAAGATATAAAAGGATGCCCGATGCTTGTAAAGCGATTTTGGACAAGATGCCTTATATTTAAGCCTACACATGCATTTACCCCCTCTCATACACGATCTTGGGCTGATATTGCTGGTAGCAGGTTTTACCAGCCTGTTGTTTAAGCGGTTAAAGCAGCCTGTAGTGCTAGGCTATATACTTGCAGGCTTTCTAGTAAGTCAGAATTTCCCATTCCTGCCCGATGTTTCCGATTTTGAGGACATCAAGATATGGGCGGAGATCGGTGTGATCTTTCTGTTGTTCAACCTGGGTCTCGAATTTAGTTTTAAGAAACTGATGCATACAGGCAGCGCTGCGGGGGTTACGGCCATTACGGAGGTCAGTGCCATGGTCGTCATCGGGTTCGGCTTAGGCAAGCTGCTGGGCTGGTCCTTTATGGATTGTATCTTTCTGGGTGGTATTCTTAGCATTTCTTCCACCACCATCATTCTCCGGGCGTTTGACGAACTGGGCATGAAAGGTCGCCGGTTTGCCAACCTGGTGTTCGGGGTCCTGATCGTAGAAGATCTGGTAGCCGTATTATTATTGGTTTTGCTTTCCACCATTGCGGTAAGCCGCCAGTTTGAAGGCACGCAAATGCTCATCTCTGTTTCCAAGTTGGTATTTTATCTCCTGCTTTGGTTTGTTTCGGGAATATTCTTTCTGCCAACATTATTGAACAGGCTAAAAAAGATGCTGAATGATGAGAGCATGCTCATCGTGTCGATAGGGTTGTGCCTGGCAATGGTTATGCTGGCCTCTGCGGCCGGTTTTTCACCGGCATTAGGAGCATTTATCATGGGTTCTATTCTGGCAGAAACCACGAAAGCAGAGCATATCGAACACCTGATAAAGCCGGTAAAAGATCTTTTTGGTGCTGTGTTTTTTGTATCGGTAGGTATGTTGATCAACCCTACGGTATTAAAAGACTATGCATTCCCGATACTGGCTATCACCTGCACTTTATTATTTTTCAAAACATTAAATGTAGCCATCGGTGCATTGTTGTCAGGGCAATCCCTGAAAACGGCACTGCAGGCCGGTATGAGCCAGGCGCAGATCGGGGAGTTTTCTTTTATCATCGCTACCCTGGGCCTCACACTGAAAGTAACATCCGATTTTCTCTATCCTGTGGCGGTAGCGGTTTCCGCGGTTACTTCATTTACTACGCCCTATATGATCCGGGGTTCAGAGCCTTTTTACCGATGGCTGAATGCGAAACTTCCTGCAGGTATACGTCGGTCACTCAACCGGTATAGCACAGGGGCACAGTCGCTAAGTGGTACCAATGACTGGCATGTAGTTTTACGTAGCTATTTCTCCCATGTATTGATATTGTCGATAATTATCCTGGGGATTATCGTACTGTCTTCACGGTATATAAAGCCATTATTTAATGATTGGGTGACGGACGGGCTGATGGGAAGCATTATTGCCGCGTTGATCTGTTTTCTTGCGATTTTACCCTTACTCTGGTCGCTGGTGGCCAGGAAGTCTTCTCAACAGGCATTTACCAATCTATGGAGCGAACGACGATACCGGGCGCCGTTACTGTTTTTACGTCTTTTCCGGGTGGCAATAGGCATTCTGTACGTAGGGATATTCCTGCTGAGTTTTTTCTCGGTAACCGTCGCAGCGGTATGCCTGATGATCATCGCTGCTTTGGTTGCCATGTTTTACAAAAGAATACACTTGTTTTATATACGGATCGAAAATCGCTTTCTTGCCAATTTCAATGATAGGGAAATACAACAACGTGCAAAGCGCAGGCACGAACTAGCTCCCTGGGATGCCATTATCAGCCGTTTTGAAATTCCACTGGGTTCACCGGTCAGCGGCATCACTTTGCAAAGCCTGGCGTTGCGCGAACGATTTGGCGTAAACATCGCCATGATCAAACGAGGAGAAGATTACACGATCATGGCACCGGAACGGAATGAAAAAATGTATCCCGGTGATGCCGTGTTTGCCATAGGAACGGATGAGCAGCTGGTGCAGTTCAAAAAAGAGATTGATGCCGTAGACCAGGAGTATGAACCCACCCAGGATGATGATATCGTTTTGAAAAAAATTACCGTAGCTGAAGGCTCTGAATTTGTCAATAAAAGCATCCGGGAAAGCGATCTGAGGGTCCGTACAAACGGCATTATAGTAGGTATAGAACGTGGAAATCGCAGGATATTAAACCCGGAGTCAAACTTTATCTTTGAAGCGGGTGACCTGATATGGGTTGTCGGGCATAAAGCACTGATAGGCGAATTAATGATAGAATAATATTCATCAGCCGCAACATCAGAGAAGAAAATAAAACTTAATTTGAAGCGTTAAATGTTTTATGAAAAAGGTTTGGGTCATTTTTTCATGCGTATTATTTTTTCTCTCTTGTAAAAAGGAAAAAGAAGGCTATAGCGATGCTGAAAACAGGGCATATTTTCCCCTCATCATGGGCAAACAAATGGTGTATGAAGTAGATTCGGTTATCTGGGATGATTTTACCTGCGTAACAGATACCAATCATTACCAGATGCGCTGGACGGTAGGAGATAGTTTTTATGACAATGAATCCCGGTTAGCCTACAGGATAAACGTGGAAATAAGGGAAGCTGATACGACGGAATGGCGGCAACATCGTGTATATGCGGCGACACCCACAGCCTCCACCTTAGAGTTTGCTGAAGAGAATCTCCGCTTTATCAAATTGATCTTCCCTATACAGAATGGGAGCAGTTGGGATGGAAATACGAGAATAGAAACAGCCGCTGCTGAAAACCAGTACCTGCAGCAATGGAAGTATGAGTATACCGATAAAGGAAACGCATTCGATACGGAGGCCATGCAATTTGCTAATACGGTAACAGTGTTACAAAAGGATGAAGAAATAAATGATCCCGATGAAGATCCCTATGCGGCAAAGACTTTTGCTAAAGAAGTATATGCTAAAGATGCCGGATTGGTTTACCGGGAAGTAGAACACTGGATCTACGACCAGAATGTGAGCCGTTGCAGAGCCGGCTTTGCCGTGAAAATGCGTGCCGTTTCTTCCAATTAAAATTACCTGCCAAATCTGGGGTGATACTTTTCTAAGGTGCTGCGCAGGTAGCTTCTGTCCAGGTGGGTATAGATTTCTGTGGTGGTGATGCTTTTATGTCCGAGCATTTCCTGCACGGCACGGAGATCGGCACCGGCTTCTACCAGATGAGTAGCAAAGGAATGACGAAGTACATGCGGATGTATGTTCTTTGAAATACCGGCTTTAGCGGTTAAATCCTTTAAAATAAGGAATACCATGACGCGGGATAAGGCTTTGCCTCTCCTGTTAAGGAAAAGAATATCCTCCTGCCCTGTTTTGACCGGGACGAAGGGGCGGACATGATCTTTATACAGCTTGATTTGCCTTACAGCCTCCCCGCCGATCGGCACCAGGCGTTCCTTATTCCCTTTACCCACTACACGCACAAATCCGGCATCAAGATAGAGTTTTGAAAGCTCCAGGTTGATGAGTTCACTCACCCGAAGACCGCAACTGTATAGTGTTTCCAGCATGGCCCGGTTGCGCTGCCCCTCAGGTGTGCTATGATCTATTGCAGCAAAAAGCAGGTCTATCTCTTGGATGCTTAGGAAATCCGGGAGTTTTCGTTGGAGCTTGGGAGCCTCCAGTAAATCCGTGGGATCCGTTTTGAGAATGTCCTCCAGCAGCAGGAAGCGAAAGAACGATTTGATACCACTCAACACCCTTGCCTGTGTGCCTACAGAAAGTTCCATTTCGTTAATGGCAACGAGGAATCTCTGGAGATCTTTCAATTCAATCTCATGAAGCGGTGTCGTAAGATTTTCTTTGGTGAAAAAAGAAGCAAGCAAATTGACATCATGTTCATAAGCCTCAACGGTATTGTCGGACATAGAACGTTCCAGCTGCAAATAGGCTTTGAAGCCTTTGATGTATGATTCCCACAAAGCCATAGAACTATCAAATTTATAGGCTGTTTCTTATCTTGCCCTTAAAATTATTTTCGAAATGAAAACGATTGCCATTGTAAACGGACCGAATCTGAACCTTATTGGCAGGCGAGAACCCGAGATCTATGGTGATATAGCGTTAACCGATTACCTGAACGGACTCCAGGTAAAATACCCGGATATTCAACTGGATTTTTTCCAATCGAATATAGAGGGAGAATTGATCAGCTATTTGCACGGCTGTATAGGAAACGCCTCGGGAATCGTATTGAATGCCGGGGGCTATACGCATACCAGTATCGCACTGGCCGATACTGTCGCTGCCATCAATATTCCGACGGTGGAAGTTCATATTTCCAATGTTCTGGCCCGGGAAGATTTTAGGAAGACGTCCTTTATCGCCGCTAAATGCATCGGATCAATCAGTGGCCTGGGTTTGAAAGGATATGACCTTGCCATCAGCTATCTGATTACCCTCTGATAAGCGGCAACTATGTTTGATTGACTAATGCAACATAGTAGAGATGGGTATCAATCTCATTAGCGGTTGGCCTCCGGGTCGCTTAAAGCTATTCGTCTACCAGGGAATAGACATTTGCACTTACGAATTTTCCATCATGGTGCAGGTAATCTTTGAAAAATGCATCTTTGGTGAAGCCTAACCGCTCCAGCACTCTTTTTGACGGCATATTTTCATGGTTCACGATGGCTTCGATAGAATGTAAATTCAACATTTTAAAACCGAAGTCTATTACTGCTTTTGAGGCTTCATGTATGAAGCCTTTTCCCTGGTGGGGAGTGAATAGTAAGTATCCGATTTCACCACGATGATGGGCTTTATTAAACACCACATAGCCTATCATGCCTATGATCGCATCACTGTCTTTCTCCGTAATGCTCCAATTAATACCTTCCCCGGCATTGATCCGGTCATGGATCATTTGCAGCGATTGCTCCACTTCATCTCGACGCGTAGCATACCGGTGCGGGATAAAATGCATGAATTCCCTGTTGCTCCGGTATTTAAACAGCAGGTCCACATCCTTCATCTCAGGTCTTCTTAAAACAAGACGCTCCGTCTCCAGCAACGGAAACGGAACGAAATTTATTGATAACATATTCGTGTGTTTGGAAAGGAAGACTTATTTTTTTCTAACGATCAAAACTGCCGCAATTATTTTTTTTCATGCTGCACTCTTGCCACCTCCCGATCTTCCCTACAGCAACAAGTATTACTCGGAAGATTCTCCGGTTTCTATTTTGTCGAATTCGAACATTAACGAGAAACGGAACGTATTGGACAACGGATTGCGCGTAATACCTGTACCGGAAGGAACAAGATAAGAACCGTTCAGCTGGAATACTTTATACCGTACTCCCACACCCAATGTCAAATATTTACGATCCCCCTTCAGCTTATTCTCATAAAAATAACCGGCGCGTACTGCAAACTGATTCTGGTACCAATATTCTGCACCGAGTGAAATTTGAAACTCCTTCAACTCTTCGCTAAACCCTCCCGGAGCATCTCCAAAAGAGCCTAGAACGCCTGATACTACAGATTTATTGGGGATGTAATATTTCGATACGCCCGGTGTAGTAGAACTGTCGAGCGGAGTAGGAACTAACAATTTATTGATGTCTAATGCTATGGTGAATTGGTTATACTCATCCACTTTCATATTGTAAGCAGCCCCTAAACCCAAGTTGATCGGAAGAAAATCACGACGTGAATTGGATGCATCATAAGAAATTTTACCCCCGAGATTTGTGACGGCAACACCGAGACTCAACGTGTTGCTTTTGAACTCGGTTACTTCCTTGGTCTTCGTATAATAGAAGCCTACATCAGCCGCTACTGTATTGCCCGGCTTATAGTTGGCCGTGCTTTGAGAACTAAGACCGGTAAGCAAACCGGAATAAATATATCTTAATCCCACACCACCGGAAAGGTAATCGGAAAGCTTGATAGAATAACCTAAATCAAAAGCATATTCACGTGGTTTACCGGTACCGATGGGCTGTGCATCTAATCCTGTAAAGTTGATGTCACCTAAAGAAAAATAGCGTATAGATGCACTGACAGCTTGCCTGTCATCTTTACCAAACTTAGCAAAACCCGAGACATAAGCGAGCGAAATGTCGGGGACCAAATCTCTTAGCCAGGGAGTATAAGTAAGGGATACCCCAAATTTTTTCTGGCTAAAAGGGATTTTACCTAAATTCCAATATTGAGAATTGGCATCAGGAGAGAGTGCAATACCTACATCCCCCATGCCACCGCTGCGCGCATCGGGAGATATTCTTAAAAAAGGTACACCTGTAGTAATGGTGTTCACTTGGCCATTTAACCCTGTGCCTTGTGCATTTGATTGTAAAGCTGTTATTGAAAATATGCTAAGTCCTATTAGAGCAATGCGACCCCTCATTCTATTAATTTTATTTTTAAAGTTTTGCAAAGGTATTTATTTACATTTTCTTTCCCAATTAGAAAATAGGTGTTAACTATTTAGTTGAATTGTGGAACTATGACAATGCACTAACGTAATAATACTAGTTTTTCGTATGCTGAACTCTGAATTCCTTTCGCTGTTGCCAGGTTCAGGCGATAAACATATACTCCCGAAGGCAGTTTGGCACCCAGGTCGCTGGTGCCATCCCATGTGATCTCCGCACTCCGGCTGCCTGTTGGCGTAAAAAAGTTCTGTTTCAACGTTCTCACCAAGGCTCCTGTAGTGTTAAAAATAGAGATCGTCACATCCAGGCTTTCATTGGGATGGTTGTGGTCGAATACAAAATGCGTGAGATCAGAAAATGGATTGGGATAATTAAGTAAATTCTGTACTTGTACTACCTGTCCGTTGATCACCACGAAATTCACCTCTCCTTCACCGGAATTGTTATTCATATCCCATGCTTTCACGCGCAGGTTATGTTTACCGTCCGCCAGTCCCGTTATAGGGAAATAGCTCACCACTCCGTTTCTGTAATCATTGGCAGCGCTTTCATAATAATCATTCAGTATGAAGGGATTGGCAACATCGCCGTCTAAAATAGCTGTAAGGTCATGTCCTACGGAGTTTCCGGAAACATTGATGCCTGTTTCCGCATCATATAAACGCACATGTAACGATGTATTGCTACCTGTTATACCTCCGTCTCTGAATAAAGTGTCGTTTATAAAAGGTTTTACCAGCGGTCCTTTATTATCAACGATCGGTCGATCCGAGAAACCTCCGACAACCATATTCGTGTCCGTGCCGGCACCGTCTGTTATACCATTCTCTACATAATAAGTCACTTTCCCTTTCCCGAAGTCATAATTTAAATCTTTCGGCGTGATGAAAGCAATGGAGAATTTCCCCGCTGTAATAGTAGCTTTCCCTTTGAAAATAATATTGTTTTGAACCTGGAATAATTTCTTGGAGCCGTAAATAGAAGTTTGCGTTCTGGGTTTGTCGTAGATCGTTACATATACATTTCCGTTGAAGTTGGTCAAAATGTTTTCTGCTTCATCTCTTACGCTTCCCTTTAGCTGATAACTTCCCAGCGCTTTCATAGAATCTATGGCTGTCAGGGTATTGCCGTCCACTAAAGAATCTGTAGTGACGTTATAGACGGGAAATGCAGGAGTCAGGGCCGGGTCGCCCAGGAGGGCAAATTTTCTGAAATTGGTAAGGTCAAAAACATCCATAGGATTAATGTAAGAAACATTCTTACTCCTTTGGAAAGCCTCTCCCAGTGTCAGCCATCTGCCATCGTACTTTTGGAATTGTGCATTTAAGAACTGCTTGTTCATAGCATGGTTCAATCCTTGGTAAACAAGCTGTGTGGTCGTTAATAAGGCGATGGCACCCCCGTTTGTTTTCACCATCAGTTTTTCACCGGCAGACTGTGCTTCAGGATTGTCGAAGCGGCTAAAGTCACAGGTGGCGGTGACCATAATAGGCAGTTTATTGATGTTCGTCCAATTGTTGAAATCATCCTGGCTGAGAATCCGGTTATTACTGAGCGTGTAAATACTTCCATGCCCGCTGTAGTTCATCAGGAATGTACCTTTTGCTATCTGATCATTGATTATTTTGTTCGCTTCAGGCGAGCGGGTACCACCGGGTGTAGAAGTCATCGGTATGGCGGCTACATGGACTTTTGTTTGATTGTACAGATTGGAATGCCCATTTATGGTAGCCGACATGGTTTCACCATCATAAAAATGCCCGTCTTCATTCGTTTTCCAGTCTGTCATGATGGTGGTAGATAATCTCCACGGGCCCAGCGAGCTCGGAGATGCATAATTGATGATCTTATCCACTACTTTCATCGCTTCATCCTTCGTGCCTACCGGTAGTCTTCCCACACCTATGTCCATAGTGTTGGCAATGCTCGCGTCTTCAGAGTTCTCATTATCATCCAAGAAGGAATAAAAATCATCTGAGCAGTAACCATTAATACCGTAATTGGATTCTGATGTCTCAAAGGTGGGGACGAAATTAGTGTTATTGCTGAGGTAGTCTTTGTAATCGTACGAAGCGTCTCCTAAAAGGAGCAGATGTTTCGGCATTAACGAGGTATCATCACCGGCATTTTCATAAAAATAACGGGCGAAATCCCTTATGGCGCTGATATCCTGCGAGCCGGAAGAGAACTCATTGTATATTTGCCCTACCGTAGCCACCAACACGCTCATGTTGTCTTTTTTACGATGAAAATCGGCTAGTTTATTTGCCGCATCGATAAAATTAGGATGGGTGACAATAAGAAAGTCCTGTGCCCCTTCGCCATGCAGATTTTGATTGGTTACTTTCTCTTTAAAAGTGGGTGTTAAAAAAATACTGCCGTCAAATGCTATAAACTCGTGAAGCGTTTCCGCGTTTTGGCTGAAGGAATAGGTGCTTCCGGTTAAGGTTCCGGTCATTTTTACCGGCTCCGTGGCTTCCGTAATATCCCATACGGTCACATTGCTGCTGGCATTTTCCAATCGATACCCCGCTACATTCCCGGCTCCTACAGATTTTATATCCCTGAAACTGGTCATTCCGTTGGTCAGCGACAGTTGCCTGCGGGTATTCCACTCGATATAGTTTACATATCCGATACCGCTAACTGCCTGAAAATATTGAAAAGATACATTCGTAGCTCCCGTTACTCCGCTGAGTTTCTGTCTCAGGAATTTGGTATTGATGTGATTGTACTCATGGTTGTTGAGATCCAGCCCTGAAAAACTGAACTTATCCAGTTGCTGACCATTTAATAAGACGGTGAAAGTATTCCCCGAGGCGCCGGCACGGGAACCATACAGTAAGGCAATGACTACGGAATCCGTTACGTTCCCGAGATCAAAAGAAAATGTTTTTGACAATTGCCTCGCCCCGTCCGATCCAAATGCTTCACCCCACCATTCTTTCCCGAATTTTCCAATGTTCACACTGTCTTCTTCATGCACCTGGTAGTCATTATAACTGATCACGGACGTGGTAGCAGCAGGCACATTGGTTTGCTGGGCTACTCTTAATCCTGTCCCCAGGTCGAAATTGATGAAATAATAGCTCTGGTCTTCATAAATGTTTTTGCGATGCACGAAGGTTTGAGAGTTGTTGTCATACTTCCAGGCCATCGGACCGTTTGCATAAAACAATACATAATCTGCTGCGTCAAAAGATCCATCATTGCCGTCTACTACCTGTATCGCATTTTCTTTCAGGTCGGCAAAACGAGATACGGCATTGTTCTCGGAAAGCATCGTTCCTCCGTTACCGTAAACACGGATGTTTGCCGGGTTGATAGTTGCCGGGTTTACGCCAAGTTTGTCTTTGATGAAGTTGTAATCAAGTTTATAAATGCCACGATCTTTTACAGCGATCTTATACCAGGCTCCGGAGGCTAATACGCTTCCGGACCCAGTGGTTTTAAACACCTGCTGGTTAAATGAGGACTGTGGCTTTTCGTTTATTTCAAGAGTAAAAGAAGCCAGTTGTTCCGTGGCATTTTCACCGTTTTTGTAAGCCGGTACAAAAAGAAGGGCAAAAGGTTTCTTTTTCTCTTTCCCCAGCAGCACATTTACTGTGGCCGATTGAGGCATGTCGTTTTTGGCGACAGCAGGTGCCTTTTTATAAACAGGATGATGGATGTTTACAGTCGGGCGTGCATAGTGCTGCAATGGAATTCGTTTTACAAAATAGCCGTTCTGTATATCGTTTTCATTCAGCACGATGGTTTCCGTTACCTGCTGCGCCGTCACCGGCTGAACAACGTAAAGGATACTGATCAGCAAAGAGAGAATTTTATTCATTGTATAAGAATGACGGTTTTCCAAAAATTAATTCAAAATTACGAAATATGCTTCTTAAAGGTTTTACATCTTCTTTCATCAATGAGAGACAAAAGCAATTGCCATAAAGTCTCCCGGTTAGCATCATACTAAAACGTAAAACATGAAACGATTATTATAAACTAAAGGTCTTGGAAAGTTTTTTTGAATAATTTCATAGTTATCGGAAGCAATGCTTGACATTTTGAAAAGAATACTCTAACATTGTAAGCGCTTTTAACTATTTTAACAAAAAACGTAGCAAACTTTTATAATTAAATCATGAAAAGAACACTCATTGGCGTGAGCATGCTGTGCTTAGGAGCGGTCAGTTTTTCGTCCTGCTCGTCTAATAAAACTACTGGTGTATCCCGCGCTACGGGTTGGAATTATAACGACCCACGCTTAGGTGGCTTTGATGTTCCGAATTATCCGGGACAGCAAACAGGTCCTGGGCTGTCTTTCGTGGAAGGCGGTCGCTTCACCATGGGACAAGTAGAGGAAGACTTGACTTACGAACGCAACAACATCCCACACACTGTTTCAGTTTCTTCTTTCTATATGGATGAAACCGAAGTAGCCAACGTGCACTATCGTGAATATCTTTATTGGATTCAAAGAGCTTATGGCTCTGATTATCCGGATGCTCTTGCCAAAGCATTGCCTGATACTACTACCTGGAGAAGGGGTTTAGCCTATAACGAACCGATGGTAGAAAATTACCTGCGCCATGCAGCGTATAAC
The DNA here is from genome assembly GCA_035497455.1 of Flavipsychrobacter sp. GTDB lineage: Bacteria > Bacteroidota > Bacteroidia > Chitinophagales > Chitinophagaceae > JAFIGV01. The sequence continues at coordinate 42,855 of DATJDL010000021.1, forward strand.
TACTATCCCGTAGTCGGTGTGAACTGGTTCCAGGCAAATGATTATTGTAAATGGCGTAGCGACAGGGTGAACGAACAGATCCTGATGAAAAACGGCATGTTGAAAAAGAACCCGAATCAGGTGAATGAAGACGTTTATAATACAGAAACTTACACTTCAGGACAATATGAAGGAGCTGCCGGTATGCGTAAGAAGCGTGATTTGGATCCTAACGGTTCCGGTAAACGCAATGTGACGATATCCGATGGCTATATCCTGCCTAATTACCGTCTCCCGACGGAAGCAGAATGGGAATACGCTGCTCTTGGTTTGATAGGAAACAACCCTGACCCTGCTACGAAACGTCGTCGCGGTGAAGAAGTAATTACAGATCGTAATGCCTATCCATGGGGACCACGTGACGGAGTTCGTTCCGGCTTGCGTAACCAATATCAAGGTGAATTTAACGCCAACTTCCAACGTGGACATGGTGATGCGATGGGTGTAGCGGGTGGCTTGAATGATAATGCTACTTATCCTGCAGATGTTTTCGCATTCAAACCTAATGCCTGGGGACTCTATAATATGTCCGGTAACGTAAGCGAGTGGGTGTTAGATACCTATCGTCCGCTTACTTACAGCGATGCGGAAGAAGTAAATCCGTTCCGTGGTAACGTATTTGATGCTTACCGTCGTTTGGCAGAAGATAATACTTTGGAAGAAAAAGACAGTATGGGTAGAATACCTAAACGCCTTATGACTCAGGAAGAAATTGAGAAGAACAGAAATTCAGGCTTCATGGTAAAAAATGCTGATTCCCGTTCTTTGAATGACGGTGATTCCCTGTATGTTTATGATTATGGCAAAACTACTTTGATCAACAATGAGTCCAAAGTGATAAAAGGTGGTAGCTGGGCTGACCGTGCTTACTGGCTTTCTCCAGGCACTCGTCGTTTCCAGAATGCAAACCAGGGAACTTCTACTGTAGGTTTCCGTTGCGTAATGGATCGTCTGGGTAGCCCCGATGGTATTAACTCAAAAAGAACAGGTAATACTTTTAGCAATAGAAGATAATCGTTAAAATAGTAAATTTTGTAAACCCCTTTTTCAAGGGGTTTTTTTTATTTTTAACGCTCCTAAACAAATAGAATTTGTCAACAGCCGAACTTTATCTAATTTATCTTCAGTATCCTCATATTCAAACAGATACACGAAAGCTAACACCAGGTGAATTATTTTTTGCCTTAAAAGGAGATAACTTTAATGGAAACCAATTTGCCCAAAAAGCCCTGGATGCCGGAGCTTCCTATGCGGTAATAGATGAACCCTTTTATGCAACGGATCCGAGGTGCATCTTGGTAGAAGATGTCTTAACCACGCTCCAAGGGCTCGCGCGCCATCATCGTTTGCAATTCCAGATCCCTTTCATAGGAATTACAGGCAGTAACGGTAAAACCACTACCAAGGAATTGATTACTGCCGTATTAAAGCAGACGTTCGTGACCTATGCTACCGAAGGTAACCTGAACAACCATATTGGTGTCCCCCTAACAGTTTTGAAAATAGGAAAGGATGCTCAAATGGCTGTTATAGAAATGGGAGCGAATCATTTACATGAGATTGAAGGTTATTGCGAAATAGCCTTACCTACTCATGCGATCATCACCAATTGCGGGAAAGCTCACCTGGAAGGCTTTGGAAGCGAAGAAGGCGTGAGGAAAGGCAAAGGCGAATTATATGATTTTATAAGAGAAAATAACGGGACTATCTTTCGAAATACGGACTTGTCCTATTTGAAAGACATGGCTCTCGGAATCGATCATCAAATAACCTATGGTAGCGGTGATGCCTACTATATCGGAAAACCATTGCAGCATGAGGTCTTTCTGAAAATCGCACTGTTGACGTCCGGTTTGGAAACTACCCTGACTACCAGGCTGGCGGGAGACTTTAATTTTCCCAACGTCATGGCTGCAGTAGCTATAGGGGCACATTTTGGAATTTCTGCCGACTCTATTAAAAGCGCGATAGAAAGCTATTCTCCGGATAACAGCCGTTCACAGTTCATTCAAATTCAAAGCAACAAGATCATCCTGGATGCCTATAACGCTAACCCCACCAGCATGAGAGCTGCTATTAAGAATTTTGCTGCATCCGGCCTGCCTGGCAAAATGCTGTGGTTGGGTGCTATGAAGGAAATGGGGAACGAAGAAAAAAGCGAACATGCGGCGCTTGTAACCTTTGTGAAAGAATTTGATTGGGAACATGTAATCTGGGTAGGAAAAGAATTTGAAGGATTGATAGATGGATTTATGTGGTTTGAAAATTCTGCACAGGCAGCCATTTTCATAGCGAATCATATGCCGCAGAATGCATCTGTTCTTATAAAAGGTTCACGAGGTAGCAAGATGGAGCTGCTTCTGGAAGCTCTAAAAAAGCACTGAAGGACTCAATCTTCCAGCGCTTTATCAATTTTCTCGACCAGTTGGAGCAACTCTTGTTGCAGCACAGGATTTTTGAATGATTCTGTGGTGTTGTCAACTGCATACATTAACAAACACATGGCTATAAAGTCTTGATCATCTTTTCCTGCATATCCCCTGCGAAATTCATTGATCTTTTCGTCTGCAGCTTTTACAGATTTGCGAACGGCCTCTTCTTCTTCCGGTTTGATGCGTATGCGATAGCTGCGTCCGGCAAGCCATAGGTTTATCGGTATGAGAAATTCCTCGCTCATGCTTCCTCTTTTATAACAACTTGTGCTTTTTCGTTCTCGGGCTGAATGAATCTTTTTTGGAAGATAAGCAGGGTGATCACTCCGACCGAAATAGCGGCATCTGCGATATTGAATACCGGTTCGAAAAATTGGAAACGCTGGCCGCCTTTAAGTGGGACCCAGCCGGGCAAAACCACGTCCATCAACGGGAAATACAACATATCCACCACTTTGCCATGAAACAACTTTCCATAACCCTGTCCGAATGGAACCAGTTTTGCCAGGTGAAATGAACTTTCTGTGAAAATTAACCCGTAAAAAACACTGTCTATCAAATTGCCTAAAGCACCGGCAAGAATCAGGGACCCGCAGATCAGTGCTCCCTTACCATAACCTTTATCGCATAGCTTCTTAAGTATATAAAAACCAAAAACGACGGCGACTAGACGGAATAACGTGAGGATCAGCTTACCCACTGCAGCCTGGCTGAGCTTCATGCCAAAGGCCATACCTTCATTTTCTATAAAATGCAGTTTAAACCAGGTTCCTATGATGTTTACTTCCTGGCCGTAATAAAATGTCGTTTTAATATAGAATTTGAGAGCTTGATCTACAAGGATGATAAATAATATGATAAGAAGTGTATAGCGGTACTTCACAACGAGAGTCAATTTTAGATTGCTGCCAAAGATACAGCCTTGAACGTAGAAACGTTGCTTCTCCGTTCATTTGCTTTTAGTTGAGGTTGTTAAAAAAGCATCCGGGAATGAGGTTATGGTAACCCTCTTTGCATAAAAGAAAGAGAATGTGGTTTTGGGCCCTGTTATCTCAATTTTACATTAGCCCTTCGTCCTGAAAACTCAGATAATTGATATCCCCTATGATGACGTGGTCGAGCAGTTTGATGTCCATAAGTGCGGCTGCATCTCTTAATTTTTTAGTGAGTTTTTTGTCTGCTTCGCTGGGAGTAAGGTTACCTGACGGATGATTATGGGCCACTATGATCTGGCTGGAATTATTTAAGAGTGCGTTTTTCAAAATGATACGCAGGTCTGCTACTGTGCCTGTAATACCGCCGTTGCTTATCAGTTCATATTTGATCAGTTTGTTCGATTGATTGAGGTATAACACGCAGAAAGCCTCATGGTTCAGGTCTCGCAACAAAGGAATGATGATATCGGCAGCCGCTTTACTGCTATTGATGGATTCTCGTTTTAAGCCCCCATTGGTCTGCCGCCTGCGGCCGAGTTCTAATGCAGCGGCGATGGTAATGGCACGGGCTTCACCGATTCCCTTGGTTTGCTGCAATTCTTTGAGTGAAAGCCTGCCAAGCTCATGGAGATTATTCTGTGCATGGCTCAGGACGTCTCGGGCGAGGTCTATAGCAGAACGTTCTTTTGTACCACTGGAGATCAGGATGGCCAACAGCTCTGCATCACTGAGTGCCGTGGCTCCTTTATGCATCAGTTTTTCACGCGGCTGCTCGTCTTCTTTCCGGTCTTTGAGACGTATGTAGTTTTTGTCTTCCAATACGATACAAGTTATTGATATTTTTGTTTGGATGAAGCAATCGCAATAAATTATTTGAGTATAACCTAACTCTGACAACCTAATTTTACCTTAGCGTAATTAAAAAAAACAGCTTTGCCAAGCGACTGTACTTACCTGCCGTATAAGAACACCCATAGTTTTTCCAAATTGGTGGTAGACTATCTGTCAGAACACAAGAACCTCCGTGAATTTTACACCTTTTCCCCTGACCTGGAAGGGATCAAACAAGCAATCCGGGCAAGAAAGGAATTTCCGGTAAACCGTAGTTTACTAGTAAGTGTTTTGAACAGGCAGTACAAAGATTTGAAAAAGTCTTCCCTGCTTGAAGCGAATGTGGCAGCTTTAGCCGCAGAAAATACATTTACCATCTGTACCGCGCATCAGCCTAATTTATTGACGGGCTATCTCTATTTTGTTTATAAAATTCTACATGCCATAAAACTTTCACAGGAGCTTTCGGCCGCTTTTCCCGACAAGCGATTTGTGCCTGTATACTATATGGGTAGCGAGGACAATGATCTGGCTGAGTTGGGAACCTTTCGCTACAACGGCGAAAAATATAATTGGGATGGCGCCGGACAAACCGGGGCAGTGGGACGAATGGATACGAAGAGCCTGAAAGAAGTTTTTAATTCCCTGTTCAAAAAGATGGGGCCACCCGGTGCGAATCTGGAACAATTAAAAGAACTGATCTCTACAGCTTACCTGGAACATGCAACTATCGGGCAGGCTACTCAGTATCTGGTGAATGAACTATTCGGCAAGTACGGGCTGGTAGTGTTAGATCCGGATGATGCAGTGCTTAAGACCGAGTTTACCCACATCATGAAAGATGATCTGTTACAGGGCGTAGCTGAAAAACTGGTGACAGAGGAGGCTGGAAAGCTGTCGGTAAATTATAAATCCCAGGTACACCCCAGAAATATTAACCTGTTTTATTTAAAGGAGCAGCTAAGAGAGCGCATAGAAAAAGAGGGCGATACATGGAGGGTGTTAAATACGGATGTCGTTTTTACGGAAGAGCAACTGCTTGTTGAGTTACAGGAACATCCTGAACGCTTTAGTCCGAACGTGGTATTGCGCGGGCTTTTTCAGGAAACCATATTACCGGATGTGGCATTCATTGGCGGTGGGGCAGAAGTTGCTTACTGGCTGGAACTCAAACGTGTTTTTGAATATTATAACGTTTTTTATCCTGCTATCCTGCTTCGGCAATCGCTGCAATGGATCAGCAAAGAGGCAAAAATACGGATGGATAAATTAAAATTATCCATCCCGGATATTTTTTCGCCGGGCGATGAAATGATCAGGAATTATTTGTTGAAAGAGGCAAAAAATGAGCTGGATATAGATGAGCAGACCAACGAGCTGGAAGTGATTTTAGGAGATATAAAAAATAAAGCCATAAACGTTGATCCCACGCTGGCCTATTCTGCTGAAGCCGTGTTAAAAAAAATAAATGATCAATTGGAAGTGCTTCGAAAGAAAATGCTCCGTGCAGAAAAAAGGAAAAAGTCCGTGGATGTAGAGCGGATGCAAAAACTGAAAACCTTGTTGTTCCCGGGCGGAGGATTGCAGGAAAGGGTAGAGAATTTTATGGAATATTATCTCTGTTATGGAGAGGAGTGGTTTGACAAGTTATTACAGGCTATGGAACCTTTACGGCATGAGTTTTTAGTGATAGAAGGAGATAAATGATGGCAGTTGACATCAATTCATTTTAACTTTGTTAGAACCTGTTTCCGATGAAAAATTTTATTATAATGCTAATATGCCTGTTGCCACCTGTTTGGGCGGGAGCACAGCATGATGGACGTAGCAGTGTCAACCTGGGAATTAAAGTAGGTGCCAATTTTAACAGAGTGGATGGCAGCTACTGGGATAATGGCTATAAAGCTAACCTGATGGCCGGGGCTTATTTGACGATAAACGGCGCGCGCGCCGGTATTTGCATCGAGCCGTTGTTCACTCAGTCCACTTTCGTGACAGGTAAAGGGTTTAATGATCTGTATAGTGATTTTTACAACACAGCAAAAGATACCATTACAAAAGGAACGTTCCGGGTAAACTATTACAACGTCCCTGTGCTGCTAAACCTGAAGCTGTTTAGCCGGGTTTGGTTGCAGGTTGGACCTCAATTTACGGGGACACTTTCCGTAAAAGACAATGAAAACCTGATGCGGGATGCGAAAGCTTTTTTCAGAACGAGCATGGTATCCGGGGTTGCAGGTCTGTGGATTAACCTGCCGGCCCACCTTACTGTCAGCGGAAGGTATGTGATGGGCTTTAATAATATTAACGGAAATGCCGATTATGCAGAGCAAACGCATAATGTAAAGGACACATGGAAACAACGGATGCTGCAAATAGGAATCGGCTATACAATCTTTTAAAAACGAACTATATTTGCAGCAATGAAAAACAATAGAACAAACCTGCTCCTGGTATTGGCGCTTATCGTCTTCGCCGTTATTTCACGCATTATCAGTAATGAAATGCAATGGTTCAACCTGGCTCCGGTAACAGCTGTGGGGCTTTTTGCAGGCGCAGTTGTAAAAGATAAAAGATATGCTTTCCTGTTTGCTATATTAGGACAGCTGGGCGGAGATCTTTATTTCCAGTTCTTTACCAATACACCAGGCTTCTACGGTGTAGACCAGGCTTTTGTATACATTAGCTTACTGGCTGTTACAGCACTTGGCTTTTTGATGAACCAACCTAAAGCCATGAAGGTATTAGGATTTTCTTTCGCTGCTGCGGTACTGTTCTTTATCGTAAGCAACTTCGGTGTGTGGGTAGCGATCCAGACAGGAAAAGCGGATATGTTTGGTTACGGAACGGGCATCACCGGTTTGATGAATACTTATATTGCGGCATTACCGTTCTTTAAAAATACGTTGATCGCTACTGTAGGCGGAAGCATCCTTCTTTTCGGTGCTTATCACGTGTTGCAAACAGGGTTCGGTTCCAGGCTTGAAAGTGCAAAAGCTTAAAAATAAATGCATTCCTAAATAAATTTATAAAGCGCATCTCCCGGTGCGCTTTTTCTAATGAAAAAGATGAGCGATCATCCGGCGTCCAAGACAAAGGTCTATATTAAGACAGATTCCTGGTTAGCATTTTTGGCAGCTCGCAAGCTCCGGGCGGGGGCGGTAGCTATAGTGTTCGGGAACACGATTCATTTGTATAAAACACGTCCCGGAGACTTTCTGGCTAACCGCTCCTGGGTATTGCACGAACTCAAGCATGTCGAACAGTATCAGCGGTATGGTCTTTTAAAATTCCTCTATCACTATCTTAGAGAGTCCTTTAATAAAGGTTATTTTAACAATGCACTGGAAATAGAAGCCCGGAATGCGGAAAACGACGGAAGTTTATTAGATAAGTTTGAAATCATGCAGCCGTGACACGAAAACATTCCGGGATATTTACTCTGTGAACATCCAGTCCAACGCTATTTCAAACGGTTAACCGTAAAGTTCTAAGTGAATATCTTTTTTATCGTAGCCCAGGTCGAGGATACGATGCTTGGCTTCATCTATCATATTGCGCCAGCCGCAGAGCATAAAATAAGCAGCTTGTTTTTCGCTGCATAATTCTTCATATACCCGGTGTACATAGCCTTGCTGCCCCTCCCATTTTTCACGCGACAGGGTCGGTATGTAATGGAAGGTTTTCAGTTCCCGTGATAATTGTTTCAGCTCATCATGGTAGAGTAAATCTTCCTGCGTACGGGTTCCGAAAATAAGATATAAATTTTGGTGGGAAACGGCATGTTGATGAATATAATGAACCATACTGCGAAAAGGAGCTATTCCGGTACCGGTGCATATCATAAAGAAATCGCGATCCAGTTGTTGCGGCATGGTAAAAACACCTTGCGGACCACGCAGGGTCAGCTCAGATCCTTCCCGCACCTGCTCAAAAAAATACTGTGTTCCTGCCCCGCCTTCTACATATACAATGACCAATTCGATCATATTCGTCCCATCAGGCATAGAAGCTATGCTATAGCTTCGCCAGCGCTTGTTTTTCTGCTCGTGTATAGGCAGATCAAGAGTCACAAACTGTCCTGGCATAAAATCAAAAGCAGCACTTTCCGGTAACGCTATCCAGTAACGTCGTGTATTGGACGTTGCCTGTTCTATTTTCTTTACAATCCCTTTTTGCCAAGCGGGTAACATCACAACAAGATACAACTATTATTTGCTAGTTGCTAGCCTTATTATTTTACAATGAAATATCCTAAAGCCAGCCAAACCAGTCCTTTACCCAGGAAAAAAAGGAAACCCCAGAAGCCAAATTTCTTAAACCATTTTACCAGGTTTTTATTCAACACAAGTGCTTTCATGCGTTCGTAGTATTTTCTTTACAATTCGATGACAAAACTACGTTTGCCAGGTAATTGTCATTTTCAAAAACTGGAAATCCATTTCAGGAAACAGGAAAGAATGGACGTAAAATAAAAATGCCGGGCTTACACCCGGCATTTTTATAATCCTATTCTGAAGGTATCTAGACCGTTTCCATCACTTTGGGAGCAGCACTGCGAATTTCTTCGTTTGCCTGATCTGCGTATTTCTCAAAGTTCTTGATGAATAACTGAGCCAGCTCGTTTGCTTTTTTATCATAGGCTTCTTTATCAGCCCAGGTGTCACGTGGATTTAAGATCTCGTCAGGAGTGTTAGGGCAGGTTTGCGGTACCAATACGCCAAACACGTTATGAGGTTTATATTCCACATTGTCCAGTTCACCGTTCATCGCTGCGGTGATCATGGCACGCGTATATTTCAGGCTCATGCGACTTCCCACCCCGTAAGAGCCTCCGCTCCAGCCGGTATTGATCAGCCATACATTCACATCCTTATGTTCTTCCAGTTTCTTACCCAGCAGTTCAGCATATTTGGTAGGGTGCAATGGCAGGAATACGCGACCGAAACATGCAGAGAAGGTGGTTTGTGGTTCGGTAACTCCTACTTCCGTACCTGCAACTTTAGCGGTATAACCGGAAATGAAGTGATACATAGCCTGCGACTTCGTCAATTTGCTGATGGGCGGCAGGATACCGAAGGCATCACAAGTGAGGAAAAAGATATTTTTAGGATCGCCGCCGTAAGAAGGCTCTTTGGCATTTGGAATATGGTGTATCGGATAAGCCGCACGGGTGTTTTCAGTGATACTGCCGTCAACATAATCTACCTCTTTGCTGCCCTCTTTGAACTTGATGTTCTCCAGAAGAGCATTAGGTTTTATAGCTGCGTATATCTGAGGTTCTTTTTCTGCAGAAAGATCAATCACTTTTGCATAGCAACCGCCTTCGAAGTTGAACACTGAACCATCAGCCCATCCATGTTCATCATCACCGATCAATGCACGGTTCGTATCTGCTGAAAGCGTAGTTTTACCGGTACCTGAAAGACCGAAGAACAGGGCAACATCGCCGTCCTTACCTTCGTTGGCAGAACAGTGCATGCTGAGCACACTGTGCTTGTGCGGCAGTAAAAAGTTCAATACGCCAAAGATGCCTTTCTTCATTTCACCGGTATAAGCCGAACCGCCGATCAGGATGATCTTGCGTGTAAAGTTTACAATGGTAAAATTAGCCTGGCGGGTACCGTCCACAGCAGGATCTGCCTGGAAGCCCGGAGCCTGAAGGATCAGCCAGTCATGGTTTTGGGTTTCGATTTCAGCAGCTGTAGGGCGCAGGAAAAGATCATTGCAGAATAAATTTGCCCACGGAGTTTCGTTTACAACGCGGATGTTCAGGCGGTATTTAGGATCCGCACAAGCATAAGCGTCGCGCACCCATACTTCTTTGCCATCAAAGTAGGCGCATACTTTTTCATACAGTTTGTCGAAAGTTTCAGGAGCCATTGGGATATTCACATCACCCCAGTCCACACTGTTTTCAGTTTCTGCATCCTTCACTGTAAACTTGTCTTTCGGCGAGCGACCGGTGAATTTGCCCGTGCTTACACACAGCGCGCCGGTATCATTCAATTCACCTTGACCCAGTTCGATGGTCTTCGTTACCAATTCTTCAGGGGCTATGTTCCAATGAGCCGTAGCTACATTCAGTCCCATGTCAGCGAGATTAGCTGCCGGGTTCTTCTTGCCAAATTCCTGCATAGTTTTTATGACTTTTGTGAGAGAAAATTTTAGACGGCAAAATTAGTATTAAATTAGTATTAAATCACTGTGATAAGCGTAAAAAATTACCTGTGGGAATGCTTTGTGTATCAGCTACAATAAGGCTTGATCCATTTATTTCGATAAATTTTTCAGAGGCTGACAGGGTTCCCAACGATTTGTCGCGTTGACAATTTTTTACAGGATTAATTCAGTTTATCACTTTCCACTACACCGTCCCGAACGCGAACGACGCGCCTGGTGAAACGGGCTATATCTTCTTCGTGTGTTACCAATACGACCGTATTGCCCTGTTCGTGGATTTTGCCGAACAGTTCCATGATCTCCACCGAGGTTTTGGTGTCCAGGTTTCCCGTCGGTTCATCAGCCAGTAACAGCGAAGGATTGTTGATCAACGCCCGGGCGATAGCGACACGCTGGCTTTGTCCGCCGGAGAGTTCGTTAGGTTTGTGATGGCTGCGTTCTGCCAACCCCACTTTTTCCAGCATGGATTTAGCGCGTTCTTCCCGTTCTGATTTGCTTACCCCGGCGTAAATGAGCGGCAGCGCTACATTTTCCCAGGCAGTGAGGCGGGGCAGCAGGTTAAATTGCTGAAAAACGAAACCAATCTCGGTATTGCGTACGTCAGCCAATTCGTCATCATTCATTTTACTTACATCTTTTTTGCTGAGAATGTATTGCCCGCCTGTGGGTGTATCCAGGCAACCCAGAATGTTCATCAGTGTCGATTTTCCGGACCCGCTCGGTCCCATCAATGCTACATATTCGTTGCTGAGGATCTTCAGGTTGATACCTTTGAGAACAGGTAATTCCTGCCTGCCCATATAATAGCTTTTTCGAATGTCGCTAAGCGAAATGACTTCCTGCATCATAGCTTCCAAGGTGAAGTTTTCAAAAATACAGATAATTTTAGCACCTCATGCTCACATTTCCGAATGCAAAAATCAATATAGGTCTATTCATTACACAGAAACGGGAAGATGGCTACCATAACCTGGAAACCATATTTTACCCGGTAAAACAGCTGAAGGATGCGCTGGAGATCGTGCCTGCAAGCGGACCAACAGGGATATCGCTAAGCGGACTGACCGTGGCCGGCAGCGAAAAAAACAATCTCGTCTGGAAAGCGTATGAACTGATACAAAAACGAATGGAGGGGCAGTTGCCTGCAATAAGGATATTTTTACAAAAGGCTATTCCTATGGGCGCTGGACTGGGAGGTGGTTCTGCAGACGGTGCCTTTATGTTGCGCCTGTTGAACGATTATTATAAGCTGGGCATTGAAGTGGAAGAATTGGCGGCAATGAGCCTGCAACTGGGAAGCGATTGTCCTTTTTTTATGTACAACACACCACAGTTTGCAGTGGGCAGAGGAGAGAGAATGGTTCCCATTTCTTTGGATCTCTCCGGTTATGATATCAGGCTGGTACATCCAAGGATCCATGTGGCTACAAAAGAGGCATTCAGCAGGGTGCAACCCGGGTCTTCCGGGTTTGACCTGCGTCAACTATCAGCAGATGATATAACCAACTGGAAAAACTATGTGGTAAACGATTTTGAGGCGCCCGTACTAGCGCAACACCCTGTACTACAAAAGATCAAACAACAACTTTATGATGAAGGCGCGATCTATGCTTCGATGAGTGGCAGCGGCAGCTCGTTTTACGGCATTTTTAAAAAAAATAAGTAATGTTCCTGGTCTGACTATTACGGCTTCTTCTCTTCTTTGGCGTCAAAGAGCTTGTTTTTGGGTACTACTATCACCTTTGATTTTTCTTTCAACGTTCTGGCGATGGCGCCAAACGGTGCTATTACTACCTGCTCTCCCGATTTTAATCCTTCCGTGATCTGGATGTAAGCATTATCCTGGATGCCGGTTTTTACATCGCGAAGACTGACCTCCTTTTTCTTTTCATCATATACAAATACGACCTGTCGTATGGCATCCATACCCAATGCCTCATTTTTCTTTTTTACACTATCCTCGTACTCTCTTGTTGTTACAGCATTTACCGGGATGGAGAGTACATTCCTTTCCCGACGGGTCTGAATTTCTACTGAAGCGGACATGCCCGGTTTGAAAGGGAAACCATTATCCTTCAGCAGTTCCTGGTAACTGCCGGGAAGCAGCAGTATATGAACGGTATAGTTCGTTACATCATCCGTACTTACTGTAGCCAAAGAACCGGAAGAGGCGCTGGAAACGGCAATTTTTGAGACTATTCCTGTGAACGTTCTGTCCCGGTATGCATCTGCATTTACAATAGTGGTATCGCCCAGTTTCACCTTGGCGATATCGGTTTCACTGACATCTACCCTTACTTCTATCTTACCCAGGTCGGCGATGGTCAGCATGTCCGTTCCTGCCATTTGTGCCGTTCCTACGACGCGCTCACCCAGTTTCACATTCAGCGAAGAAATAATGCCCGAAGTGGGGGCTATAATGGTAGTCTTACGGTAATTTTCCTGGGCTTGAGAAAGGTTGGCCGAAGCTCCTTCCACTGCGTATTGTCCACCCGATACATTCGCCTTTGCCGCATCATAAGAAGCTTTCGCTGTTTTGTAGGCGCTTTCCAATTGCTCGAATTCCAATGCGGAAATTACTTTTTCGGTATAGAGTTTTTGATTGCGGTTATAGTTGGCAAGTGCCTGCTCATATTGTGCTTTTGCCTGTGCCACCATCTCGCGGGAATTAGCTACCTGTGCCCGGCTCTGCTGTACGGAAGCCTGAGCCTGGTTGACCATAGAGGAGTAGATAGCCGGGTTGATCTTTACCAGCAAGTCTCCTTTTTTTACAGAGTCTCCTTCTTCGATAGTCAGCTGTGTGATCTCGCCGCTCACCTCGGGACTTATCTTTACTTCATTTTCAGGATATATCTTGCCGCTGGCGGTCACCGTTTCGGTAATGGTATGCGCCGAAGCTTGTTCTACGGCTATTTTGATTCCTTCCTCACCTGTGGATCGGGCAATAATAATGAGCAAAACGATTAATGCAACCCCACCGATGATCCACCACAGTGTTTTCTTTTTCATAGAATATTCTTCAGTTGTATTTTTTGCGTTTATCCGTAGCCTGTTCGGGATTATTGTTCTGTAGGCAAATCATACGCAAACTTAAATCAATCTGTACATTCCATGCTGATGGAAATGTAAAGAATTTACATCAGCGATCTTTGATCCCGTTTTGCGAAGCAAGGGCGCTGTTGAAGGGATAAGGCTATTGCTGCAACCTTCCCCTCAAAAAATGCAACAAAAAAGACGACCTTTTCAGGCCGCCTTGTTGTATAAAATGCTTCAGGAGGCTATTTGCTCATCTCTGCAAAGTTCTTGTGGAAGTAAGGGAGCGTTTCAATGCCTTTATAGAAGTTGGCAACGTCAAATTTTTCGTTGGGGGAGTGAATATTGTCGTTGTCCAGGCCAAAACCCATGAGCACGGTCTTCAAGCCCAGGATCTTTTCGAACAATGCAATGATCGGAATGCTTCCGCCGCCGCGCGTAGGGATCGGATCCTTTCCAAACGCTGTTCTGATAGCTTCTGATGCCGCTTTGTATGCTATGCTATCGGTAGGTGTCACTACCGGTTCGCCGCCGTGGTGCGGCGTTACTTTTACTTTTACAGATGCCGGGGCAATGCTTTCGAAATGTTTTTGGAAGATCTCAGAGATCTCTTCAGAGCTTTGGTGCGGCACGAGGCGCATTGATATCTTCGCAAATGCCTTTGAAGGCAACACGGTTTTAGCACCTTCACCGGTATAGCCACCCCAGATGCCATTTACATCCAATGTAGGCCGGGTGCCGGTACGCTCCAGGGTAGAATATCCTTTTTCGCCCCAAACATCGCTAACGTTCAGGTCTTTTTTGTATTCGTCCAGATCGAAAGGAGCGCTGTTCAACGCCTGGCGTTCTGCTTCATTCAAGTCTTGTACTTTATCGTAGAATGCCGGGATCGTGATATGATTGTTTTCATCATGCAGCGAAGCGATCATTTTGCAAAGGGTGTTGATGGGGTTGGCTACAGCACCTCCGTAAACACCGCTGTGCAGGTCGCGGTCCGGTCCGGTCACTTCCACTTCCATATAAGCCAAGCCACGCAAGCCGGTTTCTATGGACGGATGTTCCATGCTGATCATTGAAGTGTCGGAAACCAATACGATATCAGCTTTCAGTTTTTCTCTGTTTCCTTCCAGGAATTTGCCCAGGTTGGAAGAACCTACCTCTTCTTCCCCTTCGATCATGAATTTTACATTGCAGGCAAGGGTATTCGTACCGTTCATCACCTCCAGCGCTTTTACATGCATGAACATTTGACCTTTGTCATCACAGGCACCACGTGCGTAGATTTTGCCGTCTTTGATGACAGGCTCAAAAGGTCCGCTGGTCCAGAGTTCCAGCGGATCAGCAGGCTGAACATCATAGTGCCCGTACACCAAAATGGTGGGAGCGTTAGGGTCGATCATCTTCTCGCCATATACGATAGGGTGTCCTGCTGTCGGGCATATTTCAGCGTTGTCGCAACCGGCTTTCAACAGGTTTTCCTTCACCGCTTCGGCGCATTTTGCCACATCGGATTTGTAATGGCTATCGGCACTTACAGAGGGTATTCTTAAAAGATCGAGCAACTCATCCAGGAAGCGGTCTTTATGTTGAGATAAATAATCTTTCCAAACTTGCATGGTGTTTTTGTTTTTAGAGGTGGCAAAAATAATCATTCGTTGCCGGAATACAGATCGCTTCCTAAAAATGCCGTGGAAAGCGGCAGGAACTCCCCGTTTTTCTATTCAGCCCACGCCGTTTTGGGTAGAATTTCAATTATTACAGGATCTGTGTGAGCTTATTGTAAACGGAATTTTATATTTACAAGTCAAATCGCTACCTTTGCCCACTTTTTAAATTCTCATACCGTAATATGAAACTGTCGCAATTTAAGTTCGACCTGCCACTCAATCTCATTGCCCAACATCCAACCAAAGCCCGTGAAGACAGCCGCCTGATGGTAATACACCGCGACTCAGGCAAAATAGAACACAAAGTATTTCGTGATGTACTCACTTATTTTGATGATAAGGACGTTATGATCGTGAATAATACCAAGGTGTTCCCGGCACGTCTTTATGGAAAAAAGGAAAAAACGGGCGCTAAGATCGAAGTATTTTTACTGCGCGAACTGAACAAACCCAACCGTCTTTGGGATGTAATTGTAGATCCTGCCCGGAAAATACGGGTAGGTAATAAGCTCTATTTCGGTGACAACGATGAACTTGTAGCTGAAGTAATTGATAATACGACCTCTCGTGGACGCACCATCCGTTTCCTTTTTGACGGGGATGACAATGCCTTCCGCCAGATGCTGGAATTGTTAGGGGAAACTCCTTTACCCCGTTATATCAAGCGCAAACCGGATGAAGATGATAAAGAACGTTACCAAACCGTTTACGCCAAGTATGAAGGTGCCGTAGCAGCACCGACAGCAGGACTGCACTTTAGCCGTGAGCTGATCAAACGCCTGGAAATAGTAGGGGTGAAATTTGCTGAAGTGACCCTGCATACCGGTTTAGGCACGTTCCGTCCTATAGAAGTGGAAGATCTTTCCAAGCACAAAATGGATGCAGAATATTTTAAAGTAGATGAGCACGCTGCAGCTATCGTCAACAAGGCAAAAGAAGAAAAGCGAAAAATCTGTTCTATCGGCACCACTACCATGCGGGCAGTGGAAAGCACCGTGACGGCACAGGGCTTGCTGAAGCCGGGTGAAGGCTGGAGCAACCTGTTTATCCATCCTCCTTTTGAGTTCTCTATTGCCAATACCCTGATCACCAATTTTCACCTGCCGAAAACCAGCCTGCAAATCATGGCTTGCGCTTTTGCCGGTTATGACTTGATGATGGAAGCATACCATGTAGCCATCAAGGAGAAATACCGCTTCTTTGGCTATGGCGATGCCATGATGGTTCTTTGATGGTTCTGGAATCGAATAAAGACATAGAGCCTCCTGCACGTTGCGGGAGGTTTTTATTGCCCGCGCTTTTCGCTGACGGCGGTTTCATTAAAGAGAATGCAGGGCATTTTCGGGGAGTGTTTGGGTTACAGTGACCCTCCAGACGGTGTCTATTAAAATATCCGGTTTCTGGAAAGCACAGATATTTTTTCCATATTATTCCCCTACCTTTGCACCTCAAATTTCGAAAACAGTAATTAATAAACAATAACAATGGCAGACTTACGCTTACAGCGAAATTTTGGTATTGCAGCGCACATTGATGCCGGTAAAACCACTACTACAGAACGTATTTTAAGATATACGGGGATGATTCACAGAATCGGTGAAGTGCATGATGGTGCGGCTACTACCGACTGGATGGAACAGGAGAAAGAACGTGGTATCACTATTACGTCAGCAGCGGTAAGCTGTAAATGGGGCTTCCCTACTGTAAAAGGTAAAGCGGATGCAAATACTAAAGAATATTCTTTTAACATCATTGACACTCCGGGTCACGTGGACTTTACCGTAGAGGTAGAGCGTTCCATGCGTGTATTGGATGGTCTTATTGCTTTATTCTCAGCGGTGGATGGTGTGGAACCACAATCTGAAACTGTATGGCGCCAGGCAAACCGTTACCGTGTACCGCGTATCGGTTTCGTAAATAAAATGGACCGTATCGGTGCTGACTTCCTGATGGTAGTACAGCAGGTAAAAGATATGCTCGGTGCTAAAGCAGTTCCGCTGCAATTGCCGATCGGTGCGGAAGATAACTTTACAGGGGTGGTGGATCTGATCAAGATGAAAGGGATCATCTGGCATATGGAAACAGAAGGAATGACCTTTGATGAGGTTCCTGTACCGGAAGATATGGTGGAGGAAGTGAATCTATGGCGTCAAAACCTGATCGAAGCTGTTGCTGATTACGATGAGGCATTGTTGGAAAAATTCTTTGATGATCCGAATACGATCTCTGAAGATGAAGTACACGCGGCTATTCGTAAAGCATGTATCGATTTGAGCATCGTGCCGATGATGTGCGGTTCTTCCTTTAAGAATAAAGGCGTACAAACCGCATTGGATGCTGTTTGTCGTTACCTCCCGGCTCCTATTGATATCGAAGCGATCAAAGGAACTGATCCTGATGATGCAGAAAAAGAACTGATCCGTAAACCGGATGCAAAAGAACCGTTTGCAGCCCTGGCATTTAAGATCATGACCGATCCTTTCGTAGGCCGTCTGGCATTCTTCCGGGTATATTCCGGTCACTTGGATGCAGGTTCTTATGTGCTGAACGTACGTTCCGGTAAAAACGAACGTATCTCCCGTATCATGAAGATGTTTGCCAATAAGCAAAACCCGATCGACTTCATCGAAGCAGGTGATATCGGGGCAGCGGTGGGTTTTAAAGACATCAAAACCGGTGATACGCTTTGTGATGAAAAACACCCGATCGTGCTGGAAAACATGTTTATTCCTGAACCGGTAATTGCCATCGCTATTGAGCCCAAAACTCAGGCTGACGTAGATAAAATGGGTATGGCTATTGCCAAGCTTGTAGAAGAAGATCCTACGCTGCGTGTAAATACAGATGAAGATACGGGTCAAACCATTCTTCGTGGTATGGGTGAGCTTCACCTGGAGATCATCCTGGATCGTATGAAGCGTGAGTTTAAGGTAGAAGTAAACCAAGGTGCTCCTCAGGTAGCTTATAAAGAAGCATTTACGATGAAGATTGATCATCGTGAAGTATTTAAAAAGCAATCCGGTGGTCGCGGTAAATTTGCTGATATCATGTTCGAGATCGGACCAGCGGATGAAGAGTTCCTGAAAGAAGGAAAAGGAAACTTCCAGTTTGTCAATGATATTTTCGGCGGATCTATACCAAAAGAATTTATCGGACCGATCCAAAAAGGATTTGAAGCATCTATGACAACGGGTCCTTTGGCGGGCTTCCCTGTGGAAAGTATGCGTATCCGTATCTACGACGGCTCATTCCACGCGGTGGATTCCGATGGTATGTCTTTCGAACTTTGCGCTAAATCGGGCTTCCGTGAAGCGGGTAGAAAAGCAAAACCGGTGATCCTGGAGCCGATCATGAAAGTAGAAGTGATCACTCCTGACCAATACATGGGTGATGTAACCGGTGACCTTAACCGTCGTCGTGCGATGCTGGAAGGTATGGATACCCGTAACAACGCGCAGGTGATCAAAGCTAAAGTGCCACTGAGCGAAATGTTCGGTTATGTAACGCAATTGCGTTCCCTTTCTTCCGGTCGTGCATCTTCTACCATGGAGTTCAGCCACTACGCGCAGGCGCCTCGTAATATTGAGGAAGAAGTAGTAGCAAAGGCTAAAGGAAATAAAGTAAGTGCTTAATTGGATAACCGGCTGGTGAACTGACCGGTGGAAAAACTAGAAAAAATAAAAAAAGAAACGCTTCACACCTTGTGAGGCGTTTCTTTTAATAAAAAGTTTTACCTTCGCCATCCTTTCAATCAGGAGACGTGTCCGAGTGGTTGAAGGAGCACGCCTGGAAAGTGTGTATACGGGAAACTGTATCGCGAGTTCGAATCTCGCCGTCTCCGCAATGAAATGTAAAGTTCTTTATTTGCAATAATTTCCGATCAAAAGCGTTTGTAACTCAGTAAAAAGTCAAAACGTTTTTATGCAAAAAGAATTTACACTGCCTAAGCTGTATGACAGTAAGGGTGATTTGAGTAAAGATGGATTTGTGGGTTTTAGTTTTACTGACAGTGAAAGTGAAGCCCGCAAGCCCTTCCAACTCAGAACGGGGATAGATTATTACAAAGCAAAACCTGAGCGCTATACTGACGACCGGACGGCTATCATTATAATTACTGCGTGCTTTAAAAAAGGTTGGAACCCGTTCCGGGAAAAGTTAAATGACTTTATAGCCAAAGAAGAGGAGCCCGATCCGAATAACACTCGTCTAACATGAAGGACTACGCTCTTGCCGATGTATATCTACGAAAAGGCCTTTGCCTTTAAAACGGTAAGCACCTAATCGGAATTTTCAAAGAGCCCTTTATCGTTCCTGCCCATAGAATAATGCAGACGATAGTTTTTAAAATCAGACCAGCGCAAGTGAAGAATATCAAAAACCCGCATATCTGCGGAATAAAAGAAGTAACTAAAGCCGTTGTACAGCATCCTGACGTAAATCACTCATTGTTAAGACTTCCAGCTACTTTGTAATATATCCCGTTTATTTCATTGAAGTAATATGATTAAAAAACTTTTTCTTTTTTTTCTTTTGTATTTGATTCCTCATTTCTCCTTCGCTACGAGTCTTGACACACTATATAGAATAAAGGAAAAAGATCTTATTGACTACAGTTTTATTTTCTATGACGAAAATGTAAGCTCTCTCGACTCATTTAAGGCATTTACCATCCTCAATAAAATGCAAGCCATCGCAGACGATAGGCACTCCTGTAAACTTAAATCTGCCGTCAGTTTATTTAAAGGGGACATGTATTATAAGTTCGGAGATGCGACATCAAGCCTTAAATTCCTTCAAGCAGCTATGAATACGGAATGTTCGGATGTAGTGGCCGCACAGGCTGAAATTTTGACTGGATTGGTATATAACACAATAGGAATCTATACCATAGGATATGAATACCTGATCAGGGGAGATGAGAAATCCAGTAAAATTGGGTATAATAAATTCCGGCGAAGATCGCTTAACAATCAGGATATAGCCAGTGCATTATATTTTCTAACGGATTACAGAGGAGCGATAGAACGTTTAAACATGGAACTAGAATATAATGAATCCAGAGAAAACATTAATATATATAACTCATTAGGTATATACTATAAAGAATTGAAACTTTATGATTCGGCTTATGTATGCTTTTCAAAAGCATTGAACTTGGCAATCCAAAAAAAAGTTCAGAATATGGAAGGGCTTACTTCCGGGAATATCGGAGCAATATTACAGATACAGGGAAAATATACTGAAGCTATTCCGTATTTACGAAAAGATGTAGAAATAAGTTTAAAGACAAAGTTCTTTGGAAGTGCGGTCCAGGCAGCATCCGCATTAGCTGAGATTTACATGAAAAAAAATAACAGGGACTCGGCATTGGTAGTTTTGGAAACAGTAAAGCCATACTTGTTTAGAGATATTAATTATTTACCTGCTGAAGGTTGGTATTTTAGTATGTTTCAATATCATAAATATTCGGATAATAATAAGGCAGTCAAATATGTAGATTCGTTCCTGTATTTTAAAAAAATAAACACTAAAGAGAGAGATGCCAGCTTAGCGGGAAAAATATACAATCAGATCAAAATTGAAAAGCATTTAAATAGCATTAAGTTCTTGGAAGAAAAGGAAACGCGACTGCGGATTATTTTGACAAGCATTTTTATTATCGCATTTTTAGGTGTTGCGGTTGCCCTGGAACGGATAAAAAGAATTAAACAGGAACAACGATTTGCCTTGGCTAATTATGAGAACGCAAAGATGCAGCTGAGCACTTACATTAAGAATGTACGTCAAAAAACAGAGTTATTAGAAAAAACACAGGCAGAGTTAGAAGAGCTGAAATCAACTGAACACCTCTATGCTGAGACCAAAAAGTTCAAATCTTTAGAAGCATTAAGGGAAATGACAATATTAACAGAGCAGGACTGGGGTGATTTTAAAAAGACGTTTACGAGTGTATATCCTGAATTTTTTATGCGTTTGCATTTAGTTTTCCCCGACCTGACAAAAGGAGAACACCGTTTTCTATCGCTCACCCGGATTGGCCTCTCTACTAATGAAATGGCGAACGTACTAGGTGTCTCCCCTGAATCTGTCAGGAAAATGAAGCTAAGGTTGCGTAAAAAAACGGGTCTTTCAGAAGTAGAAATAATAAGTAAAATTTCATGATTTACTTTTTTTTGAAACTGTGCCTGTTTATAAAGCTGTCTCGAATTTGTCCTGTGTTATCTAAATGTTTATAGGATACAAATCATAGTATTATAATCGGGTATTAATAGCAGTGATATATTTACCCCGGTTCAATAGTCGTCCGCTCTATTCCTAGAGCGGATTTTTTTGCTTGATCTCATCCGTAAAATAAGCTATTTGCAAAACAGCAGCATCCATGCATTGAGGGGATACGAAATACAAGCAGTCGATTTTTAATAATAATCATTTGTTTTATCTTATAAATCAATATTTTATTTTACTAATTCATGTTGTCTCGTTTTTGTCCCCTCTGATTTGAACGTATTGTTTGGAAGGTAATCTACATTGCACAAACAAATACTGGTTAGAATTTTTAAATATTTTATACATGATGAAAAACTTATTAGTGAAGAGAAGGTGCTTATTATTTCTGCTGCTTTTCTGCTCATTAGGAGGCAAAGCTCAAATAAGTGCCAATTATAGCTTTTCTCAGACGACAGGTACTTATGTGCCGCTAGGGGCAGGTGCTACTATTCTGGCTGCTGCTACCACTCCGGATCAAACGGGCCCTGAAGCAGCATCGCTGGATGATATTGCCTTTACAAACAATAGTTTGCCATTTCCATTTACTTTTAACGGAGCTACTTATACGTCTTTTGACGCTATCACAAACGGGTGGATAGGATTTGGCGGAGCTAATACAGCAAACACAGGAACGGCGTTAAATAACAATGTGGGGAATGCCGGAGTTATTGTAGCTTTTGGTACAGACCTAATGGGAGTGAGCAATGCCGCCGGCATTGTGAGCAATGGCTCCAACATTATCACCAATGTCACCAATACCGCATTTGCAAAAATCGGCGCGCCTTTCCGTTCCGGAACATATTTTCCGGCAGGAACGGTGATTACAGCGTTTACATCGACTGACATTACGGTATCCAATAATGCTACAGGCGGCAGTACCAGTGCGGTAGGCATACAATGGGCTTTGGGGGAAATAAAGACTCAGCTGAGCGGTGTCGCACCTAATAGAACCTTTACTATAGAGTATGCTAATTTTGCGGAATATTTTGCGGCGACCACTACAAATGCGAATACAACTAATGTAAATTTTCAAATAATATTGAATGAAGGGGGTGGACTAGCTCAAAATCAATCCATAACTGTCGTTTATGGCGATGTATTGCGCTTTGCCGGTTCAGAGGCAATACAGGTAGGATTAGGTGGAGGAATATTATCTCAATATTTTAACAGAGCGACATCTACAGACTGGTCTAATACAATAGGCGGTACTTCAAATTCCGCAACTTGTACCTGGTCGTTGACTGTTGCTCCGCCCAGTGGATTGACCTATGTCTGGACTCCTTCACCGTGCACTCCACCAGGTGCTCTTTCATCTACCAACATCACTACTTCATCAGCAGAGATAGTGTGGGGGCAGTCACCATCATTTCCGGCTAATGGATATGATTTATATTACAGTACTTCTAGCACAGCACCCGCTAGCAATACAGCGCCTACAGCTAATACCGTGGCAGGAGATACTACCGAAACTTTATCTAACCTTCTACCCGGTACTACGTATTATGTTTGGGTAAGGGCAAACTGTGGTCCCACATCCTCAGATGTAAGCGGGTGGAAGCCGCTGCCTTCATTTATTACCACGTGTGTTGTTCCATCAAATGATGACTGCGCCAATGCTGTCCCCCTTATTCAGGGCACTACCTGCGTAAATACCGCCGGAACGACGTGTGGCGCAACGCTATCTATGGCAGCTGCACCTTGTACGGGAAACCCCGATGATGATGTGTGGTTCAGCTTTGTGGCTACACAAACGGATGCCAGTATTGAATTATCCAATGTTACTGCTTCAACGACAGCAAACGCGAGTACCGATGCCTATTTTCAGGTGTTTGATGGTGGTCTGTCCGGAAATTGTACAACACCTATGACCAGTTTACTTTGTAGTGATCCTAATACCGGCATAATAGGGGGCTTAACCATAGGTCATACGTATTTTATACGGGTATATACCTATCCGGTTGCACCTGCTGCAATTAATTTTAATATTTGCGTGAAAGAGCTGTCTGCAGCTCCCGCTTGTTCAGCCCTTAGTACTCCGGGAAACAATGCTTTAGTAAGCACCACCTCTTTCCCATTGTCATGGGCTGTTGTAACTAACGCGACGAGTTATGATATCTATCTTGACGGTACCAATCCTCCCTCAACTTTATTTGCTACCGCAAACGGTAATGCTACAAATTCCTATATGATTCCTTCTTCTGCTCTTTCATTAGGAGATCATTATTGGTATGTGGTTCCGAAAAATAATGTAGGCGCGCCTACTACCTGTGCTTCCAATACTCGCAAATTTACCGTTGTTGCCCCGCCTGCTAATGATGATTGCATCAATGCAATCCAGCTTACGCAGAGCACTACCTGCGTAAATACTGTCGGAACCACCTTGGGAGCTACGCAGTCATTAGCGGCGGCACCCTGTTCAGGAAATCCTGACGATGATGTATGGTTCAGCTTTGTAGCTACACAAACGGATGCCAGTATTGAATTATCCGGTGTTACCGCTTCAAGCCCGGCAAGCACGAGTACCGATGCCTATTTTCAGGTATTTGACGGCGGTCCATCCGGAAACTGTACAGCCACTATGACCAGCTTACTTTGTAGTGATCCTAATACCGGTATAGTAGGCGGCTTAACCATAGGTCATACGTATTTTATACGGGTATATACCTATCCGGTTGCACCGGCTGCTATTAATTTCAGTATTTGCGTCAAGGAGATCACGGCGCTGCCTACCACTTGTCCAACTTTAAATAACCCCGGAGTGAATAATACAGTCAGTGTTACTCCTACGCTCACATGGTCTACTGTAGCAAATGCCAGTTTGTATGATGTGTATTTAGATGTCACTAATCCTCCTACAACAGTCGTTGCGACCGTAACCACTCCAAGCTACACGGTTCCCTCTCCATTAGCTATAGGAGACCACTATTTTTATATTGCTCCGAAAAATAATCTAGGAGCATTAACCACTTGCGCCGGTAATGCTCGCAAATTTACTGTTGCAGCAGCTCCGGCAAATGATAATTGTTCAAATGCGGTCGTATTGACTCACGGTACGTCTACAGTGGGTACAGCCGGAACTACATTGGGAGCTACGCAATCTCTAGCGGCAGCACCTTGTTCGGGAAACCCAGACGATGATGTATGGTATAAATTTGTTGCGACCAATACTTCGGCGCAGATAGCATTAAACATCGTGGTCCCCGCTACTACAGCAAACACTTCTGCAGATGCTTATTTTCAGGTGATTGATGGCGGAACATCGGGAGCTTGTACGCCGACGGGAAATAGTCTTTTGTGTAGTGATCCTAATTCAGACATTGTTTCCGGATTAACTATTGGCAATACCTATTTTATCCGTGTCTATACTTATGCTTTGAGCGCTTCCATTAATTTTGTTATTAGTGTATCTGGTGGCGTTTTAGCTATCGACCTTGCCAGGATTGCAGCTACTAATGTTGGCAATAAGAACCGCATTGAATGGAATACCGTTTCGGAGGAAAATACAGACATATTTGAACTTGAGAGAAGTGTTGACGGTCGTGAATTTACCAAAATATATAGTCGCCAAGCGAACGGCGCAGCCTCTAACTATACTTATATAGATGAAGCTCCTGCAAATGGCTTGAACTACTATCGTTTGAAAATGCTGACAATCAGCGGAGAATATAAATATTCTAAAACAGTGCACGCCATAATAGGCAACAAGAATGAGTTTTTGGTTTACGTGTATCCTAATCCGGTTGTTGACAACAAATTTACTGTAGAGATCGTTGGTACAATGAGCGAACACCCCGTGCTCGTACTTTCTGATATTACCGGTAAACTTGTAAAGACCGTCAATGTGGTTGAGCGTAAAACTCAAATAGACATGGATACGATCACTCCAGGTATTTACTTCCTAAAATACACTGATGGCGTGCGTTCTAACACTATAAAATTAATCCGCTAACAACAATAACTCGGGCAATGATATTTTTTCTGTTTCTATTCTTTTCACAATACGAATTAGGTTCGGAAGCATATATCATTGCTCGCTGGTTATTAATTCAGGTTGCACATTTTTTCTAGAAATGAATTGCTTTTTGCAGTAGCTCATTTCTGAGGAAGAACTCGTGGGACTTGATGTCGGAACTAAAAAATTAAATATTAAGCTATGGTTATTAATTCAGCTGTATCGAATTTTAAAAAGGAAGTTATTTACGAAGAGCGTGAAGCACGACTATTTGAAATAATGATCGAAATACATGAAATGATTGCTCATCATCATGTTGAACTGTCCACTAGTGAAGATCAAACAGCTAGGGCGCGAATTAAGGGGCATATAGCAGTGCTAAATGCTTTGCTTGCTGTAATTGATAAACGAATAGATGAGGTCAAGGCGAAAGAGTATGATAAGGAACGCCGTGAGATGATGGCGAATCGGCAATTTAGAATTGCTGCAGAAGCTATTCTACAAAAAGAAACATTCGAAAAGATCAAAGAGTTATCTCTAGTCAATTATAAAAAGCTAAAGGATATGAAAACTGAGCTCCGCTTAAATAAGAGAGAGTAAGTTTTCTAAGCATACCGATACAATTAAAATACTCATCTCGAAATGGAAACTGATGTAGGTTATATTTATTTGTCTGCGATTTTTACCTGCTCTGGCGATAGGACAAATGTCAGTAGAGTAGACCGTGAAATGGTACATACGAATCCGGTGCCGGGATATAGTGAAATGATAGTGGCCGCTCCGGGTCATGTACTTAAACTGAAAGCTCAGTTTCGGGTTGGAGGTTACAAAACGATACGACCTGAAAATCCTAAAGCTAATTCAATGACGACATGTAATTCCGCAACAGGTAACGTTTTTTGCCGGGGAGAAAATATACGGTATTTGTGCTGACGGGAAGGTAAATCCACTTGCCGTAACCAATAGCTGTTCAAATGCTAATACGGATGATTTCGGCACAGGAGCAACTGTCAATTTTGCTAATTTTCTTGCAAGTCAGACATCTGCTACGTTCTTAACGCCGCCATTTTTTAACAGGATGGCGATTGAAAAAAAACATCAGCCGCGCATGGTGAAAAGATGCACCGGGCTACGAAAGAAGCTAGGGTAGCGGGCTGACAAACGGTAACTGCCTGTTGAGGTTAACAAAAGGAAGCAATATCATATTTACTCGAAAACTCATGATCATGAAGCCATAAAACACATTGATAAAATGCTGAGAATATTATACCTCTGATAATGCAATTGTTCGCAAAAAATAAAGGGGTGGGTACAATACAAACCCTAGTAAATACGGGATGGTTAATGTCTATTATCTTTTGTATTTGTACCCTTTTTACTAAATAATCCAAGAATATAAATTTGTAGCTATTCAGCAGAGTATACATAAATCTCGCAGGTTTTTATCAAAGTCATCTGTCAATATTCCATTGAATCAGCTTCTTTTCTGAGATTTTAAAGCATCGCCAAAGGAGCTTGATATATAAATATATTCCAGTTTAGTAAAATGTTCTCAAATTGAGCTTGAACCAGTTTTTTTAAACGCAGTTGATAGAGTGGAGACAAAATTATAAATCAAAAATCCCTTACTGATTGATCATTGAAATCATTTAATTGATTATTTCTTGTTCAGCCCCATCGCGTAGGATGATGAACATTATTTTATAAAAACATGGGAAGGCTTAAATTATTTTCCATCGTATAACCACACTAACCTGATTTCATTTAAAATGTAGTTTGTGAAGAAAGTTGCAATTCGATATAAGCACGCACAGGATGTCCTAAATTTTATAACTTTTGTAAGGCTTAAGTCTTATAGAGTAGATACTGTTAATTGCTCAATTTATTGTAATGCTGATGATGAATTGGTCGAGATAGCTGTACTCTTTAACTTGGAAGTTTTGATAATTCCCTCGCCACCATGTATAGATGCCTATCTTTTTTGACCTGCAACTAACGGCTTTTCCATTGGCAAGGATCGCCAAAACGAGGTATACTTATGAATGGTCCAGGCCTTTGTAAATGCAGTCTTTCAAGCAACAATAGTCTAGCACAAGGATGACAGTGCAGTGTACCCGTAGACGGTAATCCCATTTAAGAAAATAAAGACCTGGCTTCGGATCGGCAAGGCTATCAATTATGAATACCTGGTGATACCGGAGGATTACAAAGGGCGTGAGGATGTAGACCTTAGGCAGGCCTTCAGTTTGGGGTCAAACGCTGGCATAATTTTACCGGGTATTTTTATCTAAATCTCTCATTTATGAAATCCGTACTTATTATCGCCGTTGTTTTCATCGTAAGTACCATAGCCTGTAAAAAGCAGGAAAGCGGTATATGCCGGTGCAGTTATTTAAGCGGAGACAAAAAAGATTATGACCTTTCGTCGCTTCCCCGCGATCAGCAGCAGGACTCCTGCGGTGTACTGGATGGCTATGCAGAAGCATTTGCCGGAGATTGCAAATTGAAATAGTAGACTGCTAAACGTCCTTCTTTTTGGTAAGACTGGATTGCTCTCCCGTACACTGACGAAGATCAGTATAAAGATGATTTGCATCATTTCTGTTGAGAGTCCCTTCCGATAGCTTTGCTTCCATGTTAAGGCAATCGCTATCTCCGCTTTACGGGCTAACTTCCCTGAATGACATGATCGGGTACTTTCAGTTGAATTATTACGATGTGATTTCGGTTGCCTGTGCTAAGGTAAAAGAGCGTCTTAAAGAGCTGAGGATTGGTGATAAGCATCACCTGTTGCATGCATTTTATCAGTTGTCCGAAAGTGCGTTGGAAAAAGTATATGGATATATACACGACTTCGAAATGAAGGTAGTCCCTTATGCAAAAGAGCTCAATGAAAAATCGATAAACGGTCATAACTGTGCCCAGTGTAGTGGAAAATGTGATATGGGACACCATGCACTTTTAATGCAATTGCATCACGGGCATCAACACCTTCAAAATTCATTACACGATCTAAAAATGGGTGCGTTGCCTTTGTACTCAAACCTGGAGTATCCCGCAATGTACAAAGCACTGAGAGATGATCTACACTTTATCCATGCAAAGATCCATGACCTTATTTACCTGGAAGAAGCAGTGCTGATACCCAAGTTGCTTGAATCTCAAAAGAAGATCAATGCTCACACTAACTGATACGATACCGGGAACGAAGCAGGCAAAGACTGAAGTGCACTGCTACCATTGCGGTGCGGTATGTCTTCAACAGGGTTTGCAGTACCGGGAAAAGCCTTTTTGTTGTACGGGTTGTCAATTGGTGTACGAATTGCTGGAGCATAACGGGCTTTGCGATTATTATTCGCTGCAATCGCATCCTGGCTTGAGTCAGGTAAAGCCCGTAAGAAAAGAAAAATATGCCTACCTGGATGAGCCTACCCTTGCAAAGCAACTTTACTGCTTCTCAGACGGGAATCATACGATCGTCACTTTTTTTATCCCCGGCATACACTGTGCCTCTTGTATGTGGTTGCTGGAGCATCTTCAGCAATTGCATCAGGGTATCACGGAGAGCCGCATCAATTTTTCTACCAAAGAAGTTACCATAAAATTCCGGCTGGCAGAGATCAGCCTGCGCGAGGTGGCAGAGCTTCTGGCTACCATTGGCTACGAACCTTCCATTCATCTGGAGAATCATCTGAGCAAAAATCAGCCGATTAACAAAAGCCGGTTGTACAAGCTGGGTGTGGCCGGTTTTTGTTTCGGCAATATCATGCTGATAAGTCTCCCAGAATACCTTTCCGGCAACAGTGGCATAGAACATCGCTATGCACTTCTCTTCCGTATACTCAACCTGATCCTTTCCATTCCTGTATTTTTCTATTCAGCTTCTGAGTTCTTCCATACAGCCTGGACAGGGTTAAAGCAAAAGACTCTGAACATTGATGCGCCGGTTGTGCTGGCGTTGATCATCACGTATGCCCGTAGTCTATATGAGATCATCACCGATACCGGCGCGGGCTACCTGGATAGTATGACGGGTATTGTGTTTTTCATGCTCGTGGGCCGGATCGTCCAGGAACGTACCTATCGTTTTCTTTCTTTTCACAGGGATTATAAAGCCTATTTCCCGATGGCAGCTACAGTGGTCAGCGATAACAGTACCGCAAGCAAGCCTATTGGAGAACTGCAGCAGCATGATCTGGTTAAAATCTATCACCAGGAACTGATACCCGCTGACGGCAGGGTCATAGAAGGACATGCCTTGATAGATTATAGCTTTGTAACGGGAGAGAACGAACCTGTAGCGATAGCGCCGGGGCAAAAGATATTTGCAGGAGGTAGGCAAATGGGGGAATCCGTACTGGTGGAGGTGCTCAAGCCTGTGAACTCCAGTTACCTGACTTCTTTATGGAATCATAAGACCTTTTCAAAAAATAAAGAAGAGCAGAATGATAAAGACAGTTTCATTCATGTCCTGAGCCGCTACTTCAGTATCGTATTGTTTGTGCTGGCAGGAATGACTGCTTTATACTGGTGGAAGGTCAATGCGCAAATGATGCTGCCCAGTGTATCGGCGATGCTTATTGTCGCTTGTCCCTGTGCGCTGTTGCTTACGGCTGTTTATACGAACGGGAACCTGCTGCGTATTTTGTCGGATAACGGGTTGTACCTGAGGGATGCTACGGTCATCGAGCAATTAGGCAATGCAAACCAGCTGGTATTTGATAAAACAGGGACGCTCACACATACCGGAAACTCCTGCGAAATAAAAGGCTATACGCTTACAGAAGAGGAAATGGATGTAGTGTACACGATAGTTGCTGCAAGCATGCATCCTGTCAGCAGGCAGCTAGCAGGGCATTTGGGGAGACGCGCTTCCGTACCAGTTGCAAGCTGGCGTGAGGAACCGGGAGAGGGAATAGAAGCGCATTACAAGGATATACTTATACGTATCGGTTCAGCAGACTGGACGGGAGCATATGTTCCCGGGGCGGATTTTCCTGCGGAAGTCTATGTGCGCTATGGAGAACAGCTTACGGCATTTTGCTGGCAACCTGAATTGCGACCCGGAGCAGCGATCATGTTAAATGAATTGCGATCCGAATATGAATTATCCCTGTTGTCGGGAGACCATGACAGGCATCGGAAGACTTTCGAGAAATTATTTGACAAAGACACCATGTACTTTGAGCAAAAGCCTGTGGACAAGCTGGAGTTCATCGAACAATTACAGGAAAGGGGGCAGCGTGTCGTGATGATCGGCGATGGCTTGAATGATGCCGGGGCGCTGCAACAAAGTAATGCCGGTATTACACTGACAGATGATATCAATAACTTCAGCCCGTCCTGCGATGCCATACTCCGCGCTGATCAACTCAGCAAACTACCCGCCATGCTAAAGATGACCCGCCTGGCAAAGACCATTGTACATTGCTGCTTTGCGATTTCTATTCTATACAATATCGTTGGGCTTACGATCTCCATGCGAGGTGAGATGAGCCCGATGATCGCAGCCATCCTGATGCCGCTCAGTACCTTAACCATCGTACTGGTCACTACAGGTGCCAGCAATTATATTGCATCGAGGTTAGGATTGTCCCGGAGAAAGGAAACTGTTGTATGAAGAAAAGCTAAGCGTGCAGCGATAAGCAAGGCTTTATTTTTCGCTGTTGATCAGTTCCCAAACTTTCTCATTATACGCGGACTTCGTGATGCCGGTAAGCTTTTCGAGTGTGGCGTAATAGCGTTCATTTCCCTTCTCAAACGGACCTATATTCAGCAGCTCCCAAACACCGCTGAATCCTTTTTCTTTCTCTATCTTCTGCACCAGCAATGCATTGACGATATAGTCTGCACTATTATTGAAGGCTTTGGTTTTGAAGTAGACAGGGGTTTCTTTGACCTGCATCCAGTTGATGTTCTTGTCGTTGGCTACCTGTTCCTTAAACGCTTTGAATATTTCTTCCCAGCTTAAGCCCCAGCTTCCACCGTATAGATAAGCACAGCCTTCATCTACGGGCTTGTTCACTTTGCTGCGATCCACTGACAGCCCCAACCGGTCATGCCAAAGATCATGCGGATCAAATTCACTGAACGAGGCGTTGTCATTACCCAGCACGATTAGTTTCCGGTTCCCGGCTCCTGCACTCCAGACTGCCTTGGATCTCCCGTTATAATCTGATTTATAGGCTACTCCTACCAGCTTTTGAAGTTCGATGCTATTTTCACAACAATAGTAATCCACGGTTTTGTTGCTTACTTTGAGTTTTGAGTCAAAAGCAGCGGTTATTTTACTAAATGCAGTTGTTTTCGACTTATCAATAGATGTTTGATAATGGAAAATGTTGTTTCCTGTTTTCTCCACTTTCCAATGCTGCGTGTTTCCCAAAAGCGGGGAGGAAAAAACAAAGACGTCCTTTACTTTATGCGCTATGAAATTAAACGAAGCTCTTAATTCGGGCTGGTCGTCCTTTACACCGATATAGGATACCTGGATGTAGAATTGATGATCCTTTAACGGGATGATATTCGTCAGGTAAGGTTTGTAAAAATGATCCTCATTCAGTTTCTTATTGACTTCTATACCCTTTACTTCATCCAGGAGAATAAATGTTTCCGGCTGTTGTGTATCTAATACATACACATTGTCCTCGTTCGGTTTTTCTGCTGCGCTCAGAAAGCCATTTAATGCCATTATCAGCGCCTTGCTTTCGATGCTGTCCTTTGGCAGGACGATATTAGAATGGACTGTCAGATCAGTTGCATAACATTTTACTGAAAATGTCGCAAGGAAGACGAAAGATGTACAAATCAGGTTTTTCATGTAGTGTATGTGTGAAGTGATGAAGAAGTTCGGGCATTTAGACACGCTCTTCTTTTGAAGGGGTTTGCACAGAAGTGTTAATTCTATGTGTCAACCTCATGCTGTATACAACCTCATTATGCAAATGTCCTCCATCAAAGATCGCTGACCAGAATCAGCACATCCGGCAACTTCTGTCATCGAACGGTCCTCAGCCTGGTTATAGCTTTGCTTAACATATTCAATACGGAGTAACGAATAGCTCCCGTGAAATAGTGAAAGAGGGAGAGGATATTCAACACCGGTAATAAAACAACCTTATGAGTGCATTGTTCATTCTTGTCTTAGCCAGCATATCAGTTGCCGCTGTTTTTCTCGGTGCTTTTATCTGGAGTGTTCGTGACAACCAATTTAACGATCAAAAGGGAGCAGCTATCCGGATGCTTTTTGATGACGTGACAGATCAAAACAACAAACAATAACAGACCACATGGATTCTTCAATCAACCAAGCCGGAAAACAGGCTCCGCAGGTAGTTACTGCTGCACAAAGCGGCGGAGCAGATCATTTTTTTTACGATAATAAGATCGTTAAATGGTTTGCGTATGCTACTATTTTCTGGGGTGCAGTGGGTATGCTCGCCGGGTTACTGGCAGCTTTCCAGCTGGTATTCCCTCAACTTAATTTCAACATAGCGGAGACCACCTTCGGACGGGTAAGGCCGGTGCACACCAATGCTGTGATCTTTGCTTTTGTAGGAAATGGCATCTTCATGGGGGTCTATTATTCCCTTCAGCGCCTGTGTAAAGCCAGGATGTTTAGTGATGTGCTCAGCAAGCTCCATTTTTGGATATGGCAGTTCATCATTGTACTGGCAGCAGTTACCTTATTGCTGGGTTATACGACGGGTAAGGAATATGCAGAGCTGGAATGGCCGCTGGATATTCTTATTACCCTGATATGGGTAGTCTTTGGCTGGAATATGTTTGGTACCATTCTTAAACGGAGGGAACGTCACCTGTACGTAGCAATATGGTTTTACATTGCGACGTTCATCACGGTAGCGATGTTGCACGTAGTGAATTCCTGGGAAATTCCCTTTACGTGGCTGAAATCTTATTCCTGGTATGCCGGCGTGCAAGACGCCCTGGTGCAATGGTGGTACGGGCATAATGCTGTTGCCTTCTTCCTTACAACACCGTACCTCGGTTTGATGTATTACTTCCTGCCTAAAGCAGCTAACCGCCCCGTCTATTCCTACCGGCTTTCGATCATTCACTTCTGGGCGTTGATATTTCTCTATATCTGGGCCGGTCCTCACCATTTATTGTACACGGCGTTGCCTGACTGGGCACAGTCTCTCGGTACCGTATTCTCTATTATGCTGCTGGCGCCCTCCTGGGGAGGGATGATCAACGGATTGCTGACACTCAGAGGAGCCTGGGATAAAGTGAGGGAAGACGTAGTGCTGAAATTTCTGGTGGTGGCAGTTACCGCATACGGTATGGCCACCTTTGAAGGACCGATGCTGAGCCTGAAGAATGTAAACGCCATCAGCCATTTTACCGATTGGACGATAGCACACGTACATGTGGGAGCGTTGGGCTGGAATGGTTTCCTGACGTTTGGTGTATTGTATTGGTTGTTCCCGCGCATCTTTAAAACATCCCTGTATTCTACAAGGCTGGCTAACTGGCATTTCTGGATCGGAACGCTTGGGATTGTCTTCTATGCAGTCCCGATGTATTGGGCCGGTTTTATGCAAAGCCTGGCATGGAAGGAATTCACTCCGGAAGGACAGCTGAAATACCAGTTCATGGAAACCGTAACACAAATGCGTCCGTTTTACATGATGCGCGGTATAGGGGGGACACTTTACCTGGCGGGAGTGGTTATGATGATTGTGAATATCTGGAAGACAGTGAAAAAAGGAAAGGCGGTGGATAACGAAGCGGCTTCAGCTGCACCGCTTGCAAAAACATACGAATCTCATGCCGGCGCCCACTGGCACCGCTGGATAGAAAGGAAACCCGTGCAAATGATGGTATTCAGCCTTATCGTAGTCGCTATTGGCGGTGCGATAGAGATCATCCCGACCTTCCTGGTAAAATCGAATGTGCCTACCATCAGCAGCGTGAAACCTTATACCCCTCTGGAATTGCAGGGTCGAGACATCTATGTAAGAGAAGGATGTTATACTTGTCATAGCCAGATGGTAAGACCTTTCCGGAGTGAAGTAGCCCGGTATGGCGAATATTCAAAGGCAGGAGAGTTTGTGTATGATCATCCTTTCCAATGGGGCAGCAAACGTACCGGTCCGGATCTGGCCCGCCTTGGCGGAAAATATCCCGACAGCTGGCACTTCAATCATATGTACGAGCCATCCAGTATGTCCCCGGGTTCTATTATGCCCAACTATCAATGGCTGTTTGATAATAAGATAGACAAAGATGTCACTCCTGCTAAAATCAGGGCCATGCAAACACTGGGCGTACCGTATCCTGAAGGATACGATAAAATAGCCAACACGGATCTGGAAAAACAGGCAGACAAGATTGCAGCCAATTTGGCTAAAGACAATATCAAAGTGAAAAGCGACAAGGAGATCATTGCCCTGATCGCCTACCTGCAACGCATGGGCACCGATATTAAACTGGAACAAAAAACCACTGCTCAACAATAATCTATAAAACGACCGAAAGATGAAATTCAGACATTACCTGGAGCATATCACCGGAATCGGTTTGTACCCGATGATCTCCCTCATATTGTTCTTTGCCTTCTTCAGCTTGCTTAGTTTCTGGGCACTACGCGTTAATAAGGGCTATATCCGCAACCTGAAACAGCTACCCTTTGGTGAGCAGGATTAGTGCTGCTTTCTTAAAATCAAAATTAACTATGCGAAAATATCTGTATAAAATCGCGATCCCCGTTCCCATGTTCTTATTGCCGGTGACTTTGTATGCAGCAGCCCCGTCGCCTGCATCCGGAGGGCATACTATGAACGTAGCATTGATCTCCCTTGTTAGCCTCATCGTGGTGTTGCTGTTCGCTATCGGTCTTTTGGGAAACGTATTACGGCTGTTGGCATCTGTGTATGGCGAAAAAATGAGAGCAAAGAAAAACGCAGCAACCGGCACACGTACGCTGCTTACGTTCCTTCTTTTGTTTCCCCTTTCCTTAGTGCATGCGCAAGAAGCGGTAAGGGAAACTGCGTCTGCCGCACCTGCTGCTATTGCAGGCATGGCTGCCTTCGATTTTTACTTGCTTATCGGTATCATCGCACTGGAAGTCCTAGTCATACTTGCTATGCTCGCGACTATGGCAGTGATGGTAAGATTATTAAGCTCCAAACCCGAAATAGCCGCTAAAGTGAAAGCGATTACACCAAAGCCTTTTTGGGATCGTTTCAATAAAGCAGTGGCAATTGAGAAAGAACAGGACATCCTGCTGGATCATGACTATGATGGTATCCAGGAATTGGATAATAACCTTCCTCCCTGGTGGAAATATGGGTTCTATCTTACGATCATTGTTGCTGTAGTGTACCTCTACTATTATCACATGGGCGGGAATGGCCCGGATCAGTTACAGGAGCTCGCCATGGAAATGGAACGTGGTGCGGAAGAAAAAGCAACGTACCTGGCACAGGCTGCCAATAACATTGATGAAAATAACGTAGCCATGGCAGATGCCGCTGGTATCGCTTCGGGACAGACCTTATTTCAGAATATGTGTGCCGCATGCCATGCTAAAGATGGAGGAGGTGGTGTAGGACCTAATCTCGCCGATGCCTACTGGTTACACGGAGGCAGTTTACAGGACATATTTAAATCGGTAAAGTATGGTTGGCCCGACAAGGGAATGAAAAGCTGGAAAGAAGATTTTTCACCCCGGCAGATTGCTGAGATTGCCAGCTTCGTAACCTCCCTGCGAGGTACCACGCCGGCTGCACCAAAGGAAAAGCAGGGAGAATTGTATGCTGCGAACCCGACTGCCGGAGCAGCTGTTGCTGATTCAAAAGCTCCTGTTGCAGATACCTTATCCAGGAAATAAAGAGAGAACCATGAGTGCCGAAGCAGAAACGTTTAGAGACCAGGTTGCGACCATCGATAAAGAAGGAAAACGGGTATGGGTATTCCCCGCGAAACCCAGGGGACGGTTTTACCTGTCCCGTACCCATCTTAGTATTCTTTACCTCATTGTATTCTTTACGCTTCCTTTCGTCAAAACAGAAGGACATCCCTTCTTTCTCATCAACATTCTCGAAAGGAAATTCATACTCTTCGGGCAAATATTTTGGCCCCAGGATTTTTTCATTTTTGGGTTGGGCATGATCATCTTCATTGTTTTCATCGCCTTATTCACCGTGGTCTTTGGAAGAGTATTCTGTGGATGGGCTTGCCCGCAGACCGTTTTCATGGAGATGGTGTTTCGGAAGGTCGAATATTGGATAGAGGGAGACGGTGCCCAGCAGCGCCTGCTGGCAAAAGCTCCGTGGGATGGCAAAAAAATAAGGAAGAAGATTCTAAAATGGACCCTTTTCTGGATGATCAGCTTTATCATCGCCAATACATTTCTTGCTTATATCATTGGAGTAGATGAGCTGAAAAAAATTATTACCGGGCCGATAGGAAAACATCTGGGGGGGCTATCTTCACTGCTCATTTTTACCAGCATCTTCTTCGGTGTGTACGCCTGGTTTCGGGAACAGGTTTGCACCGTAGTATGTCCTTATGGGAGGATGCAAGGGGTATTGCTGGACAAAAATTCCATTAACATTACTTACGACCATAGCCGCGGTGAACAGCGAAGCAAATTCAGGAAAAATGAAGAAAGAACATCCGGTGATTGTATTGATTGCTATCAATGTGTGAAGGTGTGCCCGACAGGAATAGACATCCGGAATGGTACGCAACTGGAATGCATCAACTGTACCGCTTGTATTGATGCCTGCAACAACATGATGAGGGCAGTTGGTTTGCAGGAAGGGTTGATACGTTATGCTTCTGAAAACAATATCACCAACAAGACGCCCTTTAAGTTTACCAGGAGGATGAAAGCATATATGGCTGTAATGGTGATATTGGTGGGTGTATTGGTGTATCTGCTGGTGAGCCGTACCGATGTAGGAATTTCTGTATTACGTACACCGGGGCAATTGTATCAGCAGAAAGATGGCTACATCAGCAATTTATATAACTACCGGTTGCTCAACAAAACCTATCATGATAAAGCACTCGAATTCAAGCCTGAAAATTTTACCGGTACCATTCAACTTGTAGGCGAAGAATCGCTAAAAATAAAATCGGAGAACACGACATCAGGATCGTTGTTTATAACCATCCCTGAAAAAAAGATTACGGAAAGAAAAACAGAACTGAGGATCGGGGTGTACGAAGACGGTAAGAAGATAAAGGTCGTTACGACTGCCTTCCTGGGTCCATTTCTTATAAATGATTAAAACTATGAGCACAGTAAGAATAAATTGGGGCACTCGTATCGTGCTGTTGTACCTGGGTTTTGTTACCCTGATCGTAACGCTTGTTTATCGAAGTATGAATGAAGATTTCGACCTGGTGACGCAAGATTATTATGGAGAAGAGATCAGGTACCAGGAAGTTATTGATGCGGGCAAAAATCAGGCTGCATTGTCCGCACCGGTCCTACTGCAACAGCAGGGAAAGGAGGTAAATTTTAGTTTCCCTCCCGAGATTCAGGGGAGTACTATCAAAGGGACAGCACAGTTTTATTCTTCCGTAAATGCGCAATGGGATGAGACTTTTGCTTTGAACATCAACGACGGGGTAGCAACAGTTTCTATAGAGGGATTAAAGGCCGTTCTCTACGCTGTAAAAATCAAATGGACTTACAATAACAAACTGTATTACCAGGAAACACAAATGAAAATTCAACCCTGATGAACCCGGTTTTTATAACAGCTTTGTTGATGGGACTTACTGGAAGCCTGCATTGTGCCGGTATGTGCGGGCCTATTGTCTTGTTCATGCCGTTTCATGCAATGAAAGGTTGGCGCAAATGGGTCGCGGTAGCAGCGTATCATCTGGGACGTATCAGTATGTACGCAGCTATGGGTTGGATAGTGTATTCTTTCAAATCCGTTTTTAATCCACATTGGCAACAACAGGTTTCCATTATAACAGGTGTATTATTGCTGGGCATCGGACTTCTGAATCTCGCAGGAAAAAAAATACTGCCTTCAACCCAGCTGCAGAAGGTCTACAGTCTTTGGGGAAAGCTTATTTCAAAGCCCGGTATCCTTTCTTTGTTAGTTGCCGGGTGGATCAACGGCATGCTGCCCTGCGGCCTGGTATATATGGCTCTATCGCTTAGCACAGCAGCAGACACCTCTTTTCAGGCGGTGGGTGCTATGTATGTTTTCGGACTGGGCACTTTGCCCATGTTGCTGGCGGTGACCATTTTAGGACACAGGATTCATTCCACGGCAAAGCAGTGGATCACTAAAGCCGTGCCGGTCCTGCTCTTTATATTTGCCGGAGTATTCATTCTCAGAGGACTCAATTTGGGTATTCCTTATCTAAGTCCGAAAGTCATCGTGGAACAACAGGAAATAAAAGCCAGTTGCTGTCATAAGCCCGTTAGTATTCAATAAGCTGTTTTATACTCCAAAATTATAACCATCGAAAGATATGATCTCATAGACCTCTTTTCACTGCAATGAATTTGAAACTGGAAAATACACGTTATGAAATAGCAAGCTGGCTTCGTATGCTGGATTATCAGCAGCAGGAGATCATTGATATGAAAACCCGGATTGCCGACGTGATTAAAGGAAAGGTAGGCCAGCAGATCCTGGAAGAACTGGAAGAGTTTCAAAACATTTTTCTCGCCAAAGACACGGTCATAGCCTTTTTTAAAAGAGATATCGTACGATTAAATGAGGAGTTGCAGCGTGGATCTATTCTACCCATGACACTTCATATCATACGGGAAGACATTCCCAAAATGGAACAGGAGTTCAACATCCTGAAAAGAGCATTCAATGACTTTATAGAAAAAATACTTTAGTTGATCAGCCTTTCCAGCTTCTCTTTCGCTTTGATGATGATGTCTCCTTTTATGATGTCTATCAGGTTCTCCTCTTTGAAATCACTTAATGTCCGTATCAGTGATTCCTTTGCCGTGCCTGCCAGGGTAGCCAGGTTGTCGCGGCTGATGTCTATCGCTTTAGGGCTGTCGTTCGACACCTCGTATTTTGCAGCGATCCTCAGCAGTGCCGATGCCACTTTTTTACGAAGAGAATTATAAGCCAATCCCAGTAGCTGCACTTCCTTTTCCGAAATATTCCTGGCTAATAGCGTCACCATTTTTTTTAACGCTTCAGGATTATTATAAAGAATGCTTTCAAATGAATTTTTAGGAATTACAGACAGTTCGCAGTCTTCAAGCGTTTCAGCTGTTTCTTTATAAACCGTATGCTCCAGTAAGGCGAGATATCCAAAGAAATCACCTTCGCTGTGAATCGAAGTGACCAATTCCTTACCCTCATCATTGGTTTTATAAGTTTTTACCTTGCCGCTTTCTATATAATACAGCAAGTGCGGGTTGCTGCCCTCACTATAGATGACTTGCCTTTTCTTATAAAAGCGCATGTCGCCGTCTTCTGTAAAAGCCTGTAAGATATCTTTGTTTCCTGCATCCGAAGCTAACTCCCTAACCCCTTGCATGCCGGTGATGGCCTTGTTACGTATCGAGTCATGCTTGCGTAAACGACTTTCCACCGCGTTTAATAACTCAGTAGCATTAAAGGGCTTGGTGATATAATCATCAGCACCCAATTCCATTCCCTTCCGCATCTCCCCCCGCTCGGATTTCGCAGTGAGGAAGATAAACGGAATATTGCAAGTGCCGGGATTTTTTTGCAGCATGTGGATCACACCATAGCCATCCAGCACGGGCATCATGATGTCACAGATGATGATGTCGGGACCGGTTTGCAGAGCAGTAGCTACTCCTTCTTTCCCGTCGGCTGCCGTCAACACCGCATAACCGGAAAGTTCGAGGATCTCAGCCATATTTTCGCGGATGTCCTGATTATCTTCAATTAATAAGATTTTTTTCACACGATCGTTTAATGGATTAGTAAAAATGTAACGTCCATAAAATTCAAATAACTATGCACCTTCTCTGTTTATAGAAGGTATTTTCTCCGTTAACAGGTTATTGCCTGCCTGGTCAAAATAGGTACACGTCATCTCTTCCAGACACACCTTCCATTTTTCGACGCCCGTCCGGGCACAGTCATTACAGAATGTGATATAGTCAGTCTTGCCTTGTTGGTGCGCTTTCAGATATGCTTTAAATTGTT
Organism: Flavipsychrobacter sp.; assembly: GCA_035497455.1. GTDB lineage: Bacteria > Bacteroidota > Bacteroidia > Chitinophagales > Chitinophagaceae > JAFIGV01. Next base: position 83,343 of record DATJDL010000021.1, read on the forward strand.
CAGGGTCAGACTTTTCTGCAATAGGAAGGGTATCGTACTTCGCCGGATTTGTTGTGCGATAATTAGCTGTACCGAAATAGTCCGTGTGTCCGTCTGCTACGTAGGTTTCATAAGAGATCACTCCTAACTCCTTAATATCTTCAATATAAGCCGGAAACTCTACTCCTGTCTTTACTTTGCTATGTGCCTGTTTTATTTGTTCTACAGTGAACATGATGTACTGCTTTTATAGTTCAAAAGTAATGTGTATCGTACGTTCTTTTAGCACATGTTGAGGCGATTTATTCTATGCTAAAATTTATTCTTTTCGGGGAGACTGGGTAATCAATATGATGCTTCAGGTTTAAAGAGTTTTACTGGTTTTACATGCTGGTATCATGCATTTGTGTAGTACTGCTGCAAAAAGTCAATGACTTTTTGTACATCTCCCTAAAAATCACAAAAAATTTTTTTTACCGGCATAGGGGTAAATGAATGCTGTGTTGTCATGAGTATATAAAACCAAAACAATACGTGGATGAAACGCATTTTTCCCCTTCTTTTTTTATTTTTTTCTCTTACCGGAATAGGACATGCGCAACAGGGTTCTCTACTTACACAACAAGTACGCGGACGGGTACTGGATGCGGCATCCGGTGAGCCATTGGTAGGGGTGGTAGTGGTGGTAAAAGGCAATGAACAGCTCCAATCCGCTACGGATGCGAACGGCTATTATACCCTTCCCGGAGTAGCGGTGGGGCGTCAATCCATTCAATACATCTATCCCGGTTATGAAGACCAGGTTGCATCTGAAGTGATGGTGATCTCGGGTAAAGAGCTGGAGTTGAATATGACGCTCAAAGAAAATCTCAAGTCGCTGAAGGAAGTAACGGTGAATGCCCAAAAAGACCGCGTGCGACCGCTGAACGACATGGCTACTGTAAGCGCCCGTTCTTTTTCGGTGGAAGAAACAAGGCGGTATGCAGCCTCCTTTGCGGATCCCGCACGCATGGTGATGAATTTCCCGGGAGTGTCGAATGCCGGTGATTTCAGCAATGGGATTGTCGTGAGAGGAAACGCGCCGACCGGTGTCTTATGGCGGCTGGAGGGCATCGAAATTCCCAACCCTAATCATTTTGGCGGGTTGGGCGCTACGGGTGGCGCTATCAGCATGTTGAACGCGAACGTTTTGGGAAGTTCTGATTTTTACACAGGTGCCTTTCCATCGGAAATTGGCAATGCCTTGTCGGGTGCCTTTGACCTTAACTTTCGCAACGGCAATACAGAGCGACGCGAACACACGGTGCAGGCAGGTGCATTAGGTTTGGAAGTAGCTACCGAAGGTCCGTTTAGCAACAACAGTAAAGCTTCATACCTTATTAATTATCGTTACTCTACACTGGCATTGCTCGGCAGGTTTTTAGATCTGGGCGGTGCCGCACCGGATTACCAGGATGCTTCTTTTAAGCTGCACTTTCCAACGAAGAAAGCAGGCACCTTTTCCGTGTTTGGCTTAGGGGGCTATAATACCGTATCCCGGGAAACCCGGAAAGACAGTACGGTGTGGAGCAAGGACGACGAGTATAACATGGACTATAAAAACTCAGCTATGATGGCTACGGCAGGAATCTCACATCAGTACCAACTTAATAAGAGCTCCTACCTGAAAACCATATTGGCTGCTTCCTATGATGATGCCCGGGAAAAGTATGACACACTGAACCAGCACGATAATTATAATAAGGTGCCGGTTACTCAATCACACTATGCCAATACAGCTTACCGTCTTGCCGTACTTTATAATAATAAACTCAACAGCCGCCATACGCTCCGTACAGGCATTGTAGCGCAGAATATCAGTTATGATCTTGACTATACCTATTTCGACAATGATGAAGCTGCCTGGAAAAGCGCCCTTGCGAGCAAAGGACAGACACAGTATTATCAGGCATATATCCAATGGAAGCACCGGTTGAACGACCGCCTCACGACGAATATAGGAATCCATGCATCATACCTGGCATTGAATGCTACCAATAGCATAGAACCCCGTGTTGCAATAGCGTATGAAGTAAGGCAGCACAAGATATCTCTCGCCGCAGGTTTGCATAGCAAGCCACAACAGCTTGCCACGTATTTTTATCAGGATAAAAACCAGGCAGCATTATCATCCTACCCTAATAAAGAATTGGGGTTGCAAAAGGCTTTTCATGGCGTGGCAGGATACAGCACATCGTTACCCTGGCAGCTTCGTCTGAAAGCGGAGCTTTACTACCAGAAACTTTACAGTATAGCCGTAGAGCAAGACAGCAGCACCGGCTTTTCAATGATCAATGCAGAGAGCGCATTTGAGTTGTTGCAAGTGAAAAAACCGCTGACGAGCAAAGGCGGAGGTGAGAATTATGGAATAGACATCAGCCTGGAGAAACCTTTTCAAAAGGGCTACTACCTGCTCCTGACAGGCTCCGTTTACAGCTCTGCTTATAAAGACTTTGCAGGAAAAGTATATAATACCCGGTATAACCGGGGACATCAACTCAACCTTATCGGCGGTAAAGAATTTAAATTGAGCATCAACGGGAACCGGACCGTAGGGCTTAACGGAAAGCTGATGTACAGCGGCGGACTTCGGCAAACCCCCATCGATCTTCCCGGCTCTATCGATAAAGGTGAAACCGTGTATGTTCCTGATGCCTACTTCAGCATCAAAGGAGCTGAATATTTCAGGTTGGATATGAGCGCCTACTATAAATGGAACAGGAGGAAATCCACCCATAGCATTTTGTTCGAAGTGCAAAACCTTACCAACCGTCAGAATCCTTATTCCTCTTATTTCGATGTTCGCAATGGGCAGGTAAAGACCGTGTACCAGATGGGCTTCTTTCCCAACATCAGTTACAGGATAGATTTTCACTAACGGGTTCTAGCGTGTCGGCTAAAAAGGGCAAACGGATACGTATCAGGGAAAATACCTTTTTAAAAAATAAACAACAAAATAGTACACATCCACTAATAAAATAATAATATGCGTACAACATCAATCATCATGGCAGGGCTGGTCGCTACAACCGTTTTTACTTCCTGCAGTAAAAATTTCATTAAAGGCGAAGGGCGGACCCTTACCGAATCGCGCGATCTCGCTGAATTCAACGCCATAGAAGCCAATGGTAGTGTAGAGGTAGAGATCGTTTCTTCCAACGAGAATAGAGTAGAAATAACGGGCTATCAAAACCTGATTCCTGTTTATGAAACGGACGTACGTAACGGGAAACTGGTGCTTGAATACGATGATGATTACATAAACGTCAAAAACGATAACCTCAAAGTAAAGGTCTACAGCACCGGTGTCAATCACATTGACCTCAATGGATCCGGCGATATCAATGCAGGAAGTGATATCGGGACCTCCATGAGCGCTGAAGTGAACGGTAGCGGAAAGATTCGTTTTGCAACTAATTACTTCACTTCTTTTAAACCTCGCATCAATGGCTCCGGGGAAATAGAGGCAAAAGATGCCACGTCAGAAGAAGTACGTGCGGAAATATCCGGTTCGGGCGATATTGATGTTCGTGTGACCCGCTATCTGAGAGCGTACATATCCGGTTCCGGTATTATCGATTATTGGGGCAACCCTTCTGATGGGGTCGACACGGAGATTTCCGGCTCCGGGAAGGTGAGGAAAAACTAGGGTGCTGTAAAGACGCTTGCAAGCATCCTTGAGCAGGACCCTCAGAGAGCTGCTCCAGAAGTCGCGGTGACTTATTTTGCATTCCTGAACACATCCGCACCTGTTTACCCGGAAATTTACTTTTGGGAGCGGGTGTAAAAATAAATCCTCTGCAAACATGCAGAGGATTTATTTAGCGTTATCAAGCAGGTTTATTATTCGGCTTTCTTTTTCGCGGTTTTCTTTGCCGGTTTTTCTTCACCTTCAGCCCCTTCTTCTTTTTTTGCAGTCTTTTTTGCAGCAGTTTTCTTTGCCGGTTTTTCTTCGCTCTCTACCTCTCCGTCTTTTTTAGCGGCTTTTTTTGTTGCAGTTTTCTTTGCCGACTTTCCCCCTTCATTGCCTGGTTTTTCCTCGCTTTTCACCTCTTCCGCTACTTCTTCAGTTTCTTCAGCAGGTTTATTATAGTTTTCAAAATTCAGCAGGTCGTTGGCTTTCAGTATATCGAACCATTTCAGCATTTTCTTCATATCACTCACATACACGCGCTCTTCATCCATGTTGGGATATACTTTTTTGAAATAGCCTTTTATCTCGTCGTTACTCGCATTTTTCGGATTAGGCTTCGTATCACTACTGTCTTTCATTTGCTGCAGCACTTCGTGCAGGCGCACATTCTCAGCAATGGTATAGATCTCAATACTTTCCAGTGGCGTCACATTGTGCAGACGCGCTGATATGAATTTCGTGCTTTGATCTGCAAGATTTTTTACAATAGCACCATCGCTTTTAGTAGCAAGCAATTGATAAAGCCCGCCCATGCCGGTTACTGATACGATTTCTCTGTATTCCATTATTTTATTTTAGTAGGGTAGCAAAAATAGAGTTTTTGTTGAAAAACATCACCGGCTTTCCCGGTTAGTGGAAATTATTCTTCCTCTGATGCGGCATTACGATCCATATCACGCAAGATTCTCCTGGCCTGCCTTTTAGAAGCACCATTGCCTGTTTCTGCCAATTCTTTCAATAATTTCTCAGCATTCGATTTTTGCCCGAGCTGGAGATAACAACGCGCAGCCATCAGTTTTGCCTGTTGACTTTCTTTGCCACCACTGCTGTTTATTTGCTTTTTATAGGCAGTAAGGGCTTTGGCGTATTTCCCGTCGTTGTAAAGGTCGTCTGCATTGTCGTCTGCCATGGTCCGGCGTTCCTTATCGGCCTTTTTGGATCGTTCATTTTCACCCCCCTTTACCTGTGCGCCATCTATTACATAAAGCTCACCACTGGTTCTTCCACCCCCAAGGTTTAAAGCGTTATTGCTTTTTTGCTGGTAAGTTGCAGCAGAAAGGGAGGTCACATCCGCGGTGTTTTTTGTAGCTACTTGGGATGTTTGTACGGCGGTGACAGGAGTATTGGCAGGAGGCTCCGTTTTATTTGCCAACGGTAACTTATACTCTTTTACTGCTACCTCTTCGGGGAGAGCACCCGGAGCAGGTTGTGTTTGCTCGGTTGTTTTAGGTTCAGTTATAGCAGCGATTTCTTTTCCGGCTCGTTTTACTGAAGGGTGAGTCTGGGAGGTTTCAGCGAGGTTATCATATGCACCTGCCGTTTCCATTCGTGCTGACAGTGGTTGTACCTCCGAAGATGGATTTTCTTTTACCATCTCATTCCTGTTCGCCTGTGCGATGGACGGTGATTGCTGCGTGATTTGAGAGGGTGTATTCTTAAAATACCAACCCAATCCCAGGCAGATGACCAATGCAGCTGCAATACCTACGGGTTTCCAAAATATTCGTTGGGAGTTTGCTTTCCCCCTGTGATGTGTTGGTGTAAGACTGGGTGCAGGGGCCATACTGTTAAGATGTATCTGAGGCGGATGTAGCTCCAGGTGGTCTTTTAGAAATTCATTGTTGAGTTGCTCCACGCCGGCCACCGCTTCCTCCGCCTGTTCCATCATACCATCAAGTGCTTCACTGCATAAAAAACAGGAATTGATATGGTGTTCAAACGCATATATTTCCTCGCCTTCCATCGTACCGTTCAGGTAATCCTTCATCTGCCGCTTGGTTGGGCAGGCACTGAGATCAAAAATATGTTTCAGTTGCTCACTCATTTCTCTACGTTTGCCAACGCCTCCATTTTTAGTTTAAGATTGCGTTTGCCGTTCTGTAAAAAACTTTTAACCTCTTTAAAAGAATAGTTGGTTTTTATTGTAATCTCTGCATAGGTCATCTTTTGCAGGTAAAATAATTCTATACAGGTACGCTGCTCCTCATTTAACGTGGCCAATGCCTCTTCCAGGTGTTCAAAAAGATGCTCTTCTTCCACTTTATGATGCCATTCACTTTCACTTTCCACATCGGCAAATTGAAAAAAATCCGTTCCGATTTCCCGGTTAGTCTTTCGTAACTGCATCAGGCAATGATTTTTCGCTACCTGCGCCAGCCACCCCTTAAAGTTCTCGATCTTGAATCTCGGTAGATCATCCAGCAATTTGATGAAAATCTGTTGCGTAAGGTCTTGGGCCGTGTCGTTATCTTTAAAATACTTCAGGCAAATGCCAAAGATGATGTGCCCATACCGGTCAAAAAGATAGTTAGCCGCATTTTTATCCTGTCGAAAAGCAAAACGGTAAACCAATTCTTCATCGGTCAATTTTCGATATTCGGAAGTCGATACTTGCAATTTCGTTTTCACTTTACTGGCTATGGTCGGTTAGAGGGCAAAGGCAATTAAATTTACGAAAATTTGTTTTCAAAAACCGAGCCATAATATCGAAGAGCGAAAAGGCGCCATGATCCGCTCCTTTTTAGGAAGCCGTATTTCCTGCGTTGTATATATAATTTATGAAATATATTCATTCGAGTCAGTATGAAAAGTTTGATGCAAACGAGGACGTTGCAGTACTGTTTGGCGAAGTAATTTCATGAATGCCAGAGCCACATTTTACTTTCTTTAACTTTTTAAGTTGAAACTGCTATATTTGCGCCACTTTTATAATAGCTAAAAATTTATGAATTCATTATTCTACTTGGTTCCGTGTTTTGGAATTGTAGCATTGCTGTACACATTCATTAAAAGTGCGTGGGTAAGCAAGCAAAATGCCGGTAACGACCGGATGAAAGAAATTGCAAAGTATATAGCTGAAGGTGCTATGGCATTTCTGAAAGCGGAATACAAAATTCTTACCTATTTCGTAATCATTGCTGCTATCCTGTTGGGTATCATGGGCAGCACACATGCCAATTCTCACTGGTCTATTGCATTAGCCTTCGTGATAGGAGCTGTATTTTCTGCATTGGCGGGCTTCATCGGCATGCGTATAGCTACCAAATCGAATGTGCGTACGGCTGAAGCGGCCAGAACCAGCCTCTCCAAAGCACTGAAAGTTTCGTTTACCGGAGGTTCGGTAATGGGGATGGGTGTTGCAGGTCTGGCTGTATTAGGGCTGGGTACTGTATTCATCGTATTATATAATGTATTTGCCCCTGCGAGTGTAAACTCCATGGAAATGGAACGTGTCATTGAAGTATTGACCGGGTTTTCTCTCGGTGCTGAAAGTATTGCATTGTTCGCCCGTGTGGGTGGAGGTATCTACACAAAAGCAGCTGACGTAGGCGCTGACCTTGTAGGTAAAGTGGAAGCGGGTATTCCGGAAGACGATCCGCGTAACCCTGCTACGATAGCAGATAACGTGGGTGATAACGTGGGTGACGTTGCCGGTATGGGGGCCGATCTTTTCGGGTCTTACGTAGCTACGGTTTTAGCGACCATGGTATTGGGCCGCGAGACCGCCTCTGTGGATAATTTCGGCGGTATGGCTCCTATCTTATTGCCGATGCTGATTGCCGGCACAGGTATTATTTTCTCTATTATCGGTACCTGGTTTGTAAGAATCAGTGACAGCGCCGGGTTGAGTACCGCTAAAGTACAATCCGCCCTGAATATGGGTAACTGGGGGTCTATCGTTCTTACCGCCATTGCCTCTTATTTCCTTGTAAATTATATCCTTCCTGATACGATGAACCTGCGTGGTTTTGAATTTACTAAAAATGGTGTGTTCGGTGCGATCATCGTTGGTCTTGTAGTGGGTACGTTGATGAGTATTATAACGGAATATTACACGGCAATGGGTAAACGTCCGGTCATGTCTATCGTACGTCAATCTTCTACAGGTCATGCTACCAATATTATCGGTGGTCTTTCGGTAGGCATGGAAAGTACGTTAATCCCTATTCTGATTCTTGCTTCCGGTATTTATGGTTCTTATTTGTGCGCGGGTCTTTACGGTGTGGCTATTGCAGCAGCCGGTATGATGGCGACTACAGCCATGCAGCTGGCTATTGATGCTTTTGGACCTATTGCGGATAACGCAGGAGGTATTGCTGAAATGAGTGAATTGCCTAAGGAAGTGCGTGAGAAAACGGATATCCTGGACGCGGTGGGTAACACAACCGCTGCTACCGGTAAAGGCTTCGCGATTGCTTCGGCTGCATTGACGGCCTTGGCTTTGTTTGCCGCTTTCGTAGGGATCGCAAAAATTGATGGTATTGATATTTATAAAGCAGATGTCCTCGCAGGCTTGTTTGTAGGAGGGATGATTCCGTTCATCTTCTCTTCTTTGGCTATTACAGCTGTAGGACAAGCTGCTATGGCGATGGTAGAAGAAGTTCGTCGCCAGTTCCGTGAAATCCCCGGTATTATGGAGGGCAAGGCAAAACCTGAATATGATAAATGTGTGGCAATCTCCACAGATGCTTCTATCAAGAAAATGATGTTGCCGGGTGCTATCGCTATCGTTTCTCCCCTGATTATTGGTTTCGTATTCGGTCCAGAGGTATTAGGTGGCTTCCTGGCAGGTGCTACCGTCAGCGGGGTATTGATGGGTATGTTTCAGAACAATGCCGGCGGTGCATGGGATAATGCCAAAAAATCCTTTGAAAAGGGGGTAGAGATCAACGGGCAGACCTACTATAAAAAATCAGAACCTCACAAAGCATCCGTAACGGGTGATACCGTAGGGGATCCGTTTAAAGATACTTCCGGTCCTTCTATGAACATCCTGATCAAACTGATGTCTATTGTTTCCCTGGTGATTGCACCTACACTGAGTGAAATGTTCAAAGACAAAATTGCTGCTGATCGTGCTGCTAAGATCGTTACCCTGTCGGCATTCGGTTCACAAACTGTAATGGGTGAAGAAAAGAATATCCTGGAAAATGCGGCTGACACAACTGCAACAGTTACTGTAAATCTTCCTTCCGGAAAATTAAATGCGGAAGGAGATTATGAATATGATCTGGGTGAAGTTTCAGAGCTGAAAATGAAAGACGGTTACGTGATCAGCGTGGGTGCCAATTCCGTAGAAAGAAAAATGTTGGACTTTATTACCGATGAAAGCAAGCAAGTAGATAAAGAGACTTGGTTTACCTTGGATCGCCTGACCTTCGAAACAGGGAGCGCTAAGCTGAAAGCATCTTCCATGGAGCAGGTTAAAAATATTGCAGGCATGATGAAGACCTATCCTAATCTTAAACTGAAAATTGGTGGCTATACTGATAATTCAGGAGATGCAGCGGCTAATCTGAAGCTGTCGAAGGAACGTGCTGACGCGGCTAAAGCGGCGATCGTAAAAGAAGGAGTGGACGGTCGCAGAATGGATGCAGAAGGATACGGGGATCAACATCCGGTATGTCCTGAAAACAATACGCCGGAATGCAAGGCGGTGAACAGGAGAATTGACATCCGTGTGATGGAGAAATAAGAATAACAATAAAGTTTTTTAAAAGCTGCCTTTGGGTGGCTTTTTTGTTTGAAGTGTACATCATTCATTTCTAAGCAAAAAAGAATTCAAAATTTTGTCTATAGTTTATAAAAAAGGAAATTAAATCTATTTCGGATAGATTAGCATGATGATTTCAGTAGCACTTTGTACATATAATGGCGCCAAGTATATTGATCAGCAACTACAAAGTATTGCCAACCAAAGTCGTTTGCCTGATGAGATCATTATTTCCGATGATGGCTCAACAGATGGCACAAATACTATTTTACAAGAATGGGTAGTGAAATTTAAAAATCTGGGTATTCATGCGATTTTAAATACAAATACTATGACATTGAAAACAGTAAAAAATTTTGAACAGGCAATTTTAAGTTGTAGTGGCGATTGGATTTTTCTTTGTGATCAGGATGATATATGGCATAGTCAAAAAGTGGAACGAATGATTGAAGCAGCAAATTCTAATACGTTAGCTCTTTTTTCCAACGCTATGCTTATAAATGAAGCTGGTATATCCTTGAATCGAACTTTATGGGATTATTGGAGTTTTAATTTTGAAAGTAAAAAACGTTGGTCTAATAATAAGTTTGCATTTATGGATCTGTTAAATAACAAGAATTTTGTCACGGGTGCGACTTTAATGCTGAATAGGAGGTTGCTTTGTAAATCCTTGCCTATCAACGTGCCGAATAACTATTATCATGATGCTTGGTTCGCTTTACATGCTTCGGCAAGAAGTGGACTTCAATTTATGGAAGACATTACCATAAGCTATAGAGTTCATGACAAACAACAAGTAGGGATAACACATGGAGGAAAAGACTTAAGCTCAGTGGTATCTGAACAAAATATTTCTACCATATGTTTTCATATTAATATGTTGAAGCAGTACCCGTTCATTTTTTTATCAAAACCATATCTGTTAAAAAATATACTAGGGAAACTACTAATGCGAAATGTAAGGTAGTGAGCTCTTATGAAAAACTCATCCATACTTGTGCGTAATTTGATACTTTTCTCAAATAAAATACATAGTAAATCACATTTATGAAACTTCGTCCAATCGCAATTTATTTACCACAATATCACCCGATACCAGAAAATGACGAATGGTGGGGAAAAGGATTTACAGAGTGGACCAACGTAACCAAAGCAACACCCTTGTACAAAGGTCATTACCAGCCTCAATTACCTACTGATTTAGGATTTTATGATCTTCGCCTACCGGAGGCAAGACAAGCACAAGCAGACTTGGCTAAGCAATATGGCATTCATGGATTTTGTTACTATCACTATTGGTTTAATGGGAGGCGAATTTTAGAGCGACCTTTTCAGGAAGTTTTTGAGTCGGGAAAACCGGATTTCCCATTTATGCTTTGTTGGGCAAATGAAAACTGGACGCGTGTATGGGATGGGGGGGAGAACAAGATATTGTTGAAGCAAAATTATTCTGAACAAGATGACGCGAATCACATCCGTACATTAATACCTTATTTTAAAGATGCCCGATACATTAAAGTCGATGGTAAACCTGTATTTTCAATTTATCGTTCTACAGAAATGCCAAATATAAAGCGCACTATTGAAATCTGGAGACAGGAAGCAAAAAGGGAAGGTTTGGAACTTTATATATGCAGGTTTGAAAACCATGGGGCTCTTGGAGCACAATATTTAGAAGCCGGCTTTGATGCATCTATTGATTTCCCACCATATGGTAACACAAGAGACAAATATTCATCTAACGAAACCAAAAAAAAATCACTTGCTGCTCGCATCATAAGCCACTTAAAATTTAAATATGGCAATCCTTTTAATAGAAACAAATCTATAATGACTCATCTTTATAACTGGATTGATTATGAGGAATATGTTAATTTTATTTTAGAAACGTCAGCGGAAGACTACAAATGTTTCCCCGGAATAACCCCTTGTTGGGATAATTCAGCAAGAAAGAGGAAGAATTTTTTTATCATGAAAAACTCATCGCCGGAATATTATAAAAAATGGCTCTCGCATATCGTCAAAAATTTTCCAAGCGCATTTAAATCAAAAGATGAAAATTTTATTTTTATAAATGCATGGAATGAATGGGCTGAAGGAAATCACTTAGAGCCTTGTATAAAATGGGGAAGAGGCTATTTGGATGCTACAAAATCTGTAATAGAAGGTTAGAGAAGTGATTGTAATGTCGGTTGCAATGGTAATTTTGCAATGCTTTACATCACTTTACCCATCAAGTGTATATGATACAGGGCTCAACTAGTAATCGCGAAGCGTAAGTACACCATAGAAATATTGATTCATTGCATGCTATTTTCCTCGCCAGCCATTGCCCTTCGCCAGTTTTGACCGGGATGTTTGAATATTATATCAAGCTGGTACAGGGAATAAATCCGATACTTAGCCACTGGCACCAGCAACTGCTTTTTATTGATTACCAATTTGAAACAAGAGCGTTTCCAACAATAAGCTCAAACGATGAAGGCGCCGGTTGAAGCGAATTTCACTGATCATTGCTTGAACAAGTCAATCATATGCCTTTCAATAAGATGACCACCTTTGTTGGCTGTGGCTACCAAAGAAGTTGCAATTATTTCCGCATATAAAACAACAGCTCTGCAATCTTCCCTATGCCGCATCGCTTTAAGAAAATCATACAAAAAAAATAATATGATTTTATCCCGGCAGAGCATAGATATCAGCGTTAGTAGTAAATCAATATTAGCAACCTCTCGCGCTGCTTTATCTTCTATATCACTAGCAAGTTGAGTTAATTAGCAGAATATTTTCACAGTTATAAAACAGAAAAGTACCCTTGTTGAATTGAAAATTAAAAGGGTATGTACGTCTTTTTTACTCTATAATAAATCATTGTTACTCCAAGATTAAGAAATTATTACCTTTTCATTATTTCTTTGTTCAATGGCGGTTGCAGGATAGCTTTGCGCAGATTTTGACAGAATGCGTTTTTTTAGAATTGTTTTAATACTCATTGTTTTCATCGTTGCACGCCAAGCAAAAGGACAGCGTTTTCTTACCGATATGATGGATACCACGACCAATATTGGTAAAGGTATTTATCCATTATATCAAAAACATGATCGACTGAAATTTGGAGGTTACATGCAACCTCAGTTCCAATATGCCGAGAGCAAAGGGGTTAAAAACTATAGCGGCGGTGATTTTGCAGAAAATTCGGATAACAGGTTTATGTTGCGCCGGGGTCGTATCCGCATAGATTACGGACATTTTAACGAGGAGGGTAAACCATTGGCCTTATTTGCTTTCCAGTTTGACGGTACGGAACGTGGGGTGAACATCCGTGATTTCTGGGGGCGCTTCTATGAGAATAAACTGGAGATGTTTGCACTGAGTGCCGGTATGTTTGCCCGCCCCATGGGTTTTGAAGCCAATCTTTCCTCCTCCGACCGGGAAGCGCCGGAACGGGGGCGTATGTCACAGATACTGATGCGAACGGAGCGGGATATGGGGGCTATGCTTACCTGGGAGCCCCGGGAAAAGTCTAACCCGCTGCGAATCTTCAAGATAGACCTGGGGGTGTTTAATGGGCAAGGGCTTGCCGGTACGCAGGAATATGACAGTCATAAAGACGTGATCGGGCGCTTTTCTTTTAAACCCAAAAAGATCAATAAAAAAGGATGGATAGCCTCTGCAAGTGCGTCAGGTTACTTAGGCGGCATTGTGAGTCGTTCTGCCAATCTCTATCGCGTAAGCGGTGAAGGTGCAAATGCCCAGGTAATGTTGGACAGTGCAGCTAACCATGTTGGCTATGTTTCTCCGCGTAAATATGCCGGCGCTGACGTGCAGCTCAAAATCCCGAATCAAAAGGGATTTACGGAATTCCGCGCCGAATACATAAGAGGGCTGCAGACAGCGACAGCCTCCACTTCCGAAACTCCGGGAAGCTACCCGGTAACAGGCTCGACATTTCAACCCTTATACATTCGTAATTTTGATGGAGCCTATTTTTATTACCTGCAGCACCTTGGTGTGGATAGATTACAGTTGATACTGAAATGCGATTGGTACGACCCGAATAAAAAAGTAAAAGGTAAAGAGGTGGATGCTGCAAAAGGCTTTACTTCTGCTGATGTACGTTATAATACTTTCGGCGCAGGACTCATGTGGTACCTGAATGTGCATGTGAAGGCGACATTATTCTATGATTACATTAAAAACGAATCCACAGCAATAAAAGGTTTCGAGTCAGATATCAGGGACAATATAATGACATTGCGCCTGCAATATAGATTCTAAGAGCTTGTTGTAGCGGCAAAAGGCACAGAGACGGATAAAGAATATAGATAAAAAAATACATGAAAAATTAGAAAATTGTTTTTCGGCAGATTATCAAATTATTAATTCTACAGGGATGGTAGATTAATGCATTTTTCACTAATAGTTTTGCGAACCATTTAATAAATACGCTATGTCATTAACATCTTTTATAAAGCTCTTCATGCCAAAGGATAAGATATTTTATACCTTATTCGAAGAGGTTGCTTCCACGCTTTCTGAAATGGCAGATACGTTTTTCAAAGCGGTGTCGGATTCCGATCCGAAAATCACGGAACAGTACCTCAGGAAAATTGAAGACCTGGAACATAAAAATGATGAAACGACCCACAAGATTTTTATCGAACTGGGCCGCAATTTCATTACACCCTTTGACCGCGAAGACATTCATGCACTGGCTACGGCCCTGGATGACGTGGCAGACTATATCTGGGGTTCTTCGAAACGCATGTTGAACTACTCTATAGATCATGGAGACAACATTACAAAGGAGTATGCACAGATCTTTTTAAAAGCTACCAAAGCATTGGGTACTGCTATTAAAGAGTTGCGTGATATGAAGGATCTTCGTGCGGTGACGGAATCTTGCGTATTGATCAACAGCCTGGAAAATGAAGCGGATGAATTACTGGACAGTGCTATGATGCATCTGTTCAACTCTTCCATAGATCCGGTGGAGCTGATCAAGAAAAAAGATCTTTACGAAATGCTGGAGATTGTGACGGATAAATGTGAGGATGCTGCGAACGTGGTAGAAACCATTATTATTAAATATTCTTAACTCCAAGAGATCACAGCATGACTTTTTTGCTCATCGTTATCATTGCGCTGGCATTGATATTTGACTATATCAATGGATTTCACGACGCGGCCAATTCTATAGCCACCGTTGTTTCTACCAAGGTGCTTACCCCTTTTCAGGCGGTTATATGGGCAGCATTTTTCAATTTTGTAGCATTCTTTATATTCAAAGACCACGGCGTAGCCAATACCATTGCTAAAACGGTAAAAGAAGAGTTCATTACCCTTCCTGTGATTATATCGGGTCTGGTAGCTGCAATTACATGGAATCTCGTTACCTGGTGGTTTGGTATCCCATCCTCGTCTTCACACACCCTTATCGGTGGTTTTGCCGGAGCTGCCATTGCTCACGCGGGATTTAATAGTGTGAATCCCGAACCTGTGATCAAAACAGTCAGCTTTATTGTATTAGCACCGCTTGTAGGGATGATCATCGCATTTATTATCTCGCTTTGGTTTATCAGTTCGTTTAAGAAAGGGTTACAGCCGAAACTGATTTCTCTTGCTATTATCGTTTTGATGACCTTCATTCTCTCCAATGTGATCGTGACAGAAACGTCTCGTATTGTAGGGATGAAAACCACCATCGAGGATGTGGCGCAGGGTGTTATGCTGAAAGATGTCTTTAATAACTCACCGGCACAGGATATGGGCCTGAAGAAAGGCGATGTTATTCTGGCCGTAGATGGCAATGTGATTAAGACTCCAAAGGAACTGGATAAAGAATTGCTGCGGCATCATGCAAATGACAATATTGAATTTACTGTATTGAGAAAAGACCAGCAGCAGAATGTCCAGGATGTCTACCAGACACGTTACAATGCACGTTTTTGGGATATATTTTTCTATGGCGAGAATTTCAAATGGGTGTTGCTTTCCTTCATCATCCTGATCATGGCGTTGTTTACCATGTACCTGAGCAGTCTGAACGTGGCAAGAGCTACTACTTGGTTCAAACGACTTCAACTGGTGTCTTCTGCGGCATTTAGCATTGGACACGGGGGTAACGATGCACAAAAAGTCATGGGTATCATCACGGCAGCCCTCATAGCCGGAAACCAGATCGACAGTTTTGAACAAATGCCGGTATGGGTTCCGTTGGCTTGTTATGCCGCCATCGCTGCCGGTACGATGAGCGGTGGATGGAAGATCATTAAAACGATGGGAACGCGCATCACCAAGGTGACTCCTTTCGAGGGCGTAGCTGCGGAGACTGCGGGTGCTATCACCTTATTTGTAACGGAGCAATTAAAAATACCGGTGAGTACAACACATACGATTACCGGATCCATCATAGGGGTGGGCGCTACAAAACGTTTGTCTGCAGTACGTTGGGGGGTTACCATCAATCTTCTTTGGGCATGGATTCTCACCATTCCTGTAAGCGGTATGATGGCTGCGCTGGTATACTTCGTTACAAAACTGTTCTAGAAATTTCCTGCTTCTATAGCATGGTGTTCCGTGACCTCTTTCTCTACGTATTGGGTAATAAGGTGATCAAATTCGTTACCGGCATTGAATAAGAATTCAATTTGCACAGGCAATATGGCGATAGTAATGTTCCAATCCCGTAATTTATCCTGGTGGAGTTGCAGACGGGCGCCATCTTTTTCGGTAGTGAGAATGATCTTATCACGCTTGTCCCAGTTGTCGAATGCTGATTTTATCTCTTCCAGGTCTTTACTGACAAAGTAGTGATGATCAGCATAGGTAAGCGTGTGTACGGATTGTGCCTGCTCTGAAACGTAAGCGACCAGCTGTTCCGGTTTCGCTATTCCACAGACCACCAGCACATTCTTGTCCTTTAAATGGACCGGTTCTTTTGAAAAAAGGGTATAAGGTATATCATACCGTAGTGTAGAAAAAAACACTTTCTGGTGAGAAAGCGGGTTCACAGATCGAATGACCGCATCTGCTTCCGTCTTGTTCATATCCGGCGGACACTTCGACATCACGATCAGGTCAGCTCTGTGGTAGGCTTTTCTTCTTTCACGAAGGGTGCCGTAAGGAAGTATGGCATCTTTATAAAAAGGTTTCGAATAATCCGTAATTAAGATATTGATACCGGGTTTTACCGATCGGTGTTGATAAGCGTCATCCAAAAGCACCACTTCGGTGCCGGGTTGTTGCTGCAAAAGGCGCGGAATACCTGTAATCCGTTCTTCCGCCACACTTACTGCCACGTCCGGATACTTCATGTGATATTGCATCGGTTCATCGCCTATGCGCAGGGCATTTGCATTTTCATCGGCCAGCAAAAAGCCCTGCGTGCGTCTCTTGTAGCCGCGGCTCATCGTTGCTACGTGATACTGGTATTGCAACAAACGAATCAGGTATTCTACATGCGGTGTTTTGCCTGTGCCGCCAACAGAAAGATTGCCCACCGAAATCACCGGTACGCTGAACGAAACAGACGAGAAAAAACCGGTATCATACAAGCGATTGCGCAGCCACACCACGGCACCATAAATCAATGCAAAGGGATACAGGAACACACGAACGACGGAAAAAATATAATAGAGACTGTTGCGGTCAGACATGAAAATGATTATAAAGTAAAATTACAGAACCCTATACAACATTATACTATAATAATATAGTCAAAACAGCACGGGAATACCACTGTGCCACTCTACATTAATAATATTACCCGTTGATTTTACTTATAGCTTGGCTGATTGAATTCTCAGCACTTTACGGTTTTTCTTCTGCACCCGCATTTTTTCCGGTACCAGTTTCAGTATCTCATCCATCAGGCTTTGTAACATGCCCAAGCGCACAAAATGTCCATTGGTGATCAGGCTTACTTCCCGCACAGGCTCCGGTTCTTCAAAATAACGCAAGTTATCCAGCAGGTCTTCAGCAAATTCAACAGTTGCCAGTTCAGGCAACACCGTCATGCCGCCGTTCCGGTCAACCATTTTACGCAAGGTTTCTACGTTACTGCTTTCGTAACGGAAAGGCTTGCCTGCTTGCACCTCCTGCAGGTAATCGCTACAGAGGTCCAGCACCTGGTTGCGCATACAATGTCCTTCATTGAGCAGCCAGATACGATCCATTTCAATATCCTCGGGCTTAATCGTCTTTTTGTCCAGTGCTTTTTCTCCTTTGGCAAAATAGCCTACAAACTGCTCGTAAAACAAGGGGTATTCCTTTGTTCCCGTCGTATTAAGCGGAGTGCTGACCAGACCGGCGTCCAGCTCGTTATTGTATAAGGCTTTCAATATAGCATCGGTTTCCATTTCCTGTATATGCAACTTTACCTTAGGATAATTGGCTACGTAGCTATCGAGTAAAGAAGGGATAATATACGGTCCGATAGTGGGTATGACTGCCAGCCTGAAAGTGCCTTCCAGCGTATTTTGCTGCGCCTGGATGAGTTCATTTATCTTTTCTGTTTCCGCGAGTATGGTCTTTGCCTGGTTCACTACGGCCTCTCCAATGGTCGTGATGGCGATAGGGTGCTTGTTACGGTCAAAAAGCCTGATGCCCAGCTCGTCTTCCAGTTTTTGAATCTGCATGCTGAGCGTAGGTTGGGTCACAAAACATTTTTCCGCAGCAGCTACAAAACTTTTGTAGGTGGCAACAGCTACTACATATTCTAATTGCGTAATGGTCATAAAGAATATTTGGACTACAAACCTAATTCATAAAATCGGTTATTGGGAGGACTCTATTACTGAAAATTGGCTTTATTCTTCTCAAATAGTTTAGAAAGAAAGGATTAGGAACGAAGGTAAGTATACCACTTAAAATAAGGTGCATTACAGATTGGGCAGGGGTTGCGTTAACCAATTGTTATTGACCACCAATTAGCTATTGCCAGCATGCTTTTTTATCTAATATTTTTTTTAGTTACAGTATGGATTGGGTAGTTTTACTCTTGATTTCACATTTGTTTTTTTGGGTTCCGTTTTTTTTGATTTTATTGATCACCATTACTTTTTGAATTATTTATAAGTTTTATAAAGGGGAAGCCGAAAACCTATCCAGAGTAGGCAAAAAATAACCATTACATGTTGAGATTTTACAAAAAGCTACCCCAGCTTCTTATGCTGGTGGGTGCTACTTTTTCTTTTAAAAGCGCCGATGCCGTTGTCGCAGTCATCAACGCTACCGGCTTGACAGGGTCTTACCGAACAGGTTCGGTAAACAGTGCCGGAACAAAGAACGACGGAAATATGATTACCATTAACTCGTCGTCAAACCGCGGATTTGCCTCCTTTGATCTCTCCACTATACCGGCAGGATCGATCATTAATTCGGTTTCGGTTGAATTTACCACCTACACTTCTACATCCAGTACCGCTACTAATAATATTTACGGTTTTACAGGAGATCCTTCTGCCATCGCAGGTGCTACGTTATACACCAACGCCGGTAGTGGTACCAGTTTAAATGGCACGAGCTGGACGGCGAATGCTGTGAACACAAAAACGCTGAATGCTACGGGCATTACCTTTATTCAGAACAATGTAGGCGGAGCATTTGTGAACCTGGGTTTTGTAAGAGGATCTACCAATACATATAATATCAACGGTTACGGAACGAGTACCACCGAACCCAAACTTACCATTGACTACACGGTTCCGATCGCTTGCGCAGGACCTATTTCTCCCATTACTGCTTCGAGTACCACGACGAATGCCTGTGTGAACACGTCATTTACGATCAACGGATCGGGTGTTGCATCAGGAACGGGAGGGGTAGCCTTTCAATGGCAACAAAGCCCTGCCTCGGCAAGCACTTTTAGTGCCATTTCCGGTGCGACCAATGCTACGCTTAATGTGGCATCTCAAACTGCAGCCACCGATTACAGGCTGAAAGTAACCTGTACTAATACCAACGACAGCACCTTCAGCAACGTCGTGAGCATCGGACAAAATCTCTTTTACAATTGTTATTGCAACCCGACAAGTACGTGTACCAATGAAGGTATTGTCAATGTAACGATGGGTACCTTAAATAATACTTCGGCTATGTGTGCGGGAGGATATACCAGTTTTACCAGCTTAGGTTCACTGGCAACTTTTACACAGGCGCAGTCTGTTCCGATTTCCGTTACAGATACCATCAATTCCAATCCTTCGTCTGCAGGCGTTTGGATAGATTATGACCATAATGGTGCGTTTGATGCTTCGGAATTTACATTTTTAGGTTCCACTACGGTCTTTACGGGAACTAAAATGCCGTTTACCTTTTCCGGTAACGTGATTATCCCTGCGAATGCACTGACAGGTGTTACCCGGATGCGGGTGCGTGGTGCCAACTCGTCCACACCAGTAGCATCGAGCGGGGCAAACGGTCCCTGCGGTACAGGTGTATTCGGCGAATATGAAGATTATCTGATTACGATCAATGCAGGTACGGCTTGCAGCACTGCGCCATCAGCCGGAACGGTTGCCTCTACTTTGAATAATGTTGCCTGTAGCGGTGTCCCTTTTATTTTGTCTGCAACGGGCTTCGCATCAGGTGTTACAGGGCTTAGCTTTCAGTGGCTGGAAAGTACCGATAATGTAACCTTTACACCAAGAGGTACCTCCAGTTCCAATTACAAGAATGACACGGTAAGCGCCGGCATTACACAAACCAGTTATTACAAATTACAGGTTACCTGTACCAACGGTAACCTGGTAGGCAACTCCAATGTTGTTACGGTTTCATTTGCGCCGCCGCCTATTCCCTGGACGGAGAATTTTGATGCCATTACATCCCCCGGCACTACATCATTTCCTCCTTGCTGGTTGAAAGAAAACGGAGACTGGTCCACGTCAGCCGCC
Source organism: Flavipsychrobacter sp. (assembly GCA_035497455.1). Lineage (GTDB taxonomy): Bacteria > Bacteroidota > Bacteroidia > Chitinophagales > Chitinophagaceae > JAFIGV01. The sequence continues at coordinate 103,666 of DATJDL010000021.1, forward strand.
TCTGCTTATAATACGTCTAACTCGGGGGCTAATCATTTACGGGATGCATGGTCAGCGACGAATGAATACATCTGGACACCGGGCTTCCAACTTACCGCCAATGTTTCCTATGACTTATCTTTTTATGTGGCCGGCGACGGCGGAACCGGTTGGACTGTAGATATTTTCCAAAATTCTGTTCAGAATTCTGTAGGTGCGAGCCAAATCGGTACTACATTTACCGCGCCCGGTAGCGGCACCATTGCCATCCAGCCTTACACCAAGCAAACCTATACCTTTATTCCTTCCGTAACAGGTATACACTATTTTGCGGTAAGGGTAAACCAGCCGTCAAGCGGCCCCTGGTATATTGCTTTCGATGATTTTAAACTGGAACTGACGCCCAACTGTCCTTCTCCCACCACACTGAACACTTCCAATGTAACTCCCACTACGGCAGACTTGCAGTGGGTGGAAATGGGTTTTGCCACTACATGGCAAATCGAATATGCAACGGGTACCAGCTTTACACCGGGATCCGGCACCCGACAAATTGTTACAGCTAATCCTTATACCCTGGGTGCGACCACAGCCCTGGCGCCTGCTACACAGTACAGTTATTTTGTCCGCTCTGTCTGCGGTCCGAATGATACCAGTGCCTGGTCAGCCCGCTATAGCTTTACTACGCAATGTCTGCCTAAAACCATACCGTTTGGTGAAGGTTTCAATACAGCAGCGAATACCACCTTCCCAACATGCTGGTCTCAGCAGTTTGTAACCGGTTCCAACAGTATTACTTTTGAAACATCTACTGCCAATCCGACAACTACTCCTTATCAAGGGTCCAGATTCGCTTTCTGGAATTCGTTCAGTATAACGAATGGTAACGCTACCCGCCTGGTGTCTCCAGTAATTGATGCAACATTGGTATCTAGCCTGGATGTGAATTTTTATTGGAAAAATGATCACAATACCAACTATACTACAGGGCAATACCTGACAGAAGGTGTGCAGGTGCAGACTTCCGCAGATGGAATCACCTGGGCTGATGCCGGTCCCTTCATTACACGTCACGATGGAACACTGGCTGCAGGTACGAGCCAATGGAATCAGAAGATGGTGACTGTAGCAGGTGGTATTTCTACCTTGTATGTTGGATTTAAATTTGTTTCTGGTTTTGGGGACAACTGTGCTATGGATTCTGTGTTTATCGTTCCGACACCGTCTTGTCCGATACCTACATTGCCTACAGCGAGCAACATGACTTCTACTACGGCTGATCTGATCTGGATAGAAAACGGTACTGCTGCACAATGGCAAATTGAGTATGGTGTAGGTAGCTTTACACAGGGTACCGGTACCAAGCTGAATGCCTCTTTTAATACGGGCTTCCTGATTTCCAATCTTGTTCCCGGTACGAACTACACTTATTTTGTCCGCTCGGTGTGTAATCCGATAAACCCGGGTGGAGATACCAGTGCCTGGTCTGCGCGTTCGCCCATATTTGCCACCATGCCTCTTTGTCCCCCGCCTACAGCTTTATCGGCCACTAACAGGACCAGTAACTCGTTTGACGTAAACTGGACCAGCACGGGCGGAAATGTAGTACTTGAATACGGACCTACAGGATACACTCCCGGTACAGGCGCTACAGCCGGTGTCGGCGGTACTTTGGTGCCGACTCCGTTCTCTCCGCAGACTATTTCCGGTCTGGCACCGGGCACAGCCTACACGGTTTACATAAGAGAAAATTGTGTAGCTGCAAACAACGGTTACAGCACTAACGCATCTCTTGCTACGGGTACTACACCGGTAAATGATACATGTGCAGGTGCCATAGCCCTTACGTTGAATGCTGCACCGGTAAATGCAGATAATACCTGGGCAACAAATGATCCGCTCCCTACACCTGCTTGTGGTTCCACAACAGCCACTACCGGAACGGTGAGAGGATTGTGGTATAGCTTTACAGCGCCATATACGGGTACGTTTACTATTTCCGCCTGCGATCCGCCTGCAGGATTTGATAACTATGCACGTGTTTATGAAGGTAGCTGTGGTGCATTCACCGCCTGTTCAGGTTTCGATGATGACGCCTGCCCTAATTCCGCGGCTCCTTTGTTCGATATCAGCGGCGTTGCCAGTACGACCTATTACATCCTGTTAGGAAATTACTCCGCTTCTTACGGCACAGCCATCATGCCTATCCAGGTATACACGCCGCTTTCCGTGAAGTTAGATCGTCTTTCCGCTACGAATATAGGATCGTCTAACCGCGTAGATTGGAAAACACTCAGCGAAGAAACAACTGACAAGTTCGAATTGCAACGAAGCGGCAACGCTAAATCTTTTGAAACGATCTATAAAAAAGATGCAACAGGCGTGCCGGGTAGTTATACCTACATGGACAATAACCCGCTTGAAGGTGTGAACTATTACCGATTGATGATGAAAGATGCAGCAGGTACCAAAACCTACTCTAATATAGTTGAAGTAATTGCCAACGGTAAAACATTTGGTGTAAATGCCTTCCCGAATCCCGTGTCTCAAAACCTCACCGTAACGGTAAGCGGGGCACAAGGTACTCCCGGAATGTTACACGTTACAGATGTGACTGGCAAAGTGGTAAGAACCATCAAAATGACCGGTGCTACTGAAACGATCAATATGAGCGGTTTAGCAAATGGAATCTACCTGATTAAATATGCGGATGCCAGCCATACCCAAACTATCAGAATCAATAAACAGTAATCACAAATAAGATTATGGTAGGAGGAGAAGCTGTCTGATTTTTCAGACAGCTTCTTTCATTTTTTTGTGCTTTGCAACATGTTTCATTCGTGGAAGAAACCGTGCTTATTACTCGTGAGCTTATTGCCAAGCGCAACGGATGTAGCAACAAGGTAGAGCTGATAGCTTGCCCGATATGCTCGTATTTTTATGAAGGCTGTTAGCTTTTAATCTTGTAAGTTTGTCGCAAAACAAGTGCTTTCATATGAATGACAGAACCATTGTTTCGATAGATAACGCGAATATCTTCCAGGGTGACAATCTGATCCTGAGCAACGTGAACTTTCATGTGGATAAGGGAGAGTTTGTGTACCTGATCGGCAAGACCGGGACCGGAAAATCCAGCTTACTGAAAACACTGTACGGCGATCTCTACCTAAAAGAGGGGAGCGGGAATGTAGCGGGTTTTGACCTCAAGCAATTAAAATGGCAGAACATTCCGTTATTGCGCAGAAATCTTGGCATTGTATTTCAGGATTTTCGCCTGCTAACCGACCGTTCTGTGCGCGATAACCTGGAATTTGTACTAAAGGCAACAGGCTGGAAGGACAAAGTGTTGATGAAAGAGAAAATAGAGAATGTACTTTCGAAAGTAGGCTTACGTAATAAAGGGTTTAAGATGCCTTATGAAATGAGTGGCGGTGAACAACAACGTGTAGATATAGCAAGAGCCTTACTGAATAACCCGAAATTAATATTGGCCGATGAGCCTACGGGTAACCTGGACCCTGATACGACCGACGAGATCATGCAATTGCTTTTTAGCATTTGCCGGGATTATCATACCGCCTTCATTATGGCTACACACGATTACTCCATCATTCAAAAATACCCGGCGCGTGTCGTACGGGTGGAGCAAGGCGCGGTTAAAGAGATCTCTGTTGCAGGTATGTAACAATAGCCGCCGCATTTTTTCGATTGTCGTAGTGATTCATTAATATAGCTTTTCGTCTTAAAATTTCAGCTTTAGTAAAGGGAACTTTCATAAGTTCCTTTATTTTTTGTGCGAAACCAGTTGCATCCGATGCAATGTGACAAACATGCTGCAATCCCGTGCCTGTAAGCATCTCTTCATTGACCAGCACATGCCTGCCGTTGAAAAGCCCGTGAAGCAGTTTTAGCTTTAAACCTGTACTCTGGAAGGTAGGTAACACATGGATATGGGCCTGAGCAATCAGCTCTTCCATCTGTAGCTTATCAGGATTGGCAATCACGGCGCAATGAGGGAATTTTTTTGCTGTTCTCAAAAGCCGGACTGTCGGATTCTTCCCGGCAATATAGAGAGGGGTGTCTGTTTGGGAACATACCTGTTCAAGCAGGAATAGAGCCGCTTCTTCATTTTCTTCTACGGAGAGATTGCCATGGTAAAGTGTGAAATCTCCGGAGCCTTCTTGGCTTGTTATTTCCGTATAGGGTTGAAATGAAGGGAGGTAATGATGGGATGCAACAGGATATTTTTTGCGGAAAAACTCATGATCATGCTGTGCTACGGTAAAAAAAACATCTACATTATTCAGCCGGTTTTCCAGTCTTTTAAGCAAGAGGGCTTCTGCAGTGTAATACAATCTTTTTACAGAATGCCGGGTACGTTTCGCCAACAGTCGGTAATAATCCTGTTCTACATTTTGCGGGCGTAGTATTTTCAATCGGCTTCTGAGAGCCGGATGATCCAGATAATAGGCAGTGCTCAACCCGTCGAATAAAATGGGCGCGTCTATCGCTTGCAGGTTGTTCAGTATGTCCGTTCCGCGGCGGGAATATACAATATAAGGCAGCGTCATGGAAAGCCCTGCTACACCTGTATGACGGGGATAATACCAGACTTTTTCACACCAGGATTCCAATACTGCCGAAGGTAATCTTTCGTCATACTGCGAACAATGTAAATAGATTTTCACCCCGGCTTCAGCAAGGTATTTTATTTTATAAAACACATCTATGATGCCCCCGTAATCAGGCGGGTCCGGGATGGCGAAGGAGACGATATGCAGCTTGATGTCAGCCAAGTTGGTCGTATATTTTCAGGAGTGTTTTTTCTTCGTGCTGCCAGCAGTATTGTTCCCTTGCGAGAAGGCAGTTTTGCAGCAGGCGTTTATAGTAGTCCTTATTTTCCAGCAAATAGTTTAATCCTCTTGCTATGTATTCAGTAGTAGGTTTTTCGATTAAATGTGCTACCTCGTAATCTGCATTTATTTTTTCGTACTCAGGATATTTTACGCAGAGTTGAGGTACACCATGGTGCATATAGTCAAAGAAGCGGTTGGCTAGTGAGTATTTATTACTTGTTGCGGTTGCTTCGAATAACGTGATACCGATGTAAGCATGAAGCGTAAAGTTTCGCAGTTCATCAGGAGGTACATACCCTTTAAAAATGACCTTGTCGTTTAGTCCCTCTTCAGCGGTTATTTGTTTAGCCTGTTCAAAAAAATTTCCTTCTCCGCAAATGATCAGTGTGGCATCTACCTGTTTCATGGCCGGAATGAGGTATTCGAAACAGCGACCAACATTGACAGCACCTTGGTATAAAATATAATGTTCCTTCTTTTCAGGGATCTCAAAGGGTTTTAATACGGTAATGTTCCGGACCAGGCCGTAGTGAACCCCATATCGTTCCCTGAAAATATCGGCTATTGCGGCTCCCACGGTATAGCCCGCTGAAAAACGCTTCACATAAGTCTTTTCCACCCAGCTCCACATCTTGTATATGAGAGGACGCGACATCACTTCCTGCATTTCTGTAAACAATTCATGTGCATCATATACCCGTTTTTTCTTTCGCAGGATGGAAGCATAATAAACGGGCATAATAGTATCCAGGTCGATCGCACACAGGACATCAACCTTAGCAGAAAGTAAATAGAACAGGAGCCTGATATTATATTCCAGGTAAAACAATTTTCCTTTTTCGAACCAGACAGGGATACGTTTTTGCTCAAAGGCTTTTTTCTGCAGTGCCGCGCTTTTTTTCCTTTCAATACCGACCAGCAAGACATTATATCCTGCTTCCTGCAATGAATTGCAGATGCGGATCATTCGCTGATCATAGTTAAGGTCATTGGTAACGGTACAGATAACTCGTGGTTTCGGCATGCAATGCGAAAAAAAAAGCGTTTAGGCAATCTGGTGAACTTGTAAAAATAACTCCATTTGATAACTTTTATAAAAACGAACACAAAATGCATTAGTACATTTGCAGACGTCTGATGAAGAGCCAACGAATTTTAATCATCACTAATCGTGTTCCCTATCCTTTAAAAGACGGAGGTAATCTTGCCGTATACGCCATGATAGAGGGCTATCATAACGCTGGTGCAGATGTGTTCCTGCTGAGTATGAATACATCACGGCACTATATCCCTACTGAAGAGCTTCCCCCGCTTTTTAACCAGGTCCGGCTGGAAACTTTTGATATAGACACCGATATTAAAATATTTCCCTCGCTTAAAAACTTCTTGTTAAGCAAACAACCCAACCAGGTAGACCGTTTTTTTGATAAGGGATTTGAGAAGAAGCTGGCGGCGGCGATAGAAGATTTTGAACCGGATGTGATACAACTCGAAAGCATTTACATGAGCGTGTATCTGCCTTTTATTCGCATCGCTTCCAAAGCCGTGATCCTATCACGTCTCCACAACATAGAACATCAGATATGGGAAAGGCTTGCCGGGGAGACGTCCAACACGTTCAAGCGGATCTACCTGAAGGATTTGGCCGCCCGTGTAAAGAAATTTGAATTAAATGCCTGGAGAGATGCAGACCTGTTAATACCCATTACAGATACCGATGCCACAACGGTGAAGGAGCTGGGAATAACGACGCCTATGCATGTGGCGGCTTTCGGATTGAGTGAGCAGAAATTTACCCAGGAGACTGTAGAAGAAAAATGGATCGGCTACCACATCGGTGCGATGGACTGGATGCCTAATGCAGAGGCGATTACCTGGTTTTTAGAAACTGTATGGAAAGAACTTCATAAACAGCTCCCGGAATTTGAGTTTCATTTTGCCGGTAGAAATATGCCGGCTTCCTTTAAAAAATACGAAGGAGAAGGAATCGTGTGTGCAGGAGAAGTTCCACATGCGCACACCTTTATTGCTGATAAGAAAATACTGATCGTTCCGTTGCAAGCCGGCAGTGGTATCCGGGTGAAAATCATGGAAGCCATTGCCTCCGGGAAAATTGTGATCAGTACCGCTGTAGGCGTACAGGGCATCAATGGACTTGAAGACGGGAAACATTATCTACTGGCTGAAACCGCAGACGATTTTATTCGTCAGATCCGGTTCGTGATGGAAAACAGAGCGGTTGCTCATACAATTGCTGAAGCCGGTGCAGCTTATATCAAAGAGGCTTATTGTCAAAATAAGATTACCTCACAGTTGCTGAAAAAAATACAGCAACTGATTTCATCAAAGGCATAGCCCTGCGCTCTGTATGCCGTAGCTTAACACTTCCATCATGCAACTTCACTTTGTTCGAAAAATATTGAGCCTGTTCTACCCCGTTAAAGTAAGAACAGGAAGCAGCGATGTGAATCCTTTGTTAGAGCTGTTTTATTATCAGGGTAGGTGGCAATTGGCTACAGAAGATGCTTTATATTCTGACGGCAGCCGGTATCGTCCGCTCAGGCTGGCATTCGGAGCGATAAAGGATCGGTTACCTGCCGCAGAAAGGATCTTGGTGTTGGGTACAGGACTGGGTAGTGCAGTGAATGTCTTGGACAGTATGGGTTTTCAGCCGGAAATAACATTAGTGGAATTAGATGGTGTCGTGCTTGATTGGGCAAAAGAAGTCCTGCCGCTGCGTTTGCGACCTCGCTTAAAGTTTGTCCATGCAAATGCAGACGTCTTCGTTAAAAAAAGCACAGATCGTTTTGACCTGATTGTGATCGATATATTCAACAGCCGCGACGTACCCGGTTTCGTCATGCAGCAGGATTTTTTACTGCGGTGTAAGAACCTGCTCGAAAAAAACGGCTGTCTCGTGCTTAATTATATTGTCCATTCAAAAGAAGCATGGGAAGCATCCCTCCTCATCTTCGGGGAATTATTTCCCGATCATAAAATCCATGAACTGGGCGTGAACAGGATAATCGTTGCTGAACTATTTGCGTAAGCCCGATTTTATAACTCATAGGCTACCGGTTCAAAAAAGAAAAACCTCAACGAATGTTGAGGTTTTTCAAAGTTACTTCCGGGATGGAATACTATTGCACAGCATTTCTCTTTTCTTCCTTCAATGCGTCTTCCCTGTCCTGCTCCCTGTCATAAGCACGTATAATATGTTTTACGAGCCGATGTCTTACTACATCGGCCTCATCCAGTTCTACATAGGCAATGCCGTCTATATTTTTGAGAATGCGGGAAGCCTTTATCAGACCCGAACGCTGGTTCTTTGGTAAATCTACCTGGGTCAGGTCACCCGTGATGATGGCCTTTGCGCTCGGTCCGATACGGGTAAGGAACATTTTCAATTGCAGATCAGTCGTATTCTGCGCTTCATCCAGAATAATGTACGAATTATCCAGCGTGCGTCCGCGCATATAGGCAAGCGGAGCTATTTCGATGATTCGGTTCGCCATATAATAGCTTAACTTATCGCTGGGTATCATGTCATCCAGTGCATCATAAAGAGGACGCAGGTACGGATCAATTTTTTCCTTCAGATCGCCCGGAAGGAAACCCAGGCTTTCGCCGGCCTCCACTGCAGGTCGTGTAAGTATGATCTTTCTCACAGCCTTATTCTTCAGAGCACGTACGGCAAGCGCCACTGCTGTATAGGTTTTACCCGTTCCGGCAGGACCGATCGCAAAAATAATATCGTTTTTTTCAGAAACAGTTGCCATCAGTTTTTGATTGGCTGTTTTAGCACGTATCACCTTTCCATTCGGTCCGAAAACGAGGATGTCGTTGCTGGCAGGATCTTCCTGCACAGGTGCTTCTCCTTGTTCTTCGTCGCCCAGCACACGCGAAAAATAATTTTCCGAAATGTGCCCGTTACGCTCCAGATATTTTATCACCTGCGAAATTTTACCTTGCGCAGTCGCCACTTCATCAGGTCTGCCTGACAGCTTTATTTGCGAACCGCGTGAGAGGATTTTTAACAGGGGGAATTTTTTCTTCAATACATCGAATTTGCTGTTGTTGATGCCAAAAAATTCGATAGGATTAACTGTCTCAAGGTTGATGATAGCTTCTGTCAAGGATGCATGTTTTTAGTGGATAATTGCAAAAGACTCAATTTTGAAGATCCGGAAGATATGCAGTGCAAAAGTTTTCCAGCATCAGATCTTATATCCCTGTTGCTTAAACTCTTCTACTTTTTGTGCCATTGCCGGGTCGCTCAGAGCAAAAATACGGGCAGCCATTGCTGCCGCGTTTCGGGCACCGGCTTTGCCCACAGCAAGTGTACCTACCGGGAGCCCGGCAGGCATTTGAACAATACTATAGAGTGCATCTATCCCGCCCGGCAATCCGCCGTCCAGTGGAACACCGAGTACCGGAAGAGAAGTGTAGGCGGCACATACGCCGGGCAAAGCTGCCGCCATGCCTGCCGCTGCTATCACGCAGCCAAATCCGTTGTCTTTGGCATTCACCATCAGATCACGTACCCTATCAGGGTTGCGGTGTGCAGAGGCTACTATCATTTCGTTTGGTATTCCAAACCAGTTCAGCCATTTCTGACTTTCTTTCATTACTTCTTCATCACTTTGGGAACCCATAATGATCATTACTTTCATAACTCTTGTAGTTGTTTTTTTATTTTGGTTAATGAAAAATATAAATTTTATGCCTTTACTATTTCAAAATGTTATGCACGCTTGTGTAAAAAATAATTAAAGACTTCATTTAGAGCTAACATTCGGTCGCAAAGGTAGGGCTAGCCAGGGATTTTGGAGACATTTCATCCGTTCGTGAAGTGTATTCTATCCCATTCTTAACAATAAAATAGTCACAAGTCATATACGTTATTTGTAAAAGACGTATAAATAGCCGGCAATTGCCGGACTAGGGTATTATTTTACATAATGGCGCGTTAGGTGGTGAACTGCTAAAAAACCGGTTGTCAGGAAAGGTAGAGAAGAAAGGAGGATTTTATAATTAGGGCTGATCAGCCCAATGATGAATAGAAAGAAGAGCAACAATCCCAAAAATAAAAAACCGGTCCAGCTCAGCCATTTGCGGGGCTGTTTTTGAAACAAGGTGACCAGCAGCAAAACCTGTCCTAACAAAGGAAGTACTGTCAAAGGATGTATCGCAGATCGGAAGTCTTTAAAGAGCCTGGAAAGAATCTCCGCTTCTCCCTGGAACAGAAACATACGATTACCTTTACCCCATTCAAGATAGCCTAACAATGACGTGACGATCAATAACCCATTGATCAGTTTGGTTTTAGAAAGATGCCCCGCAGAAGAAAGAGGTGTTGCCATGGGATGATAAATGTAATTTTATGGAAGCCCAATTCCAGCCCTGCTATTGCTGCTGTTCCCGCTGTATGGCCGGGGCTACTTTCGCGGCGGCTTGCTGTGCTACATAACGGATGGTTTCTATTATTTTTGCCGGCTCCTTATATTCCAGCCAACTAATCACCTTCATCATTCCCGAAAATACTTTTCCTTTCGGGTTGGCAAGCAGGGACGCAAGATGAGCGATGGTAGCATCGCGTGTAGCCACGCAGCTGGCATGCTGAATCCCCGTTTTTAAAGAAAGTTCCGTAGCAAACTGCCATGCGCCTTGCCGGGCTGTAACAATGCTGAATTCCGTCATCTTTTCATCGAAGTTTTTTCCAAAATTATCCAGCAGGAACATCAGGGGAGATACCTTGAGAAGCTCATCCTGCACCAGGTCTATCATGGAAGCGAGAATGACATTCACTGTATTGAAGTCTTTTTGTATCTCCCGTAATGAATAGCCTTTCATCGCGGCAGCCGTAGCTATACCCAGGTCCAGGTTGATATGAGCATTAATGCCCAGTAGTAAATGCTGCATAATAACACCGCGTTTCTGCCCCGTTACAAAAGCAATTCCCCAGGATGCTGCCGGTTTGTGTTTAGCCTGCCATTGATCCCATGCTGTGATGTAATAAGTGGCAAATAGCACATCCAGCCGTTCCATGCGCTTGTTGTCCTCAAATTCCTGATTTAGGATGCCTTCTTTGATGCGACAGGTTACCCGGTGGTACAATACGGCAAAATACCCCAACCGGTTGTTGGTTTTGATGCAATATTGAATAATCTCTTCCAGCCGGGCAATGACCTCGTCAATAGTCTGAAGGGGCATAAAGCAAATTTTGTTTTGTTAAGATACCTTTTCTTTCAGGAAACAGAAACAAAGGCACAGTTTTGTAAGCCGGTAGCCTGATAAGCAACGTTTATCTTTTGCCGGGCATAGATGGAGAATAGGATATACATCCGGAATCTCAATTAATAAACAGGCAAGAGACATGATTTTACGAGGCATTTTTTACCTTTATCCGATAAACTGGTAGTATTTATGAAAAAAATGGCATTTGCTTTTGCTGCTGCAGCAACAATGATGTTTACAAGCTGTAGTAAAGATGGCGGTGGTGGTTTCAATATCTTTTCGATTCAGGATGATAAAGACCTGGGTTTGCAGGTGAAACAGGAAATTGCTAATGATCCTGCTACATATCCTGTTATTCCACGAACTTCTAACCCCTCAGCATACACCTATCTGGAAGGTATAAGAAACGACATCCTTGCGGCGGGAAGTGTTACCCATAAAGATGATTTTGCCTGGGAGGTTTACATTATCAAAGATGACAATACCCAAAATGCCTTCTGTACTCCGGGGGGTTATATCTACGTCTATACAGGCTTAATTAAATTTTTAGATGATAAATCTTCCCTTGCCGGTGTGCTGGGTCATGAAATGGCACATGCTGATAAACGCCACTCCACTGAGTTGCTGACAAAAGAATACGGGCTGCAATTTCTGTTGGACATCGTATTGGGCAAAAACCAGGGTGCTGTCACGCAGGTATTAAGCGGTCTCACTACACTTAGCTTTAGCAGGGCCAATGAAACAGAGGCCGATAAATATTCCGTGGTGTACCTTTGCTCTTCCAGGTACCAGGCTGATGGCGCTGCGAACTTTTTTCAAAAGATCACCGATATGGGCGGCTCCAATCCTCCTGAATTTTTGAGTACGCACCCTAATCCGGATAACCGTATTCAGAACATTCGTTCGGAGGCGACAACAGAGGGTTGCGTGACTGAAATAGATCAAAACGAAAACATTAACTCCTACACAACCTTTAAGAATTCATTGTAAATACGATGAATGAAATAACATACCATCAAGCGGATGCGGGTGATATTGAGCTGCTCATTGACACACGCATCCGTTTCTTATTAGAGCTTGCGGGCGCTCAGCCGGAAGAGAATATACTTGCGTTACGATCCGGTTTACGGCGATATTTTGAAGAACATGTGCCCAATGGCACATATTGCTGCTGGTATGCTAAAGCACAAAACGAAGTTATAGCCGTCGGTGGTATGGCAATACGCCAGCATCCGGGCAATTTTCAAAATGTTGACGGCAGGCGTGGATATATCATGAATATGTTTACCGCAGCATCCTACCGCAGACAAGGTATAGCAAGCGAATTGCTGAAATACCTGATAGCTACCGCCAGGAAAATGGGTATTCACAGCTTTGAGTTGCACGCTACTAAAATGGGAGAGCCGGTGTACCAGAAAATTGGATTTAAGTTGCATGATGAGCCCACTTACAGGATGTGGGAAGCGGAATAGATCATAAGGAAAACAAGATCCTTGCTGGACTGCTTTTATGATCGATCCCATGGGATGTATAATTTTCCTCCCTGTTAAGTTTTTAATTTTGATTTTCACTGAACACCATGTATGATCTGAAAGATAAAATAATGGTCATTACCGGAGCTTCCTCTGGTATTGGTAAGGCATTAGCCTTAGAAGCGTTGGCCAGAGGAGCCAAAGTAGCCCTATGCGCGCGAAGCATAGGTAAATTACAAGAGATTTTCAGGGAAGGAAGCACCATTCTGCTATGCAAAGCGGATGTGAGCAAAGAAGAAGACTGTAAAACTTTTATAGATAAAACCCTTCAGAAATTCGGAAGAATAGATGTGTTGATCAATAATGCGGGCATCAGCATGCGGGCGTTGTTTGATGAGGTGGACCTGGCTGTAATAAAAGAGTTAATGGATATTAATTTCTGGGGGGCAGTGTACTGTGCCAAATATGCATTGCCTTCAGTCATGGAGCATAAAGGAGTTATAGCAAGTATCTCTTCGATCGCAGGCTACCGTGGTTTGCCGGGAAGAACGGGTTATTCGGCATCCAAGTTTGCCATGCAGGGCTTTATGGAAGCCTTGCGAACTGAGCTGTTGAACACAGGTACTTCGGTCTTGTGGTTTTGTCCGGGCTTTACCGCCTCCAACATCCGTAATGTAGCACGTGCTGCAGACGGGAGTTCCCAAGGCGAAACCCCCCTGGCAGAAAGTAAACTAATGAGCGCTGAAACATCTGCCAGGATCATGATGGATGGAATTGAGCAGCGAAAGCGCAATATCGTCATGACGGCCCAGGGTAAAATCACGGTTTGGCTGAACAAATTACTTCCGGGTTTGGCGGACCGTCTTGTTTACAAACATTTTCTGAAAGAGCCGGGTTCTCCGTTGCAGAAATATGAATCAATATAAAACTACTAACAGCATTTTTATTCAATGATATTAGCTGAAAACACTTCCGGCACTATATAAATTATTTGCTAATGCCTGGCGGCGCTATTTCTCAATAGCGTTAGATACGTTTGGGGTATGTATACTTCTTTTTTACCCTTTGCCTGGATACAAAAATTGCATGATGTGCTTTGTTTTTTTGAAATGTAAGGGCGTAGCATAAAATATGTCTATATAGTAGCGAATAATCTAATTTTTAAGTACATTTACTCTCATTCATAACCATTAATTGACTTTTCTCTATGAGGAATTTTTACTTATTGATTTCCACATTATTATTAGCCTTACAAAGCAATGCTCAGTATTGCATCGCTACATCTACAGGAGGATGTACACTCAACTTCAACGTATCGTTTTCTACTACCGGGGGGATTACTAATATTACCAATAATAATACGAATTGTGCAGGGGTAGGTGGTTATATATACTATCCGGGTATGACACATACCGGTGTGATGGGTAGTAACGTCAATTTCTCTTTCACCAATAATCCCGGGTGGAACGAATACTATGGCATCTGGGTGGACTGGAATCAGGATTTTGATTTTACGGATCCCGGTGAGTTGGTGTACGGTATCAGCGCGGTTACGATCGGAGCAACGGTTAACGGCTCCTTCCCGATACCGTTTACAGCTACTCCTGGTCTCACCAGGCTGCGTTTGCGTTCGCATTTTGTACAGGCTACCCTGGATCCCTGTGCTTCCAATTATGATGGAGAGACAGAAGATTATGACCTGATGATCATTCCGCCTACACCGTGTGCCGGGAAACCCAATGCCGGGGCTATAGTAGAAAATACGGCAGGTGGTAAAACGCTTACCTTGCCCTATTCCACGAATCAGGGCGATCTTTTCTATCAATGGCAGCGTCGTGAATTTTGTCCCGGTAGTACCTGGACTAATATAGCAGGGGCTACCGGCAGAAATTACTCTTTAGCTACTGCTATATTGCCGGCGTATTTTCGTTGCATAGTAACCTGCGGAAACTCCGGCGTTTCAGATACCAGCACAGAGTATTACGTTCCGATGCAGAAAACGTCGAATCTCACCTATTGTACTTCCATTCCTACTCAGACAGCAGATGAGGAAATTTATAGAGTGACCGTAAATGGTGCATCCGCACCGGCCATGTATTTAAATACATCCGGATGTTCCAATGTGGCGCCCGGTCCGGGTTCTGCTCTGAATCGCTATTCGAATTTTACCACCTTAGGCGCACTAACGAATGTGATGCCAGGTCAAAATGTAACGTTCTCCATCAATGAGGATGAATGTGACGGAGCCACGTATTATAGCAATGGTATAGCGATGTGGATCGATTTTAACGGAGACGGAGATTTTCTGGATCCCGGAGAAACAGTTTATAAAGACCCCGTTACCTCAGTGGGACCCAAGACAGTGAACGGTAACTTTACGGTACCTCTAACCGCTGTAAAAGGCTTGGTCGGATTGAGGGTGATTTCGGCAGAAGGTTATGCAGATGCTAGTCTGGGTCCTTGTTTGAGCTATAGCTTTGGTGAAACAGAAGACTACCTGATCCAGATTGGGGTGCGTTATGACATGGTGACGACAGGCGGTGGCTTTTTCTGTAGTAATACAGACTCTACCGTAGTTCTTACTGCCCGCGCTGTAGATCCTAATGCACCTCATACCTTTATGTGGGTGGGACCAAACGGCTTTGTCAGTACCGACTCTACACTCACCTTTCCACGCATAGGCGGTGCAGCGGGCCCATCAGGTACGTATCGTGTGTACCTGTTATCCGGACCGTGCGGCAGCACGCCACTGGAAGTATATGATGAAAAACAAATCGACGTATTTGTTCAGACCGTGCCCCCT
>DATJDL010000022.1:0-20590 GCA_035497455.1 Flavipsychrobacter sp.
AGTCGCTACCGCCGAGTTGATCGTGTAAACGCCTCCCGGAAACGGGGTCGCCACTATCACCGTATCCGCTACAGAAGCTACAGAACTGCTGCCACAAGTCACCATGCAGCGGTAATATGTCGTCCCTACAGGGGGGGTAACCACCAGATAAGGAGAAGTCAATGAAGTCCCTTCCGGTATCCAGGGACCGGACAAAGAAGAGGAGCTTTCCCACTGATATGTCTGTCCGCCGCCGGTGCTGTTACCCAAAAGATTCAGCGACACACTCTGTCCAAAACAGGGCGAGGCATTGCTTGCCAAGGCACTACCAGCTGCAGGAGGAGCGGTACATGGACCTGCTGATACCAGCGTAAGACCGATAGGACTCATTAAGGCGTCTTGCCCCGAATAAGCCTGGGTACAAGGCGTAGTCGTGGCAGGGTTCAAATATTTCCTCCGGGTGCCGGAAGCTGTAAAGGTGCTGGCTGATTGTGCCGATGTTCCCGTAAATCCACATTGTGAAACTTCTACGATCAATGCTTGAGAAGGATCATAAAAAAATGGAACATCCAGGGTCATGCTAAACCAGGCACCGGTGGCTACATTCAATACCTTGGATGCAGGATTGATAACAGTAGTCATTGTACCCGTATACATGGACGCTGCTGTCCAAGCAGCGTCGGTGTTACTGGGAATTTGTCCCATCTTTACACTGAAATTGGTATAGGTGGCATTGATGGTGCTTGCTGCGTAAAACCATACTTCTGTAATGTTATGACCGGCTGGTGCCGGAACAGGACTGGCAAACTCCCCCGAATTTACAATCCATTGAATTCCTTTACCGGTTCCTGTACTCCAGGGAAATGCATTGGTACTGGTCGTAGATCCCGCATTATTATAATACTGCGGTAATTGTGCTCCTACATCTGTTGCTCCAAACAGGACCACTAATGCGCAGACCGCAAGCCTGTAATAGAATTGTAGTGTTTTCTTCATTTTTGTTCATTTATAGCCTACTCTGAAAAGGTTTTCGGCTCCCCCCTTTTTGTATAATATAAATTTAACAAACTTCACGATAAGACACACATTAACCTTATTTTAAACATTACATTGTTTAGACAAAAATGACAGGGGTTGACCAGCATCTGCCGGTCAACCCCTGTCATTAATCTATCCTGGTTAATGTTTATTGGTACAACACTCCTGCCATTTACCAGTATATCATTTTCGCTTTTTTAATTCAACAATAAAATATTGACACTGCGTTGCAGGATGTTAAACGCTATTTCTGCCATCAGGTTTTCCTTGTCAAGCGTAGGATTCACTTCTGTGATCTCAAAGCAGCAGATTTTATGATTTTGCATAAGTGAAGCCAGGATATCTTCCACTTCACGTTCTTTCAGCCCATTGCTTACAGGTGTACCTGTACCTCTTGAAATAGAACTATCCAGAGAATCCACATCAAACGAGACATAAATGTCGTCACAATTACTGAGATGCAGCAGCGTTTGCCTTACTACATTTTCC
The DNA here is from genome assembly GCA_035497455.1 of Flavipsychrobacter sp. GTDB lineage: Bacteria > Bacteroidota > Bacteroidia > Chitinophagales > Chitinophagaceae > JAFIGV01. The sequence continues at coordinate 1,507 of DATJDL010000022.1, forward strand.
ACTCCTTTTTTGCGAACCTCCTGTACGGGAATCACTTTAATGTTATATTTTTTCAGCAGTGCTTCTTCTTCCTTCTCATAATCTCTCAGTGCAATAAATACCAAATCTTCCGGATGGATTTTCGGCTGGATTTTCCCGATGTTTTTCAGATTATTCCACTGGTCCTTTGTTTTTGGATCCACGTCATGCATTTTGTTATCCATATTGTCTTCTCCCAACGCGGTAGCCAGGGGCATGCCATGCATATTGCCCGAGGGTGTTGTAAAAGGCGTATGGAGATCCGCATGGGCATCGATCCATATAACACCGAGCCGGTTTTTCGGTTTTGCCATTTTGATGCCTGCAATGGTACCTCCTGCAGTGCTGTGATCTCCCGCAAGCACTAAGGGAAACAGTCCGGACTTTAAGGTATCATGAACGGCTTTAGAAACACGCTCATACATCGTTTGTATGCCATGAATCCTTTTTGCATAAGGCGATTGAACCGGCTCATAAAGTAATTTGTTCTCGGTCTCCACTTGCTCCGTAGGAAAGTTTACGAAAAAATTACTCATAAAATCGAGCGCGGCAATCTGCATGGCATCTACTCCCAAACTAGCCCCTCTCGTTCCTGCCCCGATTTCCGATTTTACTTCTATGATTTTTATGTTTCGCATGGCATGCAAATATAGCAAAGCCCCTGTGGAAAGGAAATTTTATACCTCGTGACCAGCTTATTATTCGCAAAAAACGTGAAGCGGATCATCGTCATCCCAACCTCCTGAAATCAATTAAAACGGGTAACCTATGCCGATGTTAAGAACAACATTATCTCGGCGCCAATAACCATTCAAGATATCTATTTGATCTGTCACCCAGCCGCTGTTGCTGCCATAAGGTTTCTTAAGCGGAAATGCCGCATCCAGCCGGAAAATAAAAAAGCCCGCCAGATCAAAACGTAAGCCGGCCCCGGTGCTTACTGCCAGATCGCGGTAGAACCGGTTCAACCTGAATTCGCCTCCGGGAAAATCCGAATTGGCTTTAGCATACCAGATATTGCCTCCATCTACGAACAATGCCCCTTTCATCTTTACCACTCCATAGAAAAGCTGCACAATATCAAATCTATACTCCGCATTTCCCTCCAGTTTTATATCCCCGGTACGATCAATGAACAAAGTATCCCTCGCTTCTTTGTTGTCCACACCCGGATCATAAAAAGTTCCGGGACCCAGCGTGCGAATACGCCAACCACGAATACTATAAGGCCCGCCGGAAAAATATTGTTTCACATAAGGCAATGCTGCGGACCGCCCATAAGGTATGCCAATACCGCCGTATATACGGGTAGCTACCTGGGATTTCAACCGGTTTATATACCGCCGTACATCAAAGTCGAATTTTACGTACTGCGCATAATTGACATTGGGATGCGCAATTTTATCTATCGCGCTCATGAGCAAACCGGCTTCTTCCACCCCCAGTTTGGCATAGGTATAACTTCTTCCTTTCTTTACTAACTGGTTGGAGAAAACGAAATTAAAATTCTCACCTTCTATAAAGGTAGGGGTGTATAGCTTGCGTAAAAACTCAACACTATCCAGTCGTTTCTTAAAAGAGTCTGTAACCACAGGCAATTGAAAATTGCTGATAAAAACAGGAGAAAATTCCCAGGTTCGTGTGGCGGTCTCTCTCCAGTTATAGGTAAACGCTGCTGTCGTATTGGTAGCGGTAAAAAAAGACACACGTTCCAGGATGTTGGTACCGGCACTGAATATCGTCCTCGGTACATTTTTATCTTTAAATAAGCCGTTGAAAGGGGCTAAGAACTTTGGCAAATTAAGACTTGCATTCACACCTGCGCTACGGGTGAACAACCGGAATTTCTTCAAAAAATTGCCATCATAGAATTGGTCATAGTTCGTTTCCAAACCGCCTCGCAGCGATACACTAAGCAGGTTGGCGCCTTTCAAAAAATTCTTATCTCGAAAAGTGAACGCAATAGCACTACCTGCTGTATAGGTAGTACCATTGGATATTTCGAAGTTGGTAGAAAAGTCATATTTGTTAGAAGGGCTTAACAAGACCGTAGAATTAATAAACCCGCTGTCTGTATGAAGTTGTGTCGTATCAATAGACTGAAAAATCCTTACAGAATTGAAAACTCCCAGATCGTTCAGCCTGTTAATGGTATTATCATAATCCGACTGCCGGGACATATTTCCTTTTTCAAAAAAAATGTTGTTATACAATACTTTTTCACGGATGTAATAATCATGGTATCGAAACCTCGCATCTTTATAGCGCTTTTCAAACATGCTGCTGTCGCGGATATCATCTCTTGAAATAAAATCAGGATAAATATTCACCCGGTTGAGATAAAATTTCTTGTAAGAGTTAGAGTCGCTGACTTTTCTCACAAAAACGGTCACATCCAGTGTAGGATTTCTTTGCTTCTGATTTTGCAATGCCAGTGTATTGATAATGGTTTCAAAGGGATTGTAATCATCTCTCAGCAAACGTTTGTCAAATGTGTCGATACGTACGTTGATGATGTTCTCCTGTGTAAAACGGAAATAACCCGCATCCTTTAATAAATTGGTCATACGGCTCCTTTCATCGTCTACCAGACTCATAGAAAATTCTCTACCTTTTTTCAGCAGGCTTTCATTCATGGACCTGAGCAATGTCTCTTTCACCACGCTATCATCCACATCCAGGAACACATCATTGATGAGATAGTTGATGCCCGTTTCTACTTTATAAGTTACATAAGCTTTCTTCTTCCTAAAGATAAAAGTGTCCTTAATCACCGGGTAGAAGTAGCCCGAATTGAACAAGTAACTTTTAAAGTTCATCACCGTCCTTTCCATTAAAAGGCTATCGAACACTACCGGAGCTTCTACCGTTCTTGATTTTATCTGGAAATTTGTCGTGTCTTTTTGATATTTCTCATACCGGAGGTTATACAGCCAAAGTTTTAAAGGAACCAACCCCAGCAGCGTTCTTGTATTCGTCTTCTGCACGACCAGGCTTTCCAGGTTTTCCTTCAGCTCCCCTCGCCGGGTAACGCCCTTATTGGTCTTAAGCTGAATGGTATTTTTCCGAAGCAGATATTGTCCTTCCTTTAAATTCTTGGTGCTGCTGCAAGATGTAAGCGCGATAAAAAAGACAACAATTGCTGTAAGAAAAAAACTATGTATGGGACGACGGCTCAATTGGGACGAACAATTAAAGTAGTTTTGCAACAATGTTATCAAAGGCGCAAATTAAACACATTAGGTCATTAAGCCTTCAAAAATATCGTCAGGAATATCGCCAGTTTGTAGTGGAAGGGGAAAAAACCTCAGCCGAATGGTTGCGATCTTCATCTTCTATAGACCTGATAGTAGCCGAGCAGGAATGGATTGATCAGCACACAGGGCTAATTGCCATGCATCAGGAAGCGACATTGCACGTGGCTGAAGCAGCTGTTCTTTCTTCCGTTTCTTCACTTAAGACACCCAACAAGGTATTATTAGTAGTACCATATGATAATGCCTTAACCAAGGCGCCTGATGATGAGTGGGTTATCCTCCTGGATGGTATCCGGGATCCGGGCAACATGGGCAGCATTCTACGGATTGCGGATTGGTTTGGCATCAAAAATATTGTCTGCTCAAAAGACTGTGTGGATGTGCACAATGCTAAAGTCATCCAGGCAGCTATGGGCAGCCATTTGAGGGTCCGGATTTTTGAAGAGGAATTGGCAAATTATATAGAAGGACTTCAAATACCGGTATTCGCTGCGGTATTGAACGGGGAAAACATCTATAAAATGAACAGGCCCTCCAAGGCAGCAGTGATCATAGGTAACGAAGGTGCCGGAATCCGCCAGAGTATCATCGAAAAAGCAACCCATAAAATTACCATTCCTTCACAGGGAGGGGCAGAATCACTAAATGCCGCTGTATCCACCGGTATCATATGTGCCCTTTTGATGGGCCGATAATCAATTTACAGCAAAAAACAGCATCTCTACTAAATATAATTACAAATAACCCATATACAAACGCTACCTTTGCACCGCAATTTTTCAAGACTGAATGCGTAAGCTAGCGTCTATTATTTTCCGGTCATTTCTTCAGGGGTTACTGATTCTTAGCCCCATCGCTATTACTGCCTACGTAATTTATACGGTTTTTGACGGGGTAGATAGCATCCTTGTAGCCTGGGTGCCGCGGGGTCTGGGCTTCGTGATCATCATTTCGGTTGTCACATTTATTGGCTATATGGGTACCCGCTTTTTCATCGGGCGCCTACTTTTCGATGGTTTTGACTACCTGCTGGAGCATATTCCGGGAATCCGTTATTTATATACTTCTATCAAAGATGTCATGGATTCTTTTGTAGGGGATAAAAAACGCTTCAATCAGCCCGTGTGGGTTTGTACTAATCTGCAACCTGAGATCTGGAGAATCGGTTTTATGACACAGAAAGATCTCGCCTCTTTAGGAATGCACAATAAGGCAGCCGTGTATCTCCCCCATTCTTATGCTATCTCCGGCTATGTGATCGTTATTGAAGAAAAACACATTAAACACATTACAAAAATGAATGCCGCTGAAGCGATGAAGTTTGCGGTGAGTGGCGGTGTGGCGAGCAGTATAGATGAAGAAAAGCATTCCGACAAAAAATTCTGGCAACAAAACAATCACCATGCACAAAATTAATTTTGGATCTGGTCCGGCTGCACTGCCCAGGGAAGTATTGCAGGAAGCAGCGGAGGCGATCCTTGACTATAACGGAACAGGGCTGTCCATTCTTGAAATTCCGCACAGGGGAAAATGGTTTGATGCCATTTTGGAAGAGAGCAAAAGCCTGGTAAATGAACTTTGTGAACTGGATAATGAATATGAAATACTCTGGTTGCAAGGTGGCAGGTTGCAGTTTTCCATGATCCCCATGAATTTCCTGCGTGAAGGTGGGACCGCGGGCTATATAGACAGCGGGCATTGGGCATCCGAAGCGGCTGAAAATGCCTCCTTATTGGGTAATGTAAAAATCCTCTCTTCATCGAAAGCAGACAACTACAATCACCTTCCCTCGTTCCCGGATAATATCGATCCTTCCCTGGACTATCTTTATCTCACTACTAACAATACAATTTACGGCACACAGTGGAAATCCATACCCAAAGTGGATGTTCCGTTGGTAGCAGACATGAGCAGCGATATTCTCAGCCGAAAAACAAACTATAAACAATGTGCATTGTTCTATGCCGTTGCACAAAAGAATATTGGCCCGGCTGGAGTAACGCTGGTGGCCCTCCATAAAGATTTTTTGAAAAAAACAGTTAGAAGAAGCGCTCCGGTACTCGATTATAATGAGCAGGTAAAATACAACTCCGTATTGAATACACCCCCTGTATTTGCTATCTATACTTCGCTGCTCACGCTACGCTGGATAAAGCGAACCGGCTTTGAAACAATAGCAAAAACCAATATAGATAAAGCACAACGATTGTATAACGAGATAGATCGCAATAGCCTGTTTGAAGGCACCGTCATCAATAAGGCTGACCGGTCGGATATGAATGTATGTTTTGTGGCAAAGAATAAAGAAGCGGAAACGGCATTTATGGCGGTTTGCACACAGAATAATATAGAGGGCATTGCAGGACACAGATCTGTAGGAGGTTTCCGGGCATCTCTTTATAATGCAATCACCGAGGCAGATGTGGAAAAATTAGTATCATTGATGCGGGAATTTGAAGAGGGTAAAAGAGCAGGCTAATACCTGCTTATCGCACAAAAACTATTGACTAACAATTTTAATACTATGGCTAAGATCATTCCTTTTAAAGGACTAAGACCTAAAAACAGCATTGCTCCCCAGCTGGCTACCCTACCATACGATGTGGTAAATGTGGAAGAAGCAAGACACTACAGAAAAGACCCTTATCATTTCTACCACGTTACCCGTTCAGAGATCGACCTGCCGGAAAATGTAGATGTTCACAGCATTCAGGTATATGAAAAAGCCAAGGAAAATCTGGATGAATTCATCAGTCAGAAGATCATGTTCCAGGATAAGGAACCATGTTACTACATCTATGAGCTAGTGATGAACGGTCGCTCCCAAACAGGATTGGTATGTGCTTCTTCCTGCGACGATTATTTCAACGGTGTGATCAAAAAGCACGAATTCACCCGCCCCGAAAAAGAACTGGATCGCATTAACCATATCAAAACTACCCATGCTCAAACAGGCATTGTATTCCTCGCTTATAACGATCAGGCAGATGTGCAGCAGATCATAGAAGAATGGAAGAAATCGCACAAAGCCACTTACGATTTCATTTCTGAAGATGGTATACGTCACATCTTCTGGGTGATGGACGATTACGCCAAAGTAGCCCGTATTACCAACCTTTTTGATACCGATGTACCTGCTACGTATATAGCTGACGGTCACCATCGCGCCGCATCAGCCGGCAAGGTATGTATGGAAATGCGGGAAGCCGGTATGTCGATCACGGGCGATGAATCCTTCAACTACTTTATCACAGCCATCTTCCCGGCGAGCCAAACGAAGATTATGGACTATAACCGCGTGGTGAAAGATCTCAACGGGCTGAACCATGAACAATTTTTAGCTGCGTTGAATCAGGATTTTACTGTAGAAAAAATAGGCACAAATGCCTTCCAACCTGCGAAGCCTCATGAATTTGGCATGTACCTCAACAATGAATGGTACAAGCTGACCGTCAAAGAAGGAAGCTACAGCAACGATCCGGTAGGTGTGTTAGATGTCAGTATTCTACAGGACAATGTGCTTTCCAAAATATTAGATATCCACGATCCACGTACGGACAAACGCGTAGACTTCGTAGGCGGCATCCGCGGCATGAAAGCCTTGGAACAGCGTGTAAACAGCGGTGATATGGCTGCGGCATTCTCCTGCTATCCCGTGAGCATCCAGCAGTTGTTCGCCATTGCAGACAATGGCAATGTAATGCCGCCCAAAAGCACCTGGTTTGAGCCGAAAACAAGAGATGGTTTGGTAGTTTATTTGATCTAAGAGTAACACAAGAAATCAAAAAGACGCAGGATAATACTCCTGCGTCTTTTTGATTATAGCTTTTTCACGACGCTGACGAAAATGACAGCGAGTTCCAACCAGATACGGTTGAAATGCAGTATGAGTGCAATTTCTCATCGGTCAAAAAAAGCAGCTTTTTAAAGACCGAAACTTACAAATACGTGACAATCAAAGAAGTTCATTTTTTTTGGCTATAATTGTAAAAAAATCAAAAAAATCATGAAAAAACTTTACGCTGTTATGGCTTTAGCCTTACTGGGATCCACCTCTGCCTTTTCGCAAAGGTTAATTGATCTTCAGGTAACTATGACTGCTCCCGCGGCCAGTACCACTATTACGAGCGGCACACAATTCGCTACTGCTTTTGTTGTGAGAAACGTTGGCACCACTACGCTGAAGACCAGCGACAGTATTGCTTTTGTATATTCTATTGATGGTTCGGGTTTGGACTTTAACGGATCCGGCTCTCCTACTGTTTTCTTCAGAACCGGCAAACAAATGGCTACAAACGACACCATTATGATCAATCAAAATCTGACGCTGACATTTAACTCCAGTGTTAATGGACCTCATGCATTCGGTATGGTTGTTACGGTATTGAACAGAAGTGTCGATTCTGCCAGAGACAATGTTACTACAAACAATATGGTTGCCAACAATGTAACGTTCTCAGGCGGTACTACTACTTCTGTAAACGACATTCAGGCATCCATTGTAACCAATCAATTGCTGGCTGTATATCCTAATCCTGCAACGGATCTGCTGAACGCAAAAATAAATTTAGGCGCTAGCGGAAGTGTAACATTCAAATTGATGGACCTGATGGGCAGAACCGTTTATTTTGAAGACAAGGGCAAGATGAGCAAAGGAGAACATACATTGCAAATTCCTTTGAAGAATATGTCAACAGGTTACTACTTCTACCAAGTAATGATGGGCGCTGATGTAACTACTGAAAAAATATACATAAAGTAATTACTTCACGTATATTTTTATCTGAAGAGGCACTTTGCAGTGCCTCTTTTTTTTTGGACACAACTTCACCAGAAATTACCCCGGCTTTGAAATACTTTACAGCAGAAAAAAACCATGATATAGGGATGCTATTTTGGGCATCCAAACGGAATAAGGAATCTCAAAAACAAACTGCCTACATTCGCATTTCATTACAAGCAAACTAGTACCATACCAACATGAACACAAAGATTACACGGGCTTTAGAAGAACGCTGCGGCGGACAATGCGAACTATGTGCCAACGAAAACGCGACAACGGCTTACGCCGTGAGTCCGAAAACCAATGAAGCCATAGAGAATGAAGTCGCTATTTGCAATACATGTCTTACAGCACTAAATAATACAGAAGCCTCTGTTCATTGGCAATGTTTGTCCGGTAGTATATGGAACCCCGAACCCAGTGTACAAGCTCTGAGTTATCGCCTGCTGTATCAATTCAAAAACCACGAATGGGCCAATGATATCCTCAATTCTGTAGAGCAGGATGAAGCTGTGACGAACTGGGCATTGAGCGCCTTCGAAGTAGCACCACTACATCGTGACAGTAACGGCGAAGCGTTGCAAAACGGAGATACGGTTGTACTTACTCAAGTATTGAACGTTAAAGGCGCCAACTTCATGGCTCCTAAAGGAACAGTAGTGCGTAAAATAAGATTGGTACCGGATAACACAGAACAGATAGAGGGAAAGGTAAACGAGCAAACGATCGTGATCCTGACCAGGTATGTGCGAAAATCTTCGTAGCCATTACAACATCCGGATATAATAACATAGCAATCTCGCTTATGGAACCATACCTAACATTAGGTATGGTTCCGTCTTTAGGGCTTAGCTACCTTGCGCCCTGAACCTCAAAATGAAGCGAAATGAGATCCATAATTTTATCCTTTTTCACCATATTTACAATAACCATAGCCTTTGGACAGGTTGAAAAACTGCCCGGGCGAAGCACTCCCATCTATACGAATCTGCAGGAAGAACATATTGAAGTAGAAACAGAAGGTGCAGTAGAAGCGTTGGGCAACTACTTCCAACTGGATTCCAGATACAGCTTCCAACTCATGAGTACCTTGAAGGATGATTTGGGATTTACTCACTATCGTTACAGGCAATATTGTAATCATATCCCGGTAGAAGGCAGTATGTGGATCCTTCATGAAAAAGGAGGAAAGATACAATCAGTGAACGGGGATATTTTTGATATACGCTCGCGAAATAAAACAGCAGCTATTAGTGAGGAAGCAGCCTTAAACTCTGCTATGCTTTATTTACCTGCAACCAAATATATATGGCAGCAATCGAAAGCTGAACTGGGCGATGAATTTTCAAAATATGGAAGTCAGCCGAAAGGAGAATTGGTATATGTACCGGAAGAAGGTGCTTTTGGAGAAAAGGAGTTTAAGCTCGCCTATAAGTTTGATATTTATGCTGTAGAGCCCTTGCAGAGAGCTTATGTTTTTATTGACGCTCAAGATGGCAAACCACTCTGGAAAACATCCCGGATTCACGAAATATCGGTTTCGGGTACTGCAGCTACTCTCTACAGCGGATCAAAAAGTATTGTTGTGGATTCCCTTTCCTCCTCATCCTTCCGGCTATTCGATGCAACCAGAGGAAATGGTATTCATACTAAAAATATGAATAACGGCACGTCGGGTAGCGGATCGGAAGTAACAAGCATTACGAAAAACTACAGTTCCGCTAACAATTTTGTAAAAGCCATTTACGATGCACATTGGGGGGCTGCCAGGTCTTATGACTATTTCAAGGACACATTCAACCGGTTAAGCTATGACGGGAAAGGAAGTCTTTTACTATTAAAAACCAGGTATAGCAACAGCTACGACAACGCATTCTGGAACAATGGTACACTGACTTTTGGAGATGGCAACAGTTTTTCCCCTTTAACGGCATTGGACGTGGTAGGACATGAATTGACGCATGGTATTACAGAATTTACCGCCGGTCTTTACTACAACGGAGAAAGTGGTGCTTTAAACGAATCTTTTAGCGATATATTCGGCAATTGCATTGACTTTATCAACAAGCCTACAGCTACCTGGCAGGTAGGCGAAGAGATAACGGCAGGAGGATTACGAAACATGAGTGACCCTAACATAAAATTGCATCCGGACACCTATCTGGGTACCCACTGGATCACAGCTAAATATGACAACTTTGGTGTGCATATTAATTCCGGTGTTCAGAATTATTGGTTCTACCTGCTTTCTTCAGGTGGGAGTGGTATTAACGACAAGCTGGATGCTTACTCGGTAACCGGTATAGGTATGCACGAGGCAGCCAAAATAGCATATCGCAATCTTTCTGTGTATCTTACCCCAACATCTGACCATGCTATCGCAAGGATATTTGCCATTCAAAGTGCGCGTGATCTCTATGGGCCCTGCTCCAATGAAGTAACACAAACGACTGCCGCCTGGTATGCTGTTGGCGTAGGCAATGCTGCTGCGGCTTCAGGTGCTTCCTTTACCACCTCTGCTTCCGCCACCTGCAAAAACTACCTGACGGTAAATTTCCGGAATACCTCTGCAGCGGTACAATCTTCCCTGTGGTACTTCGGTGATGGAAGCACTTCTACTTCACATCATCCCACCCACTCTTATACACAACCCGGCAGTTATCCAGTTAAATTGATAGTTACTCACTGCGATAACAGCAAAGACTCGGTGATGGTAAATGCAGCCGTTACTGTAGCCGGCACCAATACGATTTGCGACACTATAAAAATGAACCAACCTGTAGCCGGTTCTATTCTTTGCAACGCCATCGTAACAGACGACGGTGGTGTGACAGGGAATTACGGAAATGACAGTACGACTTACCTGTTGTTCGATGATCCCGCCGTAAGCCAATATAAGATCACTTTCATCAGTTTTAATACGGAGAATACTTTCGATTATTTATTCGTATATGATGGAGATTCCCTGAAGGCACCCATGTTAGGTGCTTTTACCGGGAACTCACTGCCCAATTCCGGACTGCCAATCACTACGACATCCAACAAATTACTTTTGATTTTTCAAACAGACAATATTGTAAATGGTGCCGGGTTTACTGCCAAAGTGGAATGCCTGAGTGTATTGCCAATTGAACTTCTGGATTGGACTGCATCGTCAAAAAATTGTGCAACGCAATTAAATTGGTCGGTAGCAAATTCCAGGAACTTTAGTCATTTTGAAATCGAAAGGAGTCATGACGGGCAAGTTTTCGAAACCATAGGGCGACAAGTTTATTCAGGAAATGAGGTTCGCTATCATTTTACCGATAATACACCGGGAGAAAAACCAGGGTATTACCGATTGAAATTGACGGATATAAACGGAACCTTCAGTTATTCAAAAGTACTCACTGTTCTGCCGGATTGCGGCACCAAAACGGCGTTGACCATATTCCCAAATCCCGCAAAAGATATCGTTACGATATCAGCAAGTTGTTCCATCCGGAACATCTCCGTCCTGTCTTCAGCAGGGAAGCTGGTACACTCAGTGTCTATAGCCGCTCTAAACGAAGCAACAGTGAATACCGCTTTGCTTCCTTCGGGCTCCTATATATTGCAAGTGACGGATATAGACGGATCAAAGCATCACAAAATGCTTATCAAGGAATAAGAACTTTATAAGATGATTGCGCCTGTCGTTTTTGCCGACGGGCGTTTTTGTGTAAGTAAATTCTTTCTTATGATTTCGCATCGCCCGGATCAGATAGTGATTTTCGCCATACTCTCGAACTTTCCTACATATGTATCTGCTAATTCAACTTGTTTTTAAGTTCAAAGGCTTGTTGATTTTGCTTAGTTTCGCGCTCGTAATTTATAAAAATAGTTCTTAGAATGTCAGCTCAAAAAATAACCATGGGTACAGATGGTAAATTGAATGTACCCGATCACTGTATTATTCCATTTATAGAAGGCGACGGAATTGGTCCGGATGTATGGCGCGCCAGTAAAGCAGTAATGGATGCGGCTATTGAGCATTGCTACCAGGGCGAAAGAAAGATTGACTGGATTGAAATGCTTGCGGGGGAAAAGGCCTATAACCAAACCGGGGAGTGGCTGCCGGCTGCTACATTACAAACAGCTAAGGATTACTTGCTTTCGATAAAAGGTCCGCTGACCACTCCGGTAGGTGGCGGCATTCGCTCCCTAAACGTGGCATTAAGGCAAGAACTGGATTTATATGTTTGTCTTCGTCCGGTGCATTGGTTCCAGGGTGTGCCTTCTCCTGTTAAGCATCCGGAGAATGTGGATATGGTGATCTTTCGCGAGAATACAGAAGATATATATGCCGGTATCGAATTCAACTACGATGATCCGAAAGCAAAAATGCTCTATGAGTTTCTGAAAGAACAGGGTGCAGCCAGTAAAGTAAGGTTTCCGGAAACCTCGTCTTACGGTATCAAGCCCGTTTCAAAAGAAGGGTCTGAAAGATTAATACGTTCTGCTATCCAATATGCCATTGAAAAGAAATTACCTTCCGTTTCCCTGGTGCATAAAGGAAACATCATGAAGTTTACTGAAGGAGGTTTTAAAAACTGGGGATACGAACTGGCTGAAGCGGAATTCGGAGATCAGGTATATACCTGGGAGCAATGGGAACGTACCAAAAAGGCTACTGATGAAGCTACGGCAAACAATGAAATGAAACATGCATCCCTTTCAGGGAAAGTGATCATTAAAGATGTGATAGCTGATAATTTCCTGCAACAGATCTTACTATCACCTAAAGACTATTCAGTCATCGCGACGCTGAACCTGAACGGAGACTACATCTCTGATGCCTTAGCTGCGGCAGTAGGCGGCATCGGCATTGCACCGGGGGCTAATATCAATTATATGACCGGTCATGCTGTATTTGAAGCCACACACGGAACGGCTCCTAAATTTGCCAATACAGACACCATGAACCCTTCTTCTTTATTGCTCAGCGGTGTAATGATGCTGGAATATATGGGTTGGAATCGTGCAGCAAACTGTATATTAGACGCACTAAAAAAGACGATCATGCGCAAACGGGTTACCATAGATTTTTACAACCTGATGCATGATGCGACACTTTTGAAAACCAGCGAATTTGCACAGGAAGTCATCAAGAGTTTAAGTGAAGTACCGTTCACCGGAAAAGCGGATTAATGCGTATTGCATCTTATATAGATCATACCCTCCTTAAGCCGACTACTATAGCGGCAGATGTGGATAAAATTTGCAGCGAAGCCAGGGAATACGGCTTCGCTGCTGTTTGCATACCCCCTTGCTATGTGCAGCGGGCAAACAGTTTTCTGCAGGATGACCCGGTAAAGATCGCTACAGTTATCGGGTTCCCTTTCGGATATAGCAACACCGAATCCAAACTGAAAGAAATAGAAAAAGCCCTTCAACAGGGCGCGGATGAGTTGGACATGGTGATCCAGCTTGCTGCTTTGAAAAATGGTAATTGGACGAAAGTGGAAGCGGATGTAAAGGCTTGCATCACATTGATCCATAACGAGCAGAAACAAATGAAGTTGATCGTAGAAAGCGGTTTACTTACGGAAGAGGAATTGATCCGGTGTTGCAGGATCGTGGAGCAAAACAATATTGATTTTATCAAAACTTCCACCGGCTATGCTGAGGCGGGTGCTACCGTTCACGCAGTGAAAATCATGCGTGAGCACCTGCCGGATACGATTCGTATAAAAGCTTCGGGCGGGATTCGTAACTTTAGCTTTGCAAAAGAACTGATAGTCGCAGGTGCTGCCAGGCTAGGCTGCTCCGCCAGTGTACAGATCGTCAGTGAATCCGATACGCTATCCAACTAGTATTATTATGATGAAAAAAATCTACTTATTTCTCATTACGTTCTTTGTTTTGGGCACCTCCTTTTCTGCAACGGCGCAGGAAAAAGACGATGCTACAGAAATGGATACGACCACAGGTGTGAGCATTCATGCGGACCCACGGCTGGATATACTGCTGGCATCCAATGTAAACGCCACGTTACAGGCCAAAAGAAATTATGTACCCAAAGGGGCTAAGGTCATTCGCTCTTCCAAAGGTTTCAGAGTACAGATCTATAATGGAAATGATAAGAAAACAGCCATCAACCGGAAAGTGGAGTTCATGAGACGCTTTCCTGCGGTAAAAACTTACATGACCTACACACAACCTATTTTTCGCGTCAAAGTAGGCGATTTCACCACACGTAAGGAAGCCCAGGCATTCATGTCGCAGATCAGCGGAACCTTTTCGCCGGTGATGGTTGTACCGGACTATATTGTTATCAACACATTCCATAAATAATGCTGGAACTTATTCAACAAAAAGCTGAACAGTATTTTCCCGAGGTTCAGGCTATCCGTCATCATATACATTCGCATCCTGAGCTTTCTTTCCAGGAGTTTGAAACAGCTAAATTTATTTCTGCTAAACTTACTGAATTTGGCATCTACCATCAGACAGGCATTGCAGGAACCGGTATCATAGCCTTGATAGAAGGTAAAAATCCGGGGAAAAGGTGCATAGCCTTACGTGCCGATATGGATGCATTGCCGATACAGGAAGCCAACAACGTTCCTTATAAGTCTCAGAATGACGGAGTTATGCATGCCTGCGGACATGATGTGCACAGCACCTGCATGTTGGGAGCTGCTAAAATCCTGAATGAGTTGAAAGAGGAATTTGAAGGAACGATTAAACTGCTTTTTCAACCCGGTGAAGAGAAACATCCGGGCGGTGCCAGCCTGATGATCGCAGACGGAGCCTTGCAAAACCCGGCCCCGGAAGCCATTTTCGCGTTGCATGTATACCCGCATCTGCCTTGCGGCACTGTAGGTTTCCGTGCAGGGCAGTATATGGCCAGTGCCGATGAGATTTACATCACCATCGAAGGAAAAGGCGGGCATGCCGCCCTGCCCCACCAAACCATAGATCCCATAGCTATTGCGGCCCAAGTCATCACTGCCCTGCAGCAAGTGATTTCCCGGAAAGGAAATCCGTTGGTCCCTTCCGTGTTAACTTTTGGAAAAATAGCGGGTGGTTTTGCCACCAATGTCATACCGGACAAAGTAGAGATACTGGGCACCTTTCGTACTATGGATGAAAAATGGCGTTATGAGGCCCATCAATGGATCGAAAACATCACCCATGATATTTGCAAGAGCTACGGGGCGAACGCCATCGTAGAAATCCCCAAGGGATATCCCTCTTTGTTCAATGAGCCCCGGCTCACCGCAAAAGCCGAAAACTGGGCAAAGGAATATATGGGTGCAGCAAATGTAAAAACCTTGGATCTCCGGATGGCAGCAGAAGATTTCAGCTTTTATGCCCGGGAAATACCCGCTTGCTTTTTTAGGATCGGCACCAGCAAAGACAATAAGGAATTTACCGCCCCCGTGCACAATGCACATTTCAATATTGATGAGAACGCCTTAAAAACAGGTGTGGGCATGTTTGCCTGGGTGGCTATTAATGCGCTGAAGTAATGGTCAGTAGCCGGCTCAGGCAGCTGGAATGTTACTGCCGTTTGCAAGCATTGCTAAAGTCGATAAGATGTCTGCCTGCAGGATCATGAAATCTTGATCCTGCAAATCCATATCTCATGACGGTGAACTTTTATCTTTATCTTCATGATCTCTTTCAAAAATCATCATGAAAAAAAACATTGCATTGCTGGCCGGCGGCTATTCCGGCGAATACGTCATTTCAATAAAAACAGCACAAACCATTGAAAGCAATCTGGATGCTGAGCGTTTTAATATTTATAAGATTATCGTCACGAAAGACAGTTGGCAACACGAAACGGCGGATGGTAAGAAAATTGATGTAGACAAGAATGACTTTAGTCTTACCATACAAGGGAATAAGGTCAAATTTGACTGCGTATTCATCGCCATACACGGGACACCGGGTGAAGACGGGCGTATGCAAGGGTATCTTGACATGCTTGATGTTCCGTATACTTCTTGCAATGCCATTGTTTCTGCCCTCACCTTCAACAAAAGCTACTGTAATAAGGTAGTAAAAGACCTGAATACGGTGAATATTGCCAATTCGGTGCATCTGATAAAAGGAGACCCCTACTCAGTGGGTACTATTTTAGATAAATTAAAATTCCCGTTGTTTGTAAAGCCTAATGAAAGCGGTTCCAGCCTGGGAGTTAGCAAAGTAAAATCGGTAGATACCCTGTTACCTGCCATCGAGAAATCATTTAAAGAAGACAATCAGGTGTTGATAGAAGAGTTTATTGAGGGTAGGGAACTGACTATCGGGGTGTATCGTATAGGACAGGCGGTACGAACGCTACCTGCTACAGAAATAGTGAGTAAAAATGAGTTTTTCGATTATGAGGCCAAATACACACCGGGTGTCACCAATGAGATCACTCCTGCCGTTATTTCTGAAACCATCAATGAAGATCTTAAAGCAAAAGCGGCGAGTATTTACCGGCACCTCAACTGCCGTGGAGTTGTTCGCATGGACTTTATCCTGCAAAAAGAAACGGACAAACTATATTTCCTGGAAGTGAACACTATGCCCGGGCAAAGCGAAAACAGTATAGTACCACAGCAGGTGCGTGCCGCAGGCATGGAACTAAAAGATTTCTACGGGTCGATTTTAGACAATTGTTTTGAAGACAATTTGCCCGACTAACAGACCGCTTACAAAGGAGATTGAAGTACTATTATTTAGTTATACCATTTTTTTTACAATTTATTTATTTGTCACCCAACCTAAAAACACACCAGCATTGTCTTAATGATTTTTATCTATGTTATTATAATCCTGTTCAACTTTTACATTCTATTTTTTTATGAAAAAAAATCATGTTTACCTGGTGGCTCTTTTAGGGTTAGCTATGTTCATCAATCAAAGATCCTATGGACAAAAAGTACCATGTCCTGTTAATCTCGATTGGGAGTTAGGGGATACAACTGGTTGGGATGCTACTTATGGAGGTGGTCCCGGACCCGATACGGGAGGAGTGCAGACTTGGCCTGTATCGGGATCACAAACAGTCATTACGACACCTTATTATGGGTTTGTCAACGGGAGGCATACGATCACTAATGCGACTATGCCGGTTGACCCTTATGGCGGATTTCCCGTTGTTGCCCCGGGTGGCGGAAACCATTCCCTGAAGTTAGGTGATGACAATACACTAAATGGTGCAGAATCCGTAAGCTTTTTTATCAATGTACCTCCAGGTTTAAATACTTTTAGTATTAATTATTTATATGCCGTCGTTTTACAGGATGCCAATCACGACCCCTGGCAGCAACCCCGTTTTACATTGACTGTTACAGACTCTGCAACCGGCATTCCTTTGAAAGACAGTTGTTATGACCAAAATTATGTGGCTGCAGCAGGTCTCCCGGGTTTTTTCACCAATGGCATCGTAAGGTATAAACCCTGGACCAAGGCAATCCTCAATATTTCAGGGACCGCCGGGAAAACAGTAAAACTGACCATCACTACAGGAGATTGTTCTGCCAGCGGTCATTTCGGCTATGGCTATTTTGATCTGCTGGATTGTGGCGAGTTTAAGGCTATCATTGCATCCTGCAACCAGGATAGAGATGGCATCTCTCTTACTGCACCGGAAGGTTATATGATCTATGACTGGTATGATGAAACCTATACCAATAAGATTGATACAGGGCAGACCATTAAATTCTTCCCCACCAATACTACTGTTCAGCGCTACAATGCAATCCTTACCCCTTACCCTTCTGTAAGTGATTGCCTGGATACGTTGACCAGTGTACCCCTGGGTAATATCCTGGTAGACCCTACGGCTGATACTGCTTGTATGGCACCCGGTACGCCTATTCTTTTAAGTGCTAATGCACAGGGAGGATCAGGTCCTTTATCATATGTCTGGACGGAGACAATAGTCAACAATTCGTTAAGCTGCTACACCTGTGCTTCGCCAACCGCTAATGCAGGCACATCAAACTACTATACAGTAAAAGTCTCTGATACGAATAACTGCTTCCGTACACGCACCATCAATATAGGTATCAATGAGAATTCGATAGATGCCATTGATGACTTTGTGCTCTGTCATCCCGGATATGTTCAGTTGACTTCTGAGGCAAAAGGCCCGCTACCCTATCAAAAACTGGAATGTGCCGGCGATGGCACCGCAACCTGTACTTCACCGGTTATTTACGAAGTTCGGACACTTCACAGAGAACCGAACTATAAGAATAATTCAGATTCCTCCAGCTTCAACAACCCGTTTGCAGCCCAGTTCACAACAAATCGTTTACAATATTTGCTGAAAAAGGAAGATTTATATTTCTCCGGGTTGCGGTACGGGATACTTTCCAGCCTGGGATTAAAAGTAGCTGATGCAGGAAATGCCACTTATGAGAACTTTACTATCTCACTGGGTTGCACAGACGATACTCAGCTGATTAACGGGTTCATCCCCAATACCATTCCGGTATTTACAGGCACTGTAACCCCTAATCTGGGCTGGAATGATTTCACCTTCAATCGCACTTATAATTTTGACACCTCTAAAAATTTGGTGGTAGATATCTGCTTCTCTAACCCGGCGGTAGATACTCCGGCGGTGGTGGATCTCCTTATTACAACAGGATTAGATGCCGCTTCTCAATACTCGACTCTTCCCGGTGTGAGTCTTTGCCAAGGTGCAGGAGGAATTCCGGAAGGCGGCTTAATCTTTGTAAACCGGCCTTATACCAGGCTAGGGTACTGCAAACCGCAAGACAGACCATTTGATTATACCTGGGAGCCCGGAAATTATCTTTCCGACTCCACCATCTTTAATCCACTGGCTTATGTAGACAAAACAGTGAAATATTATGTATCCAGTATAGGAGCCAGTGATTGTAAAGTGATTGACAGCGTAACGATCACTGTTCCTATCCACGATTATGACATCTTCCCCAAAGATACTTCCGTATGCGTCGGTCAACCCTTCCAACTGACGGCTACAGGTACCTTCTCCAGCGTTCGTTGGTTTGAATACAATAAAGAAACA
>DATJDL010000023.1:0-102003 GCA_035497455.1 Flavipsychrobacter sp.
GTGTTCACCTCTTCCCTTTCCGAACAGAGTAGTTAAGCCCGCCATGGCCGATGGTACTGCAACATCATGCGGGAGAGTAGGTAGCTGCCATATTTATTCCTAAACGTCCAATCCCAAAAATTGGACGTTTTTTGTTTTATAAAAACCCCCAGATTAGAACTGCAATCCACTAAGCACAATGCTACAAACTGAGGAAGAAAATGAAGGAGATGATCGACTTAATACAGGTGCTTTAATAGGGTACCAGATCCTAAAGCGAAGATTACGGAAAAGCAGGATAACTGTTCCATAAGTTAACCCAGCCTTATTGTCTTCAATGATGAAATATATACTATCCTGCGTAAGAAGGATCTAAGTAATAGAGAACACGTGAAAAATGTTCACAGTATAGTTCTTATCCCTAATTCCTCCATTATTCCAAATATTTCCGTAATTGTATCAACATAAAAATCGCCTTTCAATATATGAAAAGCGATTTCTTGCTAATTCGGAAATAGCACTATTATTTACCAACTCATGATAAGTAATTGATTACTTCAGGATGGTAATCTTCTTTATGATACTGTACTTACCTTCTTTATCGGTAATCTTTAATAAGTATAAACCCGGACTTGCTATACGATCGAGCGGTAATTTGTTCCATGATCTGGTAACAGGAGATTGGTACCGGACTTTGCCTGACATGTCATAAAAAGTAACCACACCATCCACAGGCATATCTATATGCAACTCTGTAGTCGCAGGGTTCGGATAGAAGGCTATATTTTTAAGTGCATTAACAGTGTTTATACTTGTTGCTGTTCCACATGAAGGGAAAGTATCGTTCATACCCGGCGTTACAGTGATTCCATACTGGTAGAGATCATTTGCCAGCAGATCTGCATTTACAGCTGTTGTGCCGTCTCCATTGGTCATGACAATTACACCTGTTTTTTTTACACTATTGAAATACATCGCCGTATTGACACCGACATCGCCACCATTGTGTCCCCACAATACGTCACCATTACTCGCTATTCCTTTATAAAAAATAATACCTTGATCAGGATCCACCACTGTTTGTTGTTTCAGCATATAAGCTACAGTCGCGCTGTCTAAAATCCTGCTTCCTTCATATATGCCATATTGCATGTACATAGTCATAAATCTGGCCATATCGGTACTGGTTGTTCTTAACTGTCCGTCCGGATAATCCGGATAACCATATAATCCGGCATCATTGTATGTTCCGTTATCCCAATAATAGGGCCGGGCAATTTTAGTTGTATCACTTACGCCGGATAGCAGGAAGGATGTATGGTTCATACATATTTTTGAAAAAATAGCTGTATCACAATAGTGACTGAACGCATCCCCGGTGATGGCTTCTACCAGGTAGGCCGCCAGTGTGGAGCCTATGTTACTGTAGTTATATTGTGTACCTGGCTGGTAACTGTAATAGTTGGCTGAGCTGTAATAAATACCTGAAGGCAAAAGATAGTTTCTTAAAAAGGAATCCAAGGATATAGGAGAATCGCCGAGCTGATAGAGCGCCCCCATGGTATTCCATTCATCCTTTATAGCAGAAGTATGTGTTAGCAGCATCCTTGCAGTAATGGAATCATTCGGGAATGAAGGGGTACGAACCGGAAATTTCAAATATCGGTTCACATCTACATCCAGGTTGATCATCCCTTTTTCCCAGAGTTGCATGACTGCTGTGGCGATCATTGTTTTGGAAACGGAAGCCTGCATAAAAATGGTTTGGTCATCAACTGGTTTACTGGTGGATGTATTAGCCAGCCCCAGATTTTTTCCATAGATCCATTTGCCTTCTTTGATTACTACGAAGGATGCCCCGGGCATTTTTCCTGTATTCATCTTACTCAATAAAATAGCATCCGATGGCTGGGCAAAAGAAAACAGGCAACATAAAATGAGTGTGGATAGTAGAGAAAGTTTTTTCATGAAATTGTTTAATGATGTTTTAGTGTTAACAATGATACAGCGTTGTATTAATTTGTTTAGACAGGGAAACCAGTTTTTTCCATAACAGAAAGAAAATATAGTATGACGTTGACCCAGGTGACTAAAGCGATAATGAGAAGCTAACATACCTATATGTTTTGACAAAGATATATTCAGCTATTTAAACTGGCAGATCATCCGGTCAGTTTTTACCCTCTTCCTGCCTTCTCTCTATTTCAGCAATATACTTTTGAAGCAGATAGTCTTCGAGTTCAGATTCGTACAGTTCATCCCAATAGATCCCGGAAATATCCTGGAAAGGGTTTATTCTATTATCCCTGGATTCAAATGCTCCTGAAACCCCCAGATAGGACGTACGGCTACTATCGGTGCCGTATGTGAGTTTGTAGGTGTAAAACTTCCGGTTTTTATGCTGGTACAAATTGTACTTGATTCCCTTATAAACAATCGTATCGGCTATTTCTTCATTGCCGGCCATAAGATCATACAGCATACTGGTGGCAAAATCTTTCTGGTTCAGAAATTTCTGAGGAAACAGGCTTTTCTTTCCTAACTGGTTCATTTGATCATAGAGGCTGATCCGGATCGTACTATCTGAAGCCAGGGAAAGCAGGATATTAGTATCAACCTGTCTGTCATGTTCCAATAAGAGCAACGCCGCCTGTTTTCGCGTATCATTTTCAGGGACAGACAGAAATTCGCTGAGGGTATTTAAAGATGTACCGGTATTCAGTTTCGCCAGAATATTCATTAAAGGCCCAGCATTGTAATAGTGATTACCATCAGCAATCTTTGCTTTTGCTATCATTTTTTGAGAGGCCAGGATGAAATCAGTTTCATGATATTTTATATCATCTGTCTTAATGTAATTGCTGTCAAGCAACAGGATCGCTATATCGGCTATGTCAGGAGCCAGCAAGTCATTTTGAGATTGTGGCAACAGCATCGGGAATACCTGATGAACCAGCGGCAGGCTGTCACGCATGGAATAGGGAAGGCTCGTTATGGATAAGGTGTCAGTTTTAGCGATATCCGTTATCAGTGTATAGCTTTCAATTGTTTTGATGTCGCTCAGTATATTTACCAGCAATTGTTTTATATGGCTTTTGTCGGAGTCCAGCTCTTTGTAATTTTTCCTGATAAACCTGATAGTAGAGTCGGTTGAAGGAGATTTTGCCAGTACGTAAGCAATCCGCTGCCCGATAGCGTGTTGCTGATCCCATGAGGCAACGGGTTTGTAGTTTTCCAACAGTGCATGGTATAAAGGCGAAAGATTTTGTCCGCTAAAATCGTAATCATTTAATGCCTCATAAGCATTATAACGAGTGGCGGAATCTTCATCTTTCAGGTCTTTCAGCAAAACCGTCATCTTTCGTTCGGTCAGGTTGAAGGGTGGTTTATTTCCGAGGGGTTTAAATTCGTTGAAGAAACGATCTGCGTTTTTGCTCGTTATGGTGCTCAGTTCACCCGAGGCATAAAGTTGGTAGAGTATGCGCCCCGCCAGAATATACCTGACGCGCTTGTAAATCGAAGCATTTTTATTAAAACAAACAACGATTTCTTTGCTCATTTGATCCGGCAAACTCTGTTCTTTTTCAGATACCAGGCTGTCGGTAGAGTCCACTTCATTTTGCAGTTTTTCCTTCCAGAATGCAGCAGGTGATGTGGCAAAAGTGTAGGGCCCCAGAGTATCTACTGTGACGGTATAGGTGGTGCTACTACCGGTGTCGTAGCTGATCTGTAAGCGGTTGTCACCCAAAGGAGTATAATATAGACCTTCATAACCCGTTAAAGGTGAAGGAGTCCATGCTGAATATTGCTGGTTGCTGTCCGTATGAAAACTCCAAATCGTCTCCTTATAAGGAAGGAGTTTTAAGGACCTGAACATTTCATTAGCCAACGGAGCATCCTGATGCTCTTTATTGATAAGGGTGATAAATACGGTATTTTTATTGCCTCGTACGTAAGAAAAGATTTTTCCATACAGGTGTTCATTCTCTGTGGAGACTCCTTCCATCATCAGGGACTTGCAACCGTTCCATAGATCATAATCCTTGGTTAGGGTGTATTGATTACTCATACTGGTGTACAAACTTTCGAGGATGGAACTGTCATTTTCAAAATAATACCCCGGCTTGGTTGACTTTGAAATGACCATATAATAATTGGCATTTTTAAGGTCCACCGCTGTCCACATTTTGAGATCAATAGATGCATCGACATCATCAGCTGTGAGTAATTTTTCGTTCAATTCCAGTTTGGCAGATGTCGTTACCGAGAAGGCCGCTATGCTGTCTGTAAACACAAAGCTTCCGTTTTGTCCTTCTTTTGGTAGGTCTTTTAGCGTAAACGAATTGAAAAAACGATCGGCGTCTTTTTTAGAAAGGTTTTCAGGGTTTTTGCAAAACGTCCAGAGCACATAAACAATCTGGTCTTTCACGGTCATTTGCATACGCATGAACTGGTCCCCGCTTTTTTCATTGAACTCCCATATGGACAATCCATTTTTCTCTTTGCGTTTAGATTTTATATTGTTTTTTTTGAAAATGTTTTTTGCAATCCGGTTAACGGTTTTTTGAGGATCATGAAGATCTCCATTGGCAGGTATAGCCATCACACAATAGCCTCCGGGATTTAAAATGTCTATCAAGAATTTCATTTCTAAAAGACCGTAGATTTTTACGGTAGCAGGATTCCCGGGTGTTTCGACGGTATATAGGTTATGCTCGTCACCGGTCGTTTGCCAGGCAAGAGGCACCTCTTTGTATTTGTATTTTTCTGCGTGTGTTTTGGTTGCGGAAGTCACCGGCTCTACGGTAAAGCCACGTTTACGCAACAGGGAAATAACTCCTGAAGGTGCCGGAAGATGTGCAGCGCCAACAGCAAAAAACATCGTTCGAACATGGGCCATGCTGTCCATTCTCATTGCCATCTTGATATTTCGCTTTACCAGCAATGCATCAATAGTGGCAGAATCATATGCATTCATCATTTCATCTATGGCATTAAGGTCCTGATCAATGTAAGAACTGATCATCTTTTCCAGTTGATTCCCGGGATTATCGTCGGCTACCAGCACTTCAATATCTGTTTGATCGATTACATCGTCTTTTAATCCCATCTGATCTGCTACATCTTCTATACCTCCCACCCATTTTCCTTGCCGGCGGGCAATGGTATACAAATAGGCATCCACAAATGTGGACATGCTGCCGTCCTTTACAAAGTCATTTACCCATTTATTTTTTTCACGGATGATGTCTTTGACCGTCACATCTTCAGCAGGTTTCTTGAATTTTTTTGCGAGTGCTTTGCGAAAACGCCTCAGCTCATCCTTGCGAAACATGTCATCCAGTTTCTTATCTTCTTCCTTGTCCTCCATCATTTGGTTGACCAGGTAGGCCGCCAGTTCATCGGGGTTCAATTCAATCGCTAAGCCCTCTGTATTTTGTATGGCAGCGTATACCGAATCGTCAAAATTGAACAGTCTTTTATCGGTCAGGTGCATCGTGCCGAACAGATACGACGGCTGTTGTAATCCATTCCCGGAAATGCGCCAAAGCAGCCCTTTTTGGGGAAGAGATTGTGCCGTGCTGCTATAGTGGATATGGATTATCACCATCAACAAAATGCATACGTGTCGCATCGATAAAAATAAAATTTAGAAGGATATTACAAACTTACCATGTTTTTTGAAGGCTCATAGTATGTTTTAGACAGGTATGTATTAGTATATAGTTAGCTGAAGGTTGTAAGTTAAACGGATGTAGCAGAAACTGCATATGCCATAAATGGTAAAGCCGTCCTGACTAGAACGGCTTTACTAATTTATTTTCTTTCTACGACATATACATCCTCATTATCTCGCTTCATCCTATACTGCTCACGGGCGAAGCGCTCTAGTGTTTTAGGGTCGGAGATGAGGTCTTTATGTTTTTTTTCTTCCGCCGCTATTTCGCGGGTCAGGTAAGCAATATTCTCTTCTGTAGCTTCCAGCTGAGAGCGGCGTTCACGCTGCGCATTCCAGTTGTTTTCATCGAAAAAGATCATCCAGACAGCGAAAGCTACGCCGGTCAGTAAAAACTTATTGGTAAAGAGCCGGAAGAGTTTTTTGCTCATAGATGCGGTAAATATGGTTTTCAATTTGGGATTTCCTACCGTAAGTTCCTGAATTTATTTACCAAATTTAAGTTTTTTACCCGGATAGTATGCCAGGCTGCCCAACTCTTCTTCTATACGGAGAAGCTGGTTATACTTAGCCATACGGTCGGAGCGGCTTGCCGACCCGGTTTTTATTTGCCCGCAATTAAGCGCAACAGCAAGATCCGCAATCGTGTAGTCTTCCGTTTCACCGCTGCGATGGCTCATGATGGTATTGTAACTATTGAATTGTGCCAGCGATACCGCATCAATGGTTTCGCTCAAAGAACCAATTTGGTTCACCTTCACCAGAAGTCCGTTCGCTACATTTTCATCGATGCCTTTTTGAAGACGTTTTACATTGGTAACGAATAAATCGTCACCTACCAGCTGCACTTTATTGCCCAGTTTTTCCGTCAACATTTTCCAGCCTTTCCAGTCATCTTCGTCCATGCCGTCTTCAATGCTTACAATCGGATATTTTTTGCACCAATTTGCCCAAAATTCCACCACTTCTTCACTGCTCATCTTCGCGCCGCTTGATTTGTGAAATACATATTTTTTGGACTTGGCATCATATAATTCGCTTATCGCCGCATCCATCGCGATCGCTACCTGTTCTCCCGGTTTGAAGCCTGCTTTTTCAATGGCTTTCAATACGGTTTCTATTGCTTCTTCATTGCTTTGAATGTCCGGAGCAAAGCCGCCTTCGTCACCCACATTGGTCGAATAGCCTTTATCTTTCAATACTTTTTTCAGCTCATGGAAGATCTCCACGCCCCAGCGCAAGCCTTCGCTGAAGGTAGCAGCACCTACAGGCATGACCATAAACTCCTGGAAGTCGATTTTATTATCAGCGTGTGCGCCACCGTTCAGTATGTTCATCATGGGAACCGGTAGGGTTTTAGCATTTGCACCGCCTACGTAACGGTATAAGGGCAGACCGGTAGATTTTGCCGCTGCTTTTGCCGAAGCCAGGCTTACTGCGAGGATCGCATTCGCGCCCAGTTTAGCTTTGTTCTCCGTGCCGTCCATTTCCAGCATTAATGCATCTATACCGCGCTGGTCGGTCACATCCCATCCGTAAAGTTCATCCGCTACTTTATCATTTACATTTTGTACGGCTTTCAAAACGCTTTTGCCGAGGTATTGTTTTTTATTACCATCACGAAGCTCTACCGCTTCATGCTTGCCCGTAGAAGCCCCCGATGGTACGGCAGCACGGCCTTTATGCCCGTCACTGGTGATGATATCTACCTCTACTGTAGGATTACCGCGGGAATCGAGCACCTGGCGTGCTACAACGTCTGAAATGAAACTCATAAATTTATGGATGTTTGGTTTGTGTAAGTTAAAATCTGCGCAAAGGTAATGTGTTGTAGGCAGCTTTGAAAAACAGCGGATGGTTTTTGGCAAATTGTTAGTACTGCAGCGAAGGAAAGAGCGCTGCTCCGGCTGTGATTCCAGCACAGGACTCAATTGTCTTTCAGGAAAGGGATAACGGCCTCCATCCACGCTGTCTTATATTTTCCCCCCAGGTAATTTTCATGTCCTGCCAGCTCAAATATTTTTAAGGTCTTTGGGCCTTGAAGATTTGTGAAAATGGCATCGGTTTCCTCCCTACTCACGTTTTTATCCCGGTTGCCATACATCAACAGGGTAGGGCAGTCTATCTTTTTAGCATAGTCAGCCGGGTTGTGGCCAAATGCCCAAAACCCATTTTGAATTCCGCCCCAAAATACCAACAGACCGGCCATAGGAAACACAGGAGCATGGATATTTCTGAATCTGGCGCAGACCGTCTCATACATACTTCCGAAAGGGCATTCGATCAGGATGGCTTTGGGTTTCAAATCGTAATCGTGGATAGTCTTCATGATAGCAGCGGCTCCCATGGAAGTGCCAAATAGGTAAATGTTATGGACGCCTTTATTCTTTAAATAGTCGAAAGCAGTTTTTACCTGTTCCGCTTCTTTAAAACCTACTGTTGTCGTATTGCCTTCGGAGTCTCCGCTTCCCATAAAATCAACAAGGAAGCAATCGTATCCCAGGCCATCAAAAAACGCAGCTTTATCCAACATGGAAGACTTCTCACCACTGTAACCATGAAAAATAATGACTGTTCCTTTAGTGGTAGTAGCATTTTTAATATGACTACATCTAATGTGCCAGCATGCTATTTTACTATTGCTCTGCAGTACCAGGGTTTCATAGGCGACGGATGGTGTTGTTTTGTTTATGGGTCGAGGTTATCAATACCCAAAAACAACGCTTTCACTTTCTGAGGGACGGATAGTTTTTCAGGGCTTTTGGTTTTTATGATACTACTCTCTGCAAAATGTATAAACTATATGCATGGAAAAAAGCGACAATATTCAGTGTCAAAAAGATCACGATGGATGCTTTAATAGCCAGGCGAAGCATATGTTTCCCTTTTTTCAATGATTTTTACGTTACCAGGTCCGGCTTATCCCAGATATTCCTGCAGGATGATCGTAGCGCTTACGGCATCTATAAGTTCTTTTTTTTCTCGTTCTTTTTTAGATAGCCCCATTTGGGCGATTGCCTGTGAGGCCATCCTGGACGTCATGCGTTCGTCCCGTTTTTCAATCGGGATATCGGGGAACACGTGTGCAAATTTGGGAATGAATTTATCGACTAAAGGGGTGGCATCCGTAGGACTGTCATCAAAATTGAGCGGGTAGCCGATAATCACTTTTTCTACCGTTTCCTGCAGAAAGTATTTCTTGAGAAACCCGATCAGTTCTGCAGTATGTACCGTAGTGAGTGCCGAGGCAATAATCTGTAGCGGATCTGTCACGGCTATACCGGTACGTTTCTTCCCATAATCAAGAGCGAGGATGCGAGCCATTATTTTTTTAGGATTTTAAGAACGGTCGTACCGTGTTTTTTTACAATGTCACTTTCGGCTTTACGCAGTTCCAGGAATTTTTGGAGCAACACCTGCACTTTCCGGGCATCGGTTTCGCCTATAAATCGCTGCGTCAATTCCTCCTGCATTTTTACGATTTTTTTTAATTCAAAATAGGACAATGCGCTGTCTGCTTCATTGAGATAATTCATTTCTCCGTTTAGCGTTTCTATACCATAGTTGGCACTCCAGTTCGGACTGATATCAGTGGTGCTGTGCAGTAATGAAGCCATGAGCTCACTCAGTTTTCCATTAGCATGGTTGATGAAGTGATTTTCTTTTGGAGATAAATGATATTGTTGCTGGTAAGAAAAATATTCGTCATAGACTTCCTTCACCATTTTACTCTCGAAGAGGTCCGGATCTATGTGCTGATATAACATATCGGCTACATGCTGATATCCTTCGTAGTTTTTATCTCCGTGGAGAATGAGCACGCGGATAAGCTCCCATTCCTGCTCTTCGTCTGAATCTTTAGGAGAAATGAGTGCTGCAGGTAAGGATCCGGAATCAAGTATTTCCGGATCCGGAACGGGAGAAGGACTTCGTTTTTGCTGCCGTTGTTCCTGTTCCATCCGTTCGCGGATGTATTTATTGACCAGGTTGACAAGTGCGGCTTCATCCAGCTCCAGTTTGCGGGTCGTCTCCTTTATATAATGATGCTGTAACGAAAAATCCTCTGCCTTGTTGATCTTTGAAATGCTCTCTGCGATCTCATTGACGAGCTTCGACTTGGCTACCGGGTCATTCCCTGCCTCCTTCAATCCTACCTCCAGCCGGAAACTGATGACATTTTGTTTGTTCGCCTTTACATATTCATGGAACCTGGCAGCACCGTTGTTTTGAATAAAACTATCGGGGTCTTCACCATCAGGTAACAGGACCAACTGCACGTTAAAGCTTTGCGATAACGCCATATCCAATCCGCGTAACGCCGCTTTCACACCAGCGGCATCGCCGTCGTATAGAATAGTGAGGTTTTTTGTAAGCTGGCTGATCAATCGCAATTGATCTTCAGTTAAGGAAGTGCCGCTGCTTGCCAGTACATTTTCTATTCCTCCCTGGTGCAGTGAAATCACGTCCGTATAGCCTTCTACCAAAAAGCATTCATTTTCTTTGGAGATAGCTTTCCGCGATTGATACATGCCATACAGTACGCGACTTTTTACATAGAGTTCATTTTCCGGAGAATTGATGTACTTGGGAGCACGGTCATTTTTTTTGAGAATACGTGCTCCGAATCCCAGCACACGGCCGGTCATATTTTGAATAGGAAAGATCACGCGGCCGCGATAGGTATCCTGATAAATTCCATTGCGGTTTTTAATCAGCCCGGATTTTTCAAGCAGTTCGGAAGAATAGCCTTGGCGGCTGGCATGACGGAAGAATTCTTCGCCGGTTTCTGCATTGTAGCCCAGCAAAAAACGTTCGATGATTTCTTTGCGAAATCCTCTTTCTTTAAAATAAGATTGGCCTATAGCGCGGCCTTCATCGGAGTTCAGCAGTACTTCATGAAAATATTTTGCGGCAAAATCATTCAGAATGCGCAGTGCTTCCTCGGTTTGATGTTGCTGGATTTTTTCCGGACTTTGCTGCGTTTCTTCCAGTTGTATTTTATAATAATCAGCCAGCCAGCGGATCGCTTCCGGAAAAGTCAGTTTTTCGTGCTCCTGTATGAAGGTGACAGAATTGCCTGCTTTCCCGCAACCGAAGCACTTATAAATACCGCGTGCCGGAGACACGCTAAAAGAAGGTGTTTTCTCCGAATGGAACGGACAATTCCCGATGTAATTTGCTCCGCGTTTTTTTAAACGCATAAATTGCCCGACGATTTCTACAATATCGACACGGTTCTGCACTTGCTGTATAGAGTCAGGGGAGATCATACCGATGCGAATTTACTTTGAGTCTATGAATATCTGTTACAGGAATCCTTTTAAATAGAGGTATAATTGCCATAATACTCTTCATAGAAGAGCGAATAATAATTGAGAAGACAATTATCAATGAAAAAAACCTTCCGCTACAGGGAAGGTTTTTCATAAAATATGTTTTGCAAACTATCTGTTCCAGATAGAAGGGTCGCCTCCATCGGCACCGAAATCGTCACTTTCATTAGTGGATTTATCCGTCACTTTGTATTTCAAAAGCACGCGGCCGTTATCGCCAAACTTGTTATCGTCTTCAATCCAGCCATTTCCTACTACCGTCTGGTTCTCTACATCCTGTTCAGGGATATAAATAGTATCGCCTTTTACGAAAGCATTAATGGGTTCTTCAAAAAAGTTGCGGAGATTGATGATCCGTACTTCATTATCGCTCACTCCGGCTTCTACTGAAATGCTGTATTTGGAAGCGTCGGTAATGGAGCCGTTTTCTGTGACTGTCCAGGGTCCCATAAACTTAGTACGGGATAGCACTTCACATTGAGGCCCTTCATAACCTGTTTTACAAATACATTTACCCTCGCTGCAAATTCCATCATAAGCGCAAGATATCGTTTTGCATTTGTCTTCACATGATGAAAAAGTAACCAAGGAAAAAGCTGAGATAACACCTATCGATGAGAGTAGAATAGTTTTTAAACGTGCTTTCATTCGCGCGCGAAGTTTTTAATAAGTGCTTAAAGATAAACGAAACAATTTTAAAATGCAACCACACTCTGTTTCACTAAAAATTAATGTTGGAGCTAAAAGTATAAAAAATTTGTTCTTTTAAGCAAACATTAGAAAATACTTTTTCTGAGTTAGCGTTCCGCATCCCATTTATAGGCTTGTATGCCACGGAAAATAGCACTTGCTACGGCTTTTTGTCCTGCTTCAGAGTTAAGGTAGGCTTCTTCTGAAGGATTGTTGATGAAGCCTATTTCTATCAGTACGCCAGGCATCACGCTCCCGGCGAGTACTTCAAGGCCTTTTTGCTTTACACCCAGGTCTGCGCGGCCCTGGGAGGCGAACTGTTCCTGGATTTTTCCGGCAAGAGAAACACTACGACCCAGGAAAGCCTGAGAGTATTGTGAAATGATGATGGCTGTTTGCGGATCATTTTCGTTCAATAAGCCTGGTTCTTCGGTCACATTGTCGCCATATTCACCGATGGCGCCTTCTTTCTGAGAGTTTCTGTGAAGCCCCAGAACATAGGTTTCAGTGCCTGATGTACTGGTCTCACGATGGTGCACGGTTTTATAAACGGGTACAGTAACCCATTTTTTTCCTTTTTTCACCCGTCTTGTCCCGGCTTGGTATCTTTCGGTTCTTCCCGCGGTGGAGTTGACGTGTATGGAAATAAATAGGTCGGCATTAGACCGGTTGGCGATTTCGTGCCGTTCCGGCAAACTGGGATAGATATCGGAAGTGCGGGTGTAGATCACTTGCACATCTTTCATACTGTCCTGTATCATTTTACCGACCCGGAGTGCCGTAGCCAGCGTCAAATCCTTCTCATTGGAAAACTGCCCTCGGGCTCCGCCGTCGCGGCCTCCATGTCCGGCATCCAGAACCACTTTCGTAATTTTCTTTCCTTTGGCGAACGAAATACCCGGGGCTGCCAACAGCAATAACAATGCAAACAATTTTATTCTCATCTATGAGTTAATTCCTAAGAAGTTTTTAAAAAATGAAATACGAGTGAACATAGGCGTTTATCGTTTATTTTTGCCGCCAATGTACTTGGGGCGTAAAATTATTTTAAAAAATCTACGGTTGCGTTCTTTCGCCCTATGGCTATTGTGCTTTTTTATATTCATTTTAACAAACAGCATTTCCGCGCAAAACAGAAAACTGGTCGAGACTGCTGTTTCATTACCCGATTCGGCAAAAACAGGGGCTGAATCCAGCCTCGTGGCAGCAGATACATTATTGGCAGATTCTTTATCGACTGCAAAGATTCAGGATTCATTAGGAATAAAAATATCGGAAGATGCGCTTTCTGCCGTCGTAACGGCTGAGGCAACGGATTCTGCCGTGATGGATATGAAGAAAAAAACCTTCTATCTTTTTGGCGATGCCAATATTAAGTACGAAGAAATGGAGTTGAAAGCCGGGGCAGTAACGTATCACCAGGCTAGTAACATGGTAACAGCGGCACCGGGTTTTGACAGCAGTGGTTCCAGGGAGACGCTTCCTGAATTTACGCAGGGACAGGAGAAATTTACGTATGATACATTGCAGTATAACTTTAAAAGTAAACGGGCAATCGTCAGAAATGCCCGCGCTCAACATGGTGAAGGGTATGTATTCAGTGAGCAGATAAAACGCAATCCCGATCAATCAATATACGGTTGGCAAAACGTGTACACGACCTGTGCTTTGGATACGCCGCACTTCGGAATTCGTGCGAGAAAAATTAAAATCATCCCAAACAGGGTTATTGCTTCGGGGGCGGCTAATTTCGTTATTCAACAGATCCCGACACCCCTGTATTTACCTTTTGGATTATTCCCTATCAGCACCCGCCAGCGCTCCGGTTTTGTGCTCCCGACCTATACAATAGAGCAGGCCAGAGGATTAGGGCTGGTGAATGGCGGGTACTATTTTTACCTGAATGATTATGCCGACGTGCTTTTTCAGGCAAATATCTTTACCAAAGGAAGCTATGCCGTGAGCGGGGTAAGCACTTATTCTAACCGGTATAAATACAATGGCGGTATTTCGCTGTCCTTTGCCAATAATAAAACAGGGGAAAGCTATGAGCCGGGTGCGGTACAAACACGTGATTTCCGGGTGAACTGGCGCCACGCCACAGATCCTAAGGCAAGACCCGGTGTCAACTTCAGCGCTTCCGTAGATATGGGTACCAACTCTTACTACTCCAATAATAGCTATAATGCCAATCAGATCCTGCAAAATAACTATTTGTCAACGATCAGTTTTTCCAGGAACTGGGCAGGCAAACCCTACTCACTGACCGTGAATGCGTCTTACAATCAAAACACGGCCAACAATCAAACCATATTCCGGTTGCCGGAGCTGAATTTTTATGTGGCGCAGTTTAACCCGTTTCAGAGCAAGAACCGCATAGGTACTCCAAAATGGTATGAAAAGATCACCACGAGTTACAACTTCAGTGCCATTAACGAAACCACGTTCTATGATAGTAGCTTCAGCTTCAATACCATTTCTTTTGATGATTTCCGTAACGGTTTTAAGCATTCGATCCCGATCTCCGCATCGTATACCGTATTGAGGTATATCAATCTTTCCTTCAATGCACCTTATACGGAATATTGGTTTACCAATCGCAATTATCGCTACTATAACGTGTTTGACGATAAGATCGATACGATCACCAACAGGGGCTTTTTCACGGCGAGAGACTTCAACGCATCGGTATCGATGAGTACCCGTATCTATGGGCAAAAAATGTTCAAGAAGGGGAAACTCATGGGGATCCGCCACGTGCTGACGCCCAATGTAGGATTTTCTTATGTGCCTGATTTTGCCGCCCGCCCGTTCCGTTATTATTACCAGACGCAACTGGACGGAAGTAATACCCCCACATATATTTCACCTTTTGAAGGTTCCGTGATCGGGACACCAGGATATGGTCAATACGGTAATTATGCCAGCAACGTGAATTTCGGGATCAATAACAACCTTCAAATAAAAACACGCTCCAAGAAAGATACTACAGGGTTGGGTAAGAATGTGACGCTTATTGACGGGTTCTCCATTACATCGGCTTATAATATCGCGGCAGATTCCTTTAACTGGCAAATGGTCAATATGGATTTTCGTACCACCATCACCGATAAGTTAAGCATCAGTGCCAATGCATCATTTGACCCTTACGACTATGATTTTACAACACGCCGCCGCTCTACAAAAACGGTCTATGAAAACGGTAAGGGGATAGCGAGGTTTATGGGCGCTTCCGTTTCTATGCAATCCAGTTTACGGTCTACAACAAAAAAAGCAGCCGGTCCGGTAGCCAATACGGACGAGTATCAAAACCTGATGCGCAATGGCGGCTATAACGAGTATGTAGATTTTAATGTGCCCTGGAATATCAACGTAAGTTATACGCTTTCCGTTACTAAAACTCCATCCCAGTTTCGTGATGCCGATACGATGGTTTTTAACCAGAATGCCATGTTCGGCGGTGATGTGAATATTACGCCCCGCTGGAAACTTGCGGTCAGCAGCGGCTATAATTTCACCACTAAACAATTGCAATTCACTTCAATAGATATTTACAGGGACCTGCATTGTTTTGAAATGCATTTACAGTCTTTCCCTTTCGGACCGCGGAAAAGCTACAACTTTACGCTGAATGCCAAAGCTTCTGTGTTGCAGGATCTGCGACTGCTGCGGAGAAGGGATTATCGGGATAGTATATATTAATAAATGGAGGAACCGTAAATTACCAAGATGCTCCCATCACTACTTTTCGGTTTACGCTCCAGGCCTGTGGCTTGTCCGCAAAAAATAGCTTGGTCTGAGCCCATGTATCCTTAAATAGGGCTGAAAAACGATAGTGATTTAAATGGGTTTCACTCTGCCAATGACTGTAGGTGAAAAAGATATGCTTATCCTGTTCATCCT
This sequence comes from Flavipsychrobacter sp., assembly GCA_035497455.1. GTDB lineage: Bacteria > Bacteroidota > Bacteroidia > Chitinophagales > Chitinophagaceae > JAFIGV01. Next base: position 15,583 of record DATJDL010000023.1, read on the forward strand.
GCCAGAGCTCTAAATGTTCACAACCTTCAAAGCTGCGGATCAGGGATCTTCTTTCTTCGAAAAGCTGCAGGAAATTGGGTATTTCTTCTTCTCTGAAATGCATTTTCACGATGCGCAGGATCATTCAAAAGAAATTTTTATGGTGTTATAAATAACATGTTTCGGGCTGTGCAGTTCCAGTCCGAAGAGACTGGCGGCGTTTTGACCGTTGATGGCTATTTCCAGGTAACCGGATGAATTGAACCGGCACAGTTTTTCACCTTCTTTTACATCCGTATAATGTTTGCTGATCGTGGTAATTTCTTCGCTACGGGTAAATTGTATCCTGAAATTGCGGTTGCGCCCGATCTTTTCAAACTGTTTTTGGGTGATATTGAGCACCACATTTTCGAATCGGTCAATATGGATAACATGACATTCGACGGTATTCGGATCTATTTTCGGCAACCAATGCGAGGGAGCATTCTTTAACTCGCAGGGAGAAAAACTCGTGTCCATGGCAGGTTTGTCGCGAATGGCAGCTACCACCTCACCCGCTTTATGCACCCAGTTTCGGAACCCATCTTCCGCTTTCAGCCGGTGGCAATTCCATACCTTATCCATTCCTCCTTCAAATGCCAGAGATAATACTCCGTTGTCCGGAGCGAGAAAATATTGCCCGTTCTTTTCACAAAGCAGCATCGTCGTTTCTTTTTCGTGAAAAACATTGCAAAGCACAATGTGGCAGCATCCTACAGGGAAACTATCACAGGAAGAGGCGAGTAAATAAGCTGCTTGTTGTAAATGACCGGGGGCAGTGAGATGGCTGATGTCCAATATAGGAACTTCGGGCAGTTTTTGCATCAAAAGCCCTTTCGTCTTCGCTACGGAAGCATCATGCAAGCCAAAGTCCGACAAGAGAGTGATACAGTTCATGGGCAGTTGCAAAAGTAGGTTGAATGCCCGTAACTGCAAACCTGCAAGATGCTATTCCCCGGGCTATCTTCATAGTGAACTTTTATACCCGGCGATATTGCATCATATGACTGTCAAATCCCTGACTTATTGTTCCGGAGATCTGTCCGTCACCATCTCTAACGCAGATTTTGATAAGCCACTGCATAGTGCAAGATTTACAGGACCATGAAGGACACATGCAGGAACCGGGTTTCAATATCCCCCTTTTTTGAATAGTATCTTTTTACATTTTTCTATATCGTACCTTCGCACACTTATTTTGACTATGGAGCACATTAGGAACTTTTGCATCATCGCGCATATTGATCACGGAAAGAGTACGTTGGCGGATCGTCTTTTGGAGTTTACCAAAACCATTTCAGATCGTGATATGCAGGCACAGGTATTGGATGATATGGACCTGGAGCGGGAAAAAGGCATTACCATCAAGAGCCACGCTATACAGATGGATTATGAACACAATGGTGAGAAATATACGCTGAACCTTATTGATACACCCGGCCACGTGGATTTCTCCTACGAAGTGAGCCGTGCCCTTGCGGCCTGCGAAGGCGCTTTATTGCTGGTAGATGCTTCCCAGGGAATACAGGCGCAAACTATTTCTAATTTATATCTCGCGCTGGAAAACGATCTGGAAATCATCCCGGTCATCAACAAGATAGACATGGACGGTGCCATGATACCCGAAGTAACGGACCAGATCGTAGACCTTATCGGTTGCAAACCGGAAGACATTATTTTGGCGAGCGGGAAAAGTGGTATTGGCATTCAGGAAATCATGGACGGGATCATCAGCCGCATTCCCGCACCAAAAGGCGATCCGGATGCTCCCTTACAAGCGTTGATCTTCGATAGCGTATTCAATTCGTTCCGCGGTATCATTGCTTATTATCGCATCTTTAACGGGAGCATTAAAAAAAATGATAAAGTACGTTTTTTTCATACCAACAATGACTATGGCGCTGATGAAGTAGGTATCCTGAAAATGGGGCTGGCGCCCAAGCAGGAAGTGAAAACGGGCGATGTCGGATATATTATTACCGGCATCAAGGATGTTAAAGAAATAAAGGTGGGGGACACCATCACATTAGCTAACAATCCAAGCCCTGATTTTATAGATGGCTTTGAAGAAGTAAAGCCGATGGTTTTTGCGGGCATCTTCCCGGTTTCTACAGATGATTTTGAAGAGTTGCGCGAGTGCATGGAAAAATTGCAGCTCAATGATGCGTCCCTGACATTTGAACCGGAAACATCTCAGGCTTTAGGATTTGGTTTTCGCTGCGGCTTCCTCGGCATGCTGCATATGGAGATTATCCAGGAACGCCTCGAACGAGAGTTCAATCAGTCGGTTATTACCACCGTTCCGAATGTGAGCTTTCACGCCTACACCACCAAAGACCCGGATAAGATGATCGTGGTGAATAACCCGTCAGAAATGCTGGATCCCAGCCGCATGGATAGAATTGAAGAGCCTTTTATCCGCGCGCAAATCATCACTTTGCCGGACTATATCGGCAACATTATGAGCTTGTGTCTGGGGAAACGAGGATTGCTGATTAACCAGCACTATCTTACTCCTACGCGTGTAGAACTCATCTTTGAAATGCCGCTTGCAGAGATCGTTTTTGATTTTTACGACAAACTCAAGTCCTGCACCCGGGGCTATGCCTCTTTCGACTATCATCCCCTTGACTACCGCGAAAGTGATATAGCCAAAATGGATATTCTGCTGAACGGCGATCAGGTAGACGCTCTCAGTGCATTAATTCACCGTAGCCGTGCACAGGATTTTGGGCGCAAGCTCTGTTCTAAATTAAAAGAACTGTTACCGAGACAACAATTCCAGATAGCCATACAAGCCGCTATAGGAGCCAAGATCGTGGCACGTGAAAATATCTCTGCCATGAGAAAAGACGTTACCGCCAAATGTTACGGTGGTGACATCTCGCGTAAACGTAAGCTCCTTGAAAAGCAAAAAGAAGGGAAGAAACGCATGCGCCAGATAGGAAACGTCGAAGTGCCGCAGGAAGCATTCCTGGCCGTGTTGAAGCTGGATGAATAATATTTTTGTCAATCAGAAATGAATAAGTCAAAAGGTAGCGTGTTTTGCATGCTGCCTTTTTTCATTTATGTTTTTTCAATCAGCCAAAAATAGCGGAGTTCATGCCCTTGTCAGATGAGGGTATTATGTAACAGAAATAAGACGCGCAAATAATTGCAGCTGTTTAAAGGATAACAGCCTTGTCTGATCGATCGCTAAGGATAATGTCTGTTTGGGTTCCTGCGGTGCGACCCGCTTTACCTATTTCCCGGACAAACTAAAATAACAGGAAACGCTCAAATTCCCCCTTTAAAAGGCATTATATTATGGTTTTTTAGCGCAGTTTTGCGAGATGTATTTAAGGCTTTTGGGCGCAGTAATGGCTCTCGGTATGTTTTTATGCTCGTGCGGTGGCAGCAAAAAGATATTCGGCACGCAAACCGAACTGAATGAAATCGTTGTTTCGTCTTCTGCCAACGAGTATCGCCCCAGCGAACCCCGGATTTGGGATATTGTGCATACCGATATTACTATCAATCCATTTTTGAAGAAGAATGACAGTTTCCTGAAAGAAGCAGCGGGAGAAGTGGTGATAAAATTACATCCCTATTGCTATCCCGCGGACTCCTTGGCATTGGATGCAAAAAGTATGGATATCGACGTGGTGGCACTCCAAAAGCCGCTTCGACAGGAATTGAAATATGTACTGGAAGATGATAAACTGATTATTAAATTTCATCGGAAATTTCAGGCAACAGATACAATACAGTTATATGTTCAATACCGGGCTAAACCTTATGCAGAGGCGGCAGGCGGCAGTAGTGCTATTTCGGAAGACCGCGGACTTTATTTCATTAACAATAATTACGAGATAGCGGGCAAGCCCAAACAGATATGGACGCAGGGTGAAACGCAGGCTAATTCGCACTGGTTTCCTACGCTGGATCAGCCGAACGAAAAATTTACTGTTTCTGTTACCATACAAATACCAGACAGCCTGACCACATTGAGCAATGGAAAGCTGGTGAGCAGCAGGAAAGCAGCCGGTGATCGTTATGACAGGTGGGAAATGAATCAACCCATTCAGACCTATGCCGTCATGTTTGCCATTGGTACGTTTTCTAAAATAGAGGATAAAAGCTGGAACGGAAAAGAAGTAAGTTATTATGTAGAACCGGAGTATGCACCCTATGCAAAACAAATATTCAAAAATACGCCGGAAATGATAGCTTATTTTTCCGAACTGACAGGCTTGCCCTATCCCTGGAATAAATACAGCCAGATAGTCGTGCGTGATTATGTAAGCGGTGCTATGGAAAATACAAGTGCCAGTCTTTTCGGTGAGTTTATGAACCAAAACGCACGGGAAAATGCGGATAAAGGCAATGATGATATCGTAGCACATGAACTCTTTCACCAGTGGTTTGGAGATTATGTAACGGCAGAGTCTTGGAGTAATCTGACCGTCAATGAATCCTTTGCAACTTACGGCAGCCAGCTTTGGCGCAAACATCATGAGGGTAGTGCATCTGCCGATGAGGCGGCGTTTAATGATGTAACCTCCTACCTGCGCCAGGCAGAGAATGACGATCCGCATCTGGTCAGGTATTATTACAATAGCCGTGAAGATATGTTCGACCGTGTTTCGTATCAAAAAGGATCAGCGATTCTGCGTTATTTGCATGGTCTGGCAGGCGACAGTGCTTTTTACAAAGCAATGAATCTTTACCTGGTTCGTCATGCTTACGGAAATGCAGAAGCAAGCGACTGGCGCAAGGCACTGGAAGAAGCAACCGGTACCGACTGGAACTGGTTTTTTAACCAATGGTATTATAACGGAGGGCATCCGGAACTGCGTCTCACTTATCAATATGACGATGCAAAACAGCAATTGCAGGTAAACGTATTGCAGGTGCAAGCGGACAGCTCCTTTACCTACAAGCTGCCGCTGAAAGCCAAACTGGTTTACGGAACTGCAGGCGAAAAGATCGACTGGAACATTCAAAAAAGAAAACAAACTTTTACCTACCCGTATCGTAACGGTGTAAAACCCTTATTCATACCGGATACGGAACATTGGGTAGTAGGGACGATCCATGAAGGTAAGAATACACAGGAGTGGCTGCAGCAATTTCTGGCATCAACAGATGATTATATCAGTAAACGCAGAAGTCTCGCTGCCGCCTTCTATGCACAAAAAGATTCCTCCGCTCAGGCAATCTTCCGGGAAGCACTAAAAGATAAAATGCACGAGGTGCGCAGCTATGCTTTATCTCTGTTGGAGCAAATACCGGATAAGTATAACTGGCATAAAAATTTCAAGGAGGATGCCGGGATGTTGGCCCTGCATGACGGGAATAGGTCAGTAAGGGCCAATGCGTTTGACGTTTTGGGAAGCTGGAAGATCACTGCGTTAAAAGATGAAATGATCCGGGCGGTCCATGATAGCTCCTATATCGTAGCCGGAGCTGCGTTGCAGGCACTTGCGAGCATAGACAGCGCTATGGGATATGCGGTAGCGAAGGAAATGGTGCATACCAACCCCCGTATCGATTTACAGGACGCTGTTTGGGCGCAGTTAGCAAAAGCCGGAGAGCCGGATGACTTTATACTCTTTGAGAAAGATGTGTACAATGTGTACGGACGAAGGAGAATCAGCCTGGCACAGAATATTTCTCTCTATAATACCCGTACCCGGGATGAAGGCGCTTTTGAAAAAGGACTAAACTATATAAAATACCTTGCTCAGACGGAAAGCATCAAATCCTACCGGTTTTCTATCGGATCTCTGGTGTTCGAACTCTATGGACACTACAGCAGTACTGTAGGCAATAAAAACAACGCAAAAACTGCAATTGCAACCCGAAGACTGGCAGCGCTGCAAAAGGCAAAAGCGGACGTATTGCACACGGAACAAGATCCCGCCAATAAAATGAAGTATAAACAATTGGAATCAGGAGCCCGAAAATAGCAGATCGTTGAGTTGTTCGTATTTTCGGTCATTGTGAACTTGTCCGTCTATATACGATCGTTCTTTTTTTGCAATTATTTTTACGGCATCTGCGCTGTTGCTTTAGCAATAGAAGCTTCCTTGCAACAGCGATACCCGTTGAATCACCCGCTGTTTTATGTTGTCATGTTTTGTGCTACAGTGTGGTTTTATACCAAAGCCTATATTACCGATGTGCCCGGCATGCATGAACGTACCAACTGGTATCATAGCCATCAGAATTTTGTACGATACAGTCAGCGTTTTCTATTCGGTATACTCGCTATTATCTTTTTTTATTTTTTATTGCAGTATGGGGCGGCGATCAGATCCGTTACCGGGCTGCAGTGGCTATTGATAGGGAGCTTCCCGCTAATAGCGATTTTGTATTATGGCGTTGTCGGCTTTCTCAACCTGCGTAACATTGGTTGGCTTAAACCGTTTTGGATAGGTTTTACCTGGGCAGGTATGGTCAATATTTACCCTGTTCTTTTTTACGATATCACCCATTCGATCCCTACTGCTGTTTCGCCTGTAACCGTATTACTTTTTGTTAAGAACCTGATGTTCATCACGGTATTGTGCATCATGTTTGATATCAAAGATTATGCTGATGACCATAATCGACAGCTAAAGACCTTTGTCGTGAAAAAAGGGCTGAGATATACTATCTTTTACATCCTGATACCTTTGAGCATGGCGGGATTATGCAGTTTTTGGCTGTACAGTACACTCAGTCATTTCTCCGTGCAGAAAATCATTCTCAACACCATCCCTTTTATTTGTATGATAAGCGTTGCTTATTCCATGCACAGGAGAAAGCCGATACTTTATTATCTTTTTCTTATTGACGGACTTATGCTGTTGAAGGCTTTTTGCGGCAGTATGGCCATGGTGTTTTTTAGCTAATCATAGCGAATTTCTGTAATGTTAACAAAAAGGCTGCTTCCCGGAAAGAAGCAGCCTGAAGTCAAAAGAGAAGCTACAAATAAAATGCAAAAATTATTTTATGGAAAACATTGAAGGCATGTTTTGTGAGGGCATATTTACAGGCTTAAATTCAGCTGCTTTATCAGCAAGATTATCACCGTCATCCCATATTCTGCTAGAACCAACAGGGATAAGTACGGTATTGTTATCATCGCCTGTTTTTTTCGTTAATATAAAACCATATTGAAAATCTTTAATGCCGTCTGCAGTAATTTCTCCTGAGATCACCGCTACGTGTGTATAACTGACAGATCCGCTGGTACCGGCTAGCTCGGAGAAAATAGAAAATTTATTTCCGGTTCCTGATATAAAGGAGCCCACACCGTTTCCTTCATCAGATCCGCCTATTTGTTTATAGTCGATTTTTACATCTCCGGCAGTTTGGTCATACATTTTGTATTTATAGTCACTTATTACATGCCCCACATCCCATCCATCGCTTGGACCGTAAGGGGAAACGAGCGTGTAAGGGTTTACCAAATAAACACCGTTTACTATTGGAGGTGTTTTCCCATTGTAAATTACCATTCCCTTTTTACGCAAACTGTCCATAAGTTGCTGGGAGATAATAGAATTGATCTCTTCAGAGAAACCGTTGTCTGTTTTTTTATCTTCTTTTTTACAGGAAACAGTAAAGGCGGTAGCAAAAAACAGGAGAAAGGCTACAAGATTGATGGATGTTTTTTTCATTTTAAGAGTTTTTATTGAGCGTAAAAGTAGAAGAAATCTAATTTCTTTTCCTACGTAGTAGTACGTAAAATTCAAAGTCAGCCTTACGTTTTAAGCTGCGCAAGGGCAATGAGTTTCAGACAGGTTTGTTATCTGCTCGTTAAAACAATTTCTTTTCAATACATAGTTCTTCGTAATATTGTTATCCGTTGCTACAACCAATGATACACGTAAAAACACTTAGTTCTACCCCCGTTTTACAGATAGCCGATACATTCAATAAAGCGTTCAAGAACTATCAAATTCCCATACATTTTACAGAATCGGATCTGAGCCGGAAGTTCAGGGTAGAGAGTATTGACCTGGATTACAGTATCGGTGCTTTTAACGATGGCGAGTTGGTGGGGTTTATGCTGCAGGGCGTAGGTACTTTTAAAGGCGAAAAAACTGCCTGGAACGGCGGGACGGGCGTCCTGCCCTTGTACCGGGGGCGCCAACTGACGGAAAAAATGTATTCTTTTGCTATTCCTCTATTGCAGGATATGCAGGTGAAAAAGCTCGTGCTTGAAGTCTTGCAGCCCAATATTATCGCTAAGACTATTTACTCGAGATCAGGATTTGAAGAGAAGAGGTTATTGCATGCTTACAGAGGTGTCCTGAAAAAAGAAGACAAGCTTTTATATGAAGTGGTGGCTATGGAGTCCTTTGATGTTGAGCAATTATCCGTATTGGACGATTGGTCTCCTTGTTGGCAACTTAGCAATACTGCGATCAGGCAGTGGTCAGATTCGATACAGGCATTTTGTATAAAAGAACAGGATAAATTGCTGGGATATCTTTTATATAACAAAGCCAGTAAGCGGGTGTCCCGTTTTGCCGTAGACAAAAAGCACCGGAACAAAGGTGTGGCCATGGCATTGTTTCAGCACGTGGCGAATACATTCGACGAGAATATTTCCGTAGTGAATATAGATGCCACCTCGGAGAATACCAATGCCTTTCTTCAGCGTTTAGGGTTGAAGAATTTTCTCAGTCAATATGAAATGGAGCGAGCCATCTGATGATCCAATGGGCTATCCGTGCTCAAAGCCGGTCAACTTCGCTTCATCAAGATCAAGTTGCATTTCAAGATGACGGATCACATTTTCTTCAAACACTTTTTCGTGGCGTACTACACGCAGCTCGTTTCGCTGCGTATGGATCATTTTTCGATGAATGTGCCTGCTTACCGCCATTGCTTCCAGGTGATGGTCGGCGTTCTTAATACAATGCATTTTATCATCGATTAATGTTACCTCACTCTCCAGCTTGCGTTTCATATGATTTACCAAAGAATTTTGTTGAATCTCTGCCGCATGTTGTGACGTAATAGTTTCCAACGCTTTTTTCTTCATTCGCTGAACGATAATCGCTTCCTGTTTTTCTTCCGGTATGGTTTCGTCGATCTCTTTGATATTAATCAGGCGAAGAAGGAGGGGGAGGATAAGCCCCTGACCTACCAGTGTGATCAGAATAATAACAAACGTTACGAATAAAATGATATTTCTGTGCGGAAATGCTTCTCCCGACGGCAGGACGAGTGGTATCGATAAAGCGGAGGCCAGGGAAACCACTCCGCGCATAGCAGCGAAGCTGATCACGAAGGGACCCTTCCAACCCGGACTCGGCTCTTTATCGCGGATACTTTTAAAAAGCATCCGGGGTACAAATGCAATGATATAGGCCCAGGCAATACGCGTAATGATCATAATGCCTCCAATGATCACCGCATACCGGATCCCATCCGCTATGGTGTATTCTTTCAGTCCTTCCACCACCACAGGCAATGCCAGCCCGATGAGGATAAATACAAATGCATTCATCATGAATATCAGCGTACTCCACACATTCCCAGCCTGGATCCGGGTGGTATGACTCAAAAAACAGTTGGCATTATAAGACATGACCAAACCACCACTTACCACAGCCATTACTCCTGAAAAGTGAAAATGTTCCGCACTGATATAGATCACATACGGGATAATGAGCGTCAAGACTGTATCGATATTGGAATTGGAGGGTAGCCAACGCATCAGCCACGCAAAGACAAAGCCCAATGTCAAGCCAATGACAACGCCCATGCCACCCATCACAAAGAAATCTACGATAGCCGTCTGTATAACAAATTGGCCGGTGAAAACAGCTGCCAACGCGAACTTGAAGACGATCAGACTCGTAGCATCATTTACCAGGCTTTCACCTTCCAGGATGGTGTTAATACGTTTGGGGATTTTTAAATGTTTTAATATGGAAGTGGCAGCTACGGCATCGGGCGGGGAGTTAATACCGCCCAGCAGAAAGCCCAATGCCAGGGTCATGCCCGGTATCAATGCGATAGAAACATAAGCTGTTATCAACGACGTGATCAACACCAGGCCTACCGCCAGTAAAAAGATCGGACGCCGCCATTTCCAGAAGTCTTTCCAGGAAGTGAACCAGGCTGCTTCAAAAAGTATAGGAGGTAAAAAAATAAGAAATACTATGTCCGGATCCAGCTGGAAGTGCGGAATACCGGGAATCAGGCTGATGATCAGTCCGGCGATGACCAAAAAAATAGGATAGGCTATACGTAGCTTTTGTCCGAGCATCACTAATAGCAACACAGCAAAGACCACGGTAATAGAAATGAGGATATAATTATGTATCATAAAGATTTACTGATCGAAAAAGCAAAATAAAGAGATTTTACCTGAGCCGTAAATATGTGAGTATTATTCTTGTTGATAGTTCCGTAGATCCTGTTCCAAACGCAAGAATACCGAGAGAACTCTCGTGGTCTTGGCACCGTTCAGCGTAAACGCTTATTGCAGCGTTCCATTTTGAACAAACAGATGGGTTGCCGGTAGCTAGACCAGGCTATAATAGTTAACAGAAACCGTACGTGAAACGGTGCCAACGCCACTGAAGCCTAATTGCCTCCCGTTGCTTCCGCAATAAGGGCAATTTAAAAAAAACTAAAGGTCAGCTTACCATCTCCCCTACAAAACTTTTTACTTCATCCTCTAGTTCCTGTAATGCCGTCTCCAACTCATCGTTAATGATAATCTTGTCGAACTGGGGCGCAAAACTAAGTTCCAAACCGGCTTTACTGACGCGCTCTTCCAGGCTATGTGGGGTTTCGGTGCCTCTTCTCAGCAAGCGCTCCCGCAAGGCCTCTAAGGAAGGTGCTTGTATAAAAATAGTAAGAGATGTATCCGGGTACGTGTTTTGAATTTCCAATGCACCTTGTACATCAATGTCTACCAGGGGTATTTTGCCTTCCTCCCAGATGCGTGAAAGTTCGGACTTTAAAGTACCGTAATATTTACCGGGGTACACCATTTCCCATTCTGCAAAAGCATTTTCTTCTATCCGCTTTTGAAATTCCTGTTCCGGAAGAAAATAATAGTCTTTGCCGTGTACTTCGCTGCTGCGTGGAGGGCGGGTGCAGGCAGAAACAGAAAAGCTGAGCCAAGGAAGATCTGCAAGCAATCGCCTGACCAGTGTGGTTTTACCGGAACCGGACGGGGCTGTGATGATGATGATTTTACCCTCTGTCAACATGGAAAATTGAAAATGGTCCGCTAAGATAATAAGTTAGTGGCAGCAGAGAAATGTTTTCAGGTTGTGATTTTGTAAAATAAAAAATGGCGCACGAGGATGCACGCCATTTGATTTAGAGCGATTTAACTAGCAATACTGTTCAAACGCATCCGCCAGATTTGCAGCTATCATTTGCGCAGAACGTCCTTCGATCATATGTCTTTCAATCATGTGAACCAGCTTTCCGTCTTTTAGCAATGCAATCGCAGGAGAAGACGGAGGGTAAGGCAACAAGTAACTACGTGCTTGTTTTACCGCGTCGCCATCATAGCCGGCAAAGCTTGTCGTAAGATTATCAGGTTTCTTGGAAGCATGTTGTACTGCCATGATCACACCGGGACGTGCCGTGCCTGCAGAGCAGCCACACACGGAATTTATAAAAAGTAACGTAGTGCCCGGTTTTTGCATCACATCGTCCACTTGCTGGGGAGTCAGTAATTCCTCAAAACCTCTGTCCGTCATTTCAGCCTTCATAGGCGCTACCAATTCTGTAGGATACATATTTTTGGATATTTTTAAAAGCGCAAATCTAGCTAATAACACAAAAACAATGTCATTGTTAGAATTGATTAGCGGATAAATTCTTTTCTAAAACACATACTGATCGTGAGCCATTTTAAAGTATTGACTTCAGCCGATATCAAATCTCTTGTTGCCCGCCGTGAAGGTGAAATTAAATTGGGCGAAACCGTGCAGACAGTTCAAAGTGCAGGTTGGAAGGAGGAGTTGCAGCAATCACCGGCCCGGTTTGTATTGGTCGGCATACCAGAAGATATCGGGGTAAAGGCAAATTTTGGCATCGGAGGTACCCATTCTCTTTGGGAACCGGCGTTGAAAGCCATCCTGAATGTCCAGCAAACAGACAGGATACAAGGTGGGGAGCTTTTGGCGTTGGGCGCCTTCGATTTTGCGGATTGGATGGAGAATTGTGAGGGGAAGGGTGTTGGGGAACTCAGGCAGGTGGTAGCAGCTATTGATGATGAAGTATTTCCGGTGATAGAGGCTATCGTGACATGTGGTAAAATCCCTATTGTCATCGGTGGGGGGCATAACAACGCTTATCCGATATTAAAAGGCGTGAGCAGGGCTAAAGAAGAGGCCGTCAATTGTGTGAATCTGGATGCCCACAGCGATTACAGGGCGATGGAGGGGCGACATAGCGGTAACGGGTTCCGGTATGCAAAGGCAGCGGGTTTCCTGAGGCGGTATATGGAGATAGGGCTACATGAAAACTATAATGGTGCAGCTGTAATAAAGGATTTGACCGGCGATCCGGATATTCATTTTTATAGTTACGAAGATATATTTCTGCATGAGCATATTGACTATAAGACAGTACTCGGAAAATCCTCGGCGTTTGTGAACGGATATGCCACAGGCATAGAGTTGGACATGGATTGCATCACCAACGTGCTGTCCAGCGCTGCTACTCCTTGCGGCGTAAGTCCGCTGCAGGCAAGACAGTATGTATCACATTTTGCACGATTTTCAGATGCCGCCTATCTTCATTTGACAGAAGGTGCCGTGCGCCTGGAAGACGGGCGTGAAAACTTGCTCACTCCCAAACTGGCAGCCTATCTAGTAACGGATTTTATAAAAGGGATTCCCCTTTCCCAAACGTTTTTTACAGAAAACGCTGTCTAACTGTAAGCGATGAATAACACGCTGCACTGGATAGACGGCCTCACCATATTGCGATGTTGAGGCTGCATGCTGAAATTAAATCGCGTGTTTTGTTGCCAGATACAGATATTATCAATAAATTTATAGGGACTCGCTAATTGAATTTTATTTCCCCGGATAACCGTCAAGGCTATGAATAAAAAACTACTCCATTCCTTTTTCATATTTTTCTCTTTGTCCGTTAGTGTGCAGGCACAAGACATACACTTTTCGCAGTTTTATGAAACTACCGTTCTTCGCAATCCTGCCCTTTGTGGTATTTTCAGCGGAGATTATAAAGTTGCCGCTAATTACCGCAGCCAGTGGAATAGCATTAGCAAACCGTTTGTTACCGCTCAATTGTCTTTTGAAGGACGTATCCCGGTGAACAGCGAGTCAGATGACTTTTTCAGCGTGGGTCTATTGGGCTTGTATGATAAAGCCGGAAGCATCGACATGAAGACCACCGCCATCTACCCCGCGGTTAATTTTAGTAAGAAACTGGAGAATGGCAAGAATTCCTACCTCACCACGGGCTTTACCGCCGGCTACTTGCAGCGCAGCCTGGATCCCAGCAAGATGACCACCAACAGCCAGTATCAAAGCGGTGGCTTTGACCCCAATGCAGGAACAAGGGAAAATGTAACGACAGCAAAACTCAATTATTTTGATCTGGGTGTAGGGGTAAATTATAGTAGCAGTTCGGGGGAAAATGAAGAACTGACTTATTTCTTTGGTGTTTCCGGTTACCACTTTACCCGTCCGCAAACCAGCTTTTACAATGATGCCTTCGTCAGGTTGAACATGAAGTGGAATGTCAATGCTGGATTTAATTACCGCATCGATGAAAATTATGGGTTCCTCATGCAGGGGAACTTTGCTAAACAGGGCGTTTATTCGGAGCTGATCCTCGGAGGATTATTAGTCTGGAAAAAAGGTGGGGAAAATGAGGTGCACCAACCGGATTTCATTCTCTACGGTGGGTTGTTCTATCGTTTTAAAGATGCCGTAATACCTACGTTGAAATTAGACTACAAGGGCTATTCTTTTGGGTTAAGTTATGATGTAAATGTATCAAAACTAAAAACAGCCAGCAATCTGCGGGGCGGTACCGAACTCACACTGGTAAGAACCGGTGTATTTAATGATCCGAAATTCAAACAAAGCCGCACCAGCTGCCCCAGATATACCTGGTAATTTCACGGCATTTGCAAAAAAGTTAAATAGTATCCCCCTGTCTTTTTCATGAAAGGATAGTTTCTATTTTTGATGCCTAAATAAAAATCCCATCATGGAGCAAACAGCTTCTTCAGTTGACATCAAGGAATTAAACGAACGTATCCATCAGCAGAGTGCTTTTATCGATCTGCTGCTTATGGAATTGAACAAAGTACTTGTAGGGCAGAAACACATGAGCGAGCGCTTGCTGATCGGACTGTTAGCAAACGGACATGTCTTGTTGGAAGGGGTGCCCGGGCTGGCAAAAACCCTTGCTATCAAGTCCCTGGCAGCTACGATACATGCACGTTTTGCCCGCATTCAATTTACACCGGATCTTTTACCTGCCGATGTATTGGGTACCATGGTTTATAACCCGCAGGCGCATGAGTTTGCCGTACGTAAAGGTCCTATTTTTGCCAACTTCATATTAGCAGATGAGATTAACCGTGCACCGGCAAAAGTGCAAAGTGCTTTACTGGAAGCTATGCAGGAACGCCAGGTAACTATCGGCGATACGACCTATAAACTGGAAGAGCCCTTCCTGGTGTTGGCTACGCAAAACCCGATAGAACAGGAAGGAACCTATGAACTTCCGGAGGCTCAGGTAGATCGTTTCATGCTTAAAGTGGTGATCTCGTATCCGAAAAAAGAAGAAGAAAGAAACATCATCCGCTATAATCTGAATCCGGGCGGTATGCCTAAGGTGAATCCTGTAGTTTCTACCGACGATATCTTACGTGCCCGTCAACTGGTACGGGAAGTGTATATGGATGAAAAAATAGAACAGTATATACTCGATATCGTATTTGCCACCCGTAACCCGGATGATTACAAACTTTCCAAACTGAAGCCGTTAATCAGTTATGGAGCTTCGCCCCGTGCAAGCATCAGCTTGGCCCTTGCGGCGAAAGCTTATGCTTTTATCAAGCGCCGTGGCTATGTCATACCGGAAGACATCCGTGCTATCTGCCATGATGTATTGCGTCACAGAATCGGCATTACCTACGAAGCCGAAGCGGAGAACATCACGAGCGAACAGATTATCAACGATATATTGAATGTTGTAGAAGTGCCATAGTAATATTTGCTCCGCATGTAAGTGATTTGCACAAGGTCAATGAAAATAGTCAACAACAGAAGGCATAAAAATCGCAGGTTTTTTTATGCCTTCTGTTTTATCGGTTGTTTGATGAGAGCCAAGCCTGCTCTTTAAAATAAAATGAAGTTCTGAGGTAGAAGCCAACCGCCACTTTGCTAAAAAAGCTATCTTTAAGAAAACAAGTTTTCATGCGAGTTGCAGGCGCTGTTATCGTTACGTTGCTGACTGCCGCGTTAGTCTTCATATTGGATCGTCCGATGGGATCTCTGCCGCCATTGGGCAGGTTACTGGACCCTGTAAGCGGCTGGGCTGCCAATGCAGAAAGTACCACCAAAAATTTTAATGAAAAATTATCGCTGAAAGGATTACAACAACCCGTTGCTGTATGGTTCGAAGAGCGCATGGTGCCGCATATACAGGCGCAAAACGATCATGACCTTTATTATACGTTGGGATATGTTCATGCCAGTTTCCGCCTGTGGCAGATGGATATGCAGACACGCGCATCGGCTGGCAGAGTAGGGGAAGTGGTCGGTGAAAAAATAGTAAAAGATCCGATAACCGGAAAGGAAAAGAATGCTCTGCTGGAATTTGACCGCTCCCAACGAAGAAAGGGAATGGTGTACGCTGCAGAAAATTCACTCAAAGCCATAGAAGCGGAACCGCGGACCAAGCAAATGATTGATGCATATACGGCGGGCATCAATCAATATATTGCTTCATTATCATACAAGAAACTTCCTTTGGAATATAAACTGATGAGTTTTGAACCGGAGCCGTGGACTAACCTGAAATGTGCGCTATTGATGAAATCCATGGCGGATGATCTGACCGGCTATACAGAAGATTTCCCACTGACGGTATTGAAAGACCAGTTACCGGAGGAAGATTTTGAATTGCTGTTCCCCTTACGCACTGCGGGTAGCATTCCTGTCATTCCCTCGGGGACGAAGTTTGAGACTCCCAGTATGAAAAAACCGGAGGTTCCTGAAGGAGATGTTTGGACAAAATTTTCCACATCCAGTGCTGGTGCTCAGGCAAGCTCTAAGTCTCCAATATCACATCCGGAATACCCGGACTATGAAACAGGAGTCGGCAGCAACAACTGGGTGATAAGTGGTAGCAAGACACAAAGCGGCGCACCCATTCTCTGCAACGACCCGCATTTGGGATTAAATCTTCCTGCGCTATGGTTTGAGGTACAACTACAGGCACCGGGGATGAACGTGTATGGGGTTTCGCTGCCGGGAGCGCCGGGTGTTATCATCGGTTTTAATGACAGCATTTCCTGGGGACTGACCAATAATTATCGTGATGTAAAGGATTTTTACGAGATCGAAAAAATAGACAATAGCGCTTACCGTTTTGACGGAAATCAAAGGACTTTTGATAAAAAAATAGAGATCATCAAAATCAAAGGGAAGCCGGATTTTATTGATAAAGTGAATTATACGTTGCATGGGCCGGTGATGTACGATGAAACCTTCGACGACCCGTTAAAATCAAAAAAGAATATTGCACTTACCTGGATGGCACATCGTGGAACGAATGAATTGCTATCGGTTTACCTGTTGAACAAAGCCGGGAACTACCAGGAGTTTACGGATGCACTGATGCATTTCCAATGCCCTGCGCAAAACTTTGTATATGCAGATCGGCAGAATAACATCGCCATGTGGGGACAGGGACAATTCATCAATAAATGGGAAGGACAGGGACGGTATGTGATGAAAGGAAACACGAGCGCTACACTTTGGGGGGAAGATATACCCCTGCGTGAAAACCCGCACGTGCTGAATCCGCCCCAGCAATACCTTGCTTCTGCGAATCAAATGACGACAGATAGCACCTATCCTTATTGGTATAACGGGTATTTTAGTGATTTCAGGGAGTGGAGAATCAATGAACTTATAGGACAATTTTGCAAGAATGGCATTCTGTATAAAAACCCTTCAGCATTATCCCGTGATTTATTCACTATGCAAGCAGTTCAAAATGACGAAAACTCGAGACTGTTAAAAGTTATATCCGGTCGCATCTCTAAATTTATCACAAATGTTGGTAGCGTAAGCGGTAAACTGACATCTGGATATGATGGATATTATGATGCTACACTATCTCCCGAAAGTGAGCACAGCTCCTTCTATCAGATTGTTTGGGCTTTTCTCTACAGGAACATCTGGGAAGACGATTTTTTCAATGTTCCGCAGATCCTTTACCCCAAGGAAGAGAGAACGATGCAGCTTATAGTCACTGATAGCAATTCCAAATTCTATGATGATAAACGTACCGGGTCAATAGAAACGTTACGGGAGATGGTACAACGAAGTGTTCGACAAACACAAGATAGTCTCGATAAACTAAAAAAACAACTGGGTTCGCTGCAGTGGTATAAGGTAAAAGGTACACAGCTTACACATCTTGCAAAAATCGATGCTTTCAGTTACAAAGACCTGAAGATCGGCGGTTGGGGTAATACCATCAATGCTGTAAAGAAAACCCACGGACCTTCCTGGCGGATGATCGTAGAAATGGGTAAAGAACGCATAAGAGGCTATGGTATTTATCCCGGTGGCCAAAGCGGTAACCCGGGAAGCAAGTTCTATGGAACTTCTGTAAAGAACTGGGTAGAAGGTAAATACTATAATTTATTGTTTTTGGCTTCCGGAGTCAAGCAAAAGCCGCGGGAAATAACTTATGTCTGGGAGCTATCACAATAAGCTGAAACGCAATAAAATTCTGTTGATGAACGGTGCTAATGCTATCTGGATTATAGTACTATCCTCTGATACAGACATACGAAGATCATATCAAGTCGACTAAAAAGCGCCGGGGCAATACCGCAGCGCTTTTAAATCATTTAACCAAAACAACTACAAACCTGTAAGCCGGATTCTGTCCTCAACATAATTGAGTGGTTGTCATTTATCTCGTTCAGGCATTGCTGCATGAATCAATCTGCCAACCCATAAACATCGGACGAGCTACCCTCAGGCGTCTACTTATTTGGCATTTCAGCACGCAAGGTTTACCCCAATATCTTGTTACCAATCTATCGTGTAGGCTCTTACCCTACATTTTCACCCTTACCCGTAGGCGGTTATTTTCTGTGGCACTGTCTGTTAGCCTTTTACGGCTACCCATCTGTTAGATGGTGCGCTGCTCTCCGCTGTCCGGACTTTCCTTAATGCATTTTTCAGCATCACGACAACCCGTTTTGTAGTCCATACAAATATACGTCAGTTCCACTGCAAATACATATTCAAATTTTCATAACAACACTTTGTTAACTATCGGCGTTTTCCGCGCTTGAGAGCCGTCTGTAGGCTTTGATGAAAATAGCCCCCAGATTTTTATGAGGAGGCACGTAATCATTGAATAGTTCCAATTGTGCTTTTTTTCCAACAAAATATTTGTCAAGATCTTTCCACATGTTTATCCAATCCACATCTTTACCTTCCAGAAGGCGGCTGTTGATAGCTCGGATGATGGGATCATTTACTGCCATAGCTCCTGTTTGCTTGGAAGAAATGATATGCGCATCAGGCGAACGGTCAAGTACTGTTCCGAGATTGTGATAGCCCCCGCAGGACCCCAGGATAATTATACGGGCTGTCTTCCCGAGACCTTCGATAGTAGTGGGTACATGGTAACTGTGTCCACGGTGACCGATAATAGTAGGGTGAATATTATTCGCACTAAGATGAGCGGATAATTGCTTTTGAGCTTCTTCGTCTTCCGGTTCCGCAAGCGGCAGGTTGGCAAAAATAGTAACGGGTTTTCCGGTAGTGGAGGTGATAGTGGACCAGTATTTAGAGGTTACTACTTTCCATTTCCCGTCCTTAAAGTTGCCAAGGAAACTAGCGTAGGAAACTTTTCCGTCTTCATCACCATAAAAGAAAAATTGTTCATATACCGTGCCCGTTGAATCTTGCTCCAGGTTTTTAAAACGGACAAGGTTAATCGGCGGCAGGTTGAGTACTTCGGATTGTTTTTCCATAGCCGCTTCATTTCCGCTCGATTTTAACCCATCAAAAAGAGTAGCTAACAGGGCATACACTTTCATCCCTTTTTTGCTCCTGTTCTTATAAGATAACTCATAGTTGGCTTTTACTTCTTTTTGTAAAAAATCCATAAGCACGGTATCGTCTATGGAACCAAATGCATCCGCTACATCTACGGCATCTTCCAGCTCATCATCTTTTCCTTTATCTAAATTGGCAATAAAATCTTTCATCAATTTGGTCTTCTCACCTTCGTCTATTTTGGCGAAGAATGTGCTGAGCGTATTGTAACCCGCACACATCCTGATGAACGTTCTGAATTTTTCGTAGTGCACTTTATCGAATAACTCATTCCCTTTCATCTCTCCCATACGTTCCATCATTCTTTTGAATGTGCCGAGGAAGCTGCTGGTGTAGATCTCGTCTTGCCCGTATACCATCATAAAGTAAAGTTCCTCGGGCATGAAGCCTTCTATGCATTTGAAACGAACGGCATCCTGCGAATTGTGCAGGTCGTTCATTTCACGCACATATTTAAGGCCACGGTACTGTATCTCGTCAGTCAGTGCTTTATTGCCCAATTCCGGATTTTCCAGTTTCAAGCGTACCATGTTTTTATAAAAAAGGTCGTGATCGGCAGTGATCTTGTCCACCTCTGCTATTGACAATTTGCCGTTATAGATGTCGCTGAGGAAAGCCATGGCTTTTAGTGGAGATTTCGATTCCTGGGATATACGGACGATCGTTTGTACCAAAGGATCCGTATTGCGACGAATGGCATTACTCAGTACCATATTGCTGGAAGAGGCATAATTATATACTTCATTGGGAACCAGCCTGGCAGCCTGTTTCACAGTTTCATCTGCATAAGGGTATTTGGCAAACTCCGAAAGCCTTTTGATCATAATGATCGGTTCGTTTCTACCCAGCTCTGTATACAGGTAGGTTTTGGCATCCGTAAATCCCTCCAGCAGGTCCACATTCTCCAGCGTATACAGATTAGCATTGTCTTTCACAAACTGGTCCGTATGTCCCTCCTGCCGCGCTATGACCAGTTTTTTGAAATTCTCCACGCATCTTTTATAAAAAACAGGATCGACTTTTATATCCTGGTTGTATTTTTTCAGCAATTCGGTCAAAGCACTCAGGTACCGGATCTTGGTTTGCATCTCGGTATTATTTGTCTGGGCCGTTACATCGAAAGGGAGGTTCTCGATCATTACCTGTATCTGATCTATGTCGCGAAGCATGGATTGCGTAAGCATTTCCGTCATTTTCTCATCTTCACCGTAATAGGCTACTCCATCTACCTTACCATCCGATGCATCCACCCCTTTTTGCGCCTTATCTATTTTTGTATGCCACAGGCTGCGCTGCAATGGAATGGGCTTTATCAATGAATCCTGATCATAGATGGATTTAGCTTCAGCTTTCCGCTTTCTTTTTTGCGCAAAAGAAACCTCGCTGTGCGAGACGGCGAGTAGCGATAGTAAAACAGCAGCAGATAAAAATTTATACTTCATGAAATAGTTGGATATGTGGCGCATTCTGCGTGGGTGCAAGGTAAATTAATACAAAAACAGAGCCAATGTAGCTCTGTTAAAAATAATGAAAGGCATTCTTATGTCACCACTTCGGTTTTTAACGAAGAATCCTGTGGTTTTATTTCACCGGACCGTTTATCAATTCCAATCGGGATAGAGCGGAAAGCGCATCATGTATTCATTTACTTCTCCGCGCACCTTGCCGATCACGTCGTCATTATCAGGATTCATCAAAACCGTATCCAGCCAAGCCACCACCTGCATCATGTCGGACTCTTTCATGCCCCGGGTGGTGATAGCGGGTACGCCCACGCGTATGCCCGAAGTAATAAAGGGCGATTTGTCGTCGAAAGGCACCATATTCTTGTTCAACGTGATATCCGCTTTTACGAGCGTGTTTTCCGCCTTTTTACCACTAATTCCTTTATTTCTCAGGTCAATGAGCATCAGGTGATTATCTGTACCGTTAGATACGATATTATATCCTTTTTCTAAAAAAGCCTGTGATAATGCCTGCGCATTTTTGATCACCTGCGTCCCGTAATCCAGGAAATCGGCTTGCAGTATTTCAAAGAATGAAACGGCTTTTGCCGCAATCACATGCTCCAGGGGACCGCCTTGCACACCCGGGAAAACACTGAGGTCGATCAGCTGGCTCATCATGCGTACTTCACCTTTGGGGCCGGTAACGCCCCAGGGGTTTTCGAAATCATTTTTCATCATCACAATGCCGCCTCTGGGACCCCTCAATGTCTTATGTGTGGTAGACGTCACAAAATGGCAATGGTCAAACGGGCTTTTCAGTAGTCCTTTGGCAATAAGACCCGCCGGATGAGCAATGTCTGCCAACACAAGCGCATTTACTTTATCAGCAATAGCGCGGATGCGTGCATAATCCCAATCCCGGCTATAGGCAGAGGCACCGCAAACGATCATTTTAGGTTGGTGTTCCATTGCCTGTTTCTCCATCATTTCATAGTCCACCAATCCGGTTTCCTTAGAAACACCGTAATGCACTGCTTTAAAAAGTTTCCCTGAAAAGTTTACCGGAGAACCATGTGTGAGGTGTCCTCCCATGCTGAGGTCCAGCCCCAGAATGGTATCGCCCGGCTGCAGGCAGGCAAGCATCACTGCCATATTCGCCTGGGCCCCGCTGTGTGGCTGTACATTCACATAGCTCACACCGAAAATCTCCTTTGCCCTGTCTATTGCCAATTGCTCACTTTTGTCCACTACTTCACAGCCGCCATAATAACGTTTGCCAGGATAACCTTCCGCGTATTTATTCGTCATCACATTACCCATAGCCAGCATCACCTGTTGTGAGGTGAAATTCTCCGATGCTATCAACTCCAATCCACGACGTTGGCGCTCTAATTCTTCTTTTATCAAATCAAATATCGCTGTGTCTTTTTGCATAGTCTGTTTGAGATTTGGCGTGAAAATACTGTGTTGCATCCGTCAATCAAAATTTGGAGAGTACATGAGCGGATAAAGGGCTGACACAGGTAACTTACCCCAGCCTCCAACAAACAGTTTTCCAACAAATTTGTATCTTCCACCTCTGAGAGATTACATTTGCTTTATCAATAGAACTGTTATGCTTGCACAAGAGACAACCACACAAAATAGTAGCCGTCTTTCATTTGAAGAATTTAAAGAAGAAGTAATAAAGGACTACCGATTAGCCATTGCCAGTCGTGAGGCAAGCCTTGTGGGACGTCGTGAAGTACTTACCGGAAAGGCTAAGTTTGGTATTTTTGGTGATGGGAAGGAGCTGGCACAGATAGCTGCCGCCAAGTGTATGCAGCCCGGGGATATTCGTAGCGGCTATTATCGCGACCAGACGCTGATGTTTGCTACGGGTATGACAGATATTCAGAAGTTTTTTGCCCAGTTATATGCCAACCCTGATTTGAGTGCGGAGCCTGCAACAGGTGGCAGAATGATGAACGGGCACTATGGCACGCGTTGGCTGGACGATGACGGTAATTGGAAAGATCTGACGCAAGCCCCCCAATCCTCCAGTGATATTTCGCCAACGGCGGGGCAAATGGTTCGTGCGCTGGGGCTGGCATTTGCTTCAAAATGTTATCGCGGTATCCCGGAGCTGGCAAAAGGTTTCGAGGGATTTTCAAAGAAAGGGAACGAGGTTGTTTTCTGCACGATCGGTGACGCCTCTACTTCTGAGGGATTGTTTTGGGAAACGATCAATGCCGCGGGTGTGCTGCAAGTGCCGTTAGCAGTGTTTGTCTGGGATGACGGGTATGGGATTTCTGTTCCCCGTAAATACCAAACCATCAAAAATTCTATTTCAGATGCGTTGAACGGAATGCAGTTCGATCCCAAAAAAGGAGGTATTAATATTTATACGGTGAAAGGATGGGACTACGCGGGCATGGTCCATACGTTTCAGCAAGGTATCGCCCGCATCCGGGAGACTCATACACCTGCCATCTTCCATGTGCAGGAAGTGACGCAACCCCAGGGACATTCTACATCCGGTTCTCATGAGCGCTATAAAAGCAAAGAACGCCTCGACTGGGAAAAAGAATATGATTGCAACCAGAAATTGCGTGAGTTTATTTTAGAAAATAACATACTGACCGAGGAGGAACTGGAACGTATAGAAACAGATGCCAGGCAAGAAGCGCGTGAAGCCAAGCAAAAAGCCTGGGACGAATTTATCAGCGTAATCCGGCAGCAAGTAGATCAAGCAATTACATTGTGTAACCAGCTGGTCTATGAAGGCGGAGGCAATGCAGAAAAGATAGCGGCTCACGTGCAGGCACTTAGATCAATCAAGGAGCCTATACGCAAAGACATTATGCAGACCGTGCATAAAATATTGAAATTAGCTTCGGGAAACAGTGATGCACTGCGGGCACTGCGAAATTATTACGAGAGTCTAAAAACCGAAAATAAAGGGAAATTCAATTCCCATCTTCACTCTGAATCCAGGCATTCCGCCATGAAAGTAGCGGAGGTGAAGCCTGAATATGGAGATGAATCACTGAATGGATACGAGATACTGAACCGTTATTTTGAAAGGATATTTACCAATAACCCGGCTGTTCTGGCATTTGGAGAAGATTTGGGAAAGATCGGTGATGTGAACCAGGGATTTGCAGGGCTGCAGGAGAAGTTCGGAGAAAAAAGAATTTTTGATACCGGTATACGTGAAGCAACCATCATAGGACAGGGGATGGGTATGGCTATGCGTGGTCTGCGACCTATTGCAGAGATACAATACCTCGACTACCTGCTTTACGGACTCCAACCTTTAAGTGATGATGTGGCTACCATGCTGTATCGCACCAAAGGTGGGCAAAAATGCCCGCTAATCGTCCGTACACGTGGGCACAGGCTGGAAGGTATCTGGCATAGCGGATCTCCTATAGGCATGATCATCAATAGTGTACGCGGTATGTATTTGTGTGTTCCGCGTAACATGACACAGGCGGCCGGCATGTACAATACACTGTTGAAAAGCGATGAGCCAGGGATCGTTATCGAGTGTTTGAACGGGTATCGCCTGAAAGAAAAAGTGCCGGCTAACCTGGAGACTTTTACGGTCCCGTTTGGTGTACCTGAAATTGTCCGGGAGGGAGAAGATATCACTATTGTTTCTTATGGGTCCACCTTGCGTGTTATCGAAGAGGCTATTGTGAATTACCTCGAA
This sequence comes from Flavipsychrobacter sp., assembly GCA_035497455.1. Taxonomy (GTDB): domain Bacteria; phylum Bacteroidota; class Bacteroidia; order Chitinophagales; family Chitinophagaceae; genus JAFIGV01. The sequence goes on from DATJDL010000023.1 coordinate 40,062, forward strand.
CCTCAGGGTATATCCTGCGAGGTGATCGATGTGCGGACATTGTTGCCGTTCGATATCAATAACAGGATACTTGATTCGTTGATGAAGACCAATCGTATTGTTTTCGTTGACGAAGATGTACCAGGTGGAGCATCTGCTTATATGTTCCAGCAGGTAATGGAAAACCAGGGTGGGTATCGTTGGTTGGATGTAGCGCCACGCACCATAAGTGCCAAGGCACACCGACCGGCATATGCGACCGATGGCGATTATTTCTCTAAACCGAATGCAGAAGAAATCGCAGATGTGATAGAACAAATGATGGCAGAGTAGAGAAAATTGACAACAGAAAAACCTTGGTCAAAAAAGAACTCTCCGAAAAGGTACGCGATGTTGAGAAGGACTTGCTGTGGTAAGATGGATGAATACATCTTCTTCACAACATTTTCACTATAAATCAATTTCGTATTATAGGGTGAAATATTACATTCGCACTCTAATATTTTTATATGAACCAGACCGAAATGATAAAAGTGCCTTATGGCACTACAGTACATGGTGAAGAAGAAATAGAAGCAGTAGTCAACGTATTGCGCACCAGCACCCAAATGGGGAAGCATGTTCGTGAAATGGAAGAACGTGTAGCAAAATTGTACGATAAAAAATATGGTATCGGTGTAAATAGTGGTTCCAGCGCCTTGTACCTGGCGGCAGACCTTTTAAATTACGGAGAGGGTGCAGAGATCATCACCCCGGCGCTGACCTTCTCTACCACTGTGGCGCCCCAGGTGAAAAAAGGCTGGGTGCCTGCATTTGTGGACGTAGAAGAAGGCACATATAATTTGGATGCTAACAAGGTAGAAGAAATGATTACGCCGAAGACCAAGGCGATGATCATCCCAAACCTTATCGGTAACCTCCCCAACTGGAAACAACTCCGTGAGATAGCAGATAAACACAACCTTTTCGTTTTAGAAGACTCTGCTGATACGCTTGGTGCAGAAATCGACGGTGCTTCTTCCGGAAGATTTACGGATATGAGCACTACCAGCTTTTATGGCTCACATATTATTAACTGCGGAGGAAATGGGGGGATGCTCTGCGTGAATGATGATGCTCATTTTGATCGCGGACGTTTGCTGAGAAGCTGGGGCAGAAGCTCTTCTCTTTTCGTAGAATCTGAAAAGATTGAAAACCGTTTCAATGTAGAGATCGACGGTATTCCCTATGATGCAAAATTTGTATTTGAAGAACCGGGTTATAATATAGAGCCGTCAGAGATGGGTGCCGCTTTTGGTATCGTACAACTGAATAAACTGGGAAGGAATATTGATGCCCGTACTACACACTACAGTCGTATTCGCGAGTTCTTTACACAATACGAGGAGCATTTTATTCTTCCACAGCAATTGCCCAACTCCCGTACCGGTTGGCTGGCTTTCGCCGTTACTATTCGTGAAACGGCGCCATTTATTCGCAGAGATCTGCAGATTTTTTTAGAGAAAAGAAATATACAAACACGCACTGTCTTTACCGGAAACATTCTTCGTCAGCCTGGCTTTAAGAACGTAGCACACAAAGCTGCTAAAGCCGGTTATCCGGAAGCAGATAAGGTAATGCGGGGAGGAATGCTGATGGCTTGTCATCACGGATTGAACGATGCTCAGATCGCGCACATGATGGAAAGCGTGACAGAGTTTATGAAGGAGATTTAAGAATGGAAATCATTGTAGTAATATTTTGTTGTTATCTCAATTACAGCAGGGCAAAATCTGCGAAACTCAGTGGTGCCAAATGGGCATTGCTGACGTTTGCGTTGATGTTTGTAGGAGTAATGATCGGGGGGATTGCCCTGCTGCTGTCCTTCGCTTCTAAAGATGCGGAGTTTAACAGGCTTATTACTCAAATTCCCCAGGATCAGGAAAGTACGATGAGCTATTTGCAAGGGAAAATCACCTTCCTGCATCAGCTATTTGTGCTTTTTTGCAGTATCGGCGGCTATTTGCTGGTAAGGTACTTGCTCAACAAACGGATGGGTACGAATGGCGATCAGCATCAGTCGTTTTAGCCATAAAAATTGGGAAAGTGAAACGCGTGAATGGAATGAGTTAAATATCTGTGTACTATTACCTCCTGCTTAAGGGAATGCCGTTAAGAAAAAGTTGCTACGGATTATTTCTTCTTTTCCTGCATCGGCTCTAAATTCGCTTCTACCCATTCCGGTTTGATTTGATAGGGATAGCGTTCATGGATAACATTGTCTTCCGCGATGGTGTATTTGTTCGAAATGTCGTCATAAGCTTCTTTCATAAGCAATATGGCCTGCTCGTAGTCATCGGTTTTTTCAAAGCATACGGCTTTATAGTATTTGGCGTCCGAGAAACGAGGATAAAGCTTGATGGCCGTATCAAAGATGGTAGCCGCTTTTAGATAATTTTCCTTTTCCATTTCTATAATGCCCTTGTAGAAAAAATGCATATAATGGTCGAGGTTATTTCCAAATTTTTTTCTGCGTTCGTTAATGCATTTATTTATGTAAACATCTGCGGCATCTATATTGTTCAATTGCAAATAACAGATGGCAATATAGAAGTCATACGGGTGATCCATAACGTATGCTACACTGTCCAGCCGTTTGGCAGCATTGAAGTCGGTAAGAGCATCCCGATAGCTTCTCTGGAACATGCATTTCATAAAAGCACGATAGGGTAAATATCGTTCACGATTGTATTTTACAGCACTATCCAGGTAGGGCATGCCTGCTTCGCATTTTTGTTGCTTGAACAGGGGCATGGCTTTTTGTTGATAGTAATAGGCATTGGTAGGTTCAAGTAAGAGTGCGCTGTCTAGGAGGCGCTGACGTAAAGGGGAGCCTAAGCTCTCTGAAGCGGCTTTGCGCCAATACCTTTCTGCCTGTGCAACAGCGGAATCAGTCTGAGCGCCGGAATAAGCCGCCAAAAGCATGCAGTAAAAAAACAACCACTGTTTCATAGCATGAATATAATCTGTTTTTGTTAGTGATACCGTTAAGACGAATAAGAGAATACATGTCCCCGGAATATTCTTTCGATTTAGTAGCTTGCTTCAAAATCAAACAGCATTGCGAATAGCTATTATAGGTGCAGGTGCAGCAGGGTGTTTTGCCGCAGCAAACATTCCTTACCAATCCGGGAGGGAAGTAGCGTTATTTGAAAAAACAGCCAGGGTCTTACAAAAAGTAAAAATATCCGGCGGCGGCAGGTGTAATGTAACACATCAGCTGTTTGATATTCCTGAATTGCTCAAGAAATACCCCCGCGGAAAGAACTTTTTGAAAAAAACGCTGTATCAATTTACCCCCAGGCACACGATTGACTGGTTTGAAAGCCGGGGTGTGAAAATAAAAGCAGAATCAGACGGAAGGATGTTTCCCGTAACAGACAGTTCGCAATCTATCATCGATTGTATCTGGTCTGCCTTGCAGCGAAATAAGACGATGGTATATTATCATAAGGCAGTGGAAAAAATAGAAAAACAGCAGGAACAATTCAAACTATACTTTTCGGATAAAACAGCATATGTTGCAGATAAAGTGCTGATCACGTGCGGCGGTTTTCCGAAAGCAGAACATTACGACTGGTTGCTGCAATTAGGACATTCCTTCAAGACGCCTGTTCCCTCATTATTCACTTTTAATTTGCCTAAACATCCGATCACAGAGCTGATGGGAGTAAGCGTAGCTCATGCCAATGTAAAGATCCTGAATACAAAAATATCCGAAGAAGGACCGGTTCTCATTACGCATTGGGGACTGAGCGGACCGGCTGTTTTGCGGACTTCTGCGTGGGGTGCCAGAGAAATTCATGAACTAAATTATCATTTTAAAGCCCGAATCAACTGGATGGGAGATGTCACAGAAAACGAGCTTAAGGAAAGGATAAATGACAAAAGAAAATATGAAGGGCGAACCTTCGTGAACGATAGAAATGACTGGAATTTGCCCAGGCGTTTGTGGGAATTTCTGTTGAAAGAAGCAGGGATAGAAGACCGTGTACGCTGGGGAGATATGAAAGTTAATCAACAAAACAACCTTATGGAGCTCTTGCTGCGGCATACATTTGAAGTACAGGGAAAGACCACATACAAAGAAGAATTTGTGACCAGCGGAGGTATTGAACTGTCAGAAGTACATCCGGAAACAATGGAAAGTAAGCGAGTGCCGGGCCTGTACTTTGCAGGAGAGATTCTGAATGTAGACGGGATTACAGGAGGTTTTAATTTTCAACATGCGTGGAGCAGTGCCTGGCATTTTGCACAGAATTTTCAATAAAAAAGAGACACCTGATTGTGTCTCTTATGGGTTTTCATAGGATTATATTTTTACCAGCACCGGCGTGACGGGCGATGGGGACGGTGCCCATAGGCATATCCTCTGCCGTGTGCATATCCGTGATGATGCCTGTAACGCGCATGTCCCCGATTCCAGTTACGTCCACGGTGTCCTCTGTCTCTGTAACCATCATCTCGGTATCCCCTTCTGTCGTTGTAACCCTGGTGATTGTACCCTCGTTGTCCACCACCATCCACGTATACACTGCCCCGAGGTGTTTGTACGGCAACCGATTGTGCGTTTGCTGTAGTAAAGGCACTTGTAAGCACCATAGCTGCAGCGGCAATCCATAATTTCAGTTTCATAGCCTGTTCATTTTATAGAGTGATTAAAAACTTTATAAACCAAAGACCTTGCCAGAAATCAGCGAATACATTTATTTCGCCACCAGATGGCGACCAAAGAAGAGATCGTACAAAAGCTCACCAAATTCCGGTTGGTAGATAAGTATCACGCGTTTCATGAAGTGATGCCCCATGCCTTTCATGCAGATGCCGGTCAACGAAGTGTGACTACGGAAATCCTCGATAATTGTGCTAAAGAGTTGGTATTTCTTTTCAATACGGCAAAAAAGAAACCTGCGAAAGCCCTTATTAAAAAAGTACTGCAATTGCATATGGAGCTCATCGCACATTCGGTGCTGGACGAAGCGAACAAAGAATTTGCTTACAGATTGTGCTGGTTTTTGGCAGAGAAAGCAGAGACCAGCTTATCCAAACAAACGGCAAAAAAATATTGGGGGTACTGGCAGGTGGTAAATGATGAAGTGCAAGTCATAAAATATCGGAAACCGAGAAAAAAAATGCAATAAGGCATAGAGGTTCTTCGAAGTCTTATCTTCATGAAGAGCGTATGCCTTATTGAACACCTTACACTTTCTTCAGTTTCCATTTTCCTTTTTTGAAAAGGATAAATGAAGCGATTGTGATCATGGTTTCTGAAACCGGAACAGCTATAAACACGCCTATGGCACCGAGCTGGAAATATTGCGCCAGTACATATGCCAGCGGGATCTGAAACAACCAGAAACCTACAAAATTCACTTTAGTGGGCGTCCACGTATCACCAGCCCCGTTAAATGCATTGATCATCACCATGCCGATGCCGTAAAATACAAATCCGCACGCCAGGATATACATCGCCGTTTTGGCTACCTCTTGTACGGCCAGGTCTTCTGTGAAAAATGCCACCAGCCAGTTGGCCATCGAAAAGAAAATAACACTCACCACGATCATATAGATCACATTGTATTTCACGGTGCGTAATACTGCATCTTCTGCTCTTTGAGGGTTGTTAGCTCCCAGGTTTTGTCCCGCCAGTGTGGATGCTGCATTACTCATGCCCCAGGCTGGCAACAAAAAGAACATCATCAACCGCAATGCGGTCTGGTAGCCCGCTGACGCCTCGTCACCGCCGTTTACGGCCACCAAGCGCGCGAGTACTACCCAACTGCAGGATGCGATCACAAACTGGAAAATTCCCGGTGTGGCAATTTTTATCAGCGATTTCATGATTTCCATATCCATACGGAAATGTCGTGCTGTAAGCCGCATCAACCCCTTGCCCCCGAACAAATGATAACATTGGTATAGTACACCTACGGAACGGCCAATTGCTGTCGCCATCGCCGCACCGGTCAACCCGAATGCCGGGATAACACCCCATCCGTTGATGAGGATCGGACAAAGAAGGATGTTACAAACGTTGGCCACCCATAAGCTCTTCATTGCGATAGCGGCATTGCCCGCGCCGCGGAAAATGCCGTTGATCAGGAACAGGAGCATAATGGAAATACTGCTTCCCATCATGATTGCGGTAAAGGTTTTGCCATGTGCAGCAGCTTCGGCAGACGCACCCATTAGTAGCAAAATATCTTCTGCAAATACGGCTCCCAGTACGCTGAGTACGATCGTTATTGCAGAGGCAATGATAATTGCTTGTGCGCCACCATGTGCCGCTTCATCCGGGTTTTTCTCGCCTACACGGCGGGACACTACCGCGGTAGCAGCCATACTCATTCCTATGGCGATGGAATACATAATGGTCAATACACTTTCGGTCAGCCCCACGGTCTGGATAGCCAGGCTGCTTTCTTTCAAATGCCCTACGAAATACAGGTCTACCAAGGCAAACACCGACTCCATCATCATCTCCAGCATCATAGGGATGGCAAGCATAATCACGGCTTTGCTGATGCTGCCTTGTGTATAGTCCATTTCTTCGCCTTTCAGCGATTGTTTTATAAGAGTAAAGTATTGGGATGCCTTTGTTGCATCTTTTATAGAAGAAGACATGGTTAATTTTTGATTGATTGAATAAAACTCCATTGAGCCGGGGCTCAATAAATAGATAAAAGGGAAATATCGCTATGTCTAGCGTACAAAGAGGGAGGTCGCGACTGGAGTATGTTTCATGGGGCGTAGCGTATTCAAGGTCGCAAATATAGTTTTTTTTATCTAAGCACGAAAGCGTATAAGATGGAGCCCGGGATTATAGCCTCTGTCTGTCGGTTTGCCGATCCAGGTTCCGGATCCGTAGGACGGACGAGAAGAGTTGAAAAGGATATCCTGCAAACTACAACAGCTTACTAAAATAGTTTACCAACGGAGTGCATAGCAGAGGTAAAAATTGAAATCGAACACAGTGCTTTTTTCTACTTTACCGTAACCTGCCACATAAGCCGGCGGCAGTTCGCGAAAGGCCTTGTCATTAGCGAGGAACTTTGCGCGTATGTTATAGCCGGCAAAAAGATGTTTAAGCAATTCCACACGCATGCCGGCATTCAGTTCGGCCCAATGTGCCGTCATGCTCTTCGCCGGGATAGTACCCGTCGTTGCACCCCAAAAATTATCGTTGGTAGAGAAAGTCGCTTCACTTCGGTTGATAAGTCCAATACCATAGCGCACTCCAACAAAAAGCATATCCCAGTCGTTGGGGAACAATCGTTGTAACATGCTTTTGTCAATACCGATCCTTGCATAGCTGTTGTTCGTATTATATTTCAGATCTGTATAGTGAATAGTGGAGCCTCCGAAGCCGCCTTCGAGAACGAGGTAAACATCATTTTTAAAAGCATAGTCCAGCGTGACTTCATAGGCGCTTCGTTTGGACAAAGAATCACTTGCCAGGGCATTGATAACAGGGGTACTGGTATTCACTCCCAGTCGTAGTTGCCGCTGTGTAGCAAGTATTTTGCTTTCAGGCTTCTCCGCAGCGGTACTATCATCTTGCGCGCGACACGTGACGCTGAGCAACACAAAAAACAGTAACTTAAAAATAGATCTGTACATGTTCCGTGGTGTTAGCGTTAGTATTCACTTCAGGGTTAGTGAGCTTTACCGAATCGATATTGTTGTAGGTGCTCCGTATGTTCGTGAGATTGAAATAGTAGGTATAGCCGCAAGCATTGGATAAGAATTGCAATTGACGATCGTAAAAAAAGGTAAGCGTGTCGAAGGAAGCTGTAGCGGAATCGGGTTGTAAAATGTAACGGCAGCTATCATGGATAGACGAAAGCAATAACGAAAACTTTGACGAGCTATAGTAGATGCTTCCGATAAGCGAATCGGGGCGTAGTGCGATCCATATGGGTTTCGCAAGCACTGAATCGATTTTGTTCCCTGAAGTGTCTATTTGATAAGCACCGACACGCAGGGAAGTGGTTTTCGGCAGCAGGCAAGGATCTCTGTCCACACTGCAGGATGCCATGATGAACAGCGTAAAAAGTAGTATGTAATTTGTTTTCTTAGTCATTCAGGGAAAGTAACAGTTTGTCTATTTCACCGATCACATTTGTGATCTGCTTTTTCATTGCCTTCTTTTCCTCCTCATTCAGCATTTTCTTACCCATGTGCTCCAACATCATATTTTGTTCTATGACTTCAAATTGTTTGTTGAGTGAGGCAAGATCTTCAGTTTGAGCGGCAATAGCTTTCTTCAGGCGAATATTTTCATATTTCAGCGCCTGATATTTTTTAATAAGCAAATGCAGCCTTTGTTGAAGAAGTTCGATCTCTACCATGGGAGTTATTTCCGGATCATTGCATTCAGTTTAGTTTCATACGTCTTTATCAACGCCTGCATGTGCTGCTCTATTTCTGCATCTGTCAGGGTGCGATCGTGCAATTGAAACGTATAACTCAACGCATAGGATTTTTTATCGGCACCTATTTTTTCATTTTCAAAGACGTCAAACAGATCATAGCCCTGCAGCGATTGAATGTTGAGCTGCTCTGTGGCCTGCTGAACCTGCTGATAGGTGATCGTCTTATCCAGCACAATAGCGAGGTCACGTTGCATGGACGGGAATTTCGGCACTTCACCATACTTTATCTTATGCAGCGCTGCAACTTTTAAAAACTGCTCCCAATGCACCACGGCAAAGAAAACATCCTGTTTGATATCAAAAATTTTCAACCGGTTACTGTCCGTCTTCGAAATGCGTGCTATGGGTTGATTCTTATACTTCCAAAGTACAGCATCGTTTTCATACATAACAGTGAGTTTTGAAATCCCATTTCTCGTAAAGAGATTTTGGATAATGCCTTTTACATAAGAAAGATCGAATGGTTTTGCTTTTGCATTCCAGGAAGATTGCACTGCGTTTCCTGTAAACCACAAGGCCAGTTGCTCTTCCTCTCTGTAAACATTGTTTTCTGTAGTATAAGCTTTCCCGAACTCAAATAAAGCCAGGTGACCGTTCTTGCGGTTGAGATTATAGCTGATCACTTCCAGCCCGCTTTCCAACATCGAAGGACGCATAATGTCCAGTTCACTGCTCAGGCTATTGATCATTTTGACGAGTCGGTCATTATCCGGATAATACCGGCTGTTAGTAACCGAATTGGTAACGATCTCCTGCAGCCCCTCTCCGCAAAGCATTTCTGCACACTTTTCCTTTATCTTTCTATCGTTGGGTTGTGAAGGCAATAAAGCAATATTGAGTTTTTCCGGTATAGTGATATTGTCCAGCCCGTCAATCCGTACGATCTCTTCCACGATATCCGCAGGTTGCAGTACGTCTGTTTTATTGGAAGGGACCAGAACGGACAGAGCGTCACCGGTTACATTTAACTCAAACCCTAATGCCGTTAAGATCGTATTGACCGTTTCTTTAGAATACTCCTTTCCGCTTAGTTTATTGATATAATCGTATGTTGTATCTACTGTCGCGGGCGTTAACGCTACCGGATAATTGTCAACAATCTTCGAGCTGATAGTTCCCCCGGCAAGCTCAATGATCAATGTTGCAGCTCTCAACAATGCCGGAACCACGTTATTCATATCCACACCTTTTTCAAAATGCGTAGCCGCATCGGTGCGCAACCCGTGATGCAACGAACTGCGACGGATAAAGGAAGGATGAAAGTAGGCACTTTCCAGGAAAATGGTTTTCGTTTCCGCCGTCACACCACTGTAAGCACCGCCGTATACACCCGCCAGACACATCGGTTCCTGTGCATTGCAGATCATCAGGTCGGTAGCGGTAAGCGTTATCTCTTTTTCGTCCAGCGTTTTGAATTTACTGCCGGCATCTCCGAGTTTTACATTGACTTCATTGCCGGATATCGCATCAGCGTTGAATGCGTGGAGGGGTTGCCCGTATTCGTGCAGCACAAAATTGGTGATGTCCACGATGTTATTGATACTGCGAAGCCCGATAGTATTCAATTTGCGTTTCAGCCAGTCGGGAGATTCACCTACGGTTACATTACTAATACTCACCCCGCAATATCTAGGGCAAGCTTCTGCATCCAGGATGTTCACCCTAATGGGTGTAGCGTCCGGAAACGAGTTGAGCGTGATTACAGGTTTATTGATCTCGTACTGACCACCCCGATGATGGGTGAGATAAGCACATACATCTCTTGCTACCCCCATGTGGCTCATTGCATCCGAGCGATTGGGAGTAAGCCCGATATGGATAGCATATTCGGGGGCAGGAATATTAAAATAGTCTTTTGCCCATGTTCCCAGGGGGGCATCAGCAGGTAACACCATGATGCCCTGGTGATCAGCTCCTAAGCCGATCTCATCTTCCGCGCAGATCATGCCTTCGCTGGCCTCACCACGGATATTTGCCTTTTTAATTTCAAATGCCTCACCACTAACAGGGTGTACCATGACCCCTACCGGCGCCACTACCACGCGTTGACCCGCGGCTACATTGGGCGCACCGCATACAATGTTCAGTGGAGTTTCACCACCTATGGAAACTGTTGTTACACTTAATTTATCAGCATTAGGATGCTTTTCGCACGTGAGCACCTCTCCGATCACCAAGCCTTCAAGACTTCCTTTAATGGTTTCTACCGTTTCAATATGCTCTACCTCCAGCCCGATGGACGTAAGGATGTTACTCAAGTCATTTATAGGCAAAGGTTCAGGCAAGTATTCCAATAACCAGTTGTACGAAATAACCATTACTTTTTAAAAAATTTCGTGCAAAGATAGCCGATAAATAGCGTAGTTTTCTTTTTCGGAGCAGGCTTGATGGCTCCTGTTTGGCATCCGTTGCGACGCTCCGTTCATCGTTCGGTTCGTCATTATTCTTATGGTTTTTGCCTGAGACCGGAAGCCCGGGACAAATTTTATAATATCCGACGGCTCTGAACCTGTCTCAGAGCGGTTTTTTGCTGTACCGTAGTATCGCCGTTGCTGCATCATGACATTTCCGCTGCCCGGCAGATAGAATGAAAATCTCCGCAATCCTCCCTATCTTACCGGCGTGTTACACGGCATACTTTTCTGGCTGTTCGTCTTATCCATAGCGGTGCAGTGTGGCTACGCATTGTATTTTTTTACCAGACTGTTTACTCTCCCCAGATTGAAGGGCAAGGGAAAAAAAGAACTGCAAAAAGTAAGCGTCATCATTTGCGCTAAGAATGAGGCTGAAAACCTGGTACGTTACCTGCCCGCAGTCCTCTCACAGGATTTTACAGATGCGCAGGGTATGCCGTTATATGAAGTTTTAGTTGTAAATGATGCTTCTGATGACGCTACAGAAAATGTGTTGCAACAGCTGCAAATGCGCTACCCTCATCTTCGTTACATCCATATCGATCCAAAAGAGCCAAGAACCTTTAAAGGGAAAAAGTTTGCGCTCAGCAAAGCATTGGAGACCGTTTCACATGAGCTCTTGTTGTTAACCGATGCCGATTGTGAACCTGCTTCCGAAGCATGGCTCTCTCTGATGACTGAACCCCTCCTGGAGGGTAAGGAGATCGTCTGTGGCTATGGGGCGTACCGGCAAACAAAAGGATTTCTCAATACTTTTATCCGGTGGGAAACGGTACATACTTTTTTGCAATATGCCAGTTATGCGGCGGCGGGTTTGCCTTACATGGCTGTAGGAAGAAACCTTGCCTGTACTAAACAAACGCTGATCAAAGCACAGCAGTCCGATGCATGGAATGCGCTGCCATCAGGTGATGATGATTTGCTGGTGCAGGCCTGTGGTACCAAAGAGAACATCGCTGTCGTGACCCAGGCACGTGCATTTACCTATTCCGACCCCAAAAAGAACCGGAACGATTGGATCCATCAGAAGCAACGACACCTGTCCACCGGCAAATACTATAAACCTTTCAACAAACTGTTGTTAGGAGGATACGCCATTTCGCACGCGTTGGCATGGCTGCTTTTTTTCGTATTGATTTTCTTTTCCGACTGGTCTCTGATCTTTACGGTCTTTATGATGCGATGCAGCATCTACTGGATCATATGGAAAGCTGCTGCTACGAGGCTGAAAGAAAAGAAGCTGCTTCGATGGATGCCGTTGTGCGATCTAAGCTGGGGGCTGTATAATTTTGTGCTCAGTCCGTTCATCATTTTCAAAAACAAACAACAGTGGAAATAATTAATAAATACTTTTCTGATTTTACTGAAATACAATCGCGGCAATTTGCGCAGTTGGAAGCGCTTTATACCGAATGGAATGAAAAGATCAACGTGGTTTCGAGAAAGGATATTGATGCTTTGTATGAGAAACATGTGCTGCATTCGCTGGCAATAGCGGCACTTTGCAATTTTCATGAGGGGGCCGAAATAGTAGATATCGGTACGGGGGGCGGTTTTCCGGGCATTCCGTTATCTATATTTTTCCCTGGAGTAAGATTCTTGCTGAGCGACAGTATTGGTAAGAAGATAAAAGTGGTAAACGAAGTGATAGCAGCCACCGGGATTAAAAATGCCAAAGGCGTTCATTCGCGGGTGGAAAACGTAGACGGCGATTTTGATTTTGCCGTATCGCGCGCCGTGGCCCCGCTGGGTGATTTGTGGAAATGGATAAAACCGGCTTTACGCAAAGGCCGGAAAAGCGATGAATTTGCCAATGGATTGCTGTGCCTGAAAGGCGGCGATCTAAAAGAGGAGATCGGCACATCGGGTTTACGTCCCCATTTGTTTCCGGTCTATGATATCTTTCCGGAGGAAAGCTTTAAGGAAAAATACGTGGTGTATGTGCCAAGATAAACAGCATTTATCGCAAATATTCCGGATAATCTTCCTTACTTGTTGAGCTACAGGATGGAATATATAGAATCTGGGAGCATAAGCAGCGTGTTGTTTATAGAGAATGACATTATTTGCCAGTTTGACTTTGATTTGGATATCAATGATTACCTGGGGATTATTTATTTGCCGGAAAATAAGGATTGGGAAGATATGACAAGCACACCTATTGCGTATAAAAAGAGAATCGCACAGCTTATAGCAGCAGATTTTTCTCGAAGGCAACCGGTTAAAAATTCTTTTAGAGTGATCGAATCCAAGATCATTTTCCAACAGATCGAAAATGAAACTATACTTAATTATGTAAAGATTGTTCAAATTATTGGTGGGGTTTTGATAACACTGGGATTGCTGTTAGAATTGACCGGAACGTCGTTTATGGGATTTTATCTTCGAAAGAACGATTGGATACTTTATGAAATGACAGGGGAAATCATTGTTTTCTTTGGAGGCGTTCTTCTTTTGAATAAGCAAATTGCAAAGTTTTTGAGTTGAAACACCCCCTGGACACAGTCGGATTACGAGCAACAATTTTTAGTAACAGTAACGTTTTCACAAAACATTTATTTGCAAAAGCCATGTACAATAATTTACTTTGTGATTCAAAGTGCTTTCTATGCAATCCGAAAATCCTGAAAATTCGTTACAAACGCTCCATGAAATACGTAGTATCATGGAACGCTCTGCCCGTTTTCTGTCCCTGAGCGGATGGAGTGGGGTGTGGGCAGGTGGTACTGCATTGGTTGGTGCCTGCATAGCACACGGATGGTTGCGTAGCGATGCTGCCGGCTATACCTATCAACCTGCTCCCTTATCAGAAACGGTAAACCCTTACACCGAGCCGGATTTTTTAAGATTGCTCTTGCTGGCAGCCGTTGTTTTTGCGGTAGCTCTGGTCGGCGGCTTTTATTTCACCTGGAAAAAAGTAAAAGCACAAGGCGGAACTCTCTGGAATAATGCCTCCCGTTCTATGCTGCGCTCTATTGCCATCCCGATGATCTGCGGTGGTATTTTCAGCCTTGCATTTGTACGGTATGGTGATGCAAAATACGTTGCGCCTGCTTGCCTGGTGTTTTATGGATTGGCTCTCTACAATGGAAGTAAATATACATTGACCGATATCCGTTACCTCGGAATGCTGGAGATCGCATTGGGTTGTATCAATTTATTTTTCCCTGGCTATGGGCTGTGGTTCTGGGCTTGTGGTTTTGGGGTGTTGCATATCTTGTACGGGATCATGATGTGGAATAAATACGATAAGGCAGGAGGATAGATGAAAAAAGAAATAGGATTACTCAACAAGGTATTTGAAAGCCGTATCCGCATTGGAATTATGAGCGCTCTGATGGTCAACGAAAGCCTCAATTTTAATGATCTGAAAGAACTGATTGACGTTACTGACGGCAATCTCGCCACCCACCTCAAAACACTGGAGGACAATAAATACATCAAAGTGAACAAAGGTTTTATTGGGCGAAAGACGAACACCACCTACGAGATCACTAAGACCGGCGAGAAAGATTTTCGTGCCCACCTGGATGCACTCGAAAAACTGATAAAAGGACTCCGTTAAATTTTTTTCACTATTCACTTTGTTTTTCAAAGTGCTTTTTAAAACAATAAAATGGAAAACACACATCAAACGAATTCTCAGCCTTCCGGTTTTTTAGACCGCAACAGAACCATCATTAAGGGATTTCTCATCGGGTTCCTGATCTTACTTATGTTTATTCCGACGACGCTTATTCAAAATCTTGTGCAGGAGCGGGAACAGCGGCAACATGAGGTGATCAATGAGATCAGCTCCAAATGGGCTACCTCGCAGACCATAGTGGGGCCCCTGCTGGTAGTGCCCTATAAAGAATACACTAAAGACAACAACGGAAAGGTATTAGAAGCCAGGCGTAATGTGTACCTGCTGCCTGACCAGCTCTTGGTGAATGGAAACGTGCTGCCGGAGGTACGCAATCGCAGCCTATACGATGTTACCCTTTATCGTTCCGTGCTCCATCTTTCGGGTTCGTTTAACCCGGAAAGCCTGAAAGCACTGCAACTTGCAGAAGCTAGCTTCGTATGGTCAGAAGCGAAGCTGCTACTTGGAATTGATGATGCCAGGGGATTGGAAGAAGAAGCCAGCCTGAACTGGAATGAACAGTATTATTTGCTGGATGCAGGGGTGCCGGAAAATAGCGTGGTAGCACATGGACTTAGTACGACGGTAAGTTTTGACAGTACAACTCAAGTGAAGTTTTCGTTTCAATTGAAATTAAAAGGTTCTGAGAATTTATATTTTACCCCTGTCGGACGAAGTACCGGGATTGTTCTCCGGTCATCCTGGAAACATCCTGCTTTCGATGGGCAGTATCTTCCGGTAAGCCACAAAATCTCCGATAGTGGTTTCCATGCAGCCTGGAAAGTATTGCAAGTATCGAGGAATTATCCACAGGCATGGATGTCCGGGCAATACGAATTGAAGAAATCAGCTTTCGGCGTACGCCTTATCCAGCCTACAGATAACTACGCAAAGACGGAACGTTCGGTGAAATATGCGATTCTTTTCATTGCACTCACGTTCACGGTTTTCTTCTTCCTGGAGGTATTGCAGAAACGCCAGGTACACCCTTTGCAGTATATCTTGGTAGGCTTTTCCCTCTGCATTTTTTACAGCCTGCTTTTGTCGATCTCCGAGTACACAGGTTTTAACCCCGCCTATTTGATCGCGGCAACGGCTACGGTCTTGCTTATCGGGCTGTATGTCCGGAGTATATTTAAACAGGGTAAAGTAGCCATGATCTTCACGTCGGCATTATCCGGGCTTTACACTTACATCTTCGTGCTCATACAACTTCAGGACTATGCTTTGTTATTCGGAAGTATCGGCTTATTCCTCATCATCGCCGTGCTCATGTATTTCTCTAAAAAGATTGATTGGTATAATACAACACGTGGTAATTAACGCCCCTGTAAACTCCTGTCTCCTTAAACGAAACATTCCAGGTAAAATTAAAATCGCAAATCAACCGCTATGAAAATCAAGATGATCCTTCCTGCTTTGACGGAAGCTAAAAGTCCCTTCTGGAGACCGATAAAATACTCCTTGTTCCCGCCCTTAGGGCTGGCTACTTTGGCTGCTTATTGTGATGCAGCAGATGAGGTGGAATTACAGGATGAGCATGTAGAAGAGTTGATGATCGATGATCAGCCCGATCTGGTAGTTATACAGGTCTATATTACCAATGCCTTCCGGGCTTATGCGTTAGCCGATCATTACCGGGAGAAAGGAGTACATGTTTGCCTGGGTGGTTTACATGTAAGTTCCCTTCCGGAAGAATCGATTCCTCATGCTGACACTATTTTCATAGGACCGGGTGAAGATACCTTCCCTCGCTTTTTAAAAGATTTCAAAGCAAGATCCGCGCGCAAAATTTATATAAACACCAAACGCAATATCGAAGACATTCCTCCCATTCGCAGGGATCTTATAAAACGCCATTTGTATTTTGTACCTAATTCTATCGTCGTCTCCAGGGGATGTCCGCATCATTGTGATTTCTGTTATAAGGATGCCTTCTTTGAAGGCGGCAAATCATTTTACACGCAACGGGTAGATGCAGCCTTGGCAGAAATAGACCGCCTACCCGGAAGACATCTATATTTCCTGGACGATCATTTATTAGGCAACCAGAAGTTTTCCCGTGCCTTGTTTGAAGGGATGAAGGGAATGAACCGTGTTTTTCAGGGAGCTTCCACCTTAGATGCCATTCTTCGGGGCGACCTGATAGAAAAGGCGGCTGAAGCAGGCTTGCGCAGCATTTTCATCGGGTTTGAAACGTTAAATGATAATAATCTGACGCAAAGCAATAAAAAGCAAAATCTCAATAAAGATTATTCTGAAGCGATCAGGAGACTACACTCCCTCGGAATCATGATCAACGGAAGTTTTGTTTTTGGTTTGGATGATGACGATACCGCTGTATTTAAACGAACTGTTGACTGGGCTGTCAGCCAGGGCATCACTACTTCCACTTTTCATATTCTTACGCCTTATCCGGGCACGCGCCTTTTTCAGCAGATGGAGAAGGAGGGCAGGATACTGCATCGCGATTGGGATAAATATGATACCCGCCAGGTAGTTTATAAAACCAAGCGCCTTACACCGGAAGAACTGAAGCAAGGCTATGACTGGGCTTACAAATCTTTTTATTCCTGGGGCAATATCACCAAGGCCAGTTTGCAGCACGAAGAACTCAAACACCAGCTCAAGCATTTTGCTTATGCCGGTGGCTGGAAGAAATTTGAACCTGCCTGGAACTTCCTGATCAAAACACAGCTGCTTAACAAGACATTGCCTGTGCTGGAAGCTGTACTGTCTAAGGTGAAGGGTAGAAATAAGCAAGAAAATCCTTTGGATACACAGCCATTTCCGGCTATTGCATAATAACTAAAACGTAAAAGCTGATGGAGAAAATAATGATCGTGATCCAATCTCGCTTGTCAAGTTTAGGTTTTGCCTGGCAAGGAGTGCAGCAATGTCTATGGAACGAGCCGAACATGCGCATTCATCTTGTCACAGCTGTACTGGTGCTGGTCGCTGCGTGGCACAAACGGGTTTCAAGGATAGAATGGTTCTTTATCGTATTTGCCATCGCCTTTGTGCTAGCAACGGAAATATTGAATACCTGCATAGAAAAGCTCTGCGACCTGTATGTTGGAAATAGAATGAATCCTCAGGTCAGGATGATTAAAGACATGGCTGCGGCTGCGGTTTTGCTGGCAGCGACGACCACCATTATTGTTGCAGCAGTCATTTTCCTCTTTTAAAAAAGCTGTATCATGAATATGTATAAAAAATACAATTGGCTGATGCCATCCTTGTTGTTTACCCTTAGCCTGATAAGCATAAGGGTTTTCAAAACGCAAAGTATTATGTTCACATTTCTTGCCTGGAATCTTTTCCTGGGTATGTTGCCTTTATATTTTAGTCTGCGGTGCCGGCATGCTTCTTCCAGGTCAACAATGATAGCCTGGCTTGCAGTCTGGCTCCTTTTCTTTCCTAATTCCATCTATATCGTTACAGATCTTTTTCACTTGCAGGAAAGAGATGAGATGCCGCTTTGGTATGACCTGGTATTGCTGAGTTCGGCTGCCGTAAATGGCATCGTTTACGGTATGTTGTCACTTCATAATATCGAGCGGAAGTTGCGACATTATACTTCCCGTGCGAAGGTGGATACGATCATTTTTACCGCCCTGTTTTTATGCGGATACGGGATTTATCTCGGACGGTATATGCGCTGGAACAGCTGGGATATTATTACTTCTCCGCTCTCCCTGATGCAGGACGTATGCTACCATGTCCTACACCCTGTAAGGAATCATTCCATTTGGTTGTTAAGTGGCGTGTTTGGAGTATGGATGTACCTGTTGTATAACCTGGTCCGAAAGACAATTAATAAATCGACCTACAGCAAATCCATTTAAAATGAAAGCCACGTCGTCACTAGGTTTAGCTACAGTTGAAAATACGGTGATCTTGTCTTTGATGAGGTATTCAAAAAATTGTATATCGCAACGCTGCTATTGGCACCCGTTATCTGTGTTTTACTTATAGAAGATAATGTGTCGGAGTTTGCTCTTGTCTATATTCTTTTAGTGACCCTGGGTTTTATGTTCTCCCTGCTTTTTTTATTGTCTTTTCCTTATTGGTATGTATAATATGCTGGTAGGTTATGTCCTGGTGGATAAGAAAATACTTATTTTATTCCTGGGTTTGCTGTTATCGGTATTCTTATTTTATTTCGTTTTATATGCATTTTTGGGTGACGATCGCTTTTTTGAAGAGGTGATGATACCCGATACAGTTTTTTAAACTCGGTTAATACTGGATGACATGATAGCTGTTGTTAGCGCTGTCATTAAATAAATTTATGTGTATTTTTCTTTGCCATACTGTTCTTAAATGAACCTAGATTTAGCTTTTTATTTTCGATGAAGCATTTACTGATACTATTTTGTTTCTTATTAAAATCGACTAGTTTATGTTTCAGCCAAGAGACTGGACAGAATACTACTGTTTATGATAGCTTTCTCGCAAAAGATTTATCGAAAGTTCAGACTATTAGTGAATTAGCAGCTGAAATATTGGGATTAACTACAGATCATAAGGAGCAGTTGAGAATGCTTCTTTTGTGGTCTGACAAGTATATGTATGCTGATACTGAGCGGTTTTTTAACAATAGAGAACCGCTCAGTGTTTCGAATGCATTTAAGCAGCGTATAGGACTATGTGATGAATTTTCGGGTATCATCAATGAATTTTGTAAGGCGGCTAAGATTCCTTGTTTTAAAGTGGTTGGCTATGTTGAAGAAGAAAGAGGGCTTACTAAAGACCTGTTTGAAGAAGAGAATCATGTTTGGAACGCAGTGTACATCGATAGTTCGTGGTTGCTTTGTGATCTGTTTTGGAGTACCAACAAACTTAGTTCTGATAAATTATTTCTTAAAAAACTTGATGAAAAATATTTTCTTGCTAATGCCTCCGTATTTATAGAAAATCACTTGCCTGCCAGTCCGGTTTTTCAACTAACAGACTATCCCATAAAGCCCAAGTCCTTCAGGCAGGTTGATGTTGAAATGCTGCCTTATTGTAATTTCAGGGACTCGTTGAATAGGTTGTTGAAATTAAAAGACCAGGAAAGAACGTTACAAATCGCACAACAGGCATACCGTTACAATAATGATAATCCAAATATTCTTGCAATTGCATATTACAATTTTGGCGTCTTTATTATCAAAAATAAATCTGAAAAGAAAGAGGAACTTATTATAGCCCGAAAACTATTTGCAGATGCGATGCCCCTTATGAGCAGGTCTTCAAAACCCTATATCAAAGGGTTGATAGCTTCCTGTAAATCCGGTATCGATTATATTGACCGGAAATTGGCTATGAAATAATTTTTGCTTTGGCTATTAAAAACAAGAAAGCCCCGGAAACGGAGCTCTCTTTTTTTCATAACCAACCATCAAAACCAAAACTTCACGTTCTTTATTACTGAATTATCTGCGACCACCTCTTTCCATTCCTCCACGCTGCGCAGGAGCCGATTGCCTTTGTATTGGTTGGGGGCGTTCTACCCGAGAGGGCTGAGAACGTTCTACCTGTCGTGGCTCAGGGCGTCTCCATTCTCTTTGAGGTGCCTGCTGCGTTTGCCTTTCTTGCTGGCGTTCCATGCGGCGCTGATCTGCTACCTGGGCATTACGTTCGGCCCGTTGTTGCTGCACTCTTTGCTCACGCATTTGCGCTTCCTGAGCCCTGGCATTTTCACGTTGCATACGTTCCTGTTGTACTCTTTGTTCACGCATCTGCACTTCCTGAGCCCTGGCATTTTCCCGCTGCATGCGTTCCTGCTGCAGGCTTTGTTCCCGCATTTGTGTTTCCTGTATCCTGGCATTTTCACGTTCTGCACGTTGCTGTTGCATACGTTGCTCGCGCACCTGCGTTTCCCTCACCCGGGCGTTATCCCGTTCTGCACGTTGCTCTTGTGCTCTTTCTTCCTGAGCGGCTGCACTATTCCGTATCCGCGAGTCTTCCCTAACGCTGCGATCAACAGGGGTATTGTTTACACGATTATTATCGTTGACACGTTCTACTTTTCTGTTCTCACTGCGTGAGATACCTGTGCGGTCAGGATTCCTTGTGTTTGCAGTTCGGTCACCTATACCATTCTGACGTACCGGATTAGCTTTCAGTTCACGCTGATTACGTTCTGCAGCTGCCTGTCCGGTGAGGGCAGGCGAGGCACTGCGAATACTCCTGTTATTGTCAGCCCTTACAAATTCACGGGGAGCTTCACTTCTGGCGCTGTTACGCACTCTCGGGCGATAAACGCTTACATTGCTGCCACTTATGGCATTTTTGCCTGCAGCTCTACCATCTCTCAGGTTATACACTTTTACCCTGCCGCCGGTCACCTGTTCTATCTCGTTTCTGCGGGGACCATACACATAGTTGTTATTATAAGTATTGTTGATGATCACAGTATTGTTAATATAGGTGTTGTTGTAACCTGCACCTCTCCAATAGTTGCCATAGTATCCGCTGTAGATATTGCCGCAGGGTACAAATGTCCACCAGTCATAAGGCGTATAATAGTTGTTGCCGAATGAGATATTGATGCTGATGCCGGGGCCCATGGGCGCCCAGCCGTAATTACCGCCACCTGATCTCCAGCTTACCCATGCCGGTCCCCAGGTAGTACCCGGCACCCACACCCAGCCATAGAATCGGTTGTGTGTCCACCGACCATAGTGAAACGGCGCCCAACCCCAGTCGTAGCCTGACACCCAGGTGTTACCATAGTCTGTCATAGCCCACTGTCCGTTGGTATAGTAAGGACGGAAGTCACTTCCCACCTGCGGCGCCCATACATAACCGTAATCTCCGTCGTAAATCCAGTCACCATAAGGCGAAAGTTCGTCATAGAATGTTTGATAGGAAACCGAACCAGGCTGAGCCTGCACCTCCTTGGAAGGCATGAGAAACACAACGCTCCATGCTACCACTCCTATCATCCATTGAAATACATTTTTCATTTTCGTGATCTATTTATAAGGTTATTGATCTTTTTCTCCGAATTCTCTTCTCAGATACTTATACTATTTCAAACACGATTCCGCATTTTGTTATTGATATGTTAATAAGTGGTATGCCCTTGCCTGCAGGTGACTTCAGGAACCATGGAAAATTAAAATGGCTCGCAAATAACTTTATATGCTTGATTTACGGGTTCGGAAAGTGCGGGTTTTAAGTAAACGCTCTATCTCTAAATCAAAAAACCGTCGTGTTCGGTTATGGGTTTCGGAATATCTTTTTCACCGATCATTTCCAACAGATCTATCTCTATGTTACGGGATATATTGAATATGGGTGTGTCGTTATAGCTTCCTTCGAAGGGGTTCTCACTATAATCGCCTATCATTTCCATCACTACAAATACCCAGGTGATAATCGTTCCGAGAGGAATAACGAGCCATACATAGTTTTCGCCGAAGGCTTTCATTTCCTTGATGAGTCCGCAAGGCATGATGAGCGCAAACAAGCATATAAAATAGAGTGTCACTGTAGCATACTGGCGTGGGAAAGGAAAGTTTTTGATACGTTCACATTTGCCTTGTTCGTCATAAATCTTCCCTACCATTTCTACCATCGACACCTGGCTGTTTTCGTTAATGATATTTTTAGTTTTCAATGTCTTAATATTTTCGGATTGCAGCGTCAGAATTTGAGTAGCCCAATTTGATTTTGTTTTGATGATGCTAAATTGTTCGTCGCTCAAAAAATGACGCACTTCATCTTCCATGCTGCCGATGTTCTCTTTCTCAAATAGCATCTTATGCATCCCGGCATAGTAAGCATCTGCATCATGCTCCCATTTTCTTTTTGTAATTAACTGGAAACGCAACGCTGCAAGCCAAGCCAGGTGTGTTTTTATCAGCTTGCTCTTATAGCCTTGTAATTCAGCAAAAGACGTAGTTTCCGCCGCTTCACCATTGGCGACATAGCTGGTGACCATGCTTCCAAACGAGCGGCTGTAATTCACAATAGCGCCCCATACTTTTCGCGCTTCCCATAACCTGTCATACGAAGCGTTATTCTTAAAGCCCAGATAGAATGCGAGCGCAATACCAATCAGACTAATCGGTAGTGTGGGCAATGCCAGCCACTGGAAATGGAAGAATTTGTAAAAAAGTACAATGACCGTGGAGATAATGGCTCCAATAACGAAACCCTTTTTCGACCATTTGATCATTGCAGGGAAACTGTAACTGCGCTTGATAAACATACTGAAGAATTAAAGATTGAAAATAGACAAAACTCCCGCAAAGAAGAGATTTTGGCCCCGCTTACAGATGTTACCAAGAGAAGCTGATGTTGGAGCTGTGTAGCAGCAGGGTACCAAGGAGCAAAATCATGCAAACCTTTACGACATATTGACGATGATGGTATTCGGCTGTACCCTGTCGCCGCTACCGTTATGATGATCGTTTGTCGACAAACTTCACAGGCTTTCTCGATACAGCAGGAAACTGCAATCGTTGCATTGCTTCAGCGGTTAAAAAAGAGAAAAGAGGCGTAACACGTAACTTAGATTGTAATTCCCTTTTGAGTAAATTCTCATCGGGTATTTCGCTGTAGATATAGAGCGTTATTGTATCGCTTCCCAATTCGTCGGTATTGACTTCGACCACATATTCCTTCACCATGGAAATTTTATTCAACACTTCAAAAATGGCTGGCGGGTACAGTGTGGTGCCCTTGTACTTGATCATTTGTTGCTTTCTCCCTTTCAACGGGCTTATCCTTCTGGAGTATCTTCCGCAGGCGCAGGGTTCATCAAAGAGACAGGCTATATCTCCTGTACGGTAGCGGAGTAAGGGCATGGCTTCAACACCCAGGGTGGTAATGGTTACTTCTCCGTATTCTCCGGGTGGTAAGGCATTTCCTTCATCATCCACTATTTCTGTAATGATAAGATCCGGTTGCTCATGTCCTCCTTTGCCATGTTCGCACTCTGTAAACGCCGTCTGCATTTCCGTGGATGCATACGTTCCGTAAAGTTGGATATCCCAGTCTTGTTTGATCCGTTGTGCCAATGCATTCAATTCAAAGTGCTGTTCACGTAAGTTGTCGCCGATGCAAATGGCTTTTTTGACAGGAGAATTGTGAAGATCAATGCCGTTTGCCTGGGCATATTCAATCAGTTTTAGAATAAAGGACGGTACCGCTACAAGGCTATTCACCTGGAGTCGTTCAATAGTTTCCCATTGCATAGCCGGTAAGCCCGGACCGGTGCGCACGACAGCAGCTCCAATATTATTAATTCCTGAGTAATAAGCCATGCCTGCCATAAACTGCCGGTCCAGGGTGAGCATAAGTTGAAATGTATCGTCCTGTTGCGCACCGGCACAACGGAAGGATTGTTCTTCGTTGTAAGCCAGACGCTTTAGGTCACTAGCTGTAAGGGCGATCGTTACAGGCCTACCGAGTGTGCCGGAGGTTGCAGTATATTCGCGGATGGCTGTTTTATCAACACAGAGAAAGTCCCAGTTGTGTTGCTGGATCTGCGATTTGGTGGTGGTGGGAAGCTTGGAAAGATCCCGGACAGATCGTATGTTCTCAGGAACTATCCCTTGTTGTTGAAACAATTTTTTATAAAACGGTGACTGTTTTTGTAAGTAACGGAGCAAACGTTCCATTGCCTCGTTTTGCCACGCTTGTTGCTGTGCAAAAGATTGATATGCAAGACGGGGATGGTGCATGGTGTGGCTAGTTGATGAGTAAAACAGCTGATGGTTTGCAGCCATGGGAAAACGTAATAGTGGTTTTTCTGATGAACGGTGCCAATGCCACTACAGTTCTATAGTAGCCATAAAGCCCGGACCTTAAAACGTTATGATGCAGATACATAGATGTAAAACACATCAGCCTTAATTCAAGCTTCTGAAATCTACCGGCACCAATTTACTCACCCCTGCTTCCTGCATGGTGACACCATAGATCACATCCACAGCTGCCATCGTTTGCTTGTTGTGCGTAACAATAATGAACTGTGAGTTGTCAGAGAATTTGCGTATCATTTGCGTAAACTTGCCCACGTTCGCATCATCCAGCGGTGCGTCTACCTCATCGAGGATACAGAATGGCGCGGGTTTGATGAGATATATCGCGAACAAGAACGCCGTGGAAGTCAATGTTTTTTCACCTCCTGAAAGCTGTGTAAGTGTGCTCGGACGTTTCCCTTTGGGTTGTGCATAGATCTCAATGCCGCTATCTGCTACATTGTTAGGGTCGGTAAGGCGCAGATCACAGGTGTCTTCTTCCGTAAATAGTGCTTTAAATACCTGGGCAAAATTCTCACGCACCATATCAAAGGTTTCTTTAAACTTGGTATTAGCCGTATTCTCTACTTCTTCGATAGTCGCCAGTAAACTTTCTTTGGCATTGACCAGATCCGTTTTTTGCTCTACGATAAAATCATGACGCAGCTTTACCTCGGTGAAGGCTTCGATTGCCGTAGGGTTGATCTCGCCCATGTTTTCGAGCCGTTTTTTGATGCGTTCGCTATCGGCAAGCAGTTCCTCTACAGGTTTGTCGTTAGCGCGATCTTCATCAATAATTTCGTCCAGGTTGACCCGGAACTCCACGTTCAATCGTTCTTTTAACCCCGCAAGCCGGAGTTTCATCTCGCTTAGCTGTTCCCTGATGCCATTGAGCAAAGCGTCTGCCTGCTCTTTTTCGCGCCGTTTTTGGTTGAGCTGTCCTTCCTGTGCAGAAATAGCATTACGGAACTCGTAATACAGGCGATCTTTTTCATTGAGGGCTTTCTCATCGTTTTCCTTTTTCGACATCAATTCATACAATTCATTGTCACCGCCGTGAAGTTTACCTTCGGTTTCTGTTAATTGCAACGTCGTTTGTTGCAATTGTTCTTTGTTGGTGCTTATCTGGCGCTCCAGATCAGCAAGTTGGTTTTTACGGAAGTTACGTTCCTGCTTTAACCCTTCCAGTGTACTTTGTTGGCGGGTGTATTGTATGTTTTGTTGGTTGTATTCCTGCGAAGTGGTGTTAAATTCCTGTTCTACGGTTTTAAATTCGTCCTCAGCGTTCGCTATATTTTCTTGTGCTGTGCGCAACCGGTCATTAATGTCTTCCAGCAAGTACCTCGTGTCTGCGATGCTGTCGTTTGTATGATCCAGTTGATCTTGCAGATCCGCCACTCGTTTTTCTCCGGCCTGATTGAGATGTGCAAAGTTTTCGGCACGATTGGCAAGGTTGTGAATTGTGTTTTCTAACTGGTTGATTCGGCGACGTGTCTCTTCAATGGTACGATCGTTCAGCTCCTGGTTAAATCCTGTAATGAGTGTTTGGGTTTCGGAGATGTAATTTTTAAGTTCCGTGGTTTTGGTGGTCAGCTCAGCTATTTCCACGGCAAGCCGCTCCAGGTTTTTGGCACGCCCTATTTTATTCCCTTCGAATAAACCCACCGAGCCGCCGCCCAATGTATATTTCCCGCGAACCATCTTTCCGGTTTTATCAACAACACGTTGATTCCCGGAAGGCAGCGATGCGATGTCAACCGTTTCATCTGCTACAAATACGTTACCCAACAGGTGATGGGCTAGCGGTTTGTATTGATCATCTACGGTCACCAAACTCAATGCAGGTATCAACCCCGCTGCACTTTCGGCTACAGCGACGGGAGTTTCTTCCATCTGGTTCAGAATAAAGAAATTTGCTTTTCCTTTTTTATTCGAATCCAATAAGCCCACCGCCTTTACAGCTTCAGAAAGATTATCTACGATGTAATAATTCAGATAATTGTCGAGGAGATTCTCAATAGCGGCACGGTATTCGTTTTTTACTACAAATACATCTGAAAGCAGCGGTGCCGTATTATTCCATTCTTTATTTTTCTTTAAAAACTTGATGCTGTCAGGATAGCCTTCCAGGCTTTCTACCAGGGATTTTAATAGATCGTGTTCGTTCCGGCGGCTATCCAGCTTCCTGTTTTCTTCTACCAGTTGAGCACGAAGCGTTTCCAGTTGTTCCTGGCTTTGCAGGATCTTCGATTTTACTTCCTCCTGTTTGGTCTGCAACTGCAGGAGATGATCTCTGGCATCTTCAAGCTGGTTGGTGGTATCTTCTTTTTCGGAACTGAGTTGTTTTATCTGGCTGTTGCGTTGTGCTGTTTCATCGTGTATCTGCTGCATACTGCGCTGCAAATTCAGCAGGGAAGTATCTGCAACAGCCACTTTTTTCTCCGCATCGAACTGGGATCGCTGTTGTACCTGATAATCGTTTTTTAACTGTTCTACGACCTTTTTCTTTTCGTCATAAGCTACCCGTTTTTCATCAGTGACAGCTCTTAAAGTTTCTAAAGCTGTACGAAGATGCTCCAGGTCACTGCTTTCTTTTTCCAGGTGTGCGTCCGTTTGCTGTATGGAATATTGTAATTGTTGCAATTGTCCGTCAGCATTTTGAAGGAAATCACCCAGGCTTTTTTCCCGCTCTTTTAAATGTTCGAGACGCTGCGCGGCCAGTTTCTTATCGCTCTCCAGTTGACGAACCCGGTTCACTACCTCATTGAATTGCTTTTGCAATCCGTTCAATTCCTGCTCTTTTTGCACGAGCAATAACTTGTTTTTTTCTACCTCCGCTTCTTCCGTGGCAACAATGGCTTCCAGCTGTGTTTTGCGGTCAGTTTCTTTATCGTGCTGTTCGTTTAATTCTTTGTATTGATCATTAAACTGGGACAGGGACGCCTTGGCTAATTCAATACTGACTTCTTTATATTCATCTTTTATCTGAAAATACCGTTCTGCCTTTTTTGCCTGGCTTTCGAGTGTACGGACGTTATTTCCGATCTCAAAAAGTAAATCTTCTATGCGGGCAATGTCCTGCTCCGTGGCTTCAAGTTTTTGCTTCGCCTCTTTTTTTCTGGTCTTGTAAATCGAAATTCCCGCCGCCTGTTCCAGCATCCTGCGGCGACTTCCATCCTTGTCCTTGATGATATCATCTACCATTCCCAATTCGATAATGGCATAGCTATCATTGCTGACACCGGTATCGAGGAAAAGATTGTGGATATCCTTCAGGCGGCAGGTCACATCATTAAGGCGATATTCACTTTCTCCGTTCTTATAAAATTTTCTCGTAATAGTGACGGTGGTAAACTCTGTAGGAAGCAGGTTACGTGTATTCTCAAAAGTGAGCGACACTTCCGCCATTCCGCTGCCGGCCCGGGTACGCGAACCGTTGAAGATAAGATCTTCGAGGTTGTCAGAGCGAAGCGCTTTTATTTTGTGTTCACCGATAACCCAGCGGATAGCATCAACGATGTTGGATTTGCCACAACCATTCGGACCCACGATGCCTGTTATCGGATGATCAAGCAAAATATGGGTTTTATCTGCAAAGGATTTAAATCCTTTTATCTCTAAGCTCTTTAAACGCACTTACATTTCTTTTGAAGGGAGACAAATATATGAAAATGACTAGTCTTAGTATGCATACAGGATGGATCGGGGTAAATAAATTACACTTGTCCTATATCACCTCCAAACACAGCTGATATACAACGTTCCGGAAAGAACAAGCAAAAGTTTTTTAAGGCAGCTATGAAATGGTTAAAATTCTGCTGAGATCGCAAATATTTAAAAAGGCTTCTCTATTTTGCTCCTTCAATCTCTGGTAAACATGTCACAACAAATAAATCTCGCCATACAAGTACTCCCATTGGGCATTTCCAAGGAGAAAGCGTACAGTATCATTGACGAAGCCATCTTACAGATACAACATTCGGGTTTACGTTATGAGGTGTGTCCTTTTGAGACGGTAATCGAAGGAGAATACGAAGCAGTTATGAGCCTGGTAGACGAAATACAAAACGCCTGCAACAAGGCAGGCGCTGAAGAAGTTTTGATCAATATGAAACTTCACCGGAATTTCACTAAGGACATGAATATCTCCGATAAAACCGGGAAATATAAAACCTCTTAGTTAGGAGAGTTTCCGCTGATCGACGAGGTATTTCCGGGACGTCCATCCATTTTATCTATAACGGGCGAAGATTCAATCAGCCCATTGATATTTTGTTTCCATTTCTGGTCTCCAGTCTCAGGATCCAACGCATACAGGTATTTATCGAAGCTGCCGAAGTAAAGAATATTCAATTTGTCATTAACCTGGTAAACCATAGGAGAAGATTTGATCAGACCATCCGTTTTTACCTCCCATTTGATAAATCCGTCGATGATGTCAATCGCATACATCTTGCGGTCGTAGCTGCCCACATAGATTACCTGGTTGAATGCATAAGGGGAAGAAACAACCCGGTCATTAAGTGGTATAGGAGCCCATCTCGGTAAGTGCGAGATAAGATCCAGGCAATACAGGTTCCCGTCATTGCTCCCGAAAATACAGTTTCCTCCATACGCGATAGGAGAAGAGAGGATGCCGCCGCCTGTAGCATATTCCCAGATTTTAGTGCCATCAAATACTCTCAGACCGTACATTCTCCCGTTGGTATTTCCGATCAGGATCACTGTATCCTGGAACGCAGGAGAAGAAGTAAATTGCCCGCCGGCAGTAAAGGTCCAAACGTTAAGTCCGTCTTCTTTATCCAATGAATATACCTTGCCATCATTACATCCGAAAACCACCATGGTATCATAGATAAGAGGCGAAGAAAAAACAGGACCGCCTACCTTTTGCTTCCATTCAAAAGTATCCGCAACAATATCAATAGAGTACATACTGTCATTATCACTACCTACGTATATATAATCTCCTTCCGCCACCGGGGTCGCCGTGATTAAACCCGGGATGGTATAAGTAGTGACCAATGTTCCTCTTTTGGCATCCAATTTAAAGATCTTTCCGTTTTCAGTAGTTACGAATACATATTCCTTTAATACGACGGGGGCAGATTGGATATTGCCACCGGCGTAAAATTCCCATTTTTTATCCCCGGTTACCGGATCTAAGGCATATAAGAACTGGTTTTGACTGCCAATAAAGAGAGAGGGAGTGAACACATCTTCAAACGGTTCGTCTGTGCTGTATTCTTTTTTACAGGAACTGAATAAAAATGTGGAGACTATAAGGACAAGAAATAGCTGCGTAAAACGATTCTGCATAATGCCTGAAAGTTAATAAATATAATGTTGCAAAATAGGAGTTTTCCTTTTGTATTGCAAGCGGATCGCAAATAAAAAATCCGGACTTTCAGAAGAAGACCGGATTTTTAAAAAATAGGTTTGAAATATTAATTTAAGCCACCAGCTTTTCTTTTTGCTTTTTTAGTTGATTGGCCATTGAATCAAGGGCCTTATCGAAAGACTCTTCAAATGTCTTCGTGCTTTGTTTTACAAAATAAGAGTGCTTGGGAACATGCACTTTGATCTCTGCGATCTTGTCTTTAATGTTATGCGCCACATTGTCTAATTTTAAATAGACTTCAACATCTATAATATGGTCGTGGAAGGTGCTGAGTTTTTGAATTTTCTTATTAACATGGTCTATCAGTTTAGAATCGGCATCAAAGTGCACTGTTTGGATCTGCACGTTCATAATTATTAGTCTTTAAAGGTTAAAAAATAAAATCGGGTAAATGTTATTTCATACTTAGCCTCTTGGATGGTTCAATTTATGGATTTCTTTTAGTTTTTCAATGTTATTGTGTGTGTAAATTTGGGTGGCTGCCAGGCTGCTATGCCCCAAAAGATCTTTAATAGCCTGAATGTTGGCGCCGTTGTTCAATAAATGAGTTGCAAAACTGTGCCGCAAGATGTGCGGACTTTTTTTCTTTAACGTTGTTACTTTGCCCATGTAATGCTGAACGGTGCGATATACATAAGTTTCATATAAACTGTTCCCGTTTGCCAATACTAAGACAGCATTGTTATCCGTGATTTTCTTTTTCTCCAGTAAATACTGCCTGAGCTCATCCAACAGGGCAGGTCCGAGAGGGAGCAGTCGTTCTTTATTGCCTTTTCCTAAAACCCGGATTTGCCTGAGGCTCCACTCGATATCCTGTTCTTTCAATTGTATAAGCTCTGCACGACGCATGCCGGTTTGGTAAAGCAGCTCACAGATCAGCCGGTCTGTCTTGCCTTTAAACCCTTCTTCAAAAGCTATTTCTTCTAAAAGGTTTTCAGCCTCAGGTTCTTTTAAAAACTGGGGAAGCCGCTCCTCTAATCGCAGCGAATGCAGTTGTTTAACCGGGTTTTTTGATACCCTGCCGTTTTTTAAAAGGAAACGGAAAAATGATTGAAGTGAAGATATTTTGCGGTTAATGGTTCTGGGCTTGGAATCTTCAGACTTTAAGGATGCCAGCCAGCTTCTCAGGTGAAAGTGGGTGACCTGAGAAGTCTCTGTTAGTTCGAATTGATCTTTCGTATAGGTTACAAATTGCTCAAGATCCTCCCGGTAAGCAAGAAGTGTATGCGGTGAAAATCGTTTTTCGAAGCGTAGGTAATGAATAAATTCTGTAAGAACTGATTCGTCCATAAATAGAGAAATCTCGTCTTGTAAATATAATACAATACAAGACGAGATGCAACTAAAATATTATTAGCTAAAGCTGGCGACTACAATTCTACTTTGCCGGAAAGTATCTGTTGTTTGTAAACAGCTTTCAACACTTGTGTACGACGACGTACAGATGGCTTGGTAAAAGATTGACGGTCGCGTAATTGATTCAGCGTACGAGATTTTTCGTATTTTTTCTTGTACTTTTTTAACGCCTTGTCAATGTTTTCGCAGTCTTTAGAATCGATGATCAACATATTTATATACCCCCTTTTTGGTTTCGGGACCGCAAAGATATATTTTCCTGATAAAATAAACTATTTTACTGGTCCAAATTTTTTTAGCACATGTTTCCTATCGGAGATGACAACAGCCAGAGAACTGTAACCCCCTTTGTAAACTATCTTTTGATAGCCGTGAACATCGCTGTTTTTATTTTTCTGCAGAAAATGGGAACAAATGATGCTTTTCTATTGAGTTACTCCACTGTGCCGGAAGAAATATTGACGGGGGCAGACATTACTTCCGGTGGATTGGGGGTTTCTCCCACACCCGTGCATATTACGATTCTTACGTCCATGTTTATGCATGGCGGAATAGCCCATATAGCAGGCAATATGCTTTACCTGTGGATATTTGGCGATAATCTCGAAAATGTAATGGGGCATATCAAATACCTGGTGTTCTATTTATTATGTGGTGTGCTTGCCACATTGGCTCATGTACTTGCCACAGCTGTATTGGGACATAGCACGCTGGTTCCATCATTGGGCGCTTCAGGCGCGATTTCCGGCGTGTTAGGAGGATATTTATTATTATTTCCCAGAAATAAAGTGCGGGTATTTGTATTCCGTTTTGTTACCACGGTGCCGGCAATCGTGAGCCTCGGCATCTGGATAGCGATGCAATTAGTGAGCAGCCTGAGTTTACTGGGAGGCGAGGGCAGCGGAGGTGGCGTGGCGTACGCTGCACATATAGGAGGGTTTGTGGCGGGATTAATTTTAGTGAAGTTTTTCGCTACAAAGCGGGAAGCTGCACAGGTAGTCAGGCAGGACCAGAAGTACTAGAGAGGAAGATTCTCCGGGCAGCCTTTTTCAAAACAGGTTAGAGATTAAATAGGGTCTTTTTTTAAATTTCAATTCATTTTCCCTACTTTTGCAATCCGAAATTTCAGTTCATTATCTATTGCAAGCAAGAATTTGAGAGAGGGAAGAGCATCCCGAACTCTCGAAGTGTGCCGGGCATCAGGATTTGAGCTGAATGGCATAAGCCGAAAAACAAACTAAACTTCAAACAACAAAAAAACATTCAAAAGACAAAGAACATGGCAATATTAAATTTTCAGAAACCGGACAAAATAGTTTTGCAAAAAGCTACAGATTTCGAAGCCCAGTTTGAGTTCCGTCCGTTGGAACCTGGCTATGGCGTAACTATCGGTAACGCACTGCGTCGCGTATTGCTTTCCTCATTGGAAGGTTACGCGATCACTTCTATAAAGATTGCAGGTGCAGACCACGAATTCGCCACTATTAAGGGCGTATTGGAAGACGTTACCGAGATCATCCTGAATTTGAAACAAGTACGTTTCAAAAAAGCGATCAACAGCGAGATCAGTCATGAAAAAATTGAACTTTCTATTAAAGGAGAAACATTCAATGCAGGTATGATCGGTGAGCATACCAACAATTTCGAGATCATGAATCCCGAGCTGGTGATCTGCAACATGGAAGCCGGCACTACATTTAATATTGAAATTCATATAGGCAAAGGCCGCGGTTATGTACCTGCTGAGGAAAACCGTCCGAAAGAAGGCGCAGGACCGTTGGGCATAATTGCCATCGATTCTATTTTCACTCCCATCAAGAATGTGAAATATACGATCGAAAATACCCGTGTGGAACAACGTACTGACTTTGAAAAACTGATCATGGAAGTGGTAACAGATGGTACCATTCATCCTGAAGAAGCAGTAAAAGAAGCTTCCCGCATCCTGATCCAGCATTTGATGATCATCACAGATGAAAACATCAGCCTGGATACTAAACGTGAAGAAAAAGAAGCCGTGGTAGATGAAGAAACACTGCAATTGCGCAAGACATTGCATACACCATTGGAAGATCTTGAACTTTCTGTGCGTGCGTTTAACTGTTTGAAAGCCGCTAAGATCAATTCACTGAGCGAGTTAGTACAGTATACGCAGGAAGAATTGATGAAATTCCGCAATTTCGGTCAAAAATCTTTGACGGAGATAGAGCAGGTATTGGCTGAAAGAGGGCTGCACTTCGGTATGGACATCAGCAGGCTTCAAAGAAGTGAAGACTAATTCAGTATTCATAATTATAAATTAAAAAAGTACCCCACAATTCCTTGACACGGTGTGGGGGAATATCTAAAAACAAAATCAAACGTCATGCGTCACGGAGACAAAATCAAAAATTTAGGTCGCACAGCCTCACACAGAAGAGCGCTCATGTCCAACCTGGCTTGCCAGCTGATCGAGCACAAACGGATTACCACTACACTTACCAAAGCAAAATCATTGCGTGTATATGTAGAGCCGTTGATTACACGTAGTAAAGAAGATAGTATGAACAACCGTCGTGTGGTGTTCAGTTATCTTCAGGATAAAGAAGCCATCAAGGAACTCTTTGGCGTAATTGGCGATAAAGTAGCTAACCGTCCGGGTGGTTACACCCGCATCATTAAGTTGCCGCGCCGTTTCGGTGATGCAGCAGATATGGGGATGATAGAATTGGTGGATTTCAATGAACTCTACAAAAAAGGTGGTACTGAAGAAACCGCTAAGAAAACACGTCGTAGCCGCAGAAGCAGTGGAGCTGCCAAAGCTGTGGAAACTACGCCCGCTCCTGCACCTGTTGTAGAAGCCGCTCCTGAAGTGCCTGCAGAAACACCAGCTGCTACGCCAGAAGTTGACAACGAGCAAAATCAAGCGGAAAGCGATAAAGAAGCATAGGCTTAGAATTGCATATAGTATTGGGCTGCCTGGAAAGGCAGCCTTTTTTATTTTTGCTTGCTGTTTCCTTTCCAGTCATTGCGTGTTTAAGCATGGACGTTAGCAGCCCGCGTCCGACCCGGTTTGTATGAGCGTAAAAAAGGCGATTTCATTATGAAATCGCCGTGTTAATTATCGTACATGATGTGGCAAGTTAGTAATCCTTCCCTGTTTCCGGCAGTTGATTCAGCGCTTGCTCCAATTGTACATCGCTTGGAGCGATACCATGCCATTCATGGGTTCCTTCCATAAAGTCAACTCCCTTCCCCATAATTGTTTTCATGATGATGCAAACCGGTTTGCCTTTTCCACAGCGGGATTTTGCTGTAGCAAGTACCTCCAATACTTCTTGCATGTTATTTCCATCCATTTCCAGCATGTCCCAGCCGAATGTGGTAAATTTCTCGCCTATCGAACCGAGGTTCATCACTTTACTGACAGGTCCGTCAATTTGTTGACCGTTATAGTCTATCGTGGCGATGAGATTATCTATCTTATGATGGGCAGCGAACATGATGGCTTCCCAGTTTTGTCCTTCCTGCAATTCGCCGTCTCCGTGAAGTGAGTACACGATGCGATCATCCTCATTTAATTTTTTTGCCAGTGCTGCACCACAGGCTACACTCATCCCTTGCCCGAGAGAGCCCGAGGCAATGCGAACGCCGGGAAGATGTTCATGCGTGGCAGGATGCCCTTGTAAGCGCGACCCTATCTTGCGAAAAGTTCCCAGTTCCTGTACCGGGAAATATCCTGAACGCGCGAGAACGCTATAAAAGACCGGCGAGATGTGGCCATTTGAAAGAAAAAATACATCTTCACCTTTCCCATCCATATTGAAACCCGGGTCATGTTTCATCACTTCAAAATACAGGGCAACCAGAAAATCTGTACAACCTAAAGAACCTCCCGGGTGACCGCTTTGGCAGGCATGCACCATTCTAACGATATCGCGACGCACCTGTGAAGCAGTGCTTTGTAATGCTTGTAAATTCATAAACTCAAAAAGATGTGCAAATTTATAGTTTACAAAGGAGAATCGTATCGGTGCTTACAGAATTGTTCCGGATCGAATGCAGCAGGTGAACTTAGTTTCTCCGGCGTGCATAAAAAGCTAAAATTTGACGTTTAACTTGCGCGGGAATGAAGATATCCCCGTTTCAGAAATCATACTTTACAGAGAGGCTCATGTACTGGCATGACCATGAGAATTTCCGGGTGCTCCCGTGGAAAAAAGAACAGAATGCCTACAAGATATGGCTTTCTGAGATCATCATGCAGCAAACCCGGGTAGAGCAGGGCACGCCCTATTATGAGCGATTCATAGCCCAATACCCTACGGTACAGCAACTTGCCGCTGCTGAGGATACGGATGTATATCGGCTTTGGCAGGGGCTCGGCTATTACAATCGTTGCAGAAACTTACTTGCCACTGCCAGGTTTATTGCAAATGAATTACAAGGTCATTTTCCCGATGACTATGAAACGCTGTTAAATCTAAAAGGAGTGGGACAGTATACCGCCGCGGCTATTATTTCCTTTGCTTTCAACAAACCTTATGCCGTGGTCGATGGAAACGTACAACGTGTGCTGGCGAGATTTTTCGGTATAGAAATACCCGTGGACGGCACCGCGGGTAAAAAATATTTCCAGCAATTGGCCCAAGACCTGCTTGAGCGGTCAGATCCAGCAGGATATAATCAATCCATCATGGACTTTGGAGCAACGGTCTGTAAACCTGCGGTCCCCTTATGCGAAGCATGTATTTTACAACCGAAATGCGTGGCATACAAAAATCAAATGGTGAATTTGCTGCCAGTCAAATCAAAAAAGAACATAGTAAAAACACGCCATTTTAATTTCATTATTTTCCTGTTTAAAAAAAAGATATTTATCCAGCAGCGACAATCGAAAGATATCTGGTTTCATTTGTATCAGCCTTATCTTTTTGAAACCTCCGCAAAAGCAACCGAAATGGAGGTGAACCGGCATCTCCAAGATGTACTGAAGGTCGATGTTGCGCTGGCTAGCGAGGGAGAAAGCATGCAGAAATTATCGCACCAAACTATTATCGCTCAATTCTTTTCTGCGCGTGTCACGTCCCCGGATTCTTTAAGAAAAGAAGCAGGTAAATGGGTGGCCTTTACCGAGCTGAAAAATATTGCATTCCCGAAAACGATTGTTCACTTTTTTGAGAAAAAAGGCTATTTTTAGATTACATTAATTTATAGTTTTTGCTAATTGAAAATTCAACAACAAAAAAATGAGAGGAGTTAATCGCGTAATGCTGATAGGCAATTTGGGACGTGATCCGGATTTGCAATATCTTGAAGGAAATATCGCAGTAGCTAAATTCCCGCTGGCTACGACAGAGACGTTTAAGGACAAAGGGGGTAACTTGGTTTCTCAAACAGAGTGGCATACTGTCGTGTTATGGAGAGGCTTAGCAGAATTAGCCCAAAAATATTTACACAAAGGTAGTCTTGTATTTATTGAAGGAAGGTTGCGGACCCGTAACTGGGAGGACAAAGACAAAGTAAAACGCTTTAGTACGGAAATAGTGGGAGACAATCTTGTTATGCTGGATAAAAGAAAGGAGAATGGAGACTATCATGCTGAAATTCATCAGCCACATCAGGATGGCAACAGTTTTTCTCCGGATATAAATTACGAAGCAGGCAGTAAAGTTGTTGGGGAGGACCCGAAGGATAACCTGCCGTTTTAATCTGACCGGATAATATTTTTACAAGGGAAGTTCAAGATTGGTCTTCCCTTTTTATTTTTGAGACAATATTAAAAACCACCTCTCATTTTGGAAGAAGTTGCATACGGAAATAATTTGCTATTTGCAGGGTCATTTGCAGAAACCATCCCTGTTTCTAATGTGACTCTTTTTTTAATAGCCATTTTATTCTTGCTTTTGCTAACCGCTATTGTATCGGGCGCGGAGACTGCGTTTTTTTCGCTCTCAGCAAAAGATATAGATTACTTAAAGACTAAAAACAAGCAAAGCTCCCGGCAGGTCATAGAACTTTTAGAGCAGCCCAAAATGCTGATGGCCACAGCTACCGTAGCCAAATGTTTTCTGAATGTAGCGATCATTATTGCAACTAACTTCCTGGTAAAGCATTTCCTGGGTTCGGAGTTGAATGTATGGGTATCCTTGTTGTTGCAGGTACTCGCTGTAGCGTTTTTGCTGGTGTTATTCGGCAGCGTTTTACCAAAAGTATATGCTGCACAAAACAGTATGCGTATGGCATTGTTCGCTGCGCCTGTCATGCATCTTGCCACTTCATTGTTTAGTTCGATCAGCCGTATGGTTGTTTCCTCTGATGAGTTTATTGAAGATAAGACCCACACTACCGCCAATTTTTCCGATGAAGATTTTGAACAAGTAATAGAAGCTACTGTAGGCCACACTACCACACTGCAGGAAGTAAATATTTTTAAAGGAATTATTAAATTTGGTAATATAACCGTGCGTCAGATTATGCGTACGAGGCTGGATGTAAGCGGGGTCCCTTATGGCTATAATTTTTTACAGGTGAAAAGATTTGCTACGGATAACGGCTATTCGCGAATGCCGGTCTATAAAGATAGTCTCGATACCATCGTGGGGATTATTAACAGTAAAGATTTTTTGTTTCATGATGACCCGAATTTTGATTGGCACAGTCTCCTGCGCCCGGTTCATTATGTTCATGAGAACAAGCTGATCAAAGATCTTAGAAAAGAGTTTCAGGAAAACCGTACACATTTTGCGGTGGTGGTGGATGAGTTTGGCGGCACATCAGGTATCGTAACACTTGAAGATATCATGGAGGAGATCATCGGCGATATACGCGATGAATTTGATGAGGATGAACTCCAGTTTAAAAAAATAGACGAAAATAATTACATCTTTGAAGGTAAAACGCTTATCAATGACGTATGCAGAAGTATCCAGGAGTCGCCGGAGGTATTCGATAAGGTACGGGGGGAAAGCAATTCCTTAGCAGGGCTTCTACTTGAGATATCAGGGAAATTTCCGGCAATTAACGAAATTATAAATTATAAAAATTTCGATTTTACTGTTTTGGAAATTGACAGAATGCGTATTAAGCGAGTGAAAATAACAATCGAAAGAGTACAGGATAATTAGGTTGTCAGACGCAATTACCATCCACAATTGAACGGTCAACAACGGAGATAAGCATCGCCATTCCTGAACTCCAACAGGTTTTTTAAGTCTGCCTACAACAGCTAACGCGCTACAATAAGCGGTTTAGAATAGTAGGCTTCATTATTACTGATACGAAGGAGATAGTTCCCGGAAGGCAGATCTCCTACCGGTATACTCGTTGTTGAATTATTGAACGAGAAACTCTTTACCACTTTCCCCTGCAAATCACAGACAACCCCTTTGGTAGTGGCGGCGTTTTGCCGGAGTTGAATATTTACGATATTACTTGCTGGTTGAGGGTACAAAGTAAAATAGGTGTCGGCATTAAATTCCGGAACAGAAGTAGGAAAGTAAAACTCATAATAATAACGATGGTAAAAATCTCCTTTTACTGCAGTCCAATTACCGCCTGTCGCATCCCAGGTTTGAGAATAGTAGGATGTAGGCTGGTTGAGGTTATTATATGTCCAATGCTCTTTTCTGAAATTTACCAGGTTACCCGTTCCGTTGTTTAATACTTTGGATTCATCGCTTATCTTGTTGTTTTGGCTGTCGTAAGTATAGCTGTTGGTCTGTATTAATTTCCAGGATTTATTGGCCCATGAATATTGATAGGCTGCCGTTACGTTATTCCCGCTAAAAGCATAATCTACTTTTTGTGTCAATTTCCAAGTTCCCTGGTCGTAAATTTCCAGTGTATATGAATTCATCCTTTGAAAGGCATCGTAGCTGAACCGATATCGTTCTGTTGAATCCCAGCCGTTGGCTGTGGTATATTCGTACTGTTTTCTTTCAATAATGTTCTGGTTGGCATCATACTGGAGGAAGGTGTGCTTGAGCACTTCTTCTACTTTGCCGATCAGGTTATTGGCATTATAGTAGATTTTATAGTTGTTGTTGTTAAACCACATACCCACCCAGATATTCAAATTGGTACCTACCAATTTGGAGTTGTGTACATCATAGTTATAATCCAGCTTCATGGTATTGTGCCATCCGTCTGTTGTGTATTTTTCCTGAATTCTCGAGAGTATGTTATTTTGATTGCTGAATTGTTGCGTGTACCGGTTTTCATATTTATAAGATAAGGATGCTGCGTCATATTCGTAGCTGATACTGGTATCAAAACTCAAGAAAAGCGCTGTATAGTCCATGTCTAATAACCCCCCCCTGCCCCCGGAATATTGGTATACTGAAGAATCAAAGGGCTGATAATTGGTGCCATCAAAAATAGACTGAGCCGAACCTACTAATCGTATCGTGTTAGACGCAGGAGAAGGTGTAGTACCCGCAGATCCGAAATGCGGATAGAAGGTAGGTAATGTCAGCCCTGTGGTTTTTGCATATACGAATGTGGGCAACAATAGTATAGCAATGCTGTATATTTTTTTCATAGCCACAAAATTTAATTCGTGATCACTATAAAAATAACTTTAATAGTTGAGTTTTACTGCATCTGAATTGTCATTTTTTTGTCAGCAGGCATAAACGGTAAGTCCTTTGTGAAGCATTGGTTAATGGCTTGCAAAGTGGCAGTTAAGTAAAGGTCTTTTTTTCATTAGATGAGTGGAACGAAACACCTTTGTACCACCTCAAATGAAATCACCCTTTTTCATAACTGTAAAAGACAAGTTGTCGTCCGCCACCACAGGCTTTATGGTTAAAACCTATGTCGGTATCGGCATGCTGCTGTCTTCTGCTTCTAAAAAAGCGGAAAAGAATGAAGAAGACGTTGAGGCGGAAATAAACAAAAGGGCTTTGGAGATCAAGGAAAGCCTGAAGCAGCTCAATACTGAAAAATTACTTCAGTAGCACCAAATCCGTATTTACCCAACCATTCGTTGCTAAAGCGCTTTATCTCGGGTATTTGTTTCAATATATGGTGAACTTCTTCTTTTAATTTTCCTTTTCCCACTCCGTGAATGATAATCATACGCTCCTGCCTGTGCAGGATGGCAAGAGAAAGATAGCGTTGCAGGGAACTGAGTTGAAGGTGGATTATTTCAGCGTTGCTAAGGTCTTTGTAGTCATCAGCAAGCTGTTCTATATGCAGGTCCAGTTCGTAACGAGGCAATTCATCCAGCCTATATCCCGTCAGGGATTTGCGTTCTACCACTGGTAATATGGAGGGGCGGACAAGTTCTTTTTTTTCCTCCTTGGGTTTTAATACAAAGTCTTCTATCAACAGGTAATTGAACATGGGTTCGTTCTTCGATAACAGCTGCTGTATATGCTGGAAAAGTTTCTGAGGTTTTATTTTCAACAAGCCTTCCTCTTTTTTTAAACCGGGATCTTTTGCGCTGGAAAGCTGCCAATGAAAGCGAGGTTGATCATTCATGTCTTCATAGGCAACATTATGTAAATACAGATCGGCAAAAGGATGCAGGCTGCCGCTATAATGAAAGTGGCTTTCATGAAAAATCTTGACCTCATAGTCAATATGTATGGTATGCGGCGTTTCATTGATAAGGTGAATTTTCAAATGGTCTACCACATCTTCAAAATTTCCGGCTTCAAAAACCGGGAGAAAGGAAAGGTAGATCCCCTGTGACAGCCTGGCGATACGCTTACTTGCCTTTTCTACGGGAAGCTGTTCCGGAATAGGCGCTGTTTTGGACAATTGTTTTTTTTGCGTAAACCATTTCAGGTAGGGATGATCTATATCATCTTTATGTACGGGAAAGGTGGTGCCATTCACCCGTACTTCGAACATGTCCTTGCTGACTATCCCTGTCACTACTCCTTCTTCATCCGTGCGTTTCAATAATATTTTATCTCCGATCGAAAATTTCATTGTTATCTGTTTTACTTAAAAAGTCCACCATTTTTCTTACGGCCTTCCCTCTATGACTGAGTTCGTTTTTTACGGATAAAGGCAGGACACCAAAACTTTCGTCATACCCCGCAGGGATAAAAAGCGGATCATACCCGAACCCCTTTTCGCCCGTGGGCTGCAATGCTATTGATCCTTCACAGATGCCCTCAAAAAAATAAGTGTCAGCTTCCCAAATGAGACATATCACACATTTGTAAAAGGCAGTTCGGTCTGTTCGGTTTTCCAGTTCTTTCAGCAAGCGGGCATTGTTTTTTTCATCCGTACGTGGCAGTCCACCATAGTAAGCACTGTGAACGCCCGGCTCATTATTCAGAGCGGGAACACATAAGCCGCTATCGTCAGCAAATGCGTTTTTGCCGCTGAAAGCGACAATTGTCTTCGCTTTTGTGAGGGCATTCTCTTCGAAGCTGTGAAAGGGTTCCTCGATCTCCTCTGTAAAACCAATATCTTTCATGGATAACAATTCTATGTTGTCGACCATCGATCGTATTTCTTCTATTTTTCCGGAGTTGTTGGAGGCAATGACCAATTGTTGCATAGCCATGCAAAACTAACACATTGAATGCTGCATTCGGGATCTAAAGTTTTTTGCAAACGCATGCTTACGGAAGAATAGTGCTATTATTTTAAAGAAGTATTATGCATGGATACCATTTAAAATTGAGGTGTCTATAACCAATATTGAAATCCGGATTGCCTATAGAAAAATTCCTGTTACAGAACTTTTATTTAGCCTTGGAGAGAACTGATTTTTTACTACATTTGCCATCCCTTAGCAAAGGGTCGCGTGGCCGAGCGGCTAGGCAGAGCTCTGCAAAAGCTCGTACAGCGGTTCGAATCCGCTCGCGACCTCTGAGATTAGAAATGAACGTCCTGGATCCCTGATCTCAGGGCGTTTTTTATAATCGTTTACTCCTGTTTTTTGATAAACATCTGCCTCAAATAATTGGTAAATCGTTTATCAGTCGGATATTTCCTGTGCTTCGTGATATTATTGAAGATCAAAGCGGTAATGTATAGGATGAGCGCCCCCGTTAAGACAGGAGACAGAACATAACCGAACCCTAATACTTTTATTTTCTCTGAGCCGATCACTGCAATTAATGCGGTTGCTCCGCCGGGAGGATGCAATGTTTTTGTGATTTGCATGATGACAATTGAAAACGCTACAGCCAATGGCGCGGTCAACCAAATAATATCAGGGAGGATTTTATATATAGTTACACCAACAATAGCTGAAATGATATGTCCGCCAATCAGGTTGCGGGGTTGAGCCAAAGGGCTTTGAATGGCTCCGTACACTAAAACACTCGACGCCCCAAAGGAGCCTATCAGAAATATGTTCTCCAATCTGCTCATCACATGACTTTGAATAAATGCTATCAAACCAATCCCGATAAATGCTCCGGTAAAAGACCAGAAATGTTCTCGGTAATCGACTAATGTTTCTTTATAAATCACGTATCTTGACACCCTCAACCCACGTTTTATCTTTTTTCTCACTCTGTATAAGATGATTTCGTTAAGAAAGCAAAAATAGCAAGTGAAGCCCTATTGTTACCCGGCCGCTGCTATTATAAGACATTATCCTGATTTATTATGTCAGTTAAAAAGATGTTATTCGTTTTATAGTCGTACTTTTGCAATCGAATTCTTTATTTTGCCTTTTCTGATATAGTTTCGAATTATTCTTTTCTTCTCAGTTTTCGCTCTTTTTCAGCTGTTTTTTTCGCTGTAAAATTTTAGGGTTTCAGGTTTAATCATTTCAGTTTGTATCAGGTAGTATGTACACAAAAGAAAGCTATAAGCCTTAGAATCAGGAATAAGAAGTTCGGCTATATACAAAATATCATTCGGGAGAAGTCAGGTCTTCTTCTTTAAAAACAAGTTTATGTTAAAAAAGCTACTTCCACTGTTCTTCTCTGTTGTTTTTTGCTTCAATGCTTATGGGCAATATAATATGGAGAATTCACTGGGATTAAAATTCGGAGAGAGTACAGCAGAAGCGAAGTCTCAGGTGCTTGCTGCTTTAAAAGTAAGCCCGGAATACACATCGTCAGAAGCACTGACCTATTTTGATGTATTATTTGCCGGAAGGAAAACAGAGAAACTTCAACTCAACTTTCATAAAGATAAACTTGTAAGTGTTTCGGCCGTTTTTTCAGTTGCTGATTTAGACAGGGTTTATTCAGAATATTTAAACATAGTAAGTGAATTAAAAGATAACTATGGAGAGCCTACCTGGTCCACCTGGAACGTTAAGGTGGGTTATGAAAATGAAAAAGATTCCAATGCGTTGAATACGGCTTTACTGATCGGGAATATCATGGCTTCTAATAGTTGGATGATAGGGGAAGAAAAGCAAAAAAACACTAAAGTGACTATCGAATCCGGTGGAAATCGGAAAATTCTGCTCCTGTACAGTAATGGGGAGGCGGAATCTTAAACGAATGCGGAAATAAACGTGGTGTCAATCAGCTCCGCCCGTCTTTATAGGATCTGTCTAGCTTCTCTGAAATCTCTGTCGTGTTTTTCCCCGCGTTAAGACGCTTTTTACTCCGGATGCCGTTTTATAATTGAACGTACCTACCCATCTTTTTTAAATGAATTGGCTTAATAAAAAAGCAAAACCGGATGCACGTAAGCCTGCATCCGGTTTTGTTCAGTTTGTGAAACGTGTTGTTAATGTATTACATTCACTTTAGACGTTTGAACACTGGAGTGGGTCCTGATCGTGATCAGATAAACACCGTTTGCCAGGGTCTTGGTCGGGAAGACATAGTCTGAAGCCTGGCTGGTTATAGTAGCATTCATCAACTCTTTACCTGAAATATCTGTAAGTGAAACAGTGCCTGCAGCAGCCGTTTGTAATCTTACATGTATTTCGTTTGATGCGGGGTTCGGGAAGATAGTTGCTTTGGCCGCAGTTACACCATTTACACTCATGGCGTTCATCTTATCGTAGATAAAGATATCATCCACGGCC
Source organism: Flavipsychrobacter sp. (assembly GCA_035497455.1). Lineage (GTDB taxonomy): Bacteria > Bacteroidota > Bacteroidia > Chitinophagales > Chitinophagaceae > JAFIGV01. The sequence goes on from DATJDL010000023.1 coordinate 84,006, forward strand.
GCTTCTACCGTACTTTGCCCGTTATTGGTAGCACCGGTGATAATTTTATCTGCAGCTACAAACCGCATTTGCACTTTCAGAGGAGATATACCCGGGAAAAGTTGTCTTACGCTGAAAATTCTTCTTCTCCAGGAATAATCGGATCTGTTCGTAGATTCCAAAATTCCTACGGGCGGCCATATAGTGCTTGACTCCAGTTTGATTCCTACTTCCCAAACGTCATTGCCCCTGTTCGAACCGCGATCGTTACTATACCAGCGGAAATATTCGATTACAGGCTCCACAAAATTTGAAAGATCAAATACCGGGGTCAGGATGGTGGTAACACCATTATCCACATCAGCAGTGCCGGAAGGAAGGTTGGGGGCGGAAGCATTACCTGTTACGGCACATTTGCCGGTTCCGGTTGTGTGATCAGCACCTGTTTGTGTAATTAAGCCATTAGTATAAGATGCTACAGGAGTTGCTACTACCCACTGTCCTGAAGTTGTTGCATTATCGGTATTGATGCCTATTTTCCAGGCCGTATCGATAGTGCCTTCGAAATCCTGCCCCATCATTTTATCCAAACCTACACCAAACTGGTAGATGATGTTGTTGGTGGAAGCAGGGCTTGTAGGCGTATAGTTGATCGGAAAGTACTTGTTGAGCATCGACATATTATCGTAGACAGCAAAGTAGTAGTCAACCAACGTACCTTCTGTAAACCCTGGTATAGTAGCTGTAAAATTGGTTCCGGAAGCGGTCATCAGCGTAGAATCCCAGTTCGATACCGTTCTGTCTTTGTAAAAGAGTTTCATTCCTTGTAGGAATGCAGGTTCCGATACGTTCAATGATGCGTTGATCGTAATGGGGGTATTCGCCGGTTGATTGGCAATATCTGTGTGGACAATATCTGCGTCTCCCAATAGATAAATACCGTGACGGGCAAAAGCTGCCACAATCTGCGTGAAATGTGGTGTGCCGTTCACTAAGTTATTATCATTATCATCTACTTTAAGAGCGGATACCAATACTTCATGAAAAACATCGCCTTCGGTACCATTTGCTCCATCAGGAGTATGGACATAAGATTTGGTGAAAATTTGCGCCATGGTATCTACCGAGGCCAAGTTGATTCCTACGTCCCACCATGCACCTGCAATGATCTCTCCATCAGCGTGTACTTCGCCCTGGATATCTACAGGGTATACTTTGGGTGCCTGGTCATACCGGCGAATGATCGCACCATTTTTCATGGAGCCTTTTCCCAGTACCGGATCTTTGGTGATGCTTAGTCCCCAAATATCGGCGGTTCCTTCATTTAGTGCACCATTATCCATTCCTCCTTGTCCCTGGGACTGGTAATATTTGTCGTTGATCCCGTGACCGTATTCATGGTAAATAATATCCCCGCAATAGGCAAAAGAATTACAGGCAGCTGTAGCAATGGCAAAATTAATAGACCCGCCAGCGCTCCCTGTATAGAAAGCATTACAGGCAGGGCTGCCGGAATAATCCACATTTGTTGGAAGTGCGAAATCCATACCGGTGAAGGTCGGGAGGTGCCCTTTCATGAAATCATGCACGCGTGTGACATGGTAGTAAGCGTTTACCTGTTGGCTGTTAGAAGGCGCGGTTGTGTCAAATGTTATGATGTTGCTCGCATTATTCAGCATCGTCGTATAAGACGGTGTAATATTGGAAGCTTGCCGATTCACCACTTTTGACCATTTTCCCTGCAATGTCATGGTCGCAGAAATAGGGGCAGACAAAGCGGCATTGCTCAGGAAGCCGGCTGTATCTGTATAATACGATGCCCCGTTAAGTGTAATTTCTAAATCTGCCAAAGACTCCAGTGTTGCCGGTAACAATGGATTTTGCTTATTAACCCAACCTTTAACGGTCACGTCCACGGTTTCTTTTACACCATTTGTCCTGTATAGGACTTCACCTGTGATGGCGTCTACATAACCCTTCAGCTCTATCGGCATTCTCTCGTCTCGGCCGTTGATCTCAAATTTCCAGGCTGGTCTCAATTCATACCCGTTCTTTGAAGGAACAGGAAACCAATACCAGTTGTCTTCAATTTTGCTTTCATCCAGCATGGTAATAGGTACACCTGTTTTAGCCGCCGTTAATGCTTCTTCTTTAGATAAAGAGGGACTAAGTGGGGCTGCAGTACCATAATTTTTCATTTGTACCCGGTCCAGCTTGCCGTCTTTGGTAAAGCTGAAAATCAGTTTTGAAAATGCAACAGGGTGTCCGTTCAACGATTGTTTATAATTAACAATCGTCGCAAAGCCCGCATCATGGCTTTGAACTTGTGTCCATTGAGTGCCGCTTACCCCTAATTTGTTCAGTATATTGCTGAAAATATAACTCGTCTTGTCATTTAACGTGGCTCCCGGTATTGTCACAGGCTGTCCTGTGATGTCAGTAAATTGTCCGTTCAGTTTGTCTGAGAATGTGTACCACCCCGGGAAGACCTGGTTCACCCTGGTCTTCGTGTTAGTTCTTTCCGAAGATTTAGAAGCAGGCAGGTCTTTATATCCCCTAAACACAGAAATGTCATAGTTGTTACTATGAAAATCCTGTGCAAACCCGCATGTGACAATGGACGCCACGGCCAGTGTTAATAATGTTGATTTCATATTGTCTCTAAAAAATTACCCCCTTCTTTTTCGAGGGGGGCTATAAAAATCGGCAAAAAAAAATTGAAGTCCAAACATTATTTATTGTACTTATTTATTTAAGATTAAAACAGGTGTGGTCACTTCATTGCTTACATGTCCGGCAATATCACTAAGGGTCACTTTAAATTGCAGCGAATCGTATGCCATAGCGGTGTCACGCAAGGTAAAATAAGCAGCCTGTATCCTTACTATAAATAATCCTTTAAACCCGGTAGAGGGATCTTTAAAGGCATCATCCACCCCCGGCATCTTAAACTTTAATGTGGTCGTGTCTTTGGTGTTTTTTATAATAATATTCTCGGTTTGATCATCAGTTGCTATGTCTGCATCTCCATCCTGAAAACGGAAGGAAAGGTATACGGTATCCTGGCTGCTGCCTCCTTTCACTTCCGATGGTGTCATCGTGACAAACTCCAATTGGGGTATTTTAGACATTTTGTTTTCCGGTTTGCAGCTATAAATACCACAGGCCATTAAAAGAAATATCCCAATTTTACAGTTCTTATTCATAGTGATTCAAAGTTACTGGAAAGGTTTTACAGTTTATGCTTAAAGAAGACGGGTTCATTGAACATATAAACGCCGAAAACTTCGATGATATTGCACTTGAAGTATTTAAGAAACAATACCGGGAGAATGATATTTACAGGGCTTATGTTGATGCCTTATCGATCGATATGGGGGCTGTCGACAGTATTCTCAAAATACCCTTTCTTCCCATTTCTTTCTTCAAAACACATCAGGTAATATGCGGTGATACACTGCCTGGTCTTTATTTTGAAAGCAGCGGAACGACCTCGGAAGTCAATTCCAAACATTATATCAAAGATGCTGCGGTTTACGAACAATCTTTATTGAAAGGATTTGAGCAGTTCTATGGCTCACCAGGAGATTATGTTATTCTTGCGCTTTTGCCTTCTTATCTGGAACGTAGAAACGCCTCGTTGGTTCACATGGCAGAACAGTTGATGAAGAAAAGTGGACATGCAGCCAACGGTTTTTATCTGAATGAATGGGATAAACTGAGTCAGACCATCCTGGAATTGGAAGCCGCTGGACAAAAGACGATTTTACTGGGCGTTACCTTTGCTTTGCTGGATTTTGCAGAGCAGTTCCCAATGAAACTCCGGAATATAATTGTCATGGAAACGGGTGGCATGAAGGGAAGAAAAACCGAGATGACGCGGGAGGAGGTACATGGGTTTCTGAAACAGCAGTGGCAGCTGGAGAACATTCAGTCGGAATATGGAATGACGGAACTTTTATCACAAGCTTATGCAAAAGCAGCAGGTGTTTTTTATCCCACATGCAGCATGAAACTTTTTATCCGGGATGTAAATGATCCTTTAGAGGTCAACCCAGGAGGAGTAGGAGGTATCAATGTCATTGATCTGGCAAACATTCATTCCTGTTCCTTTATTGCTACTGAAGACATTGGAAAACTGGAAAAAGATGGGAGTTTCAAGGTGCTGGGCAGAATGGATCACTCCGCATTGCGCGGTTGCAGTCTTATGACAGCTTAGGAAACGGTTCCGAGTACTTGTACTTCCGTAGGTGTAGCATTGCCTCCTTCATTTTCGAGGGAAATAGCAAAAGCCTGGCTTTCCACTACTTTACTGGGAACTTTCATCATCATTCCTTTTGCTAAAAGTTCATTGGGCACCATACCCATGCTCACGGGCTTACCGTCTCGGATCATCCAGAGCTGGTATTGCTTGCCTTGCGGGGGAAGGGGCATTTTAGTAAACGAGAGATAAACATCTCCCTGAGTTTTATTCCAGTACACTGTAGCCGCCATAGCATGTTGCGGTTGAATGGCTTTCATCACGATAGCATGCATGGCAGTATCAGCTACCATAGCACTTTCTTTTCTTTTATCATCCAGCAATGCTGCCATTTCTGTTTGAGTGGCTATAAGACTATCTATTTTCTTGTTTTGCGTAAGTATCTCGTTGCGTAAACTATTTCGTTGTTGAAATAATAATGTCGCAAGCAGACCGGTAGTCACCAGAAGAATCCACATGGCGGCCCGTTGCCAGTTACCGGAAGCCGGGCTACCGGCTGCGGGACGGAACTCCCTTATAGGGCTCGATGCTGACACAGGTGCCTCTAGATTTTGAATGTCCAGCTGCGCCTTTATTTTTTCCTTCATCCCCTCAGGGGGCGCTATGGCATGGGCCTTGGAATAGCGATACATAGTTTCTTCTATGATTGCTATCTCAGCTTTAAGTTCAGGGTATTGGGCAATGTCCTTTTCAATACGCAGTTGATCCTCCGCAGACAATGCCCCCAGCACATAAGCCTCTAACAAGCCCGATTCTATGTATTCTTTAAGGTTCATTTTTGCCCGATAATCATCTCTCTTATGCTGTAAATCGTTGTCTTAATGTTTTGATTGCCTGTCTCATACGGGTTTTTATGGTCCCGAGTGGTGTATCCAGCGCCTTGGAAATTTCGTCTAAGGTATAACCTTTAAAATAAGCCAAATCCACAATTTCTTTTTGATCCGATTTTAACTCCGAAACCATTTTCTTCAGTCCTATTGTATCTGTTGAAATTTCTGACTTACCTGCATTTATATTTACGATTTCTTCATTCCCACGGATTTTTGTTTTCATGATTTCTCCTTTGGAGCGCAACTTGTCCACGGCGGTATTACGCGCAATATTAATCATCCACGTGTAGATACGTCCACGTGTGTTGTCATATTGTGCAATATTGTTCCAGATTTTAACAAATGTCTCCTGCATTACATCCTGTGCCGTGTCCTGATCGGTAATGATGTGGCAGATATGTCCAAAAATGACCCCGCTGTAGTTGTCATACAGGTAATTGAATGCCTCGTTACTTTTTTGTCGTAACAAAGTCACTAATTGCTCTTCCGTATATTTCAGTTGACTGTCTGGCAAGGGGAGTGTATAAATAATTGAAAAGCAACCTGTTACTTAGGTAAAATCATTCGATAGTTTACGTTCATTTTCCCCTTTGCAATATCATCCAGTTTTTTCTTTATCAGTCTTTTCTTGAGGGGCGATAAATAGTCTATAAAAAGCTTGCCATCAATATGGTCATACTCATGTAATATAACCCTTGCCGTAATGCCATCAAATGTACTTTCCCGTTCAGCAAAGTGCTCATCAAGATATTGAATGCGGATAGTAGCATTGCGTTTTACATCTTCCCGTACTTTGGGTATGCTGAGGCAACCCTCATTATAAGACCAGGGGGTGCCGCCTTCTTCTACTATTTTTGCATTGATGAATACCTGTTTCGTTGGTTTTTCATTGGGATAAAGGCGTTTGTCTTCCTCGTCAAAACTTTCTACGATTTGTTCCGTATCCACTACAAACAAGCGAATAGGTCGGTTTACCTGCGGCGCTGCAATACCTACACCATTGGTATGGTACATGGTTTCCCACATGTCTTCAATAAGCTTATTTAACTCAGGATAATCCTTATCAATATCCTCACATTTTTTTCTGAGTACCGGGTGTCCGTACGCTACTACTGGTAATATCATTTAATTAAAAACTTGAATTTGCAAATATAATAGAGATGTCAACAAGCAGCGGCTAAAATATGCAATATGCTTGCGACAGAAGCGTGGCACTGTAAGGAACCTGCCAAGATGCGTAATAGCATACTAAAAAGCCCTGCAATTCGCAGGGCTTAAGAGCGCGTTATCGAGAATTTATTTCTTTTTCTTCGGTGTGAAGATGGCAATCATTCTTCGGCCTTCCATTTTTGGCATAGATTCCAGAGAACCTACTTCTGCGAGCCTTTCTGCAAACTTCAATAGCAACAGTTCTCCTCGCTCCTGGAACATGATGGCTCGTCCTTTGAACTGCACATAACATTTTACCTTATCGCCTTCCTGCAAAAATTTTTCTGCATGTTTGGATTTGAAATCAAAATCGTGATCGTCCGTGTTCGGTGTAAAACGTATTTCCTTGATTTCCGATTGTTTTGACTTCGCTTTTTGTTCCTTATCCTTTTTCTTTTTCTCGTAAAGGAATTTGTTGTAGTCTATCAATCGGCATACAGGCGGAGTGGCATTAGGGGAAATTTCTACCAGGTCCACTTCCATCGATTTTGCCAAAGCCAATGCCTCTGATGTTTTGTATACCGCAGGTTCCGCACCATCGCGTATCAAACGTACCTCAGGAGCTGTAATATCCTCGTTGATGTTGTGTTCTCTTTCTTTAACTCTCGGTCTAAACGGTTGTCTGCCTTTCGGTCTTTTTTGCATTAAATACTTTTAAGTTGTGCGCAAAAATAATGATTTGTAATATTAAAATACTCGGTTTATAAATGTGTTGTGAAATTTATATGCTCAGCGGTTCCTACTACTTAGATATGGTATTTTGCCGGCCGGTTTTCTTATGCGGTATATTTCAGCTGTTTTGACTGTCCGGTTCGCTATCCTGTTTGCTCGCGTATGGTCTGCTTCATTTGTGCGATGAACTCCTCTACGGACAACGCTCCTTTATCTCCTTCGCCATGTTTACGCACTGCTACCACGCCTTCATTCATCTCCTTTTCGCCCACTACCAGCATATAGGGTACTTTCATCAGCTCTGTATCCCTTATTTTCCGGCCTATTTTTTCGCTGCGATCATCTACTTCAGCGCGTATGTCTTCGCTGGCCAGTCTGCGGGCTACCTCATGGGCATAAGACGAAAACTTATCGCTTATCGGTAATATTTTTACCTGTTGAGGTGCCAGCCAAAACGGAAGGTTACCTGCACAATGCTCTAATAATACGGCTATAAAACGTTCCATAGAACCGAAAGGTGCACGGTGTATCATTACCGGTCGTTTACGGGCATTGTCGCTGTCCACGTATTCCAGTTCAAAACGTTCCGGAAGATTATAGTCTACCTGGATGGTACCCAGTTGCCAGCTTCTTCCGAGAGCATCTTTCACCATAAAGTCAAGTTTGGGTCCGTAGAATGCAGCTTCCCCGTATTCTACCACAAACGGTAGCCCTTTTTCTTCTGCGGCCTGCATGATCGATTTTTCGGCGATCTCCCAGTTTTCTTCGCTGCCTATATATTTGCTCCTGTCTTCTTGGTCCCTCAATGAAACCTGCGCTGTGAAATTTTCAAAACTCAGGCTTTTGAATACATACATCACCAGGTCAATTACCTTTTTAAATTCTTCCAGCACCTGGTCGGGGCGGCAGAAAAGGTGGGCATCATCCTGGGTAAAACCACGAACGCGCGTTAAACCATGAAGTTCGCCGCTCTGTTCATAGCGATATACCGTGCCAAACTCTGCCAAACGTAAGGGCAGATCTTTATACGAACGAGGGGATGATTTATAAATTTCGCAGTGGTGCGGCCAGATCATGGGTTTCCGCATGAACTCTGCCCCTTCCTGCGGGGTTGTAATGGGGCGGAAGCTATCCTTGCCGTATTTTTCCCAGTGACCGGAAGTCACATACAATTGTTTCGCTCCAATGTGCGGTGTCATGACGGGGAGGTACCCGCTGGCCATTTGCGCTTTTTGCAAAAATTGTTGCAGGCGCTCCCGAAGCATCGCTCCTTTAGGTAGCCATAAAGGTAACCCGCTGCCAACTTTTTCAGAAAATGCGAATAATTCCAGTTCTTTCCCCAGTTTTCTATGGTCACGTTTCTTGGCTTCTTCCAACAACGCGAGGTATTCATCCAGTTCTTTCTGTTGGGGGAAGGTGATGCCGTAGATACGGGTTAGCATCTTATTCTTTTCATTCCCGCGCCAGTATGCACCGGCAATATTAGTAAGCTTTACCGCTTTGATAAAGCCAGTGTTAGGGATATGCGGTCCGCGGCAGAGATCAGTGAAATTTCCCTGAGTATAAAAAGTAATTTCTCCGTCATTCAACCCTTCCAGCAATTCTATTTTGTAAGGATCTTGTTTTTCCGTAAAATAACTAATGGCCTCCTGTTTGGATACTTCAGTACGCTGATAAGCACTGCCTGATTTAGCCAGTTCTTTCATTTTAACTTCCAGGTTTTTGAGGTCTTCGTCTGAAATAGTTTTGTCACCCAGGTCTATATCATAATAGAAACCGTTTTCTATAGCCGGCCCGATGCCGAATTTAGTCCCGGGGAAAACAGATTCGATGGCTTCCGCCATCAGGTGTGCGGATGAATGCCAGAAAGTAGATTTCGCATTTTTATCATCCCAGGTAAGTAACTTGAGTGTCGCATCGTTATGGATCGGCCTTGTCGCATCCCATACCTGTCCGTTCACTTCTGCAGCCAGTACTTTACGGGCCAGACCTTCACTGATGGATTTGGCTACGTCAAGGGCAGAAGAGCCTTCGTTATATTCCCGCACGGCGCCATCGGGTAGGGTGATCTTTATCATGATGTGGTAATTGATTTTTGAGTTTGCAAATGTACAATATGGAAAATGAATGTGTGTAAATGAAAAACCACCGCTGGATGCGGTGGTGGATATGGATTCTGAAAGAATTTACCGCATCAGAATTTGATGAACGTATGTGTGTACGTAAGTGTGTCTTTTTTTGTATTGTTGATAGGACTGGGCACCAAGTCTACATATTCTATCACAAACCGCTCAGTAGAATATTGCTTGAAAGGCGCGCTGATAATAGCTTTTCCGAAAAAAGTATTGTCTACACTCCATAGATTGAGCGTATTTTTGTCATTGTCGAGATTCCAGTGAAATGGTACGCTTTCAGGCTCTGATTCGTTGCATTTTAAATCACCTCTATATTGCCTTGCATCCAGCCCGGATCCGAACATGATGAAATTATCTTTCTTGCATGGCGGCCATACGGGGAGAGAATCGAAAAGATTATAAGTCGTGTCTTTACCGATAAAAGGGTCATATTTCATGGTCATTGCCGAGTGTTTCCAGCGACCTTCACGCAATTCCTGCTCACGGGAATTGGGAGTCTCTACCTTTTTACAGGCTGTAAATAACACTAAGGCTGATACAACGGTAATTAGATATTTCATTTGATATGTTAAGCAGAATTTTCGCTAAGCTAATGAATATATTGCTAAATTGGTAACAGGAAAGAAAAAATGGATTGGATAAAAAAATGCAACAGCCTCTTCCCTGCGGAAAATAATAATTTTCTACAGACTTTGGATTATACGGAGAAGGTGCAACGGCGTTTTACGCTTTCATAAAATCAAAAGCTCCCTTCCTCAGGTTAATCCCATATTCCAGGTAGGCTTTCAGGCAGGCCAGGAAATTTGCCCAGCCTTCGGTATTTCCTTTCAGCCATTTGATACCTTTTTCGTCATTGGGCAGTGACCCTTCAGTCACCGTGATCTTGGTTCCGGCGTCTTTGGACTCCAGTTTCATTTCTACTAATGTTTCGACATTTTCTGCACCGTCCCAATAAAAAGAAATGTAGTGGTCTTGTTCTATTTTACCACCACGAACCGGGTTGTCGCCTTCAAATTCCGGCCATTTCCAGGTTACCGTTTTTTCTTCTTCCAGCCGGGCACTGCCTCGCTCAATGAAATAGTGACTCATTTTCTCCGGGTCTACAATAGCCTCAAAAACTTCCCTGGCCGGCTTTTGAATTTGAATGCTGGCTTTGATGCTTAGGTCTTCCATTACATGATTTTATTTGTTTAAAAATAGCCGGAATGTGGTATTCACCCGGCTATTTAATTCCAGCATTTAAATGCTTTATGTTTTCTGAATTTTATTGCTGTTAATTCATCAGCTTTTCGATTGCTTCATCATACGCCTGTTTCCAGCCTTTTATGTTGCCCCAATCCGCTCCGTCTATGCGAATATGACCATCTCCCTTTACGGTGCCTAACCGGGAGAATTTTTGACTATTGAGTGATGATTCGAATTCTACAGCCAAGGAGACCGGAACGCTCACCACTACACGACTTTGAGCTTCACCGAATAGGAAAGCATCTTTTCGAACCAGGTCGCTCGTCGTTATTTCAAAACCCATATTGCGTTGCATACAACTTTCCACCAATGTGACAAACAACCCGCCTTCTGAAATGTCATGTGCAGAGACAATATTTTTCTCACGGATCAGTTTGATCACTGTTTCCTGTAAATCATATTCCTCATCCAGGTCAAAATGCGGAGCGGGACTGTGTGTAACACCCTGGATATGATGCAGGTATTCGGAGCAGTTGATATCGTTGCGCATTTCACCAAGTAAATAGATCACATCGCCTTCATTTTTAAAGAACATGCTCATTTTCTGATCCATCGTATCCAGCACACCTACCATGCCTATCGTTGGGGTAGGGTACACCGGGCCGTCTTCACTTTGGTTATAGAAGCTTACGTTGCCACCTGTAACAGGTGTACCTAATTTAGTACAGGCATCACCCATACCGATAATCGCCTGGACGAACTGATAATATACTTCAGGGTTGTAAGGGTTACCAAAGTTCAGACAGTTGGTAATCGCCACGGGTATACCACCGCTGCACACGATATTTCTGGCAGCTTCGCATACTGCAATCATGGCGCCTGCTTTAGGATCTGCAAATACATACCGGCTATTGCAATCCGTAGTGCAAGCCAGCCCTTTTTCGGTACCATGTACGCGAATGACTGCTGCATCACTCGGTTCATTCGTGTGTGTATTGCCTGTACCCACCATGCTGTCGTATTGCTCATACACCCAGCGCTTGGAAGCGATATTAGGCAACCGTATTATCTGGTAAGCCACATCCTGTAGGTCGGAAGGAACTGCGATACTATCCGGATTAAACTTATTGATCTCTTCAAAATATTTCGGTTCGGTGTATTCCCGGTTGTAAACCGGTGCACCACCACCCAATACCAGGCTTTCAGCCGGCACATCGGCTATCAACTCACCATTCATATAATAACGGAGGTTGCCATCTTCTGTCACATCCCCTATTTCTACGCAGTGAATATCCCATCTGGTAAAAATGTCCAGTATTTCCTGTTCCCGTCCTTTTTTCACAACGATCAACATGCGCTCCTGGCTTTCACTCAGCAACATTTCCCAGGGTTTCATATTCGACTGGCGTGTAGGTACTTTGTCGAGGTGTATGTTCATACCATGCTCTCCTTTGGCGCTCATTTCGCTCGTGCTACAGGTAATCCCGGCAGCACCCATGTCCTGCATGCCTACCAAAGCCCCTGTTTCTACTGCTTCCAGGCAGGCTTCCAGGAGTTTTTTCTCTTCAAAAGGATCTCCTACCTGTACAGCCGGAAGATCGTTCACGCTGTCTTCACTGATGTCTGCGGATGCAAAGGATGCACCACCGATACCGTCTTTACCCGTTGCTGCACCTACAATGAACACCGGGTTCCCTACACCTTCCGATGTCGCTGAAATCATTTTGCCGCTTTCTATAACCCCTACACTCATGGCGTTCACTAACGGGTTAGTTTGGTAGCAACTCTCGAAATAAATCTCTCCACCTATGGTAGGTACGCCAAAACAATTGCCGTAATGCCCGATTCCTTTCACCACCCCTTTCAGCAGCCATTTGGTTTTGGGGTTGTCCAGTTTGCCAAAGCGTAAAGAGTTAAGCGAAGCAATAGGACGGGCTCCCATTGTAAAAATATCTCTGTGAATACCGCCCACTCCAGTAGCCGCTCCCTGGAAGGGTTCGATGGCAGAAGGGTGATTATGCGATTCTATTTTAAACACACAGCCCCAGCCGTCGCCGATATCCACCAGACCTGCGTTTTCCTCACCGGCTTTTACCAGCAGGCGTTCGCCTTCGCGGGGCAGTGTTTTTAGCCATTTGATGGAATTTTTATAACTACAGTGTTCACTCCACATCACAGAATACATTGCTGTCTCTGTAAAGTTGGGTGTGCGACCCAGTATCTCTTTTATTTTTTCAAACTCTTCTTCTCTCAGTCCCAGTTTGGTAGCCTGTTCAAGCGTAGCTTCCTGTTGCGTGTGCTGTTTTACTTCCATAATACAATGTGAAGTGCAAACTTATTAATTTTTTTGGGGCTTGGGAGGAAGATTTGCTATGGAGTTGCGGTGGCGATAGCTTCGTTGATGGGAGACAATACTATAGGGCTTTTCTCGTAGTATGTAGCTGCAATTACAAATTTGTTTCATGTGTTTAACATACGCTGAGCTAATACATGCGAGGGGTTGGAAAGGCAATATGAGCTGACTTGATTCCAAATAGATGAATGATATTGTGTTTCTCTAATGATTTTGTTCAAACGATTCCATCCGTTTTGTTCTAATTTGTCAGCAAAAAAGCGAAAATGAAAAAACTGATAGCATTAAGCATTCTTTCCCTGTCATTAGGCAATGGTGGATATGCACAAAATTGCAAGGATTTAAAAGAAAGCAAGGATGCATTCACTAATAAAATTGAAAAGAAGGCAGTAGTTACGTTAGGGGCGACGATGGGTACTAAATGGGGAGTAGAGTTTATCCAGGATGACAAAGAAACGATTATGAAGTGGCATATTGCCATGTTAGGTGAGTATAACACGGCAATAGAAGCTGGCACACAGTTATTACTAAAGCTGGAAGATGAATCTATACTGACACTTCCAACAGCGGAAGCGGCTAAACCTGTAACACAGGCTATAGGTGGTGGTGCAGGTACTGTAACGGTTTATTCAACTTTTATTCTAAAGTTTGTTATGAATGAAGAGGATTTGCAAAAGCTTGCAAAAGCGTTAATAACAAATTATAAGGTAGATGTATCAAGCATGAGAATCATTAATCCTAAGGAAAAAGAGAAGCAGCTTAAGCAAATCCAGAATGTTTGTAGTTGCCTTTTAAAGAAATAATTTTTCTTCGGAGTATATGTGGTCGCTGATTTTATCAATGGGCATTTCACATAAGCTTTTACCCCTGCTGTAAGCGGTTTTTGCTTGCGAGTTTTTACAAGAGTGAGAGTTGGACACGTCGCTGCAGCGCTTAGGAGAATTTGGGGGGTATATTGTTATTGTCCCTCAGGTTACCGGTATCACTGGCTTTTGTGCGATAAATGAATTTTAAGCTCATTTTTTCGCACAGCATCCGGAAAATCTCTTTCAAAAGTCCGGCTCACCGGTATGTTGTCATCATCTAACTGCACGTACTTATTGGTGTAACTTTTTATCTTATCCAGGGGTATGATGTAGGAGCGGTGAACACCCGGATAAAGTTCCTGGCGCGGAGTTGTTCTGCTTTTTTTTGAGTGACATACGGGCCAGCAGTGTTTTTTTGTCGGGTGGTAACGATTTTTACATAATCATCCAATGCTTCTATAAACCGCTGGGGTAGGGCGTTATTATCCATGCTCAATAGGATGCGCGCTTTCTCTACCGCTTTTGCAAATCGCTCGAAACTATATGGCTTTAGTAAATAGTCGAACTGTATTTTACCTCAAATCCCTCCAAGGCATATTCTAAAAAGCGGTGGTAAAGATGACATGCCTATCGGCCAGGTGTTTTTTTTAATTCAATGCCCGAAATAGCAGGCAACAGCCTTCTTCCGTGGTTTTATTTTAGGAAGAACATCATTGAAGACCGATCGGGCACGAGACTGAATGTGAAGCTAAAAAATTACAGGGATGGATACTTTTTATAAAATATTGATATCCAATCGACATGGTGTTTTTAGTCAGGCAAAAATAATACCTGCAATAAGATAGCGGTTTTTTCATGAGCACTATAAGGGGAAAAGGTAGCGGAAATGCTATCGTTTTTTGTTTTTATTTCAATAACTTGGCGGCTTGAGTTTTTTAGGGTTTTCTTAACCGGATATTTTTCTTTTACATTGAATAATGTGTTCAATTGTAACCATAGCTGTCGATAAATCGCTATAAGAAGCGAATAATCAAGAAGATGCGGTTGTCGTTACGAGGAGGGAAAATTTTGTGAAAAGAAAGGTCGAAACTCTTGTTATTACCCATGCAAAAAAATCAAAGTTCATTTTTATCATATAGCCATTATTATGACCTTTTCTATAATGACAAGGAATATAATGAAGAAGCCAGGTATATCACCGGGTTGTTAACCTCATTTAGTCCTGAAGCCAGCACCATTTTGGAGTTAGGGTCGGGTAGCGGAAACTACACCACTCGTTTTTCAGAAGCCGGATATCATGTTACCGGTATCGACCTGAGCGAATCCATGGTGCTGCAGTCGAAGCAAAAAAAGATCAAGGCTTTCACTCCTGTTCTGGGCAATATCAGTTCATTTGCGCTCAGCAAAAAATTCGATGCGGCAGTTTCGTTATTTGATGTGATGTGTTACCTCACAAATACAGAAAGTATACTTTCTTGTTTAGCATGCGTTCATGATCATTTGCAGGATCAGGGCTATTTTATTTTTGACTGCTGGCATACAGCCGGGGTGTATTCAGAACTGCCTGAAAAAAGAGTGAAATATGCAGAAGATGAGCAAGTTCATGTAAAGCGAACGGCTACGCCCGTCATCCATTTTGATAAAAATATCGTAGATGTAAACTATGAATTTTTAATTACGGATAAGCGAACCGGTGGGCAAAGCAGCATCTTTGAAAAGCATAGTTTACGGCATTTTAGCACCGTAGAGATTGAATATTTTGCAAAAGCAAGCGGATTTCAGCTGGTTAGGTCAGAAGAACCGGTAACAGCTATTACGCCAACAAATAAATCCTGGAAAGTATGTCACATCCTAAAACGGAAATAAGGTCCTACATACCTGTCAATACGCCGTTGTTCCGGGGCAATGAGAAAAAATACCTGAATGAGTGCATTGATATGGGCTGGATATCTTCGGAAGGGGCTTTTGTCAAGAAGTTTGAGGAAGCATTCAGTCAATACAGCAACCGGAAATATGGCATTGCGGTGGCTAACGGCTCAGCTGCATTGGATATTGCAGTAAAGGCTGCGGGAATAGGGCAAGGAGATGAAGTGATTATGCCTACATTCACGATTATATCTCCCGCTTTTTCAGTAATGAGGGTCGGTGCAACACCTGTTTACATAGATAGTGAGGAAGATACGTGGAATATGTATGCAGAAGATATCGAACGTAAAATAACGGAGAAGACGAAAGCGATCATCGTGGTGCATATTTACGGGCTTCCCGCAAATATGGAAAGAGTAATGGAGATTGCACGAAAGCATGAACTTATCGTGATAGAAGATGCGGCAGAAATGCATGGACAGACCTGTAACGGGCAACGATGCGGTTCATTTGGAGACATCAGTACGTTCAGTTTTTATGCGAATAAGGTCATCACAACCGGTGAAGGAGGAATGGTAGTATGCAATGATGAAAAGATTGCGGAAAAATGCCGGCAATATCGAAACCTTTCCTTCGTGCCTGATAAGAGACGGTTTATTCATTATGAAACAGGCTGGAATTACAGGATGACCAATATGCAGGCAGCTGTAGGACTCGCCCAGTTGGAACAGATTACAGATTTTATAGAAAAAAAGCGGGCTATCGGTGCATTTTATCGGCGAGAACTTGCATTTCTGACAGATCACGGCTTTCAGCTTCCTTTGAAATCAACCGATTATGCTGAAAATATCTATTGGGTATTTGGTTTGATAGCTCCGGATGAAGCAGAGAAGGAGCGTGTAATCCGATATCTGGAAGATCACGCAATAGGTACCCGTCCCTTTTTCTGGTGCATGCACGAACAGCCGCTTTATGCAGACAGTCTCGTCGCTTCCCAGCATTTTCCCGTCGCTGAAAAAATGGCGCGCAGGGGATTTTATATACCCAGCGGACTAGGGATAAAAGAAGAAGAAATGCAAATTGTAGTTTCCGCCTTTAGACAATTATATGGATAAATTGAAGGTAGGATTGGTAATAGACCATTATTTGGTAAAGCCGGATTTGGGAGGGACCTATTCCTACCAATGGACTTTTCTGAAAGGGATAAACGAATATGAATTTGATGAGCAGATAGAAATTGTGAACATCTGTTTGATTCCGGATGAGACCTTCAATGCTATACTAAAGAAGCCAACCATCTATGTTAGTGACAATGCGGCTAAAAATTCTGCGGAGGAAACGGTCTCCCACCATTTTAAAAAGCAGCTTTCCTTTCTAAGGCGAAGCAACTTCATAATGGAAGCACTTGCCTCCTTTAGAAAAAGAAAAGGACAGAATAGAATCGCTGCCATAAAAAAAAGGTTAGATGCTGAAAAAGTTGATGTGCTGTTTTTTCTGACGCAATCAGGTTTCGATATAGACTTTCCCTACATGATCAACTATTGGGATCTTGCACATAAAACAACATATGCTTTTCCTGAGATCGCTATGCAGGATAATTATATTCGAAGAGAAAAATTATTCTCTGCATTGCTGAATAAAGCCTTATTAATACTCTGCGAATCAGAGGCTGGTATAAAGGAGCTAAAAAACGCATATGGAATCTTTGAGAAAAAACTAAAGCTGTTGCCTATGTTTGGCAATATGGAACTGGGAAAACCAGTAGATGCTCTTCCTGTACTCGAGAAATTCAGTCTGGAAGACAATAGGTTTTTTCTCTACCCTGCGCAGTTTTGGTCCTTAAAAAACCATTATAATTTACTGCGAGCATTTAGTTTGTTTGTGGCAACTCACCCTGATTATAAAATGATCTTCTGTGGTTCCGACAAAGGAAATATGGAATATATTAAGTCGGTGGTGGAAGACTTGAAATTGAATGATAAAGTCATTTTTGCCGGGTTTGTAAGCAATGATGACCTGACTGCACTTTATCAAACTGCCACAGCTATGGTTTTTCCTACCTTTTTGGGTCCCACCAACATGCCCTTGTTAGAGGCTGCAAGGCTTAAATGTCCTGTGCTATGCTCAGATTTAGAAGGTCATAAGGAACAGTTAGGTGAGCATGCCCTTTATTTTGAGCCTACGAGACCGCATGAAATCGAGGCTGCTATGAACCGCATTGCGGATGATCCGGTGTTTAGGATAACATTAAAAGAAGCAGCATACAGAGAGTTCAGCCAATCAAAGTTTCGTCTTGAGAATAGTTTATCGTTTTTAAACGACATATTTTTGGAAGCCAAGGCTATACGTAAAACATGGGGCAATCTTAACAGTAATACTTAGCATGCATAAACAGATACTGCAAAGCACTACCATTGGATTCATTAATAAATTCACAGCTGCAGTAGCTTCTTTTATCTTGTTACCCCTGCTTCTTAAAAAGCTGGGAACAGAAACCTATGGTATCTGGATGACGATTATATCCACCGTGGGTATTTTAGGTTTTTTAGATCTCGGTATCGGAGCCACGCTCATCAATTTTATTTCTACTCATACTGACCGGCTTGTCATAGCCCGATACATTAAGACGGCATACCTGATACAATTTTACTTTGTCGGGGCAGTTTTGTTACTGTTTGTCGGTGGTTTTTTTTTGTCAACTG
>DATJDL010000024.1:0-23764 GCA_035497455.1 Flavipsychrobacter sp.
TAACATTGTAACGCTGTGCTGTCGAACTCCATGTCCATAAGCATAAACTTATGATACTTAGATAAATTTTTAAGAGGTAGTTTTTCCTCATATCCCAATAAATTAAAAAGCGCCTACTCTAAATAGGTTTTCGGCTCACCCTTTTTTAATAAAAAAACCTGAATCCAACTAGCTAAAAGAACAACAGAGGTCAAAAAAGTAAAACCAACAACAAAAATTTCACTTTATAATTAAAGTGATACAATTGAATAAGAGGCTTGTAAATATAAGACAATTGATCCCGTTTGGGTAAATACCTGTCTAAACACATCTGTTGAAAAATAGATAGCTTTATTTAAAACGAACCCCTTAATGTCCGAAAAATACTGACGTAATATATAGTGGCAACGTTGGTATTAAGTACCCATTTCATTCATAAGGGATGCTAAAGGGAAGTGACCGGTAATAATAAAAGCGATAAGGCTGTTCTTATCGCTTTTATCGTTTCTCCTTTTCAGAACATGTAAAGGTGCCACTCCTTACATCTGTTTTTTTAATTAAAATGTTGAAGGATCAAGCTTCGAAGGAAATGCACTCATGAAGTCTGTGAAGGGCGTTCCGCCTCTTATCTTACCCAACCAAATATCATAATGAGTTTATCGTCTTTATAGAAATTAAGGGTTTGTTCGGCTATATCAAATCGCAGCGTAGCACCGGAAAGGAGTTGTAACATTTTTGTCTCAGTCGCAGCTGTTTCATTTTCCAAACAAGCCATCTTAGTACTACCCAAATTTGAGAAGGTAATTTCATCCCTGTCAGATGTATAGGTTCCGAAGAAACGGTTGCACCCGGTATTACCGGTTATCTTTTTAGTTTTTGCATCAAACTGGATGAATGCCTTACCATAATTCTTACCCACATTTTCCAGTTGAATTAATTTCCAGTTCTTCCCGTCTATAAACGACCATATCCTGGTTTCAGTAGGAATTTCAAAGCACAATACTGTCTTTTTCGTTTTCGGATCTTTAAATTGGACCAGATTCCCCGAAGGATATATAACAAAGCCTTTCTTCTCTATAGCGTTTCTAAATTCCTGTTCCAGTTTCATGCTTTCATCATCACAAGCCATCAAAGTTCCCATCAACAGGTTTATATCTATTTTATTATTGCTTAATTTATAATTTGCATTAAACCTGTTGCAGCCGCTTTTTCCGAAAATTGAATTTTTAGCGCTGTCAATAATTAAATAGATCTTTCCGTTATCAATGGTTTTACCGTTGATTTGGGTGAGTACCATTTTCTTATTTATGTAACCCACTTTTGAAGGCGGGACTTGTTTTTTATAAACCAGCTTTTCAAGATGATAGGTGTATGCAGGAGCATCCATCGGAAGAGGTTTGCTTATTTTTATTTTTTTCACTTTTAATTTATATTCATATCCGGGTTGGTAAACAAAACCTTCAATGCCGCTGTAAAAATTGCTCCATGCTTTGGCATTGCCTTCTTTTACCTGCAGGCAGTTCATAGGGGCAACACCTTCACACGGAAGTGTATTTTCCTTTACCAGCAGGGTAATCGTTTTCTGACCAAACGCCGTTGTGCTTAAAATCAGCATCAATAAGAGAGACTGTAATTTCATTTTGTATTATTTAGAGGAATTCTTTTAATTACTATTTAATAAGTTGAACAGCAGCAAACTTACTAACTTGTTTTCTTATAGTGCTGTGTGCATTGGTTTATTTAACATATTAACATCGTTCGGGAAATGACCTTATGCCCGAAGAAATAAGGGGGGCGGACTGGAATTCCTGCCCAACCTGATTTTAGATCGGACTTTGAATTGCTTCCCCGATCGGCTGTTTTGTGATCTTGAATTACATCCTGCGAACAATTTTCGCTAACTTACATACAAGGAAAACGGAATCATATGAAATGGTTGTATTTTGTAAAGTATAAGACCCGTGCAATAGCAGGGCTGTCATGTATATTATTGGTCATCATTTTAGGGAACCTGCTGGTGAGGGAGCGTTTTGATAAATTGGATAAGTCAATGACTTCTATCTGGAATGACCGACTGAAACCTACGGTTTATATTTACGAGATAAGCAAAAATCTCTATCAGAAAAGATTGCTCGTTCAGGAAAAAGGCATTTCAACAGAAACGACGTCACAATTGGCTGCACATAACAGTCTGATCGCGTCCCATATAGCTTCCTATGAAAAAACCTACCTGACGCCTGATGAGAAAACGGAATGGAATGATTTCAAAAAGCATATAACCAATTACAGTCATTTGGAGTTAGCGGCATTGAAAGGGGGAACGGCTCAAAACAGCGGAGCACTTGAAAAAGAATTTAATCTGGCGATAGATAATCTTAATCGTCTCAGCCAAATCCAGATAGGAGAAGGCAACCTGATCCAAAAAAATACCAAGTCTGTAGTGAGCAATTCTATAGCTTTTTCCTCGCTTGAAATGGCTTTGTTGATCGTGCTCAGCCTTTTTACCCTGATTGTTTTAAGCGTATCCGATAAACGGTTGTTTCAGCAACATCAACGACAAATCCTGAACTAAATAACCGGGTTTCCATCAGCAATATTGAACTTCCTCGTATAACTATTTCAGGGCATTTAATGCTAAGAAATTTTTACACAACAAAATCTACTGCCGGATGTCGGACAATAGAAAATTAAAAAAAGGTCTTCGGATTAACGTACAGAGACGGAAGTACTGAGATGATTAGGACATCCGTATTTCTTGTTGGATGAGGCACAAGAAGCAAGCATGAAAAGTGCTACCGCTATAGCCACAGGAGCAAAACGACGTAGTGCAGAAAATTTGTTCATGGTTTATAATATTCTTTAAAAACTAAAAAGCTCTGTTACTTTTGCCAAAGATAAGAAAACTAGTCAATGTATATTCATTTTGTTGCCATTGGTGGGGCAATTATGCACCAGCTGGCTTTGGCGCTGTATAGAAAAGGAAATAGGATAACAGGGAGTGATGACGAAATAAATGATCCTGCAAAGACCAATCTGCACAATGCAGGGTTGTTGCCGGAAAAACAGGGCTGGTTTCCTGAAAAAATTACAACAGATATAGATGCGATCGTACTGGGTATGCATGCAAAAGGGAATAATCCGGAATTGCTGCGTGCTCAGCAACTCGGTATTCCTATTTATTCTTTCCCGCAATATGTATACGAGGTGAGCAAAGAAAAGCAACGTGTGGTGGTTGCCGGAAGCCATGGCAAAACTACGATTACCTCCATGATCATGCATATCCTCAAAACGGCGGGAATGGAATTTGACTACCTGGTTGGTGCAAAGGTGGACGGTTTTGGTCAGAGCGTACAGTTGACAGATGCACCTTTGATTGTATTGGAAGGAGATGAATATCCTGCATCGGTAATAGAAAAAAAGCCAAAAATATTTTTCTATCAGCCGCACATCAGCGTATTGAGCGGCATCGCATGGGATCATATTAATGTATTTCCGACCTATGAAAATTATTGCAGTCAGTTTGAACAGTACTTGGCGGGAATGACGCAAGGAGCTACCGTATTTTACAATGCAGAAGACAATGAGGTCGTCCGGATCATTCATAAGTCAGCAAGTCATCTCCATGCCATTCCTTACCACTTCCCGGCATTTCATTATGACAACGGACAGGCAATAGTCCTGACAGAAGAGGGACCGGTAACACTTTCCATATTCGGGAGACATAATCTGCTGAACATGGAAGCGGCAATTGCAGTTTGTGAAGTGCTGGGTTTGGAACGAAATAAATGCTACCAGGCAATCAGCAACTTTACCGGGGCGGCAAAACGTCTTGAGAAATTAGGAGAAACGGAAAAGCTGGTTGCCTACCGTGATTTTGCACATGCTCCTTCTAAGTTGAAAGCCACTCTTGATGCCGTACGTGAGGCTTATCCTACCCATCGTTTGATCGCCTGTTTTGAATTACATACGTACAGCAGCCTGAGTGAAGCATTTTTATCCGAATATAAAGGCAGCATGGCGGCGGCAGATGATGCGATTGTTTACTTTAGTCATCATGCGCTTTCATTGAAAGGACTACCTGAATTGCAGATGGACACAGTGAAAGACTATTTTGGGCAGGAGAACCTGATGGTGTTGGCTGAAAAGGAGCTTCTTGAAGAAAAGATCAGGGAACTGCTTTCCGGAACGGATCAAAAAATATGCTTGCTGCTGATGAGCTCAGGTACGTTCGATGGGATAGAATGGAGCCCAACCTTACATGGTGAAAAATCACGTTGACAGGTTTAGCGAAGATGATGACCGTTGTTATGTATCATTTGCAGTAGCTAATGATGGCTAGCTGTAGCGGGGGGAAGGGGTATCGGCTGTGGTGCCGGTGTGTATGCTGTTCCGGACGGTTTTTATAAAAGACAATAAATAAGGTGAAACATAGAGGGCAAAGTTTGCAAAGTATTGCAAACTTTGCCCTCTCAAAAAAGCCGTTTATGATCGGCTAGTTACTGCTCAATTGTGTTTTCAACTGATCTAGTTTCGCTTTTGCTTCTTCAGATTCTGCCGCACATTTCTTTTGCGCTTCAGCATTCTGTTCCAGGTTTTTTTCAATTTTTTGCTTGTCGCTTTCCAGCTTCTCCTGGTCTTTTTTCAATCCTGCACATTTTTCATCTGTGGATTTCAAAACTTTATTTTGATCTTCTATCTTTCGTGTAAGTTCTGCCGAGATGATGCCGGAATTGAGGTTGTTCAGAAAACCCTTCAGGTTATCGATTTGCACTTGATCGGCAGGTGTGGCAAGGAAATTATCATAGCCACGGGATACTAACATGGTGACAGTCGTAACCCCTTTCTTTTCGGAAGTTTTAACATAGACATCCAGTTTATCCGCCGGGGCCACATCGGTCCAGGTTACAGCACTATAAACATTAAAGCCGTTTTTGCTTTTACTTTTCCCGAAGTTGGCCTTAGAAAACTTATCTTCCAGGGCCTTTTCCACTAGTGATTGGGTATAAGGATAATCGGCAACAATGGCTTTTTGCTCGCCCTTATTCATTTTGGTAATTGCTTCTCTTGCGTTTTGGCTGAATGCTTCAGTTGAGGTCATAAAAAGGAAGGTTGCGGCCAATAGTGCTTTGTAAAAATTCATGTTATGAGGTTTTAGTTGAGGCAAGTTTACTTAATATACTGCTCATTATCAAAAAGGAATAATTATAAAGCACTTGGAATTTAAGCATCCGGGAACTTCATCCTGCGCCTATTTCCTGTCAATCTTAAAAACCTACCAGCCATTTAATACAAATGATTTAGCTTGCCTTTTCTAACGCCTTCATGAATACTATTACAAAGAACCCATATTCTCCTTCCGCTTGGTTTACGCTGATTCGATGGAGGAATTTGCTTATTATCCTGGGCACACAAGGCATGATATGGACTTGCGTGATCCTGCCTGCAGCAAAGACCTGGGAAGGACTACCCCCTTTGCTGCTGCGTTCTTTCAATTTTTCATTGATCGCCATTTCTACTGTGTTGATAGCCGCGGCAGGATATATTATTAACGATTATTTTGATGTGCGCATAGACATGATCAACAAGCCGGGGAAAATGGTACTGGAGAAAAAGATACCCCGCCGTATGGCTATCATCATGCATACGCTGTTTAATGTATTGGCCATTCTCATGGCATGGTATGTGGCAAGGCAGCGAACGGCTCCGGAATGGCTTTCAGTACAGATCATTTGCACGATATTATTGTGGTTTTACTCGACGAAATTTAAGCAGCGATTTATGATTGGCAATGTGGTTGTGGCGTTGCTTACATCTCTTACCATACTTACTTTGGTAGTATATGAGCCGGCGATGCATACTTTTTTAAAAAAGCCGGTATTTGAGAAAACGGTTACCGGTTTTTTGCATCTTAATCCGCTCTGGCTGCTGGGCGTTTATGCCTACTTCGCCTTTGTGCTGACGTGGATGCGTGAAATCGTGAAGGATATGGAAGACCTGAAAGGTGATGCCGAAGAAGGGTGCGAAACCATGCCTATACGCTGGGGGCTGCGTAAAGCAACCCAATTTACCCGGTTCCTTGGTGTATCGGCAATTGTTCCGCTGCTTATTTCCGTATATGCTCTGATACGTACCCAGAATTTTATTCTTGGTAGTTACGCGATCGTCGCTTTAATTCTACCTCTCTCCTTGTGGATAATGCAACTCAATAAAAAAGCAACTACCGAACACTATGCCAGGTGCAGCGCACAGATAAAGCTCATTATGGTAGCAGGTATCGGTTCATTGATCATCAATTTTATAGCAGAATGGCTCAGATAGTTTTAGCATCGCAATCGCCAAGAAGAAAACAACTTTTAGAAGCAGCAGAGATCAGTTTTGAAATTGATATCGCTGATGTGGATGAAACCAATCCCGAAGGCATGAGCGCAACCCTCGTGCCCGAATTTTTAGCGGCTAAGAAAGCGTCAGTTATAGCTGCGCGCCGAAACGATGCCATTATCATAGCTGCAGATACGATCGTCGTGATCGATAATGAGATTCTTGGAAAGCCTAAAGACGATGCAGATGCCGTTAATATTCTTAAAAAGTTATCCGGCAGAAAACATGAAGTGATCACGGGGGTGTGCATTCAAAAAGGAACTCATCAAACTTCTTTTTCTGTGGTGACAGCAGTGTATTTCCGTGTCCTGGACGAAGAACAGATCAGGCACTATGTAGCACGATACCAACCGATGGACAAAGCGGGTGCCTATGCTATCCAGGAATGGATCGGTATGATCGGCATAGAGAAAATAGTCGGCGATTATTACAATGTAATGGGGTTACCTGTTGGGGAAGTCGTTAAAAAACTTGCTGCCATGACAATTGGATGACAAAACAAAATTGTCATGAAGTAGCTTTGCTCCCCAATTATGACAAAGCTATTTTTAGGCACTATCGCCGTTTTCTCCTCCGTCCTTTCTTTTGCCCAACATGCAGCTGCTCCGGCATCAGGAACGCTGACCTATCCTGATGAAAAGCATTTTAAAAATATTCAGCAGCTGACGTTCGGCGGGGACAATGCTGAAGCCTATTTCGGGTTTGATAATGAGCATATCATTTTTCAAAGAACGAATGCAAAGGAAGGGCTGAAATGCGATCAGATCTTCTATGGCAAAATACCCTCATCGGCTAAAGAAAAATTCACGTATAAAATGGTCAGTACCGGGAAAGGACGTACGACCTGTGCTTACCTGATGCCGGATAAAAAACATGTGCTGTACTCCTCCACTCATTTAGGCGCTGATACCTGTCCTGCCGTGCCGGATAGAAAAGTATTGAAGAAATATGTATGGCCTATTTATGATAGCTATGACATATTCGTTGCCGATCTCAACGGCAAGGTCACAAAACAGCTGACACACGAAAAAGGATATGATGCCGAACCCACGATCTCTCCCAAAGGCGATAAGATTGTTTTCACCTCTACCCGGAATGGAGACCTGGATTTGTATGTGATGGATATAGACGGCAAAAACGTAAGACAAATTACGACCGAACTGGGTTATGATGGAGGCGCCTGGTTTTCTCCCGATGGCAGTAAGATCGTATGGCGTGCGTCAAGGCCTAAAACAGAAGAAGAAATAAAAGAATACAAGGAATTGCTCGCGCAGGGTATGGTGGCCCCTACGAACATGGAAGTGTATGTAGCCAACGCTGACGGTTCAGGGGTAAAACAGATCACGAGTCTCGGTAAAGCGAATTGGGCACCCAACTTCATGCCTGATGGTAAGCGTATCATTTTCGCCTCCAACCATGAGTATGAAAGAGGGTTCCCTTTCAACATGTACATCATCCGTATGGATGGAACAGGTTTGGAAAAAATATCTCACGATGGCGGTTTTGATGCCTTCCCTATGTTCTCTCCCAACGGTAAAAAAGTTATCTTCAGTTCTAACCGCAATAACGGCGGCACGCACGATACCAATTTATTTATAGCGGATTGGGTAGAGTAACGATGCTTTTTTGAAGTATGTAGGTAAAAAAATGACGAGCCGTTGCATTGCAACGGCTCGTCATTTTTAATAATAGTAGATCAGAATCGTTGATTAACCCTTCCCGTAATTCATCAAAAAATCAAGCAACATACGAATACCGTAGCCGGTGCCGCCTGCTGGAGTATATCCTTTTTTAGTCAGCCCGAACGAAACACCTGCGATATCAAAGTGCATCCACGGGTAGTCTGTAAAATGTTCCAGGAATTTACCGGCTGTGATGGCGCCGCCACTGGGCCCGCCTACGTTTTTAAGATCGGCGAAATCAGATTTGATCATATCACCGTATTCATCCCACAGCGGGTACTCTACCAGTCGCTCGTACTGACGGAAGCCACTGTCTTTAAACGCGTTTTTTACTTTGTCGCCAGCGGTTCCCATGCATACAATACCTACATCACCCACGGCTACGGAAGCTGCTCCTGTTAGCGTAGCAAAGTCCATCACCAATTCCGGTTTATATCTTTTTGCCCAGTGAAGCGCATCAGCCAGCACCAGCCGGCCTTCCGCATCGGTATTCAGCACCTCCACTGTGGTGCCGCTGTACATCGTGATGATGTCGCCCGGAACATAGGCGTTTTCACCGGGACGATTATCTGTTGCCGGTACCAGGGCAATCACATGCAGCGGCAGTTTCATTTTGCTGATGGCATACATAGTGCCGGTTACCAAAGCTGCACCGCTCATATCGCTTTTCATACGATCCATAGAGGCCGGGGTGGGCTTAAGTGAAAGCCCGCCGGTATCATAGACAATGCCTTTCCCCACCAATACCAATGGGGCTTTGTTCAAGGGCTTTACCGGTTTGTATTCCATAATAGTGAACGTAGGCGGCTGGATGCTGCCCCGGTTCACAGCCAGGATACCCCCCATCTTTTCCTTGGTGATCTGCGCTTTGTTGAGCGTAGTTACTTTAAATCCGGCTTGTTTACCGAGAGCCGTTATTTCTTTGGCCAATTGCTCGGCAGAAAGAAAGTTCAGAGGTTCATTTACCAGTGTTCTTGCATTGAAGACGGCTTCTGTAATGGCTGCCAGTTGCTCTACCTGCTTTACGGTAATGGATTTGTTGGTAAACTGGATAGTTTTT
Organism: Flavipsychrobacter sp.; assembly: GCA_035497455.1. Taxonomy (GTDB): domain Bacteria; phylum Bacteroidota; class Bacteroidia; order Chitinophagales; family Chitinophagaceae; genus JAFIGV01. The sequence goes on from DATJDL010000024.1 coordinate 9,100, forward strand.
AAGGTCGTTTCTTTTTTCGCAGCGTCACTGCGATACTTGAGGAATTGATAACTGCTCAACGCTATGCCTTGTGCCAGGGTAAAGGCTGCATTTTCGTTAGCGCTAAGATTGTATAAGGTAATGTTATCCATTTTATTGGCATGCAGCATGGTATAAAATTCCGCCCCGGCTTTCCGGATAGCCTCGCTGGTTTGCCAGGCTGTTTTTTTCTCTTTGATTAAGTAAACAAATACATAGCCGGTGTATTGATTTATAGTCATCACTTGCTGTTCCCGCCTGATAGCCGCCTCGCAAAACGCGACCTGTTCATCGGTCAGTTCTTCAATTTTTTTAAGAGATTTTACATCATCAAGGATGTACAGGTTGTTTTTACGGGTCGGTTTCTGAATGATTTTAAAATTCATAATAGATCGAAGTGTTGTAAAATAATTCTTGCAACTTAATCAATTCTGCGATGTCTTTTTCAAGGAAATCCTTTAGGGAGAACTATCCGGAGAGAAAAGGGTTTTTTGCCTGCTGCGGAAAAAGAGGTGATGGATGTGAGCATAAAATTTTGTAAATTAGGTTTACAGAATTTATGGAACCTCTAATTAAAACCTACAATAAAAGCGAAGAAGAAGAAAAGAAGCATATCCTTAGAGAATACCGTGGGTTGCTGCGGGCACTGAAACACCGCATCAAAAAAGGGGACCGGAAGCTGGTACGTACAGCCTTCGAAATGGCGGCTGATTCTCACCGGGATATGCGCCGGAAATCCGGCGAGCCCTACATCCTGCATCCTATAGCCGTGGCCAGAATCGTGGTGGAAGAAATCGGATTAGGCGTAACCTCTGCTATCTGTGCCTTGCTGCATGATACCGTGGAAGATACCGAGATCACGCTGGAAGACATCGAACGGGAATTTGGAAGTAACTATGCCAAGATCATTGACGGTCTCACCAAAATATCCAACGTGGTGGATATCAAAGCCAGCTCTACGGTGCAGGCGGAGAACTTTCGGAAGATACTCCTGACACTTGCGGATGACCCACGCGTAATACTGATCAAACTGGCGGACCGGCTGCATAATATGCGAACGCTGGAAAGCATGAACCGCGACAAGCAATTGAAGATATCATCTGAAACCACTTACATCTATTCCCCGCTGGCACATCGTTTGGGGCTTTACGAGATCAAGTCGGAGTTAGAAGACCTGGCCCTGAAATATACACAGCCGGAGATCTTTACAGAAATATCCAAAGGCTTAAAAGAGACAAAAAAGGACCGCACCAGGTATATTAACGAATTTATCAAACCGATAAAGGAAGAGCTGCAGGAGGCCGGCTTTAAGTTTGACATCTTCGGACGTTCCAAAGCCATCCATAGCATCTGGCATAAGATGCGTACCAAACATGTTTCGTTTGAAGAAGTGTACGACTTGTTTGCCATCCGGATCATTCTGAACTCTCCTCCTGAAAGGGAAAAAGAAGATTGCTGGAAAGTTTATTCTATAGTGACCAATTTCTACCGGCCGAGTACGGAGCGGCTGAGAGACTGGATCAGCGTACCTAAAGGGAACGGCTATGAAGCATTGCATACTACGGTGATGGGACCTGGCGGACGATGGGTGGAGGTGCAGGTACGTACCGCGCGCATGAATGAGATCGCCGAAAAAGGATTGGCTGCCCACTGGAAATACAAGGAGGGAAAAGCCTCTCCGCAGGAAAGTAAGCTGGATGCATGGCTTCAGCATCTTCGCGATGTATTGGCCAATCCCGACACCGACACACTCGATTTCCTGCAGGATTTCAAGCTGGATCTGTTTACCGAAGAGATTTACCTCTATACGCCCAAGGGTGAAATGCGCATCCTCCCGAAAAATGCCACAGCTCTTGACTTTGCCTTTGATATTCACTCCGAGTTAGGCGCAAAATGTATAGGCGCTAAAGTGAACTACCGCCTCGTGCCGTTAAGTCATCCCCTAAAAAGCGGGGATCAGGTGGAGATCATCACCTCTTCCAAACAAAAACCCAATGAAGATTGGCTGAGCTTTGTAACGACTGCCAAGGCAAAGTCCCGTATCAAATACTACCTGAAAGAAGAAAAGCGCAAGATAGCAGAGGATGGTAAGGCTATTTTGCAACGTAAGTTGGACCACATGGGAGCATCCATGTCGCAGCACAATCTGAATGAACTGTGCATACATTATAAAAAACCTTCTCCGCTCGATCTGTATTATGCTGTAGCCGTAGGAAACCTGGAGCTGAAAGACCTGAAAGATTTTACACAGGTAGGTGACAAACTCACACATCCAGTAAAAGAAGTAAAACATGAATCGGTCAAGCATGCAGATGACGAACATCTGAAAAAGCCGGCTAAACCTACCGAGCTGGTCATCTTTGGAGAGAGTTCAGATAAGATACTTTATAAGTTAGCGCAATGTTGCCAGCCGATACCGGGTGATAATGTGTTTGGATTCATTACCACCGGTGAGGGATTGAAAATACATCGTACGGACTGTCCTAATGCGGCACAGTTGCTGGCAAACTACGGTCATAGGGTAGTGCGGACGAAATGGGCAAAGAACAAAGAGATTTCTTTCCTTAGTGGCGTGGTGATTACCGGTCTGGACGACGTGGGCGTGATACAAAAGATCACCAACGTGATATCAGGGGAACAGAAGATGAACATGCGCTCGATGAGTATAGACTCTGTAGATGGTGTCTTTAAAGGAACGATCATGGTGTATGTTCATGATCGGGAAGAATTGGACGTACTGAGCCAGCGATTGCTGGAATTGGACGGCATCACAAAGGTAGAACGCATTGAGGCGCAGGAAGAATAGGGGTTTCCATCGTTTCCTGTTTAAGAATTTCGATGAAGTCCTTAGGACAATGGCTCCGTTCATCTGAAGAACTGATATGGAGCTGATAGAAACAACTTTTATCGTTTAGAATCTTGAAAAATCATGACTACCAAAAAGAAATCGTGGAAAGAAAAGATGAATCCGAAAGCACAGTGGCAGCTTGAAAAGACTACGAAGAAATTTGCTGATATACCGGAAGGTGCCACTATGCTGATCGCTACTCCCACCATAGTGGAAGACTATGTGAAAAACATCCCCGAAGGATCAAGCAGCAACATACAACAGATGCGCAAAGATCTGGCGGCTACTTATCATGCAGATTTTGCCTGCCCTGTAACGAGTGGAATTTTTCTGCGGATAGTAGCGGAAAAAGCATACGAAGAATACATAGAAGGTAAATCGCCGGAAGAAATAGTACCATTTTGGAGAATCATCGATAAAAAATCACCTACAGCAAAAAAACTTACCTTCGGAATGGAATGGGTCAGTGCGCAGCGTAAATCGGAGGGGCTGCCCGAATAGATTTATTAAAAACCATACTTTATCTTCGCAACTCGCGTTTTTATACACTGATGAAGAATAACAAAGGCTCTAAGTTCATATTGTTGCTGTTGCTGGTAGCATCATCCATCTCTTCTTATGCACAACGGCAGAAGCTGAACATGCCTGAACATGACGATAAGCCCTATTATTTCGGGCTGACCTTCGGGCTCAATTATTCTCAGTACAGGATCAAATACACGCAATCATTTACGGATCAGGATACGTTTATGAACATACAGCCTAAGTCCAGCCCGGGCTTTAACCTGGGATTGATGGGGAACCTGCGCTTGTCAAAATTTATTGACCTGCGTTTTGTACCCTCCCTGTCATTTGCTGAAAAACGTATCGTTACCACCTTCAGGGCAGATACCATTGCCGATCGCTCCATCGAGTCGATTTGTGTGCATCTGCCGCTGCAGTTGAAATTTAAAAGTGATCGCATCAAGAATTTCAGGTTCTACGGCATGGTAGGAGGTAAGTATGATTATGACCTTTCTGCCAATGCCCGCTCCCGACGTGCCGATGAATGGATCAAAGTATCTCCTTCGGACCTGGGCTATGAGTTGGGGGTAGGATTTGAATTCTACTATCCTAATTTTATCTTCTCCCCGGAGATAAAGCTGAGCCAGGGGTTGAGCAATCAGATCTTCCACGATGCTACCATTCCGCTGACCAACGCCATCCAGACGCTGAATACACGCATGTTTGTGATCTCCATCCATCTGGAAGGATAGCGCTGCTGTTACACCTGCTGTGCTGCAGTGCTCAGGAAGCTGCCATCGTCTGTAATCTTTAAATGATAGTCCATACCTAACTTCAGCGTATAATTCACTGCCTGATGTCCGCAGGGGAAGTTGAAAGCTACCGGGTAGTCATATTCCCTTACCTTATCCCATATGATCTCTTCCGGGGTTTGCCCGAACGGACGTTCGGTGTCCTGCATGTCCGTAAAGCTGCCTACCAACAGCGCGGTAAGACCCTCTAGTTTACCGGCTCTTTTTAAGTTCAGCAGCAAGCGATCCACATTGTAATAATGCTCGCCGATATCTTCGACAAATAGAATTTTACCATCCATATCTGCCTCCGATACTGAACCGGTCAGGTGTGCCAGCATGGCAAGGTTACCCCCGGTTAGGATGCCTGTTGCCTCGCCGGTGCGGTTGTAGGGAGATGCCGGAAACTCCTGCGATACGGGTTGTCCGGTGAGGGCTGCCCGGAATTGCAGGATATAATCAGCGTTCTCAGTCTCCGGCTGGAAAGCGCCGCACATAGGGCTGTGCAGCGTGGGTATTTTATAAATGGCATGCAAATGACTGTGCAATACAGTAATATCACTGAACCCGCAGATCCATTTAGGGCTTTCTATGAATTTTGAAAAATCCAGTTCATCGATAATGCGACTTACGCCATAGCCGCCGCGACCCATCAGAATGGCTGCGATGCTTTCGTCGTCCAGCATCTGCTGCAGATCGGTCAACCGCGCTGCATCGTTTCCGGAAAAGTAAAAATGTTCGGAACCTACAGTCTTACCAACTTTTACTTTGAAACCCCATTTTTCTAAAACGGTAATCGCATAGGCTACTCGTTCAAAAGAAACATATCCCGCAGGACAGGTAATACCGATGGTATCACCGGGCTTTAAATAAGGAGGAACTTTCATGGGAACCAAAAGTAAAAAGTTTCACACAACGGGACAAAGAAGACTACGATGAAAAAAGTCAATAGAAGTTACCTGATGCAGGATGCCAACGCCCTGAAATTTAACAGGGCACAGGTAACAGGGACACTGAAAATTATATTGTGAGCTCATCTCCTGATAAATTTACCGATCAGCGGCATTTTTTTGCAGTTCGGTCTTCTCAAGGATAAACACGGCAGCTAAAAATATGGTCATTAAAAATGTTGCCGTGGCAATGTTCCAGGCAAAACTGCTACTAAAAGTAGTCACATATCGCTGCACGCCAAATAAGAGGAGGATCAGGAGGAGGTACCCGCCAATACGCCTGATGTCATAAGGTACGGTGAAATACTTCTGCCCCAGTATATAAGAAATCACCATCATGGCGGTGTAACAGCTAAATGTAGCCCAGGCACAGGCATACATGCCGTAAACAGGAATGAGAAAATAGTTCATGGACAAGGTGATGGCAGCCCCGATCAACGTGATATAGATACCCATGCGCATTTTATCGGTTACCTTATACCAGACCGACAGGTTATAGTAAATGCCGAGAGCAATGTTGGCACCCAGTAATATAGGCACAACGCCTACGCCACTTCTGTAAGAGGAGCCTAATATACGAACCCACACATCCAGGTAAAGTGCCGTGAACAGGAAGGCTACACAGAGGGTGATGACAAACCACTTCATGACACGGGCATAAGTCTGAGGTGCATTTTTGTCCTTAGCCTGGCTAAAGAAAAAGGGTTCGGCTCCCAACCGAAACCCTTGGATAAAAAGCGTGATGAAAATCGCTAGTTTGTAGTTGGCAGAATAAATTCCCACGGCCGTTTTTGCGGCTGCTTCACTGACCGGCAGCAGCTTGGGCAACATCAGCCTGTCTATGGTTTCGTTGACCATGCCGCCCAAACCAATCACCAGCATAGGTGTACTATAGCGCATTACCTTCTTCCACAATGCTACATCCACCTTCAGGCTAAAATCTTTCCATTCCTTCCAGAGAAATAAGAACGTGACGATATTCTGAGCCAGGTTGGCAAGCAGCAGCAGGCTTACATTGGTCTGTGTTTTATACCATGCCGTATAAGCGCTTGCCGGGTTCTCCTGTACATAGGAGGGACTGTAGTAGATGAAAAATAACGTCAGTATGATGTTGACAATAATGCCGGTAATCCTTACAAAAGCATATTTCTTCGGACGTCCCTCTTGCCGCAAACGTGCAAAGGGGATAGCAGATAATGTATCAAAAGCAATAATGAAGGCACATAGGACAATGTACTCCGGGTGCCCGCCCTGTTCCACAAATTCGCTGATCGGAACACGGAATAAAACCACCAGCAGGCTCAATAAAACAGTGCTTCCCAGCAAAGAATTAAACAACGTATGGAATAACGTTTTTTTATCAGCCTCTTTAGTGGAAAACCGGAAATAGCCCGTCTCTAATCCATAGGTAAAAACAATATTGGCAAAAGAAATGGCGGCATATAGCATGCTCACATCACCATAGTCTACACGGCCCTGGGGCGAATTGAGCAAGTACGTAATGATGGGAGTAAGGATATAATTGAGAAGCTTGGCAGCAATATTGCTCAAACCGTACCAAACCGTTTGTCCTGCAAGTTTTTTAATCGACACGGGTTAAATGTAAAATGTAAAAGTAAAAAACCAAGGGATTGCCGGAAAACATCTCCGGATCAACGTATCCCCGATCCGGTTCGATATTGGTTTTGTGCATCAGCGTCCTCATTGATATTTCGCTTCAGCGGCGATGGCACCGTTCATCAAAAGGATTTCTACTTCGCAACCAGGCTATTCAATCGTCCAGGTTTCTTTTCCCTGCAGCAGTTTGTCCAAATTACCCTTGCCTCTTGTTGCGACGATCTCTTCCAATTGCAGTTGCATCTGATCTTCGTACGTAGCGCGGTCTCCCTGATAAAATACGCCGAACGGTCTCGGGAAATGTCCTACGGCAGACGGATCATCGAACATTCTCGTAAGGATCTGCGCTTTGTAGAAGTCTGTTTCATCATGTATCCACAGGTCTTCACTATTATATTCAGCAAGGGTTACTACCTGTGGTTTATAGCCATCCAGGCGGATACCCTTGTCTTTGTTGGCGCCGAAGATCAACGGTTGTCCCTGCTCTAAGAACAATGCTTCTTCCGGTTTGCTGGATTTTTCGGTGAATATTTCAAAGGCTCCATCATTGAAGATATTACAGTTTTGGTAGATCTCCAGGAAGGATGCGCCATGATGCGCATGGCTTCTCAGCAGCATTTGCTGCAGGTGTTTCGGGTCGCGGTCCATACTGCGGGCGATGAAGGTAGCATCAGCTCCCAGCGCCAGTGCCAACGGGTTGAAAGGATGATCCAGGCTGCCCATGGGGGTAGATTTGGTCACTTTGCTTACTTCCGAGGTAGGGGAGTACTGCCCTTTGGTAAGTCCGTAGATCTGGTTATTGAAGAGCAATACATTGACATCAAAATTCCGGCGCAGTAAGTGAATCGTGTGGTTTCCCCCGATGCTCAATCCGTCCCCATCACCGGTAACGATCCAGACGCTCAGGTCAGGGCGGGTTGCCTTTAGCCCCGAAGCAATGGCAGTGGCACGTCCGTGGATGGAGTGCATGCCATAAGTATTCATATAGTAGGGGAAGCGCGAACTGCATCCGATACCGGAAATGATCACAAAATTTTCTCTCGGGATCCCTAAAGTGGGTAATACTTTCTGTACTTGCGCGAGGATGGAATAATCTCCGCAGCCGGGGCACCAGCGTACTTCCTGATCGGTAGCAAAATCTTTGGCAGTAAGCACGGGCGTTGCAACTTCACTCATATTGTCTCTTAAAATTGGCTGCAAAATTACAGCATTCTATCTTCAAATGGGGAAATAATTGCGGTTAGAAAAGTTCAATAAGTATCCCCCGATGAACGGTGCCAACGCCACTGAAGCGCTACCGATATCCCTCCGCCCGGACAAAAAAGAGAGCCTCAACGTGTGCAGGCAAAACAGGGTTTGCATATCAGAATTCCGGATTTTTGGCAAAACCACTACTTTCGCGGCATGTTTGAACCGATTACTTCATCAGAATTAGTGGCTATAGCCGAGGAGTTTGGGTCTCCTGTCTATGTTTATCATGCTGAAAAGATCACACAGCAGTTTCAAAAATTAAATAATGCTTTTGCCGGGCATCCTACAAAGTTTTTTTACGCCTGTAAGGCCTTGTCGAACATCAATGTCCTGAAGCATATCCGCAACATTGGCGGCAACCTGGATTGTGTGAGCATTAATGAAGTGAAGTTGGGACTGAAGGCAGGTTTTGAACCGAAACAGATATTGTTTACACCTAATTGTGTAGATATAAGTGAAATCATCGAAGCGACAAACCTGAATGTAAATATCAATATTGACAATATTTCTATACTGGAGCAGTTTGGTAATAAGTTCGGAGGCAATTATCCTATTTGTATCCGTATCAATCCGCATATAGAAGCGGGGGGTAATTATAAAATCTCCACCGGGCATATTGATAGTAAATTCGGGATCAGTATCCACCAGATGCGCCATATAGAGCGTATTGTAAAAACGACGGGCGTAAGTGTGAAGGGCTTGCATATGCATACGGGCAGCGAGATCAAAGATGTAAACGTATTCCTGCGCAGCCTGGAGATCATGTTTGATATGGCCACGCATTTCAGGGAATTGGATTTCCTGGATTTGGGAAGTGGTTTTAAAGTGCCTTATAAAGAGGGCGATCCTGAAACCGATGTGAATACACTGGGAGAAAAACTGACTGAAGCGGTAAAGGAGTTTGAAAATGAATATGGCCGTAAACTGGAAATATGGTTTGAACCAGGTAAATACCTGGTGAGCGAGTGTGGATCTTTCCTTGTAAAAGCCAATGTGATCAAACAAACCACCGCTACTGTTTTCGTAGGCGTGAACTCCGGTTTCAATCATCTGATTCGCCCGATGTTCTATGATGCCTACCATAAAATCACCAATCTGAGTAACCCCACCGGTGCTGAAAGAATTTATACGGTTGTAGGGAATATTTGCGAAACCGATACGTTTGCCTGGGACCGGGTACTATCTGAAGTACGGGAAGGAGACTTGCTTTGCTTCCATAATGCCGGTGCTTATGGCTTCGAAATGAGCAGCAATTTTAACTCCCGGTTAAAACCGGCAGAGGTGATGGTGAAAGACGGGAAAGCATTGCTGGTACGTAAGCGTGATGTGTTTGAAGATCTGCTCCGCAATCAGGTAGAAGTAATCTGATCCAGATAAGATTTGGCGTAGCGACCTTCGTTGAACAGCAGGTCTAGGATACTTAAGTTCGGGATAAAGCCATTACGTTCCTGGAAGACCTGGTGGTAAGGAGGGAAGACCAGCTCCGGTTCATCCCTGGGTTGGAGTTGCCGGCTATCCATAGCGTTTTCATAAATACGACGGTACGTCTTGATCAATTGCTCCTCAAGGGGACAATTCAATTTTGCTTTTAACCATTGTAAGCTGGCCCTGTTGAATTCAACCAGCGTTTCATAAGGTTGTTCATACAATGTGTACAAGTCATCCCTGAAATACTCGAAATAAGGGGAACGGTTGTAAGCAGAATACAGGGTACGCCAGTGAAGTTGCTGCCAGTTTTCGGCATAAGAAATTCTGATCTCATTCATGGGCACTCTGTGATTTCGGCCGTTCTCTATCGGTATACTCAGGCAATGCTTTCCTTGGGCGGTAGCAATATAATAGCGGTTTCGAAAACTCATCTTTGCGAAATGCTCTGCAATGTCCAGCTGTACGATAGTTGCCTCGTTTGCCATTTTCCACCAATGCAGGTTGGCAAACGGAACCACGGAGCTTATAAGAGTATTAGAATTTTGCAAACAATTGATTTTAGTAACTTGCAAAAGTCTGCTAAAACAGGAAAAACTACAATCCTTACTCATATTATTTACCAAATCGTGCGAAAATCAGTTCTGTCCACCGTTGTTGCCTTATTCTCTTTATCCCTGGTGCTATTGAATGCCTCAAAAGCCGTTGCATTGCAGGCGGTGATGACCCATGATCTGTTTTATGCGCCTGAGGGTAATGGATTGAAGCCTTACGTAGAGATTTATTGGGAGATTGATCCGCATACCCTGTTGTTTGATAAAAAAGAGGGATTGTGGACGGGGAAAATCAAAACAGATATAGTCATCACGAAAGATCTCCAGGTCGTAGCGGAAGAGCATTATTTTTTGCAGACCCGGCCTGCCGCAGAGATCGGTGCGATCTATGCTCAGCGGATTATGGATCTGAAAAGGCTCAGCCTGGATACAGGGACCTATAAAATCGATGTATTGCTTACGGATGAAGTGAGGAAGGGAGGAGAATACAAATACTCACAGCTGTTAACGATAAAAGAATCGGAAAAACCGTTTTTTAGTGATATCCAGATTGTAGATACCGTGTTATCTACAGCCGGCACGGAAAACGTTTTCTCCAGGAATGGGCGATTGCAAATTCCGCTTTGCGCTAATTTTTTAGACGATAACCGTAAGACATTGAAATATTATGCCGAACTGTATAACACCAATGAGGGGCCAGATGCAAAGCAGGTAAAGATTTTCATATCAAGAAAAGAAAATCAAGGGGCTGTATATGATCGTACTGCAAACATGGTGTTACGACAGGATAAATTGCAGGTGATAGATGGTTTTTTTGATATTTCCATGCTCTCCTCAGGTAATTACTATCTCAATATGGCTTTCGTAAGCGAGAATGATTCGCAGCTGGCGCACCAGTCCGTTTTTTTTCAGCTAGTGAATACAAAGCCTACCAAATACACCGTTGAAAAACAACAGCCGGATTCCAGTGCAGACAATAAAAAGGGACCGGTTTATCTGAATCTGAGCAACACCTATCTTTCGAAATATTCACCGGAACAAATCAGGGCGATACTGAAAATGATCGTACCGATAGCTACTCCGACAGAACGAAATAACATCAACGAGTTTTTGAGAAAACCCGATGATATGTATTCAAGATACCTCATTTACAATTTTTGGTTGTCCCGGAACGCTGATGACCCCGAAGCAGAATGGAAGAAATATGCAGAAAAAGTGAAAACGGTCAATAAGCTTTTTGGTACGGCTATGGTGAAAGGCTACGAATCGGAGCGGGGTAGGGTCTACATCCTGTACGGTGAACCTACAGAACGTGTCAGGGTGGAAAACGAGGAAGGTACCTATCCATACGAAGTGTGGCAGTATAATACCATGGGTGAACAGGCGAACGTTTTATTCCTTTTTGTCCGGTCAGGATTTGTAGGCAGCGATTATTTGTTGACGCACTCCACGGCGAAAGGCGAAAGGGTGAACAACAAATGGAGAAGTAATTTATATCTCTCGGGTGTGCCCACTAGTACGAATTCCAGGGCAGATCAGTATTTTGGCAACAGATAATATGAAACTACACTTCTGTAAATATCAGGGAACCGGTAACGACTTCATTTTATTGGATAACCGTTCGGGTCAGATCCAGCTTACCACCGCACAGATTCATCAGCTCTGCGACAGGCGGTTTGGCATAGGTGCTGACGGATTGATGCTGCTTGAACTTGAACAAGGACAGGATTTTAGAATGGTCTATTATAATGCTGACGGTAATGAAAGTACGATGTGCGGCAATGGGGGTAGATGTATCGTCGCTTTTGCTAAAAGGCTGGGTGTGATTGCTCATACGGCTCGTTTTATGGCCATTGACGGGTTGCACTCGGCAACAATAAGCGAGGCAGGAGAGGTGAACCTGCAAATGATAGATGTGGAACAGATATCGCATACGGACACACACAGCATTCTCAACACGGGTTCTCCGCATTATGTCGTATGGGTAGAGGATGCCGGTGCAGTAAATGTATTCGGGCAGGGACGCCAGATACGCAACCAGGATGAGTTTCAGCCTAAAGGCATTAATGTAAATTTCGCCCAGGTAAAAAAGGATACAATCATCGTGCGCACTTACGAACGGGGGGTAGAAGACGAAACGTACAGTTGTGGCACAGGGGTAACTGCCGTAGCCATCGCTTCTGTAAAAGATAAAACAGGACAGTTTGATATAGCCATAGAAACTCCCGGAGGAAAACTATCGGTGAGCTTTGAGAAGGACACTCCGCATACAGCAATCAACGTTCTGTTATCAGGTGCTGCTACCTATGTATTTGAAGGTGATATAGAAATCTGAGTTCTCCCGGTTGCAGAAGATTACTTCCCGACGCTTACATAACTTTCTACCGGAAGACGCTTCACGATAGAGCGTGCGAGTGTCATTTCATCCGCATATTCCAGTTCACCGCCGAAAGCTATCCCCCTGGCAATGGTGGTGATCTTTACCGGGAATTCTTTGAGCTGCTTTGAAATAAAATAGACCGTGGTGTCACCTTCAATAGTGGGACTGAGCGCCATGATCACTTCTTCCACGCCATCTGTTTTTACACGCTCCTGCAAGGTATGGATGTGCAGTTTGTCAGGTCCTATCCCGTCGAGCGGAGAAAGAATCCCGCCTAATACATGGTACAGCCCGTTGTATTGTTGTGTACTTTCTATCGCAATCACATCCCGCAGATTTTCCACCACGCATACCTGGGTGTACTGGCGACTCGTGTTGGAACAAATACTACAAATTTCACTGTCTGATACGTTGTGGCATTTCTTACAAAACTTGATCTCATGGCTCATTTTGGCTAAGGCACCGGTAAAATCGTTTACTTGTTCCTTTTCCATTTTCATCAGGTGCAATACCATACGGAGTGCCGTCTTCCTGCCAATGCCCGGCAATTTAGAAAATTGATTTACAGCGTCTTCAATAAGTTTGGAAGAAAAAATCATGATAAGAGGGTAAAATTACTTGAAACAAAGTGATTTTTCGCTGTTTTAAAGGCAGTATTATAAGCTTCATTCGCACCTTGCAAAGGCGGGAAAGTAGAATAGATAAATATATGTCATGTTAATTTTCGAGTAAAAGCACCTATTGTGATGGAGGGCTTATTTTTTTAAATTTAAACATTCGTTGAAACAGAAAATTGGGGTAAGCCGAAAACCGATCTAGAGTAGGCAAAACATTTAATAATGAAAAGACTATTACATGCATTAATTGCGATGTTTTTTACGGTCATTAGCCTTTCCACGTATGCGCAGACGGTGCTGAGCACGGGTATTCCCAGTGCACCGTCCAGCGGAAGTGGAGGAAGTCCGCCTTATCTCACCTTTATTGTCGATAACACTAACAGTTATCCTATTACTATTAGTGATATCGATATGTACAAGGCCGCTAACAGCAGTGGAATGGTGTATCAACTGGTGTACAGCACTACATCTCTGAGCGGAACGCCGGCTGTTACGAATACTGCGATATGGACTACTATTGCTTCCGTTACCCAAAGTACGGTAACAACTACAGGGATTCATCCTGCATTCCCCGGTATTAACTTTAACATACCGGCCAATACCATATACCGTTTTGCGGTAATTAATACGACCAGTTCCAACTTACAAATCGGCAGTACTACTTCCGTTCCCAACTCCTACTCTAGCGGAGGTGTAACGTTAGGTACCGGTAATTATCAAATCGGCGGGCAGAATGTCGGATATTGGAGCGGTAACAGCGGTTATTTTTGGGGAGGTGCGATTACGTTTGCGCCCGCAACCCCATGCATTTCTCCCCCTACAGCCGGTGCGGCCACGGTGACGAATGCATCTCCCTGTGCCGGTACGAATATTGGACTAAGTCTGACCGGAAGTACCGGAGGATTAACACAAACCTACCAATGGGAAGAGAGTACCTCCCCTACAGGTCCTTTCGTTCCTATTGGTTCTGCACAAAGCGCTGCATCTTATGCACTATCTGTGCCGACTACACCAGGTACGTACTATTACCAGTGTACCGTTACCTGCGGCTCTTCCAGCAGCACATCAACACCCGTAGCAATCAATGTTCCGGCTAATTACCCTGGCGGTACCTATACGATTAATTCTGCCTTACCCACAGGCAGCGGTAACTTCCAGACTTTTGCTGATGCAGCAACAGCTATCAACTGTGGAATAAGCGGTCCGGTAGTGTTTAACGTAGCACCCGGCGTCTACAACAATGATAAATTCTACTTAGATAGTGTTGCCAATACATCGAACATCAATACGATCACCATCAATGGAAACGGTGCGACCCTGATCAATACCGCCACTACCCCCAATGACAGGGCGACAGTGCGTTTCTACGGTACCGATTATGTAACCATCGATAGCTTGAGAATAATAGCAGGCGGCACAGGGTCTTCACAATACGGAGTAGGGGTGCAAATGATCAGCAATGCAGATAACAACACCATCCGTAAATGCACCATAGCGGTTGATTCTGTTACGGCATCCACCAACTTTACCCCGATAGCAGTAAGCGGATCTTTGTCTTCTGCTACCACAGCGGGCAGCGGTTGCGACAGCAACAAATTCATCAACAACAGCATCAGCGGCGGATACTACGCCATCACCATTCTGGGAACCTCTACCGCTGCTTTTAGCGTCGGCAATGTCATCACCGGAAATAACATGAGAAACTTCTAT
>DATJDL010000025.1:0-13221 GCA_035497455.1 Flavipsychrobacter sp.
AAAGGTGGATTATGACGCGCTGGATGCTTCCCAACAAAGCAATCCCGATGTTGCACTGAATAAAGTGCTTTCTGCTGCCGGTTTGAGATTTGAAAAAATTAAAGATGTGTATGTCATCAAACAGGCTAAACAAAAAAGAACCGAACAAAATTTCGCCATTCCCGCTGCGGTGATCACCACTGCTGCCGAGTTTGCAGACTTTGCAGTAAGAGGTAAGGTAACAGATGAAAATGGCGGCGTAGCCGGTGCAACTGTAACAGAAAAGGGTACCAGCAATGTTACTACAACAAATAGTAATGGTGAGTTTGCAATAACCGTAGCCAACCCTAATGCAGTGCTGATAATAACCCATGTTAGCTACGATACAAAAGAAGTTGCCGTATCCGGTAAATCAGCATTGGACATTAGCCTTGCGGCATCGAGCAGGGAGTTAGAGCAGGTGGTAGTAACCTCTCTCGGTATGAAAAAAGAAAAGAGATCCCTGGGATACAGCATTTCTTCTGTTGAAGCTAAAGATATGGAAACCGGTGGCGCCTCCAACGTATTGAAATCGGTGGAAGGTAAGGTGACCGGCGTACAAATGAACAGCGTTACATCCTCACCCACCTCTTCTGTAATGTTCAACATACGTGGGGCTACCTCATTGAAAGGTATAATGGGGGCAAGTAATATTAACAACGAAACCCAGCCCCTGATCGTGCTGAATGGTGTACAGTTGGGTTCCAATGCCGTAGGAGCCACCGCAGGTATTGATGCCGGCAACTTCATCTCCTCCCTTAACCCCAATGATATTGAGAGCATCTCTGTGCTGAAAGGCGCCAGCGCTGCAGCGCTTTACGGATCCCAGGCAGGTAATGGCGTGATCCTGATCACCACCAAATCGGGTGCAGGAGCTAAAAAAGGACTCGGTGTTTCGGTAAGTAGCGCTACTTCTTTCGACCAGGCTTATAGTGCCCCTCCGGTGCAAAGAAGATTTTTCCAGGGCGATGAGGACGGAAGCGCATTGACCGATGACAAAAAGGGACTCGGCTGGGCAATAGATGACAAGGTGAACAATAACGAACCTGTGTGGAGGTGGAATATCCTTACACAGGAATGGGAAGAATCGGTGCTGGAAGCCCGCGGAGATAAAAATCCGCTACTGGCTTTCCTGAGAACAGGGGTGATGACCGACAATAACGTAGCCGTAACCGGCAACTACGAAAAGGGTAACTACCGGCTCAACCTCGGTAACCTCGTACACCATGCCGTAATACCTGGCAACAAAACAACCCGGAACAGTGTTTCCTTTGATGCTAAATATAATATAAACGACAGGCTTTCGGTTACTTCCCAGGCATCGTGGTCTCATACGTTTGTACCTAACCAGTCGCACGTTCAGGATAAAAGAGAAGATAACCCGCTGGCCCATGCCATGTCAATGCCTATCAATATGCCCAAAATGTCGGAATGGGAAAAGGCCGACCCCTGGATCACCGACTGGGAAGGGCAATACCAGAATACTCCATATCTGAAAGGACCAGGACAAGATCGCCTGAGGTATAATGCAGTTGGCAAAAACGGACCCTACTTTGCCGCTGAAAACATTATCAGAACCTATACCAAAGATATATTTTTCGGAAAAGTACAATTAGATTATAAAATAGGTGAGCCATTCCTGCTCACGCTCCGCTCAGGCATCAGCCATGAAAACTTTGCGTTTGAAAGAAAAAGCCCGTGGGATGCGGAACGCAGGCCGCAAGGCATATACGAACAACGGCACAGCAACAATCTTAATGTAAGAAATGACCTGTTACTTTCTTACAACAAGCGTTTTCTTGGCAGCAGGCTGTCGCTTGATGCTTTAGGCGGCTTTTCCTATAACTATGGTGAAAGTAACAATTCCGGGTTTGGTGGCGAAATACTGGCAACTCCCAACTCCTTTACCTTTAATTCATTACCAGCAGCGGTAAGACAGGCTGCCGAGTTCAAAAGAGATTACCCCGGTCGCAACTACGGTGCTTATGCCACTGCCAGCATCGGATGGCAAAATATGGTTTACTTAGAGTTGTCGGGCCGTAACGACTGGGTAGGTATACTGGGCCATGAAAAGGATAACCATTTCTACCCCGGTGCATCCTTAAGCTGGATAGCATCTGAAACGTTTAATATGGGAAGCGTATTTAATTTCCTCAAACTGAGAGGGGGGTATGCAGAAACCGGATATGGTATTGGACGACCTGTTAACCAGGACAGCTACGGTATTTCAGGAAATACATGGAACGGCGTTGCTATGGGAACCATCGGCGGTGACCCTGTTGACGCGAATATTAAGCCCGAGCTGAACGTAACCAAAGAAGCAGGTATAGACTTCAGAGCGCTTGATAACCGTATATCGGGAGAATTTACCGTTTATTCTAAAAATCATATCAACCAGATCCAGACCCTGCCGGTGGTAACGTCTTCAGGATTTGGCTCGATACTTACCAATATGGGTGCGGTGAAATCAACCGGTCTGGAAGCAGCCTTAACGGTAACGCCTGTACGCAACAAAAACTGGGTGGTAAACCTCACCGGTAACATCAGTACTTTCAAATCTGTTATTGATGACCTGGACCCACGCTTCTCAGAGCGATTCTATAACTATGACGGAGCTTCCTATTTGGCTTTGTTCAAAGGTTCACGCGTAGGAGACATGTATGCACGGCAACCGATTGGCTATATCCAAAGCGGCAAATACCAAGGAATGATGCTGACCGGTATTGACGGTATTATTGAGGAAGCCGTTACCACTACAGACTATATCAAAAAGAACGGGTACTTAGGCAATATGAATCCAAAAGCCATCTATGGGTTTGTTGCGGATGCCAGGTACAAAAACTTCCGGCTCAATGTTGTTGCCAGCATGAGAGTGGGTGGTATATTTATTTCCGAAACGCAGAAGATCATGATTGATGATGGTATGGCAGACATCATGGCCCTCTATGGCGATAAATACAATGAGTACTGGACAGGCGGTCGTTTCGCCGGTGGCTTGCCCAGTATGCCGAATCCCGATGATATGTTCACAGAGCCGGGCTTTGAAAACTACAGGGAAAAAATGCAGGAACTCATGACCATGTACAATGGCGACCCGCGCTACTTTGGCTACTGGAATGCGGTATTTATCAACCCTGCCGTTGACCAGTCTCAAATGACCCCGGAAGAAAAGCTGAGCCTCTCGGATGGGGATTATATCAGGAATGGAGATGATCCTGCCAGAACCCTCTTTATGAACCCTTATAACATGGAAGGACAGGAATTATGGTCTGGCGCCCAGTTCAGAACGCATGACGCTACTTCCTTCAAGATCAAGGAGATCAATCTCACCTATTCCCTTGATAGGTCCCTGGCGCAGCGGTTGCGTTGCCAGGATGTTTCTCTTACCGTTTTCGCCAAGAACGTGATGTTCTGGGCAAAAAATAAAATGAATGAAGATCCGGAAACGGCTTTCTACGATGGTGTAAGAGGTATGGGTGTGGCAGACTTCGGATTACCTCCAATCCGCACTATGGGTGTAAGATTGAATGTTAGTTTTTAGGAGTAATCAAATAAAATTTGTAAACCGAATATTATGACGATGAAAACAATAAAATATATCATGCTTGGATCGCTGCTACTTGCCGGCGTATCCTGCAGTAAGGACCAACTGCGAATGGGCGAACGGGAAACGTCATTCAACGTTAATTACTTCACTTATTCACGATACCAGCTTACTACAGCTATTGTAGATGTTGCATACCAATATGGCAAAGGAGTAATTGATGAGCCGGTGGAAGAAGCAACCCTGTACTTTTTGGAATGTTATAACGGTGGTTCGCAGGCAGCTACGCTCTACACCAATGCTGCCCAGAACTGGGATTACCAGGGGAGTAACCCTTATACTCAGCAATTAAGAACACTGAAAGCACTCTCATTGCTGGCAACCAATGAAGATAACATGGCGAATGTAGCAGTCGCTAATATCCTGAAATGCGTTGTAGGCGGATCTGTTACCGAAAAATACGGAGATATTCCTTTCAGTGAAGCTATGCAGGGAAGAGACGGTGACCTGTTTCCCAAATTCGATTCCCAGAAAGAAGTATATGAGCAAATGTTTACCCTGCTGGATGATGCGGTTTCTATTTTGTCGGATGCCGGCAGCAAAGGATTACCAGCCGAACACGATGTTTTGTTCAATGGAGACAGATCGAAATGGATAAAATTTGCCAATTCCCTGAAGTTCAGGCTCATGGTACATTCCTATGAGGCATTTAAAAAAGCCGGCAGGGACCTGAGCGGCGAAATGCAGGCGATTGCCAGTGGTAACAACTATATGTCGGCTGTAGCCGATAATGCAGGGCTTGAGTTTTCGGGCGTTAGCGAGCGGGAATCGTGGTACCTGCAAACAACCTGGGGAACAGGGAACAACTTTACTGAGCAGAAGCCTTCCAAGTATTTGATTGATCAGATGGTAGCCCTCGATGACCCGCGTATGTATGTGATCTTTGCCCCGGCGCTTTCCCCCATATCAGCCAAAGCCACGGAATCCAGTGAAGACATCAAGATAAATGGCTATACTTATAATATCACTTATTACCCTTCTTCGCTGTATGAACCCTCGGAAATAGTCGCATCCGGAAGAGACCTGGATGGTAATGTTATATCAGTGCCCTATCCCCTGGATGCAAAATGGGTAGGAGCTCCGAACCCGATAAACGTTCAGACACAGTATGCAAGCTCCACCAGCCTTCCCGGAACCAACAGCTTTTATGACAACCGCCGTATTACAGGACTTTCAAGGCTGGTAGCAGGTACCAACGGCCCCAGCCTCAAAGGAGTGATAATGGAGGCAAGTGAAATGATGTTCCTTCTTGCTGAAGCACGTCAGAAAGGATGGATATCGGCGGGAAACACTAAAGATTACTATGAAAATGGTATAAAACTGTCGTTCGAAAGATGGCAGATTGAGAACGGAACAAAACCGGCGACCCAAATTGGTTCAGACAAGATAGTGGATAATTTCAGTGCCTACTACGCAAAGCCTGCCGTAGCATTGGATGGCTCTGCTGCCGATCTTGATAAAATCGCTATCCAGAAATGGCTGTCTATGCTTATGACCAATCACACAGAAGCATATACCGACTACAGGAGAACTGGTAAGCCTGCGTTTGTCGGCAAAATCGTTACGTCATTTTCTACATACGAATACCCTATGCGGTATCTGTATCCGTTAGATGAATCGAGCAACAATAAAGAACAATATGACGCTGCCGTGTCTGCAATGGGAGGCAAGGATATAGCTTCTGTTAAGATGTGGATATTGCAATAGTTATATCAACGCATAATTTTAAGAACCTGCAGGGCTTACCCAAGTAACCTTGCAGGTTTTTTAGAAATCAACATGCTATGAAACAGCTTCCCCTTTACTTTCTCACATTTTTTATATCAATTTCAGTTCCTGCACAAGATGCCGTCCGCCCTATTCTTATTGAGCCCTATTTGCAATATGCCACACAAAACAGCATCCGCATTTTATGGGAAACTTCCGACAGTTGCACAAGCTTTATAACATACGGCCCGGCTCAATTTAATACGAACTCCTCTTCGCTTTCGCTCCGAAAAATTTTGGATGGCAAAAACATCATGCATCATATTGAACTAACCGGGCTGCAACCCGAAACGCATTATATGTATCGTGCATTTTCGGTTTTACCCGGTGGCGATACGCTTGCATCGCCGGTAAGCACCTTTCAAACCGCAATAAAAGACAGTACAGCTTTTGCTTTTACCGTATTCAGCGATTCACAGTTCGATCCCGCAGATCCGGGCGCATGGGGCCGCGTTAGCACGCAGGCATGGAAAGAACGCCCCAATTTTGCATTGCATGCAGGCGACCTTGTAGACCTCGGTTATAGAAAAGACGATTGGGTGAATGAATTTTTCGCCCCTGCCAGTACACTAATGAAACGCATTCCTATCTATTCCATACCGGGTAATCATGAACACGATGCGGCACTCTATTACCGGTACATGTATGTGCCACAGCCTTATTATTATAGTTTCCGTTATGGCAATGCGGAAATCTTCATGCTCGATACCAACCAGTACCAGGAAGAAGGAACGGATATGTATAACTGGTTAGAGCAGGCGCTGGCCAGGTCAACCGCTTACTGGAAATTCGTAGTGCATCATCACCCCCCTTATTCATCGGATGAAGATGATTTCGGGGATACTAACGTTGAAGCATCAACGCTTGGAGATAAGGAGGCAAGAGGCTTAACCTCCCTGTACGATACATACGGTGTGGACATCGTTTTTTATGGTCATATTCATACCTACGAAAGATCATGGCCGGTACTGCAAAATAAAACCGTAAATGAAAATGGCGTAATCTACCTGAATGTGGGTGGTGCGGGCGGACGGCTCGAAAATCCATCCCCCATCCGTTCCTGGTTCACCAATAAACTCAGCACCATTCATCATTTCGGGTATGTAGCTATTAATGACAATACTCTTCAATTTCGGGCTATTGATGAAAATGGCGCGTTATTCGACAGCTTTTCACTAACCGGCAGCAGGAAAAGTAAAATGCCGGCACACTATACACCTGCCGCGCCTGTTGCAACCAATGAACGAAAAATATTTGCGGATACTATCCAGGTACAATTGCAAGCCGCTTTACCCGGCGAAGCCATCAGGTATACATCAGACAACAGCGAACCCGGTAAAAACTCGCCATTGTACAAACAAAAAATTGTGCTGGATAAAACAACTACACTTAAAGTTGCTTCATTTAATAAATCTGGCAAAAGCCGTGTTAATACCATTCCTTTCACAAAAGAAAAAGCATACGCCGCTGTTACTGTAACCAGTCCGCAGCAAGGTCTGTATTATCATTATTTTACCGGAAAAATAAATGATAGTGATACAGCTAAATTTAAAGATATTACTTTCAGCAAAACGGGAATAACAACCGGTTTGGATTTTACGCAAATACCGCATCGCAGGCAATACTGGGGTGCTGTTTATAAAGGATATATAAAAGTACCCACAGATGGCTACTATCATTTTTCCGGCCACGCCGATCACATACTACGGTTACAAATACACGATAAAATGCTGTTTGAAGAATTAGACCGCGAGATCAACTACAAAGGAGATATCTATTTAAAAGCGGGCTATCATCCTGTAAAAATAGCCTATTACAATAGCCGCTTAGACAGGGCTTTTTTAGAACTGTATTACAGTGGTCCGGGCATTGAAAGGCAGGCTGCGCCTTCGGAGATTTGGTGGAGGGAAGGAGATTTGTAGTTTGATATCTGATATTGTATTCCTCCGGGTTCCGAAATTGAATATCCGGACTTTGTCTTTTACCGGGCTCTTGTTTTTTGTGATTTGATTCTTTGCAGATGCGCTCTGACCCTTCTTACATCGGGTACCGGCCACATCCTTTACATTCATACAATATGAAAAATAAATTACTCCTCTTCTGCTTATTATGCAATGGTATTTTACCATGTACCGCCCATGCCCAGCTATCGTATACGCCAGCCGGCATGAAAGACACGGCTTTCTGGCAGGAATACCATGAAGCGTACCGGGTAGGAAAAAATGCGGCGGAAAATGAAATAAGAAGCATCGCCGTTGATGATGCATCCAGCGTGTGGGTGGCCACAGCAGCAGGCATCTATATGAAAAAACAGGGAGCAACAGAATGGACGGGCATGATCAGCAGCAACAATAAAGGTCCGGCCTATGCGATAACTACCGGTAATGCACATACCGTTTGGCTGGGCACATGGAATGGCGTTTATCTTTTCAAAAACAATATCCTCCAAAAAATACCCGGCACAGAAGGACCTGTTTCCGCATTATGCGCTGCAAAAAATGAGTTGTATGCTTTTGGCCCGAAAGGGGTATGGGTATACAGCCAAAACCGTTTCGTTAAAAAAGATTACGCTATTGCCCGTTCTGTACGGAATACCGTTGCCGATGCGGGCAATGGCATATGGGTAACCAGTGATGTTGGGCTATATCACATGGCAAACAATAAGCTCCGGCATTTCATGGATACCGGCACGCTCATCAGCGCTTATACAAAAGGACTGGCATTGGACAGTGAACAACGCTTATGGGTAGGCGGACTGGGCGGCGTAAGCATTATTCAAAAAAACAGGAAGGTACAAACACTTCAGCCAGCCGATGGGGTACCTTCTGTTTATGTTAATTGCGTGGAACGTTCCCCAGATGGCGTAATGTGGGCAGGTACCGATGTGGGTGTTGTAAGATATGCTCCGGATGGCTCGCATACCCTGCGTTTTGGCCGGCGTTGGTTAATAGACGATAAAGTAACCGATATTGCTTTTGATAAAGAGGGCAACGCATGGATTGCTACCGCTAACGGGGTAAGCGCTATAAAGAGAAGAAAAATGACTTTAGCGCAAAAACAGGATTTCTTTTATGACATTGCCATGAAACGCCATATACGCGAACCCTGGATAGCAGGCCCGGCCCGGCTAAAAGACGCCGGAGATTTGAATAACTGGCAACCTGAAGATGACGATAATGATGGAGAATTTACCGCCAGCTACCTGGCTATGGAATGCTTTCGCTACGCGGCAACCAAAAGTAACGATGCGAAAGAGAAAGCGAAAAAGGCTTTTGATTTTTTAAAACTGTTACAAACCATAACGGGTACCGATGGGTTCTTTGCCAGAACAATTGTACCGGTCGCATGGGATAATAATGTACATGACCCCAACAAAAAATACACGGAAAGAGAACTGGCTGAAGAATTAGTGAAGGAGCCCCGGTTTAAGCCTGTGGAAACAAGGTGGCGAAAGTCGAAAGATGGCAAATGGCTGTGGAAAGGCGATACCAGCAGCGATGAATGGTGCGGGCACATGATGGGCTATTACTTTTATTACGAACTGGTGGCGGATAAAAAGGAAAAAAAGATCGTTGCCGCGCACATTGCCCGGCTTGTTGACCATTTGATCAATCATAATTTTAACATGGTGGATATAGACGGCACGCATACCCGTTGGTCGGTATGGAGCCCGGATAAACTCAACCGCGACCCGGAATGGCTGCCCGACCGGTACCAAAACTCGATGGAGCTGCTAACTTTTTTAAAACTGGCCTATCACACAACAGGAAACACCCAATACCAGGAATACTATCTGCGGCTAATAAAGGAGGAACACTACCTCGAAAATATGGCAAAACTTCCAGAACAAAACCCCGCTTTTTTTATTTATTTTGATGTTATCCTTCAGTCTTACCTGTATCCTATACTCACCGGCTGTGAAAAAGATCCGGAGCTACTGGCTTTTTATGAAAAACATTTCGACAACTGGATGGAGAAAAGAAAAAACGATAAAAGTCCGCTGATTAACTTCCTGTACTGTTATGCCAGGAATAAAAAGGTGGAATTGCCAGCGTCTGTTGAGTTCCTGACAGATACCCCGCTCGACCTGGTAAACTGGAGGTTTGACCATAGCAAAAGGGAAGATGTAAAAATGGTACGCGAACCGGTGCTGGACGATCTGCAGGTAAATGAATTGCCGCCGGCCGGCATTCGCACTGCGGTGCGGTGGGACAAAAATCCCTGGTCGGCTATAAACGGCTATCCCGATATAGAAAGGGAACCGGTATTCTGGCTGCTGCCTTACTGGATAGGAAGATATTTAAAAATGATTGAATGAAGGCAGGATGAAAGTTACAGGTTGCAGGGTATAAGGCAGAGGTTATAGTTGAGGTTTTATTCCTGCTTTTGCGGAACGAAATGTAGCCCAAAGGAAAGTGGATAAACACAGGTCAATTGTGGTTGCATCTATAGCAAAAACATTCTCTTTAAGTTCTATTTCTAACTTGTTATCATTTATGTATAATTGCTTTGCTTCTTTAATAAGCAGCATCGCAAGTTCTTCATAAATCTTGTATAATTGATTTTCATTTGCCCGGGTTAAAGTACTTACGGCAACTACTTTTCCAATACCGAGATGATACATTTTATTGGCGTTAGCGTTTAAGCACATCATTGTATCACTAATACTTTCACTATGAGTAAGCTGACCGAAAGCCATGCATAAAAACTTGTTTCCAACAACTTAATTCTTTCACCTTATAGTCGCCAGAGTGCCTGTTAACAAGCGTTTGAAAAGAGGTGGAGGACACTAAGCCCATTAATTGGGCAAACACATATTTACCTGTAAACATAAAGCATTGGTTTACAAATAAATGCAGAACTTTTAACCCCAAAAAAATCAAGTCGTCTTAGGGGTAAAACCCATTGTAACTCAATACTGACAATATTTTCAAAGAACTATCTATTATAACAACGCAATGCTAATGATCGTATTTAAAAGCTAATCAATATTCCGGTCAGAAAAATACAGGTTTAAGGGAAAATTTATTTCTTCCTGAAAAACACCCGCACCGGCACGCCTTTAAAATCAAAATTCGCCCTTAGCTGATTCTCTAAGTAATTTTTGTAAGGCTGTTTAATATCATCGGGGTAATTACAGAAAAAAGCGAAGCTGGGTACAACGGTGGGCAGTTGTGTTACATATTTTATTTTTACGGTATTACCTCTTACTACCGGCGCACGATAAGCTGCTACAGCTTTCAGCATTACCTCATTAAGTTTGGAAGTAGCCACCTTACGCCGGCGGTTTTCATATACCTGCAGTGCTGTTTCAATTACTTTAAAAATGCGCAGTTTATCTTTTACAGAAATGAATAATACCGGCACATCGGTAAAGGGAGCTAAACGGTTCTTTAATTCTTTTTCATAATCCCTGGCCGTATGCGTCTCTTTCTCCATCAGGTCCCATTTATTCACCAGCAATACAACGCCTTTTCCTTTTCGTATGGCTAAAGAAAAAATATTAATATCCTGCGCGGTAATGCCTTTGCTGGCGTCTAACAGTAACAAACATACGTCCGCTTCATCCAGCGCCTTTATAGCCCTTATCACGGAATAAAATTCGAGGTCTTCTTCTACCTTATTCTTTCTTCGTATACCCGCAGTATCTATCAGGATAAATTCTTTCTGAAATAAATTATAGTGCGTATGAATCGTGTCTCTTGTGGTGCCGGCTATATCGCTTACTATCGTTCGCTCTTCGCCTACCAATGCATTCAGCAGCGATGATTTCCCCACATTGGGCTGACCAATAATGGCAAACTTTGGCAGTTCATCTTTTTCACCCGCTTCGTCATCATCCGTATCCGGAATCAGCTTTACCAGGTCGTCCAGTAATTCTCCCGTACCGCTGCCGCTGATGCTGGAAAGAAAATGAATATGATCAAAGCCCATACTGTAAAATTCGGTGGCATCCAGCATACGCTCAGGATTATCTACTTTATTCACTACTAAAAAAACCGGTTTTTTAGACTGCCGCAATATATCAACCATGGCTTCATCTAATGCGGTAATACCGGTGGCCGCATCGCACATAAATATCACGGCATTGGCTTCATTAATGGCGATGCCTACCTGCTTGCGAATCTCCGTTTCAAAAATATCTGCACTTCCGGTCACGAAACCGCCTGTATCAATAAGATTAAAGCTTTTTCCGTTCCATTCCGCCACGCCGTACTGCCGGTCGCGGGTAACGCCACTGATATTATCTACGATGGCCTTGCGTTCTTCAAGCATGCGGTTAAAGAAAGTACTCTTGCCTACATTCGGTCTTCCTGTTATAGCTACTGTAAAACTCATAAATAATTTAGGTATCAGGTTTCAGGGTACAAGTTGCAGCCCGTACCTAATATCCGTATTCTTTTAAATGTATATCATTGTCTCTCCATTTGGGCCGCACTTTCACAAATAATTCGAGGAAGACTTTACTACCCAGAAATTTTTCTATCTCCTGCCGGGCTGTTGTTCCGATTTGCCGGATCATTTTCCCTTTTTCTCCCAAAATAATGGCTTTCTGCGATTCCCGGTGAACAATGATCTCTGCCGTTATTTTAATTAAACTGATTTTTTCTTTAAACTCCCTTACTACCACTGCCGTATGATATGGTATTTCATCCTGGAACAGGTCGAATATTTTTTCACGTATCATTTCGCCTATAAAAAAACGGGTAGGCAAATCCGTCAGGTCGTCTCCATCGTAAAAGGGCTCCCCTTCCGGTAAAAACTCCAGTATAGTACTAAGCAGCAGGTCTGTATTCATTTTTTTAAGTGCCGAAATAGCGATTGTTTTTTTACAATACGGTTTTGTATTAAAAAAATCAGCCACTTGTTTTATTTTGTCCTGAGAGGTGCGGTCAACTTTATTCAATACCACAAAGGCGGGTACTTTCAAGCGGAGTCCACTAAAAATAAGGTCTGTTTCTTCCGGGTTTTCATTTACATCTGCCAAAAGCAGGGCAAGGTCTGCATCTTCTAAGCTGCTTTTTACCGAATGCATCATTTTTTCATGCAACTTATACCGCGGTTCTATAATACCCGGCGTATCGGAAAAAATAACCTGGTAATTTTCGCTGTTTAAAAAACCTTTAATGCGATGGCGGGTGGTTTGTACCTTGGGCGACACAATAGCCAGTTTTTCGCCTATGAGTGTATTGAGCAAAGTGCTTTTGCCG
This sequence comes from Flavipsychrobacter sp., assembly GCA_035497455.1. GTDB lineage: Bacteria > Bacteroidota > Bacteroidia > Chitinophagales > Chitinophagaceae > JAFIGV01. Next base: position 12,601 of record DATJDL010000025.1, read on the forward strand.
GCATTGGGTTTACCAAAGATATTTACAAATCCAACTTTCATCCGCATAAAAAATTCCTGCAAAGGTAACAGAAACAAAAATTGTTTGGCTGATTAAATGCATACACCTACCTTTGCGCCTCCTTACTGCTGAAGCGGATGAGTGAATTGAGGGCTTTATTAGTACGAAGGAATAGAAATTTAAAAAATATTAACTTTATACCGCGAGGTAGAGCAGCGGTAGCTCGTCGGGCTCATAACCCGAAGGTCGGTGGTTCGATCCCATCCCTCGCAACAGCAGAAGCGTCATCGTAAAAGGTGGCGCTTTTTTATTCCCCCCAATATTCCATATTAAAGGAAATGCGGTTAACCTGTAAAAAGGTATGTGATGATACGAAATCGTTTGTACATTTGGCTGCTTCTCTTCCGGCTTGTATGACGAACTTCAGAGCAGCAGTTAATAATTTACTGAATAGTTCCCTGTTTTTGCCAGCGATTCAGCGAGTAAATACTATCCTTATCCACCAGGGGCTTCAGAGCGGTACTAAAAAATATTCTTCGGGCTGATTCGTGTGGGATTGGCGGGTAGAGATAAAAAATCCTTGCGGGCTATTATAATACTTTTAAAGTATATTTGTTACCC